>JBKYML010000012.1:0-30836 GCA_046940335.1 Enterobacterales bacterium AN_CKDN230030167-1A_HGKHYDSX7
AGGTAGAGAGACCCTATTTCGCCGAGTGGCCCGCTGGCCGCTCAGCACACCGGTTTTCTTGACGACCCTAGAGCATTGGAACCACCTGATCCCTTCCCGAACTCAGCAGTGAAACGATGCATCGCCGATGGTAGTGTGGGGTTTCCCCATGTGAGAGTAGGTCATCGTCAAGATTCATTCCGCAAAACCCCTATCTGCGCAGGCAGGTAGGGGTTTTGTCTTTTCAGATACCCTTACTCAGAACTGGTAGCTGGCCGTCGCACTCACACTGCGCTCTTCACCCATGTAGCAGTAGTTCAGGCTTGCGCAGGAGGTGATGTAGCTTTCGTTGGTCAGGTTGTTGGCATTCAGGCGCAGGTCCAGGCCTTTCACGCCCAGCTTGCCCATGTCATAGCCAATCGACGCATCGAACACGGTATAGGAAGGCACTTTCATGCTGTTCTCGGCATCGACCCAGCTGTAACCCACATAGCGCACACCGCCGCCCAGCCTGACGCCATCAAGTGGCCCCTGACGAACATTGTAGTCAGCCCACAAGGACGCCATCTGCTTGGGTGCCTGGGTAGGCGAATGACCGCGGTTGTCCTGCCCGGGAATGGCCAGGCTCGGCATGGTCTTGCTGTACTCGATATCGGTGAAGGTATAGCCCCCGATCAGCTTGAGGTTGTCCGTCACCTGGACATGCGCCTCCAACTCCAGCCCTTGAGAACGCACCTGGCCCACGGCCCGGTAGAAGTCTTCGTTCGGTTGCTTGGAGGCGAGGTTTTCCTGTTCGATATGGAAGACCGACGCCGTGAATAGGTTGTCGGTGCCCGGTGGTTGGTATTTGAGGCCCGCTTCCCATTGCGTGCCTTCGGTCGGCGCCAGCGGCCGGCCTTCCTGATCGGACACGGTATTAGGGTTGAACGATTCCGAGTAGCTCACGTACGGCGCCAGGCCATTTTCGAACACGTACAGTACGCCGGCGCGACCACTGAACTTGCTGCGATCATCGCTGATGCGCAGCCCCGTGTCCCGGTTCTCTTCGGACACTTTCACCCAGTCCTGACGTATGCCCAGCGAGAAGCGCCACTGGTCCCATTCCACCAGATCCTGGAGGTAGACGCCGGTCTGCTGCAGCCGCCTCAGGTAACGGTTCTCGCCCTGAAGCTCCAGATTACCGTTGCCATAGACCGGCGCCCCTGCGTCCAGCGGATCCACCGACCCGTATCGCCAGTCCACATTGGCCTTGCGCCGTTGGTAATCCGCGCCCAGCAAGACTGTGTGCTTGGCCGATCCCGCGAACAGCTCGGCCTGCAACATGTTGTCGACGATGAAGGAGTGCAGGCGCTCGTCGCCCCCGGTATAGGCGCGGTTCAGCACGTTGCTCTGTGCATCCGCCCAGCCTGCTGAATACACCTGGTCCATCGACACGTCCGAGTCTTGGTAGCGGAAGTTCTGACGTGCCGTCAGCACATCGTTGAAACGATGCTCGAACTGGTAGCTGAACGACTGCTGCGTCCGCTCGTAATGATCGATATCCGGCTCACCTTCGAAAAAGTGGTCCGACAGGCGCAGACCATTGCGCGGGTGCAGCATGCCGGCTGCAGGGTTGCCGCCGTGGTAGCCACCTTCCGGGTCGTGCTGCAGGTACGCCTGCAACGTCAGCGAGGTGTCCTCGCTGAAGTCGATGCTGACGGCCGGGGCGATCGCGTAGCGCTCCTCTTCGTTATGGTCGAACTGGGTGTCGGAATGGTCCGCCAGCCCCGTCAACCGATAGGCAATGCGTTTGTCATCGTCCAGGGGGCCGCTCAGGTCGAAGCCCAGGCCGCGCTGGCCCTGTGTGCCTACCGTTGCCTGCACCTGGTGGAAGGCCTCGAACAGCGGTTTCTTGGTGGTCAAGGCTACCAGACCCCCTGGCGAGCTACGCCCGTACAGCACCGACGACGGCCCTTTGAGCACGTCGATGCGTTCGAGGAAGTAGGGGTCGACCTGCATGGTGCTGTAGGTCCCGTTGTCTCCCATGGACTTCAAGCCATCCAGGTAGATGTTGTCCACCGAGCCGTCGTTGAAGCCACGCATGGCCACATAATCGTAACGATGGGTCGCGCCGTATGGGCTGGTCATCACACCTGGGGTGTAGCGCATGGCCTGGGCCACGGTCTGCGAGCCTTGGTCGTCCAGCTGCTGCCGCGTGACCACGGACACCGACTGCGAAGTCTCCAGCAGCGCCGTGCTGGTCTTGGTCGCGACCTGACTGTGGGTGGCGTTATAGCCGTCCATGCTGCCCAGTGCGTTACCCAGGCTGAAGCCGCGTACATCGGTGTCTGGCAGGGCCAGGGCCGTGTCGGTGGGGCGAGCACGCAAGGCATAGCTGCCGCCGTCCTGGGTGACGGCCTCCAGGCCGCTGCCGGCCAGCAGGCGGCGCAGTCCCTGGTCGACTGCATAATCGCCCTGCAAGCCTGGCGATTGCAGGTCGTCGACCTGACGCGGTGTGCCGGACAGGGTAATGCCAGCCTGCTGTGCGAATCGATTGAGGACATCGCCCAGGCTGCCTGCCGGGATGTCATAGGGACGGCTGACGGTCTGGGCCTCGACCGCCTGGCTCAGCGTCGGCAGGACACTCAAGCCCAGGGCAGTCCCGAGCACGGCAGCGCGCACGGCGCCGCCGAGGCGTGAGACAGGGACGCCCTGTACGGACAGGGGAGATTGGAAATGGGAAACGTTGGGCATGGAAAGGT
Organism: Enterobacterales bacterium AN_CKDN230030167-1A_HGKHYDSX7; assembly: GCA_046940335.1. Classification (GTDB taxonomy): domain Bacteria; phylum Pseudomonadota; class Gammaproteobacteria; order Pseudomonadales; family Pseudomonadaceae; genus Aquipseudomonas. The sequence continues at coordinate 2,721 of JBKYML010000012.1, forward strand.
CCGTTGATCCAAGAAAAGAGCTGCGCTCTTCAGGGCCGAACGACGCACGCAAACCCGCCAAACTACCTCAACCGGCCTGCTCGACCCGGACCCACCAGCGCGTGCGCCGCTCGAGTCTTACTGGCAGGCTCTGCGGCAGGATGGCCAACAGCCGGTCGGTATCCTCCAGGCGGTACACGCCGGAAAGACGCCAGTCGGCCACGGCTGCGCTGCAGCCCAGGTAGCCGCGTCGGTAACGACTGACTTCCGCCAGGAAATCCTGCAAACGCATGCCGCGGGTGATGATCAGGCCTTCTGCCCAGGCACCGGCTTGCAGGGGTGGCGTATCGAGGCGGCGAGGCCCCTGCGCATCGAGACGATAAGCTTGCCCCGCCTGGACCGTCACTGGCGTACCGGCTCCCTGAAGACCATGCACCGTCGCCTGCCCCTCCAGCACGCTCACCAACGTCGCCTGCGCGTGCTGGCGGACCACGAAACGACCGTCCATGCCCTGCACCGATGCTTCGCGCGTACGTATGCGTACAGGCCGGAGGTCAGCGTGATCGGGGCGACAGCTCAGCATCAGTTGACCGTGTAACAGCTCGAGCGCACGTTGCCGTGCATCGAACGCAAGGTTCACCGCGCTGCAGGTATCCAGCTGGAGCACCGAGCCGTCTGGTAGTGCGAACCGGCGGCGCTCGCCCAGGGCGCTGACGTAGTCGGCACGCCAGTCGTCCAGCCGCTCACGGTCCTGGCTCAACCAGCCGGCTGACCCCACCAGCGCCACGCCTGCGAGCAGCTTCAGCGCCTGACGGCGGTGCAGGCGGGCGCGGGCAGGTTCCAGGGCGTGCAAGGCCACGCGCGCACCTGGTAGCGTCCGAAGGTCGAGTTCCTGACCAAGTCCGGTGACGCGTTGCCAGGCCAGTTCATGACATGAGTGCGCGCTGCGCCAACACGCGCATTGTTCCAACAGGGCAGGGTCATGAGGTTGCTCGCGCAGCGTGAGCATCCATGCGATGGCCTGGCGCACGACGGCTGCAGGTAGGGCGGGGTCATCCACCAACATGGGCCGCCTGCTCATAACGCAGCACATAGCAATGATAGAGCGCATCGGCGACGTAGCGCTCGACCGAGCGCAGCGAAATCCCCAGGCGAGCCGCCGCTTCTTTCTGGCTCAAGCCTTCGCACTGGACGAGCACGAAAGCCTGGCGCACCTTGGGCTTGAGGCCATCGAGCAGACGGTCGATGCGCTCGAGCAGCTCCAGCAGCATTTCGCGCGTCTGCGCGTCGGGTGTGTAGGCTTCGGGCAGCTGTGCCAGCGCTTCCAGGTAGGCGCGCCGCAGTTCTTCGCGTCGCCAGTGGTCGATCACCAGACCGCGCGCCACGGTACGCAGGAAGGCCCGTGGCGTGGACAATTGAGGGGCTTCCCGACGCTGCAGGAGGCGTACGAAGGTATCGTGCGCCAGATCGGCCGCATCGGCCGCGTTGTTCAGCTGGCCGCGCAGCCATCCACGAAGCCAGCCATGATGTTCGCTGTACAGCTGGTGCACGAAATCTGAAGAAGGCATCGGCAGGTCATCGATCACGCAATGAATGATAATTAGTCTCATTGTTTGCGTGACCGAGGCAATTTGCAACTGTCCTGCGCGTGGACGCCGGGCTCAACTCACCCGGCGCCGCTCGGAGGTGCTACGCCAGCAACTGACGCACCGTGCTCATCGCGTCGTCGGCGAAGCCTTGCAGGAAGGCCTTAAAGGCGGGCAATGCCGTCTCGCGTTGCCAAGGTTCGGCCTGGATGGTCCAGGTCGCTCGGCTACGACCGTCGTCAAGCGGCTCCACCTGCATGGCCGCCCAGAGGTTGCCGATATCGAGACTGGTGTAGATCAGGCTCCAGGTCATGGACATGGCCGCCTCATCCCGGCTGTTCAACTGCTCGATCACCACGTTGCCATCCTTGAACAGCTTCTTGCGGACCGAGCGCACACCGCTACCGGTCATCTCGATGTGCGCAAGCGCCGGGATGAACACCGGGAAACCGGCGAAGTTGCCAACGATGGCCCAGACGCTGGCGGCTGGTGCCGCCACCTCGACGCTGGAAACGACTTCGCAGCCCTGCGGGTTGGCGATCAATGTATCGGGTTTGAGTGCGTGCATGGGTAAGACTCCTGTGGGGGTGAGGTCAGATGAAACCGATGTCGCTCAGGTACTGGCAGCCGCGTTGCAGCAGTGCCGGCGTCTTGGCCGGGTAGCGCGTGCCCATGCGCTGTACGCCGATCCGTGCGTTGCGATGCTCGATCGACGAGATGTCGCCAATGTCTTCGCCAAAGCCGTCCAGGTAGAACCCCAGCACATCGAACAGCGCATTGTCGCGATCGACCCGATGCAGTTGCCGCTGCCACTGCGCCGTGCTGACCAGGTCGAAGGCGTGCCCGTGGGCGCGAAAGCTCGCCAGATAATCTTCCCAGCGCAGCGGTTCGGGGTTGTGCAGGTTGAACACGCAGGCTTCAGCGTGATGCCGGCTGGCATGGAAGGCGATGAAGCGGGCGAGAAAATCCACCGGCATCAGGTCGAAGTCGATCTGCAAGCGCGGCACCTGGCCCAGCTGCAGCGATCCCTTGAGCATCAGCATCAAGCGGTTGCGCTCCGGCTGGCTGACGCCCGAGCGGCTGTCGAAGGTGATGTTGCCCGGCCGGAACACGTTGACCCGCACCCCTTGGGCACGCGCCCGGGCGAGGATCCGTTCGCCGACCCATTTGCTCAGGTTATAGCCGTTGCGCAGGTAGACCGGCGGCGTCGCTGCCGCCTCCTGCTCGAGCACCCGCCCGTGCGCGTCCACCGCACTGCAGGCGGACAGCGTCGAGATGAAGTTGAAGACCTTCTTGCGCGTGCCTTCGCACAGGCGCAGGCACTCGAACAAGGGCTCGACGTTGTCCGGGGCCAAGGCGGGGTAGTCCAGTACGTGGTTGACCTGAGCCGCGTTGTGCACCAGGACGCCGAAGTGGTCGTCCAGGTAACGGTAATCGGCTTCGCTCAGGCCCAGGCGCGGACGTCGCAGGTCCGCGTCGAAGACCCGCACGCGGGTCATGTCCAGGGTCAGGCGATTGTCCGCCAGTGCCTGAGCGAACCGTGCCTGCGCGCTGCACCCTGTGCCACGACGCACCAGGCAGGCCACTTCCGTACTGCCCCAGTCCAGCAGCGCCTCGACCAGGTGAACGCCCAGGAAGCTGTTGGCGCCGGTGACGATCACCCGGTGCACGTCGCCCAGGCGCTCCAAGGGCCGTACCTCGAGGTCGAGCGGCCGTAGCGCATCACGTTCCAGGCGCTCGCCCAGGCCCTCAAGGGCGTCGCCGGTTCCATCGAGCAGGGCGCCCAGGCGTCGCAAGGTCGGCTGTTCGATGAACTGGTTGATCGCCACCCCCCGACCGAACCGTTCTCGTACGGCCAGCAACAGGCGCGACAGCAGGATCGAATGGCCACCGATCTCGAAGAAGCTGTCGTCGACGGAGATATCGGCCTCGGCCTGCTCGAGCAGTTCGCTCCAGAGCGCGCTCAGGCGCTGTTCGGTCGGTGTCTGCGGTGCCATGCGGGGTCGTGCCGCGGCAGGTGCCGGCTGGCCCTGCAGCAGCGCCTGGCGATCGACCTTGCCATTGACCGTGCTGGGCAGACGCTCCAGTTCACGGTAGAACGTCGGCACCATGTAGTCCGGCAGGTGGCGCCGGGCGTGATCGCGCAGCGTGCGCTCGGCCTGGGGATCGCGTGGCTGGGCGACGAAGGCCAGGACCCGCTGCTGCGCGTCGATCACTACCGCGACGTGGCCGTAGGCCTGGCTGCGGCGCAGGCAGTGTTCGATCTCCTCGGGCTCGACACGAAAGCCGCGGATCTTCACCTGGTTGTCACGCCGTCCGCACAGCACGATGCCATCGGCCGTCCACCGGGCGATGTCGCCAGTACGATAGACACGCAGGGTGTCGCCTGACGGCAGCACCAGGTGCCTGAAGCGCTCGGCGGTCAAGGTGGGGTTGTTCACATAGCCCAGTCCTACGCCTGCACCGGCGATGTACAGCTCGCCAGGCACCTGGTCGCCCACCGGTCGCAGGGCCTCGTCGAGGATCAGCACCTGGGTGTTGGCGATCGGTCGACCCACGTTGCGGTTGTCGTCCTCGGCCGCGACTATCCGTGTGGTGGCCAGCACCGTGGTTTCGGTCGGCCCGTAGATGTTGTGCAGCCGGCACTGAGGTGCCAGGCGGGCGATGGCCTGGGGCTCGCAGACGTCTCCGCCTGTCACCAGGTGCTGCAGGCCCAGAGGCGGTTCGCTGGGTAGCAGGCTCAGCAGCGCTGGAGGCAGGAAGGCGTGGGTGACAGACGCATGACGAATCAGCGCACTCAAGGCATGGGGATCCTGACGCTGTGGTTCGCTGGGTATGACCAGCTCGGCACCGACAGCGAGTGCCGGCAGGCTGTCCAGCAGCGAAGCATCGAACCCGATGGTGGAAAACTGCAACGCCCGGCTGTGCGCGTCGAGCGCCACGTGATCGATGTACCAGGCGATGAAGTGCGCCAGGTTGCGACGACTGAGCAGGACGCCCTTGGGCTGGCCCGTGGTGCCCGAGGTATAGATCGCCACACATGGGCGATCGGGCGCCAGCGACACCGGGGCACTGGGCGCCGGTCGTGCCGTATCGGGGAGTAACGGCACGTCGCGCACGTCCAGCGATACGATGTCCGCGTGGGCCTGCTCGTCGTGCAGCACCACGCACGCGCCTGCGTCGCGCAGGATGTGCTCACGGCGTGCCAGGGGCGTGGCCGGATCGATCGGCAGGTAGAGGGCGCCGCTGCGCAGGACGGCGATCAGGCTGGCGTACAGCGCAGGCGATTTGCGCAGGCATACCCCGACCACAGGTACCTGCTCACCGTCCGCCGGTAGATGCTGCGCCAGGGCCTGGGCCAAGGTATTCGTCAGCGCATGCAACTGGCGATAGCTCCAGCGCTGACCGTCCAGGCTGAGCGCTGTGCGGTCGGCAAAGGTCAGCAGGCCTGGGTGCAGCGCCGAGAGCAAATCGTGCGAAGCCGCCTCCTGCCAGCCTGCGTGCGAGGTCTCGTTGAAGGCATGGGCAAAGGCTAGCTGCTCGAGCCAATCGAGTGTCCTCGACTGTCCTGAACGCGGTGTGGCGAGAGAGGGCGCTTCGTACAGGGCCTGTGGATCACGGGCATACCGGGCGACCTGCAGCGTCAGCTGCTCCTCCACGACCTGCAGTGTTTCAAGACGCCATTGCTGACCGTTGCCCGTGGGCGAGTCGGGCTGAACGCGCCGCTGCTCGATCAGATGAGGTGCCTCGATTACACCACCCCTGAAGGAGATATCCACAACGATCTCCAGAGGTGTGTCGCTGACCGTCAAGCGCACGCCCAACACCGGAAGGTGCGGTAAGGCCGATGGGTCATCACCTGGGATAGACGCGCTGCCATCCTCAATGATCAGGTCGCTCGCCGCCGGCACGTGCACGTAGTGCGCATGCACAATGGCGGCATGGCCTTGCTCTTCCAGCAGCTCGACGAGGCGTTCCATGGTGTGGCCTTGGCCGACCAAGGCAATGTTCAGACGTTTCATGGCAGCCTCCTAAGGCAGGTAGTCGTGCAACGCCTGCTGGACGCAAGCGCTGTCGAGCATCGAACTGGCGCGGAAAAAGCGCAGGATGTTGCCGAGCAAGGGGTGCTGTCGGTGGATCGGGTAGGCCAGGCCGCGGACTTCCTCACGCAGTGCATCGCGGGTGGCCTCCGTGACGGGCAGCGCCTCGATCAAGGCGGAGTCGAAACGTTGCTGAATGTCACTGGTCAGGTACTGCGCCAGAAAGACCGGCAGTACCTGGGCAATGGCTTCACGGTCGGCCTCGGGCGCGGACTGCCAATAGATCCGCGTCAGTCGTGCCCAGAAGCTGGAGTGTCGCCCCTCGTCCATCAGGTGGTCGGCCATCAGCCCCTTCACCGAAGGCTTGACCGTGTCGTCGCGGGCGAATGCCGCCACGTCGTCGGTGAGGGTGTTCTCGGCGATGCCCACACAGATCAGCTCGACGGCATCGCGCAGCCTCGCAGGTACGTGCTGCAACGCTGCCGGAATCGCCCGACTCAACTCGATCTCCGCTGGCAGGCCGATCGGCTCGACCTGGGTCAGGGCAATGGTCTGCTGAAGGAAATCCAGCGCGACCAGGGCGTGATAGTCCTCGTCCACCACCACGGTCATGGCGTCATAGCGGCACGCGAACGGGAAGCGCACGGCGAAGGTGTCCTTGGCGATGCGGCGTGCCGTTCGGTCGACGATCTCGGTCTCGAAGATCACCACGTCGTTGATGAACTTGTACAGGCTCTGCACCAGCACGAAGTCGCGCAGGTGGGGACAGTCGCGCTGCAAGGTCGCGCTCAGGGCCAGCGGCTGTCGGCTGAGTGGGTAGATCAGCCGGTGGTCGTCTTCAACCATGCGTCGTGGGCGTGTGCGAATGGTGGCGCGTGCTTCCCAGGTGTCGGCGAAGGAGCGGTAGTCCTGAGCGTTCATGAGGCCACCTCGACGGCCACGACCTGCAAGTCGGCATGGACGCGATTCCACAACCGTTCGCGACTGGCGATGGCGGCCAGGGCGGCCTGCAACACCTGCCGCTGCTTGTGGGCGTCGTCGCCCACCAGGCGTGCGAGCAGGCGTTCGGCCGCCGGACCATGGTCTTCGGAATCGACATCGATGTGGCGTTGCAGGTAATAGCGGAAGGTCGGTGCCTGCTCCATGCCGATGCCCCACTCGTCAAGGATCTGCTGGAACATCATCGGGATGACACTCTCGCGCCCATGCAGGAACGCCGCTGCCACGCAGTGCGCCGGTGCCGTGAGGGCCACCTCCAGCGTGTCGGCGACGAACGCCTTGGCCGCTTCGCTGGCGCCGCATGCCTGCAAGGCGTCGAGTGGGACGATGCCTTCGCGTTGCAGGGCGATGAAGCGTTCGATGGCCTGGGTGTCGGCGCCGACTTCACGCATGGCGTCTAGGTACAGTTCGAAGTGGCTGTAGTGCCCGTGGTCGAGTCGATCATCGGACTCTTCGCCCAACACGATCTCGTTGATCAGGCGGGCCGCGGCAGGATCCTGCGGCGGCAGCCAAGGCAAGTGGATACAGGTCAACTCCTGCTGCAGGCGCTTGGTCAACGACATGAAGTCCCACACGGCAAAGACATGGGTTTCCATGAAGCGGCACAATAACGTGGGTGTCGTGATGGATGAAAAGAGCGGGTGGCGCGACAGCGCCAACTTGCACACGTGCAGTTCGGTATTCAAAGCGTTCATCGGGCGTTCCTATCAGGGTCATGAAAGACGGTCGACCAGCCAGACACAGGGGCGCACAGCGTCGCCGGCCTGAGTAAGGCGAACTCTCGTCACAAGTTGAAGTTGCCGAGTGCGCAGTCGAGACCCTACGGCCAGAGAGGCTGTGGGGTTGTTTCGATGCCGGCCTAATTAACTTAGATCAGTCCAATCGGAAGTAGCAATGTCTTTTTAATCTTTTTAACACTGTCACTTTATTAGGGGCGAGTTTAAATATCATTGCAAGTAAGCAAGCAATGTTGTTGATGAGTCAGTGCCTTTCGATTAGAACTAATCAAAATAAGAAAGTGAGTGAATGCTTCACCCGAGCACTGAGAAAGGGAGAGGGCGATGAGTTGAAGTCGAAGGGGCGGCTGATCGTTAATCGGTCCTATGCCCGGTAGCAGACTCCTTCTGCAAGTGATGGTCAGCGGCCGACCAGGGCTGCCCGTAGGCGATCAGCAGTCGTGCCGCGCCATAGAGTGTGCCCGGATTCATGGCTACTGCCATGGTGCCATTACCAAAAGTAAGGGTTTGCTCCAAGCGCCGATCGTTGGCGCGTCCAAACACGTGCTTCACCGCAATGGCTACACGCCCAGCCATGCCGCCGGTCAGAAGCCGCAAAAGCGCTGAGTTTTCGACGCATGCTCGCGTGAAGGGCCTCGCCTGGATGCGACGCCGAACGGTTCAGAAGGGGGGTCAGAAGGGATGTTGCGCGCCTTGTAGCAACAGTTTGAAACACAAGGTCGATCTCTGGGCGGTGATCGCGGACCGCCCAGCAGGAGTTCGAGGGACAGGGTTCAGGGCTTCACTTGGCGGTTCAGGTAGGCGCGGATGGTTCGTGAGGCATTGCTCAAGTGGCGCTCCAGCACCAGCAAGGCTTCGTCGATGAGCTTGTCGCTGGCAGCGTCGGCCAACGCGATGTGGTCGTCTTGCGTCAGTTGGCCAAGCCCCATGGACGACAGGTGGAAGCGCAGGAAGCGCTCTTCTTCGCTCAACTCGTTGTCGATCAGGCGCAGCAGCTTCTGATTCGTCGCCTTGCTGTACAACGTCATGTGGAACAGGCGGTTCAGCCGACCAATCTCGGCATGACGTGTTTCGATTTCCAGCTGGCGAATGTACTCGCGTGCCAGTGCAATGTCGGCCGCGTCGAGCAAGGGAATGGACTGACGCAGCGCCTCACTTTCCAGGATCAGACGCAGGTCGTACGTGTCGACCGCGTCCTCGCCAATCAGCGGCGCAACGACCGCCCCTTTGTGCATCACGACCTTTAGCAGGGACTGCGCTTCGAGTTGTCGAATCGCTTCGCGAACGGGCATGCGGCTGACGCCGAACAGAGTGGCCAGTTCTTGCTGACGTATGGCAGTTCCCGGCGGCAGACGACCATCGAGAATGGCACTTCGCAGCCGCTCTTCGATGACACTGCGCGCCAAATGCGGTGACAGCTGCTCACCACCCAATACAGCGCTTAGCAGTTTAGTTTTAGTGGCCACGGGGAGTACGCCTGATGCCTGAATGCATTGGATCCAATAACCTTAGATGGGAAGAAGTCCTTGTCAAACCTGGTTACAAGCCAAATCGTACCATTGGAGAGCATGATAAAGGCTATGACGCAATAAGTCGCACCCTTGGACGGCAAAGGGTACAGCCCGTCTGTCTGGGATGAGGGTTAGAGGGGCCAATGATCGCAAGGTGCCATTGTTTTTTACGGGGCCAAGCCGCACCATCGCCTCTTTCGACCGGTCTGCTCGAGCATTCGTCGTGGCGATACCCTGGATCCTCAATCGAAGCCTCAAGCGCCTGGGCCAGGCCATGCTGGTGGGCTGCCTGCTGCTGGGTGGCCTGCAGGCCGATTGGGACTTTTCCCAGATCAGCCGACGTGCGCAAACCTTGTACGGCCCCCTGGGCGCAGGGCAGGCACGGATCGACGCCTGGCAAAACCTGCTGAGCACGCAGAAGCAGGGCAGCGAGCTGGAGCGCCTGCAGGTGGTCAACCGCTTCTTCAACCAGCAGCTGCGCTATGTCGAGGACATCGACCTGTGGCACGAGGCCGATTATTGGGCCACGCCGGTCCAGGCGCTGATCAAGGGCGCCGGTGACTGCGAGGACTACGCCATCGCCAAGTATTTCAGCCTCCGCCGCATGGGTATCGCCAGTGAAAAGCTGCGTATCACCTACGTCAAGGCCTTGCGCCAGAACCGCGCGCACATGGTCCTGACGTACTATGCCAGCCCGGAGGCGATGCCCTTGGTGCTCGACAGCCTGATCGATCCGATCAAGCCCGCCAACCAGCGACCCGACCTGCTGCCGGTCTATGCCTTCAATGGCGAGGGGTTGTGGCTGACAGGCGCGGCAGGCAACAAGAAAGTCGGCGATACCAAGCGTCTGTCGCGTTGGCAGGATGTACTCAAGAAAATGCAGGCCGAAGGGTTCCCGGCCGAACCGGTCTACTGAGGATCACCGATGTCACTGTTCAAACAATTGCTGTTGGCCATCTGCCTGTTCCTGGTCGTCGCGTTCAGCGGCAGTTTCATGGTCAGCCTGGAAAGCTCGCGCAGTCAGTACGTCAACCAGCTGCGCTCTCATGCGCAGGACGCAGCCACCGCGCTGGCGTTGTCGTTGACGCCGAACATCGACGATCCGGCGATGGTCGAGTTGATGGTCAGCTCGATCTTCGACAGTGGCTATTACGCCAGCATCAAGGTCGTGGACCTGGGCTCCAACGCGGTGCTGGTCGAGCGGCATGCCGAGCCCGATACCAATGGCGTGCCGCGCTGGTTCATCCGCCTGATCGGCCTGGAGGCGGCCGGTGGCGATGCGATCGTCAGCCGTGGCTGGCAGCAGGCCGCACGGGTCGAGGTGATCAGCCACCCGATGTTCGCGTTGTCCAAGCTCTGGCAAAGCGCCTTGGGCAGTCTAAGCTGGCTACTGCTGTGCGGCGCCATCAGTGCCGTGCTCGGTGCGTTGCTGCTGCGCCGACAACTGCGCCCGCTGGACTACATGGTGGCGCAGTCCCACGCCATCGCCCGACGTGAGTTCCTCAGCCTGCCCGACTTGCCCAGCACACCGGAACTGCGCCGGGTGGTGCAGGCGATGAATCAGATGGTCGAAAAGCTCAAGGCGTTGTTCCAGGAGCAGGCTGAGCGTAGCGAACGGCTCAGGGTCGAGTCCTACCAGGACAGCCTCACCGGCTTGGCCAACCGACGGTACTTCGAGATGCAGCTGGCTGCACGGGTCAGCAACCTCGAGGACGCACGGCAAGGTTACCTGCTGTTGCTGAGGGTGCAGGACCTGACCGGGCTCAATGCGCGCCTGGGCGGGCAGCGCACCGACCAGCTGCTCCAGGCCATCGGGCAGCAGCTCCAGCGCACCTGCGCGCGCTTTCCCGAAACCAACAACCTGATCACCCGCAGCCGCGGTGGCGAATTCGCCGTGCTGGCGCCCGGCATGGTGCATGAAGAAGCCATCCAGCTGGCCCAGGCGCTCGAGGTCACCCTTCAGAGCTTGCACGAAACCGGTGCCAGCGACGTGACGCCCGTGGCCTGCATCGGCATGGCGCCGTATACCCCAGGCGACGCACCACCGGCCCTGCTCAAGCTGGCCGACGAAGCCTTGGCCATGGCCGAAAGCAAGGCTGATCCGGGCTGGGTGTGCCTGGAACAGGGCGTGGCGGCCCAGGCCGCCGACAGCCACCATGATTGGCACACGCGGCTGGACCAGGCGCTGTCCAACGGGCAGTTCGAGCTGTTCTTCCAGCCGGTGGTCGACAGCCATGACCTGTCGCGCATCCTGCATTACAAGGTAATCTCGCGGCTGCAGGACGAGCAGGGCCAGACCGTAGCGGCCGGGCGCTTCCTGCCATGGCTGGAGCGTTTCGGCTGGTCGGCGCGGCTCGACCTGCTGATGCTGGACAAGGTACTCAAGCACCTGCAGACCCATGATCGGTCGCTGGCGCTGAACCTGTCGGCCGCTACCCTGACCGATGCCAAGGCCCTGCAGCAGGTCTATGACCTGCTCGGCCAGCACCGCGCCTTGGGCCCGCGTCTGACGTTCGAGATCGGCGAAGAACAGCTCCCGGACCACGCGAGCCTGGCGCAACTGACGCGCCGCCTGCGAGACTTGGGCTTCAGCCTGGCCCTGCAACGCTTTGGTGGTCGCTTCAGCATGATCGGCAACCTGGCCCACCTGGGCCTGGCCTATCTGAAGATCGACGGGGGCTACATCCGCAACATCGATCAGGAGCAGCACAAGCGGCTGTTCATCGAGGCCATCCAGCGCGCGGCCCACAGCATCGACCTGCCGCTCATCGCCGAGCGTGTGGAAACCGACGGTGAGTTGAAGGTGTTGCAGGAAATGGGCGTGCAGGGCGTTCAGGGGCAGCGGGTCGCCGTCCCGGCCCCCTGGTCGTGAGACGAAGGGGCATGGCGCGCCCTGCTGGCATCACGGCGTCGTGCGAGGCGCGGGGTTGGGGGCGTGCCAACCGCCACCCAGTGCCAGGAAGACGTTGATCTGCCCGAGCGCCACCTGCGCGTCGGCAGCGGCCAGTTGCCCGCGCATGGTGGTGTAGGTCCGGGTCGCCTGCAGGTCTTCCAGGAAGGACGCACGTCCGGCCTGATAGAACTGGTGGGTCTGATCCGCCGCCTGTTTCGCCGAGCGCTCGGCCTCGGCCAGCGCTTCTCGGCGATCGAGCAGGGCGCTGTACTGGGCCAACCGCGTCTGGGTTTCGCGGATGGCATTGAGCACGACACCGTCGAAACGCGCCAGCGCCGCCTGGGTCGAGGCTTCGGCTTCACGAATGCGCGCGCGCGTGCCGTTGGTGGGCAAGGTCCAGTTGACCAGCGGGCCGAACCCCCAGCGGTTGGTGGCCGGCTCGCCCAGGTTGTCGAGAATGCCGATGGTACCGACTTGCGCACCGATGCTGATGTTCGGGTACAGAGCGCCGGTGGCCACACCGATGCTGGCGGTGGCGGCCGCCAGCTGGCGCTCGGCCTGGCGGACATCGGGGCGGCGCTTGAGCAGGGCGGCGCCGTCGCCGACCGGAATCAGCTGCGTGAGGTGCGGCAGTTCGGCGCATGTTGCGGTACCGGTCGGCAACTGTGCGACCGGTGTGGCCAGCAGGGCTGCCAGGGTGAACAGCCCGGCTTCGCGCTCGGCCTGGAAGCGCGGCAATTCGGCCCTCAACGACTTGAACTGGGTCTGGGTGCGCGTCACTTGGGTTTCGTCGCCACGACCGGCATCACGCAAGCGCTGGGTCAGTTGCACGCCTTGCTCCTGCAGGGCCAGCGATTCACGGGCGATGTGGTACTCCTCGTTGGCCGAGCAGACCTGGGTATAGGCCTTGACCACGTCCGCCACCAGGGTAATGCGCGCCGTGTCGGCCGCCGCCTGTGCCGCGTCGGCATTGGCCTGGGCCGCCTCGGTGCCGCGCTTGAAGGTGCCCCACAGGTCGAACTGGTACGAGGCGCTGAGAATGGCCTCGCCGATATTGGCCACCGGTACCTTTTCGGTCAGCAAGAAGGCCTCGCCCGATTCCTGCAAGCGCTGCGCTGCTGCCTTGCCGCTGCCACTGAACCCGCCCTGGGCTTCGGCCACCTCGACTTGCGAACGTGCCCTGGCGATGTTCGCCGCAGCCACGCGCAGGTCGCTGTTGGCCGCCAGGGCCTGGCGCACCAACGCGTCGAGGCGCGGGTCTTGATACAGCTGCCACCAGTTCTCCGGCACCGGCGCCGACACCACGCTGTCGGCATCCTGGCGTAAAGGGCCATTCAGGTCGCCGCGCTGCACGGCTGCGTTCTCCGGCACCGCATAGTCAGGACCGACCGTCGTGCAGGCACTCAGGCACAGCAGGCACCCCATCCACAGCGCGCGTCTCATCGAGCACGCTCCTCGATGATCGACACCGTGGCGGTCCGTCCGGCGATCATGCGGAAGTCGGCAGGCACGTCGTCGAAGGCGATGCGTACCGGGATGCGTTGTGCCAGCCGCACCCAGCTGAACGCCGGGTTGACGTTGGGCAACAGGTTGGAGCCGCTGCTGCGGTCACGGTCCTCGATCCCGGCGGCCATGCTTTGCACGTGGCCACGCAGGCGGGTGTCATCGCCCATCACGCGGATGTCCACGGCATCGCCCACGTGGATGGCGCCGAGCTTGGTCTCCTCGAAATAGCCATCGACGTGGTACGACGCGCTGTCGACCACCGACAGGACCGCGCGGCCTGCCGTGACGAATTCGTGAGCACGTGGTGCACGGTCATTGAGGTAGCCGTCCACCGGGCTGCGAATCACCGAGCGATCCAGGTTCAGTTGCGCGGTGTCGACCGCCACCTGCGCCGCGTTGACCGCCGAGCGGGCACGGGCCTCGCGCGACTGGCTTTCCTCCAGCTGCTCGGCGGCCACCAGGTTACCGAGCGTGCGGTTGCGTCGCGTCTCGCGCGCGGCCTGGGCCAGGGTTTCCTGGCGCTCGGCAAGGGTGGCGCGAGCCTGGCGCAGCGCCAGGCCGAAACGGTCCTGATCGATGGTGAACAGCACGTCACCGCGCTTGATCATCTGGTTGTCGCGCACCTCGACCTTCTGGATCAGGCCCGATACGTCGGGTGCGATCTGGATGACGTCGGCGCGAATGTGCCCATCGCGCGTCCAGGGCGCGAACAGGTAATAGACGACCATCTGCCAGACGAGCACGGCCGCGAAGGCCACCACCAGCAAGGTCAGGACCACACGGCCCAAGGTCAGCAAAGGTTTTTTCATGGCAGCATCAGGCTTCTGCAGAAGTGGTCCACCGTACCGAGCAGCACGGCGTAGAGAGCGACGTTGAACAACGCCCGGTGCCAGACCAGGCGATAGAAGCCCAGGCGTAGCAGCACGGCGTGCACGCCCAGAAACAACAGGTACGTGGCGATCATCATCACCAGGAGCGTAGGCAGGAACACCCCGCTGATATCGACATCACCGATCACAAGGGGGCTCCATCGATGCCGTGGGGCAATGGCGAGGGCGGTTCGACCGGTGTCAGGGCCACAGTGGCCACCGGTAGCAGCGCCAGGCGCAGACCGCTGAGTGCGTGCAACAGATGGACCCTGGCGTCGGCCCGCTCGTTCAGCGAAGCCTCGACCAGCGCCAGGCGCGCCTGATCCATGGTGTGCAGCAGGGTTTCGGACGCCTCCAGTCGCTCACCGGCACGCAGGCAGGCCGCGTAATGGGTACCGACCTCTTCGATCACGGTGCGCAGGCGGTGCTGCGCGGCCGCATCGACCCGAGGCAGGTAGGCCAGGATATCCAGCAGATTGAGGCCGACACGCAGATCGCGCAGTGCTCCGCCGCCCTCCTGGCCCGTCTGCGCCAGGCGCGGCAGGTGCTGCATCAGCCGATCGAGCATCTGCACCCCGACCTTGCGCTGTTCGGCCAGCGTCGCCGGGTGGGTCATCTCGACGATGTCGCGCCAGCTGAAGCGTGTCATGCGCTTGGCGGCCAGCTCGACGCCGAAGGGGCGGAACACCAGTGTCCAGATGAAGGCGAACAGCAGACCCAGCGGCCCTGCCAGGTTGACGTTGATGAACGTCAGAAAATCAGCGTCGTAGACGCCTTGGATACTGATGAAGTTAGCGGTGTTGACGATCGTCAGCAGGGTGCCCAGGTAAAAACGCGGCTGCACGGTCAGGGTGCCGACGCAGATGAACGGTACGGCAAAGGCCAGCACCAGCATCGGAAAGTCGTGCAGGTTCGGCAGCACCAGGAACAGGTAGATGCTGGAGAAGACCACCGACAGCATCGTCCAGAAGAAGAACCGGTAGATCTGCGGAGCCGGGTCGTCCATGGCCGCGAAGAAGCTGCAGGCGACGGCCGCGAGAATCACCGCGCTGCTGCCGTCCTTCCAGCCCAGCAGAATCCATAGCGCGCTGGCGACGATGATCGCCATGACGGTGGAAGCCACCGAATAGAGCATCAGTCCTCGGTCGAAGAACGGTGTCAGGCGTCCCAGCCGCCAATGACGGTATACCGCCCGCCAAGGCGAGGCGTCGTCCTGGCGCAGCGCATGCTGCAACGTACAGCAGTCCTGCCACAGGTCCGTCCATTCGGACAGTCGATAGAGGGCGTTGGAAAACAGCAAGACAGGGCGTTGATCCAGGTGCTGGGGATCGGGTTGCAGCCGGTCGATGTGCTCGCGCAACAGGCTCCAGCGCGCGAGCGAGGGTTGCTCGAGGGTGGAGGCAAGCCAGTCGCGGGCCTCGTCCAGCAGCGGTTGCAGCCTGGCCTGCTCGCTTGGCGCGCGCTTGGCCAGCGCCACCAGGGCATCGTCCAGCGCATCGAGCACCGGCAACAGGTGGATCATCCGCCCCCGCAGTTCACGGGCATTCTTCAGGGTATGCGGACCTGCGCCTTCGTGCCCCAGCTGACCGATCATCAGTTCCAGACTGTTGAAGGTGGCTACCATCGACGTGCGCATCGCTCCGACGTTCTCCACGCGGACCTGGCGCGTCAGGTAGGCCTCGCTGTAGCGCACTGCCTGGTCGAACCAGTTGCCGGTGGCCGTGACGACCACCGGGGCGAGGCGTCGGGGCCAGAAGATCGCCCCGACGATGGCCGCGCAGACGATGCCCAGGCAGATCTCCTGGGCCCGTGAAGAGGCCACGTCGAAGACCGCCAGCGGGTTGTCCACGACCGCCAGGGCGATCATTGGCAGGGTATAGCCGGCCAGCATCAGGACATAGTTGTTGGCCGTGCGCAGGTTCAGCGACAGGAACAGCAGGGTGCCGGTCCACAATGCAATGGCGACACTCAGCAGCTCGGGCGACTGCACCAGCGGCGGCACCAGCAGGACGGCACCGGCCGCACCGAGCAGCGTCCCCAACGCACGGTACAAGGCCTTGGAGCTGGTCGGCCCGACGAAAGGGCTCGACACGATGTAGACCGTCGCCATGGCCCAGTAGGGGCGCGGCAGTTGCATCAGCAGGGCGATGTACAAGGCGATCATCGAGGCGGCGAAGGTCCGCACGCCATAGAACCAATCCCGTGCGGGCGGCACCGAGCTGAAGAAGCCATTCGTGCTCATGCCACTGCCCCTGGTCCTTGTTGCCCGGCGTTTTCGAAGGCGCGCATCACCCGCAGGGCCGCCTCCAGATCGCTCGGATCGATGTCACGCAACACGTCGCGACGCAGGCGCACCAGCTCGGTCTCGATCGAGTCGGCCAGCATGCGTCCCTGCGCCGTCAGGCTCAGTGCCTTGGCGCGTCGGTCGTTCGGGTCTTCGCTGCGGCACACCAACCCAGCCTTGCACAACTGGTCGAGCAGGCGCACCAGCGAAGGGCTCTCGAGGCCGGCCGCCTGGGCGACCGCGACCTGATGAACCCCATCGCCCAGGCGCACGATCATCAACAGAGGAACTGCGCAGGCTTCGGAAATGCCGTAGGCGGTCAAGGCGCCATGACAGATCCGCCGCCAGTGGCGCGCGGAGACGACGAGGCCGCTGCTGACTTTCAACCGCAGTGCATCGAGTGACATCGAGGGAACATCCGTAGATTCATAGTTTGCTAACTATCAATATACTGCCATTTCACCCTGTAATGCCAATGCTTGGCGACGAGGTGAGCGGGTCGAGCAATGAAGAGCGCCGATGAGCGGCGATCAACAGCGGACCTGGTCCTTGAGTTTAAGGCCCAGCGCCCAGTGACTGCCCAGACGAATGGCGTGGTCGCGCCAGTGTCGATAAGGCGTTTCGTTGCCCTGCGCGAAATACGCCGTCAGGACCTCCGCTGCCTGTACGACGCCACCTGCCACCGCCAGTTCCAACCAGTACAGACCTGCCTTGATGTCGGATTCGACCTGCATGCCATGCAGCAGGCGTCGACCGACCTCGAAGCGACAGCGCGCTTCGCCCGCTTGCGCGCCCCGCAGAAACCAGCGGTAGGCCATCGAAGGGATCTCCTGGCAAGCGGGCATCGCGGGCCAGTCGGCCTCGAACAAGTCGCCCAGCGCTGCTGCAGCTCCCGCCATCCCGGCTTCGAACGCGTGCTCATAATACCGGGCGGCGTCTGTATACGAGACCTCCACGCCCCGTCCCACGTAGCGCTGTACGGCCAAGTTGAACCAGGCCGTTGCATCCCCTTGCAGGGCGGCCATGCGTAACAACCGATGCGCCAGTCGCAGGTCGGCTTGCCAATAGGTACCGTTGAGCCAGAGCCAGCCCAGGTCGGTCAACACGGTGACGCTGCCGGCCAGGGCCTGCGCGCGCAGTTCGGCGTAGGCCACCTGCAGGTCCACTGCCTCGTCCAGGTGCGCGATCAGCGTGAAGCCATCACCCAAGGCAGTCCGGCGGCTGGGCAGACCGAGGCTGACCGCACCTCGTGGGAGGCGTGCGAGTGGTTTGATACGCGTGGGCAGCAGGTGCTCCAGCAGCGAATGAAGGGTGCTGACAGCCGACATGTTCGTCCTCGTTGAACGGCCTGCGGTTTCCTACCGCCACGGCGTGAGCGGTGATTCTGCGCAGTCCAGCGACAAAACCTGTCGCGGTCGAACGGGCAGGGCACACCCAAACGGCCATATCTTGACCTGAGCCGGCTGTGGCCAATTGCCAGGCGCCATTGCGGTCGCCATGCTAGTCGGCGCAAGCTCCTACAAGGACGTTACCTTTTGCCCTCTGCTACTACCCGTGCCACCCTCAGTCGACAGTGGGCGCTGCTGCGTCAGTTGCCCAACCGCTCACCGGGGGTGACCAGCGCGGAGTTGGTCTGGCGTCTGAGCGATGCTGGCTTTGACGTCAGCAAGCGTACCGTCGAGCGAGACCTCAATGAGCTGTCGTTGCTGTTCCCGCTCGAGCGCAATGACAAGGGCATCCCGTTTGGCTGGTATTGGGCGATCACAACAGGTGCCGAACTGCGGGGTCAGTTCGATCTACAGGATTACCTGCGCAGCGATGCACTTCAGCCTGTGGCGAACGATGGCATGCGTTTGCAAGCGTGGATCAGCGATGCGCTGGCGCGGCAGCTGCGCGATACACCGCTGGCCCTCGATATGCGGTTGACCGCCTTGGGCGAGGGGCACAGGCTCCAGGCGACGGTCAGCGACGGGTTATCGCTGCGCGGCTGGCTGCTGGGGCAGGGGGACGAGCTGGTGGTTGAGCAGCCACCGGCCCTGCGCGAGGAGATCGCACGGATCCTGCGCAGTGCAGCAGCGCGCTACCCCTGACCGTAGGCTGGCCAATGGGCAAGGACGAGCCGTAGAACTGTGTAGTTTGCAGCTGCGCTAGCGCTGCATGCCCCAGCGCCGCACGGTAAGGCGCTCGAGGGTGTTGAACACCAGGCCCTCGACCAATAGACCGATGAGGATGACCACCGCCAAGCCGGCAAAGACCTTGTCGGTGTACAACTCATTGCGGTTCTGAAAGATGTACCAACCCAGTCCACCCTTGCCACTGCTGGCACCGAACACCAGCTCGGCGGCAATCAACGTGCGCCAAGCGAAGGCCCAACCGATCTTCAGTCCTGACAGAATCGATGGCAAGGCGGCAGGGATGAGGATGTACAGCACCAGGCGCAAGCCACGCAAACCATAGTTGCGGCCTGCCATGCGCAAGGTGTCCGAGACACCCAGAAACCCCGCGTAGGTATTTAGCGCCAATGCCCATAGCACCGAATGCACCAACACGAAGATCAAACTGTTGTCACCCAGCCCGAACCACAGCAATGCCAGTGGTAGCAGCGCGATGGCAGGTAACGGGTTGAACATCGAGGTCAGCGTACCAAGCAGGTCGCGACCCAACTGGGTGGACACCGCCAGGCTGGTCAATCCGAATGCCAGCACGATGCCCAGCACATAGCCCTTGAGCAGGATGATCAGCGAGAGGCCGACCTTGGCGGGTAGTTCACCGCTGCTCAGGCCCTCCCACAGCGCTGCGCTGGTTTGCAGGAAACTGGGTAGCAGCAGATCGTTATCCTGGTAGCGGGCAAGCGCCTCCCAGGCGATGGCGAGCAACAACAGGATCACGGCCTTGCGCAGCCACCCGTACTGCCAGAGGCGCTGGCCAAGCGGAAGGTTGCGTTCCAGCGGTACGCTGACCAGCGGTTCGAGAGGGATTTCGTATTCCTGTCTGACAGGTGTGGTGGTCATGGAAAGGCTCCGTCAGTAGGCAATGCGAATGTCGCTGAAATCGAGCTGAGCGTTCGGCGTCTGCACCGGCGCTTCGTCGAACAGCAAGCGATGAATGCGTTGGGCGCTGGCCTGGAAATCGACGCCGCCAACGCTGGCTAGGTCGTACTGGTGGCTGTGCACCTCGGCACGCACACGCCCAGGATGTGGTGACAGCAACAGGATACGATTGCCAATGACCAGGGCCTCCTCGATGGAGTGGGTGACGAACAACAAGGTAAAGCGCACTTCTTCCCACAGCAGCAGCAACTCTTCCTGCATCTTGCGCCGGGTCAGTGCATCCAGCGCAGCGAACGGCTCGTCCATGAGCAGGATTTTCGGCTGCGTGGCCAAGGCGCGTGCAATCGACACCCGTGCCTTCATGCCTCCAGACAGGGTATGGGGGTACGCATCGGCGAATGCCCCCAGGCCTACCTTGTTCAGGTAATGCATCGCGCGTTCTTCTGCCTCGGTGCGGTTGAGCGAGCCGGAGACCCGCAACGGAAACATGACGTTCTGCTTGACCGTCATCCAGGGCGGAAGCTGGTCGAATTCCTGGAACACTACGATCCGGTCTGGTCCAGGCCCTTCGACGGGCGCACCCTCGAGAAGGATCTGCCCCTCGCTGGGGTTGATGAAGCCAGCCACGGCCTTGAGCAGGGTGGACTTGCCACATCCCGAAGGGCCCAGCAGCACGAAGCGATCGGCCTGATCGACCTCAAAGCTGACCTGATGGGTGGCCCGCACCACGCGCTGTGCGGTTCGGTATTCGAGGCTGAGGTTATCCACGTGCAGCAAGGGTGCGCTATCGATACGGCTCAGGTTGCTGGCCGTGTGGCCTGGCAATGGGGCGGTCATGGCGGTCAGCTCCCTTGCAGCGGGCGTTCATCCTGGAAGAAGTAATCCTTCCACGACGCCGGCTTGTTCTTGATCGCGCCTACCCGATAGAGAAACTCGGCCAAGGGGTAGGTGTTCTTCGGGGTAATAGTGAATTCGTAGCGTGGGTCGTCGATCAGGCGAATCAGCGCATCACGATCGATCTTGGCCTTGGTCACGCGAATGTAGGTGTCGGCTGCGGCCGCTTTGTCGTGCTGCGCGAAATCTGCTGCCTCGGCCAATGCGTCGACGAAGGCCTTGTAGGTCTTGGGATTGTCCTTGCGGAATTTCTCGGTGGCGAACAACAACGTCGGCGAGTTGGGGCCCAGCAAGTCATAGCTGTCGAGCACCACGTGCACCTTCTTGTTGGCCAGCACTTGGTCCTGGAACGGGGGGTTGGAGAAGTGTCCGTTCAGTTCGGTACCGCCTGCCAGCAACGCGGCAGTCGCGTCGGGGTGGGGCACGGCAAGCGTGTACTTGTCCAATCGAGCGTATTCCTTGTCGCCCCATTGTTTGGCGGCGGCATACTGCAGGAAGCGCGACTGCACCGACACGCCCACGGCAGGCACGGCAATGCGGTCCTTTTCGGAAATGTCGGCGATGGTCTTGACGTTCGGGTTGCTGCTGACCAGGTAGTACGGGAAGTTGCCCAGCGAGGCCACAGCCTTGACGTTCTGGCGCCCCTTGGTACGGTCCCAGACGGTCAACAGCGGGCCAACGCCGGCACCGGCGATATCGACCGAGCCAGACAGCAACGCATCGTTGATCGCCGAGCCGCCAGAGAGCTGCGCCCAGTCGACTTCGATGTCTAGGCCCTGCTCCTTGCCATGTTTCTCGATCAAATGCTGGTCCCGTACTACGTTGAGCAGCAGGTAGACGATACCGAACTGCTCGGCAATGCGAATCTTGCCCTCGGCATGGGCCAGGGTGGGTACGACCAGGCTGCCGGCAACCAGGCTAGCACCCAGGCCGATGCTCGCCGCCAAGCGAGTGAAGAGTTTGCGCATGGTGTCACTCCAAAGATCAGAACGGGGCATCGCCCTGGATGGTGGTGCGGAACAATTTGCGTCGCAGGTGCGCAGGGCAGCCGGCGGCCAGGTGGATCAATGAGCGGTTGTCCCAGAACACCAGATCGTGGGGCTGCCAGTGGTGTCGGTAGAGGTTTTCTTCCAATACGCTCAAGGCATGGAGCTGGCGCAGGACATCGCGACTTTCATCGTCGGGCAGGCCCAGGATGCGCGTCGTGAACCCTTCACTGACGAACAACGCCTTACGACCAGTTTCCGGGTGGGTTCGTACCACGGGGTGGATCACTTCCTGGACCTGGGCAAGCTGTTCGGCGCTCAAGGTCGGGCGCCAGTTGCCTTCGAACTTTGTCTCGGCATAGCGTGCCGTGTAGGAGTGCGCTGCCTTGCGACCTTCGATCACTGTACGCAGCGCAACGGGGACGGCATCCCATGCCTTATGCATGTCCGCAAAAAGCGTATCCCCGCCTTCGCTTGGCAGCTCTTGGGCATGCAGCATCGAGCCCAGGCTGGGCAGCTCTTTGTAGGAAAGGTCCGAATGCCAGAATTTGCCTGCGTCGCCCAGACCAAGGTTCTGGCCGTTTTCAACGATATTGGAGACGATCAGGATTTCTGGGTGGTCGTTGAGCAGGAACTGCTTGAGCACATGGATTTGCAGTTCGCCAAAGCGCCGACTGAAATCGATGTGCTGTTGCGGCGTAATGAGCTGGTCACGAAAGACCACTACATGGTGGTCCAGGTGCGCCCGATGAATGCGGGAGAAATCGTCGGCGTTGACCGGCTTGGCCAGATCGAGGCCGATGATTTCAGCACCTACGGTGCTTGAGAATGGGCGGATTTCGAAGGATTGCGGTTTTACGCCGTCGTTGGGCGATAAGGCGTTCGAAGCGGCTGACATGGTTCACTCCCACGCAATGCGCGTCCAACGGGCGCGCGACGATCAGAAACGCACGGGGGTTTATCCCGTGTGGGCTCGAGTCGTGCGGCGCGCCGATTGGTCGGCAGGTACGCAGTGGGAGTGACTATAAGGGTATAAGCAGTATTATTTAAATATTTTTAGGGAATATGCATAGAGGGGCTGGCTACCTGTTATCAGCTACCCGCCCACGGTGGTACGCACGTCTTCAAGCCTTGAGCGCCAGACAACGTGCGTGCAGCCAACCTTTTGCAGCCTGCGCCTTTCAAGCCGGTCAACGCTCCCTCAGCGCTTCGGCACGCGCCTTGATGATCGGCTTGAGCAGGTAGCTCATGATGGTCTTCTTGCCCGTCAGGATGTCCACCGATGCCACCATGCCTGGGATGATCAACAACGGTTTCTCGTCGGTTCCCAGATGGCTACGGTCGGTCCGCAGTCTGACCAGATAGTACGTGGTCTTCTTGTCCTCATCGGTGATGGTGTCCGCGCTGATCTGTTCCAGCTTGGCCTTCAGACCGCCATAGATGGTGAAGTCGTAAGCCGTGAACTTCACGGTCGCTTCCTGGCCAGGGTGCAGGAAGGCGATGTCCTTGGGCAGAATCTTCGCCTCGATCACCAAGGTGTCGTCCAGCGGCACGATCTCGATGATGTCGCTGCCTGGCTGAATGACACCACCGATGGTGTTGACCAGCAACTGCTTGACGATGCCCCGCACCGGCGAGGTGACCAGCGTACGGCTGACCCGATCGTCCAGCGCCTTGCTGGTGGCCGTCGCCTTGTTCAGTTCGGTACGTGCCTCGTTGAGTTGGGTCAGCGCCTCGCTGCGGAATTTGCCACGGGTCTCCTCGACCTTGCTCTTGACCTCGCGCACGGCCGCTTCGGCCCGCGGAATGGCCAGGCCTGTCGCGTCCATCTCGCCCCGGGTTTCTACCTCGGCACGACGCAGGCGCAGGATTTCCACCTGGGAAATCGCGCCTTTGGCCACCAGGGGTTCGGACATGGCGATCTCTTGTCGCAGCAGTTGCAGGCTGTTGGCGTACTGGGCACGCTTGGAGGTGTATTCGCGCAGCTCCTGCTGGCGCTGTACCAGCTGCTCTTCGAGCCCGCCGATCTCGTCACGCAGTTGCTGGCGACGACTGTTGTACAACGACTCCTCGCTGGCCGCCTGGCTCGGCGCAGCCTTGCGCAGCTCCTCGTCGATCTTCAGCGGGGTGTCTTCGACCTCCGCACTCAGGCGTTGCACACGCAGCGCCATGGCCAGGCGGTCGGCTTCGGTCTCGCCCACGTTGGAGGCGAAGCGCGTTTCGTCCAGGCGCAGCAAGGGCTGTCCGATCTCGACCACCTCCCCTTCCTTGGCATAGATCTCGGCGACGATGCCACCCTCGAGGTTCTGGATCTTCTGCACCTTCGAGGACGGTACGGCCTTGCCTTCGCCGCGGGTCACCTCGTCGATGGGCGCAAAGCAGGCCCAGACGACCAAGAACAGGAAGAAGGCGATGATGCCCCAGATGGTCATCCGCACCACCCGCGGTGCGTCCTCGATCAGCGACTTGCTGACCTCGGGCAACGGCTGCCCACTGAGCGAATCCGAGCCTTTGAAATAGCGCCGCAGATTGTCCTTGATTTGCCCCACATCGAGCTTACGCGACACTGATCTGCCCCTTCTTCAGCGCTTCCATGACGGCGGCTTTCGGGCCGTCCGCGACGATCTGTCCACGGTCGATGACGATCAGCCGGTCCACCAGCGACAGCAACGAGGCGCGGTGAGTGACCAGCAGCACGGTCTTGTTTTCGATGACGGCCTGCAGGCGTTGCTTGAGGCGTTCTTCACCGGTGTTGTCCATGGCACTGGTCGGTTCGTCGAGTAGCAGGATCTGCGGGTTGAGCAGCAGGGCGCGGGCGAGGGCCACGTTCTGGCGCTGACCGCCGGACAGGTTCTGCCCACGCTCGCCGACTTGCAGTTCGTAGCCGTCGGGGTGCAACCGTGCGAACTCATGAACGCCCGACAGCTCCGCAGCTTGCAGGATCAGCTCGTCCTCGATATAGCGTGCGCCGCTGACCAGATTGTCACGCAGAGTGCCGGCCAGCAGCTGGATGTCCTGCGGCACGTAACCCAGGTTATGGCGCAGCTCGCTCACATCGATCTGTCGGATGTCGACTCCGTCGACCAGCAGGGAACCAGCATTGGCCTCGTACAGGCCGACGATCAACTTGGCCAGCGAGCTCTTGCCCGAACCGCTGCGCCCGATGATCCCCACCTTTTCCCCTGGCCGGATGTTCAGGTTGATGCCCTTGAGCGCCATGTTCTGCTGGTTGGGGTAGGTGAAGTCCACCCCGCGGAACTCGATGGCGCCTTGCAAGATTTGACGGCTGAGCGGTCGCTCCTCGAAGTTGCGCTCCTGGGGCAGGCTCATCATCTGGTCCGTGGAGCTCATGGTGACCTTGGCCTGCTGGTAGCGCGCCAGCAAACCATTGAGCTGGCTCAGCGGGCCCAGGGCACGGCCGCTGAGCATGTAGCTGGCCACCAGGCCGCCCATGGTCAGGTTGCCGTCGATGATCATGTACACGCCAACGCAGATCATTGCCACGCCTGCCAGTTGCTGGATGAGCAGGGTGATGTTCATCGCCAGGCCCGAGAGGATCTTGACCCTCAGCTCCAGGCGGCTAAGCGTGCCCAGCGTCTGCTCCCACATGTATTGACGTTCGCTCTCGGCGTTGTTGACCTTGACCGCGTCCAGGCCGGCGAGCGTTTCGATCAGGCTCGACTGACGCTCGGAGGCCAGTGCCATGGTGCGTTCCATGGTCGCCAGCAACGGTTTCTGCAGCGCATAGCCAATGCCCAGCGCGAGAGGGAAGGCAATGATGGGGATCCAGACCAGGTGTCCGCCGATGATGGCGATGACCATCAGGATCAGCAAGGTGAACGGCAGGTCGATGAGACTCGTCAGGGTCAGCGAGGCCAGGAAGTCTCGCAGCCCCTGGAACTCGTGGATGTTCTGGGCAAAACTGCCGACCCTGGCGGGC
The DNA here is from genome assembly GCA_046940335.1 of Enterobacterales bacterium AN_CKDN230030167-1A_HGKHYDSX7. Lineage (GTDB taxonomy): Bacteria > Pseudomonadota > Gammaproteobacteria > Pseudomonadales > Pseudomonadaceae > Aquipseudomonas. The sequence continues at coordinate 27,995 of JBKYML010000012.1, forward strand.
CGGTACTTCATCGACATGCCGACGATGCGCTCGAACAGGGTGGCCGAGATGATCAGGTCGGTCTTCTTGCCGGCCAGGTCCAGGCACAGGCTTCGCAGGCCTTTGAGGATCAGGTCGAAGATGTAGGCGCCGAAGATGCCGAGCGCCAGCACCCACAGCGTCGAGGTGGCCTGGTTCGGTACGACACGGTCGTAGACGTTCATCACGAACAGGGGCGCGGCCAGCGCGATGATGTTGATCACCAGGCTGGCGGCGATGGCGTCCATGTACAACCACTTGCTGCGCAGGAGGGTGTCGCGGAACCAGGAGCGCGTGCGTGGGATGAGGTTGCCGTGGTTGACGTCGAACTTGTGTTGGGGCTGGGCGAAGAACACCTTGCCACTGTAGTCGGCTTGCAGCTTCTCGCGGCTGACGTGCACCTCGCCGCCATCGCTTTCGCTGAGCAGCAAGCGTGCGGTGCCGGCGTCCTGCCAGCCTAGCAGAACGGCACAACGGCCTTCCTTCATCAACAGCATGACCGGCATGGCGATGTCAGGAATTTGCTCGAGCTTTCGTTGGAGCAGTCGGCCCTGCAAGCCTGCACGGGCCGCTGCACGTGGCAGCAGCTCAGGTGTCATGCGCTGCGAGGGCAGTGGCAGGCCCGTCGTCAGCATGGCGCGGCTGGCGGGTTTCTGATGCAGGACACACAGGTTCAGCAGGCTATCCAGCAAGGGATCGTCATGCTGACTGCGGGGATCGTGGCTGAGCTGGACTCGACTGACTTCGGATTCCACGCGGCGCTCTCTTAAAACCTTGCTAGGAATGGGGGCGAGGCTCTGAACAAGGCCAGGTGACGTCGCCAATGGGGGGGCTCTGCGCTACCACCTCCATCGTCTGGATGGTAGCTAAGCGCCATGGTCGCCCCGAATGTGGATGGAGTAAACATCTGCAAGCACATTCGCTATACAAGACGACAGCGCGCCTTGAAGGTTTCGCCGATTTTTCTGTTTGAAACCTCAAGGTTTTCAAGGCGTGCAGCGATGGCTGTGAAGCGGCCCTTGCGCGAGGGGGCGGCCCCGTCGCAAGGCGGTCAACAAATTGACAATTTTTTTGAACTTATACGCCTTTTTATGTACTCGCCAAAATACTAACGACTATTCTTTCAGTCGCCGTCTTCATTGGCTTGTCTACACACTAGCAAGTCCCTACAGCCCTGGCTAAATTTCTTCTACGCGCTCTGCAACTGAGCTGCCTTTTTATGCGTGGATGGGCCACTGCCATTGACCTTTCATCGGATGTCGCTTGTCACAGGAGCGGCGCGCTCCAAGCAGGCAAGGTTTGTGCTTGGGGCCGCTCTGCGTCGGGCAATCGGCTGCCATTCAAACAGCTGATGAGAATGCCGAGCGTTTACGTTGGCAGGGCCTGTGAAACGGCAGTTTGAAGTGTAAAAAACTGATTTCAAACTCCCGTTTTTTGCCATACATCAGGGGCTTGCCTCTATGTGAAAATATCAATGTGACATTATTTTGCTGATTGTTTAGGATTGGCAGATTAGGTCAATAGTTTGGCTAAGGTGGCGATAGTTTTGCGCTATAGACAATAGTTTGACGCCAAAACATTGTCCATCTCATGAAGCATTCCATCGAACAACCGTCTCGTACGATCGGTGTGCATGGAAGCAACCGAATCGGTACCCGGAGAGTCCTCAATGAGCAGTGTCGTTGCCATCGTCAAAAGCGTTGTCGGTCAAGTGGTCGCAGTTTCCCCCGAAGGCATTCGGCGCGTGCTGGTGGAAGGGGATCGCTTGTTCGCGGGCGAGCAGGTCCTGACCGGGCCTGGCGGAGCCATCACACTTGAACTGGCCGACGGGCGCATGCTGGACTTGGGTCGAGACTCTCAGTGGAGCGCTGACACGCCAGACAGCAGCACGGATCTTTCCGAGGCCACGGCACAGGCAGCACCCTCTGTCGAGGAACTGCAACAGGCCATCGCCGCAGGTGCCGACCCGACGGTCGACCTCGAGGCGCCTGCTGCAGGTCCTACGGCTGCAGGTGGCGGTGAGGCGGGGGGTGGCCATACCTTCGTGATCAACCAGGAAACCGCAGGCGTCGTGGATCCGACGGTTGGTTTTCCGACTGGTCCGATCGGCAATGAATTCGCCCAGCCGACCCCGCCGGTAGGCGCCGTCGGTACGACGAACGCAGCGACTGCCGCGGACACGGGTGGCGGTGGCGATGGATCGACCACCGTGGTGTTGAGCGCCACACCGTCGATCAGCGAAGCAGGCGGCGTCATCGTCTACACCGCGACCGTTGGCCAAGCGCCGACGTCCGACCTGACCGTCACCCTGTCCAACGGCGCGGTGATCGTGATCGCTGCCGGACAGACTGCAGGTACCGTGAATGTGGATGTGGCCGCGAACGATACGGTCTACATCGATCCGCGTGACATCTCGGCCACGATTACCGGGACCAACGGTGGCGGCCTGACCGTGACGGCCGATCAGACCCCAGCCGTGACGCAGGTAGTCGACACCATCGACACCACGACCCTTACCCTGACCGCTACGCCGAGCGTGACCGAAGGGGGTGCGATCACCTACACCGTCTCGCTCAACAACCCTGCGCAGACGCCGGTGTCCGTCACGCTGTCCAATGGGCAGACGTTGACCATCGCTGCCGGCGCCAGCAGTGCCAGCGTCGATTTCCCAACGAACAATGATGCCTACGCCGGCAACACGACGGTGAGCACTACGATCACTGCGGCTTCCGGTGGCAACTTCGAAGACCTGGCCATCGACCCGACTGCGGCGCAGACGGTGATCAACGATGCGATCGATACGACCACCCTGACGTTGACGGCT
>JBKYML010000013.1:0-23780 GCA_046940335.1 Enterobacterales bacterium AN_CKDN230030167-1A_HGKHYDSX7
GGATCACCGGGGCCCAGATGAGCGAGTGTCCATAATGCTCTCCGCCGACGGCTTTCACGGAGATGAAGCGAATTATCACTGGCCATAGCGTTAATCCTAGTGAGGCTTGCGACCGAGTCCACCCTCGCCGGCGAGCATGCGCTCAACGAACTCAATGGACATTTCCAGTTCGCCCTCCGCCTCTTTGAATACCGACTCGAGTGATGGGTGAGCGCCTGAGGCGCGGAGCTTTACGAGCAGCTCCAGGAGCTCTCGACCTCGGGCCATGGGCATTTGAATACTGCAGTACACGGTGTCCTTGGCGTCTCTGTTCATGAGTGCTCCAAAAAAGGCCGTGATCGGGCCCGCCCTAGCGGGTCGGCTGTCGTGAAACGAGCCGCCTTAGCGGCGTCTCGTCCCTGCGGGCGTCCATCCTCGCGCCTGCGCGCTCTGCTTGCCTAGACGAAGTCCTCTGGCATGGCGTAGGAGTACAGCGAGGACGGCGATGATCAAGTCGTCCCCCTATGTCATTTGTGAAGTTTGCTGAACCGCTCTACTACCACGCTCGGTGCCGTCGTCGGCCACTCCGCGAGGTTTCCAGTCTTACGGAGGAAACTCCATGCACAGAACGCAAAGAACATGATAGGTAGAGCACCAATCCATAGCGCTAGGTGATGAATTTCCACGAAAGCTTCGCTAACACTCGGAGCATTTTTAGCCATAGGCAGGATTGCCACGACCCAAGTCAGGATGTAAGCCAACACAGCAGCGATGGCCGCACTGACAGACATCATCAATGGCACCCCAAATCGCAGCTTCGCAACCTTCCGTATGATCCCATCCTGCGGCTTTATCGCGTAGATGATTCCTTTATTTTTTGTCTTATCCTTAGACTTTTTGTATATACCATAGAGCTCATAGTGTTTGCCCCTAGCGAGCTCCTCGAACAGCGACATTGGGACTTCAATGTTGGGTACTATCACGCCATCAATTTTTAGGATGACTTCGACATCATCGCTGTTTTTTTTGAACACACGAATGTCATCAAGGTTGCCCGACATTTTTAAGCAGTCAACAAACAACAAAATTAAACTCCTGTCAAAAATATTCCGGTATTCCAGGCAGTATTGAATCTCTGGCTCCCCGTGAGTTGAGGCTTTCTCGCAGCTTCGTCCATATGCGTCTTCCCAAGATGTCTGATGGATGCATCAACTGTTCCAAAAAACGGACGCGGCCATCGTCTCCAGCCCAAACTCGATGACCCGGCAGAGCGCGCAGCTCGACCACCGGCTCTCGATTTTTGGGTCAGTAGACCATCCCAGTGCTTCAGCCCCTTCCCTTGAGCCTCGGGCCGTTGTGCATCCGATGGATGCTCAAGCATGCCGGATAGCACGATAATATCAGTACACTCAGTTTATCGAAACACACAATGCATGGCTCTATCCTCGGTTTTTGAGGACAGCTCCATGCAGCTCAAGGAAGCACTAGCCGGGGTTCTGCGCGGAGCGCGAGCTCACCAGGGTTTGAGCTATGAGGAGCTAGCTGGAGCGACTCACCGCACCTACGTCGGCATGCTTGAGCAAGCTCGAGCCAACCCGACGCTTGAAAAGCTTGAGGAGATAGCCGAGCACCTGGGCCTCGATCTGCTTACGATAGTGGCGTTAGCTGTCGCAATACAGACCGGCCTGAAACCGTCAGTAGTGCTTGAGGGTGCTGTCCTTCGCACGAGAGAGTTCGAAGCAAACGGAGGCTGGGAGCTGGTCAGTGAGCAGTTCGCGGATGGGAAGCTCGTGAAGCGCCGGCAAGGTAAGCCCAGGCAGCCTCGAAACGCAGACGCCATCCGAGAGCTTAAGGCCTTGGGTTTGGACAAGAAGACCATCGCTGAGAAGCTCGAGATCGCTGACAGCACGGTTCGCAAATACTGGAACGTGCAGTAAGGGGCTCAGGCGAAGTTCCGGATTTAAGCTGGTGTGCAGCTGAGGCTGGCGAGCCTAGGTAAGGCTCGGCAGCACTTGAAGTGGATGTGCTTACTGACATAGCCTCGCTGGGTATGTGTCTGGCACCAATGCCTCCCACTGAGGTAACGACCTTTGATCAGCACGCCGAACGCCCGCTGACGGAAGCCAGAGACCCCGAGCGATACCCCTGAACCGCCGATTGGCGGTTTTTTCTGTCTCACGCTACGTTCCCGGAGGGATGTCATGACAATGGACGCTGCTGCACTCCAGCTTCGAAGCGCGCAACGCGTAGTGGTGTTTACCGGGGCGGGCGCGTCAGCTGAGAGCGGGATCCCGACCTTCAGGGATGCTTTGACTGGACTTTGGGAACGATTCGATCCCGCTCAGTTAGCGACTTCTGAAGCTTATCGTGCAGATCCGTCCCTTTGTTGGGGCTGGTATGAGTGGCGCCGGAGAAAGGTAGAGCTTGCCCAGCCGAACGACGCGCATCGTGCAATCGCTGACCTTGCCAGGCATGTGCCAAAGCTCACTGTCGTAACTCAAAACGTCGATAATCTTCATGAGCGTGCGGGGAGTCAGGGCGTGATCCATCTTCACGGCAGCCTGCACTCACCTAGATGCATTGACTGCGGACTACCCTACACTTCTGCCCTGCCATTGGAGCGCCTGCTTGAAAGTGGGACTCGCATTGAGCCGCCGGGGTGCAGCGTGTGCGGTGGCTATGTTCGGCCTGGGGTGGTCTGGTTTGGAGAGATGCTGCCTGAGCATACGTGGAGCAACGCCCTCACGGCAGTCGAAGATTGTGACTTCCTACTATCGGTCGGGACTTCAGGAATCGTTTACCCAGCAGCCGAGCTACCGCTTCGCGCCCTTGGGCACGGCGCAACGGTCGTCCATGTCAACCCGGCGCGTTTCGATGTAAGCAGTCAGGAGCACTTTTTGGAGGGGCCTGCCTCGCAAATGCTGCCAGCTCTCCTACAGCATGCGTTCCCTATACGAGGATCTAGATCCAGTCTTCTTCGCGACAGATGATGGTCATCAGATGCTTCCAGGCTGTTTAATACATGTGTCCTAGACGGTAGCTCAGCTTTGCGTCATTTTCAATTGGCGCGCACGAGCTAGCTCACAATCCTCTGACACTTCTCGTCCCAGTGGCGCAGCAAAGGGCTTTCGACCCCGATGGCTATACAGATCCGATTGCGCTGCTATCGACCTAGAAGCCTCAGAGCTTAAAACGAACGTTAACAGCGCTCTAAAAGCTTTCTGGTCTGCACGCTCCGCTTGCCGCTTAGGGGTCATGAATCAGCTCGTTTGAGGTCGCTTCCTTACCATTGGCGTCTACATCAACAGCCCATATGCGAATCACCATCAGGTAAAATATTGCGGTCTTCTAGGCTGATTTTGGAGCGTTCGTAGCTCATTCCCCATCTGCTTAAACTCCCGCAGAATCATGCTGGCCGCGACTTCATTGTGGGCGATATCCACTTCAAGACGCGAGAGCTCCACAGGGGCCTGCAAGCGCTCGATTTCGATAAGTCTGTCGACCGGCTGATAGCTGTAGGGGATCTCATCGACCGTGGGCCAGGCATGCTAGATGGCTTGAAGCTATTAGGCGAACCGTGGTTCTTCACCGTGAAGGGCAACCATGAGCAGATGCTCATCGACGCCTATCGAGCTAACCCACGCTTGCCCTACTCCGCTCATGGCGCCCGGTGGTGGCTCACGATTGATGACGAGTCCAAGCCCATGGTCATCGACAAGCTGTATAGCTTGCCGCTTGTGATTGAGGTGGAGACGGCACAGGACTTGGTCGGTGTAGTGCACGCTGACGTGCCTGTGGGGCTGGCCTGGAATGATTTCACCCAGAGCCTCGATAGCACACAGATTCAGGATACTGCGCTGTGGGGTCGTGAGCGGATTAAGAAGCATCATCGCGGTGGTGTTCTGGGTGCTTGGCGTGTCTGTGTCGGGCACACCTGGATTCCGCATTCTCTGCGTCTCGGGAATGTCCTTGCTCTAGATGTCACTGGCGGTGGGGATGGCCCCTTGGCGATCTACTCACTGCAGGACGACGTCGTTTACGTGGATGGTAAAGCCTCTGGGCTCGATCAGGCAGAGCGCCTCGGTGAGCAACTGAACGAACTAGAGCAGTCGCTGACTTCACTCAAGACACTGCTGAGCGTGAACAAGCTTATCGAATCGCAGATCGCTAGTCGTGATGCCGAGGCACGTGCGCAGCAGATCACTTCTACCTGGCTTACACTGGCTGACGATATCACCGCCATGCAGCAGCTGATGAATGCCCTGCACGGATTGAGCTTGCTGTCCGGAGAACGCCGTGTGGCTAAGCAGGAGGAGCTGCAGACAAGGTACGCCGGCACGCCCACAGGGGATTTGCTCACTCGGCTGTTTGGCTCAGGATGCAAATAATGGAAAACGTGCCGCACAATGCCTGATGCTTACTTTGCTCTACAGATAAGCTGCCAGCTTGCAGTGTACATTAACTGACCGTAATCCATCCGAGGCCGCACCGATGAACTCAGACGAAAAAAACACGAAGAACAAGGAGGCTACCGCCGTATACGAGCAGAAGCAAAACCGAAAGCGACCTGACTTTCTCAACCAAGCCACGCTTGATCGGATTGCGCAAGAGCACTCACGTTATCTCGAAGAGGTCGGCGCAAAAAGTAAGGGTCACTGAATTGCCGAAGTGACACATCGCGGGAGGGAGCATGCAGTTTCAAAAAACCAGAGACCCTGAACGAGTTGAGGTTGAGCGCCGAGCAGCGGCCCATGCAGCAGCCGGTTACCCGCCTCCATTACATGATCCTGCGATGGACGCAGAATCGATTATCAAGGCAATCAAGCTTGCCCGTGCCGCTGAGACTGCGAGCTCAAAAACCTAAATCAGCATTAATCCAGGGAGAAGGCGTCACCGTCTGCGCTCGCAGAAATACCAGCATTGGTTGACCTCAACTCCGCTCGCAACCGGCTGTTACGTAACGGACTCGCCAGTGATGGTCATGATCGCTCTGAACGACACCCATAGGCCTCAAAACCGAGCCTGGGCCAATCTGATCTATAGTCCAGGCAGTCATGGTGGTGCCCATGCACGACCATCTTCACCCCCATTGCTTGGGCGAGCTCATCGATCTTCGAAAAGCCGTATGGATGACAACTCGGCGCTTCATGACATACCAAGATGTCCGCCTTCTCCATTGCAAGCGAGAAATAGTCGTCTGGGTAGATCGCTGAAAGAGCGTGCTGTTTTTTCGTCGAGACGATGTCCGCGTGCTGCGGCCTGAGGGCCAGGCGCTCGAGAAATTCCCGGTAATTCTGGATGCCGGTATCAGGGCTGCCCGGTAGCCAGACTTGCGACTCAAAGGTACCACCCAGCCCCGCTATACGATGTCTAGCAATCTCTACTACCCGACCATGCAGGCTGCGTTTAGCGAGGCCGCAGCGGTGAAGATTATGCCAGTAGGCTGGACGATCGCTATCATGGTTGCCGTGAATGAACCATACCTCAGTGATGTCGAGGATCGGGCGCAGGATTATATCCAGGGGCAAACTGCATTCAAGGTCGCCCAGAAATATCACTGCTTCGGGACGGTGAAGCTTCACCAGTCGGATTACATGATCAAAGCGTCCATGAACATCACCCAGAAACCAAATCACTCGTTTGCCTCACACAATCGTACCCATTGATCAACCAGCTATGCTGCCAGATCTCGAGCGATCACCCTTACCGCATTCACTTCGGCCATCGACGGGGCCTCGTTGCATAGGGGCGGGCTTCCTTGGCTTTTGGTTGTTTGGGCTTGTACTTACAGCGAGGAAAACTTGAGCACGATATGAAGTCCCCAAACTTGCCCACTCGCTGAATTAGAACACCATGCTTGCAGACCGGACATCGCTCCTCTCGAATCGGCTCTCCTTTGATGTCAGTGACAGCGACCACACCGTCAGTTACAAGCTCCGTAAGGAAGGGTGAATTGCGGGCAGTCACGGTAAACATGATCACTGAGCGTCGTGCGCGAGTGAGCGCAACGTAGAACAACCGCCGCTCCTCGGCATGCAGGTATCCATCGCCCTCGGGCATCACCAATCCAAAGACCGGATCGTCACCCTTCAGGCTTGGAAAACCCCGTACCATCATGCCCGGCAGAATCACATAATCAGCCTGGTCACCTTTCGAGGTGTGGATTGTTTTGAAGCGAATCTCCAAGCGGTCGCCGTAGCGCTGCCTCCATCCTGCTGGCACGAAGAACTCGTCGACCTTGTAACGCCCGAGGATGAATACCGACATCAGGCGACCATCTGGTGAGGGCATAGAGTCGTTTGATAGTCCTTCGTAAAGGTCATCAAGGTACTGACGAATACCGTCCTTGATCTCGTCTTTGCCTGCCACTTGGAACGCTTGAAACGCCGGGCCAATCGGCTCGGTGACAGAGATAACGGTCTTGCGGAGCTGGACAGGATTCTTGGTCACGAACCGGCTAGAAGCATCGCAGATAGCTTGTGGGCAGCGATAGGTGTTCTCAAGGTGGAATACCTGGCCATGACCGTACCAATCGATGAAACCAGTCATCACGGACACATCGGCGCCGGCAAAGCGGTTGATTGATTGCCAGTCATCACCAACCGCAAACAGATGGCTATGTGGCGTCTGTACTAAGGCCCGGCACAAGCGCGCTCGTGCACGAGAAGCATCCTGGTATTCGTCAGCCATAACCAACTTGTACGGGGACGGATAGCCGCGCTCTAGGTGGTCGGCAGCCAAGTTGATCATGTCCTCGAAATCTATTCCTCGATCAGCCTTTAGGGCTTCATCCCAACCCTCGATAACAGGCACAGCGAGCTCCAAGAACATTTTGTAGCGGTATTTGAAGACACGCTTTGGCAGCGCGTCGTAGCGCTCATAGAGCTTTTCAGCGGTAAGGCTGTTGCTCTTGTAGTGCGAAATGAACGAGCGGAGCACCTTGAGCAAATCTAGGTGCTCCAGGGGAGCGAGACCTGACTTGGGTACAGGCCGATGAGGGTCTGGATCAAGCTCCACTCCACGCGACGTCAGCTCTTGGGTCAGGTGCGCGAAAATTTCGCCGGTATTGACCTGATGCGAGGTGGACTCGATGAGCGTGGTTCCGTAAGCGGCATGGGTATCGCGCTTCCACTGCGCATCCTCCGCATAATTCTGGAAATGTTCAGGGGCTTGGCCGTCGGCGTCAAAAGCGAAATGCTCATGGTAAAGATTGATGGAGGGGTAATAGAAGTCGGGTTTGTATTGGCGTCGCTTTTCAGTGGCGGTGTCATGCTCATAAGACCGCTCGTAGGCATACTCTACGCCGTTGTAGAAAAGCCAATTCGCGATCAGTCTTTCCTGCTGACTTTCAACATGCTCGCCGTTCAGGGTAATCAGCTTCGCATCGCCATCCTGATCGAATGCCTCAGCGATATCATGCAGCACTGCGTGCGAGTGATCTCGGCCAAACACCAACCGGAACATGTCCCACTTGGTACGATACGCTTCCGAGCTGTCCTTCAGGCCATCAACGATTTCCCCGAGCTTTTGCAAGCCGAGATCGGTTCGAGTGGCCCACTTGGGCACACTGGGCTTTTTGCCAGTCGCGCCGCCTATGATGTCCAACCCCAATGAGTGGAACGTCATTGCCTGGATAGTGATTCCTGGCATCTCCAGACGATCCAAGGACTGCGCGGCTCTGACCTGTAGTTCCTGTGCCGCGTCCTTGTTAAAGGCAAGCATGATAATTTCGCGGGGAGCTACCAAGGCACGGTGAACGGCATAGATAGCTTTAGCCACCATGGTGGAGGTCTTGCCCGAGCCTGCTGAGGCGATGAGCTGAACCCGATTATCAAAGCAGACCGCAGCCTGAGCTTGCTCATGATTCAGCGGGCGGGTCTCGACCTTGCTCAGTAGGTCTTCACACGCCTGCAGCTCCCGCACCAAGTGCGCTTCATTACGGGCCCTCCAATGCTCTAGCCAGTCTTGTGACCACTGGCTTAGCCGCGCCTGCACGCGCGGCTTGTTGTCACCCATTGCGGTTTGGATGACTGGCAAGTCGAACAGAGCTTTGAGTTTCCCAGCATCTATACCAAGTGCAGCCTTCTTGATAAGGAGCTCGCGCTGCATGTCGTGGGTGAGCCACCGATGCTGAACATCAGCGGCTGCCCCCACCTGCTCGACCTCTTTCAACCAATTAATGATCTGAGCGAAAAGTTTACGGAACTGGTGCCTGCTGGAGGCAGCATGTAGCTGCTGATCTAGTGCCGTATGCGCAGCATGGGGAAGACCAACCAGATTGAGCTCATAGCCCACCCACAGCTTCACGTTCGTCCAGAGCAGACGGCGATCAAACTTGAGCGTTGAGAATGCTTCTGGTTTGACGGTATGAGCTTGGCCATCGACTAAGACAATCAGTTGGTCTTTGTCTATCTTCAACTGCCAGGATCGGGACTTCCTGAAGAGCCGGGCCCATCGGGAGGGATGCCATTCCATCGTCATTGCTTGAACCAAATCGCAAAAAACGAGAGTTTAGCAAAAATAGCCATTAGCCAATCTGGGTTGGTGATAGAGGCGCAGCCACGGTTGTGGACAACGTCAATAGGGCGCTTGCCACCTTGGGCGACAATTTCGATGCCGGACGGAAAGGCATAGTGGAATTGGTGGCCGCGAGCGTCAAGCCATAGGCGGACTCTTGTCCGAATAAGCTATGCACTATCGAGGCAGAAATGGGACGCCAAGGATCTGAAGCTGAGAGTCAGTAATGGCCTGAAACTGATCTTGAGCCAGCAGCCGTGGACGCTCGAGCTGTGCCCCTCTGACACCTTCCGCTTGTGCCAGGTGATACTTGCACCAGCTGAGCATGCTCTGATGGAGCGCCTGGCGCATACCTATGGGAAGACATGGCATACCTGGCACACCGACTAGAATAAAGCTCTATCTGTCGGTGTTCCACAGTTGATGATAGATTTCACAGCGCATAGCTAGGCTGACGCTGCGATGGTCGAGCAGTGCTACCGACGCTTGGGAGAGAATATCTTCAAGAACAAGGCCCCGCGGCCCGATATCCGAGTACCCGTGTGTCATCCCGGCGCGGATGATTGACAACATGCGACGTCATTCAAATTTCTGTGAATCCTGTGCTCAAGCGCTCCTGTCGTGACGACAGCACAGCCGCTGCTGAGGGGGTGTCAGATGGTCTCATGCCTCTGTTATATAACGTCCCCAACACCGAGAAGAAACGCACAGGATCACTGTGATACCTTTCGCTCACTTAGATCAGACTAGGGTAGCTCAACGTAATGCTTGGCAATCGCGCCTATGTCCATGAAATGCCCAATAACGAATGCCTCGAAAAGGTCAACAGCATGAAGGGTCAATGCTTTGTCCAGTCGAATGATTTTCAGGCAAACCTTGAGCGCCACTGCAAGCCAATACTCCGATGACTTGCCGTCACGATTGGAAGCAAACAGACGCATACCGTGATTGAAAACATGCTCGTCATACCTACACCAAGGCGTATAACTAGGTGAAATTGTCGAAGGAGCATCGCCCCAATAGAAGGTAGCGGTGAGATGAGTAATCAAAAGTTCAAGCAGCTGCCAATGACGCGCTGCATTGTCGATGATGTCTTTGCCATGATTCTGAAGAATCATGCTGAGAATGTAGCTAGACAGCGGGTTAGGGTTTTGGGCCAGGCCTCGCATCTCCGTATGCGTCAGTGCTCGCGGCAACGTCCCGAACGCAAATAGCAGCAGTCCGTGACGCTTCTCCTCAAAATCAAAATCGGCGGTATCGACGACCCGGAGCAGGATGCTGTTGACGTCTGCCACCTTCCAGCCTTTCGAATGATGAAGACCCGCGAAGCTGACATCCATACAGAACCATGGCAGATCATTAGCCGAAGAGAGCTGCATCGCTAGGTAGACCGTGATGTCGATGCCATCTTTGATCGAATATAGCTCCAGTGAAGTGTCATGTATCACTGGATGCCTTACTGCGCATGTCTCCAGGATCCGTTTCATCGCCTGCAGTGTATGACCATCTCGCGCCTGCACATCAGACGCCGTAGTCCTAACCAACCTGCCTGCGCTGTTGACACCCATCATGAGAAAATCTTCATGCGTAACATCCGCGACCCACTGCTCAAGGATCACCTTCGTTTCAGCCGGGAGTACGAAGGTGAAGCCATCGCCAATCAGCTTCTCGACCGCATTGGTCATCGCCAAGTAGGCGATTGAAAACGCGTCCAATACCACTTCACCAGGCTCGGCCACGCCATCGCTGACGAACAGGGATTTCGGGATGCTTTTGTCTCCCCAAGCGTTCAGCGCAGCCTTGATCGGGCTGTCAGAGCTGAGAGCATGCACGCGAATGAATAGCGGTATATCCCTGTCATGCTCAATCTCTCTATGCGCTTGGTCGAACCGCAATTTCTCTTCGAGGAAAGAGACGAATTGTTGCGGATCTTTAGGCACCCGGAGAATGGCAAACACATCGCTCCCATCGTTCTGGGTATGCCTCAGTTCGGACGCAAGCCTTATGCATGCAAGGTAAGGAGGCATCCGAGACAAGAGCTTGTAATTTACTATCCCCATCGGAGCAGTCTGGCCAGGTTCCAGTGAAACCAGTAGGTTCGCGAGCTGACTGCCATTCAACAAAACGTGCTGCCCCTTGGCTTCACCCTCTTCGACGATCAAGCGAATCTGACGCTTGCCATCTTGCTCGAACTCAACCCCTTCCAAATAGCCAGGAAGAACACTCGAAAGCTCAGCATCTGCTTGACGCCGCCACTTCCCGCCAAAATGAAAATTGACAAACATGATAGCCCTTGCTGAAGGGTCTTCCATGAACCATCGCACCAGTCGAAGCTCGGCACGTTTGAAGCTGCCAGCAGCCGCGAAGTATCGCATTGCGATCATTGATTCATGTGAGTAACCCTCCAATATCTCGTCAGGCAGAAGATCGTGGAATCGGCGCTGCTCCTCGAAGCTCCTGAAGCGATCGCGGAGCTCACATCCGCGAAGCCAACAATGCAGGTTCAGCGGAGCTGTTGCGAGCAACTGATCACTGATAGCTAAAGCACGATCCGTGTTGCCTAGCGCTTCTTCTTTCAAGGAAAGAAAGCTCAACACGGAGAGCGAGCGCTGGCTGTCTGTAATGCGTTCAACCACGTTATCAAACGACTGATACTGCTGGGTTTGGAGCAGGCATTTCAGATGGAGCAATACGAATGGCGACGGCCAAAGCTCGCCTGAAGGCAACATCGTTGTCGTTAACGCCAACGCTTTGTCAGGTATCTTTGCATCGAACAGGCTCTCCGCCAGTTCAATTACAATCCAAGGCGTCAGCTCGTTACCGATGCGTGCCTCGAATAAGCTTATAAATTCATCCACTCGCTTACCCAAGTCGTAGAGATCAGCTTTGAGATTGGTGTGTACAGCAAGCTGAGAGTGAGCGAGCAGCTTTACCAGTTCGGACTCAATGTCACCCGAGTCACGTAGAGGTTTCTCCAGCACGATCCAGCGCTCTAGCTCAGCGGTATTAGCTAGCCGAGTGAAGAACACAGCATCAAGCGCGTTGACAGCCTCACTGTCCAGCAGCGACCGACACCAGGAAGAGCGGGCCTCAGTGCTGTGTTGTGCCTCAGTAACCGACCGCATGGCTGGAGACAATTCGGAACTGTCTCCTCGAGCGGCTTTGATGCGCGCTGCTATTTCAGGGTACAGCGCGCTCAACTGATCTAGATGAAGAGCACAGGCATCCACTAGCCGGGTAGGTAAGGACGTCTGGAAATACTCGAGGATTGCGCCGGCCATGTTAAAAAGCCTCGCATCATTTCCCCCCGATACATCGATCAGATCAGCAAGCTCGCTCACGAGGTCGTCAATGGACTGCTTCGACCGTGGATCAGTCAACCAGTACGGGCGCGTTCTGAACACTGGAGTCAGCCGCAACGCTGTGGAGATGAGCAGCAGGATTCGCGAATTGTGCGAAGGATAAAGCTGGCTCAGTCGTGCAACCGCTGGCACTGAGATCTCAAGAGCCTCTAAGCGATGGGCGCCATCTACGATTCCAGCGAGCTCCGCCTCACTCAGGATTAGTTGTTTACTGGCAGCGTGCAGCACTTCCTCAGTGGCGTAATAGCGGTAGAACGCTTCACGCGAGTACTGGCCAGTCTGAGGCGTGTCATGGTAGAGCGCTTGAGCTGACGCCTCAAAGTCGGTGTTCCTCGAAAACTTGAGAAGTGCGGCGATGCAGTGGTCTCTGACAGTTTCGTCCCGAGTCAATGCGCAGACGCGGGTCACCGCGTTGAGGGCCTCGTTTGTTCCCTCAGGCTCCACCAGTTCACCAGCAAGCGCGATCACGTCCAGCAGGTCACTGACCTCCGGATTTCCACTCTTGGTCAGTTTCAATATCTCAAGCTGAGTTCTCGCTTTCGCTACATCTTTGCGACGCACGCTAGCCTGAACCGCAGCGATAGCATCCCGGAGATCGGCGGGCACCAAAGCCTGGACAACCATGTCAAGCTTTAGCCCGACGTTATCCCCTCCCCCGCTGTGACTCTGGTTGATCGTATCCGCGATACCGCCCTGAATCATCTCGCGCTGCTCCTACTTACTGATACGAAATTTTGTGACCGGCCACATTGTCACCACTGCCGCTGTGGTGCTGGTTAACGGTAGTGATCGTCGATGGAGCAACTGTGGCAACCTGTGCGTTAATCTGCTGCATCAACTGACCAAACTCTTGAGATTTGTCGATGCGGCGCTCGATGGCGATTGGGGTGTGCTCGTCAGTGACCTCAAGCTTCGCAAGCTGCTCGGCAACCTGGGCCGCCACGGTATCCTGCGAGATCCATCGGCCCAACCGCTCCTTGAGCTTATCGGCCGTGATGAGAAAACCGTCTTTCACGATCTCGTATGCGGCGTTCGAGATAATTGCGCTTGTGATGAAATCCATAATTACGTTCCTTGCAATGTCATGGGTAGGAGCTCCAGAGGTCTGCCAGGTGGCAAGCTGTGCCTTTGGAGGCTGTACTTTTCGGGCTTATGCTTTTTGGGGCCTGTGTTCTTTTGAGGAATGCCAGGGTCGATCCAGCGGCGGTCGCCATTGACCTTCGGGATCAATGCGACTCGAGTGGAGGCGTTACAGCGGATTGTACCGCCTCAGAGGGATGAATGGCTGAGTGCCATGATTGGCTACGTTTTATGTGGCACTGAATGGGTAGTTGAGGGTGCACCCTCGCACCACGTCCCTCCTCTGACTTGATCCTGACCTGCCCTCCTGATTGTTTGGTGAAGCCATAGGTCATGGACAGACCAAGCCCGGTGCCTGCTCCGACAGGTTTTGTCGTGAAGAACGATTCAAATGCTCGAGCCAGAGTCTGATAGCTCATGCCGACACCATCGTCGATAACGCATATCGTGAAGTACATTCCGGATACCAGTTCCGGATCCAGCTCTGCTCCCTGCAGCAGCTCCTCGTTGTACGTCTTGATGGAGATGGAACCCCGCCTTCCAAGGCGTCACGAGCATTGATGCATAGGTTCAGTAGTGGGTTCTCGACTTGGGCCGGATCGGCGAGGAACGTGCTCGACATCGCACTCAGCTCCACCTTGAGTTGGATTGTTGGCCCTATAGTCCGGCTATTCAGCTCCTCCATAGGGATGCAGTGCTCTGGGCCGGCCCCTGAGCCACCGTCAGGTAACGTTCAACATCGACAATGCGCCCCTGCTTCAACCGAAGCTTGATCAGATACAGGCTTTCGGTGATGCCAGCCAGCAAATTATTGAAGTCGTGAGCAATCCCCCCCCCGGTCAACTGCCCTGCCGCCTCCATCTTCAGAGATTGCCGGAGTGCTGCCTGCACTGCTTCTCACTCGGCCACGGCCTCTTCAATCCTTGCTTCTAAGGTGCAGTTAAGCTCTAGGAGCTCTGACTCGGCATTTCTTCGCGCAGTCACGTTAATGGATGAGCCAATGAGCCCCATGGCCTCGCCCGCTTCATCGCAAAGAGGTGCTTTAATCGAAAGCCAATAGGTAGCTAAGCCATCCGGCATGTCGACACGCTCTTCGATCTGAACGGCCTTCCCGCCATGCATGGTGCGTTGATCGGTTTCCATTATCTGACGAGCCTGAGCCTTGTCTTCCTGAACCTCCAGGTCAGTTCTGCTTAGATAGAGCTCTGGTGGTTTGCCGATTAGTTGAGTGGCCCCGTCATTTGCAGCGAGCAGCCGCCCCTCTAGGTCTTTGGCGTAGACAACTCCTGGCACGGCAGCTGTGAATGTCCGAAGCAAAGCTGACATACTGTCACGCTCAGCCTCCGCCGACCGGCGTGATTCAATATCCATTAGAATCCCAGGAAAGCGAACAGCTCGCCCCTCTTCATTGAGCTCAGCTCGTCCATTGGCGTCAATCCACCTGAAGCTTCCATCATGCTGGCGCATCCGGTATTCGCAACGGTAAGCACCGCCGCGCTTCATTGCCTCCTGGATGTCGGTGGAGATCACGGTCACCAGGGGAATTGACGAGAATGCTTCCTCGATCGGGATGCCGGCCATGCATTTGTCCGCCGGCAGCCCGAATGAACGTGAAAAACGCTCATCGGCGGTGACCCGGTTATCCGGAATGTCCCACACCCAGGTTCCGATGATGGCGCCAGCATCGAGCGCTAATTGGAGGCGCTCTGAAGCGGTCGTCGGAAATACGTGTTCATGATTAGGTGATGCCGGAGCATCAAAGGTACCTGGAGTACCAGGGCCTTCGCGATCCATAAATTACTTCTTCTCCTACGCGCATGGGCGACAAGCTACTGGATGCCATACTAGAGGCTGATGACGAGCCTGGACGAGGCAGACTCTCGGGCTGAGCTTAGATTCCCTACAAATTTCTCAGGGTTTAGCCAACTCAACGCTCTCCATAATGCCCTCATTTGGCATCATTAGCCCCAAAAGCTCACTTAATGTACCCATATGGGGGCCTTACGCGAGGCATTGCTGAAGAGCTATTTTTCCTCGACGGTTGCACCCGAGGAGATGAAAAAATAGACAGGTTCCCGACATATCGGCAATGGCACCGGAGACGTACCCTGCCCCATGAATTCTAAAGTTCTCCAGCTACCAAAAAATCTCCACGGTCGTGACTTTGTAGTCGAAAACATCCACTTCAAAACCTCAGACCTTCACAGCGGGCTGCAGGCATTGGGCTTTGATAAAGCCAAAGATCGGCTGATCGCTGTGGGCGATCTGATTGACCGCGGGCCTGGTTTACTGGATGGGCTGAAGCTGCTCGGCGAGCCCTGGTTCTTCAGCGTCCAGGGAAACCATGAGCGAATGCTAATCGACGCTTATGACGCTAATCCCGAGGCTCGCTATTCTGCGCATGGCGCGGGCTGGTGGATGACGATCGCTGATGAGTCAAAAGCGATGATCATCGGGAAGCTTCGGAGCTTGCCGGTCGCCATAGAGGTTGAGTCAGATCGGGGCGTAATCGGTGTCGTGCATTCCGCGGCCGTTGAGGTTAGGCAACGTGCTGGCGCTAAATGTCACCGGCGGCGCCGACGGTTCGCTGGCCATTTACAGCATTCAGGAAGACAGAATCTTCATTGACGGTGTTGCTACGTCGATCGACCAGGCTGAGTGCTTGAGCGAGCAGTTTCAAGAGTTCGAACAGCGTGCAGTAGCTCTCAAGAAGACGGTGAACAGTAACATGCTCATCGAGGCACAGGTTCAAGCTGCTGAGCTGGAGTCATTGGTGAGGTTGGTCACTTCGATGTGGCAAGAAGTTCGCGAAGGTATTGAGGAGCAGCAACAGCTTATTAACGCGTTGCATGGGCTTAGCCTTGCAAGTGGTGAACGGCGGAGCGCGAAGCTTGAAGAGCTATGCGCCAGGCATGAAAACACTTAGGTCGAGGGACTTCTTCGACGGTTGTTAGGTTAAGAGGTTTGTATGGAATACGTGATGAGCATCAGCCAAGCGCGCAGACGTTTTCGTCGGGTGCTCAAGCTAGTAGAGAAAGGTCATACTTTAATTTTTACAAGGTGCGGCGAGCCGGTAGGTCGGCTTGAGCTCGACGAGTAAATATCTCGAGCATTTTGGGGCGTGCCCGTTGGGTCGGCTCTCGTTAACCAAGCCGGCCGCTTCGCTTTCGTCTTGGCCCTCCGGGCTTCGATCCTAACGCCTAGCGCGCTCCGCTTGCCCGCGGTACCGTGCCAGATGCAGGTTGAGAAGTTCGGAGGTGGGTCAGTGTTGAATAATCACCACAAGGCAGATGTGATTTGTGATCGATGTGGAGAGTCCACGCGGGTAGAGGGTGGCGATCTACAGCTCGGAACGCTAAGCGCCAGCTGGGGCCCGGGGTCACAACATGCCGGTGAGACTTACCAGATTCATCTGTGTGAGAGCTGCTTTTTCTCACAGCTTTCGGCGATCAAACGCGAGCGATGGACGCGACTGATGTTCTCTGAGGAAGGGGATGTTCTCAATGAGACGGAGAGCTTTGGTCTATTCGCTGCAAAGGCTACAGGCACCAGCGATTGATCGAGGATGCTGATCCCTGCATCTGCGCCAGCAGCTCGCTCAGGAGCCAGTTCTTGCCTAGAAAATCGGTAGGTGTTCCCTGTTTGGCAAAGTCATCTGCCCTGCTGTACGCGCCGGTACGACCCAAGACTTTGCTGTGTCCTGAGCACGACTCCAAACATACCCTTCAGTCGTTCAATGATTCCAGATTCCCCAGAGCGACGTGCTGCCTCGAGTCTCTGGATCTTTGCGATCATCCTCGCGATGCTTTCCCTTGCGCGCTGCCGACGTTCTGTACTTTTCATTGATGCCCCGAGATGGGGTGGATGGCGTCTCGCAAGCTTCACCCTAGCATTTTGGAAAATGAAGCACCTATCCCATCGGACGCAATAAATTGTCCCCATCTACCGAAGTTGTATATATATACAGCATTATATCTGCTGCCGGTAAATCTGATACTCACTGCACGCTGACGTCTTATAACTGTCCAGAAAAGGCAGCTCAGTTAGCCTGGGAGGCCCATGTTCTGGGGCATACGAGAAATGTGGTCCTGCGCGGGAATAACCTGCTCCTTGCTGGTCAATCAGCGCCAGCGATGCAAAATCTGCTCAATCGGTATGCGTTTCTCCGTAGCTAATAAATGCACTGTATTTATATACAGTTAATTTGATGTGAGTGGCACTCTCCCCTCCTTACCTGCGCCGTAGCGCCAGCTTGGTTTTCTGGACATTTATGCGACTCACACTAGCGCCGCTTTTCGATCCCTCAGTATCGTGCAATGACCAAGCAGATGGGCTCGGGTAGCCTGCGTCTTTTTCCTTTATTCTGCAGATTCAGCAACCGCACAACCGTCCATAGGTCGTAAACGCATGAGCGCTTTGAATCATTTGATAAAGCAAATCTACGAACAGGCCAAAAGTGGGAAATGGGAGAATGTCATTTCGGAGTGGATGGAGGAGCCCATGCTCGCTCGGCTTTGCAGCCGCTATCGGACTCCATCGTCAGGATGGACATTCTTGCACCAAGCTGCTTACTTCGGACACGAACCTGCGTGTAGGGAGCTCATTCGCATAGGTAGTTCGGCTGCCAAGCTCACCGCCAATGGCAAGTCCGCAGTTGAGGTCTCTAGGGAGCATGGATACAACGAGCTCGCTGCTTTGCTGGAGCGTTCAATCCTTGAAGACCGCTCTTTGTGGTCGCCCCCTTCCAATCTCGACCTATTGCCCAGCAGCAATCTCTTCCAGGAAGCGAACGAGCGTCGGGCAAATACTTTGATGCTTATCGCCTATGCGGGAGGAGTCGTCCAGATTCCCAGCGAAGCTAGGTATTACGCAGATTCATTCGAACGCCCGCTTATTGGATGGCATGGCACGTTCGATCCTCCGTGTGGAATGGATGGTGAATCGATGCTGCGAGCCTGACGGCTTGGCCTTTCTGCCTTGCGCCATTGTGACCATTTTTGGAGCTAGCGCCTGATGAGTGATTCATTGCAAACGACTGTGATCTGTCAGGATCCAGACGAGGGCAGCGGGGACTTCATCATAGATCTCCCGCCGGCCATGCTTGCAGCAATGGATGTCGGTCTTGGTGACTCTTTGAGCATCGAGCTGGTCGATGGATCGATTGTGCTAAAGCCAATCCGAGGCACCAACTCGGAATCCTGAGACAGCTTTCGGCCCAATATAGATAGTCCGCCCTAGCAGATTGCGCGCCCATCGAGCACGCAGGTCAGCAGTTACTCACGCGCCTTGCAAGAGTCGACACGATGCAAGGCGCGACTGCATTCAATCTGTAGTCTGTACCACGCCGGCATCGGCAACGGGTGCGGAGACAGGTGCTTTTGACTTCGCACCATTTCGTCGGTTTTGGCTGCGTTGCCGCAAAGCCTGCTGCTTCGCGTACATCGCCTGGGCAGCGGTCACGATGCCGGCTGCCTTTCCACCCAAGTCCAAGCGCGACGCACTCTCCACCATGCTTGCCCAATATCGAGCTTCATGGCACCAGGTAGAGATGGCAAGTTTGAGCTGTTCGCGGGTAATCGCAAGCAACTCCAGGTGTTGTTCGGCATCCTTGAAAATGCCTTCCTTGAGCGGAACCTTGGGTGCAGGATTTACCGGGAACGCCAAGGGAAAATGCTTCTGCAATGGCCAGATCGCTTCTACCGCCGGATCCTGCTCACGAGGTTTGGCATGCGTGGAGGATTTGCGTTTAAGGTGTGTAGCGCTATCGGCCTTTGTCTGCTCATTTTCAGCGCGCAGGCGGTCACGTAGCCCTGCTAGTTGTTCAAAACCCATCGTTCAATTCACTGCTTCGAGGTTGGTTGCGTGTCGAAAGGATATTCCATTCAGCGCTTGAGAGCAGCTGAAACAGGATAAATCGACGCAGGCTCAGTAGATTTGAGCCTGCGCACAATACCGAACCTCAACAGCTCGCTCTAGTCGCGACATCGTCCAGCCAGCCAATGGCGACCATCAACAATCGGCTATGTTCTGTACGTCCGCTTCTGCTCGATTGCTATGTCTCGCGAGTCGATAGCGATCAGTCGCGACCGGCTGCTTTCGACCCATAGCTGCCCTTGAAAAAGGACAGCTAACGGCCAAAAGCAATCCCTCACGACAGGCAAAGTCGACTCAGAGCTGACGCTCCACAGCATCAGTACTGGTATCTCCCGGATTGCCCTGCTCACCGAACCGCGCTTCCTTCCTCAATGAAAGGGTTAACGATTGATAGGCGATTAGGAATAATACAAGGTGCAACCCATATGCCTTCAGCAACAGGTTCCGCATCGTGGAGCTGATCAACGGCAAGGACTATTGGAGCTCCTTTACGTGCCCCCACAGCTACAGCTTCTCCAGCGATGTTAGTCAAATGAACCATTCTGCGCTGCATTGGGTTCACACCGTCTTTGATGATCGCGTCTAGCACAGACCAGCTGGAACCATGATATAGAGCAGTCGGAGCTCCGACTTTAATGCCAGCTTCGATGACAACATTTAGGGTGTGGCCGTAAAGAGCCCTGATGCGTTCATCTCGAACCTCGAATCTTGGTTCACCGGGATGCTCCGCCACAGCCAGCAAGTGACTCGAATCCACTTTGAGAGCGAGCGCCAAATCATCCATCGACGCAAATCCAGTTTTATCGATAGCAACTCCATTGTTCGGCCCGTCGTGGCGGAGCTGATATGCCATTGCCTTGCTTAGCCGTCGATGGTCATGGCTAGGTACAGAATCTTCTGTGTTCGTTTGCTCGATGCGCGAGAGTGCTTGGAGTAGCTCTCGCGCCAAACTCTGGGTCGCGTCATCACCGAACTCTGTAAGTAACGCGCAGAGTTCGCGCGCGTGACGCCGCAAATGCTTTCCAGCGTCTCTTTCAGTCCCTAAGCGCAAGGCGCGGGTGATAGCGAACCATCCGTATGCCGCAACCAGCGCAGGCTTACTAAGTGGTGCCTCCATATGATTTAGATATCGTTCCATGATTGCTATTCGCCTGCACCAACCGTCGGAGTTTGCTGGTATCAGAGCATTGTCCTCGATGAGTTGAGAGACGTCATATCCAATCGGAACGAAGTCGGTAGACTCAAGGTCAATCGCTACGATGCGCCCTGCTGGGTCTACAAGCCAGTTGGATGCATGACCGTCTCTTTTCCTGACTAAAGGAAGATTCCCGGGGAAAATAGAGTTCAAGGAATCCACGAAGCGTTCAGCCTGTTGGGGAGGGAAGAGAGTTCTCGACCACATTTTTAGGTACTGTTTCAGGGAGCGCCATGCCGACTTCCCTTCTGGAGCGCTACCCCCTACACGATGGAAAACCGCAAGAAGATCAGTAATCGGTTCTAGGACGTGGGAGGCCTCTTCCGCAGATAGTTCACTTACCAATCGCCCAGCGGCTCGTTGAGAGACATGAACCCATCGCCGCGCATCGTTGGAATAAACTTCGACTATTGCAAGCGAACGGGGCACTTCAAACAGGTTCGCATCACCCTGCTTGGTGATTTCAAGATGCAGCGCGCTTAGCATCGATGCCTCATGTATGGCTTTCTCTTTCGTCGTCCGTTTAAAGACAAATGTCTCCGAAAGAAATCCCCTTGCATCTGAAACAGCAAAGACTTCGTTACGCCCACCTAGGTTTGACCTCGCGTAAATGGGAGAATTTAACGCTAGTGTCGCGGCATCACGCCAGCTTTCAGTAGCAGAACGATCCTCTTCGACCGAGAGTCCCGCGAGGTATTCTCGAACTCGTGCAGTGCCTATGAGAGGAAGCGGCCAAGCGGGATAGATAGCAATGAGCGCGCTAAATATCTCTAAAGCCTGCTGCGCGAGCCCCAGATTCCCAGATCGTTTTGCAGCCGACAGTGCCGCTGCTCCAGCCTCCCATTGAAGGTGCCTGTTATATGAGGCCTTTTCAGACAGCCAACCTGTGATCTCTACATACCGAGATAGGTCATTCGTGGTGAGGAGGTCTCCTGGGCCGTCGGCCATTTGGCGCAGGAATTGACTGCTCAGTACTGCCGAAGGTACCGATTCACTGTCATTGCGGAGATGTTCCAGTCCGTCGATTACGCACCTTATGATTTCCCAAAGTTCGGCAGATGGCTTTGTGGCCATTAAGGAGAGTAGCCCCCTCGGGACGGACGTTGATCTAGCGGGTATAGCTAGTGATGCCTGTTCGGCCTTAGCAACTAGGGTCGAAAGGACACTGCAGCGAGCCTCATCAACAGTACCCTTAGGTCTAGAACGCTGAAGCCTACCCGTCACGACTTTTAAATGATTTTTGAAACTTATGGTTTCCGGCTCTGCAAGCAATGCAAGACGGTATCTCACCTCGACCTCGGCGAGTTCAGAACTCGCCGCGATTTTTGGATTATCCGCTAGGAGTTTGAGCGCGTTCTGAAGTAGCTGGCCTTGTCCAGTTAGATCGAATAGCTGAACTAGCAGCTCAAGTCGATAGGTCAGTGTTTCGGGCCTCCTGTTTCCGAGAGCCATCGACTCTTCGGAATACGATAAAGCTCTTGAAACCGTTTCAGGCGATACATTGACCCAGCGTCCAATCATCGCAACTGCAGTGGCGTACTTCCCGGTAGCAATCCGCCTAGTCGACTCCGAAAGTAACTGACTTTCGATGGAGAATCGAAATTCGGAAAGGGCTGTTCGGAATCTCGCAATAGCTATGTCAATCTCGTGGCCTGCAAAGCTATGTTTCGCGTCTTCGTACAACTCATCGGCCGCACGATACGCAACATTCGCCAATGTTTTAGAAAATCCTAAGCCTGCCGCTTTTAACGAATCCCTCATACCTACAGGGTTTCGGCGCATGTGCTCAAGTATTAGCAATAGTACCGGCGCTGCAAATTTTTTCTGCTCACGGAGTATTTTGTGCCAAATCTCTGCGGCCGTCGTATGGCTGTCAGCATTGAAGAGTAGGCGTAACTGCGACGAAAAAGGGGAGTTGACGAGCCATTTGGTTGAGGGCGCTGATCCAAGGTAGCCAAGCGTAGTAAAGCGTTCCCCTAGGTTTGGGGCCCACGCGTTCAGCACATTAGAAAAATTATTAGTTAGCGTCATGACCTGTCCTTTTTCACGAGCAGAAGAAAATTTGATGATCATACGTCATAGCGCGTCAAGGTGTTACCCCAGATATGGCTACCTTGAGAATGGCTACTAATGGCCGATAGCCGCCCTACACGAATGGCTGCTATGGGTCGAAAGTGGCCATTCGCGACTGGCTGCTATCTCCCCATTTCTGTCCTTCGCAAAAGGCAGCTAACGGTCATATGTAGTCATCGCGTCTCTGGGAACACCGGGTAATGGAGTGTGCCGCCGCCCCTTAAGCGCGACTGCAGACGCGCAGCAGCATCCTGTCGGGCGCGATAATGCTGGGGCGGCTCAAAGGCATTCATCAAGCCTTGTCACCGAAGCCGCCGCAGCACACCTGCCCGTTAATGATGAAAATCTTCCCCCCTGAGATGGCCGTCGCTAAGGCTGTGCATGCGTCTTGATTCGCTGGTGGAAAAACGCCAGTGAGCCGCGAGCAAAATGCAAATTCCGCATCTTTATTTTTTTGCGGATCGGCCTCAAGTAGACAATCTGTTAATGAGCTTTCTGAGCAGGCCCGCCTAGGACGTGCAACTGGTAATCAATGACCGTTTGAAATCGATGCTCAGCTATAAACCGCAGGCGCTTCAAGTCCATCCTCACGATCCCTTCAGCTTCGGCCTGATGGTAGGCCTTCAGCGCTTTCACGGCCTCGGTGTACAATGGGTGGTCGGGCATGAGCACCTTGCTCAGATCTCTTTTCACGATCTCTCCCTTTCGCCATGGCTATTCCACTCGCTGCCATGCCAGCATGGCGTAATCCAAGTGACGTGAGCCAGGGAAGGATAGTCGATGAAGAGCGTCAGGCTGAGAGCGCCGCCAACGCTGGCGAGCCCACCAGAGATCACGCAAGCATCCCTTTAACAGCAAAAGGTCTGGAGCAGGCACTCAGCGCCAAGCCTTCTTCGTCTTCCGACTCGACAGCCTCGACCGCGACCAGCCCAAGCATCAGCTGGATCGTATTGTCAGGCTCTAACCAGGAGTGAAATATGTCCGACCAACCACCTGTTAAGGCCAGGTATCTGCCACCGATGTTCAACGGAGTGAAAGATGGATCAGTGGTGTGGAAACGCATTGCAGACATTGATCACGAGCTGCTCGGCTATTTTTTGACTTGCCACCTTCTAATTGAGCACTACATGGACGAGTATCTTAAAGCTACCCTTCCTCAGCTTGACTGGGAAAAGCCTAGACTGACTTTTGGGCAGCGCATTAATTTATTGAAGTGGGAAGTGCTGATAAATGACAAGAAATATGATCCCATCCCAGCTATCAAACACATGAACACATTGCGAAATAAAATCAGTCATCGATTGGAAATCAAGCTAGACATGGAGGCACTGCTGCCCCTCTTGGAGTACATGCAGAAGGTTAGCCATCCCAACCCATACAAATTGCCTATTGAGCCCAAGGAACTGCTGGAAGCGTTTGTTGGGACATGCTGTGCCACATTCGCGAGTCACTTGGCATTCCAATACCACAGAACTTCTAAAGTCTAACATTTTTATCAGCGTTGTCATTTTGCAAGCCTCTCTTCACGAGCGGCTAACGCGGTTTCGTTGACGGAGCCCTTACAGGAGTTCATCAACGAGCACGTCTGGGGGAGCGTTTGGGCTCGAGAAGGATTGCCCTTGAAGACCCGCAGCCTGGTCACAATCGCGGCGCTCACCGCGCTGAAAGCCCCGCAGGAGCTATCTGACAGAGATTTCACC
>JBKYML010000014.1:0-6159 GCA_046940335.1 Enterobacterales bacterium AN_CKDN230030167-1A_HGKHYDSX7
TTGCTGCTCGAGCGCCTGCCGCTGACCGCCAATGGCAAGCTGGACCGCCGCGCCTTGCCAGCGGCGGACGCCAGCCTGCTGCAACAGGCCTACGTGGCGCCGCAGAGCGACCTGGAACGGCGTATCGCCGCCGTGTGGGCCGACGTGCTGCGCCTGGAGCAGGTCGGGGCGAGCGACAACTTCTTCGAGCTGGGGGGCGATTCGATCGTCTCCATCCAGGTGGTGGGCCGTGCGCGTCAGGCGGGCATCCACTTCACCCCCAAGGACCTGTTCCAGCACCAGACCGTGCAGCGCCTGGCCCGTGTCGCCCGTGAAGGACGCGCAGCCGCCACCCTCGATCAGGCGCCGGTTACCGGTGACCTGCCGTTGCTGCCGGTGCAGCACTGGTTCTTCGACGAGGTGCAGGATGACCGTCACCACTGGAACCAGTCCGTGCTACTGCGTCCGACCCAGCCGTTGTCGGCTGCGGTCATCGACGCAGCCTTGCGCGCACTGGTCGACCACCATGATGCCCTGCGCCTGCGCGTCACCCACGAGGCAGGCGCGTGGGGCGCGCGCCACGGCGAACCGGGGACCCCGGCCGAGCTGTTGCACGAGGTGGACGCGGTGGACGAAGCGCACCTGCTGACGCTGTGCCAATCGGCCCAGCGCAGCCTGAGGCTGGACGGGCAGCTGCTGCGTGCGCTGCTCATCCACCTGGCCGACGGCAGCCAGCGCCTGTTGCTGGTGATCCATCACCTGGTCGTCGATGGCGTGTCCTGGCGGGTGCTGTTCGAAGACCTGCAGACTGCCTGCGAGCAGCTCGGTGCCCGGCAGACGGTGCGCCTGCCGGCCAAGAGCAGCGCCTTGAAGACCTGGGCGACCCGTCTGGTCGAGCATGCCAACAGCGACGCCTTGCGCCACGAGCTGGACTGGTGGCAGGCACACCTGGCCGGCGCGCCCGCCGAGCCGCCGTGCGACCACCCCGCCGACAAGCCACGCAACGCGCAGGCCCGTACCCTGTACACCCGTTTAGACCGCGAGCTGACCCGGCGTCTCTTGCAGCAGGCCCCGGCGGCGTACCGCACCCAGATCAATGACCTGCTGCTGACCGCCCTGGCGCGGGTCATCTGCCGCTGGAGCGAGGCGTCGACCACGCTGATCCAGCTCGAAGGCCATGGCCGCGAAGACCTGTTCGACGGCGTCGACCTGACCCGCACCGTCGGCTGGTTCACCACCTTGTTCCCGCTGGCGCTTCGGCCCACCCAGGACTTGGCCGGGTCGATCAAGGCGATCAAGGAGCAGTTGCGCGCCGTGCCGGCCAAAGGGATCGGTTACGGCCTGCTGCGGCACCTGGGCGACGCGTCGGCCAAGGCCCGCCTGGCCGCGCTGCCGACCCCGCGCATCACCTTCAACTACCTGGGCCAGTTCGACGCCAGCTTCGATGCCGAACAGGGTGCGTTGTTCGTCCCGGCCAGCGAGCCACGCGGCGACGAGCAGAGCGCTGCGGCGCCCCTGGGCAACTGGCTGACGCTCAATGGTCAGGTCTATGCCGGTGAACTGGCGATCGGCTGGACCTACAGCCATGCGATGTTCGAGGACGCGACCGTCCAGGCCTTGGTCGATGCCTACAGCGCCGAGCTGACCGCGCTGATTGAACACTGCTGCGAGGCCCAGGGCGGCACGACACCGTCGGACTTTCCGCTGGCACGGCTGGACCAGCCGCGTCTGGACCGCCTGCTCGACACCCCACGCAGCGTGGAGGACGTCTATCCGCTGTCGCCCATGCAGCAGGGCATGCTGTTCCACAGTCTGTACGACCAGGGCAGCGGCGATTACGTCAACCAGATGCGCGTGAGCGTGGACGGGCTGGACGTCGAACGCTTCCAGGCGGCCTGGCAGGCGGCGGTCGATGCGCACCCCATCCTGCGCAGCCGGTTCGCCTGGGAAGGCGACATCGGGCAGCCCTTGCAGATCGTCGAGCGCCACGTCCAGGTGCCGTTCGAAGCCCACGACTGGCATGCCGACACCGACCTCGAGGCCCGGCTGAAGGCGCTGGCCGAGGCCGAGCGTACCCGTGGCTTCGACCTGCGCCAGGCGCCGTTGCTGCGCCTGTGCGCAGTGCGCACGGGCGAGCAGCGTCATGAACTGATCTACACCAACCACCACATCCTCATGGACGGCTGGAGCAACTCGCAGCTGATGGGCGAGGTGCTGCAGCATTACGTCGGCCAGGCACCGGCCAAGGTCGGACGCTACCGCGACTACATCGAGTGGCTGCAGCGCCAGGACGCGGCCGTGAGCGAAGCCTTCTGGCGCGAGCGCCTGGCCACGCTCGAGGCGCCGACCCGGCTGGCCCAAGGGGCAGTCGACGCCCCTGCCGAAGGCTATGCCAGCCATGTGCGCGTCCTGGACGCTGCACGTACCCAGCGCCTGGAACGCTTCGCCCGCCAGCAGAAAGTGACCGTCAACACGCTGCTGCAAGCCGCCTGGCTGGTGCTGCTGCACCGCTACAGCGGCCAGGCCACGGTGGCCTTCGGCGCCACCGTGGCCGGACGGCCGACGGAACTGGTCGGCATCGAGCAGCAGATCGGCCTGTTCATCAACACATTGCCGGTGATCGCCACCGTGACGCCGACCTGTTCGGTGGCCGATTGGCTGCAGCAGGTGCAGGCGACGAACCTGGCCTTGCGCGAACACGAACACACGCCGCTGTTCGAGATCCAGCGCTGGGCCGGGCAAGGCGGTGACGCGCTGTTCGACAGCGTGCTGGTGTTCGAGAACTATCCGGTCGCCGAGGCCCTGGAGCGTGGCGCGCCTCAGGCCTTGCGCTTCGGCACGGTGGACAGCCGCGAGCAGACCAACTACCCGCTGACCCTCGGCGTCAACCTGGGCGCAACGCTGGAGCTGCATTACGGTTACCAGCGTGCCGCGTTCGATGCCGCCACCATCGCCCGGCTGGACCAGCACCTGATCGCCCTGATGGAGCGCTTCAGTCACCGACCCGAAGCGGCCCTGGGCACCCTGGAACTGCTCGATGCCCCGGCGCAGGCCGTATTGCAGCAGGCCAATGCTGCGCAGCGGTGGCAGGACGGGCTGTTGGTGCATCAGCGTATCGCCGCCCAGGCCGCGCGCCGTCCCCAGGCGCCTGCCGTCGTGTTCGAAGGGCAGACCTTGAGCTTCGCCGCGCTGGAACGGCAGGCCAATCGCCTGGCGCACCGCCTGCTGGCCGAAGGGGTCGGCGCCGAGATCCGCGTCGGGGTGGCGCTGCCCCGAGGGCCGGGGATGATCGTCGCGCTGCTGGCCGTGCTCAAGGCCGGCGGCGCCTACGTCCCGCTCGATGCCAGCCACCCGCGTGAGCGCCTGGCGTACCTGATGCAGGACTCCGGTATCGCCTTGCTGCTCACCGATACGACCTTGCAGGCCCGCTTGCCCTTGCCCACGGCACTGAGCGTGCTGGCGCTGGACCGCCTGGACCTCGACACCCAGCCCGAGTTCGCGCCCGAGGTGTCGGTGCCGGCGCAGAGCTTGGCCTATGTGATCTACACCTCCGGCTCCACCGGCACGCCCAAGGGGGTCTGCGTCGAGCAGGGTCCGCTGGCGATGCACTGCGAAGCGATCGGCCAGCGTTACGCGATGACCCAGGACGATTGCGAACTGCACTTCATGTCGTTCGCCTTCGACGGGGCGCACGAGCGCTGGCTCACCGCGCTGACCCATGGCAGCCGTTTGCTGGTGCGTGACGACAGCCTGTGGGAGCCCGGCCAGACCTGCGCGCGCATGCGTGAGCACGGTGTCACCGTGGCAGCGTTCCCGCCGGCCTACCTGCTGCAGATGGCCGAGCACGTCGAGCTTCACGGCCAGCCGCCCCAGGCCCGTATCTACTGCTTCGGCGGCGATGCCGTACCCCGTGACAGCTACCAGCGGGTGCAGGCCGCCCTGGCACCGCAGCACATCATCAACGGCTATGGACCGACCGAGACGGTGGTCACGCCGCTGATCTGGAAAGCCGACCGCGAGACCGACTGTGCAGCAGCCTACGCACCGATCGGCACGCGCATCGGCGACCGCCGTACCTACGTGCTGGCGGCCGACCTCAGCGTGCTGCCAGCCGGCGTGCAGGGCGAGCTCTACCTGGGTGGCCACGGCCTGGCGCGGGGCTACCTGGACCGCCCTGGGCTGACCGCCGAGCGCTTCGTCCCCGACCCGCTGGGCCCGCCGGGTGCTCGCGTGTACCGCAGCGGCGATCTGGTGCGCGAACGGCCCGACGGGGTGTTCGACTACCAGGGCCGGGTGGACAACCAAGTGAAGGTTCGCGGGTTCCGCGTCGAGCTGGGTGAGATCGAGGCGCGTCTGCTGGCCGAGACCGGCGTGCGCGACGCCGCCGTCGTGGCCCAGCCAGGCCCCAATGGGCAGCAGCTGGTGGGTTATGTGGTCGCCACGCACCCGGCGCAGGTCGATCCGGCCTGGTGCGAAGGCCTCAAGGCCACCTTGCGCCAGGCATTGCCTGACTACATGGTCCCGGCGCACCTGCTGCTGCTCGAGGCCATGCCGCTCAACCCCAACGGCAAGCTCGACCGCAAGGCGTTGCCACAGCCCGGCACCGCCGTGCCCGGCCACGCCCATGTCAGCCCGGGCACGGCGTTGGAGCAGGCCGTGGCCGCGCTGTGGGCCGAGGTGCTGCACGTACCCCGTGTCGGGCTGCACGACCATTTCTTCGAGCTGGGCGGGCATTCGTTGCTGGCCACCCAAGTGGTGGCGCGCGTGCGTCACGCCCTGGGCGTCGAGGTGGCCTTGCGTACGCTGTTCGAGCACCCCACGCTGCAGACGTTCTGCGCGCGACTCGAACACCGCCCTGCCGTCGAGGTGCCGCGCATCGGCCTGGCCGACCGCACCCGCCCGCTGGCGCTGTCCTATGCCCAGGAACGACAGTGGTTCCTCTGGCAGCTGGCGCCTGACAGCGCCGCCTACCACATCCCCGTCGCCTTGCGCCTGCACGGCCCGCTGCAACCCGAGGCCCTGCGGCAGGCCTTCGAACAGCTCATCGCTCGGCACGAAAGCCTGCGCAGCGTCATGCGCCAGACCGGCGAACACGCCGAGCAGATCGTCCAGGCGCCGTTCACCTTCACGCTGCCGCTGGACCCTCTCGATCGCCTCGATGACGCCGCCTTGCGGACACGCCTCGAACAGCAGGTGCGCCAGCCGTTCGACCTGACCCAGGGGCCTCTGCTGCGCGCGTGCCTGGTGCGCCAGGCCCCGGACACTCACGTGCTGGTGCTGGTGCTGCACCACATCGTCAGCGATGGGGTGTCCATGCAGGTCATGGTCGAGGAGCTGGTCGCGCTGTACGAGGCCCTCAGCCAAGGGCAGGCGCCCAGCCTGCCAGCCTTGCCGATCCAGTACGCCGACTATGCCGTCTGGCAACGGGACTGGATGGCGGCCGGTGAGCGCGAGCGGCAACTGGCGTACTGGCTCGAACGGTTGGGCGGCCCGCAGCCGGTGCTCGAATTGCCTCTGGATCATCCACGGCCACCGGTGCGCAGCCAGGCCGGCGCAAGCCTGGCGCTGGCGTTGCCCGCCACCGTACAGGACGGCCTGCGCCGCCTGGCGCGTGAGCAGGGTGCCAGCCTGTTCATGGTGCTGCTGGCGGCCTACCAGGCCCTGCTGCATCGCCACAGCGGGCAGGCCGACATCCGCGTCGGCGTGCCGGTCGCCAACCGGCACCACCCCAGCACCGAGCGGCTGATCGGCTTCTTCGTCAACACCCAGGTGCTGCGTGCCGAGATCGATCCACGTCAGCCCTTCACCGCGCTGCTGCAGGACGTTCGCCAGGCGGCGCTAGGCGCCCAGGCGCACCAGGACCTGCCGTTCGAGCAACTGGTCGACGCCCTGGCGCCGGCCCGAGACCTGAGCCACAGCCCGCTGTTCCAGGTCATGCTCAATTACCAGAGCGAGGCCCGGCGCACGCCAGGTGGGCAGCAGGTTCAGGGGTTGAGCGTGGAAGGGGTGCAGTGGGACACCGGCCTTGCCCAGTTCGACCTGACCCTGGAGGTGTTCGATGGCGACGAGGGGCTGACCCTGGCGTTCGTGTATGCCACGGACCTCTTCGAGCAGGCCCGGATGCAGCGTCTGGCGACGCATTTCGTGAACCTGTTGCAGGGCATCGTCGAACGGCCGGAG
>JBKYML010000015.1:0-2751 GCA_046940335.1 Enterobacterales bacterium AN_CKDN230030167-1A_HGKHYDSX7
TTCCGGCTGTTCGACGATGCCCTGCAACAGGTTCACGAACTGCACCGCCATGCGTGCGATGGTCGGCTGCGCGAACAGGTCGGTGGCGTAGATCAGCGACGCCTCCAGCCCTTCGGCCGACTCCCGGGTTTCCAGGGTCAGGTCCAGCTGCGCCCGGTCGGTGACGCTGTCCACCGCTTCGATGCGCAGGCCGTTCAGGCTCGCCGCGCCGGGGCGGCCCTGAGCCGCAGCCTGGTGGTTGAACATCACCTGGAACAGTGGGTTCAGCCCCAACGTGCGCTCCGGCGCCAACGCCTCGACCAGTTGTTCGAAAGGCAATTCCTGATAAGCCTGGGCATCCAGCGCATGCTGGCGCACCTGCCGCAGCAACGTGATGAACGGCGTGCGGCCATCGACCTCGGCCCGGATGACCTGGGTGTTGACGAAGTAGCCGATCAGGCGCTCGGTTTCTACCCGGTTGCGGTTGGCATTGGGGACACCGACGCGGATGTCGTCCTGGCCGCTGTAGCGGTACAGCAACGCCTGGAACGCCGTCAGCAGAACCATGAACAGGGTCGCCCCCTCGCCACGCGCCAGGGTGTGCAGGCCTTGTACCACGTCGGCGGGGACGTGCACGGTGTGACGCGCGCCCTGGAAGCTCGGCGTTGCCGGACGCCCATGGTCCAGGGGCAGTTCGAGCACCGGACTGCCCTGTCCCAGGCGCTCGGTCCAATAGGCCAGTTGCCGGTTCTGCTCGCCCGCCTCCATCCAGTGCCGCTGCCACACAGCATAGTCGGCGTACTGGATCGGCAAGGGCGCCAGGCTCGGCGACGCCCCGTGGCTGAAACCGGCATACAGCGCGATCAGCTCTTCGATCATCAGGCGCATCGACACGCCATCGGAGACGATGTGATGCTGGGTCAGCACCAGCACATGGTCCTGATCGGCCAGCGCCAACAACCGAACCCGCCACAGCGGGCCACTGGCCAGGTCGAACGCCCGGTGGGTTTCCTCGGCGATCCTGGCCTGCAGCGAGGCCTCGTCCAGCGCACCCACCGCGTCGTGTGCGATCGTCACCGGGGAACTCGGCTCGATCACCTGCACCGGTCGGGTCTGTTCGAACACGAAGCGCGTGCGCAGCGTCTGGTGACGCTCGACCAAATGGTCGAAGGACCGCTGCAAGGCCGCCGTGTCCAGAGGCCCACGCAGGCGCAGCGCCATGGGGATGTGGTAGGCGCTGCTTTGTGGGTCCAGCTGCCAGAGCAGCCACTGGCGTTCCTGAGCGAACGACAGAGGCAGCGTGTCGAAGGCCGACTGCACCTCGGGGATGGGCAGGTTCGCGGGAGACACGCCCTCGGCCTGCATCTTTTCCAGGTAGAGCGTGCGCTTGTCCAGCGGCAGGGTGATGAAGCGGCGGGCGATGCGCGCGGCGACGGTACTGTCCATCACAAAGCCTCCAGGTCGTCGAGCAGGTCTTCCAGGCGACTCAAGGTCGCAGGCTGCACGGGCGCCTCGCCGAGGCTCAGCTGGTCGGCCAGGGCGCCGAGCACCGGGTACTGGAACAGCAGTTGGGGCGACAGGGTCAGCCCCAGGTCGAGTTGAATGCGAGACACGGTATTGATCACCAGCAGGGAATGCCCGCCCAGTTCGAAGAAGTTGTCCGTCAGGCCGACCTGCTCCAGGCCCAGCACTTGTGCCCAGATCGCGGCCAGGCGCTGCTCCAGTTCGCTGCACGGCGCGACATAGACCTGGCGCGCCTGCGCCGGATCCGGCGCAGGCAGGGCCTTGCGGTCGAGTTTGCCGTTGGGGGACAGCGGCAGGCGGTCCAGCGCCAGCCATTGGCTCGGCACCATGTAGTCCGGCAGGCCGTGGCCCAGGTGCTGGGCCAGTTCGGCTTGCCAGCCTTCGGTTTCCTGCTCAAGGACCACGTAGCCGACCAGTCGCTTGCCGTCTGGCACGGTCACCACGGCTTCACGCACCGAGGCGTGCTCCAGCAAACGTGCCTCGATCTCGCCCAGTTCGATGCGTAGGCCACGCAGCTTGACCTGATGGTCGATACGCCCGGCGTACTCGATGACACCATCGAGGCGTTGGCGGGCCAGGTCGCCGGTGCGGTACAGGCGCTCGCCCGTGTCATAAGGGCTGACCACGAAGCGCTCGGCAGTCAGACCCGGACGATGGTGATAACCGCGCGCCAGGCCTTCGCCAGCCAGGTACAGCTCGCCCAGCACACCCACCGGTACCGGTTGCAGCTCGGTATCGAGGACGTAGCAGGCCAGGTTGGCGATGGGCTGGCCAATGGGCACGCTGTCGCGGCCTTCGTCGCGGCAGGTCCAGTGGGTCACGTCGATGGCCGCTTCGGTCGGGCCGTAGAGGTTGTACAGCGAAGCGCCCGGCAGCTTGGCGAAGACCTGCTGCTGCGCATCGACCGGCAAGGCTTCGCCGCTGCACACGATGCGCTCGAGGCTGGTGCAGTGCGAGACGTTCTGGTCCTGCATGAAGGCCTGCAGCATCGACGGCACGAAGTGCAGCGTGCTGACCTGCTCGCGGGTGATCAGCTCGATCAGGCGTGCGGGATCGCGATGATCCCCTGGAGCCGCCACGACCAACCGTGCACCCGTCATCAACGGCCAGAAGAACTCCCAGACCGACACGTCGAAGCTGAACGGAGTCTTTTGCAGCACTGTGTCGTCTGCCGTCAGACCATAGGCTTCCTGCATCCAGCACAGGCGGTTGACCAGCGCCGAATGACGGTTACCCGCCCCTTTCGGG
>JBKYML010000016.1:0-2639 GCA_046940335.1 Enterobacterales bacterium AN_CKDN230030167-1A_HGKHYDSX7
CAATGAAATCGAGTAGGACGGAGCACGAGAAACTTTGTCTGAACATGGGGGGACCATCCTCCAAGGCTAAATACTACTGACTGACCGATAGTGAACCAGTACCGTGAGGGAAAGGCGAAAAGAACCCCGGAGAGGGGAGTGAAATAGAACCTGAAACCGTATGCGTACAAGCAGTGGGAGCCTACTTGTTAGGTGACTGCGTACCTTTTGTATAATGGGTCAGCGACTTATATTCAGTGGCGAGCTTAACCGAATAGGGGAGGCGTAGCGAAAGCGAGTCTTAATAGGGCGAACAGTCGCTGGGTATAGACCCGAAACCGGGCGATCTATCCATGGGCAGGTTGAAGGTTAGGTAACACTGACTGGAGGACCGAACCGACTACCGTTGAAAAGTTAGCGGATGACCTGTGGATCGGAGTGAAAGGCTAATCAAGCTCGGAGATAGCTGGTTCTCCTCGAAAGCTATTTAGGTAGCGCCTCATGTATCACTGCTGGGGGTAGAGCACTGTTTCGGCTAGGGGGTCATCCCGACTTACCAAACCGATGCAAACTCCGAATACCAGCAAGTGCCGAGCATGGGAGACACACGGCGGGTGCTAACGTCCGTCGTGAAAAGGGAAACAACCCAGACCGTCAGCTAAGGTCCCAAAGTCATGGTTAAGTGGGAAACGATGTGGGAAGGCTTAGACAGCTAGGAGGTTGGCTTAGAAGCAGCCACCCTTTAAAGAAAGCGTAATAGCTCACTAGTCGAGTCGGCCTGCGCGGAAGATGTAACGGGGCTCAAACCATGCACCGAAGCTACGGGTATCACCACTAGGTGATGCGGTAGAGGAGCGTTCTGTAAGCCTGTGAAGGTCAGTTGAGAAGCTGGCTGGAGGTATCAGAAGTGCGAATGCTGACATGAGTAACGACAATGGGAGTGAAAAACTCCCACGCCGAAAGACCAAGGTTTCCTGCGCAACGTTAATCGACGCAGGGTTAGTCGGTCCCTAAGGCGAGGCTGAAAAGCGTAGTCGATGGAAAACAGGTTAATATTCCTGTACTTCCGGTTATTGCGATGGAGGGACGGAGAAGGCTAGGCCAGCTTGGCGTTGGTTGTCCAAGTTTAAGGTGGTAGGCTGGGATCTTAGGCAAATCCGGGATCCCAAGGCCGAGAGCTGATGACGAGTTGCCTTTAGGCGACGAAGTGGTTGATGCCATGCTTCCAAGAAAAGCTCCTAAGCTTCAGATAACCGGGAACCGTACCCCAAACCGACACAGGTGGTTAGGTAGAGAATACCAAGGCGCTTGAGAGAACTCGGGTGAAGGAACTAGGCAAAATGGCACCGTAACTTCGGGAGAAGGTGCGCCGGCGAGGGTGAAGGACTTGCTCCGTAAGCCCATGCCGGTCGAAGATACCAGGCCGCTGCGACTGTTTATTAAAAACACAGCACTCTGCAAACACGAAAGTGGACGTATAGGGTGTGACGCCTGCCCGGTGCCGGAAGGTTAATTGATGGGGTTAGCGCAAGCGAAGCTCTTGATCGAAGCCCCGGTAAACGGCGGCCGTAACTATAACGGTCCTAAGGTAGCGAAATTCCTTGTCGGGTAAGTTCCGACCTGCACGAATGGCGTAACGATGGCGGCGCTGTCTCCACCCGAGACTCAGTGAAATTGAAATCGCTGTGAAGATGCAGTGTATCCGCGGCTAGACGGAAAGACCCCGTGAACCTTTACTATAGCTTTGCACTGGACTTTGAATTTGCTTGTGTAGGATAGGTGGGAGGCTTTGAAGCGTGGACGCCAGTCTGCGTGGAGCCATCCTTGAAATACCACCCTGGCAACTTTGAGGTTCTAACTCAGGTCCGTCATCCGGATCGAGGACAGTGTATGGTGGGTAGTTTGACTGGGGCGGTCTCCTCCCAAAGAGTAACGGAGGAGTACGAAGGTGCGCTCAGACCGGTCGGAAATCGGTCGTAGAGTATAAAGGCAAAAGCGCGCTTGACTGCGAGACCCACACGTCGAGCAGGTACGAAAGTAGGTCTTAGTGATCCGGTGGTTCTGTATGGAAGGGCCATCGCTCAACGGATAAAAGGTACTCCGGGGATAACAGGCTGATACCGCCCAAGAGTTCATATCGACGGCGGTGTTTGGCACCTCGATGTCGGCTCATCACATCCTGGGGCTGAAGCCGGTCCCAAGGGTATGGCTGTTCGCCATTTAAAGTGGTACGCGAGCTGGGTTTAGAACGTCGTGAGACAGTTCGGTCCCTATCTGCCGTGGACGTTTGAGATTTGAGAGGGGCTGCTCCTAGTACGAGAGGACCGGAGTGGACGAACCTCTGGTGTTCCGGTTGTCACGCCAGTGGCATTGCCGGGTAGCTATGTTCGGAAGAGATAACCGCTGAAAGCATCTAAGCGGGAAACTTGCCTCAAGATGAGATCTCACTGGGATCTTGAATCCCCTAAAGGGCCGTCGAAGACTACGACGTTGATAGGTTGGGTGTGTAAGCGCTGTGAGGCGTTGAGCTAACCAATACTAATTGCCCGTGAGGCTTGACCATATAACACCCAAGCAATCTGCCAAGCGCAGGTTGGGTGTGAAGACCCACGAACCGAAAGTTCGCACGCACACAACGATCACATATCCGAATCTGCTGG
>JBKYML010000017.1:0-2549 GCA_046940335.1 Enterobacterales bacterium AN_CKDN230030167-1A_HGKHYDSX7
CCTGTACCGCACCGGCGACTTGGCGCGCCAACGCCTGGACGGGGTAATCGAATATGCCGGGCGTATCGACCATCAGGTCAAGCTGCGTGGCCTGCGCATCGAGCTGGGCGAGATCGAGGCACGCCTGCTGGAACATGCCTCGGTGCGCGAAGCCGTGGTCACGGTGCCCGATGGCAAGCAACTGGTCGGCTACGTGGTTCTGGAGCAGGAAGCCGAAGGCTGGCAAGCCGCATTGGCCCAACACCTGGGCCACGGCCTGCCGGACTACATGGTGCCGAGCCAATGGCTGGCCCTGGACCGCCTGCCGCTGTCCCCCAACGGCAAGCTCGACCGCAAGGCGCTGCCGACCGTGGACATGGCACGCCAGGCGCCTACCTACGTGGCGCCGCAGAGCGAGCGGCAACGCCAGGTCGCCGCGATCTGGGCCGACGTCCTGCACCGCGCACCGGTCGGCCTGACCGATCACTTCTTCGCCCTGGGCGGCCACTCCCTGCTGGCCACCCAAGTGTTCTCGCGCCTGCGCGAGCACGGCATCGACGCCCCGCTCAAGACCCTGTTCGAACACCCGACCCTGGAGCGTTTCGTCGCCGCCTTGCCGCAGGCCGCGGCGACCTCGCACGTACCGGCCTTGCAACCGGTACCGCGTGACGCACCGCTGGCGCTTTCCCATGCGCAACAGCGCCAGTGGTTCCTCTGGCAGATGGACCCCGACAGCAGTGCCTACCACCTGCCCATCGCGCTGCGTCTGCACGGTGCCTTGAACCTCGAGGCCCTGCAACACAGCGTCGATGCGCTGGTCGAGCGCCACGAGACCCTGCGCACCTGCTTCCTCGACCAGGCCGGCGAGATCGTCCAGCACATCGAAGCGCCACGTCGCTTGCCGATCGTGCAGAGCCACCTGTCCGACCCGGCAGCGCTCGATGCCTGCATCGCCGAGGAAATCCACCGGCCCTTCGACCTGACCCAAGGGCCGTTGCTGCGCGTACGGCTGCTGTGCCTGGATCACGATCACCACGTGCTGGTGCTGACCCAGCATCACATCGTCTCGGACGCCGTGTCCCTGCACCTGATGGTCGCCGAACTGGTCGACGGCTATGCCAGGGCCTGCCAGGGCAATGCCACGCGCCTGCCGGCGCTGGCCGTGCAGTATGCCGACTATGCCCAGTGGCAGCGGCAGTGGATGGCTGCGGGTGAGCGTGAGCGGCAACTGGCCTATTGGGTCGAGCAGCTCGGCGGCGAGCAGACCGTGCTGGCCTTGCCCCTGGACCGCCCGCGCCCGGCAGAGCAGAGCTACCGGGGCGCCCAGCTCGACCTGCACGTGCCCGACGCGCTGGCCGCGTCCCTGCGCGCCTTGGCCGAGCGTCACGACGTGACCCTGTTCATGCTGTTGCTGGCCGCGTTCCAGGCCCTGCTGCAGCGCTATACGGGGCAGACCGATGTCCGCGTCGGTGTCCCGGTCGGCAACCGTAACCGGGTCGAGACCGAAGCGCTGATCGGCTTCTTCGTCAACACCCAGGTGCTGCGCGCCGAGGTCGATCCGCGCCTGTCGTTCGAGGCGTTGCTGCAGCAGGTCCGTGACACCGCGCTGGACGCCCAGGCCCACCAGGACCTGCCGTTCGAGCAACTGGTCGAGGCCCTGGCACCGACCCGCACCCTGAGCCACAGCCCGTTGTTCCAGGTGATGTTCAACCATCAGGCCGCGACGCCTGAACGCGTGCGCACCGTGCCCGGCCTCAGGGTCGAAACGGTGGCCTGGACGAACGACACCACGCAGTTCGACCTGAGCCTGGAGACGGTCGAGACATCGCAAGGGCTGGGCGCGTCGCTGATCTATGCCACCGACCTGTTCGACGCAGGCACCATCGCGCGCCTCGGGGCGCACTGGCTGACGCTGTTGCACGGTATCGTCGAGCAGCCGGCCCAGACCGTGGCCGAGTTGCCGCTACTGGAGGCGACCGAGCGTGAGCGTGCCCTTGTGCAGTGGAACGACACGGCGGTCCCTTACCCGCTGGGCAGCAGCATTCAGCAACTGATCGAAGCGCAGGTGCAGCGCACGCCCGACGCCGAGGCATTGGTGTTTGGCGGGACACGCCTGAGCTATGCGCAGCTCAATGAACGTGCCAACCGCCTGGCTCATCGCTTGATCGAACTGGGCATAGGACCGGACGTACTGGTCGGTATCGCCACCGAGCGCAGCGTGGAGATGGTGGTGGGGCTGCTGGCCATTCTGAAGGCCGGTGGTGCCTACGTGCCGCTGGATCCTGAGTACCCGCAGGACCGTCTGCGCTACATGCTGGAAGACAGTGGCGTGAACTTGCTGCTGACTCAGAGCCATCTGGATTTGCCAGTGAGCGAGGGTGTGCAGACGCTGGCGCTGGACCTGGAAGCAGGCGGTGCTTGCAGTCGCAATCCGCAGGTGACAGTGCATCCTGAAAACCTGGCT
Organism: Enterobacterales bacterium AN_CKDN230030167-1A_HGKHYDSX7; assembly: GCA_046940335.1. GTDB lineage: Bacteria > Pseudomonadota > Gammaproteobacteria > Pseudomonadales > Pseudomonadaceae > Aquipseudomonas. Next base: position 2,444 of record JBKYML010000017.1, read on the forward strand.
TATGTGATCTACACCTCCGGCTCCACGGGCCGCCCGAAAGGGGCGGGCAACCGTCATTCGGCACTGGTCAACCGCTTGTGCTGGATGCAAGAAGCCTACGGTCTGA
>JBKYML010000018.1:0-1992 GCA_046940335.1 Enterobacterales bacterium AN_CKDN230030167-1A_HGKHYDSX7
CTGCTGCTCGAGCGCCTGCCGCTGACCGCCAACGGCAAGCTGGACCGCCGCGCCTTGCCAGCGGCGGACGCCAGCCTGCTGCAACAGGCCTATGTGGCACCGCACAGCGACCTGCAGCGTCAGGTGGCTGGCATCTGGGCGCAGGTGCTGGAACTTGAGCGGGTCGGCCTGGGTGACAACTTCTTCGAGCTGGGCGGGCATTCGCTGCTGGCCACCCAGGTGGTGGTGCGCCTGCGCGAGGCGCTGGGCCACGACGTACCGGTCAAGACCCTGTTCCTGGCCGCGGACCTGGCGGCGTTCTGCGACGCCGTGCAGGCCCTGCGCCCGGCGCTCGATCCGCTGCACGATGTTTTGGCTAAATCCTTGGAGGACCTCAATCGTTTAACTGCCGATGATCTTGAAAAACTGATTTCCTAGTGAGGGCACGGCATGCAGCACCTAATTGAATCGGTAAGCGCGCTCTCTGCCGAGAAGCGCAAAGCCTTGGCGATTCTGCTGAGTCAGAAGGGGGTCAATCTCTATGGCATCGCGCCGATCTTCAAGCGCGAGGCCGACGAGCCCCTTCGGCTGTCCTATGCCCAGGAGCGCCAGTGGTTCCTCTGGAACCTGGACCCGCACAGCGCGGCCTATCACATCCCCACGGCGCTGCGTCTGCGCGGCGCCCTGGACCCGGCCGCCCTGGCGCGCAGCTTCACCACGCTGATCGAGCGGCACGAAAGCCTGCGCACGGTGTTCGTCGAACAGGACGGGCACCTGCTGCAACGCATCCTGCCGCCGTTCGAGCTGCCGCTCCCGGTCCGCCCGCTGGCCGACGGCGACACCCTCGACGCTGCCGTGGCCCAGGAAATCGCTCAGCTGTTCGACCTGCAGACCGGCCCCTTGCTGCGCGCCTGCCTGCTGCAACTGGCCGACGAGGATCACGTGCTGGTGCTGACCCAGCACCATATCGTCTCCGACGGCGCCTCGATGCAGGTGATGGTCGAGGAACTGATCGCCTGCTATGCCGCCTACCGCGACGGGGGGCAGCCGGAGCTGCCAGCGCTGCCGATCCAGTACGCCGATTACGCGTTGTGGCAGCGTCAGTGGATGGAGGCCGGCGAGCGCGAGCGCCAGCTGGCCTATTGGACGAGCCGCCTGGGCGACGAGCAGCCCGTGCTGGAGCTGCCGCTGGACCGGCCGCGCCCGGCCGTGCAGCGCTTTCACGGCGCACGCCTGGACCTCGAGCTGCCCGCGGCCCTGAGCCAGGGTTTGCAGGACCTGGCCCGGCAACAGGGGGCGACCCTGTACATGGTGTTGCTGGCCTCGTTCCAGGCACTGTTGCACCGCTACAGCCGTCAGCGCGACATCCGCGTCGGCGTGCCGATCGGCAACCGCAACCGGGCCGAAACCGAGCGCCTGATCGGCTTCTTCGTCAACACCCAGGTGCTCAACGCCGACGTCGATGGCCAGGCGCCGTTCACCACCTTGCTGCAACAGGTCAAGGCAGCGGCGCTGGGCGCGCAGGAACATCAGGACCTGCCGTTCGAACAACTGGTCGACGCCCTGGCCCCCGAGCGCAACCTGAGCCACAGCCCGTTGTTCCAGGTGCTGTTCAACCACCAGACCCACCGCGCCCAGGGCCAGCAGACCCAGGCCTTGCCCGGCCTGCAGATCGAGGCGCTGAACGGGCACAGCCAGACCGCCCAGTTCGACCTGATGCTCGACACCCATGAGTCTCAGGGCCAGGTGTGGGCCACCTTGACCTATGCCACCGACCTGTTCGACGCGACCACGGCCCAGCGCCTGGCCACGCACTGGCAGCGGTTGCTGGACGGCATCGTGGCGGCGCCTTCGACGCGCATCGGCGCGCTGCCGATACTGTCCGTCGAGGAGCATGCGCGCACGTTGTCGACCTGGAACGCGGCGCCCGCGGCCTTCACGCCCGAGCAGCCGTTGCACCGGGTGATCGAGGCCCAGGTCGCCCGCGCCCCAGAGGCGACGGCGCTGGTCTTC
>JBKYML010000019.1:0-1699 GCA_046940335.1 Enterobacterales bacterium AN_CKDN230030167-1A_HGKHYDSX7
GGCAGCCGAAAGCGCCGGCGAAGAGCAGAGCCCACGGGCGCCGCTGGGCAACTGGCTGGTGCTCAACGGCCAGGTCTACGGCGGCGAGCTGAGCCTGGTGTTCAGCTTCAGCGCGCAGATGTTCGCCCCGGCGACCATCGAGCGTCTGGCGCGGGCGTACGAGGCCGAGCTGATGGCGTTGATCGCTCACTGCGACAGGCCGCGTGGACTCACCCCGTCGGACGTGCCGCTGGCGGGCCTGAGCCAGGCGCAGCTGGATGCGCTGCCGCTCGACCCGGCGCAAGTGGAGGATCTCTACCCGCTGTCGCCGATGCAGCAGGGCATGCTGTTCCACGCCAACTTCACCGACGGCGAAGGCGAGTACATCAATCAGCTGCAGGTAGAGGTGCAGGGGCTCGACCCGGCCCGCTTCGCCGCGGCCTGGCAGGCAACCGTCCAGGCCCACGACAGCCTGCGCTGCGTCTTCCTCTGGCCGGCCGACCAGGCGACCCCGGTGCAGGTGGTGCAGCACGAGGTGCGCGTCCCGTTCACCGAGCTGGACTGGCGGCACCATGATGACGCCATGCACGCGCTCGCGACCCTGGCCGAGGACGAACGCCGTCGCGGATTCGACGTGGCCCAGGCGCCGCTGCTGCGCCTGGTGCTGGTGCGCCTCGACGAGGTGCGCCACGTGCTGCTCTATACAAGCCATCACATTCTCATGGACGGCTGGAGTAACGCCCAGCTCCTGGGCGAGGTGCTGCAACGCTACGCCGGTACGCCACCGGTGCAGGCGCCAGGCCGCTTCGGCGACTACATCGCCTGGCTGCAACGCCAGGACTCGGCAGCCAGCGAGGCCTTCTGGCGCAGGCAGTTGGCCGTGCTGGACGAGCCGACCCGCCTGGCCAGCACCTGCCAGCACCTGGGGGGCGTCGGTCACGCCGAGCACGACACGCAGATCGATGCGCCCACCACTGCGCGGCTGAGCCAGTTCGCCCGCGACTGCAAGGTGACCGTCAACACCCTGGTACAGGGCGCCTGGGCCCTGGTGCTGCACCGCCGCCTCGGCCAGCGCAAGGTCGTGTTCGGCGCCACCGTGGCGGGCCGTCCGGCCGAGCTGAGCGGCATCGAGCAGCAGATCGGGCTGTTCATCAACACCTTGCCGGTGATCGTGCCCGTCGAGGCAGGCCAGCGCCTGGGGACATGGCTGGCGGGGTTGCAGTCACTCAACCTGAGCTTGCGCGAGCATGAACACACGCCGTTGTTCGACCTCCAGCGCTGGGCCGGGCAGGGCGGCGACGCCTTGTTCGACAGCCTGCTGGTGTTCGAGAACTACCCGGTGGCCGAAGCGCTGCAACAAGGGCCGTCCTCAGGGCTGCGCTTCGGGCCGGTCAGCACCCACGAGCAAAGCAACTACCCGCTGACCGTGGTGGTGGGGCTGGAGGCCCAGCTGTCGCTGCGCTACAGCTATGACCGCCTGGCCTTCAGCGCGGCCATCGTCGAGCAGCTCGGCGAGCAGGTGCGCCATGTGCTGATGCAGATGCTGGCGGGCGGTCCTGAGGCGTCGGTCGACACCCTGGCGTTGCTCGATGCCGAGCGCCGCCAGGCGGCGCTGTCGGCCTGGAACGCGGCGCCCGCGGCCTTCACGCCCGAGCAGCCGTTGCACCGGGTGATCGAGGCCCAGGTCGCCCGCGCCCCACAGGCGACGGCGCTGGTCTTT
>JBKYML010000002.1:0-761966 GCA_046940335.1 Enterobacterales bacterium AN_CKDN230030167-1A_HGKHYDSX7
GGGACCGTGGTAGCGGTAAAAGACAAGCCTTATCTCATGTACGTTTATAGCAAGGAAGACGAGCTGAGCTTTTATATAGGCGGGGCGCCGCTAGGGGCAGGCAATACGGAACTTGGTAAGTGTGCCCATCTTCCACAGCAGTTGAGGGAATTTTATCGCGATCTGCATGATGGCTTTGGATTTTATATCGGTTGCACGATGGGGCCTTCTCATGTCGAAGATTTTGTCCCTATAAAAGACCTATGTGATGAAGATTATCCAGACTTTCCTGATATGGTGAGTTTCTTCTCAAGCGGCGCGGGGGATTACCTGGCATTGGGCGAAGGGGCCTGGGCGGGCCAGGTCTTTATCTGGTGGCATGAAAAGCCGGATGAGCCTTCTCGGGAAAGGAATGTGTGGGACATCATGGATGCGTGGATGTCGATCTTTCTGGAATGTTCTGACGGGAACGGGTTGTTCGAGGGGTGATTTCATTGTCTGGTGACTTGAAGGGCATCTGGGCGGTATTGGTCGTGCTTGTCTGAGGTTTTGAGGGGCTGATTTTGTGGGCCCTGCGGGCCCAATCGCGGCGCAGGGGCCGCTCACCCGCCGCGGTGTGGTAGACGGTCGTGTTTCATGTGAGGTTCTGCGGTTTTTGCCAAGTGCAAGTGGGCCCGCAGGACCCACATCGTAGTGGCAAAAGCCGTGAAAGCGCTCACGAGGCCTTGTATAGCCCTGTATGACGGATCAGGCCAACTTGCCGCATTCACTTCATTCTCCCAGACGATACAGGCTGCCAACGCTACTTCCTTGCCCAGGCCCGTCGTCAATGCCACCCAGTATCGGCAGCCCCTGCCCCCATCCAGCCGCCAACGCCTGCACATCACCGACAGGATCGGACCCCTTGGCCTGCTCATTACGCCGTCGACACACCTCCGGGTCCGTGGCGAACAGCCCCTGTGCAAAGCGCCGACCTTGTTCCGCCAGCCGTCTGGTCTTTGGCGCGCGGATGTGCGCGAACGTCTGGAAAACCGTCTCCAGATCCCCATTGCCATGCGCCAGGCACCGCGCCAAGTGCCACGCATCTTCCAGTGCCTGGCAGGCGCCTTGCCCCGAAGTCGGCAAGGGCGCGTGCGCGGCGTCCCCGACCAGCAGCACGTTCGCCCGGCTCCAGCTCGCCAACGGTTCCAGGTCGTGCACCGCAATCAGTCGGATGGCAGACTCGGGCGTCGCCCGAATGAGGCGCAAGACCGGCTCAGGCCACGATGCGAACAGCGTCTCGAGCGTTTCCCGCGCTCCGGCAGCCGGCGTGGTGTCCTGCAGGGGGCGTGCCTGCGCCGCCGCCCAATACACCCGTTCGGGTCGAATCGGCACGCAACCGAAGCGCTCGCCCATCCCCCACACGTCCTGGATCACCGTATCGTCCATCAGCGCGTGGGGCGCCTGCGCCACGCCGACCCAGTTCACGAACCCTTGGTAGACAGGGGTGTTGTCGCCCGCGACGAAGGTACGGGCCACCGAGGCCATGCGGCCGTCGGCGCCGATGAGCAGGTCTGGGCGGATGCGTGCGCCCTGGTCGAACTGGGCCACGGCGCGGCCGGTCGCGTCCAGCTCGATGGCCAGCGCGCGGCGCCCGAACACTACGTCGATCCCCGCCCGTGCCGCATGCGCCAGGAGCACGGCCTGCAACTCGCTGCGCAGCACCGTGTAGGTGGGGTACCCCATCGCCCGGTTCAGCAGGTCGATATCGAGGCCGCCAAGTGGCTGGCCTGCGGCATCCTGGCGGCGCACGGTGGTCGGTCGGCCGGCAATGGCCTGGATGTCGTGCAGCAGGCCCAGTTCCTCCAGCACGAAGGTCGCGTTGGGCCAGAGCGTCACGCCTGCGCCCAAGGTCGCCGGCCCTGCCTGTCGTTCGTAGACCCGGGGGTGGTAACCCTGTTTGCGCAGGGCCAGCGCCAGGCTCAGGCCTGCGATGCCGCCGCCCAGTATGCCAATGTCCATGGTGGAATTCTCCTCGTGTCGATGGTGCGCACGCCTGGGTTCGACGTGTCACCTTGGGTAAAGGACAGGGTAGAGTTCGCCAAGGACGCGCACTAGCGTGCGAAAATGGAAGGCTTTAATGCCTCAGGCGGGATAATCAATGCGCGATGCACTCGATCTGAACGCGGTCCGTGTCTATGCAGCCGTCGTCGATGAGCAGAGTTTCACAGGCGCCTCGCGCCTTCTGTCCATGCCGTCTTCCAGCGTCAGCCGCCACGTCGCTGCCTTAGAACGCCAGCTCGGCACACGTCTGCTGGAGCGCAGCACCCGTCACCTGCGGATGACGGAAGCTGGTCGCCTGCTCTACGAGCGGGCAAAGCCCTTGCTCGACACGCTGCTCTCCACGCAGGAAGAGCTCGGCGCGGTGCAGCGCGAGCTTCGGGGCCGCCTGACGATGTGCATGCCGGGGGAAGCCCCCCGACTGCTAGCGCCCATCCTCGCCGAATTCTGCAGCCTGCACCCCGGCATCGAGCTCGAATGCGATACGCGGATGACCGGGTTGGAGGTGCTGCGGGAGGACGTCGACCTGTCCATCGTCTTTCACCGTGGTCACCAGGACGACAGCGCCTTCATCACCCGTGAGCTCGCCACGCTGCCCAGCATCGTGGTGGCCGCGCCGTCCTTGCTGGCCCGGACCGGGGTGCCGCGCCACGTGCGCGACCTGAAGACGCTGCCGTGCATCACCACCCTCAGCGCGCTCAAGGGCCAGCCCTGGCAGTTCCAGGACGCGGCGGGCCAGATCGTCAAGGTGCCGGTGCGCAGCCGCTATCGCGTCAACAGCGGGGAACTGGCCGTGGCCGGTGCCCGGCAGGGGCTCGGTTTCGCGATCGTGGCGGCCCATCCCTGCCGGGAAGACCTGGCGGGGGGGCGTTTGCAGGAGGTTCATCTGGACCTGCGCCCCGCGCCCCTGCAATTGCTCGGTGCCTACAGCCACCGGCACTCCGTGACGGCGCGGGTCCGGGCGTTGATGGAGCTGATGCAGGTGCGGTTGGCCGAAGCACTCGACGTTTCCACGGGTTCAGGGCCGTCCAGACCGATCTAGTCTCAAAGGCCTATGACGAACTCAGTGCAGAACCATCGGCACGCAAAGCGCACTCGACATACCTTGCCCGTTCCGATGCTTGATGGCGGGTGGGTTTCAGGACCCTAGCGCTGTACGTCCAGCACCGCCGAATCGACCGTCGCCAGCCCCAACCACCCGGCCATCCGCTGCAATTCGGCGCGCAGTGCCTCCACCACCTGATCACCCGCACCGGGCTCCAGGGTAGCCTGACGCACCACCAGCCGACCCTCCTGACGCACCGCCTTCAGATCCACCCTCGCCACCAACGCCCCGTCCAGCATGAACGGCAGGACGTAATAGCCATGCTCACGCTGGTGCGCAGGCGTGTAGATCTCGAGCCGATAGCGAAAATCGAACAGACGCTCCGTGCGGTCGCGGTGCCAGATCAGCGGGTCGAACGGCGAGAGCAGCGTCGCGCCGCTCAGTCGCCGGCCCGCGCGGGCGTCGCGGTGAAGGTAGGCCGGTTGGCGCCAACCCTGGACGCGAACCGGGGTCAGGGTGCCGTCCTCGACCAGTTGCGCGAGGGGCGCGGGCACGTCGGCGGCGGGCAGGCGGAAGTAGTCGCGCAGATCGCCTGCGGTGGCCACGCCCAGGGCCTGGGCCGCCCGGGCGAGCAGGGCGCGGTGGGCCGCCTCGGCAGGGGGTGTCGGCGTCTCGAGGATCGCCCGTGGCAGGACGCGCTCGGGGAGGTCGTAGACCCGCTCGAAGCTGCTGCGGCGATGAGAGGCGGCCACCAGGCCGGCCCAGAACAGCCACTCTAGGGCATGTTTGGTGGCGCTCCACGCCCACATGCCCGTGGGGCGTGCGGCGGTACTGGCCAGGTCCGAGGCGGCGAGCGGCCCGTGCGCCGCGATGTGGGCGAGCAGGGCCTCGGCCTCGCCGCGTCGCTCGGCGGCAAAGGGCTGGAGCGGCCGCCAGATGCCTTGGCCTGCCCGTGCACGTGCCATTCGCCAGCGCAGCAGCGGGTGGCACTCGACCGGCAGGAGCGACGCCTCATGCCCCCAGTACTCGAAGAAGCGCTTGGGCCGCTCGACCATGAAGCGGTCCAGGTCAGCGCGTGCGTAGGCGCCCAGGCGCGCGTACAACGGCAGGTAGTGCGCACGGACCAGGACGTTGACGCTGTCGATCTGCAGCAGCCCCAGCTGGCGGATGACACGCCGCAGCCGCGCCAGGTCGGGCACACGGTCGCGATCACCGGCCTTGTTGAAGCCTTGGGCCGTCAGCGCGAGGCGCCGCGCCTCGGCCTGGGAGAGGGTGATCAGGGGCGACCCTCCGCCAGGGTGGCGATGAAGGCGCGCAGGTCGGCCAGCAGCAGGTCAGGCTGTTCCAGCGCCGCGAAGTGGCCACCCTTGGCCGGCGTGCTGTAGTGGACGACGTTGTAGGTCTGTTCGGCGAGCGAGCGCGGCGTGGGCAGGAACACGGGGTCGGGGAACGCCGCGATACCCACGGGCGTGTTCACCCGCGTACCGGCGGCGAACTGGGTCGATCCCTCTTCCTGTTGGCCCTGGTAGATCCACTGGGCGGTCACCACTGCGGGCGTGGCCAGGTAGAGCATGAGGTTGGTCAGCAGCGTGTCTTCGTCGAACCGCGCCCACAGGTCCGGGCTGCCGTCGTCCCGTGTGGGCAGGTCCGCCCATTGGCCGAACTTCTCCAGGATCCAGGCCGCCATCCCGACCGGGCTGTCGGCCAGGGCGACGCCCAGGGTCTGCGGGCGTGTGCGCTGCTCGTGGCTGTAGCCGGACTCCCGGTCCAGCAGCACCTCGCGACGGGCCAGCAGGTCTTGCGCTTCGGGCGTGGCAGAGGCAGTGCCCTGCGCCAGAATGTTCACCATGTTCAGGTGAATGCCGAGCAGGGCGTCGGGGCGGTCATGGGCCATCCAGCTGGCGATGTGGGCGCCCCAGTCACCGCCTTGGACGACGTAGCGTGTGCTGCCGAACAGTTGCTGCATCAGCGCGTGCAGCCGCTCGCCGGCCTGGCGTGGGCCGACCAGGTCGGCGATGGGCGTGGAAAAGGCGAAGCCCGGCAGCGACGGCACGACCACATCGTGGCCGTCCGCCGCAAGCGGCGCGATCAGCGCTTCGAATTCGATGAACGAGCCTGGCCAGCCGTGCAGCAGCAACACGGGCGGTTTGCGCCCATCACCTCGCGCATGGATGAAGTGAAGCGGCTCGCCAGCCACCTCGGTGATGAAATGGGGCAACGTGTTGAGCCGCCGCTCCACGGCGCGCCAGTCGAAGCGCGTCAGCCAATGCGCCACCAGGCGGCGCAGGTCGGCCTTGCCCACGCCCGAGCGCCAGCCACCCGTGTCGGGCAGCCAATCCCAGTCGAACTGGGCCACCTTCTGCTGGATGGTGGTCAACCGCGCGTCTGGTACCGAAATCGTGAAAGGCTTCATCCTGTGCGCTCCTGTGGCTAGAACCGTTTGGAACGTCGCGGCGCCTGTAAAATTCCGGGCAACACTGCGCGATGCGTCCTCACGGCCAGGCCTTTCCACGTCTTTACCCTACAGGATGTGGTCCACATCGTATGAGGTAAAGACGCTGAGCGGCCTGGCCTTCAGGACGCTAGAACGTGCCGGTCAGGGGGAACTCCACGGCCAGGCGGATCTGGTCGGCGTCCAGTTCGGCCTGGGCGGCGTTGCCGCGGTGGACGTTATGGCGCACGGAGAAGGTCGTGCCCTTGGCCTTGCCGCTCTGGATGACGTACTTGGCTTCCAGGTCGCGCTCCCAGTGCTGCCCCCCTTGGCCATAGCCCAGGTAGGCGTAGCCGCCGCGAGGGTCGGCCTGCCGGCCGTCGATGTCGAAGCCGCGCACGTAGGCAGCGGAGAGGTTCAGGCCCGGCACGCCATAGGTCGCCAGGTTCAGGTCGTAGCGGGCCTGCCAGGATTTCTCGTGGGGGGCGTTGAAGTCCGACAGCTGCACCGCGTTGCTCAGGAAGATCGCGCCCCGGGTCACGTAGTCGAACGGCGTGTCGCCATCGACCTGCTGCCAGCCCAGGCTGACGGTGTGCGGCCCCTGGCTGTAGCGCGAGATCAGGCTCCAGGTGGTGTTGTCGATGCGTCCGGACAGGGCGCGGCCAGTGTCGGTGGTGCGGTACAGGTTCAAGTCCAGGCTGAGGCTACGCTGGTCGTCGAACGCATGGGCGAAGGTGCTGCCCAGGTAGTGCTGGTTCCAGGTATCCTCGTAGCGCGAGGTGTAGAGGCTGGCGGTGAACGCACTCAAGGGGGCCCAGACCAGCCCCATCACATCGACGCTGTCGCCTTGGCGGCCATTGGAGTAGTTCACCACGAAGCCACGGTCGTGGCTGCTGGCATTGCGGTCGGTGCTTTCGGTGAAGTGGCCGGCCACCAGCGTCACTTGTTCGATGTCCTTGCTGGTGAGGAACCAGCCGGTGGCGGTTTCCGGCAGCAGGCGGCTGTCGGAGGAGCTGAACACCGGCGTCTTGACCCGCTGCTCGCCGTACGCCAGCACCGTGTCGGCCAGGCGCAGCTTGAGCGCCGCGCCGCCGCGGCCGTAGCTCGATTTCGGGTGGCCTTCGTTGTCCAGGCCCAGCAGGCGCGCCTTGCCGGCACGGCCGCCGCCACTGTCCAGGCGCACGCCCAGGTAGGCATGGGCGTCCACGCCGACACCGATCAGGCCGGGGGTGAAGCCGGACTGGAAGGTGCCCATCAGCCCGTAGGCCCATTCCTCGGCCTTGCCGTTGCGCGCCGCGCGCGGCTTGTAGGCGTTGCGCGCAGCGCCGTTGCGTCCGCCGTGGCGATAGTCGCGCTGGTCGAAGACCGAGCGGTTGAGCACGCCCCAGTGGGCGTCTTCGAGAAAGCCGTTGGCGTTCGATTGCGCAGAATCGGCGCAGGCCAGAGGGCTGGCCAGCATGACCAGCCCGAAGGAGCAGGTTTTCAAGGGAGTCTTCACGGAAAGCGGCCTATGCATTGAGCGGGGTGGACGAGGGACGGGCCGGCGCCGCAGCGCTGGCCGTGTCGGTCGCGCAGGGCTGTTCGCCCAGGCGGATGCGCTGGTCCGAGACCGCCTCGATCAAGGCCTCGTCGTGGCTGACCAGCAGCACGGCGGTGTTTCGTTCGCGGGCCGTCTCGACCAGCAGCATGAGCATCTCCTGCTGGGTGATCAGGTCCAGGCGCGAGCTGGGTTCGTCGGCGAAGATGAACACCGGGTCGAGCAGCAGCACGCGCAGCAGCGAGAAGCGTTGCAGCTCACCGCCCGAGACGTTGCCCGGCAAGCGGTTCAGCAGCGCAGGTTCCAGGCGCAGGCGCGTCAAGAGCGGGCCGATGCGGCTCGCGTCGAGCCGGTGCAGCCTGACCAGGTCGTTCAGGTTGCGCGCCAGCGTCACCGTCGGTGGAAAGGCCGCGACCGGGTCCTGGAACAGCTTCTGATAGGCTACGCGTGGTGTGCCGGGCTGCCGCTCGACATGGCCCTGCTGGGCGTCCATCAGCCCGAGCATGACATCGCCCAGGGTAGACTTGCCGCACCCCGATGGCCCGGTGACGCCCACGATCTCGCCCGCCCGCACCTGGAAGTCGAGGTGGCTGAACAGCGTCTGCCCGCCGCGGCTGACCGTCAGGTCACGGACACGGACCACAGGTTCACCGCCAAGGGCGCGAGGCGCCGGGGCTGGCCAGCGCGCCGGGTCGGCGTTCAGCAGTCGCTGTGTGTAGGGGTGCTGGGGATGGTTCAGCACCTCGTCGGCCAGGCCGCTTTCGACGACCGTGCCCTTGAGCATGATCATCACCTTGCCGCCCAGGCGGCGGGCAACGTCCATGTCGTGGGTGATGATCAGCAGTGCGCCGCCGTCCTCCAGGCCGGCCTTGAGCAGGCTGATGACCTCGCCGATGCGGGCGCTGTCCAGGCCCTTGGTCGGCTCGTCCGCCACCATCACCTTGGCCCCGCCGGCGTGGGTGGCGGCGAACGCCAGGCGCTGGGCCATGCCGCCGGAGAGCTGGAAGGGGTAGCGGTCCTGGATGTGCGCCAGGCCCAGGCGGTCGAGGTCCCGGGTGGCCTGGGTGCGGGCCTGTTCAGGCGAGGTACCGACCACGTACTCGTAGGTTTCCGAGACCTGGGCCCGGGCACGCATGGTCGGGTCCAGGCTCAGCCAGGGTTCCTGGGGCAGCACGGCGATCTCGCGGCCCCACAGGGCCTGGCGACCGGTGTCCTGGCCGTCTTCGGCGAAGCCGCTGCCGAAGGCGATGCGGCCCCGGGCCTGCAGGCCGGCCGGCAGGTTGCCGACCACGCCTTGGGCGAACAGGCTCTTGCCCGAGCCGGTCTCGCCGATGATGCTCAGGACCTCGCCAGGAAACAGCGAGATCGACAGCGGGTCCACCAACGTTGCGTGGGCAGTACGGATGTGCAGGGCATGGGTGGTCAGGAGTGGTTTCACGCTTTACGCCCTCCAGCGATCAACATGAGCGACAGCACGATGAGGAAGATGACCAGGATCGGCAGGGCGATGATGGACGGTGCCTCGGCGAAGTAGGGCAGCAGTTCGGTGATCATCAGGCCCAGCTCCGCGGTGGGCGGGCGAACGCCGACGCTGATGAAGCCCAGCGCGGCGATGGCCATGATCGCCGAGGCCGCGCCGAAGGCGGCCAGGGTGAGGATCACCGGGGCCAGCTCCGGCCACAGGTGGCGGCGGATGATGTACGCCGGCCCGAAGCCCAGCAGCCGTGTGGCGGTGACCGCCGGTGAGGCCAGCACGGTGCGCGCCAGCGCGCGGGTCATGCGGAAGTACTCGATCCACAGCACCAGGGCGACCGCGCCGTACAGCGCGATGAACGAGCCCGGCAGGATGGCCACCACCAGCAGCACCAGCAGCAGCCCCGGCAGCGCCAGGAACAGCTCGGCCACCAGGCCCAGGCACTTGTCGGTCAGGCCGCCTTTCCAGGCGGCGAGGATGCCCAGCAGCACGCCTGGCACGGCGGCGGTGAGCACGCTGACCACGGCCAGCCCCAGGGACAGGCGCACGGCCGAGGCCAGGCGGGCGAGCATGTCGCGCCCCAGGTGGTCGGTGCCCAGGGGGTGGGCAGCCGATGGCAGCGAGAGAATGGCGGTGTAGTCCTGCCGGCCGATGTCCAGGCCCCAGAGCAGTGGCACCAGCACGGCCAGGGTCACCAGCAGGGCCAGCAGGGCGTAGCCGATCAGGCGCGGCAGGTGGCGCGGCGCTGGCGCCGCGTCGGCGATGGCGAGTTCGAGGTTCATGCGTCTTTCCTGCGCGGGTCGATGAAGTGGTTGGCCAGGTCGACCGCGGTGTTGAGCAGCACGAACATCAGGCCCATTGCCAGGGCCGTGCCCTGGACCATGGGCAGGTCGCGCTGGACGATGGCATGCACCAGCCCGTGGCCGATGCCCGGCCAGGCGAACAGCGTCTCGACCACCACCACGCCTTCGATCAGGTACACCAGCTGCACGCCGAGGTAGGTGACCACCGGGACGCCGATGTTGCGCAGCCCGTGGCGCTGGAACACCCGCGCCCCGTTCAGGCCCTTGAGCCGGCCGAAGGCATAGAAGGGTGAAGCCGCGACCTTGCGCGTGGCGTCCCGCGCCACCCGTGACGACACCGCCGCCAGCCCGAGGGCCAGGGTCAGCGTCGGCAGCACGCTGTGCGCCCAGGTGCCGTGACCGGCCGACGGCAGCAGGGCCAGCGTCACCGCGAAGACCAGCACCAGCACCACGCCGAGGACGAAGTGCGGGACGGCACGGGTGGCCGTGCTCAGCAGCAGCAACCCCTTGTCGAGCCAGCCCCCGGGCCGCAGGCCGGCCAGCACGCCCAGCGGCGGGCCGATCAGCAGGGACAGCAATACCGCGCCCAGCGCCAGGCGCACCGAACTGCCCAGTTCGTGGCGAACCACCTCGGCCACTGGCGTGCCCGAGACCAGCGAGGTGCCCAGGTCGAAGGTCAGCACGTCGCCCATCCAGCCGACGAAGCGCCAGAGCACCGGCTGATCGAGGGCAAGCTCGGCGCGCACGGCCTCTGCCGCCGCACCGTTGACCATGTCGTAGCCATACCGTCCGGCGGCGATGCGGTAGGCGGCATCGCCCGGCAGCAGGCTCATCAGCAGGAAGGTCAGGGCGCCGACCAGCAGCGCCACCATCAGGGCCTGGAAGAGACGAAACCCCAGCAATCGGATCATTGGGCCCACCGCATCGTGCTCAGGCCGAAGGTGCGCTCGAACGGATCGATGGCCGCACCTTCCACGTCCTTGGACACGGCGATGGACTGGCGGTACCAGGCCACCGGAATGAGTGGCAACTCGCTCTGCACCTGCGCCAGCATCTGGTGGCGCAACGCCTGCTGTTCGGCGGGTGTCGTGCTGTTCAGCAGCGCGGTCATGGCCTGGTCGAAGGCGGGGTTCTTCCAGCCCAACGGGCCCCACTCGGCGCCACCATGGCCGAAGTCGCCGTACAGGGTCACCAATGGGTCGGGCACCAGGGCGTAGTTGCGTGAGAACAGCGCCAGTTGCAGGCTGCCGTCGTGGTACGCCGCCGGGATGGCGCTGAGGTTCTCCACGGCCACCTCGACCTCCACGCCGACCTCCTTGAGCTGGGCCTGCAGGGCGGTGGCGATTAGCGCCAGTTCAGGGCGGTCGCCGAAGGTCAGCAGCTTGAGATGCAGGCGCTCGCCGTTCTTTTCCAGGATGCCGTCGGCGCCGGGTGTCCAGCCCTCGGCCTTGAGCAAGGCCTTGGCCGCTTCAGGGTCGTGGCGCAGAGGCGGCAGGCTGGGGTCGTGCCAGGCCGTCACGTTGGCGGCGAACATCTGCGTGGCGGCGGTGCCCGGGGCGCGCAGCACGGCCGCCGCGATGCCCTCACGCTGCATCGCCAGGCTCAGGGCGCGGCGCACCTCGACCGAGGCCGTGGCGCCGGCGCCCGCGTTGACCGCGAGCATCACCACCCGGGGCACCGGGCCGGTCAACACCTGCACGTTCGGGGCGCGGGACAGCCGGGCGATGCTGGGCGGGTCGAGCTGGAACACCAGGTCGGCGCCGCCGCTTTCGGCCATCAGCGTGCGCGTCTCGCCACGGCCGGCGCCCAGGTAGGTGGCCTTCTCGATGACTGGCTGGGCGCCCCAGTACTGCGCGAAGCGCTCGGTCTTCAGGCGTTGCGGCGGCTCGATCAGGGTGGTGCGGTAGGGGCCGGTGGCGATGATCGCTTTCACGGCGTTCTGGGCATCGAAGGCCGCTGGCGCCAGGATGCTGGTCGAGGAGTGCGCCAGCAGCGACAGCAGGGGGGCGAAGGGCTGCTCGAGCCGGATGACCACATCGTCGCCCTCGGCAGTGATGGCGCTGATCGCCGCATTGCGCAGAATGCCCGGCTTGCTCCGCGCCACGTTCAGCGCATGGGCGGCCGCAGCCGCGGTCAGCGCGCTGCCGTCGTGAAAGGTGACGCCCTGGCGCAGTGTCAGGTGCCAGGTCTTGCCGTCCTCGGACACTCGCCAGCGTTCGGCCAGGGCCGGGATCGGCTGGCCGTCGGCATCGGCTTCGAGCAGGGTTTCGGTGACTTGCATGCGCTGGAAGATGAAGCCGGAGACCGAAGGGTCCAGGCCGACGATCTCGAAAGGCGCGACGACGTCGAAGACGCGTTCTTCGGCGACCACGCCGGTGGACGACAGGGCGGCCCAGGCGGCGAACGAGGCCGCGAGCAGTTTCAGGCGGTGCGGGATGACCACGGGCAAGCATTCCTTCTGGTGGACGACCGGCAGCCAGGTTGGCGCCGCCCGCGAAGCAATGCGGTAAGGGCCTTCCCTGCCACCGGACATGAACGATCGTTCATCGAATGAAGAGGCGGGCCATGATATGTAATGTAATTATATAACGTCTATAGTTGAAACACGTTGTTACATCTACTTGCCCCCTGGCGCTACACCGCGCCGAGCGAGGGCGAACAGGTATGCGCCAAGCCAGGCCAAAGGGACTACAGGCTGACTGCTCGGGGAAACGCTGGCCAGCGGCCAGTGTCCATCTCAGACAAGACCCCTTGACCTGAGAGATCCACAGATGAAGATTGCCTGCCTCGGCTGGGGCTCCCTGCTTTGGAAGACCGGTGCCTTGCGCGTACGGGGTGATTGGCGCGCCGACGGCCCGGAGGTGTCGGTGGAGTTCTGCCGCGTGGCTGACGGCGGCGAGCTGTCCACCGCGCTGTGCCTGAACGCGCCGGTGCTTCCGGTGTTCTGGAGCCTGGTCGACACCGACGACCTCGCTGATGCCTGTCACATGCTTCGTGCGCGCGAGCAGATCCCTGAACAACGTACCGACGGTGTCGGCACCGTGCTGGTCAAGCAGGGCCATGGGGGGCACCTCATTCCCTGGGCCGCCGCCCGCGGCCTGGACGCGGTCATCTGGACAGGCCTGCCACCGCGCTTTGCCGGGGTGGAGAACCGCGTGCCTTCGCAGGAAGATGCCGTTCGCTACCTCGACGAACTCGAAGGCGAGGCCGGGCAGCATGCACGTCACTACATCGAGCAGGTGCCTTGGCAGCTGGACACCCCCTACCGCGCGGCGATCCGCCGCGAACTGGGCTGGCACTGAGCGGGAGGCTTCCGGCATGAGCGCACGCGTGACCCCGGCCGACCTGGGCATCGACCTGGCACAGGGCGGCGAAACCGCACGCTTCCACTGGCTGGTCGCCAGCTTCCTGATGGGCAAGCGCATCCGTGCGACGGTGGCGATGAAGACGTTCGAGGGCCTGCGCGCCGCGGGGGTGCTGGCCGATGCGCGGACCTTGCGCGAGACCGAACACCGACGCTTGGTGACGTTATTGGGGCAGGGTGGGTATGCGCGTTACGACGAATCCACGGCCAGGCGCCTGCATGCACTCGCGCGGCGGGTCGAGCAGGTGCATGCCGGGCGCGTCAGTCATCTGATCGACGACCGCGCCTCGCTGATGCCGACATTGATGGCCTTCGAAGGCATCGGTGCGAAGACGGCGGCCATCTTCATCGAAGGGCTGGGCGTGGACGAGAGGCCGTAGCGGTACGGACGACGGGTCGACTGCTGTATACAGGCAAGCGCAGCCCCCGTGGGAGCGGGCTTGCCCGCGATAGCGTTCGGTCCATCACCGCCTGAATCGCGGGCAAGCCCGCTCCCACACAGAGGGTGAATCGCTCTGCCAGATCAGCAGTGTGATCCACATCGTATTAGTTCAAGACGTTGAAGGCCCACAAAACGGATCAATGCGGTAGAGCACCCACCCACCATGACAGGCCTCTACAACCCTTACCCATCACCCCCGCCTCAAACCCCCACCATCCACCGCGTCAACCCACGCCGCCCGCTCACGCCCAGCTTGGCCGTCGCCCGCTTGAGGTAGGTTTCCACGGAACTGCCCTTGACCTTCAACCGTTCGGCCAGCTCCGGCACGGTGACCCCCGTCAGCAACCCCAGGCACACTTCCTGCTCACGGGCCGACAGGGTCACCGCCTGGTGTGCCAGGCGTCCGGCGAATGCCGAGCGCAGCGAACCCGGATCGACCGGGGTTTCCTCGGCGCCCGTCGCCGGCGCCGGCAGCGGGATCATCTGGGCATGCTGTTCGACCAGCGGCAGCAGGGTATCGGACAGCACCTTGAGCAGCGACAGCTCGCTCAAGGTGAACCCGCGCAAGGAGGCCGACCGGTGAAAGCCGATGACCCAGCGCAGCGGGCCTCGGCACGACACCACCGAACAGGCATGTCCGGCGCGCGCGGACCGTGGCAGGTCCTGGGCGGCCCGGTACTGCACCAATAGCGGCGCTTCCATGTCCAGCACGCTGTCGAGCATCGAGGCGGCCAGCGCTTCGGGCGCCCGAGGTGGATGCTCGGGGGTCGCCTGGCCCAGCGTACGGGACAGCCGTACCCGACGAGGATCGGCCTGTACCGACCATTCCTGCAGGTCCAGGCCCTGGATCGGTACCTGGTCGCCGACGAACGCGAACAATTGCTCGGCGAAGGCGGCCTCGCCGGCGCTGGCGATCAGTTCACCCAGACGCAGGTAGAGCGCTGGATCGGGTTCATGTGTGCTGTGGTGGCTGAGTTTCATGCCGTCATCATCCTGGATTGGTTCGTCTCTGGCATCCGTGCCGTGCATGACCGGACGGTCGGTCGGCAGTCGAGGGGGCCGATTCAAGCCCGAATCGGGCCCGGTGTCTGTACCGAAAAAAGGGGACAGTTGGCCATTGGACACCCCGTTCAGACCAGTGGTGGCACCTTGACACCTTGACCCGGGACAGCGCCTTCCGGTGTCCGGGTTTGGGGGGACATACACGCGGGGGGTGGGGTGCTTGAATCGCCGCCTCATTCGCCAAGAGGGACCTTGCCGCCATGTCTGTTACCGAAGTTTTGCCGCTGACCGCGGCTCAGCGTGACATCTGGCTGGATCAAATGGGGCATGGCGATTCGCCGCTCTACACCATCGGCGGTTACGTCGATCTTCAAGGCCCACTGCGGCCCGAGCTGCTGGAGCAAGCGCTGGCTCACCTAGTGAGTGCCCACGATGCACTGCGCACGGCGTTGACGCCGACGGCACCTGGCAGCGACACGACCTTGCCGGGGCAGCGCTTCGTCGCCGACCTGCCGCTCGACCTGCCGCTGTACGACCTGAGCCAGGCCAGCGACCCGGTCGCCGCCGCACACGTGCAAGTGCGTACCGCCCTGCAGCACCACCATGCCCTGGACGGCGGCCCGCTGCTGCACTTCAGCCTGGTGCGCCTGGCCGCCGACCGGCACTGGCTGATCACCCACGCCCATCACCTGATCCTCGATGGCTGGGGCTTCGGCCAGATGCTCAAGGCGTTGGGCGAGCACTACACCGCGCTCAGCCAGGGCGCGCCGCTGCCGAGCAGCGCCTCGTCGTACGCTGCGTTCGTCGCGGACGACCAGCGCTACCAGACCTCCGAGCGTTACCAGCGCGACAAGGCCTACTGGCTCGACAAGTACCGCCAACTGCCCGCGCCGCTGCTGACGCCCCGTCGCCAGTTGCGCCGCGCCAGCGACCCGTCACCGGCTGGGCAGTGGGTGCAGACGTTCCCGGCCGACCTGCATGCACGTCTGCAGCGTTTCGCCGAAGGGCAGGGCGCCTCGGCGTTCCATGTGCTGCTGGCGGCGCTGCACCTGTACGTCTGCCGCGTCTGGCAGCGCCAGGAGTGGGTGGTCGGTGTGCCGATGCTCAATCGCAGCGGGCGCTTCAAGTCCACCCTCGGGCACTTCGCCCAAGTCAGCGCCGTGCGCCTGGCCGGTGCCGAGGACTTGACGTTCGAGGCGCTGGTCAAGACCGTGCGCGATACCCTGCGCCGCGACCTGCGTCACCAGCGCTTCCCCCTGAGCGACCTCAACCGTCACCTGGGCCTGGCCCGCGAAGAGCGCGCCCAGCTGTTCGAGATCTCGCTGTCCTACGAGCAGGACAACCACCGCTACACCTACGGCCAGGCCCAGGCCGAGACCGTCAAGGTCTCCAACGGCCACGAAGCCATCCCGCTGGCCATCCATGTGCGCAGCAACCGCCAGACCGACGGCGCCTGGCTGCACCTGGTGCACCACCGGGGCTGGCTCGACGATGACGACGTTCAGGCGTTTGCTGCGCGCTTGCTGCAGGTCCTCGACCAAGGCTTGTCCGCACCTGCAACACGGTTGTCGCAGTTCGAGCTGCTCACCCCGGCCGAGTACGAGCGGCTGGACCACTGGAACCGCAGCGAACGGCCCGCCGCTGGCAGCCGTCAGGTCCATCGACGCATCGAGCGGCAGGCGCAGGTGCGCCCGCAGCAGATGGCCGTCGTGCAAGGCGAGGCGCACCTGACCTACGCCGAACTCGACCAGCGCGCCAGCGACCTGGCCCGCCACCTGCGCGCCCACGGCGCCGGGCCTGAGCAGCGGGTGGCCGTGCTGCTCGAGCGTGGCCTGGACCTGATGGTCGGGCTGCTGGCCATCTTCAAGGCCGGGGCCGCCTACGTACCGATCGACCCGGCGTTGCCCGCCGAGCGTATCGCCTACCTGCTCGAAGACAGTGCCCCGTGCCTGCTGCTGAGCCTGTCGGGCCTGCGCGCCCGTCGGCCCGACAGCCGACTGCCGGTCATCGAGCTGGACGTCCTGCCGGCCCTGGCGTCCGAGGCCGGCACGCATGCGCTGGCCTCGGACGATGCCGATCTGGCCTACGTGATCTATACCTCCGGTTCCACCGGGCTGCCCAAGGGCGTGATGATCGAGCAGCGCATGCTCGCCAACCTGGTCGACTGGCACCTGCAGGCCTTCGACCTGGGGCCGGGCAACCACGCCTCCTGCCTGGCCGGGCTGAGCTTCGACGCCATGGCCTGGGAGGTCTGGCCTGCCCTGTGCGCGGGCGCCACCCTGCACCTGGCGCCAGCCCAGCCCCAGGGCGAGAACATCGACGCGCTGCTGCGCTGGTGGCGTGCGCAGCCGCTGGACGTGAGCTTCCTGCCGACCCCGGTCGCCGAGTATGCCTTCGGCCTGGCCGAGGACCACCCGACCTTGCGCGTGCTGCTGATCGGCGGCGACCGCCTGCGCCAGCCGCCCAGCGCGCGGCGTTACCGGGTGATCAACAACTACGGCCCGACCGAAACCACGGTGGTGGCCAGCTCGGGCCAGGTCAGCGCCGGCCGTGCGCTGCACATCGGGGCACCCGTGGCCAATACTCAACTGCACGTGCTCGACGCCCAGGGACGCGCGCTGCCGATCGGCGCGGTGGGCGAGCTGTACATCGGTGGTGCCGGGGTGGCGCGCGGCTACCTGGGTCGCCCCGACCTGACCGCCGAGCGCTTCGTCGCCGACCCGTTCAGTGGGCGCAAGGACGCGCGCCTGTACCGCAGCGGCGACCTGGTGCGCTGGTTGCCCGACGGCACCCTGGAGTACCTGGGGCGCAACGATGACCAGGTCAAGGTGCGCGGCATGCGCATCGAACTGGGCGAGATCGAAGCGGCGCTGAGCGCCCAGCCTGGCTTGCAGGATGCCGTGGTCCTGGTGCGCGACGGGCGCCTGCTGGCCTGGTACACCGCCACCACCGACGCCGCACCGCCCGAACCCCAGGCGCTGCGCCAGGCCCTGCGCCAGCGGCTGCCGGCGCACATGGTGCCCGTGGCCTTCACCGCGCTGGCGCAGTGGCCGCTCACCGCCAACGGCAAGCTCGACCGCCGCGCCTTGCCGGCCCCGGACCCGGTGCAGATGAGCGGCCAGGCCCACGAAGCGCCGCAAGGCCCGCTGGAAATCGCCATGGCTGCGCTGTGGTGCGAGGTGCTGCAGGTGGACACGGTCGGCCGCCACGACAACTTCTTCGAACTGGGCGGGCACTCGCTGCTGGCGGTCGCGCTGGTCGACCGGCTGCGCCAGGCCGGTCTGCCCGGCAGCGTGCATCAGCTGCTCGGCCACCCGACCCTCGCCGAGCTGGCTGCCCTCGATCGGCAGACCGTGCCCGACGTGGACGTGCCAGCCAACCGCGTGCCGCCAGGCGCCGAGCGCATCACGCCGGCCATGCTCAGCCTGACCACGCTCGAACAGGCGGCCATCGACCGCATCGTCGCCACGGTGCCCGGTGGCGCGGCCAACGTGCAGGAGATCTACCCCCTGGCGCCCGTGCAGGCGGGGATCGTCTACCACCACCTGCGCGCCACCCACGGCGATCCTTATCTGCTGCGCTGGCGCCTGGCGTTCGACAGCCTGGCGCGATTGACCCACTGGGCCGCAGCGCTGCAGCAGGTCATCGACCGTCACGACATCCTGCGCAGTGCCATCTGCCACGAAGGCCTGGCACAACCGCACCAGGTGGTGTGGCGCCAGGCGCCGTTGACGGTCGAGGCCGTCGAATTGCCGGGCGCGACCGCCGATGACACGCCTCTGGCGCAGTTGCAGGCCCACGTGCAGATGCACACCGCCCGCCTGCCGTTGCACCAGGCGCCACTGATGCGGTTGTTCCATGCCCAGGACCGGCATACCGGCGAGACGGTGGCGATCCTGCTGTTCCACCACCTGATCCTCGACAACCAGGCCATGGTGCGGGTCGCCCAGGAGCTGGCGAGCCTGCTCGAACGGCCCGGCGTCGCCCTGCCCGAGCCGGTGCCGTACCGCCAGTACATCGCCCAGGTCGAACGCGCCGACCAGGCCGCGCAGACGGCGTTCTTCGACGCCATGCTCGGCGATGTCGACGAGCCGACCTTGCCGTGCGGCCTGGCCGTGCTCGAGGACGATACCCCGCTGGAAGAATGCCGCCGGACCTTGTCCCCCGCGTTGAACCTGGCCCTGCGCGAGCAGGCCCGGTGCCAGGGCGTCAGCGTGGCCAGCCTGGTGCACCTGGCCTGGGCGCGGGTGGTCGGAGTGCTGGCCGGTCGCGACGACGTGGTCTTCGGCACGGTGCTGCTCGGGCGCATGCAGGGTGGCGATGCCCGCCAGGCATTGGGTGTGTTCATCAACACGCTGCCGCTGCGCATCGACACCACCCAGCCTGCGCGCCAGGCCCTGCGTGACGTGCACGGCCGGCTCAACGCCTTGCTGGCCCACGAGGACGCGCCCCTGGCCCTGGCCCAGCGCTGCGCCGACCTGCCCAAGGGCGCCACGCTGTTCAGCGCCTTGCTCAACTACCGGCACAGCGCCGAAGCCCGCCCGCAGGACGGCGAGGGCGCCTGGGTCGGCGTGCGCGTACTCGACGGCGAGGTGCGCAGTCATTATCCGCTGACCCTGAGCGTCGATGACCTGCAGACCCACTTCGACCTCCAGGTGCTGGCCGTGCCGACCCTTGGCGCCGCGCGCGTGACCGACTGGGTCGAGACGGCCCTGACGCGTCTGGTCAAGGCCTTGGCCCACACCGTGCCTGGGCGGGTCGATCGGCTGTCGATCCTGGACGCTGCCAGCCAGGCACATCTGCACGTGCTAGGGCACCTGCCGCGTGTCTACCCGCGCGGCCAGACCGTGCACGCCCTGGTCGAGGCCCAGGCGGCGCGGCAGCCGTCGGCGCCGGCGCTGCGCCAGGGCGAGGTGTGCCTGAGCTACGCCCAGCTCAACCAGCAGGCCAACCAACTGGCGCACACGCTGCTGGCCCATGGTGTGCGCCCCGAGGACCGCGTGGCGGTCTGCCTGGGCAACACGCCGCACCGTGTGGTGGGGCTGCTGGCCGTGCTCAAGGCCGGCGCGGGCTATGTGCCGGTCGATCCGGGCTACCCCGCCGAACGTGTGGCCTACTTGCTCAGCGATGCCGCACCGCGGCTGGTGCTGACCGACGACGCCACCCAGGCACGGGTCGGTGGCTGCGCGCACCTGAACCTGGACCGTTTCGATGGCCATGGGCAGTCGACGCAGAATCCGCGCCTGCCAGGCCTGGACGACCGGCACCTGGCCTACGTGATCTACACCTCCGGCTCCACCGGCCAGCCCAAGGGCGTGATGGTCGAGCACGCCAGCCTGGTCAACCTGGTGCATTGGCATGCCGAAGCGTTCGACCTGCACGCGGGCAGCCAGACCGCCAGCGTCGCGGGCTTCAGCTTCGATGCCGCCGCCTGGGAGACCTGGCCGGCCCTGTGCCAGGGCGCCGTGCTGCACCTGCCGCCGCGCGAGGTGGCCAGCGAGGCGCTGGACGACCTGCTGGCCTGGTGGCAGCGCACGCCGATCGAGGTCGGCTTCCTGCCCACCCCGGTGGCCGAGCACTGGCTGCGCGGTGCGCCGCATCACCCTACCTTGCGCACCTTGCTGATCGGCGGCGACCGCCTGCGCCAGTTCGACCGCGACCCTGGCTTTGCCGTGATCAACAACTATGGCCCGACCGAAACCACGGTGGTGGCGACCTCTGGGCGGCTGCAACCGGGCGGCGCCCTGCACATCGGTGGAGCGATCGCCAACGCCCGTCTCTACGTGCTCGATGCCGGCCGCCAGCCGGTGCCGGTGGGCGTGGTCGGTGAGCTATACATCGGTGGCGAAGGTGTGGCGCGTGGCTACCTGGGGCAATCCGCGCTGAGCGCCGAGCGCTTCCTGGACGATCCGTTCGTCGCCGGGCCAGGCGCGCGAATGTACCGCAGTGGTGACCGGGTACGCTGGCGCGAAGACGGCACCCTGGACTACCTGGGACGCGTCGATGCCCAGGTCAAGCTGCGTGGCATGCGCATCGAGCCGGGCGAGATCGAGGCGGCGCTGTTGGCCCAGCCGGGCGTCGAGAGCGCCGTGGTGCTGGTCCGCGACGGGCGTCTGCTGGCCTGGTTCACCGGCGACGCGGCCGTCACCCCCGCGGCGCTGCGCGACGGCCTGCAGCACTGCCTGCCAGGCCACATGGTGCCGTCGGCGTTCACCGCCCTGACCGCGCTGCCGTTGACCCGCAACGGCAAGCTCGACCCGGCGGCCTTGCCTGAGCCGACCCCCGACAGCGTCGTCGGGCAGGGCTTCGAAGCGCCGCACGGTGCACTGGAAACGGCCATCGCCGCGGTCTGGGCCGAGGTCCTGGGCCTGGCCCAGGTCGGCCGGCACGACGACTTCTTCGAACTGGGCGGCCACTCGCTGCTGGCCGTGAGCCTGGTCGAACGTTTGCGCGAACGCGGCCTGGGCATCGACGTGCGCGTGCTGCTGGCACGGCCTACCGTGGCCGCGCTGGCCAGTGGCATGGGCACGGGCGACACGCGCATCACGCCGCCGAACCGTGTACCGGACGGCTGCACGCACATCACCCCGGCGCTGCTGGCCCTGGCTGACCTGGACCAGTCAAGCATCGACCGCATCGTCGCCCAGGTGCCGGGCGGCGCAGCCAACGTGCAGGAAATCTACCCGCTGGCACCGTTGCAGCAGGGCATTCTCTACCATCACTTCAGCACCCCCGAGCGCGATCCCTACCTGCTGCACCTGCCGCTGCGTTTCGACAGCCTGGCGCGCCTGCAGCAGGTGGCCGCCGTCTTGCAGCGCAGCGTCGCGCGTCACGACAGCCTGCGCACGGCAATCGTCTGGGAGGGCCTGGAAACGGCGCACCAGGTGGTGCTGCGCCAGGCGCCGCTGCGGGTCGAGCAGGTGCCGGTCACGCAGCTGGGCCAGGCGCATGCCCAGCGCCCCCTGCGCCTCGACCAGGCCCCGCTGATCGAGCTGTGGCACGCCGCGCCGGATGCCGACGGCGCCGTGCAGGCGATCCTGCGTTTCCACCATGTGGTGCTCGACGCCCTGGCGTTGGAGGTGCTGCGCGAGGAGTGGCTCGACGACCTGGCCGGGCAGGCGACCCCGCACGCCCCGGCGGTGCCGTACCGCAACTACGTGGCCCAGGCCTGCCAGGGTGCGGCCCAGGCCGACCACGAGGCGTTCTTCCGTGAGCAACTGGGCGACATCGACACCCCGACCCTGGCCTTCGACACCCCAGGCGTCGCCGCCGGGCCGGCCGAACAGGCCCGGCGCGCCTTGCCCCAGGCCCTGGTCGAGCGGCTGCGTCGCCAGGCCCAGGCCGCCGGTGTCAGCCTGGCCAGCCTGTTCCACCTGGCCTGGGCACGGGTACTGGGCGTGGCCTGCGACAGCGAGCGGGTGGTGTTCGGCACCGTGCTGCTCGGCCGCCTGCAGGGCGGGCAGGGCGCCGACCGGGGCATCGGCATGTTCATCAACACCTTGCCGCTACGGGTCGAACTGGGCGATCGCAGCGTACGCCAGGCGCTGCGCGACACCCACGCACGGCTGCTGGCCTTGCTCGCCCATGAGCAGGCGCCGCTGGCCCTGGCGCAACGCTGGAGCGGCGTCCCCGCGCCCTTGCCGTTGTTCAACGCCATGCTCAACTACCGGCATGCGGCCGGGCAGGCCCGTCAGGACGCACGCCAGGCGGCCTGGGCGGGCATCGATTTCGAACCTATCCAGGGGCCGGGCACCTACGCGCTGACACTGGACGTGGACGACTTCGGCAACGCCGTGCACCTGGGTATCAGCGCCCCCGACACGGTGGGCGCCGCGCGCCTGGCCGGGCTGGTCGAACAGACCCTGACGAGCCTGGCCGAGGCTCTGGACCAGGTGTCCGAGTGGCCGTTGCACCAGGTCGCGGTGCTGGACGCCGAGGCCCGGCGACGGCTGCTGACGGCGGCCAACGACACGGCGCAGGCCCATGACCTGACCCAGACCGTACCGGCGCTGTTCGCCGACCAGGTCCGACGTCGTCCCGAGGCCATCGCGCTGCACGCCGACGGTGTCGCGCTGTGCTACCGCGACCTCGATGCCCAGGCCACTGCCGTGGCGCACCATCTGCTGGCCCATGGCCTGGGCCGCGACGACCGTGTGGCGCTGTGCATCGAGCGCGGCGCGGCGATGGTGGTGGGCCTGCTGGCGATCCTCAAGGCCGGTGGCGCCTACGTGCCGCTCGATCCGGGCTACCCGGCCGAACGCCTGCGCACGCTGCTCGACAGCAGCACCCCGCGCGCGGTGCTGGTGCACGGCGCGACCCGCGACCGCCTGGCGCTGGCCGGGCAGGTGGTGATCGACCTGGACGCCCTCGGGCCTCTGCCGGCGGACACCGGGGCAGCGGCCGTGTGCCGACCGAGCGCCCAGGACCTGGCCTACGTGATCCACACCTCCGGCTCCACCGGCGTGCCCAAAGGCGTGATGGTCGAGCACCGTCACGTGGCCAACCTGGTCCACTGGGCGCGGCGGATCTGGCCCGAGACCTCCGAGCGCGTGGTCCTGCACAAGACCCCGATCAGCTTCGACGCCTCGGTCTGGGAGCTGCTCTGGCCCCTGTGCAGCGGTATCCCGCTGGTGCTGGCCCGCCCTGACGGGCAGCGCGACCCGGCCTACCTGACCGCGCTGGTCCGCCAGCACCAGGTCAGCGTGGCGCAGTTCGTGCCGGCCCTGCTGGCGCAGTTCCTCGACGACGACGGTTGCCTGGCCTGTACCTGCCTGGTGGACATCGTCTGTGGGGGCGGCGAGCTGACGGCGGCGCTGGCCGCCCAGGTGCGCCAGCGCATGCCTTGGGCACGCCTGCACAACGTCTACGGGCCGACCGAGACCACCGTCGATTGCAGCCTGTTCACCCTGCACCCCGAACAGCCGCTACCGGCCACCGCGCTGCCGATCGGCCAGCCGATCGACAACACCTGCCTCTATGTGCTCGACGCCCAGCTGCAACCGGTCCCCGAGGGCGTGCCGGGCCAGCTGTACATCGGCGGTGCCGGGGTGACCCGGGGTTACCTCGACCGCCCCGACGAGCAGGCCGAGCGCTTCATCGACAGCCCCTTCACCCCAGGCGAGCGGCTGTACGCCAGCGGCGATCGGGTGCAGCGGCGCCTCGATGGCCAACTGATGTTCCTCGGACGCAACGACGATCAGCTCAAGCTCAACGGCCTGCGGGTCGAGCCGGGCGACATCGAGCACAGCCTGCTGCGCGTGCCGGGCATCGCCCAGGCGGTGGTGCTGGCGCGGCCCGACGCCCTCGGCGCCCCGCGCCTGGTGGCCTGGTACAGCGGCACCGCCTACAGCGCCGCCGAGCTGCGCGCTGCCTTGCTCGCGCAGTTGCCGGACTACCTGGTGCCGGCGCTGTTCATGCACCTGACGCACTGGCCCCTGAGCCCCAACGGCAAGCTCGACCGGCGTGGCCTGCCTACGCCTGAGAGCCAGGCGCTGCCAGGCCGCACCTTCGAGGCGCCGGACGGCGAGGTCGAGGTCCTGCTGGCGCAGGTCTGGGCCGAGCTGCTGGGCGTCGAGCAGGTAGGCCGACATGACAACTTCTTCGAACTGGGCGGCCATTCGCTGCTGGCGGTGAACCTCATCGCCCGGCTACGCCAGGAAGGCCTGGAAGCCGACGTACGCGCCCTGTTCGAGCACCCCACGCTGGCGGGTTATGCCGCCATCACAGAGAGCATGGAGATCATCCTGTGAGCATCGATCAATTACTGGCCACCCTGACGGCCAACGCCATCCACCTCAGCGTCAAGGACGGCCAACTGGTAGTCAAGGGCAACCGCCAGGCCTTGCAGGAACACGGGCTGGTCGAGCAGCTGCGCCAGCACAAGCCGGCACTGATCGCCTTGCTCGAGGCCGGCCAGCTGGGCAGCGCCACGCCGCACCAGACGCCGATCAACGGCATCCCTGCCGAGTGCACGCGCATCACCCCGGCCATGCTCGACCTGGTCGCGCTGACGCCGGGCGGCCACGTGCCGGACCAGGCGGCCCTGGACCACCTGCTGCGCGACATCCCCGGCGGGCACGCCAACGTCCAGGACATCTACCCCCTGGCGCCATTGCAGGCCGGCATCCTCTACCACCATGCCAGCGCCGGTGAGGTCGACCCGTACCTGATGCAGGTGCGCTTCGCCTTCGCCGACGCCGCGCGCCTGGAGGCCTTCATCGAGGCGTTGCGCCAGGTGGTCGCGCGCCACGACATCCTGCGCACCTCGGTGCACTGGCAGGGCCTGGAGACCCCGCTGCAGGTGGTCTGGCGCACGACCGAGCTGAGCGTGACACGTGGCGCCACGGCGCTGCCGACTCGGCTGCCCCTCGACCAGGCGCCGCTGCTGCGCCTGGTCTGCCATCCCCAGGACGCCGACGGTGGGGTGCAGGCCACCTTGCTGTTCCACCACATCGCCATGGACCACAGCGCGCTGGAGGTGATCCGCCAGGAGATCCAGGCCTGCCTGAGCGGGCAGGCCGAGCGGCTCGGGCCGCCGGTACCGTTCCGCAGTTATGTGGCCCAGGCCGTGCTCGGGCTGGGCGAAGCGGCCCACGAGGCGTTCTTCCGCGACATGCTGGGTGACGTGGAGCGCCCGACCCTGGCCTACGCGCGCCAGCGTCTGGACGACGCCGAGACGATCACCGAGCACAGCCAGCCCCTGGACGCCATGCAGTCCCTGGGCCTGCGCGCCCAGGCACGGCGCCTGGGCATCAGCGTCGCCAGCCTGTTCCACCTGGGCTGGGCACGGGTGCTGTCGCGCCTGGCCGGGGGCGAGCAGGTGGTCTTCGGCACCGTGCTGATGGGCCGTCTGCTGGGCGCCGAGGCGACCGAACGGGCCCTGGGCATCTTCATCAACACCTTGCCGCTGCGCCTGGACATCGACCAGCGACCGGTGCTCGACGCGGTGCGCGCCACCCAGGCGCGCCTGGCCGCGCTGATGCGTCACGAGCACGCGCCGTTGGCCCTGGCCCAGCGCTGCAGCGGCGTCGCACCGCCCATGCCACTGTTCAACAGCCTGCTCAACTACCGCCACAGTGCGCCGCCGGTCGAAGGCGCCAGCACCTGGGAAGGCATCGCGGTGCTGCTGGCCGAAGAGCGCAGCAACTACCCGCTGGTGATGAGCGTGGATGACCTGGGCGAAGGCTTCGCCTTGACCGCCCAGGCCGCGCCCGGTATCGAGGCCGCTCGCCTGTGCGGGTACCTGGCCCGGACCATGGCGCAATTGCTCGACGCCCTGGAGCAGGCCCCGCAGACCCCGGTCGATCAGCTCGACGTGCTGCCGGCCCGTGAACGTGACCACCTGCTGGGCGCGCTGGCCGGGCCAGCCCCGGCGCCGGCACCTGCCCGCCTGCTGCACGCGCGCATCGCCCACTGGGCCCACGCCACGCCCGGTGCGACCGCCGTGCGCGTCGGCGACGCGCAGTTGAGCTATGCCGAACTCGAGGCCCAGGCCAATGCCATGGCGCACCGGCTGATCGAGCACGGCGCACGCCCCGACCAGCGCATCGCCGTGCTGGCGCGACGTGGCCTGGACACCGTGGTGGCCCTGCTGGCCGTGCTCAAGGCCGGCGCCGCCTACGTGCCCATCGACCCCGCCCACCCTGACGAGCGTATCGCCTACCTGCTGCACGACAGCGCGCCGCTGCTGGTGCTCACCCAGCAGCGCCTGCAGACGCGCCTGGCCGACACGCCGGTGCCGGTGCTGCTGATCGACCACCCCACGGCGCCGGCCCGTGCCGATGAGCCCGAGGTGTCCGGCCTGACGCCCGATCACCTGGCCTACGTCATCTACACCTCCGGCTCCACCGGCCAACCCAAGGGGGTGATGGTCGAGCACCGTACCTTCGACAACCTGGTGGACTGGCATTGCCAGGCCTTCGCCGTGGGGCCCGGCAGCCACACCGCCAGCGTCGCCGGTTTCGGCTTCGACGCCATGGCCTGGGAAGTCTGGACGGCGCTGTGCGCGGGCGCCGTGCTGCACCTGCCACCGGACACCGTGGACAACCAGCAGGTCGATGCCTTGCTCGACTGGTGGGCAGCCCAGCCATTGGAGGTCGCGTTCCTGCCCACGCCGGTGGCCGAACATGCCTTCGGCCGCGGCCTGCGCCATCCGACCTTGCGCACCTTGCTGATCGGCGGCGACCGCCTGCGTCGCTTCGACCAGGACCCAGGCTTTGCGGTGATCAACAACTACGGGCCGACCGAGACCACGGTGGTGGCCACCTCCGGCCCGGTGACCCCTGGCCAGGCGCTGGACATCGGCCGACCGATCGGCAATACCCAGGTCTACCTGCTCGACGCCGCCCTGCAGCCCGTGCCGCTGGGCGTGGCCGGTGAACTGTACGTGGGCGGTGCCGGCGTCGCGCGCGGTTACCTCAATCAACCGGCGCTCAGCGCCGAGCGCTTCCCGCACGATCCGTTCAGCGCAGTGCCGGGTGCACGGCTGTACCGTACGGGCGACCTGGCGCGCTGGAACCTTGATGGCACGCTGGACTACCTGGGGCGCAACGACGACCAGGTGAAGATTCGCGGCGTGCGCATCGAACTGGGCGAGGTCGAGAGCCAGGTGGCGCTGCTGCCCGACGTCGAGCAGGCCCTGGTGCTGGCCCTGGAAGACAGCCCCGGCCAGGCGCGCCTGGTGGCCTATTACTCGCTGCGCGACGGGGCGACGGCCACCCCCGACGGCCTGCGCACGGCCTTGGCCGCGCGCCTGCCAGGGCACCTGGTGCCCAGCGCCTGGGTCGCGCTGCGCCAGTGGCCGCTGACCGCCAACGGCAAGGTCGATCGGCGCGCACTGCCCGCGCCGGACCGGCAGGCCCTGGGCAGCGCGCCCTTCGAAGCGCCGCAGGGCGCCACGGAGCAGGCCCTGGCCGCGCTCTGGGGCGAGTTGCTGGGGATCGATCAAGTCGGACGGCACGACCGCTTCTTCGACCTGGGCGGACACTCGCTGCTGGCCATGCGCATGGTCGCCCAGGTGCAGCAACGGCTGGGCCGTGAGCTCAGCCTGGCGCGCCTGTTCGCCGACAGCGAACTGGCCGCCGTCGCCCGCTGCCTCGACGCGGCGACGGATGCCCAGAGCGCTGCGCTGCCGCCGATTCCGGTGCTGCCCCGAGGCAGCCGCGTGCCGCTGTCGTACGCCCAGCAGCGGCTGTGGTTCCTGGCGCAGATGGAGGAGGCCAACAGCGCCTACAACATCCCCCTCGGCCTGCGGCTCGATGGCCCACTGGACATCGACGCGCTGCAACGGTCGATCCTGCGCATCGTCGAACGGCACGACAGCCTGCGCACGCGCTTCGGCCAGGACGACGGCCAGCCGTGGGCCGAGGCGGCGCCGCTTGAGACGCTACCCAGCCTGACCTGGCACGACCTGCGTGGCCAGGATGCCGAGGCCTGGCGCGCGCAGGTCGTCGAAGAAGCCCACGCCGCCTTCGACCTGCGTCACGGCCTGCCCATCCGCGGCCGACTGCTGTGCCTGGACGACACCTGCCACCTGTTGCTGCTGACCGTGCACCACCTGGTGGCCGACGGTTGGTCGCTGGGCGTGCTGACCCGTGAACTGATGGCGCTCTATCCGGCCTTGCGTGATGGCCAGGCCGATCCGTTGCCGGCCCTGCCGCTGCAGTTCGCCGACCACGCCGCCTGGCAACGCGAGTGGCTGGTCGGACCACGCCTGGCCGAGCAGGGCGACTACTGGCAGCAGGCCCTGGACGGTGCGCCGGCCTTGCTGACCCTGCCGACCGATCACCCGCGTCCGGCGCGGCAGGACTACACCGGCGCCAGCCTGCCCTTGACCTTCGAGCCGGCCCTGAGCCAGGCCATTGCCCAGGCCTGTCAGGCCCGTGGCGTGACTCCATTCATGTTCTTCATGGGTGCCTGGGCGGCGCTGCTGGCGCGCCTGGCCGGGCAACCGGAGGTGGTCATCGGCCTGCCCGTGGCCAACCGCCGACGCGCCGAGGTCGAAGGCCTGATCGGCCTGTTCGTCAACACCCTGGCCGTGCGTCTCGACGTGGCTGCGGCCTTCGACGTCGAGGGCCTGCTGGCCCAGGTCAAGGCCCAGGTGCTGGCGGCCCAGGCCCACCAGGACATCCCCTTCGAGCAGGTGGTCGAGCGCGTGCGCCCGCCACGCAGCCTGGCCCACAGCCCGTTGTTCCAGGTCTCGCTGGCCTGGGACGGCAGCCAAGGCGCCCGGCTCGAGCTGCCGGGGGTGCAGGTCACGCCGCTCGACGAGCAGCCGACCGCCGCCAAGTTCGACCTCACCTTGAGCGTCAGCGAGCAGGCCGACGGCTACGTCGGCGCCCTCGACTACGCCACCGCGCTGTTCGAGGCGGCCACGGTCGAGCGTCATGGGGAGTACCTTCGCACGCTGCTCTGGGCCATGGTCGCCGAACCACACACGCGCCTGGCCGACATCGAGCTGCTGTCGCCAGCGACGCGTGCCGACCTGCTGGCCCAGGCCGAGGCCACGGCCCAGGCGTTCGAGCGTGATCGCCCGCTGCATGTGCTGTTCGAGGCCCAGGCGCGTCGTCAGCCGGACGCCATCGCGGTCACGCACGACGACGGCGAGCTGAGCTACCAGGCACTCAACGACGCCGCCAACCGCCTGGCGCACCACTTGATCAAGGAGGGCATCGGCAGCGACAGCCGCATCGGCCTGTGCCTGGCCCGCGGCCCGGACCTGGTGATCGGGCTGCTGGCGGTGCTCAAGGCCGGTGCGGCCTACGTGCCACTGGACCCCAGCTACCCGGACGAGCGCCTGGCCTACATGCTCGCCGACAGCGGCGCCAGCCGGGTACTGGTCGATGCCAGCACCTGCGAGCGATTCACCGAGGGTGCGCCGCGCCTGCTCGCCCTGCACCGTCCGACCTGGGCCGAGCGTTCCACCGACAACCCACGGCTGCCGGCCATCGGCGGCCATCACCTGGCCTACGTCATCTACACCTCCGGCTCTACCGGCACGCCCAAGGGCGTGATGATCGAACACCGCAGCGTCTGCAACCTGGTGCACTGGAGCGCCCAGCTGTGCCCGGCGGCCGCCGAGACCCGTGCGGCGGTCCTGCACAAGACCCCGGTGAGCTTCGACGCCTCGGTCTGGGAGCTGTTCTGGCCCCTGTGCAGTGGCCTGCGCCTGGTGCTGGCGCGGCCCGATGGCCAGCGCGACCCTGAGTACCTGGCCCAGCTGATCGTCCGGCAGCAGGTCAACGTCGTGCAGTTCGTCCCGGCCTTGCTGGGGCAGTTCCTCGACATCGCCGACCCTGCGCAGTGCGCCAGCCTCACCGACCTGGTCTGTGGCGGCGGCGAGCTGACTGCCGAGCTGGCCCGGCAGGTGCGTGCGCGTCTGCCCTGGGTGCGCCTGCACAACGTCTATGGCCCGACCGAAGCCACCGTCGATTGCAGCGCCTGGACCCTGGCGCCCGACCAGCCGGTGCCTGCACAGACGCTGCCGATCGGCCGCGCCATCGCCAACACCCGCCTGTACGTGCTCGACGACCAGGACCGCCTGGTGCCGCCAGGGGTGGCAGGCCAGTTGCACATCGGCGGCGTCGGTGTGGCCCGCGGCTACCTGAACCTGCCGGCGCTGCAGGCCGAACGCTTCATCGACAGCCCCTTCGTCGCCGGTGACCGGCTGTACCGCAGCGGCGACCTGGTGCGCCAGCGTGCCGATGGCGAACTGGAGTTCCTCGGCCGCAACGACTTCCAGGTCAAGCTGCACGGCCTGCGCATCGAGCTGGGCGACATCGAGGCGCGCCTGGCCGTCCACCCGGCGCTGCGTCAGGTGGCGGTGCTGCTGCGCGGCGAACGGCTGGTGGCCTGGTACGCCACCCACCCCGGGCAGGACGACCCCGGCATCGAGGCATTGCGCCGCCACGTGGCCGCCGGCCTGCCGGACTACATGGTGCCCTCGGCCTACGTGGCCCTGGCGACCCTGCCCTTGACCGGCAACGGCAAGCTCGACCGCGCGGCGTTGCCCGACCCGGACGAGCGTGCCGTGCTCAGCCGTGCCTACCAGGCACCGGAAGGCGAGCTGGAGACGCGCCTGGCCGACCTCTGGTGCGACCTGCTCGGCGTCGCCCAGGTCGGGCGGCAGGACAACTTCTTCGAACTCGGTGGCCATTCGCTGCTGGCGGTGACCCTGGTCGCGCGGCTGCGTCGCCTGGGGCTGCACGTGGACATTCGCGTGCTGTTCGCCGAGCCGACCCTGGCCGCGCTGGCGGCCACCCTGAGCGCCGACACCCAGCCCCAGGTACCGGCCAACCGCATCCCGCCAGGGTGCACGCAGATCACCCCCGAGCTGCTGCCCCTGGTGACGCTCGACGCGGCAGCGATCGAGCGGATCGTCGCGGCGGTGCCGGGCGGCGCACCGAACGTGCAGGACATCTACCCGCTGGGGCCGCTGCAGACGGGCATCCTCTACCATCACCTGGCCTCACCGGAGGCCGACCCGTACCTGCTGGCGCCTCGTTTCGCGGTCAAGGACCGGGCGCGGCTGGACGCTTTCGTCCAGGCCCTGAATGCGGCCATCCAGCGTCACGACATCCTGCGCACGGCGTTGCACTGGGAAGGCCTGCCGACACCCGTGCAGGTGGTCTGGCGCGAGGCGCCGCTGCGCGTGGAGGCGGTCAGCCCCGAAGGGCTGGAGCGCCCGTCACGGCTGGACCTCACCCAGGCGCCGCTGCTGCAGCTCGACTACGCCCCACGTCCGCAGGGCGAGGGCTACCTGGCCGTGCTGCGCTTCCACCACGTGATCATGGACCACGTCGCCCTCGATGCCCTGACCGCCGAGCTGCGCGCCTCGATGCTCGGGCAACAGGCCGCGCTCGCTGCGCCGGTGCCGTACCGCACCTACATCGCCCAGGTCGGCCAGGGGCTGGACGAGGCCGCGCTGGAAGCGTTCTTCACGGCACAACTGGGCGACATCGACGAGCCGACCTTGCCCTATGGCCTGGCGCCAGGCGCCGCCGATGCGCCGCTGCACGAAGCGCAGCTGGCCCTGGAACCCGCGCTGGCCCAGGCCGTGCGGGCCCAGGCGCGTGCCCAGGGGGTCAGCGTCGCCAGCCTGGTGCACCTGGCCTGGGGGCAGGTGCTCGGGCAACTGGCCGGGCGTGACAGCGTGGTGTTCGGCACCGTCCTGATGGGCCGTCTGCAAGGCGGCGAGGGCGCCGAACGGGCCCTGGGGGTGTTCATCAACACCTTGCCGCTGCGCCTGGACCTGCACGGCACGTCGGTCCGCGAGGCCGTGGCGCATACCCACCAACGCCTGACCGGGCTGCTGGCCCACGAACAGGCGCAACTGGCCCTGGCCCAGCGGTGCAGCGGGCTGCCGGCCGGCGCGCCGCTGTTCGCCAGCCTGCTCAACTACCGCCACGGCCAGGCCGCCGCCCCGGCCGACAGCGCCTGGGACGGTATCGAGGTGCTGCACGCCGAAGAGCGCAGCCACTATCCGCTGACCGTCAGCGTCGATGACCTGGGCGAGGCCCTGGCCATTACCACCCAGAGCGTGGCCGAGATCGATCCGCAGCGCATCTGTGGCTACCTGCGCCAGGCCCTGGCGACCCTCGTCGAGGCCTTGCGCGATGGCGAGACCGACCTGACCCTGGAGCGCCTGTCGATCCTGTCGGAGGCTGAACGCGACCAGTTGCAGGCCTTCAACGCCTCGCAACGCGACTACCCCCGCGACCAGACCTTGGCCCAGCTGTTCGAGGCCCGCGCCGCCCAGGCACCGGCGGCCTGCGCCGTGGTCGATGGCCCGCGCACCCTCAGCTACGCCCAGCTCGAAGCCCAGGCCAACCGCCTGGCCCACGCCCTGCAGGCGCGCGGCGTACGTCCCGGCGCGCACGTGGTGCTGCAACTGCCACGCTCGCTGGAACTGCTCGTGGCACAACTGGCGGTCATCAAGTGTGCGGCGGTCTACGTGCCACTCGACGTCCACGCCCCGCTGGAGCGGCGACGCTTCATGGTCGAGGACTGCCAGGCTGCGCTGGTCATTGGCCAGGGGCCGGAGCTGGTCCGCCTCGGCGCACCGAGCCTGGACCTCGACGAGCTGGACCTGACGCGCCTGCCGGAGCGTCCGCTGCATCGCGCGCAGGAGGCCAGCAGCGTGGCCGCCGTGCTCTACACCTCCGGCTCGACCGGCACGCCCAAGGGCGTGCAGGTGACCCACCGTGGCATCGCCCGGCTGGTGCTCAACGACGGCTACACCGACCTCGACGCCGGCGACGTGATGGCCCTGGCCGCCAACCCGGCCTTCGACGCCAGCACCCTGGAAGTCTGGGGGGCGCTGCTCAATGGCGCACGCCTGGTGGTGATCGACCACGGTACGCTGGTCGACCCGCAGCGCTATGCCGCCGCACTGGTCGAGGGGCAGGTCAGCGTCGCCTTCCTCACCACCGCGCTGTTCAACCATTACGTCCGGGTGATCGGCCCGGCCCTGGGCACGTTGCGCCTGCTGATGACCGGCGGGGAGCGGGCCGATCCGGCGAGCTTCGCCTTGCTGTTGGCGCAAGCCCCCGACCTGCGCTTGGTCAATGGCTATGGCCCGACCGAGACCACCACCTTCGCCACCACCTGCGAGGTGGCCACGGTGGCGCCGGATGCCGCGTCGCTGCCGATCGGCCGGCCGATCGGCAACACCCACGTCCACGTGCTCGACGCCCACGGTCGCCTGGCACCGCTGGGCGTGGTGGGCGAGCTGTACATCGGCGGTGACGGGGTGGCCGCCGGCTACCTCGGTCAGCCGGCCTTGACCGAGGCCCGCTTCGTGCCCGACCCATTCGCCACCTCGCCCGGCGCGCGCTGGTACCGCACCGGTGACCTGGGGCGCTGGCGCGCCGACGGCCAGCTCGAATGCCTGGGACGCAACGATGACCAGGTCAAGATTCGCGGCTTCCGTATCGAGCTGGGCGAGATCGCCAGCCGCCTGCAGCACCTGCCGGGCATCGACGAGGCCGTGGTGCTGGCGCGGGCCGATGGCCCAGGCCCGCTGCGCCTGGTGGGCTATTACACCTGCCAGGACGGCGTCTCGACCCTGGCGCCTGCCGAGCTGCGCGCGCAGCTTCAGCAGGACCTGCCTGACTACATGCTGCCCTCGGCGCTGGTCGAGCTGACGGCGCTGCCGCTGACCGCCAACGGCAAGCTCGATCAGCGGGCCTTGCCGGTTCCGCCTCAGGCCAATCTGTCCGGGCACGTCCACGTGCCGCCGCAAGGCGAGCTGGAAATCGCCCTGGCGCAGATCTGGAGCGAGGTGCTGCAGGTCGAGCAGGTCGGCCGCCACGACCACTTCTTCGAACTGGGCGGCCATTCGCTGTCGGCCATGCGCATGGTCTCGCAGGTGCGCCAGCGCCTGGGCCTGGAGCTGCCCTTGGCCGAACTGTTCGCGCTCGGTGAGCTGGCCCGCGTGGCCGACGTGCTGGGCGGTCTGGAACAGGCCCTGCCCGAGCACATTCCGCGCCTGGTACGTGAAGGGCCGATGCCACTGTCCTTCGCCCAGCAGCGGCTGTGGTTCCTGGCGCAGTTGGACGGCGGCAACCAGGCCTACAACATCGCCTTGACCCTGGGCCTGCGTGGCACCTTGCAGGACGCCGCGCTGGGCCGTGCACTGACGCGCCTGGTCGAGCGCCACGAAACCTTGCGCAGCCGCTTCGTCCAGGACGAGGACCGTGTCGCGGTTCGCTTCGGCGAGCCGTCGAGCCCGGTGCCGTTGCATCGCCACGACCTGCGCGAGCACCCCGAGGCCCTGGCCTCGCACCTGGAGCAGGTCGCGCTGGCACCGTTCGACCTGGTCGAGGGGCCACTGCTGCACGGCCACCTCTGGCAGTTGGCCGAGGACTACCACGTGCTGGGCCTGACGGTGCACCACATCGTCGCCGATGGCTGGTCGATGGGCGTGCTGACCCGCGAACTGTTGGCGCTGTACCAGGCCGAATGCCAAGGCACCGAGGCGGCCCTGGCGGCGCTGCCGATCCAGTACGCCGACTATGCCGCCTGGCAACGGCGCTGGCTGGTGGGCGAGCGCCTGGAGCGTCAGGCCGACTACTGGCGCCAGGCACTGGCCGGCGCGCCCGACCTGTCCAGCGTGCCGACCGATCGCGCCCGTCCGGCGCAGCAGGACTTCGCCGGGGCGAGCCTGGCGATCCGCATCGACCCAGGGCTGGCCCTGGGGCTGCAGGGGTTGGCGCAACGCCATGGCGCGACGCTGTACATGGCCCTCATGGGCGCTTGGGCGGCCTTGCTGGCCCGGCTGTCCGGCCAGGCCGACGTGGTCGTCGGCAGCCCCGTGGCCGGGCGTCACCGTGCCGAGCTGGAGGGCGTGGTGGGGTTGTTCGTCAACACCCTGGCCGTGCGCATCGATACCGCCGAGGCCATCGACGGTGCGGCCTTGATGGCGTTGGTCCGTGCCCAGGTGCTGGCGGCCCAGGCGCACCAGGATTTGCCGTTCGAGCAGGTGGTGGAACTGACTCGCCCGAGCCGCAGCCTGGCCCACGCACCCTTGTTCCAGACCACCGTCAACTGGTTGCCGGGGGAGACCGCTGCGCTGACCCTGGACGGGCTGCGTATCGAGCCGCTGGAGCAGACGGGCCAGGTGGCCAAGTTCGACCTGTCGCTGAACCTGGGCGAGCAGGGCGGTGCGCTGGTGGGCACACTCGACTATGCCACGGCCTTGTTCGACGAGGCCACCGTGCGCCGCTATGCCGGCTATTTCGAGCGGCTGCTGCACGCCCTGGTGGCCGACGACCAGGCGCCTCTGGTCGACGTGGCACTGGTCGACGGCGCCGAGCGCGAGTACCTGCTGACCCGCCTGAACGACACGGCACTGGCCGTGCCGCGCGGGCCGACCGTGCAGGCCTTGATCCAGGCCCGCGCTGCGGCGCAGCCCGAGGCCATCGCCGTGCAGGTGGGCGAGCATCGGCTGAGTTATGCCGAACTCGAACGACGTGCCAACGCCCTGGCCCATCACCTGCTGACCCATGGAGTACGCCCGGACGACCGGATCGCGGTGTTCGCCCAGCGCAGCCCCGACACGGTGGTCGGCCTGCTGGCAGTGCTCAAGGCGGGTGCGGCCTACGTGCCGATCGACCCGGCGCACCCCGCACAGCGCATCGCCTACCTGCTGGCCGACAGCCAGCCGCGGCTGCTGCTCGGGCAACGGGCGTTGCTGGAGCGTCTGCCGCCATCCAGCCTGCCCCAGGTGGCGCTGGACGAGGCCACCTGGCCGGCCCATGACCAGGCGCCCGACGTGGCCGGGATGTGCGACCGACACCTGGCCTACGTGATCTACACCTCCGGCTCGACCGGACAGCCCAAGGGCGTGATGGTCGAGCACCAGACGCTGGTCAACCTGGTGCACTGGCATTGCCAGGCCTTCGAACTGGGCGCTGGCAGTCACACTGCCAGCGTCGCCGGCTTCGGCTTCGACGCCATGGCCTGGGAACTGTGGCCGGCGTTGTGCGCCGGGGCGACGTTGCACTTGCCACCTGTGGACCTGGGCAACGAGCAGGTCGAACGCCTGCTCGACTGGTGGCTGTCGCAGCCATTGCAGGTGGCCTTCCTGCCCACGCCGGTGGCTGAGCACCTGCTCGCCCAGCACCGCCCGCACCCGACCCTGCGCACCCTGCTGATCGGTGGCGATCGGCTGCGGCGTTTCGAGCACGACCCAGGCTTTGCCGTGATCAACAACTACGGTCCGACCGAAGCCACCGTCGTGGCGACCTCAGGCAGGCTGTGGGCGGGCGGGGCGCTGGACATCGGGCGACCGATCGCCAACACCTGCATCTACCTGCTCGATGCGCACCAGCAACTGGTGCCGACCGGCGCGGCGGGTGAACTGTACGTGGCCGGTGCCGGCGTGGCGCGCGGCTACCTGAACCAGCCCGAACTGACGGCGCAGCGCTTCCTGCGCGACCCGTTCACCGCCGACCCTCAGGCACGCATGTACCGCACCGGAGACCTGGCGCGCTGGAATGCCGACGGTACCCTGGAATACCTGGGACGCAACGATGATCAAGTCAAGGTGCGCGGTGTGCGCATCGAACTGGGCGAAGTCGAAAGCCAGCTGGCGGCCCTGCCCGAGGTGCGCGAGGCCTTGGTGATCGCCGAGCGCGGCAACGCGGGCGATGCCCGTCTGGTGGGCTACGTCATTCCTGCCGCCGACGCGGTGCCACTGTCGGTCGGCGCGCTGCGCGCCGCCTTGCAGGCGCGTCTGCCGGCCTATCTGGTGCCTGCTGCCCTGGTGACGCTGGACGCCTGGCCGCTGACCGCCAACGGCAAGGTGGACCGGCGTGCTCTGCCGGCGCCCGACGCCCAGGCCAGCGCAGGTGCCGAGTACCAGGCGCCTGAGGGCGAACTGGAAACCTGCCTGGCGGCGCTGTGGTGCGAGCTGCTCGACCTCGACCGGGTCGGGCGCCATGACCACTTCTTCGAGCGGGGCGGGCATTCGCTGTTGGCGGTGACCCTGGTCGCGCGCCTGCGGCGTCTGGGCCTGGCCTTGGACGTGCGCCAGTTGTTCGCCCAGCCGACCCTGTCGGCGCTGGCCCGTGTCATCGGCACGCCGACGCACACGGCGGTGCCGGCCAACCGGATCGAGCCGGGCTGCACCCACATCACCCCGGCCTTGTTGCCCCTGGCCCGTCTCGACCAGCCGGCGATCGACCAGATCGTCGCCAGCGTACCCGGCGGCGCGGTCAACGTGCAGGACATCTACCCGCTGGGGCCGCTGCAGAGCGGCATCTTCTTCCACCACCTGACGGCCGGGGAGGATGATCCCTACCTGTTGCAGGCACGCTTCGGCTTCGCCGACCAAGGTCGCCTGGAAGCCTTCGCCGAGGCCTTGCAGCAGGTGATCGCACGGCACGACGTGCTGCGTACGGCGCTGTGCTGGGAAGGGCTGGAAGCGCCCATGCAGGTGGTCTGGCGCGAAGCCTGGCTGCCGGTGGAAGCGGTTTCGCCCCAGACCCTGGCACGGCCGGGCGCACTGGACCTGCGCCAGGCGCCGCTCATGCGCCTGCTGCACACCCAGGACCCGGACAGCGGTCAACGCGTGGGGGTCTTGCAGTTCCATCACCTGATCATGGACCACATGGCCCTCGACCTGCTGGGGCAGGAGCTGCAGGCCGTCCTGGCAGGCCAGCAGGCCAGCTTGCCGGCCCCGGTGCCCTATCGCCTGCACATCGCCCAGGCCCAGCAGGGCCCGAGCCAGGCCGAGCACGAAGCGTTCTTCGGCGCCCAGCTCGGCGACCTGAGCGAGGCGACCTTGCCTTACGGCCAAGACGTGACCAGCAGCGCTGGGTTGCCGGACGAAGCGCGCCAGCGCCTGGACGTCGAGCTGGGTCGGCGCCTGCGTGAGCAGGCCCGGGCTGCCGGGGTCAGCGCTGCCAGCCTGATGCACCTGGCCTGGGCCCAGGTGCTGAGCCAGCTGGCCGGCCGTGAGCAGGTGGTGTTCGGCAGCGTGCTGCTGGGCCGCATGCAGGGCGGAGAGGGGGTCGAGCGTGCACTCGGGGTGTTCATCAACACCTTGCCGCTGCGCCTGGACCTGGGTACGCAGAGCGTGCGCCAGGGCCTGCTGCAGGCCCACGAGCGGCTGAGCGCCCTGTTGGTGCACGAACATGCGCCGTTGGCCCTGGCCCAGCGCTGCAGCGGCCTGCCGAGCGGGGCACCGCTGTTCACGGCGCTGTTCAACTACCGCCATAGCGCACAGCGCCCGCTGACCGACGAGCAGGTCACGGTCTGGGACGGGATCGACCTGCTGCAGGCCCATGAGCGCAGCAGCTACCCGCTGACCGTCAGCGTCGACGACCTGGGCGAGGCCTTCGAGCTGACGGCTCTGACCACCAACGGCCAGCCGGCCGAGCGCCTCTGCGCCTACCTGGACTGCGCCGTGCAGCGTCTGGTCGCAGCCCTCGAGACGCAACCGGACCTGCCGCTGACCCAGCTCAGCTGCCTGCCCGATCACGAACGCCATCGGCTGCTGGAGGCCTTCAACGCGCACGGCACCCTGACGCCGACGGCTCTGACCGTGCACCAGCGTATCGAGGCGCAGGCACAGCAGCGGCCGGAGGCGATCGCCGTGCAATGCGGCGTGCAGTGCCTGACCTATGCCGAGCTGAACGCCCAGGCCGAAGCCCTGGCCCGGCAACTGGTCGACCGGGGCGTGCGCCTCGACGACCGCGTGGCGGTGTTCGCCGAACGTGGCGTGCAGACGGTGGTGGCCCTGCTGGCCGTGCTCAAGGCCGGCGCGGGCTACGTGCCGGTCGATCCG
Source organism: Enterobacterales bacterium AN_CKDN230030167-1A_HGKHYDSX7 (assembly GCA_046940335.1). Lineage (GTDB taxonomy): Bacteria > Pseudomonadota > Gammaproteobacteria > Pseudomonadales > Pseudomonadaceae > Aquipseudomonas. The sequence goes on from JBKYML010000002.1 coordinate 38,407, forward strand.
GGCCATCCCCAGCAGCGGGTCGACTACCTGCTGGGCGACAGCGCCCCGACCCTGGTGCTGACCCAGCAGGCGCTCGCGCCGCGTCTGGCGCACCTGGACCTGCCGAGCCTGCACCTCGACCAGCCGGACTGGCCAGCCGCTGCCGAGCCGGTGCGCCCGGCCGGGTTGTCCACTGGGCACCTGGCGTACGTCATCTACACCTCTGGTTCGACCGGCGAGCCGAAAGGCGTGATGGTCGAGCACGGCACCCTGAACAACCTGATCGACTGGCATTGCCGGGCCTTTGCCCTGGAGGCCGGCAGCCACACTGCCAGCGTCGCCGGCTTTGGGTTCGACGCCATGGCCTGGGAGGTCTGGCCGGCCCTGTGCGCCGGTGCGGTGCTGCACCTGCCGCCGAGCGAGCTGGACCACCAGCAGCTCGACACCTTGCTGGACTGGTGGCAGGCCCAGCCGCTGGAGGTGGCCTTCCTGCCGACGCCGGTGGCCGAGTTCGCCTTCAGTCGTCACTTGCGTCACCCGAGCCTGCGCACCCTGCTGATCGGCGGCGACCGCCTGCGCCAGTTCGATCACGACCCAGGCTTTGCCGTGGTCAACAACTACGGGCCGACCGAGACCACCGTGGTCGCCAGCTCCGGCGTGCTGCGCGTGGGCGGGCCACTGCACATTGGCGGGCCGGTCGACAACGCCCGGCTCTATGTGCTCGATGCCCAGCAGCGACCTGTGCCGCTCGGTGTGCCGGGCGAGCTGTACATCGGCGGCGCGGGCGTGGCGCGGGGTTACTTGAACCGTGCGGCGCTGACCGCCGAGCGCTTCCTGGACGATCCGTTTACGGCCGTGCCGGCGGCGCGCATGTACCGCAGTGGCGATCTGGTGCGCTGGCTGGAGGACGGTACGCTGGAGTACCTGGGACGCAATGACGACCAGGTGAAGATTCGCGGCATGCGCGTCGAGCTGGGTGAAATCGAGCAGCAACTCGCCCGCTGCCCAGGCGTCGGCGAAGCAGTGGTGCTGGCGCGCACGGCCGAGCAGGGCGAGGCGCGCCTGGTGGCCTACGTCACCCTGCGTGACCCACAGGTGCCGCTGGGCGACTGGCGTGCCTGGCTGGCCGAGCGGTTGCCGGCGCACATGCGCCCGGCGACCCTGGTGGTGCTGGACGCTTTGCCCCTGACCCGCAACGGCAAGGTCGACCGCCGTGCCTTGCCGGCACCGGACGCGCCTGCCATCGAGGTCGACGTGCAACACGCCCCGGCGACCGACCTGGAGCGACAGCTGGCGGTGGCCTGGGCACAGGTGCTGGAGGTCGAGCAGGTCGGACGGCATGACGACTTCTTCGAACGCGGTGGGCATTCGCTGTCGGCGATTCGCCTGGTCGGTCTGTTGCACAAGGCCGGCTTGCAGGTGACCCTGGCCGAGCTGTTCCAGCACGCCAGCGTCGCCCGCCTGGCGGCTCGGCTCGACAGCCGCTCGGGCGCCGTGACCCACGGTGCGCAACGGCTGCGGGGCACACCCGGCGATACCCGTCCTGGGGTGTTCCTGATCCATGACTTCACCGGGCTGGACAGCTGGTTCCCGGTGCTCGCGCAGCACCTGCCGGGCGACTACCCGGTGTACGGGCTGGCCGGCATCGCCCTGGACGCACCGCAACTCGACACCGTCGAGGCGTTGGCCGCACGGCTGGTGGGGCAGATCCTCGAGGCTCAGCCGCAAGGGCCGTACCGCCTGGTCGGCTGGTCGTTCGGCGGGGTGCTGGCCTATGAGGTCGCGCAGCAGCTCGAGGGGCTGGATCGTTGCGTGGCCTTCGTCGGACTGCTCGACACCTACGTGCCGCGCCTGACCGACCAGGGCAAGGCGCGCTGGGACGATGAACGGGCGCTGCATCGCCAGTTGCTGGCGCACTGCACGGCGCACTGGCAGGCGCAGGGCGAAGCCGGTGTGACGGCGCTGGAGCGCTTGGCGGCGTTCGATGAGCAGGTCGACCTCGAGTTCGGCGTGTTGCTGACGGCCATTCGCGATCACGGCATGTTGTACCCGGCGCTGGCCGAGGCCGACGACACGCAGGTGCGTCAGTACCTGGCGCGTGAGGTCGCCCACGGGCATGCCCTGGCCCACTACCACCTGGAGCCGTCCAGCCTGCCGGTCTGGCTGCTGCGGGCCAGCGAACGCGGCCAGGTGCCAGCGGGCACCACCGCGACGCTCGGCTGGGCCGAGGCGTTGCCGACGCTGCCGTTGCAGTGCGTCGATGTGCCGGGCGATCACCTGGGATTGATGCGGGCACCGCAGGTGCAGACGGTCGGCCAGGTGCTGGGCGAAGCGCTGGCGGCAGCGGGTGAGGGCGTGCAGACCCTGGAGGCCTTCCAGCCGCTGCTGACGATCCAGGCCGGCCGGCCTGGGCACACGCCCTTGTTCTGCGTGCCAGGGGCAGGGGACAGCGTGACCGGCTTCATCGGCCTGGCCGAGGCGCTGGGCGCACAGTGGCCGGTCCATGGCCTGCAACCCCGTGGCCTGGACGGGCGCCGCGCGCCCCATGCCAGCCTCGAGGCGGCGGCCGAGTGCCAGGCGCGGGCCATCGAGGCGCTGTACCCCGAAGGGCCCCTGCACCTGCTGGGGCATTCGTTCGGGGGCTGGGGCGCGCACGCCCTGGCCGTGGCGTTGCAGGCCCGTGGGCGCGAGGTGCTGTCGTTGACGCTGATCGACAGCGAGGCGCCCACCGCACCGCAGGACGCGCCGCCCGGCTACACCTTCAGCCGGGTGCTGGAGACCTTGATAGACGCCTTGCAGGCGGCCAGCGGCAAGGATCTTGGCCTGAGCGAACCGGCTTTCCTGGCGGCGGACGAGGCACTGCAGCTACAGCGGCTGCGCGAGGCCATGGTCCAGGCCGGGCTATTGCCTGCGCGCCTGGCGGAAACCGCCCTGGCCGGCATCGTGCGCACCTTCGGGGCCGCGCTGCGCGCGTCCTACCGTCCGCAGGTCGGTTACGACGGCCCGGTCGGGCTGGTGCAGGTGGACGACCCGGCCCTGGAGGCCGGGTGCAACCGCCGCGAGCAGCAGACGATGGCCGAGGGCTGGCGCCGGACGCTGCCGCAGGTGCGCGTCTGGAAAGGCCCGGGCGATCACTTCAGCGTGCTCAAGGTGCCACAGGTGTACAGCCTGACGGCCTGGTGGTTCGAAACCCAGGCCAGTGACACGGCACGGGTGACGTCTTGAGCGGGGCGGTGGGTGTGTGCGTGATCGATGGGGCGGCGCCGGCGGGGCGGGCCGGTGCGCCCTGGCGCTGGGCTCAGGGGCCGTAGCGGTGGGCGTTGAAGGAGCGCTTGGCGGGGGGGCAGGGGTTGGATTGGCCTGTGTGATCGCTGGTGAGCCAGCGTCCACGTGATAGAACGCAGCGATGGTTTTGTGGGCCCTGCGGGCCCAATCGCGGCACGGGGGCCGCTCACACATGGACCGCGATTGCCCGTACCACTACGGTGGGTGTAGATACCGTCTTGATCCTCACACCGCAAGCGCGATCTGAGGATCGAATGGTTTGTCGGATTTCACCACGCCATACACCAGGTGCAGCATGGTCGTTTGCCCGACCTTCTCCCCAGACTGGTGAACCATCGGGTTCAGCCCGGCGAACGCAACGATGGCAGAGGGGCTTTCGTACTTCAGCGGATCGCCCAGCTAGGCAAGCAGCAGGGCTGCCGTGGTATCGCCCAAACCGTCGATGGAGGGGGTCAACTCACGTCGACGACGCAGGTCCGGGTCGTCATCGATCGTCTGCTCGATGGCCTTGCGAGTCTTTTCCATCTCATCGGTGATGTGCCCGATCACCGCCTTGATCGATGCCTGCACCGTCAGTGGCGCCACATCCAGACGGTTCTGCTCCATCTGGCGCATTTCCTTCAGGTCGTCCAGGCGGCGAACCAGCGCCCGTAGACGCCGCTGAGCTTCTGGCTCAGGCTCCCACTGGCGTAACGAGTCGCCCTTGTGCTGAGCGTAAGCAGCGATGGTCTTGGCGTCGGCTTTGTCGGTCTTGACGCGGCGCAGCTCGAATTCGGCGAACTTCGCGATCACCGCTGGGTTGACGATGCACACCCGGTAGTGCCGAGCATGCAGGTATTCGGCCAGCGCTTCGTGGTAGGTGCCCGTGGCTTCCATCACCACCCAGGCGCCAGGCTCGGCGTGTGTTTGCAGCCAGGCCTCGAATTGTTCGAAGCCTTTTGAATCATTGGCCAGTTTGGCCGTTGATCATCCAGCACTCGGTTCAACCTTGTGAATGCGTGCTCACGCCGGGGGGGCGGGCACTCGATACCGTTCGAACTGTTCAAGTGAGGGTTGGAAGGCCCGAGCCTATCTACACTGCGGGCTCGATGCCCTAGGAGCGGCCCCCGCCGGGACGTCAGACCGGGCGCGATTGGGCCCGCCAGGGCCCATGAAATCAGCCACGCCCTCAGGTCAGCGTGCCCGAACCGCCCAGGGTGCTTGCCCGCGATGACGCCAGCTCAGGTACACCTCCCAGAAAAAACCAGTGACGCGCCTTCAGGCAACGCGCCTCAGCGAAAGCCCCCCGCTGGCTTCCAGCTGGGCGGCGACGCAGGCAACCCGACCTGACGGCCAACGCGCGTCGGCAGGTCCAGCCAGCACACGACGGGCACAGGCTGGCCCGCCGCGAGCACGCGAGGCGAGGGTGTCTCCTCGACAGGCTCGACCTCGGTATCCGCATACAGCCAGCGCATCAGTGAGTGTCGCCCACGAATGTTGAGCTTGACCGCCGCCCGCCGCTGGTAGCTGTCCACCGTGTTGATCGTCAGCTTCAGCGCTTCGGCCTGCTGCGCGGCGGTACGTCCGGCCAGCAGCCCCAGGCAGACCTGGGTCTCGCGTTCGGACAAGGTCAGCCCGCTTTGCTGCAGACGTTGGTGAAAGCGGCTTTCCAGGCTCTGCGCCGGTCTGGCGGTGTCGGCCAGTGGCAGGGCCAGGCGCTGGTGCTGGTTCAGCAACGAGAACAGCAGCGGCGCGAGGGTCTGCAAGTGCTCGCGCTCATGGTCGGAAAAGGCTCGTCTGGGTGCGAAGCGCCGGACGGTCAGGTGACGCGCTGCGTCGCTCTGCGCCTGCAGGTTCAACGTGCGTCCGGTACCCGTTTCGAATGCGCGGGCGCCGGTGCGTTCGCCCAGCGCAGCCTGGCCGGGCGGTGCCTCGACCGACTGCCAGTGGAGTTGGTCCACCGGTGCGCTGAGATGCGCCTCGATCAGGGCGTGGAACGTCCGTGTGAAGTGTCGGCTGCCCAGGCTGGCGATGACCCTGCCGATGTCGGCGAATGAGGGGGCGGTCATGGTGTCCTCCGTGACTCGACGAACGCGGGGCCTGATCGTTCATCAGGCCTCGGCTTGATACGGTTCAAGGTCGCGCCGCGACGACATCGACTTCCACCAGCGTGCCGGGCAAGGGCAGGGCCACCACCTGGATCGCGGTGCGGGTCGGCTTGGCGCCCAGGTCGGGATCGTCGAAGAACGTCGCATAGGCACGCTGAAAACCCGCGAAATCCAGACGTCCGCCGTGTTCGGGCGTGCCGACCAGAAACGCACGCAGTTGCACGACATGTCGCATCTGCAGGTCATGCTGGGCCAGGATCGCCTGGATCTTGCCCAGCACCGACATCGCCTGGGTCTGCGTATCGCCATAGGCGGCGGACGTTCCGGGGGCAGCATCGCTATCGGCAACGTCGGCCAGGATGCCGCTGACGTAGACCAGCTTGGCGTCAGCAGGCAGGGCGATGGATTCGGCATAGGGCGCCTGAGGATTGCCGGTGCGCAAGAGGGTGTTCGACATGAAGCGCTGTTTCCTTTCCAGAGACGTGGGGTGAACGCCGGCGTTCGGGCTGGAACGATCGTTCCAGAACTGAGCGAAGAAATCTCGACGAAGGCGTTCTTTTTTCAAGCTGCACCATCTGGACGAAGGGTGCAAGTACCAGATTTAGGTCATATTCAAATAAAATTTGAACCATTGACGGTTTCGCCAGTCGGGTGGTACTTTCTGTACCGTTCGTTCCATAACCGGTGCCCAGATGAGATCCAGAGAATTCGATCCCGACGCCATCGCCGAGGCCGCCATGCGTGTGTTCTGGCAGCGCGGCTATGCCGGGACCAGCATCCAGGACCTGGTCGAAGGCACGGGTCTGGGGCGTGGCAGCCTGTACAACGCCTTCGGCAGCAAGCAGGGCCTGTACGAGTTCGCCCTGAGTCGCTACTACGACATGACCGCCTTCAACGTGGCCCTGCTGGCCGAAGAGGGCCCGGTCAAGGAGCTGATTCGTCGCCTGCTGCACAAGATCGTCGCCGAAGAGCTGCACGACACCGAGAACCTGGGCTGCATGGTCGCCAACGCCTCGCTGGAGGTGGCCCGCCACGACAGTGGCATCGCCGAGCTGGTGGCCAAGAACTTCAGTCGCATGGAACGAGCGCTGACCGCGTTGTTCCTGCGCGGGCAGGCCGCAGGTGAAATCGAAGCCGGCCGCCGGCCCGAGGCCCTGGCCCGGTTCGTGGTCAGCACCATCCAGGGCATCCGGGTGATCGGCAAGGGCGGTGCGCGTGAGGACCGTTCCGAGCGGCTGGCCGACATCGTCGAGGTCGCCGTCGGCGCCCTGTGACCTGCCCAGACTGACCGGCACGCTGTTTCGTTTCGTCATGACCGGTCAGGGCCGTCGATGCCCTGGCCACCCACGCTTCACTCGCGCGGCCCCGTCGCGCCCCTGACATTTCTGTCTTCAACGCTTCACTAAAAGGACGTTCACATGACCCAGGTCGAACACGCAGACACCCGCTCCATCGCCGTTCTCGGCACCGGCATCATGGGCGCTGCCATCGCCCGCAACCTGCAGAAGAACGGTTTCCAGACCCGCGCCTGGAACCGCACCTTCGAAAAGGCCTCGGCCCTGGCCGACAATGGTGTGCAGGTCCATGAGCTGGCGGCCAACGCCGTGCGTGGCGCCGGTATCGTGCTGACCATGCTCAAGGACGGCCCTGCCGTGCTCGACGCCATGCGCGCCGCGCTGCCCGGCCTGGCCAAGGGTACCGTGTGGATCCAGGCGAGCACCGTCGGTGTGCCGGCCACCGAGAAACTGCAGGCCTTCGCCCAGGAACACGGCCTGGCGTTCTATGACGCGCCGGTGCAGGGCACCAAGGGCCCGGCCGAGCAGGGCAAACTGGTGATCATCGCCTCCGGTGCCGAGGCTCAGCGCGACGTGGTCCAGCCGGTCTTCGACGCCATCGGCCAGCGCACCGTCTGGGTATCGGAACAGCCTGGCGTCAGCAGCAAGCTCAAGCTCGCGCTCAACAGCTGGGTGCTGGCCCTGACCCATGGCGTGGCCGAGAGCCTGTCCATCGCCCAGGCCCTGGGCGTGGACCCTGCGCTGGTGGTCGACGTGGTCAAGGGTGGCCCGCTGGACAACCTGTACTTCCAGCTCAAGTCCGCCGCGATCATGGCCGACGACTACAGCACCACGTTCTCGGTGGCCAACGCCGCCAAGGACGCCGAGCTGGTGATCGAGGCGGCCCGTGAGGCCGGGGTCAAGGTCGACAGCGTCGAAGCAGGCCTGCAGCGCTTCAAGCGCGCCCTGGAAGCCGGGCACGCCGAGAAGGACATGGCCGCCTCGTTCCTGGCCAAGTAGTTCCTGCGCTGCGTAGAGCGTGTGTTTCCCGTTCGGGGGTCGATGCTACTGCCGTCGACCTTGAGAGCCGTCATGACCGATTCACTTGGCAATCGCCTGAAGATGGGCATCATCCTGCCCTCGACCAACACTTCGATGCAGCCCGAGACCGATGCCCTGCGGCCCTATGGCGTGACCAATCACGCCAGCCGCATGCTGATCCAGGACGAGTCGATGGACCAGCGCCCTGGCTTCATGAACGTCTTGAACAACATCCGCCTGTCGACTTCCGATGCGATCCATGGGCTGCTGACCTGCAAGCCTGATCGGATCATCGTCGGCGTGTCGCCCGAAAGCTACTGGGACGGCCCCGGCAGCCACGAGATGGTCACCGAATCGTTCCTCGACATGAGCGGCGGCGTACCGGTCACCACCAGTCCGGATGCCTACCGTGCGGCCTTGGAGGCGCTGGGCGGGATTCGTCGGATCGCCGTACTGACCCCTTATCTGCCGCTGGGCGACGAGACGGTCAGCCACTTCTTCACCGACAACGATTACCAGGTGCTCGCCGTCCGCGGCCTCGGGGCGTCCAGCCCGGCGAACATCGCACACATCACCGAGCGGCAGATCTTCGACGCCATTCGCGCCGTGGACGGCCCGCAGGTCGAGGCCATCGTCCAGGTCGGCACCAACGTGGCCATGGCCCGTGCGGCGATGATCGCCGAGGCGTGGTTGGGCAAGCCGGTGCTGTCCAACAACGTGGTGCTCTACTGGCATGCCTTGCGCGCCAGCGGCATCGCCGACCGCATCGGCGGTCACGGCCATCTGCTGGAACGACACTGACCCGGTCGCCCGACCGGTCAACCCGCAGTGCCGGCCAACCGTCGGCCACTGCGTCATCGACGCGACACTGCCTTTTTGCAGTCCCTGCCGGCTTCGCTCGTCTCCCGAGCGCGGGGCAGGCTGCGCCTATCGATCACACTGGAGCACGCTCATGGATGCGGTGAGTTCAGGAACACCACGGATGTCGACTGATTGCACAGAGGGCGCACGGCTGTCGGCAGACGGTCCGGCGCGCACGCTCATCGAGCTGTTCGCCCGCCAGGCCGAGGCCTCGCCCGGTCGCATCGCCGTCAGCAGCCCGCAGGGCCTGCTGAGCTTCGCGCAACTGCGTCGGCGCAGCCAGCAGGCCGCCTGGCGCCTGCGTGATGCCGGCGTGCAGCCAGGGCAATGCGTCGGCCTGTTCGTCGATCCGTCCCTGGACATGATGATCGGCACCTGGGGCATCCTGGAGGCCGGCTGCGCCTACCTGCCGCTGGCCCCGGAATACCCCCGCGAGCGCATCCGCTACATGATCGAAGACGCGGGCATCACGGTGATCTACACCCAGCCGGCCCTGCTGCCGAGCCTGCGCGCCCTGGCACTCGATGGCGTGCGCCTGGTCTGCGACGACGGCGCCGCGCGCCCGGCGGCCAATGATGCGCGTACCCAGGCGCCCGTGCTCGTCGAGGCGCACAGCCTGGCCTACGTCATCTACACCTCGGGGACCACGGGCCAGCCGAAAGGGGTGGAGATCACCCACGCCAACCTGATCAACCAGCTCGCCTGGCTGCGTGACGTGCATGGCGTGGATGCGCGCCAGACGCTGCTGCGCAAGACGCCCATGAGCTTCGATGCCGCGCAGTGGGAGCTGTTGTCGGTGGCCAACGGCACCCATGTGGTGATTGGCGCCCCCGGCATCCACCGTGATCCCGAGGCGCTGGTCGCGGCCTTGATCGAACACCGCATCAGCGTGCTGCAAGGCGTGCCGACCCTGTTGCAGGCCCTGGTCAACGAGCCCGGCTTCGCCGACTGCCAGACGCTCACGCATCTGTACAGCGGCGGCGAACCCCTGACCCGCAAGCTGGCCCAAGCCTGCCTGGACTGCCTGCCACAGGTGCGCCTGGTCAACCTGTACGGGCCGACCGAATGCACCATCAACGCCTCGTCGCGCGTGGTCGATGCGGCCTGCCTGGCGGACACCGTGCAGATCGTCTCGCTCGGGTTCCCGGCCAGCGGTACCACGCTGCACCTGTTCGACCCGGTCACTGGCGCGCCCATCGAGGTGCCCGAGACGCCGGGCGAGCTCTACATCGGCGGCCGCCAATTGGCCCGTGGCTACCGTGGCCGGCCGGAGCAGACCGCCGAGCGGTTCGTCGAGCGCCTGCTGCCGGGCCATACGCACCCGGTGCGCCTCTACCGCACCGGTGACCTGGCCAGCTGGAACGCCGATGGCAGCGTGCAGTTCATCGGCCGGGCCGACAACCAGATCAAGCTGCGCGGGTATCGCATCGAGCTCGATGAAGTGCGCGTGGCGATCGAGAACCACGCCTGGGTCAAGAGCGCGGCCGTGTTCGTCCAGGCCGAGTCCGAAGGCCAACGGCAGAGCCTGGTGGCCTGCGTGGCGCTCAACCCGCGCGAGGCGATCCTGATGGACCAGGGCCAGCATGGCGCCCACCACCTGTCCAAGTCCAGCAAGGTCCAGGTCAAGGCCCAGCTTGGGCAACTGGGCGAACGCAAGGCCAGCCGTGACCAGGGCAGGGCGGTGCTGCGCCTGCCGGGCGCCACGCCCAGCCCGGACCAGCGCGCGCGGGCCTTTGCCCGCAAGACCTACCGCCTGTTCGAAGGCGGTCGGGTGGATCGACAGACGATTCTCGATCTGCTGGTCCGGCAGCCCACCCCACGTCGGCAAGCCGATGGCGAGCTGACCCTGGACACGCTCGGTGCGCTGCTGCGCAACCTGGGGCCGTTCCACAGTCAGGAACGGCTGCTGCCCAAGTACGCCTACGCCTCGCCGGGGGCGCTGTACGCCCATCAGTTGTACCTGGAGGTCGAAGGCCTGGAAGGGCTGGCCGACGGCCTCCACTATTTCGCCCCCACCGCCCATGAGCTGGTGCTGATCCAGGCGCGTCCGGCCACCGGACAGCCCCGCGTGATGCTGCACCTGGTCGGCCGTGCGCCGGCCATCGAGGCGGTGTATCAGACCAACGTCGACGAAGTGCTGGAGATGGAGGCAGGCCACGTGCTGGGCCTGCTCGACCGGGTGCTGCCCGAGCAGGGCCTGGGCCTGGGCGCCGGGGTACATCAGCCGGAGGTGCTCGAACACCTGGCTGTCGAGGAGGGCGATCGCTACCTGGGCAGCTACCCACTGGTGAGCGCCGCCCACGCCGTCGAGGCCAACCCCGTGCAGGTCTACGTGCAGGCCCATGGCGATCAGGTCGACGACCTGCCGGCCGGTCTCTATGCGCTGCGCGGGCAACGCCTGGAGCGCCTGGGCACGGCGGTGATCGAGAAGAACCAGGTGATCGCGATCAATCAGCGGTCCTACGCACAGGCCAGCTTCGCCCTGTCCCTGGTGGTCGAGCAGGCGCCGGCCTGGGAGCACTACATCGGTCTGGGCCGACGCTTGCAGGCCTTGCAGATGAACGACCTGCGCCTGGGCCTGATGTCCTCGGGCTACAGTTCGCGCAGCGGTCACGACCTGGCCACGGCCACGCGCCTGCGCCAGTTGCTCGGTACCATGCGGCCAGTCGAGGCCTGCTATTTCGCGCTCGGCGGTCGCGTCAGCGAAGACCAGGTGTGCAGCGAAGGCATGAAGGAAGATGCCGTGCACATCCAGGGCCCGGCCGAGCTGCTCAGGCAGGAGCTGGAACAGCTGCTGCCCGAGTACATGGTGCCGGACCAGTTCATGGTGCTCGACGAGTTGCCGCTGACCGCCAATGGCAAGGTCGACGTGCAGGCCCTCAAGACCACGGTACGCACGGCCCGTCAGGCGCGGACGCTGATCGCGCCCCGCACCGCAGGCGAGCGAGCCGTCGCAGCGGTCTGGTGCCAGGTCATGCAGTGCGAGGCGGTGTCGGTCACCGACGACTTCTTCGAGGCCGGGGGCAACTCGTTGCTGGCCGTGGTGCTGATCAACCGGCTCAACCGCGAATTGGGCGCGCGTCTGCCGTTGCAGGCGATCTTCAGCCATCCCAGCGTCGAGGCCCTGGCAGCCGAAGTGCAGGCCGCCTCGCAGCAGACGCATTCGCGGCTGGTGGACCTCAACGCCGTGCGTACGCGCCAGCGGCCGATCTTCTGCTGGCCAGGCCTGGGCGGCTACCCGATGAACCTGCGTGGCCTGGCGTTGAAGAGCGATCCGGGGCGGCCGTTCTACGGGGTGCAGGCCGTGGGCATCAACCCAGGCGAGGTGCCCCATGCCACGCTGGCCGAGATGGCCCGTGCCGACATCGCCCTGCTGCGTGAACGCCAGCCGGAAGGCCCATACACGCTGTGGGGCTACTCTTTCGGCGCACGCGTGGCCTTCGAGGCGGCCCGCCAGCTCGAGGCGCTGGGCGAGCAGGTCGAATCGCTGGTGCTGATCGCGCCGGGCAATCCGCGCACCCGTCGCCCGGCCTACCGCCTGGCCGGTCAGCCGCGCTATGCCGGGCCGGCCTTCCTGGGCATCCTCTATTCGGTGTTCGCCGGCGTGTTGCCCACGGCCGAGGTCGAAGGCGCCCTCGAACGCCTGCGTGACCGCGCGGATTTCGTGCGCTTCATCCAGGCGCGCTTCGACGGGCTGGACCAGGGCCTGATCGAACGCATCACCGAGGTGGTCGAGCTGACCTACGAGTTCCGCTACGACTTCGAGGCGTTGGTCGAGCACCGTATCAAGGCACCTGTAAGCCTGCTCAAGGCCGCCGGTGACGATTATTCGTTCATCGAGCAGGCAATCGGGCAACTGCCCTGGACGCCGGTGATGCTCGACAGCGTGGCCGACCACTACCAATTGCTCAAGCCGACCGGACTCGACGAGCTGCTGACGCTGATCCGGCAGGCCGAGGCCCTTCACCGTCCAGACCAGCAGCGCCTGGCCTGACGCTTCATTACCGCGCACCTGCCCGCGCCTCGTCATCACGGGGCGTGGGTCTTTTTTGTCACTGAAAGGACGCAGACCATGACTCCTCCTTCTTCCGCCACGGCCGACCCGACCCCGCTCGAGGCGGCCCCTGCGACGACCCGCCTGCCACTGGCCCAGCTGCTGGCCCTGACCCTGGCCGGGTTCATCGCCATCATGACCGAGACCTTGCCTGCAGGCCTGTTGCCGCAGATCAGCGCCGGGTTGGGCATCTCCCAATCCCTGGCCGGCCAGCTGGTCTCGGTGTACGCGCTCGGCTCGGTGCTCGCCGCGATCCCCATCGTCGCCGCCACCCGCAGTTGGTCACGTCGACCCTTGCTGCTGCTGGCCATCGTCGCTCTGCTGGTGTTCAACGGCGTCACCGCGCTGTCTTCCAGCTATGCCGTGATCCTCGGTTCGCGCCTGGTGGCCGGCATGGCGGCCGGGATCGTCTGGGGCGTGCTGGCCGGCTATGCCCGACGCCTGGTCCCCAGCGCCCAGCAGGGGCGGGCACTGGCCGTGGTCGGGGTCGGCCAGCCGATCGCCCTGTGCCTGGGTGTGCCCCTGGGCACCTGGCTCGGTGGACTGACCGACTGGCGCGGGGTGTTCTGGATCATGTCCGCCCTGGCGCTGGTGCTGGCGGTGTGGGTGCGCTGGGGCTTGCCGAACTTCGCCGGCCAGCCGGCCGAACGGCGGCAATCGCTGCGCGCCATCTTCCTGCTGCCGGGCATCCGTTCGGTGCTGGCCGTGATCCTGGTGTGGATCCTGGCGCACAACATGCTCTACACCTTCATCGCGCCGTACCTGGCCTCGGTCGGGCTGGGCGAGCGGGTCGACCTGGTACTGCTGCTATTCGGTGCATCGTCGATCCTGGGCGTGTGGGCGACCGGTCTGTGGGTGGATCGCGCCTTGCGCCGCGTGACCCTGCTCAGCCTGGCCGGTTTCGCCGTGGCGGCGCTGGTGCTGGGCCTGGCCGGCGCGCACACGGGCGTGGTGCTGGCCGGGGTGGTGCTGTGGGGCATGACCTTCGGCGGCGCACCGACCCTGTTGCAGACGGCCATCGCCGACACCGCTGGAGAGGCGGGCGATGTGGCGCAGTCGATGCTGGTGACGGTGTTCAACCTGGCGGTGGCCCTGGGCGGGCTCGGCGGCGGGGTGCTGTTGCAGCAGTTCGGCGCATCGGCGCTGCCGGGGGCCTTGCTGGGGCTGGCCGTGATCGGTGCGGCGGTGGTCTGGCGGGCGGACCGGGCGGGGTTCACGCCGGGGGCGCGGTAAGGGCGCTCGCCAGCGGCAAGCGGTTGGTGCATGACAAGCCTGCGTGGGTCGAGCAATCGAAACGCGTGGCTGATTGTGCGGGCCGCAAGGCGGCCCTGAAATCTGCGTAATCGATGCTAGATGATGAGCTTCTCAAAAAAGCTCAGCCCCACGCCGCTTGCCGCTTGCCGCTCGCTACCGCGCCGCCTGCAACACCGGGCCTGCGTTCGTCGACCCTGGTGTCACGTCCCAGCCACCCCCCAGTGCCTTGTAGATCGCCACGACCCCACGGTACAGCTCGACTTCGCCCAGGGCCTGGGCGTCTTCGGCGGCCAGGCGTTCGCGTTCGGCGTCGAGCAGCACCAGGTAGTCGACGGTGCCTTCGCGGTAGCGGATCGACGCTAGGTCGGCGGCCTTGCGGCTGGCCTCGCTCTGGCGCATCAGGGCACGCACCCGTTGCTGGCGCTTGCCGTAGTCGCTGAACGCGTTCGACGACTCTTCCAGGGCCAGCAGCACCTGCTGCTCGTAGCTGGCCAGTGCGCCTTCGGCCTCGGCCTTGGCGCCGCGCAGGCGGGCCCGCACGCTGCCCAGGTCGAAGGCCGGCCAGGTGATGCTGGGCGCCAGCGCCCAGGCGTTGGCCGCCGAGCTGCCGATCTGCGACCCGCGTCCAGCGGTGAAGCCCAAGAAGCCGCTGAGGCTGACCCGTGGGAACAGGTCGGCCGTGGCCACGCCGACCTCGGCCGTGGCGGCGGCCAACTGCCGTTCCGCGCTGCGGATGTCCGGACGGCGGCGCAGCAGCTGGCCTGGGTCGCCCACCGGCAATGCCTTGGCGATCGCCGGCAGGTGCTGGGGCGACAGGTCGATGCTCAGTTGCTCGGGGCGCTGACCGAGCAGGGTGGCGATGCGGTTGCGTGCGCGGACCTGCTCGGCCTGCAGTTGCGGCAGGCTGGCTTCGACGGCGGCCAGGCGCGCCTCGGCGCGGACCACGTCCAGCTCGTTGCCGACCCCGGCGTCGCGCAGGGTCTCGGTGATCCGGCGCGAGTCCTGCTGGGTCTTGAGGTTGTCAGAGGCGATGCGCTCGCGCAGCTGGGCGCCGCGCAATTGACCGTAGGCATCCACCAGTTCGGCGATCAGGCTGACCTGCAACTGGCGCAGGTCGGCCTGAGCGGCGTCCTCACGGGCCTGACTGGCTTCCAGCTGCCGCTGGATGCGGCCGAACAGGTACAGTTCCCAGGCCATGTCCAGGCCCAGGTCGTAGCGCTCGCTGTTGACCCGCTGCTCGGTCTGACCCGGAATCTGGCCTTTGCCCAGCGTGCTGCTAGCGCCACTGGTCACCACCGGCAGCGCGTCGTTGGCCACGTCCTCACGGATGGACCGCGCCGCCTTGAGCCGGGCGAAGGCCACCCGCAGGTCGCGGTTGCCGGTCAGCGAGGCCTGCACCAGGCGATCCAGGGTCGGGTCCTCGAACTGGTGCCACCAGGCGCTTTCGAAACGCGTCGGGTCGAACGCGGCTGCGCCCTGCGCGGCATCCAGGCGCGCCGGCTCAGGCTGAGGCGCGCGGTAGTCGGGGCCGACGGCGCAGGCCGACAGGGCCAGCACCAGCAGACTCGGAAGAAAAGGGGTGAACCGCATCATGCCTGGGTCTCCTGCAGCGGGGTGTGAGCGATGCGACGCGCCTGACGACGTTCGACATGGCGGCGGATCAGGACGAAGAACACGGGCGTCAGGAACAGGCCGAACACGGTCACGCCGATCATCCCGGAGAACACTGCCACGCCCATCGCATGGCGCATCTCGGCGCCGGCACCGGAGGAGAACACCAGCGGCACCACGCCCATGATGAAGGCGATCGAGGTCATCAGGATCGGACGCAGACGCAGGCGGCATGCCTCCAGCACCGCGGCCAGCGGGTCGAGGCCCTCGGCCTGCTTGTCCTTGGCGAACTCGACGATCAGGATGGCGTTCTTGCAGGCCAGCCCCACCAGCACGATCAAACCGATCTGGGTGAAGATGTTGTTGTCACCGCCGGTCAGGATGATCCCGGTGATGGCCGACAGCAGGGTCATCGGCACGATCAGGATCACCGCCAGCGGCAGGCTCCAGCTCTCGTACTGCGCCGCCAGCACCAGGAAGGCCAGCAGCACGCACAGCGGGAAGACCAGCAGCGCGGTATTGCCCGCCAGGATCTGCTGGTAGGTCAGCTCGGTCCACTCGAAGGTCATGCCGTTGGGCAGCTCGGCGGTCAGCAGGCGCGCCATGGCCGCCTCGGCCTGGCCGGAGCTGTAACCCGGTGCCGCCGCACCGTTGATCTCGGCGGTGATGAAGCCGTTGTAGTGCATGACCCGGTCAGGCCCGGAGGTGTCGCTGACCTTGAGGAAGGTCGCCAGCGGGATCATCTCGCCACGGTCGTTGCGCACCTTGAGCTGGCCGATCTGCTCGGCGTCCAGGCGGAACTGCTGTTCGGCCTGCACGTTGACCTGATAGGTCCGGCCGAAGCGGTTGAAGTCGTTGGTGTACAACGAGCCCAGGTAGATCTGCAGGGTGTCGAAGATGTCATTGATCGCAACCCCGTGGGTCTTGGCCTTTTCCCGGTCGATGGCGGCATCGACCTGCGGCACGTTGACCTGGTAGCTGGTGAACAGACCCGCCAGTTCCGGCACTTGCTGGCTCTTGGCGATGATGTTCTGGGTTTCGCGGTACAGCGCCTCGTAGCCCAGGTTGCCGCGGTCTTCGACCTGCACGCGGAACCCGCCGATGGTGCCCAGGCCCTGCACCGGCGGTGGCGGGAAGATCGCGATGTAGGCGTCCTGGATGTCGGCGAACTTGGCGTTGAGCGCGGCGGCGATGGCTTGCGCCGACTGGCTCGGGTCCTTGCGCTGGTCGAACGGCTTGAGCGGGGTGAACACGATGCCGCTGTTGGGGCTATTGGTGAAGCCGTTGATCGACAGGCCCGGGAAGGCCACCGAATCGGCCACGCCCGGTTGCGCCAGGGCGATCTCGCTCATGCGCTTGATCACCGCCTCGGTGCGGTCCAGGCTGGCGGCGTCGGGCAGTTGCGCGAAGGCCACCAGGTACTGCTTGTCCTGCGCCGGGACGAACCCGGTCGGGGTCGAGGCGAAGCCCAGGTAGGTCAGGCCCATGAGCCCGGCGTAGACGAACAGCGCGATGCCGCTGGAGCGGATCACCCGGCGCACGCCGCCGACGTAGCGGTGGCTGGCACGGTCGAAGAAGCGGTTGAACGGCGCGAACAGCCAGCCGCCCAGCAGCCGGTCGAGCAGGCGCGAGAAGCGGTCCTGCGGCGCGTGGTGGTCCTTGAGCAGCACGGCGGCCAGCGCCGGCGACAGGGTCAGCGAGTTGAACGCGGAGATCACCGTGGAGATGGCGATGGTCAGGGCGAACTGCTTGTAGAACTGCCCGGTCAGCCCGGAGATGAACGCTGCCGGCACGAACACCGCGCACAGCACCAGCGCCGTGGCGATGATCGGCCCGGTCACTTCGCCCATGGCCTTCTGCGTGGCTTGCACCGGCGCCAGGCCCAGGCCGATGTTGCGCTCGACGTTCTCCACCACCACGATGGCGTCGTCGACCACGATGCCGATGGCCAGCACCAGGCCGAACAGCGACAGGGCGTTGAGCGAGAAACCGAACAGGTGCATCACCGCGAAGGTGCCGATCAGCGAGACCGGCACGGCCAGCAACGGGATGATCGATGCCCGCCAGGTCTGCAGGAACAGGATCACCACCAGCACCACCAGTACCAGGGCTTCGAACAGGGTGTGCACCACCGCTTCGATGGAGCCGCGGACGAACACCGTCGGGTCATAGACGATGCTGTAGTCCATGCCTTCGGGGAAGTCCTTCTTCAGCTCGGCCATCTTGGCGCGCACGTCGTTGGAAATGTCGATGGCATTGGAGCCGGGGCGCTGGAAGATCGGCAGGGCCACCGCCGGCTGGTTGTTCAGCAGCGAACGCAGGGCGTACTGGCTCGAGCCCAGCTCGACCCGGGCGATGTCCTTCAGGCGCGTGATCTCGCCATCGGCACCGGCGCGAATGATGATGTTCTCGAATTCTTCCTCGGTGACCAGGCGGCCCTGGGTATTGATCGACAGCTGGAAGCTCGAGGCACCTGGTGCAGGCGGCGCGCCGAGCTGACCGGCGGCGACCTGACGGTTCTGCTCACGGATCGCCGTGACCACGTCGCTGGCGGTCAGGTTGCGCGAGGCGGTCTTGTTGGGGTCGAGCCAGACCCGCAGCGAGTAGTCGCCCATGCCGAACAGCTGCACGTCGCCCACGCCGCCCAGACGCGCCAGTTCGTCCTTGATGTTGAGGATGGCGTAGTTGGACAAGTAGAGCATGTCGTAGCGATTGTCCGGCGAGGTCAGGTGCACGACCATGGTCAGGTCCGGCGAGGCCTTGTCCACGGTGATGCCGATGCGCGTGACCTCCTCGGGCAGCTTGGGCTGGGTACGGGTGACGCGGTTCTGCACCTGCACCTGGGCATTGTCCAGGTCGGTGCCCAGGGCGAAGGTGATGGTCAGGGTCAGCTTGCCATCGGCGGTGGACTGCGAGGACATGTAGAGCATGTTCTCGACCCCGGTGATGGCCTGTTCCAAGGGCGCGGCGACGGTTTCGCCGATGACTTTGGGGTTGGCACCGGGGAAGTTGGCGCGCACCACCACGGTGGGTGGCACGACCTCGGGGTATTCGCTGATCGGCAGCTGGAACAGCGCGATGCTGCCGGCGATCAGCAGGATCAGGGAAAGCACTGCGGCGAAGATCGGCCGGGTGATGAAGAAGCGTGAGAAGTTCATGGGGTTCGATCCTTCAGCCGCGCGGTGCCGGGGCACTGGCGAGTTTCACGGCGGCGGCGGGTTGCCCGGCCTGACTGGCCTGCAACGCCTGACGTTGACGGGCGAGCGCGGCCAGGGTCTCGTCGCTGGCCATTGGGGTGTCCTGGGGCGTGACCACTGTGCCGGGACGCACTCGCTGCAGGCCCTTGACCACGATGCGGTCGCCCTTGTGCAGGCCTTCGCGGACGATGCGCAAGCCTTCGAGCTTGGGGCCCAGTTCGACGGTGCGGTAGCTGGCCTTGTTGTCGGCGTCCATCACCAGCACGAACTTCTTGCCCAGGTCGGTGCCGACCGCTTCATCGTTGATCAGTGTGGCCGAGTAGGTGGCGCTGCCGACCAGCTTGAGCCGCGCGTACAGGCCGGGGGTGAACTGGCCGTCGCGGTTGTCGAACACCGCACGCCCACGGATGGTGCCGGTGCGCGGGTTGACCTGGTTGTCGACGAAGTTCATCTGGCCCAGGTGCGGTGTGCCGGCCTCGTTGGACAGGCCCAGGTAGACCGGCGTGGACTGCCCGCGCTGGCCATTGCGGGCCAGTTGCGTGTACTTGAGGTAGACGCGCTCGTCGGCGTCGAAGTAGGCATACACCTTGTCGGTGGAGACCACGCTGGTCAGCGGCGTGACGTCGGCGGTGACGATGTTGCCGGCGGTGAACTGGGCGCGGCTGACGCGGCCGCTGATCGGTGCGGTGACGCGGGTGAAGCTCAGGTTCAGACGGGCCAGGTCCAACTGGGCCTGGATGGCTGCCACGCCAGCGCGCGCTTCGGCCGCAGCGCTGCTGCGCGATTCGGCCAGCTCGGCGGAGATGGCGTTGCTGCTGCGCAGGCGCTGGCCACGTTGGGCTTCGTTCTCGCTGCGGCTGGCCGAGGCGCGAGCCTGTTGCAGTTGCGCCTCGAGCTGGCGGACCTGGGCCTGGAACGGGCGGGGATCGATCTGGAACAGCAGGTCGCCCTTGTTGACCTGGGCGCCTTCGGTGAAGGCCACGCGGTCGATCTGCCCGGACACGCGCGGGCGCACCTCGACGGTCTCCGGTGCTTCGAGGCGGCCGGTGAATTCGTCCCATTCGTTGATCGGTTGTTCCAGCACCTGGGCCACGCTGACCGTCGGTGCGCTGGCAGGCCGGGCGGTCTCCGGCGCCTGGCCGCATGCACTGATCACCACGGCCGCGAGAGCGGCCAGGGGAAAGCGCAGGGATGTGAGTGAATGTTCCATGGAAAAATCCGCCAGAGTGAAGAAAGTGGGCGGATTCTGCGCGGCGCGCGCGGGGGGAACGAATCGAATGGGGCGAAGGTTATTATCACTCGGAGTGATGGGTGGGCAGGCAGGTATGCCTAACGGCCAGGGTGCTGTCCTTCGTACTCTGCCAGATCCCAAAGCCATGCTTCTAAAATTCGTCCCAAACCCGATGGGTTTGATCCGAAGCGCCATACGTCCATCGACTGCCTGCCAACTCGCTTCAATGCGCTTCGTAGGTCTACGGCGTATCCAGGCATCAGAAGAAACACTGTGTTTACGAAGTAGGTACTTTTGTAGGCACTCGCTTATACGACAGCCAGAAGCGTCTGGCAGACACGTGAAAACCACCGCTGATAACGTTCGATTGTCTCAAGGCGAATGACGCTCACGCGTGTTCATCTGTCCTCAAGGAGAGCAAGCGATGTACACAGGCATCATCAAGGAAGTTGGCATTTTAGCGGACATTGCCCAGCGCAAGGGTGTGAACGGTATCAGAGTCAGGACAACACCTGAGTTCCTTCGAGGTCTGGAGGTCGGAGGCAGTATCGCCTTGAACGGAATCTGCCTCAGTGTGACGCGTCTGTACGAGGATGGCTTTGGTGCGGACGTGACGAACGCTACCGCCAAGGCAACCACCTTTCAGTTCTTGAACCCGCAGGATTCCGTGAATCTGGAGCGATCTGCATCGTATGGGCAGGAGATAGGAGGACATTTGACGGCAGGGCATGTGGACGGAATGGCCACTGTCACCTGTGTTAAATGGCTTGGCGAAGCGATGAGGCTGGGCATCAAGGTTGCGCCTGAGATTGTTCAGTATGTGTTTGCCAAAGGGTTCCTCGCACTCAATGGGGCAAGCCTGACCGTTTCCAACATCGTGTTGGATGCTGGGGAACTAGGGTTCAATCTGACGCCGGAAACCCTTCGGCAGACGACGTTTTCTAAGATTGGGGTGGGGGACGTGCTGAACGTTGAAGTGGAGCCGACGACTCGGGTATTGGTCGATACGATGTTGAGAAGTCGGCGTTGACATGAGCCAGTTGTCTATGAGGTGAGTCATATCGCGAGGGCAAGTTTTGGTAAACCGCTTGTAAATAAACGACGCTGAATGACCAGACCTTTCAGGGCAGGCGGTGATGGACCGGACGCTATCGCGGGCAAGCCCGCTCCCACAGGCTCTGTGAAAACGCTTTTCGTTGTGGGAGCTGGCTTGCCAGCGATAGGGTCTGTGCATTCACCTCGGAACCGTCAGGACAGTGTTCAATCTGTCGGCCAGGGTAGGGTTCAGCACCGCTATCGCGGGCAAGCCCGCTCCCACATGGTCCCGTGAGACCCTGTGCCTCAGCCGCTGGACTGATCCTCCGGTGCCACCTGGCCTTCCGGCCAGTCGGGCCCTTTCTTGTGGGGTGGGTCGTCGGGGTGAGGTACGTAATTGCCTGGTTCCACGTCGTCGATGTCATCGACATAGGGATCCTTCGGGTAATCCTGGTCCGGTTCGGTGGGGTCTGCCATGGCTGCTCTCCATCAATGAATGAGTGGCTTGCTTGCATTAGGCTACAGACACGTCAAGCTGTTCACTTCCATCGGCGTACAGGGAACCGCCGCCCCCGATGGGTACTCCATTCCTGAACCGTTCGCGCCATCGAGGCCTCATGCTGATCAATACCTTGACCTTTCTGGTATCGCTGGCCGCCATGGAAGGCATCGCCTACCTGGCCCACAAGTACCTCATGCATGGCCCTGGCTGGGGCTGGCACCGTTCGCACCACGAGCCGCGCCAGGGCTGGTTCGAGAAGAACGACCTGTTCGCGGTGGTGTTCGCCGGGCTGGCCATCGTGCTGATCGCTCTGGGCAACGCAGGCTGGAATCCGCTGGAGTGGGTCGGTGCCGGGATGACCGCCTATGGGCTGCTGTACTTCGTCGCCCATGACGGTCTGGTCCATCGCCGTTGGCCGTTTCGCTATGTACCACGGCGTGGCTATTTCAAGCGCCTGTACCAGGCCCACCTGATGCACCATGCCGTGCACGGTCGCGAGAACTGCGTGTCCTTCGGCTTCCTCTACGCGCCGCCTATCGATCGCCTGCGGGCAGAGCTGCGGACGCGGCAGGGCGGGCCGTTGCGTCGCTCACCGCAGGACGCTGCCACAGACGACGATCGCGTGGCGTCGCCGGTCGTAGCCGAGAAATGAGCGCCTGACCCAGGCCGACCGCACACGCCCCGAGCTTTTCCACCTTCGAAGTGCTCAGCCGTCCGTCCCAGGCCTGGGCACCTGCTGCCTTGACCTTCAGCCCGATACGCCGGTAGACCCGCGCCGCCGTGGCCACGGCCCAGGCCGAGCGCCAGGGCAGGGCGCCCATGCCGTCACGGGCGCTGGCGTAATAGGGTTCGGCCTGCTCGACCAGACGGATCGCCAACTGCGCCAGCGCAGCGCGGTGTTCCGGCGCGGCCAACCGTTCGGGCGGGATGCCGGCGGCCTCCAGCCATTGGCGAGGCAGGTAGCACCGTCCGATCTTGGCATCCTCGACGATGTCGCGGGCGATGTTGGTCAGCTGCATGCCCAGCCCCAGGTCGCAGGCATGATCGAGCACCCGCTCGTCGCGCACGCCCATGATCCGCGCCATCATCAGGCCGACCACGCCCGCGACGTGGTAGCAGTAGCGCAGGGTGTCGTCGAACGTGAGGTAGGCCTGGCCCTGCACGTCCATCGCGAAGCCTTCGAGCAGGTCGAAGGCTTCGCGCCGGCGGATGCCATGGCGCTGGGCGACGTACTGGAAGGCGGCGAAGGCCGGTTCGTGCATCGGGGCCTCGCCGTAGGCCGCCAGGGTCTGTTCGCGCAGATGGGCCAGGCGTCGTGCCGCCTCGGCCGGGTCGACCGGTTGTGCGTCGTGCCCGGCTTCCTGGCCATCGATCACATCGTCGCAATGGCGGCACCAGGCGTAGAGCATCACCGCGCTGCGCCGGGTCGACGGCGCGAACAGCCGCGCCGCCGCCGCGAAGCTCTTGGAACCGACGGCAATGCTGCGCTCGGCATGGGTCAACAGCGCGTCGTCGCCTGCCGTCATCGGTGCAGGTCCTCGATCATCAGCCCGGCGGTGGCCTTGGCCGACGCGATCACCCCAGGCACGCCAGCGCCCGGATGAGTGCCGGCGCCCACCAGGTAGAGGTTCTCGACCCGCGCATCGCGGTTGTGCGGACGGAACCAGGCGCTCTGCTGCAGCACCGGCTCCAGCGAGAAGGCCGAGCCCAGGTGCGCGTTGAGCGTGTCGCGAAAGTCCAGCGGGGTGAAGATGCGGCTGGTCACCAGGTCGCGGCGCAGCCCTGGCATGTAGTGACGCTCGAGGTAGTCGAAGATGCGGTCACGGTAGGCCGGGCCTTCCACCGCCCAGTCGACCTCGGCGTTGCCCAGGTGCGGCACCGGGGCCAGCACGTAGTGCGCCGAGCAGCCGGGCGGCGCCAGGCTCGGGTCGGTGGCGCAGGGCGAATGCAGGTAGAGGGAGAAGTCGTCGGCCAGGTCCGGGCCGTTGAAGATGGTGTCGATCAGGCCTTTGTAGCGCGCGCCGAAGCACACCGTGTGGTGCTCCAGCTGCGGTTGCGGGCGTGACAGACCGAAGTGGATGACGAACAGCGAGTTGCTGAAGCGCTTGCCCTGCAGGCGTTGGCCTTCGGCCTTGCCACGCGGGTGATCGCCCAGCAGCTGCTGGTAGGTGTGGACCACGTCGGCGTTGGAGGCCACCGCATCGGCGTGCCAGTGACGGCCATCGTGCGTGCGCACGCCGGTCAGGCGATCGCCTTGGGTTTCCAGTGCGGCGACGTCGGCGTTGAGGGCCAGCTCGCCGCCCAGGTCCTGGAACAGCCGGACCATGCCGTCGATCAGGGCGCCCGTACCGCCCTTGGGGAACCACACGCCCCATTGGCGCTCCAGGGCATGGATCAGGGTGTAGATCGACGAGGTGGCGAACGGGTTGCCGCCGACCAGCAGCGCGTGGAACGAAAACGCCTGGCGCAGCTTGTCGTTGCGGATGAAGCGCGACACCATGCCGTAGACGCTGCGCCAGGCCTGCAGGCGCATCAGCTGCGGGCCGGCCTGGAGCATGTCGCGCAGGGACAGGAACGGCACGGCGCCCAGCTTCACGTAGCCTTCGTCGAACACCGCGCGCGAATAGTCCAGAAAGCGCCGGTAGCCGTCCACGTCGGCCGGGTCCAACGCCTGGATCTGCCGCTCGAGGATGGCCTGGTCGTTGTTGTAGTTGAACACCGTGCCGTCTTCCCAGCACAGGCGGTAGAACGGATCGACCGGCAACAGCTCGACGTAGTCCTCCAGGCGCTTGCCGGACACCTCGAACAGCGCCTCGATCGCACTCGGGTCGGTGATGACGGTCGGGCCGGCATCGAAGGTGAACCCTTCGTCCTTGTACACGTAGGCCCGGCCACCGGGCTTGTCGCGGCGTTCCAGCAGCGTGGTCCGTACGCCAGCGGCCTGCAGGCGGATGGCCAATGCCAGGCCGCCGAAGCCTGCGCCGATGACGATTGCCGATTTGCCAGGGTTCATCGATGCTCCTTGAAATGCCTTGGGGAATGTCGCCACGCGGCGACGATGGCTTCACCGACCGGAACCGGTGGCTTGCCCATGAGAATCCGACTGCGGTCGCGCCAGGTATTGCGGCCTGCGTAGAAGCGTTCGATCAGCCCGTCGGGCAACTGGTAGAAGCGCTGCATCACCTGCCAGCGCTTCTCCGGCTGCCCGGCCAGGAACAGCATGCGGTTGAGTAGACGGTAAAAGCCCTGGGTGCGCCAGTGCTCGCGTGCATAGGCCCGCAGCCCGGCACCGAGCGCGGTGGCATCGTCCAGCGGCCGGGCCACCAGCCAGTCGGCCAGGCGCACGGCGTCGGGCAGCGAGTAGCCGGTGGTGCTGTGGTACAGCCCGGCGCGCAGGCCGCTCAGCGGTTGCCCTTCGGCGGCGTTCCAGAATGCCTCGACGTCGCCGGCCAGGGTGATCGGCAGCACGCCGTGTTCCTCGCGCAGGCACTCGGCGAGGGTCCAGCCCTGATGGTGCGCGTACTCGGCGATGTGCGCACGCAGCTGCTCGGCGCTGGTGCGATGCTGGTCCACGTAGTGGGTGTCCTCGATCAGCACGGTGTCGGCCGAGAATGGCAGCACGTAGACGAAGCGGTAGCCGTCGTGTTGGGCGACACGGGCGTCCATGATGATCGGCGCGGTCAAGCCGTGGGGGCGCTCCAGGCGCACCAGCTGGCCGAGAAAGGCCTGATGGCCCAGCACCAGGTGCGGGCTGCGCGGCGCACCGCGACCATCGATGACCACCTTGGCGCGCAGGTGCCGACCATCGGCCAGGCGCACCTCGGTCGGGGTCAGCGAATGAATCGGCTGGTTCAGCCAGAGGGTGTCGCCCAAGGCGTCGGTCAGGACCTGGGCGAAGCGCTCGCCGGTGATGCTGGCGTAGCCGCTGTGCAAGGTGCGGCTGTAGGCCGGAAAATGCACCCGGTAGCTCGACCAGCGCTGGGCCACGAAGGGCGCGATCCACTGCTGCTGGTGTGGGGTCAGGTCGGTCGTGTGGAACGACCAGGTGTGGCTGCCGCCCAGTGCGTCGGCCTGGTCCAGGCACAGGATGTTCAGCTCGGGACGACACTGGCGCAGCCGCCAGGCGATCAGGCCGTTGGCCAGGCCGGTGCCGGCGAGAATCAGGTCATAGGTCATCGGCGGTTTCCAAAGGTGAAGGCGCAGGCACGCCCAGGGCGGCCTCGATCAGGTCGGCCGCGTGCGCCGCGCCGCCACGGGCGGCCAGGGCTTCGGCCTGTCGGGCATGGGCCTGGGTCGGCAGCGTCAGCACCTGGCGCAGGGTCTCGGTGATACGCCTGGCACTGGCGCGGCGCGGCAGGCTCAGACCCAGGCGGTGATGCACGACCCGGGCGGCGACGCCATGCTGGTCGAAGGCGATCGGCATGACCAGCATCGGCGTACGCGCGACGATGGCGTCCAGCACGGTGTTCAGGCCGCCGTGGGTCACTACGGCATCGGCCTGTTCGAGGATCCAGCGCTGCGGGGCGAAGTCGGTCACCCAGGTGGCGCCGCAGCGCTGCAAGGCCGCTTCCTGCACAGGGCCGAGCCCCCCGCAGTGGGCCACCAGCAACTGCACGTCCAAGACGCGGCAGGCGCGGGCGATACGCTGGAACTGGCGCAGACGGCCGCCCTGCAGCGTGCCCAGGCTGGCGAACACCAACGGTCGGTCCGGGTCGATGGGCCAGGGGCCCGGTCGATCGGGCACGGCGCGGCGCAGGGGGCCGACGGCGTGAAAGTGCGCCGGCAGGGTCTGGCGCGGGAAGTCCAGCGTGGCCGGGGTCTGGCTCAGTTGCAGCCAGGGCGACAGGTAGGCATGCAGGCCGCGACGCGGCGGCACGCCCAGGCGCTGGGCGCCCTCCAGCAACGCTGTGTCCACCGGCTTCATCAGCCAGTCGTAGACCTGGGTGCTGGCGTGGCACCGTTTCAGGCTGTAGGCGTCCTGGCCGGGGGTGAAGGGCATCACCGGCAGCGGCAGGCCGGCCTCGCGGTTGACCGGCAAGGCGCAGGCCAGGGACACGAAGGGCAGGCCCAGCGCCTCGGCCACCAGGCCGCCGGCGCTTTCCATCTGGTCGCAGAGCACCGCCTCGATGTGCTGGGCAGCGAACGCGGCAGGCAGGTGCTCGATGAACAGCCGGGTAGTGTCGGCCAACTGGCGGATCAACCGGTGCAGGGCCCAGGGGGTGGAGGGCGAGGCGGCCAGGCGCAACTGGGCGTCCAGGGTGCCGGATGGATGGCTGTCCAGACCGATTGGCTGGAAGCCGATACGCCGGTCCTGCAACCAGCGCGCAGCGTCGCCCTGGTGGAAGAAGGTGACGCGGTGGCCACGGTCGAGCAGCGCGCCTGCCAGCACCTCGAACGCCTGGAAGTGGCTGGCATAGGCAGGCGCCACCACGGCGAAGTGGGTCATGGCAGCAGGCGCGCCTGACGCAAGGCGGCCAGGTCGGCCGAGCCGGTGCAGAAGCAGGCGATGCGCAGTTGCTGAAGGAGGATGCGGAAATGCTCGACCACCGCCTCGGTGGAGTCCGTGGCCGCGACCAGCACGCCGGCGGCCTGGCCGACCAGGTCGGCGCCCAGGCGGATCGCCCTGGCGGCGTCCAGGCCATTGGCGATGCCGCCGGAGGCGATCAGCGGCGTGTCGGGCAGGGCCTCACGTACCTGGCGCACGCAGGTGGCTGCCGGGATGCCCCAGCCGGCGAAGGCGTCGGCCACGGCGCGGTCACTGGCCGACACGGCGCGCTCGGCTTCCACGGCGGCCCAGCTGGTGCCACCAGCGCCGGCCACGTCGATCACCTGCACCCCAGCGTCCACCAGTTGCCGTGCGACCGCCGCCGACACCCCGGCGCCGACCTCCTTGGCGATCACCGGCACCGGCAAGACCTGGGTCAGGCGCTCCACGTGCGCCAGCACCCCGCGCCAGTCGCGGTCGCCTTCCGGTTGCACGGCTTCTTGCAACGGGTTGAAGTGGATGATCAGGCCGTTGGCCTCGAGACTGTCCACGGCGCGCTGCGCCAGGTCCAGGCCATCGGGCTGGAGCAGCTGCGCCGCGCCCAGGTTGCCCAACAGCGGAATGCGCGGCGCCAGCCGTCGCAGTTCACGGGTCAGGCCGTGGTCGTGCACCGAGGTCAGGCTGACGCGTTGCGAGCCCACGCCCATGGCGATGCCCAGCTCCTGCGCGGCTTCGGCCAGGTGGCGATTGATGTGGGTCGCGCGCCGCGCCCCGCCGGTCATGGAGCTGATCAGCAGGGGGGCGTCCAGCGCGATGCCCAGCAACTGGCTGCGCAGGTCGATCCGGCGCAGGTCCAGCTCGGGCAGGGCGCAGTGTTCGAAACGGATCGCCGACCAGCCGGCATCGACAGCGACGGTCGCGCGGCGGGGGTCGAGCACGATGTCCAGGTGTTCGTCCTTGCGACGGGTCAGGTCGGGTTCGCGCATGCTTGCTCCAAGTAACCAGGAATCATCGGTACGGCGTGTTGTCAGTGCACATGGGTGTTGTACAAGATCGGCGGCCTGTACAGCTTTGAATCGCGTCAAGGCTCAGGCAACGCCGCATTGCAGACGTTCCCGACAGGCCGAAAAACCTTGAGCTACGCTGAAGGCGTGAGCGACAGGTCCGTCTCGACGCCGTACATCCACCACCGGCCCGCCAGGGGCCCGATAACAAGCACAGAGGGAACGATGGCCGCACACTTGTCCGCAACTATAGACACAGGGATCGACATTCACCTGCAGCAGCTGCGTGATGGGCTGGAGCGCCGGCTCGACGCCTTGCTGCCAACGGTGGGCAATGAGCGCGACTTGGTGGCGCTGGCCATGCGTGATGGCACCCTGGCGCCAGGCAAGCGCTTGCGCCCGCTGTTGCTGATGCTCGCCACCGAAGGCCTGGGCGGGCCGGCACAGGCCGCGCTGGACCTGGGCTGCGCCGTGGAGATGGTGCATGCCGCCTCGCTGGTGCTGGACGACCTGCCGTGCATGGACGACGCATTGATGCGCCGTGGCCGCCCGACCGTTCACCTGACCTTCGGCCAGGACGTGGCCATCCTGGCCGCGATCGCGCTGCTGTCGCGGGCCTTCGCCGTGATCGCGGCGATCGAGAGTGTCCCGGCACTGGCGCGTACCCAGCTGGTGACCCGGCTGTCCGACGCCGTGGGCAGCCAGGGCCTGGTACAGGGGCAGTTCCAGGACCTGCACGACGGCACCCAGGCGCGCACCGCTGCGCAGATCGCCACCACCAACCAGCTCAAGACGGGGGTGCTGTTCAGTTCCATCCTGGACATGGCCTGCATCATCAGCGATGCCTCACCCCAGTGCCGGGCGCTGCTCGGGCAGTTCGCCCAGGACTTGGGCCAGGCGTTCCAGCTGCACGACGACCTGTGCGATTGCGACCCGGCCAGTGGCAAGGACCTTGGCAAGGATGCCGGCAAGTCGACCCTGGTGGCGCTGTGTGGCGAGGCCGAGGTGCGCGAGCGGTTGCTGGAACATCTGGCACGGGCGGATGACTGCCTGGCGCAGAGTTTGGGGGGGAGTGATACCTTGGGGCGGTATGTGCAGGCGATGTTCGCCAAGATGCGGGGGTGAGGTCGGTGGCTGGCTTGGCTGAGGGCGCGTTGGTGGTCTGGACGGAGTGGCGTGGCTGATTTTACGGCCCCGCAGGGCCGGTAAAGTCAGCCACCCGGCACCCTTTCAAGGCGCTGCCTGCACCGTCGCCGCCACCGCTGCCTCCAGCCCGCTCAGGTAATCCCCGAACCCTTCACGCGCCCGGCAATCACGTCGGCTGCTGGTGGCCACGCTGTGCCGGGCCGTCCAGACGATCTGGGCGCCATGCGCTTCCAGTGCCCTGACCAGGTGTACATCCTCGTGTGCCGCCAGCGCGGGGAAGCCTCCGACCCGCTGGTATGCCTCGGACGACACGCCCAGGTTGGCCCCATGGATATGCCGATGACCCTCGATGGCCTGATAACGGCTGTTGTACAACTGCCGCAACGCCTTGCCTTGCCATGGCTGCCAGCGATCGATGTGCACGGTCCCGCACACGGCATCCGCGGCGCAGCGGACCTGCCAGGACAACCAGTGCGAAGGCACGCGGCTGTCGGCATCGGTGCAAGCCAGCCAGCGGGCGCCGCGCTCGAGCATGAACGCAGCACCCGCGCGACGGGCGACACCGACGTTACCGGCATCCACCTTCAGGGTCAGCACGCCATGGCGCCGGGCGATGGCCTCGCTGCCGTCGCTGCAGCGGTCCAGCACCACCACCACCTCGACCCGATGCCCGGCCTGCTCGACGTCCAGCATCGCCAGCCGCAGCGCGCGCAGGCAGTGGCCCAGGCGCCTGGCCTCGTTGTGCGCCGGGATCACCACGCCAATCATGAGCAGGTCTCGTCGAGGTCCACCACGCTCGGCTGGCAGGACCAGTATTCGAGCAGGAAGTCCGCCTCTTCGTGGCGGAACACCGGATACAGCGGCAAGTGCTTGGCCAGCAGATCGTGCACCTCGCGTCCGTCCTGCGGGCAGCCGGCGATCGGGTGGCGCCAGTGGCAGGCCAGCAGACCGCCGTCGTAGGTCAGGCTGGCGACCGATTGCTCGATCACCTGCAGCCACTCGGTCGGGTTGAGGTAGTAGCCCACTTCGCTGAGCACGATCAGATCGAAGCTGCCGCCTGGCCAGTCGGCCGGCAGGTGGGCCTGCTCGACGCTGGCATGGGTGAAGCCTGCCAGTCGCGCACGGGCCAGGTCGACCGCACTGGGGTCCAGGTCCTGGCAGAGCAGGGCGGCGCAGCGTTCGGCCAGCAGGGCGCTCAACTCGCCGTTGGCGCAGGCGGGCTCGAAGATGCGTTCGTAGCACTGTCGAGGCAGGCTGGCCATCACCAGGTCGCGCTTGCGCCGCTCGTACCAGCGCGTGCGGAAGGCCCAAGGGTCATCGTTGCCGGCATACAGGTCGGCGAAATATTGCGCATCGAGGCTCATAGGAAGACCAGTTCGAAAGGTTGCAGAAGGCAGTCCAGCAGCAGCGGTGGTACCACCGGGGGGCGGTCGCCATCGGGCTGCAACTGAGTGACATGGGCATCGATGGCCTCGCGCTTGCGCGCCAGGCGTTGTGGGTCCAGGCGTACACGGCGCGCGCGTGACCAGGGCAGGCGGGGATCGTCCGGCTCCGCCCAGTGCCAGGCCCAGACCGGGATCTCGCACAGGGTCGCCTGACGGGCCACGGCGGCCTGGGCGCAGGCGCGGCCGATGGCTTCATGGTCGCAGTGACCGTCGCCTCGCCAGGTG
This sequence comes from Enterobacterales bacterium AN_CKDN230030167-1A_HGKHYDSX7, assembly GCA_046940335.1. GTDB lineage: Bacteria > Pseudomonadota > Gammaproteobacteria > Pseudomonadales > Pseudomonadaceae > Aquipseudomonas. Next base: position 69,123 of record JBKYML010000002.1, read on the forward strand.
GTGATCAGCAGGTCGCCGGGCGCGAGCAGCCGGGTCAGGTGATTGACCAGGTAGGCCTCGTCATGGGCGACGCCGCCATCGGTCAGGTTCAGGCGCTCCCAGGTCAAGGCGTTGAGGTCGAGCTTGAGCCGCTGCAGGGCGTGTCGGCTCTCTTGAACGCGTTGGCGGCGCAGGGTGGAGGGCGGCCATTGCTCCGAGCCGGGGTGGCTGCCTTCGCCGTCGGTGGCGGACACCAGGACCAGGTCCTGTTCGCGCCCTTCGAAGCCCGCCATCAGGCCGCCTGCCATGAGAATCTCGTCATCCGGATGCGGCGCGACGATCACGGTACGACGGCCGGGCGCGCACAGGGCCTCTGGCTCGATCCAGCCGGCGCGTGCCAGGTGCGCTGAACGGTTCCAGTCGGACCAGGGTCTGCCCTGGCTGGCCTGGATCAGGTTTTCGGTCATAGTCGCCAAGCCCTCTCTGAAGTGTCGATGAGCTGCTCACCCAGGCCAGCCAGGTCACGTTCGGCGTGGCTCTGGCGCAGGTACACCGGCAGGTCCGCGCTCAACCGCGCGAAGTGGGGGTTGCGGCAGAAGGGCGTGGCGCCCAAGGCTCGGCCGACGTGTTCGATGACCTGGGCCACGGCCTGTTCGACGTGGGCCCGCGTACGGCAGACGGGATACTGGGCGTCGGCTTCGGGTTGGGCGTCGATCCATGCGGCACACTCGCGCAACGCGGCGCGGGCGCCGAACAGGGCCGCATCCACGGCGCCCAGGTGGGCCAGGGCGTGAGGATCGTGACGACGCGCCTGGCAATGGGCGCGCAGGTACTCGGCCAGGGCTTCGGCCGCCCCGTACCAGCATGCCGCGATACCGGCGCCGCCGTGCCAGAAGCCGGGGCGCGACAGATACTGGCCAGGGCCGCCGACGGCGATTGCGGGTGTGTCGTCGAACAGCACCTCGACACTGGCGGTACTGGCCATGCCGACGGCCTGCCAGCCTTCGGTGTGCAAGCGCAGGGTGGGGTCCTTGAGGTCGATGGCCACCAACTGCGGCTGGTCGTCCTCGTCCCAGGCGGTGATCAGCGCACGGTCGATCTGCTGTGCGCCGGAGCACCAGGCCTTGCGACCGCCGAGGCGGACCTGGTCACCGTGCTGGCGGATGATACGGGCACGTGCATCCGGTGGCTCGGCGGCCCAGACACCCCACAGTTCGCCCTCCACAAGGTGAGCACCTGCACATTCGGCAAGAATGGCCAGGGCATCGGTGTGGCCCTCATAGAGTTTGGCCAGTGCCAGGTCGCATCCGGCCACCTGCGCCAGGGTCTGCCAGCGTTGCAGGGTATGGCCCTGGCCGGGCAGCGGCAGACGGTCGAGCTCGGCGTCACGCAGCAGGCCCATCAGCTCGGCCAGCCGGGGTTCAGGCGCGATCGTGCACAGGCGCTCCCCGAAGGCCGTGAGCAACGGCGCCAGGGCCATGGCGGTGGGCTTCATGACGTGGCCTGCGTCAGCGAGTTCTTTTTCCAGCCCCTGAGGTTCATGCCACAGAGCACGAATTGCAGCACGATCAGGGCCCAGGCCTGTAGCTGCCAGCCCCAGACCACCCACAGCAGGTTGCTGGCGATGAAGCAGCAAAACCCCACGCGCCGACGGTTGGGACGGCGGGAGCCAATGCACCAGGCCGCCAGCACCGTCAGCGCCATGGCCGGCCATTGCAGCAGGTCGATCAGTCGTTCCATCAAGTCATTCCCATTGTCTTGCGCATCTTGGCGGTGATCGACTGGCGAACGCTCCAGAACGCGGCCCACGGGTCCTGGGTCTGGCGCAGGCGTTCGCCGATGTTGCCCAGGTGCCACTGGTTGGCACCCTTGAGCGTGGAGAGTTCCTCACGGTCGATCGGCACCGACACCGGCAGACCCTCGCGGGTGCGCAGCGAGAAGGGGCACACGGTGGTCGCCCCACGGCCGTTGCGCAGGTAGTCGATGAAGATCCGTCCGATCCGGTTCTGCGGGCCGGCCACCCCGGACAGACGCTCCGGGAACAGCCCGGCCAGGTGATCGACCAGGGCATGGGTGAAGTCTTTCACCTCGTCCCAGCTCGCCCGCCGGGTCAAGGGCACGACCACGTGCATGCCCTTGCCGCCGCTGGTCTTGAGAAAGGCTTGAAGCCCCAGCTCGTCGAGCAAGGTCAGCGTCAGCTGGGTAGCCTCGACCATGGCCTTCCACGGCAGCGCCGGGTCGGGGTCCAAGTCGAGGACGAAGCGGTCCGGTCGATCGAAGGCCTTGTCGGTGGCGTTCCAGGTGTGCAGCTCCACGGTGTTCATCTGCACGGCGCCGAGCAGCGCCTCGGGACCGTCGATGATCATCACCGGCTGGCCGACTTCGGTCTTGGGGTAGGTGCGCATGCCTGGGATCTTCAGGTGGCCGGCGTTCTTCTGGAAGAACAGCTCGCCGCCCAGCCCGTCCGGCGCACGGACCAGCGCCACGGGGCGGGCCTGCAAATGCGGCAGGATGCGCTCGGCGACCGAAGCGTAGTAATCGGCCACCTGGCGCTTGGTCAGGCCGTGGCTGGGGTCGATCACCCGCTCCGGGTGCGTCAGCCGCAAGGTGGCGCGCGGCGTGGGCTGGGCGACCTTGACTGAGGGCAGGGGGCGCTCCAGGTCGATGGCCTCGGCAGGCTTGTCGTCGCGCACGCCATGGAACACCGCATGGCGAACCAGGCCTTCGCGGGTCATCTGTGCGTAGGCGACCTCGGCCAGCAGCTGCGGGCGCAGCCAGTGCACGCCACGGGCCTGGGCTCCGGTGGGTGGGTTGGCCAGTGGCGTGTGCTGGGTGTGCAGCGGGGTCAGGCGCGCATGGAGGCTGTCGAGCGTCTCGGTGGTGAACCCGGTGCCGACGCGGCCGGCATAGCGCAACGTGTCGTCGTCGGGATCGTGCAACCCCAGCAGCAGCGCACCGAAACGGCTGCGGCTGCCTTTCGGATCGGTGTAGCCGACGATCACGAACTCCTGGCGCTGCTTGCACTTGAGCTTGATCCAGTCCTGGCTGCGGCGGCCGCTGTAGAGGCTGTCGGCGCGCTTGCCGATCAGGCCTTCGAGTTGCAGCGAGCAGGCGCTTTCGAGCAGTGAATCGACCGGTTCGTCGAAGTCCTGCGAGTACTTGAGCACGGGGCTGTCGCTCTCGGCCAGCAAGGCCTGCAGCGCCGTGCGCCGTGCGCCGAGCGGCTGCTGGCGCAGGTCCTGGCCGCCGAGAAAGGGCAGGTCGAACACGTAGTAGGTGATGGTTTCACTGCGCGCCGTGTCGAAGGCGTTCTGCAGGGCCTGGAAGTCGGCGTGACCTTCGGCATCGGTGACCACCACTTCGCCGTCGAGCCAGGCCGAGTCCACCCCCAGCGCCCGCAACGCCTCGACCTGATAGGGCAGCTTGGCGCTCCAGTCGTTGCCGCTGCGGGTGAACAGCTTCACGTCGTCACCGTCCAGACGCGCCAGGATCCGGTACCCGTCGAACTTGACCTCGTAGCGCCAGTCGCCTTCGGGTGGCGCATCCACCAGCGTGGCCAATTGGGGTTCGAGCCTGTCAGGCAACCCGTGCCCACCCATGGTGGCCGGGCGCGAATGCGCTTTCGAGGCCTTGGGCGAGCGCTTGGCCGTGGAAGAAGAGGCAGGCTTGGCCTTGGACCTGGGCCCCAGGGTGCGGTCGCTGATCACGCTGTCTGGCTGGTCTTCGACGATGCGGTAGTCCGACTCGCTGCGCGCCTGGTCATCATGGGACTTGACCAGCATCCACTGCTCTTTCTTGCCGGCCAGGCGGGTGCGGAACAGGTTCCAGGTCCCGGACAGCTTCTCGCCATTCAGGCGAAAGCGCAGTTTGCCCTTGGCGTAGGCCGCCTGAGGGTCGCCTTCCGGCTCCCACGTGCCACGGTCCCAGACGATGACGTCGCCCGCGCCGTAATGACCGTCGGGAATGTGACCTTCGAATTCGGCGTAGTCGAGCGGGTGGTCCTCGACGTGCACGGCCAGGCGCTTGACCGACGGGTCCAGCGACGGCCCCTTGGGCACGGCCCAGCTCTTGAGCGTACCGTCGAGCTCCAGGCGGAAGTCGTAGTGCAGATGGCTGGCATCGTGTTTCTGGATGCAGAACTGCAAGGCGTGGTCCGTCGCCTCGCCCTGGGCATCGCCGGAGGGTTCCGGCGTGGCGGCGAAGTCGCGCTTGCGCTGGTATTCCTGCAGAGGCTTGGCCATGGTCACGTCCCCGTGCGGTTGCCTGTCCTGTTGGTGGGAGGCGCGGGACGGCGCCAGAGTTCCCCTCGCGGCCCTGGCATGGCCGCCGACAAAAAGTCTGAATCATTGGCCAGGGCAGAGGGTCGACTGTCATGAACCCACTTGATGGAGCGCCGACATGGCCAAGGCAGACGATTCCACGACCTGGACGCCGAGTGAGATTGACACCATCGAGGACCGGATGGGCAGTGTGCACGAACTCGACTTCAATGATTCCGACGAACATGAAGGCCGTGCAGGCGACCTGCGCGACCCGCGTGAGGTGGCCCACGAATTCCCGGCCGAGCGCGTCGCTGAAAGCGGCATGACCGGCGGTGAGGCCCTGAGCGATACCGTCCAGGAAGATGGCGTGACCATGGACGACATGAGCCCCAGCACCTTGCTGGACGAGACCGGTGCGCGCGACCCCGACGAGCTGGGCTCAGGTCGTCCAGCCGACCAGACCTTGACCCACGTGGACGCCGAAGAGATCGGCGGCGGCTTCGGCCTGGACGAGGCCGAGCTGGCCCGTTCCAACCCCTTGGACGGCAAGCCGTGGACCGATGACGTTGTAGACACCGACGACACTGAGAGGAACTGACCATGAGCGAACAACGCTGTGCCTGCGCCCACTGCTCGTGCACCGTGGACGCCACGACCGTGACCCAGGGCGACAAGGCCTACTGTTGCGAAGCCTGCGCCAACGGCCACAAGGACAATCAGCACTGCCGCATGAACGACTGCGACTGTGCGGCGGCAGTCCAGCCGAATGATGAGAAGGTCGACAATGCGCTCGACGAGACCTTCCCGGCGAGCGATCCGATTTCGCCGTGAGTCTTGGGCAAGGGGAAGCTGGTCGGGTGGTCGATCGGCTTTCCAGACGCGGCGCTTCATTTGCACGTCGCGCGCTTGTCCTGGTTTGATCCATCTACCAGCTGGTCGCAGTTCCATGGACCCTGCGGGTCCACTCGCGGCCGGTCCGGCGCCCCGGCAGGGGCCGCTCAGGTCTCGTGCGTACTGGGGATCTGACAGGTACACGCGACCCCCGTGCCGCGATTGGGCCCGTCAGGGCCCATAAAACCAGCGACCCTGCACGCTCAGGCAAACCCACCCTCGCACCGCCCTGGTCACAAGGCCTGCGCGCCATCCAGCGCCCAGACAGCACACATTGCCCCCTCTGCCAGGCAGACACACCGCCATTCAACCCTCCAGACGCGCCCCTTCATCTGCCCAACCTTGCACGAACGCCAGCGCCTCCTGCCGCGACAACGGCGCCCGCATCCGCCTGGCCAGCGCGGCCATCAGCCGTTGATGCTCGCACGCCACCACGGCCTCGACCCGCTCATCCACACACAGCAGCACCACAGCGTCCAGGCCCTCCGGATCACCCAGGCACTCAGCATGGTTCCATCGGTCGGCATGCCCCAGCACTTCCAGCGTCTTGTCATGCTGGTGCGTCCAGAAGAATGGCACGTCTTCATACCGTCGATTCTGCCCCAGCATGTTGGCGGCGGCGATCACACCCTGCTGCTGCGCGACACGCCAGTGTTCGATGTGCGTGCGTTCACCGTTGAAGGGAAAGCTCACCAGGTCCCCGGCGGCCCAGACCCCCTCGGCCAGCCGCATCCCCGCATCCACTGGCAGGCAGCCGTGGGCATCGCGCAGCGCCGGGAGCAGCGCACTGGCGGGTTTCACCCCGGTGCCCAGTACCACCACGGCGGTTTCCAGGCGTGTGCCATCGGCCAGCACCACGGCCTCGAGCCGCTCACGCCCCTCGAAGCGCACGGGTTCGGTCGGCCCGTGGAAGACCGTGCCATGTCGCACGTGCAAGGCCCGCACGGCGCGGCCCAGGCGTTCGCCGAGCTGCCGTGCCAGTGGCACGTCGTGACGCGTGACCACGTGCACAGCGGCCCCGTACCGGCGCAAGGCCGAGGCGGCTTCCAGGCCGATGAAGCTGTCGCCGATCACCACCACGGGCTGCCCTGGCTCGACTTGGTCCAGTACCCGCTCGGCGTCTTCACGTGAGCGCAGCACCAGAACGCCGGGCAGGTCCACGCCCGGCAGCGCCGGTCGCACGGGAAGGCCGCCGGTGGCGATCAGGGCTTCGTCGTAGTCGAGCGTTCGGCCTTCGGCCAGCAGCAGCTGGCGGGCATTCACGTCGATCGACTTGACCTTGCCGCGGACACGCTCCACGTCGGCCTCGCGGTAGAAGGTTCGCTCGAGCAGTGGCGGTACCTCGTCCGGGTTCATCTCCCCGGCGATGACGAATTTGCTCAGGGCCGTGCGGTCGTAGGCCGGAGCGGTCTCGGGATCGATCCAGACCAGCCGCCCGGCGAAGCCTTCGGCGCGCAGCATGGCGATCGCCGCCGCCCCTGCTGCACCTGCGCCGATCACCGCGAAGCAGCGCCCCTTGGCTCGTGCCGGAAGTGGCGCGGTGGACACCGGATGGTCGTCGATCCAGACCATGCCATCCTTCACCTGCACGGGGTAGCGCTTCAGGCCGCGCAAGGCAGGCGGCTGCTCGACGGCACCACTGTCCAGGTGGAACGCTGCCTTGTGCCAGGGACACACCAGCACACCCTCGCACACCGTGCCCTCTTCGAGCGGGGCACCGGCGTGTGGGCAATTGGCTTCGAAGGCCTTGACCGAATCACCCCGACGCACCAGCACACATTCCTCGTCGCCCACCTGGACGCGGGTCAGGGCAGGGTCGGAGAGGGCATCGAGCAGGGTCACGGCGTGCAGGGTCATGGGTAAGCCTCCAAGGCAGATCGATGACAGGACCATGCCGATGTCGACCGTGGCGAACGTGGCGGCGGTGCACTGGCCTGACGACCGGCAGGGAACGCCCGGCGCAGCGCAGTGCCCACGCTTGAGCACCCTTCGACCTGGAGACGACCCCATGCCCCGCGCATTGCCACCTGAGATTGCCGTGCCCGCGCCCCGCCAATGGCATTTTCACGCCGAGCACGCCCTCCCCAACAGCCCCTTGTCCGTCCTGGCCTACACCGTACCCTGGCCGCCAGGCACCGACCTGGGCGAGGCCTTCGAGGCCCTGTTCGCCACGCACGGATGGACGCCGCTGTGGCGCGCCGGCATCTTCCCGTACCAGCATTTCCATCCCGATGCCCACGAGGCGCTGGGTGTGCTGCGCGGGTCAGCGACGGTGCTGATCGGCGGTGAGCAGGGTCAGACCCTGACGCTGAACGCAGGCGACGTGCTGATCCTGCCGGCCGGCACGGGCCATCGCTGCCTGGACAGTGGTGACGGATTCGAGGTGGTGGGGGCCTATCCCCAGGGGCAGGAGACGTTCAGCACACTCAGGGCGGGCCGTGGCGAGGTCAGCCGGCACCGGGCGCGCATCGCCCAGGTGCCGCTGCCGGTCGCCGACCCCGTCATGGGGTCGACAGGGCCTCTGATGACCGCCTGGCGGGCCTAGGCGCCCGTGGTCGGGCGGCGGATGGTCTTGAGCAGGTCGTCGGGGCTGATGTGGCCGACCACCTGGGCCACCGCGCTGCCCGGTGTGGGCAGGTCGATGATGTGCGACTTCATCTTGCCGATGATGTGCATCTCGCACGGCTTGCAGTCGAACTTCAGCGTCAGCACCTCGTCGCCCTGGATCAGCTGCATCGGCGCGACCTTGGTGCGCACGCCGGTGACGCCCTTGGCCTGTTTGGGGCACAGGTTGAAGGAGAAGCGCAGGCAGTGCTTGGTGATCATCACCGGCACTTCGCCGTGCTCTTCATGCGCCTCGTAGGCGGCGTCGATCAGCTTGACCCCATGGCGGTGGTAGAAGTCCCGGGCTTTCTGGTTGTAGACGTTGGCCAGGAACGACAGGTGCGACTCGGGGTAGACCGGCGGTGGCGTGGTTTCGGCCTTGCGCGCGCCGCGCGGGTGGGCGGCCACACGGGCGGCGGTCAGGGCCTCGATGGCTTCGCGGCGCAGGGCCTTGAGCTGCGAGTTGGGCACGAAGTAGGCCTGGGGCGCCTGCAGCTCGACGGCCGTGGCATGGTACTGGGTGGTGCCCAGCTGGCCAAGCAGGTCGCGCAGTTGGTCGAGCGCCTGCTCCGGCTTGTTGGCCGCGCCGAACGGTCCATCCAGGGCGACGCTGACACGGATGCCTTCCTCGCTGGTGGCGATCAGTTCGAGGCGTTGTTCGTCCAGGCGCGCCTGCCAGGCCAGACCCACGCGACGCTCCGCCGAGGTGCGCTGCAGAGCCTGCTGCCAGTTGTGGTCGAGGTTGCGGCTCAGCGGGTGGTGCGGGCGCAGGCGCTGCAGGCCGGCGGGCATCTCGTTGGGTTCGACCCGGTAGCGATAGCGTGTCTGGCCGTCTTCCTCGAACTGGCCACGGGCTTCGCAGACGTTGGCGCGGAAGCCCACCACCTCGCGCTTGACCAGCACGTTGAGGCCATCGCCGTTGGACAGCGGGACATCGGTGATCACCTGCAGGTCGCGCTTGCCGACGGCCTCCACGGTGCCGACCGGCAACCCGGTGAAGGTCGGCGAGTCGAACGCGCCGATGTCGATCTTGCGCTCGCTGACGAAGTAGTCGGTGCTGCCCCGGTGGAAGGTCTTGTCCGGGTCCGGCACGAAGAAGTGCTCGGTGCGGCCGCTGGAGGCACGCGCCAGGTCCGGGCGGTCTTCGAGCACCTGGTCGAGCAACTGGCGGTAGTGGGCGGTGATGTTCTTCACGTAGCCCATGTCCTTGTAGCGCCCCTCGATCTTGAACGAGCGCACGCCGGCTTCGACCAGGGCGCGCAGGTTGGCGCTCTGGTTGTTGTCCTTCATCGACAGCAGGTGCTTCTCGAAGGCCACCACGCGGCCCTGGTCGTCCTTGAGGGTATAGGGCAGGCGGCAGGCCTGGGAGCAGTCGCCGCGGTTGGCGCTGCGCCCGGTCTGGGCGTGAGAGATGTTGCACTGCCCGGAGAACGCCACGCACAGCGCGCCATGGATGAAGAACTCGATGGCCGCGTCGGTCTGGTCGGCGATCGTGCGGATCTCCTGCAGGTTCAGCTCGCGGGCCAGCACCAGCTGCGAGAAGCCGGCCTGGTCGAGGAAGCGGGCACGCTCCAGGGTGCGGATGTCGGTCTGGGTGCTGGCATGCAGTTCGATCGGCGGAATGTCCAGCTCCATCACCCCCAGGTCCTGGACGATCAGCGCATCGACGCCGGCATCGTACAGCTGGTGGATCAGCCGGCGTGCCGGCTCCAGCTCGTTGTCGTGCAGGATGGTGTTGAGGGTGGTGAACACCCGTGCATGGTAGCGATGGGCGAACTCGACCAGCGCGGCGATATCGCCGACCTCGTTGCAGGCATTGTGACGGGCGCCGAAGCTCGGGCCGCCGATGTAGATGGCATCGGCACCGTGCAGGATCGCTTCGCGGGCGATGGCCACGTCACGGGCAGGGCTGAGCAGTTCCAGGTGGTTCTTCGGAAGGGACATGTCGTTATCAGAATCAGGCTCACGGTCAGGGCCGGCAGTGTACCGGTCAAATGCGACCGGAGCACGCGCGGGTTGCCCGGCGGCGTGCTGTGCAGGCTCGAAAGGCAAGGCACATCGACGAAACGACCGCACGACCGGTGCGGTCACAGCCCTGTACCCCCCCAATCGAGGAGACCGCTCATGGACACCTACCACGTCGTCACCCATGGACAAGGCTGGGCGCTGCGCCGCTCCGGCTCGGAGGCCGTGTTGGCCCAGGCTGACACCAAGGCCGAGCTGGTCGGTCGCCTGGCCGAAGTGCTGCAGGGCAAGACGGCCTCGGTGAAGATCCACCATGTCAACGGCACCATCGAGGAAGAACGCACCTACCCGCGTTCGGCCGACCCGCGCCGTACTGAAGGCTGAACCGTTCCCATGCCGATCTCCAGAACCCTGCTGGCCGCCGTGCAGGCTGCCCGCCATGCCCATGAAGACTGCGTCCTGGCCACGGTGGTCAAGGTCGAAGGCTCGGCCTACCGACGACCGGGCGCGCGCATGCTCATCCCGCGCATCGGCCCGCACCAGGGCACCGTGAGTGGAGGCTGCCTGGAGCGCGAGATCGCGCGCAAGGCCTGGTGGCTGACCGAGCAGGGCGCCCAGGTGCAGTGCTACAGCACCGCCGAGGAAGGCGAGGCGGGCGAGGAAGCGCTGGGCTTCGGCCTGGGCTGCAATGGGCGCGTGCACGTGCTGTTCGAGCGCGTCACGGGCCATGGGCCGTCGAGCCTGGTCGACACCCTGGCCGAGGTCGACCGTGAAGGCACCCCGACGGTGGTGGCCACGGTGATCGACCCTGGCCGTTCTGCGCTGGCGGTCGGCGAACGACTGACGCTGAGCACGGCGCACCCGATGCCGCCGTTGTCCGATGCCCGTCTCGAGCGTCCGATCCGCGAAGCCGCCGAGGCGGTGTACCTGGCCAAGCGCTCCCGTGGCGTGGTGCTGGATGAACGCTTCGGGGCGGCCGAGGTGTTTCTCGAATACCTGACGGCCATGCCGCGCCTGGTGGTGTTCGGCGCCGGTCACGATGCCCAGCCGCTGGTGCGCATGGCGCGTCTGCTGGACTGGCACGTGACGGTGATCGACGCGCGCAGTCATTTCGCCCGACGCGAGCGCTTTCCCGAGGCGGACGAGGTGCTGGTCAGGACGCTGGACACGGAAGCCGACCTGATGCCGCGCCTGCAGGGCGCGCTGGTGGCCGTCATGTCCCATAGCCTGACCCAGGATGCCTACTGGCTGGCCTTGGCCCTGCGCGCCGAGCCGTGCTACGTCGGGCAGCTCGGACCGCGGGATCGGACCGAACGGCTATTGGCCGACATTCGGGAAGACGCCCGGCCGCTGCCTGGACTGCCGGTGCTGCATTACCCCATCGGCCTGGACCTGGGCGGCGACGCCCCGGAAAGCGTGGCCATGGCCATCCTGGGGGAGATGCAGGCCCATCTGCATGGGCGGGGTGGAGGGTCGTTGAAGTTGCGGCCGATGCGTATTCATCAGGAAGAGGTAAGAGTGCGGTCGGTGTCACTGCCAGACACGAAGGCACGCGAGGCCATCTGATTCAGGCGCGAACAAAGGACATGGCGGCTTTCTGCACCTGGCAGGCAAGTGGATGCCATAAGCGGGACTGCTCGGTCTGTCACTCCGTTCGATCTGCAGTCGGGCCCTCGGACAGGGGTGGCTTGTCGCTGCCGCCGATGCTGACGCTTATACCGATGACTTTGGCCAGCCCCGATACAAGGTTTTCTTTGGCACGCTTGGTGAACTCATCTTGTGTAGCGCTGGAGGCCGCGCCGAACAGGACAAGCAGGACCAGAAGGGTAGTGAACAGGTTGCCAACGACGCCGCCTGCGCCTCCGAACAATAATCCTTTGAAGCCTCGCCAACCTCGTTCGGCCAAGGTTTCAGGCTGATGCCGGTTGATGAATTCCCATAGCTGGTTCTTGAAGTGTTTTTCGAGCGTGTCCTGTTTTTCCTGGGCCGCTTGAGCCAATACCTCTGCCATGACCTGGGTTGCCTTGTCCCGGTAATCATCAAGGGCTGGCAGTTCAGCGCAGTTCACATGGATACGCAACTCAGCGTCAGGGGGTCGTCTGCCATTCAGTCTTTGAAATTCACGAAGGTATTTCTGCTTGCTTTGCTTATAGAGACAATAAGCGAGTTGACCCACTATGTCGGTATCATTGGCGACCAAGTGTTGATAGACAACGTTGTAGTGAGTTTCTTGTCGGGTCTCAGGCTGACCAAGGGTATGGGGCAGACCCTGACTTTGCCCTTGGCCATTCACTACGGCAAGACGTTGCGCTTGGCTTTGGCGAAGCGCTCGTTGATGGAGTTCGCATCTTCGGTACGAAACAATTCCCGTGCGAAGCTGCCCACGGCTTGTTTCGAGCTGTAGCGGTCCAGGACCTTGGTTGCAAAATCACGCTTGTTGCTCGAACGTAACGCTTTTATGAGGTCGATCATAGGTTCTCCTTCAGCGTGGGTAGTGTACAGCGAGGATGCCTTGGCGAAAGGTCAAGTTCGTAACAGCGTTATGCATTACGAACAGGAAACGGATCAACGCAGATGACGAAAGCGCTCGTCTCCATCCGTGATCATGCCGCGTCCGAACGCAATGCAGAATGTTCGGAATAGTTACTCTGAAGGTAATGATTAGCGCCGCAGGTTGATTGATACCCACCCACGCGCCCCAGTACCGTCACTCCACGACAACGCCTCCGTGGAGTCACCCCATGACGACAAGACCTGCCCCTCCACCCCAGTGGTCCCGACGACGTGCCGAGAAGCAGCGGCGCCTGGATCGAGCCCGGCACGTGGCCGAGGGCGTGGTGATTCCCAGCGAGCGCATCGTCGAGGCGCTGGAAGCCTTGATCGCCCCTGGCGACCGGGTGGTGCTCGAGGGCAATAACCAGAAGCAGGCCGACTTTCTCTCGCGGTCGCTGGCCAAGGCCGATCCGGCCCGGCTGCATGACCTGCACATGATCATGCCCAGCGTCAGCCGTGCCGAGCACTTGGACCTGTTCGAGCAGGGCATCGCGCGCAAGCTCGACTTCTCCTTCGCCGGGCCCCAGAGCCTGCGCATCGGCCAGTTGCTCGAGGACGGGCTGCTGGAAGTCGGCGCCATCCACACCTACATCGAGCTGTATTCGCGGCTGCTGGTCGACCTGATCCCCAACGTGGCGCTGGTGGCCGGCTTCATGGCCGACCGTCATGGCAATATCTATACCGGCCCCAGCACCGAGGACACCCCCGCGCTGGTCGAGCCCACCGCATTCAGCGACGGCATCGTGATCGTCCAGGTCAACCAGCTGGTTGACGAGGTCGAGGACCTGCCACGGGTCGACATCCCGGCGTCCTGGGTCGACTTCGTGGTGGTGGCCGACCGGCCGTTCTACATCGAGCCGCTGTTCACTCGCGACCCCCGGCACATCAAGCCGGTCCACGTGCTCATGGCGATGATGGCGATCCGCGGGATCTACGAGCGACACAATGTGCAGTCGCTCAACCACGGCATCGGCTTCAACACGGCCGCGATCGAGCTGATCCTGCCCACCTACGGCGAGTCGCTCGGCCTGAAGGGCAAGATCTGCCGCAACTGGACGCTCAACCCGCACCCGACCCTGATCCCGGCCATCGAGACCGGCTGGGTGCAGAGCGTGCACTGCTTCGGCACCGAGCTGGGCATGGAAGACTACATCGCCCAGCGCCCGGACGTGTTCTTCACCGGGCGCGACGGCTCGATGCGTTCGAACCGGATGATGTGCCAGCTGGCCGGGCAGTACGCGGTCGACCTGTTCATCGGGGCGACCTTGCAGGTCGATGGCGACGGGCATTCCTCCACCGTCACCCGGGGCCGTCTGGCCGGCTTCGGCGGCGCGCCGAACATGGGGCACGACCCTCGCGGGCGCCGTCATGCCACCCCGGCCTGGCTGGACATGACCGAGCCGGTGACCCTGCTCGAACGCGGCCGCAAGCTGGTGGTGCAGATGGTCGAGACCTTCCAGGAAGGCGGCAAGCCCACCTTCGTCGAGACCCTGGACGCGGTCGAGGTGGCACGCAAGACCGGCATGCCGCTGGCACCGGTGATGATCTACGGTGACGACGTCACCCACCTGCTGACCGAAGAGGGCATCGCCTACCTGTACAAAGCCCGCACCCTCGAGGAGCGCCAGGCGATGATCGCCGCCGTCGCGGGCGTCACTGCCATCGGGCTGCGCCATGACCCGCGCGAGACCCAGCGGCTGCGCCACGAAGGCCTGATCGCCTTGCCCGAGGACCTGGGCATCCACCGCACCCAGGCCACCCGCGAGCTGCTGGCGGCCAAGAGCATCGCCGAGCTGGTGGAATGGTCCGGCGGCCTGTACACCCCACCTGCACGCTTCAGGAGCTGGTGATGAACCTGTCCAGACGATCCGAACACGTGCCCGCGCTGTCCCAGGCGCTGGCCGATCTGGCAGTGGAGGCGCTGCTCGACGAGGCCGACCTGTCGCCCAAGCCGGCCCTGGTCGATCGCCGCGGTCAAGGCGCCCACCAGGACCTGCACCTGGGGCTGATGCACGCCTCGGCGCTGTCCCTGTGGCCTTGTTTCAACGCCATGGCCGAGGCGGCAGCCGACCTTGGCGAAGTCGGCCTGCCGCTGCGCGAAACCCTGGGTCGCCTCGGTCGCGACGGCGAAGCGGCGATGCTGGCCACCACCGGGGGCGTCAACACCCACCGGGGCGCGATCTGGGCGCTCGGCCTGCTGCTGGCGGCTCGCGCAGTGGGCCCCGCACCGCAAGGCGCGGCGGCCCTGGCGGCCCGTGCAGGTCGCCTCGCGGTGCTCGAAGACCGTTTTGCCCCGCGAACCGCTGCCAGCCATGGCCAGCAGGTCCGGCAACGCTATGGCGCCGGTGGGGCACGCCAGGAAGCGGCGCTGGGCTTTCCAACGGTCATTCAGCACGGCCTGCCGCAACTGCAGCGCAGTCGCGCCCAGGGCGCAGGGGAGCAGAACGCCCGGCTGGATGCCTTGCTGGCGATCATGGCGTGCCTGAATGACACCTGCGTGCTCTGGCGGGCCGGCCCGACAGGCGTGCAGATCATGCAACATGGCGCACGTGCGGTCCTCGAGGCGGGTGGCAGCGCCAGCCTCGCCGGGCGCCGTGCCTTGCGCACCCTGGACCAACGCCTGCTCGCCCTCAACGCCTCACCCGGTGGCGCAGCCGACCTGCTGGCCGCCTGCCTGTTCCTCGATCGGCTCGGGAGCCTCTGACATGGAAACTCTTTCGTTCACTTACCCCGCCGGGCAACCGGCCAAGGGCCGCGCGCTGGCAGGCTGCGTGGGTTCCGGCGACCTGGAAGTGCTGCTCGAGCCTGCCACGAACGGCACGCTGACGATCCAGGTGCTGACTTCGGTCAACGGCAGCGCCACCCGCTGGCGCCACCTGTTCGAACGTTTGTTCACCGCACGGCAATGGCCGGCCGCGCGCCTGGACATCCATGATTTCGGCGCCACCCCGGGGGTCGTGCGCCTGCGCCTGGAGCAGGCCTTCGAGGAGGTAGCCCCATGACGGATGCCGATCGCTTGCTGCGCAGCCGCAGCTTCGTTGAACTCGGCGCCCGCCAGCGCGCCCAGGCGCTGCTCGACGCTGGCTCCTTCCGCGAACTGCTCGGCCCGTTCGACCGGGTCATGTCGCCTTGGCTGCCACGGCAGGGCATCGTGCCCCAGGCCGATGACGGCGTGGTCGTGGCCAAGGGCACGCTGAATGGGCAACCGCTGCTGGTGGCTGCCATCGAAGGCGCGTTCCAGGGCGGCAGCATGGGCGAGGTCGGTGGGGCGAAGATCGCCGGGGCACTGGAGCTGGCCGTCGAGGACAACCGGAACGGCATCCCCACCGCAGCGGTGCTGCTGCTGGAGACCGGCGGGGTACGCCTGCAGGAAGCCAACCTGGGCCTGGCCGCGATCGCCGAGATCCAGGCGGCGATCGTCGCGCTGCGCCAGTACCGCCCGGTGATCGGTCTGATCGCCGGATCCGTGGGGTGTTTCGGTGGCATGTCGATCGCCGCCGGTCTGTGCAGCCGGGTGATCGTCACCCGTGAGGCCCGTCTGGGCCTCAATGGCCCTCAGGTCATCGAGCAGGAGGCCGGGCTCGACGAATACGATTCGCGCGACCGCCCCTTCATCTGGAGCCTGACCGGCGGCGCGCAACGCCATGCCAGCGGCCTGGCCGATGCCTTCGTCGCCGACGAGACGAGCCAGGTGCGCGAGGCCGTGGTGACGCAGTTGGCCGCCGGTGAACCTGCGCCGCCGCGCACCCGCCAGGCGGCGCAATTTCTGGCCCGGCTGGGGGCGCTGGGGGAGGACTGTGAACAACTCGACGCGGCCGGTGCCCGCGCCGTGCTCAAGGGGGACGTGCAATGAGTCGTGGACTGAACTGGCTGCAGGCCTTGACCCACGGTGTCGCACTGCCAGGCTATCCGGCCTCGGTGCGGGTGGTGGATGGCGAAGTGGGTAATCGTCCGGCGCGCTTCCTGGCGGTAGTGCCCGACGCCCGCAACCCATTCCCCCGTGCACGGCAGGGCGAGGTCGGCCTGCTGGAAGGCTGGGGCCTGGCCAAGGCGGTCGATGAGGCCATCGAGGCCGATCGCGGCGGCGTGCCACGGGTCCTGGTGTCGGTGGTCGACGTGCCCAGTCAGGCCTACGGTCGACGTGAAGAAGCCCTGGGTATCCACCAGGCGCTGGCCGCCGCCGTGGACGCCTATGCCCGCGCTCGGCTGGCCGGGCACCCGTCGATCGGGCTGCTGGTGGGCAAGGCCATGTCCGGGGCGTTCCTGGCCCACGGCTACCAGGCGCAGCGCTTGATCGCGCTGGACGACAGTGGGGTGATGGTCCACGCCATGGGCAAGGCCGCCGCGGCGCGCATCACCCTGCGCAGTGTCGAGGACCTCGAGGCCCTGGCGGCCCAGGTCGCGCCCATGGCCTACGACCTGGACAGCTACGCATCGCTGGGGCTGCTGTGGGAGCGCGTGGCGGTGCAGAACGCCGAGCGGCCCGGCCCGACCGATGCCGGGGCAGTGCTCGACGTGCTGGCTCGCGCCGTGCAGGACATCGGCACCGGCACCGACCTGGGGTCACGCCTGGGCGCGCCGAACCGGGCCTTGTCGTCCGAGGTGCGGCAACGCCTGCGGGACCAGTGGTGAATCCTTCGCACCGCTCAAGAAGCGCAAATGCAGCAGATGGAGATGCAGGAAGTGGACATGGCGATGACATACCGGGCACACGATCTGCTCTGGGGCATGGCGCCGACGGACCTGCCGGCCCAGGCGCCTGACTGGGCCCACGAGGTGCTGCGGGCGGGCCGGCCGGTGGTGATGCGCCGAGCCGTTGGCGCGCCAGGCCAGGTGGCCGTCGGCCTTCGCGGTGCGCAGCGTCATCAGCGCCTGGGCGCCTGGCTGGCCGTCTCGATGATCCACCAGCAGCGTAGCCCCGAGCAGTTGCGCCTTGAGGCCGATGCGCCCTTGACCTGGCCAGCGCTCGTGGCGCTGGCGCGTGTGACGCCCGACCTCGACGCCCAGGGCCTGGCCTGGGGGCCGACCGGGGGCGTGGGCTACCAGCTGGCAAGCGGTATCGAGGTGCTGCATGCCGAGAGCGACCTGGATCTGGTGATTCGCGCACCACGGCCGGTGTCGCGCGAGCAGGCGCGTGAGCTGTGCGCCCGCCTGCAGGCCGACGGCTGCCGCATCGATGCGCAACTGGACACGCCCTGGGGCGCAGTGGCCCTGGCCGAGTGGGCCGGCGCGGCGCGGCGCGTGCTGCTCAAGCGCGACCAGGGTGCCTGCCTGGTGGACGATCCATGGCAGGTGCAGGAGCACGCCGCGTGAGCGTGCTGTTCGCGTTCCCCGGCCAAGGCGCACAACGCCCAGGCATGCTGCGCCACTGGCAGGACGAGCCTGAAAGCCGTGCCTGTCTGGAGGAAGCCAGCGATGCCTTGGGCGAGCCGGTCGAGCAGCTGGACAGCCGCGAAGCGCTGGCCGATACCCGTGCCGTGCAACTGTGCCTGCTGGTCAGCGGTGTCGCCGCTGCACGCCGCCTGATGCGCGACACGCCGCCGCCGACGTATGTGAGCGGCCTGTCGATCGGCGCCTACCCGGCGGCCGTGATCGCAGGGGCGCTGTCTTTCGCCGATGCCGTGCGCCTGGTGGCCCTGCGTGGCCGCCTGATGCAGCAGGCCTACCCCCATGGCTATGGCATGACGGCCCTGGTCGGGTTGTCACGCACGACGGTCGACAGGTTGCTGCAGCAATCGACCGCCCCGGCGTACCTGGCCAACCTCAACGCCGACGACCAGCTCGTCGTCGCCGGCAGCGACACCGCACTGGCCGCGATCGCCGAACACGCCCTGGCCCTGGGGGCGCGCAGTGCCAGGCGCCTGGCCATGAGCGTGCCGTCGCACTGCCCGTTGCTCGACGCCCCGGCCGCCGAGCTGGCTGCCGCCTTCGCCGACGTCACGCTGCGCCGGCCGACCCTGGGCTACCTGAGCGGGAGCACGGCCCGGATCATTCGCCAGGTCGACGCGTTGCGCGACGATCTGGCCTTCAACATGTGCCGCCCGGTGGACTGGCACGCCACCCTGCGCGTGGCCTACGAGCGTGGCGTGCGCCTGCTGGTCGAACTGCCGCCGGGCGCGGTGCTCAGCGGCCTGGCCCGGCCGATCTTCAACGAGGGTGTGGTGGTCGCCTGCCAGGGCGCCCGGCTCGACACGGTGCAGGCGCTGATGCGCCGGGAGGTGAACGCCGAGCAGTGAGGCCGTGGGTTTTCGAACAACAAGAACAAACACATCGATTCATCACGAGGATAACCACAATGATCATCTACGGAGTGGCCCTGCTGGCCATCTGCACGCTCGCCGGTGTCGTCATCGGTGATTTGCTGGGCGCCTTGCTCGGCGTCCGGTCCAACGTCGGTGGGGTCGGCATCGCCATGATCCTGCTGATCTGCGCACGTCTGTACATGCACCGTCACGGCGGCCTGAGCAAGGAGTGCGAGTTCGGCGTCGGGTTCTGGGGCGCCCTGTACATCCCGATCGTGGTGGCCATGGCCGCGCAGCAGAACGTGGTCACGGCGCTGCATGGCGGGCCGGTCGCCTTGCTGGCCGCCGTGGGCGCGGTGCTGGTGTGCGGCGCGACCATCGCGCTGATCAGCCGCACCCACCGTGGCGAGCCGCTGGAGGCCTTGCCGAAGGCCGCGCCGGACAAGCCGGTAGCGCTGGCCGTCCCGGCAGGAGGCCGCTGAGATGATCGATCTTCTGCGCAACGCGCTGGAACACAATGGCCTGATCACCGCCTTCGCCGTGGTCGGCGCGGTGATGTGGGTGTCGGTGCTGCTGTCCAAGTACCTGACCTTCGGCCGCGTGCACGGCTCGGCCATCGCCATCGTCATCGGCCTGGTGCTGGCCTGGGTCGGCGGCACCCTCACAGGCGGCCAGAAGGGCATCGCCGACCTGGCGTTGTTCTCCGGCATCGGGCTGATGGGCGGGGCGATGCTGCGCGACTTCGCCATCGTCGCCACGGCCTTCGAGGTGCAGGCGACCGAGGCCCGCAAGGCCGGCCTGATCGGCGCGGTGGCGCTGCTGCTGGGCACGGTGCTGCCATTCATCGTCGGCGCGGCGGTGGCGTGGTCGTTCGGCTACCGGGACGCGGTGAGCATGACCACTATCGGCGCCGGTGCGGTGACCTACATCGTCGGCCCCGTCACCGGTGCGGCCCTGGGTGCCAGTTCCGACGTGATGGCGCTGTCGATCGCCACCGGGCTGATCAAGGCCATTCTGGTGATGGTCTTCACGCCGGTCTCGGCGCGGCTGCTGGCCCTGGACAACCCGCGCTCGGCGATGGTCTTCGGCGGGCTGGCCGGCACCGTCAGCGGGGTGACCGCCGGACTGGCGGCCACCGACCGGCGCCTGGTGCCCTATGGGGCGCTCACGGCGACCTTCCACACCGGGCTGGGCTGCCTGCTGGGGCCGTCGGTGCTGTACTTCTGTGTACGGGCGCTGGTGGGGTAGGGCGCCTCTGGCGTCAGGCCGAGTGCCGGCGGCTGTACATGCGGCACTCGGCCACCAGCGCGAGCACGTTGGGGTCGCGCTCACGGGCCTTGAGAAACACCACGCCGATCCGCTGCCGATGGCGATACTGCGGGCGCAGCGCGATCAGCGTGATCTGGTTCTCGTACACCGCCGAGATGCGCCCGGGCAGCAGCGCGTAGCCCACGCCGGAGCTGACCATGCTGAGCAAGGTGAAGATGTCCTTCACCTGCATGGCTACCTTCGGCTCGAAGCCGGCCTGGCGAAACACCCGCTCGCCATCGCGGTGGGTGGCGAACCCTGGCGTGAGGGTGAGGAAGGTCGACTCGGCGAAGTCCGCCAGGTCGACTTCGCGGGCCTGGGCGAACGGCGAGTCGGTCGGCACGGCCAGGAAGATCTCGTCCTCGAAGAGCGGCAGCTGCTCGCAGGCCAGATCACCGGTGCTTTCGTCGAGCGAGACCAGGATCGCATCCAGCTCGAGGTGCTTCAGGCGGTACATCAAGTCCACGTTGGAGCCGAGCGTCAGGTCGATGTTCAGCTCGCTGCGCCGCAGCTTCAGGCCCATGATCAGCTGCGGCACGGTGCGCACGGTCAGCGAGTACAGTGCACCGAGCTTGAAGCGCTCGGACGAGAAACCTGCGGCCTCGCGGGTCAGGCGCACCATCTCGCTGGTGTCCTGGATCAGCTTGCGGGCCTTTTCCTCCAGCACATAGGCGCTTTCCAATGGCGTCAGGCTGCGACCTTCGTGCTTGAACAGCGGGCAGCGCAGGGCGTTCTCCAGCGAATGGATGGCCCGGTGCACGCTGACGCTGCTGGTGTCCAGCGCACTGGCCGCGCGCGCCAGGTTACCGGCGTGCATGAAGGCCAGGAAGATCTCGAGCTTCTTCAAGGTGAGTTCTTCATCGATCTGCATCGGGGGCTCCTGGGACGGTCGGCGGGATGGCAGTGTACGGGGAAACGACGCAGACCGGTCTTGGTCCTTTGGTCCAAGGCGGCGCGTGTACAGCGCGCTGACAGCCTCTACCCCAGCGAAATGGGCCATGGGCGAGAAGGTTCCAGGACGCCTGCCAGAAAAAGGTGGGGCTCTGCAGGCTCAATCGCGGTCGGCCCGCAGGGCCCACAAAACCCGTCACCGCGATGTCGCAGGGTGCAGCGCACAAAGACACAGCCCCTCCAATGTTTATCGCCACCGGTCAGCCCTCCTGCCCAGGCACTGAACCCTGCCAGCGCCCGTCCGCCTGACCTAGGGACGGCGAACTGTTCGCCGCCCCGCATTCCAGGAGTCAGTCATGAAAGCGATCGTCTATAACGGGCCCCGCGATGTATCCGTCCAGAACGTGCCCGACGCGAAGATCGAAAAGCCCACCGACGTACTGGTCAGGGTCACCACCACCAACATCTGCGGCTCGGACCTGCACATGTACGAAGGCCGCACCTCCTTCGAACAGGGCCGCATCTTCGGCCACGAGAACCTGGGCGAAGTCATCGAGGTCGGCGTCGGGGTCGACCGGGTCAAGGTCGGCGACCGCGTCTGCCTGCCGTTCAACATCGGCTGTGGCTTCTGCGACAACTGTGAACGTGGCCTGACCGGCTTTTGCCTGACCGTGAACCCAGGGTCGGCAGGCGCCGCCTATGGCTTCGCCGACATGGGCACCTTCGCCGGCGGCCAAGCCGAGCTGCTACGGGTGCCCTATGGCGATTTCAACTGCCTGGTACTGCCGGAAGACGCCCAGGAGCGTGAAGACGACTACGTGATGCTGTCGGACATCTTCCCCACGGGATGGCACGCCACCGAGCTGGCAGGCCTGCAGCCAGGGGAGAGCATCGCGATCTACGGCGCCGGCCCTGTCGGCTTGATGGCAGCCCATGCCGCCATGATCAAAGGCGCCGCCCAGGTGTTCGTGGTCGATCACCATCCCGATCGCCTGAAGCTGGCCGCGCAACTGGGGGCCACGCCGATCAACTCGGCCGAGGACAAGGCCGTCGAGCAGATCCTCAACCTGACCCATGGCAAGGGGACCGATCGGGGCTGCGAGTGCGTCGGTTACCAGTGCTGCGATCGTCACGGTCATGAAGCCAATCACCTGACCATGAACAACCTGGTGGCCTCGACGCGGGCGACCGGTGGCATCGGTGTCGTAGGGGTGTTCGTGCCCCAGGATCCCGGTGCGCAGAGTGATCTGGCCAAAGAAGGCAAGATGGCCTTCGACTTCGGTTCGTTCTGGTTCAAGGGGCAGCAGATCCGTACAGGGCAGGCGAACGTCAAGGCCTACAACCGGCGTCTTGCCGAGTTGATCCACCATGGCCGGGCCAAGCCCTCGCAGATCATCTCGCACAGCCTGGGGCTGGAGCAGGGGCCGGAGGCCTATCGCCATTTCGATGCCCGCGACGACGGCTGGACCAAAGTGGTGCTCAAACCAGGAAAATGACCGCAGGGGAGGGCAGCGTGCTGACGCTGCCGTCACCGCTTGGACCGAAGAGCACAGGCGTGCTCTTTTTTTGTGGGCGCGTGGGAGGCCTCCCCACTGCTTTATATACCACCCCAGCAAAGCGGGGCGCCGCGAATCGGGTCCCACGGCGGTACCCGCCGTCCATGAATGACACGGCGGCCTCTTCCTCCCTATACTGCGGAGTACGGATGTGCTCTTGCGCCGGTAAAAAAACACCATGCCTTTTGACAAAGGCATAGTGGCCCTATAAATTTTATACCACCCCAGTAAAAGCAGGCTCTGAACCACATCCCAACCTGCAAGACCCCATGCATCAAAAGCAGTCATCAGAAAGAGGGGACGACAAGCGATTTTCACCGCCCCCATGACCTCCCTACGAGGGCCTCACCATGTACGACGCCATCCAGGCCGCCTATCAACGGCTGCTTTCCGAAGTCACCCGGTTCAACGAGGCCTGGCCGTCGCTGGTGGTCGCTGGCAAGGTCTGGCAGGTGCCGGTCCTGCACGAACAACGCACCCCAGACGTCATCGAGGTCGAAGCGCTGACAGGCCAGCAGGCCATCGACGCGACGGTCGTGGCATTGCGTACGTTCCAGCGCGACATCGACCAGGCGCCTGGCACGGTGATGCGCCTGCCGGGCTACTTCCAGCTCAGCGCGTCGGTGCTGCCGCTGGCCATGGCGGTCAATACGGCCAAGCTCGCGTTGATGGACGCCATCGAGGCCGAGCGTGTCGCCCAGAACCTGGCCCCGGACATGCGCCCGAAACTGATGCGCAAGGCCTTGGGGTCGTCGTTGTTCAACACCAAGCAGTTGCAACGCACGCTGCACGTGTTCGATGGCGCCCCCCGGCGCATCTCGTTCACCTGGGCAGGGCACACCACCAGCACCGAACGCATCCGGGTGGCCAAGGTGCGCGAACAGTTGGCCCAGGCGGCCAAGCTGCGCGCGGCGGCCGAAGACATTCCGGTACAGCAGACACCCGAATACCTGGACCTGGCCGCCATCATCCGACTCGACGACGCCGACGTGCTGATCAAGCACAAGCAGATCGCCCCCCATCCCCGGTGCACCTTGTGGTTCGGTCCTACCGGCAGGAAATGGGACGCGCAGCCCAAGGCCAACCTGCCCGTATTCGTGCTGGCCGGGGACGGGCAGATGAAGCTGAGTGACCTGAAGCACTTCGACAAGGCCGCGCGCGGCGAGCGGCGGCGTGACGTCAAGACCCGGCAGGAGGTGTGGCCGCAACGCCACATGTATTTGCCAGGGCCGAAAGGCCAGTCGACCCAGGCCGAAGCACCCGTGAAGGAGGGCGCGCTGCATTCGACCTATCGACTCGGTGGTGTGGTCTACGAACCCACCTGAACGAGGGCCTGGACGCCCCGGAGAGCGTCCAGGTCGGGCAGGCCTCAGTGCCCGTCTTTCATCCGGCGTGCAATGAAAAACAGCACCAGCCCACCGAGGGCGGCTGCCGCGCCGATGTAACCGGTGCTGGTCCAGCCCAGGCCTGCCGTGATCGCCAGCCCGCCGAGCCAGGGGCCCAAGGCGTTGGCCAGGTTGAACGCCGCATGGTTCGAGGCGGCTGCCAGGCTGGGCGCCTCGTGGGCAATGTCCATCAGGCGGATCTGCAGTGGCGCCGCCAGGGCGATCATGGTCCCCACCAGCGCCACAGCGGGCAACAGGGTCCACAGCGAGTGGGCAGCGAACGAGAAGAACACCAGCACCAGCATCGACCAGATCAGTACCAGCCCGACGGCACGAAAGCCCAGCCGGTCGAACAGCTTGCCGCCGGCGATGTTGCCGACGATGCCACCGAGCCCGAAGGCGGCCAGCCCGAATGGAATCCACTGCGGTGATACCTGAGTCACCTCGAGCATGGTCGGTGCCAGGTAGCTGAACACACAGAACATGCCGGCGAAGCCGATCGAAGCGATGCCCAGTGCCATCCACACCTGCGGTTTGGTGAAGGCGTGCAGTTCACGGCGTGGATCGCTGCGCACTTCGTCGTGAGGTTGCGGCACGTACCGCGCGACCAGGGCCACGGTGCACAAGGCCAGCACACCGACCAGCACGAAGGCCGAACGCCAGCCGAAGAACTGCCCCAGGAACGTGGCGATCGGATTGCCCAGCAACATGGCCAGGGTCAGCCCCAGCATCACCCGCGCCACGGCACCGGCCCGCTGGTTGCTCGGCACCATGCTCGAGGCCACCACGGCTGCGATACCGAAGTAGGCCCCATGCGGCAGGCCGCTGACGAAGCGGAACGCCACCAGGCTGGAAAACGACGGCGCGAAGGCGGTGGCCAGGTTGCCCAGGGTGTACAGGAGCATGAGCAACAGCAGCATGTGCTTGCGCAGCAGCTTGGCGCCCAGGATCGCCAACGCCGGCGCGCCGACCACCACGCCCAGGGCGTAGGCGCTGATCGCATGGCCGACCTGCGGCTCGCTGAGGTTGAGGTTGCCGGCAATGTCGGGCATCAGGCCCATGATGGCGAATTCGCCGGTGCCGATGGCGAAGCTGCCCAGCGCCATGGACGCTTCCATTTTGGCAATGGCAGGTTTCGACGGCGTCGACAGGGGAGGAAGAGAAGCGGACATCGGGATCCTTCTGGCAAGAGGCTGAATCGATAAAGGCGCGAGGGTAGACAAGCCTTGCGGGCGTGTCGAGTCAAACCCCGGCCGGTTGGAGGGTCGTGTGTTCACAGACCGGGCCCGTGCAGCGAGGTGCCCTCATCGGCAAAATTTCATGCAGGCCGGGAGGCAGCGGCGGCGAGTCGGGTTCAATCGTGCGCTGCACGGGGCTCATGCCACCCATGCCGGTACTGCAGCGGCGAGCAGTTCAGTAGGCGCTTGAAGGCATGACTGAAAGCGCTATCGGAGGCATAACCGAGCTGCTGTCCGATCGTCGAGACGGCCATCTGCGTGGTGCGCAGCGCCTTCATCGCCTTGTGCATCCGCCAGCGGCTCACGTATTCCAGAGGCGCCAGGCCCGACGTGCGTTTGAAGCGCAAGGCGAAGCTGGAGCGCGACATGCCTGCGATTCGAGCCAGTCGCTCGACCGTCCACGGGTGAGCAGGGTCTGCATGGATCGCATGAAGGCTAGCGCCGATGCGCGGGTCGCCCATTGCCCGCAACCCACTGGGCGCGGCGGCTGCGTCTTGCATCAGGTACAGCCGCAGGGCCTGTACCAACATGAGATGCCCCAGGTGCTGAATGACCAGGGCCCCCCCCAGAGCCGGGTGCCCGAGTTCATGGGCCATGCGCTGCAGCGCCCACTGGAGCACGCAGGCCTGTTGCGAGCCACCCTCGATGAGTACAGCCGCCGGTAGGCCGTCGAACAGAAACGCTGCCTGCTCGGCGAAATCGAACCGACCGCCGATGAGAAAAAAGTCCTTGCCCGAACCACAGCGGGCAATGCCATCGACCGCGAGGTGGTACACCGTGTCCGCCGGCACCGCCGGTAGGTCAAGGTGGCTGCACAACGAGAACGCGCGACCGCGTGGCAGCAGGAAACCATCACCCGCACGCACCCGCATCGGGGCTGGCAGGCCTTCGACGCGCAGCCAGCACTCGCCTTCCAGCACGGCATTGAATTTGATGCCGTCCGGCGCCGGAAAATCGATGGCCCAAGGGCCACCGGCCTTCAACCCGGCGAAAACGGCGCTGCGTGCGCTGACCTGCGACAACGCTTCGGAGAGTGGGTCCATGAATGTGAGACGATCGCGACAGAATGCAAGAGTCTGCGGCATTCAACGTCCGCACGCCAAGCTAGACAATGGTCGCCTCCAACCGCCTTTTGCAGGAACCTGCCATGCCGACCACGCAAGCCCCGCTTCATACCCCTTTCCATGCACGCAGTACGGCAGACGAGGTCCTGGCAGGGCAGGCGTTGTCAGGTCTGCATGCCGTGATCACCGGTGGTCATTCTGGGCTGGGACGAGAGACGACCCGAGCGCTGAGCAGGGCGGGCGCCCGTGTCACCGTGCTCGCCCGCGACATCGACGCCGCCCGTGACCAGTTGGGTGCGCTACCTGACGTGTCGATCGTCCGGCTCGACCTGTCCGACCTCGACAGTGTGCAGGCGTCCGCCAGGCATCTGCTGGCGCAGGCGCAGCCCATCGATGTGCTGATCGGCAACGCGGGCATCATGGCCAGCCCGCTCTTTCGCACGGCTCAAGGCTGGGAAGGCCAGTTCACCACCAATCATCTGGGGCATTATGCCCTGGTGAATCGGTTGTGGCCGGCGCTGCGCAAGGGCGCGCGGGTGGTGATGGTGTCATCGGCCGGCCATCACGCCTCGGGCATGCGCTGGCACGACATTCACTTCACCCAGGGCTATGACAAGTGGCTGGCCTACGGCCAGTCGAAAACGGCCAACGCGCTGTTTGCCGTGCACCTCGACCACCTGGGCCGGCGTCACGGAGTGCGAGCGTTCGCCGTGCACCCTGGCAAGATTCTCACGCCCTTGCAGCGTCATCTGGCGCGTGAGGAGATGAGGGCGGCCGGCTGGGTGGATGCGAACGGCGAACTGGCCGACCCGACGTTCAAGACCGTGCAGCAGGGGGCGGCGACCCAGGTGTGGGCGGCGACCTCGCCGGCACTGCAAGGACGAGGCGGGGTGTATTGCGAAGATGGCGACATTGCGAGCCTCGAGACGTCCGAGCCACCGTCGTGGCGCGGCGTCCGCCCCCATGCGGTGGACCCTGAGCAGGCGGCGCGGTTGTGGGCATTGTCCGCGCAGCTGACAGGCCTCGACGCTTTCGCGCCGGGATAAGGCCACCGTGCCTGCCTGACAGACCCGTCGTCCCAGGCCTGGATGGTGTAACGTGTGCATCTCGCACGCCGCGCAGCCTCGGACCGGCCCGCGCGGTTTCACGACTCGACAGAAGGCACTCCCATGAGCGGTCGCAGCCCATCCTACGTTCTTTCGATCCAATCGCACGTCGCCTTCGGCCACGTCGGCAACGATGCCGCCGTGTTCCCCTTGCAACGCCTGGGCTTCGAGGTCCTGCCGATCCACACCGTGCAGTTCTCCAACCACACCGGCTACGGGCAGTACCGCGGCCAGGTGTTCGGCGCCGAGCATGTGCGTGATGTGCTGCAGGGGTTGCGCGAACGGGGCGTGCTGGCGCAGGTGGCGGGGGTGCTGTCCGGTTATGTGGGCGATGCGGCCATCGGCGAGGTGATCCTGGAGACGGTGGAGGAGGTGCGTCGCGACAATCCACAGGTGCGCTACCTGTGCGACCCGGTCATCGGCGACGTGGGCCGCGGCATCTTCGTGCAGGCAGCGATTCCGGACTTCTTCCGCAACCTGGCCTTGCCGTGCGCGAACATCATCACCCCCAACCAGTTCGAGTTCGAGCTGCTGACCGGCAGCAAGCTCGGCAGCGTGGCCGAGGCGGTGCGCGTGGCGCAGCAGCTGCGTGGACGCGGCCCGGACATCGTGGTGATCACCAGCCTGGCCACCGACGACATACCGCTGGACCGTCTGGGCACCCTGGCCATCAATGGCGAAGGCGCCTGGCTGGTGAGCACGCCGCGCCTGGCGCTGCACCCGCTGCCCAATGGCATGGGCGATGTGTTCTCGGCCACCGTGCTGGCGCACCTGCTGAACCAGGTGCCCTTGGCCGAGGCGCTGGAACGCACCACCTCGACGCTGTATGGCCTGGTGCAGGCGACGGTCGAGGGGTCGCGTGACCTACCCCTGGTCGCGGCCCAGGCGCAGATCGTCGCACCGGAGTTTGTCTGTGAGGCGGTGAAGGTAGGTTAAGGGTAGGGCTGCGGGTTCAGCAGGACCTGCACCGGCCTCATCGCGGGCAAGCCCGCTCCCACATGGGCCGATGCAGCCTGAACGTATCCACAGGATGCAAGCCATTGTGCCGCTATCTGCCTGAAACCGGTGCCTGTGGGAGCGGGCTTGCCCGCGATGGCGGCAGCCCAGACACCGGCGCGCGCATCCTTAACGTCCGCCTCGATCAGCTGCCGCAGCTTTACCCAGCACTTTTCACATCCAGAAACATTCTCTTCTAGCGGTCTCTTCCTCAGCCACTAGATTGAATATTTCCACTGGATGACAGGACATCTCCCATGTACGGACGTCGCGAAGTCCTACGCACCGGTGCCGCACTGGCCCTGTTCGCGGCGAGCCCCTGGCTGCGTGCCGCGCCATCGACACGGTTGCTCACCCGCCCCATCCCCGGCACGGGCGAAGCCTTGCCGGTGATCGGCGCTGGCACCTCCGGCAGCTTCGAGGTCGACGCCGGATCGAGCGCCTACGAACGCCTGGCCCAGGCCCTGCGGATCTTCTTCGACGGCGGCGGTTCGGTCATCGATACCTCGCCCAACTACCACGGCGCCGATGCCATCCTGGGGCAATTGCTCGAAGAGGGGGGGTGGCGTGGCCGATGCTTCCTGGCCACCAAGATCGCCGCCGACAGCCGCGAGGCCGCCGAGCGGCAATGGGCCTGCAGCCTGCGTGACCTGCGCACCGACCACGTCGACCTGCTGCAGGTGCACAACCTGCGCGACTGGCGCACGCAGTTGGCCTACGCCCGTGAACTCAAGGCCCAAGGCAAGACACGCTATGTCGGCATCACCCATTACCTGGCCAGCGGCCACGCCGCGATGATCGACATCCTGCGCAAGGAGCCACTGGACTTCATCCAGATCAACTACGCCGTCAACGCCCCCCAGGCCGCCGACACGCTGCTGCCCCTGGCCCAAGACAAGGGCGTGGCCGTGTTGATCAACCGTGCCTTCGATGACGGCCGGCTGTTCGCCCAGGTCAAGGACCGCGCCTTGCCGGCCTGGGCCACCGACGTGGGCGTGACGAGCTGGGCGCAGTTGTTTCTCAAGTTCGCCCTCAGCCACCCGGCCGTGACCGCGGTGATCCCGGCCACTGGCCGCCCGGACCGTCAACGCGATCAGCTCGGCGCGGGCAGCGGCCTGCTGCTGAATCACGCACAGCAGCGCGCACTGATTGACCAGTTCGCCTGACATGACCCGGGCATGGGCGCGCCGCCTGGCCAGCGGGTTCAATCTGCAGGCAGGCGAGGCGCCCGCTGTGGCGGCCGGGCTGGCACTGTTCTACCTGCTGTTCACCGGCTATTTCATGCTGCGTCCGGTGCGCGAGACCATGGGCGTGGCCGGGGGCGTGGACAACCTGCACTGGCTGTTCACCGGCACGTTCGTGGTGACCCTGGCGTGCCTGCCGCTGTTCGGCTGGCTGGCTTCACGGGTGCCGCGCCAGCGCATCCTGCCCTGGGCCTACGGGTGCTTTGCCGGCAACCTGCTGCTGTTCGCCGCGGTCCTGGCGCACGACCCTGACAACGTCTGGAGCGCACGGGCGTTCTACATCTGGCTGTCGGTGTTCAACCTGCTGAGCATTTCGCTGGCCTGGAGCGTGCTGGCCGACCTGTTCTCCAATGAACAGGGCAAGCGCCTGTTCGGCCTGCTGGCGGCCGGTGCCAGTCTGGGCGGGCTCAGCGGCCCCTTGCTCGGCGCTGCGCTGGTGGCCCCGCTCGGGCATGCCGGGCTGCTGGTGCTGGCCGCGCTGATGCTGCTGGGCAGCGTGGCGGCGGCGCGCTACCTGCGCCGGTGGCGCACGCGGCAGCCACTGCCCGACGATGTCAGGCATCCGCCTTCGCGGCCCTTGGGCGGCAATCCCTTGGCGGGTGCCCTGGCAGTAGCGCGCTCCCGCTACCTGCTGGGCCTGTCGTTGTTCGTGGTACTGCTGGCCAGTGTCAGCACGTTCCTGTACGTCGAGCAGGCGCGCATCGTCAGTGAAACCTTCACCGACCGAGCCCGGCAGACACAGGTGTTCGGCCTGATCGATGCCGGCGTGCAGGCCCTGGCGATCCTGACGCAGGTGTTCTTCACCGGTCGCCTGGCCAGGCGACTGGGCGTCGGTGCATTGCTGGTGGGGGTGCCGTTGGCCATGGCCGTGGGCTTCCTCTGGCTGGCCCTGGCACCGGTATTCGCCGTGTTCGTGGTGGTGATGGTGGCACGCCGCGCCGGCGAGTACGCGCTGGTGCGTCCCGGTCGGGAAATGCTGTTCACCGTGCTGCCGGCCGAGGACAAGTACAAGGCCAAGAGCTTCATCGACACCGTGGTCTATCGCGGCGGCGACGCGGTGAGCGGATGGCTCAAGCGGGGGCTCGATCTGCTGGCGGAGCACCCGCAGCTGGCGATGTGGATCGGGGCGGGGCTGGCTGCAGCCTGGGCAGTGACCGGGTACCGGTTGGGCCAGGCCAGGGCAAAAATGGAGTAATGGCGCCGATACAAAAGATTAATACGTGTCGAGATTTTGGATCCAAGTTATTGAAATTACTCTAAGAAATATTGGTTAACATTTTTGTATATAGCAATTTGGAATTTGGATCCTAATTGTAAGTAAATTTTCATATAAACCCGACCAGCGGCAGTGATGGCACATTGATTTCACCTGTGCCGGCATGGTGTATTGCGTGCCATCCACCCACCACCGTCGTGATTTCATGCGCCCACTCAAGTCGCTCCTGGCAGCCACCATGCTGCTCAGCGGGTGCAACGGAATGCCCCTCGCTTCACATCAGGATCCCTCCCTTCAAGACCAAGCCTTCGTCGTGCATTCCGGCGGCCCTGTCCCATTGATGATGATGGGCAGCGCCGTGCAGTGGAACGAGGACTATGCCGTTACCGTCAAGCACCTGCCGTTCGTGGGCGGGTCGGAGTACCAAGGGCGGGGGGACGTGCAGTTCTTCCGTCACAAGGCCAAGAAAGCCTTGCCGTTGTGGCGCAGCTACCAGCCGGGCGAGTCGCTCACCGCAGTGGGCTTCAACGCCTTCTACCTGCCGATGCAGGGGCATGGCCAGGCGCTGCCGGCGCTGGTGCGTCTGGATGCCAAGGACGGTGGCGTGATGTACGCCACCCATGATGGCCCGACCGTGGTCGGCATGTCCGGTGGCCCGGTGTTCGCCGCCGACGGTTCGGTGGTCGGCATCAACGTCGCCAACCTCGACAAGGGCGCGCTGAGCAAGATCAAGCGCCCTGACCTGGCCGGACGTGACCGGGTCAGCATCTTCCTGCCCTATGCGCAGATCCAGCGTGAATGGCAGCGCTTCGCCAACCTGCAGGCCGGCATCAAGCCTGCGCCGGCACCGGCCGGCTTGCCGGTGGCGGCGGCGCACTGAGGCCTGTCAGCGCTCGCGCAAGGCTTCGCGCGCGCGGTTGAGCGGTTTGATCAGGTAGTCCAGCACGGTCTTCTCGCCAGTGCGGATGTCCACCGTGGCCACCATGCCCGGCACGATCGAGAACGCCGTGCCGGCCTTGTTGCGCAGCACGTCGGACTCGGTCTGGATGTAGACCCGGTAGTAGTAGACCTCCGGCTTGACCTCGTCCTGGATCGTGTCGGGCGAGATGGTCACCACCTTGCCGTCCAGGCTGCCGTAGATCGAGTAGTCGTAGGCGGTGATCTTGACCTTGGCCGTCTGGTCCGGGTGGATGAAGGCGATGTCGCGCGGGTTGATGCGCGCCTCGATCAGCAGCTTGTCGTCCTGCGGCACGATCTGCATCAGTTGCCCATTGGGCGGCACCACGCCGCCGATGGTGGTCACCTCGATGCCCTTGACGATGCCGCGTACCGGCGAGCGGAAGGTCAGCCGCGACAGCGAATCGGCCCGGCCGCGCACCACCTCGGCCAACGAGTCGGCTTCGGCGCTGGCCTTGGCCAGGTCCTGGCGGGCCTGGACCATGTACTCCGAGCGGGCTTCGCTGGCCTTGAGCTCCAGTTCCGAACGCTGCCGGTTCAGGCGGATCACCTCGACCCGGCTCGAGGCGCCGGCCTGGGCCAGCTTCTCGGTGATGGCCAGCTCGCTGCGCACCAGCTTGAGCGACTGCTCGATCCCGGCCAGGGTCTCCTGCAGGCCGCGGCGGCGGGTCTTGTACAGCTCGGTCTCGTCACGGGTCAGCTCCGGCCAGTCTTCCAGGGATGCAGGGAACGTCAACGGCTTGCCGGTGACCTCGGCCTGCAGACGACTGACGCTGGCCAGCGCAGCGCGGTACTTGGCTTCGCTCTCGCCGACGTTGGACTGGGTCTTGATCGGGTCGAGCTGGGCGAGCACGTCGCCGCGCTCGACCCGCGAGCCTTCACGCACGTTCATCTCGGTGATGATCCCGCCTTCGAGCGACATGATCACCTGCTCGCGAGAGCTGGGCACTACCTTGCCGGTGCCGCTGGAGACCTCGACCACGCTGAACAGCGCGGCCCAGACCAGAAAGGCCGCGAGCATCAAGGCGCAAATCCAGACCACCCGGTTGGCGCGCGAGACCGCACGGTCGTCACTGCCGTCCAGGTACGAAGCCGGTGCAGCCGGCGGGTGAAGCGCGACGTTCTGGCTCATGCCTGGGCTCCTTCAGGGTTTTTCAGGCGTGCCAGGGCGACGTCCCTGGGCGCGTCGATGACGATCCGGCCGTTGTCGACCACGATGATCCGGTCGACCTTCTGCAGCACGCTGAGGCGATGCGTGGCCACCACCAGCGTGCGCCCGTCGCACCAGCGCTTGAGTTCGTCCAGCAGGCGGCGTTCGGTGACGTCGTCGAGCGATGCGGTCGGCTCGTCGAGCAGCAGCACATGCGGCTGGCGCAGCAGCAGGCGCGACAGCAGCAGGCTCTGGCGCTGACCGCCGGACAGGCCCAGGCCCCCTTCGAGGACCAGGTGATCCAGACCCTTGGGCAGGCGCCGGACGAAGTCCAGCGCGCCGGTGATCGCCAGCGCCGCGAGCATTTCCTGGTCGCTGGCCCGGCCAGCGCCCAGCACCAGGTTGTCGCGCAGGGTGCCGTGGAACAGCCGCGCCTGCTGGTGCAGCAGGCCGACGTCACGGCGCAGGTCGGCCGGGTCCAGGTGAGCCAGGGCGATGCCATCGAGGGTGACCTCGCCGGTGGCGATGTCCATGGCACCGGCCAGGGCCTGCAACAGCGTCGACTTGCCCGCGCCGTTGCGCCCGAGCACGGCGATGTGCTCGCCGGGGCGAATGCGCAGGTCGGCGACTTCCAGCACCGCCGGGCCATCGGCGGCGTAGCGGAACGCCGCCTGCTTGAGGTGGAAGTCCCCCTGAATGGCCGTGAGGTGCACGCGCTTGCTGCCGTCCGGGTGATCGACCGGCTGTTCCATCAGGTTGTTCAGGCCCTTGAGCGCCACCTTGGCCTGCTGCCAGCGGGTCAGCACGTGGTTGAGCTGGGCCATCGGCGCCATCATGCGCGAGGCCAGCATCGAGGCGGCCACCAGGCTGCCGGTGGTCAGGTCGCCGGCGATCACCATCGGCGCGCCGAACAGGATGACCACGGCGAATACCGCGCTCTGCACCGTCTGGGTCCAGGTCACCAGGCCATTGGTCAGGCCACGCAATTGCAGCGCCGTGTCGGCGGTGGCGGCGTTGTAATGGTTCCATTGTTCCTGGAACCGCTGCTCGGCCTGCAGCGCCTTGATGTCGTCCATGCCCTGCACGCTTTCCACCAGCATGGCATTGCGCAGCGCCGATTCGCGCATGTTGGCGTTGGCCAGGCGCGCCAGCTTGCGCTGGTAGAGCAACCCCGGCAGCAGCATCACCGCCAGCGCCACCACCGGAATGGCCACCAGCGGCCCGCCGATCAGGTAGAAGATGAACAGGAACAGGAAGAAGAACGGCAGGTCGGCCAGGGCCGTGGCGGTGCTCGAGGTGATCAGGTCGCGGACCTGCTCGAGTTCGCGCAGCTGCGAGATGAAGGTGCCGGTGGACTTGGGCCTGACCGAATTGCGCAGGCGCAAGGCGTGGCCGTAGACCAGGTCGGAGATGCGCAGGTCGGCCCGCTTGCCCAGCAGGTCGGTGATGCGCAGGCGCATGATGCGCAAGGTGAAGTCGAACAGCACCGCCAGCAGCACGCCGCCGAACAGCACGTACAGCGTCGGCAGCGACTCGGCCGGCACCACGCGGTCGTAGACCTGCATGGAGAACAGGACCCCGGCCATTCCCAGCAGGTTGGCCACCAGCGAAGCGAGCATCACATTGCCATAGGGTCGCAGGTCGCGCAGCACGATGCGCCGGAACCAGTGCTCGTCGAACGGCTGCACGTAGTCGTCGGTGCGCACGTCCGACAGCGGTCGGGCCGGGCGCAGGATCACCGTGCGGCGTACGCGCTGGTCGAAGTCGGCCAGGGGCATGCGCTGCTGCAGGCCCTGGTCGCCGCTCAGGGCGATGCCCAGTTCGTCGCCGCTGATGCTCTGCACCACGCCGACCTGACCGTCGTCCAGTTCGACCACCAGCGGGGTACGCCATTGGCCCAAGGGCTGGCGCTGACGCCCGCTGAACTTGACCGTCAGGCCGGCCTGGCGGGCCATCTGGCGCACCACGTCTTCCAGGGCGCGGTCGGTGCGCTGCCCGGCGATGCGCACGCTTTCCTCGGAGACATCCAGGCGGTAGTGCTGCGCCACCAGCAGGATGGCCTGCATCCAGGGTTGCATGTCAGGCGGCTCGGTAGCCTGGCTGGCCGGTGGTGGGGCGATGATCACAGCGTCGTTCATGGCAGAATCCTCACGCCCTGTACCAGGCGGTCTTCAAGGCCGAAGGCGCGGCGAAAGCTACCGCTGTTGTACAGGCAATCGATCTGCAGGCGACGCAGATCGGCCTCGGTGCCGGCCAGTTCGAATCGGGACTGGTGGATCTCCTGCTCGGCGTTGAGCAGGTCGAGCAGCGGGCGGGTGCCCAGGTCCAGGTACTGCTGGCCGTACAGCACCCGCGCCTGGCGAATGCTTTCCTGGCGTTGCCGCAAGGCAGTCTGCCGATAGGCCAGGCTGGAGGTCTGCACGCGGGCTTCGGCCAACCCCTGGCTGGCCTGCAGCACGGCGGTGTCCTGGGCGGCGTCGGCGGCGGTCAGGGCATGGCCGGCCGCGCGACTGCGGGCGCTGATCGCACCGCCCTGGTAGATCGGCACTTCCAGGCTCAGGTAGATCCCAGCCTGGGTGCGGTCCACGGCGGGGTTGTTGTCGTTGTAGCTGCTGTCCAGGTAGTGGTTGACGCTCGGCTCCAGCGACAGTGTCGGGTAGGCCTCGGCCCGTGCCCGGGCCAGGTCCGCCTGGGCTTCGCTGCGTTGCGCCTGGGCCACCAGCACGGCAGGCAGCAGGTTGGTGTCGGACGGCGGGCGCTCGCAGGCCGCGGTCGGCCCCGGCGGGAAGTCGTCGGTCACCTCCACGGCCGTGGTCCGGCCGATCAGTGCGCCCAGGGCGGCCTGCCAGCGGGCGTACTGGGCCTTGTAGTCCTGCAGCATGGCCACCGCGCCGTCGGCCCGCGACTGCGCCTGGATGAAATCGGAGCGAGCGCTGGCGCCCAGCTCGCTGCGCTGGCGGGCCAGTTCGACGATGCTGCCGACGCCGTCGATCTGCTGGCGGGCGATCTCGATCAGCTGGGCGTAGCGCTGCACCTCGATCCAGGCGTAGGCGGTCTGGCGCCCGGTCTGGTCGATGGCCAGCAGGATCTGCGCCTGGGCACGGGCGGCGCGGGCCTTGGCCGACTCGACGGTGTTGTCCACCTTGCCGAAGTCGTAGAGCATCTGCTTGAGCGAGATGTTCAGCGCCTGGGTGTTGCGGTCGCCGCCATAACCGGTGTCCATGCCGGTACGGATGCCGCCGCTGATCTGTGGGTAGTAGCCGGCTTCGGCGACGGTGATGCCTTCGCCTTGCTGGTAGAGGTCGGCCACCGCCTGGGCGATGTCCGGGTGCCAGGCGATGGCCTGGCCGATGGCCTGGTCAAGGCTCAGGCGTGGGCCGTCGGTGCCGGTCGGCACGCTGGGTGGGGCGGCGGCACGGCTGGCCGGCGCCTGATGAAGTCGTTGCGGGCTCAGGTCGAGCAACGCAGGGTCTATCGTGTCGTCGGCCGCCGAGGCGGCGCGAGGGATGAGCAGTGCCAGGGTCGTCAGCAGAACGAAAGGCACGGTACGGCAGTTACTTCCGGCATAGGCTGCGATCACATTATTCCCTTACTGATAATACTGACGCGGCGCGCCAGGCCGGGGTGGCCCCCGGTCTGGCGTGCGACGCCATCCTTG
Source organism: Enterobacterales bacterium AN_CKDN230030167-1A_HGKHYDSX7 (assembly GCA_046940335.1). Lineage (GTDB taxonomy): Bacteria > Pseudomonadota > Gammaproteobacteria > Pseudomonadales > Pseudomonadaceae > Aquipseudomonas. The sequence goes on from JBKYML010000002.1 coordinate 105,388, forward strand.
TGTCAAACCACGTGTATGCCGTTCTGTACCCAGAGTTGGTGAGTCGGATCCTCCTGTGGCGTGTATTGAGTGTAGGTCAGACCTTCAGCAACCTGTAGGCCATCTGCCGTCCAATCGCCAGACAAGTGCACGCTGTCCTGGTCGTTGCCCTTGATCAGCAGGGTGCCGGCGTCGCTGTCGGTGATCGACACCAGGTCGGCCAGGCTGACCGTGAGGTCCACGGCGCTGGTGTCGTTCAGGTCGATCACCTCGATGTTGCTCAGGCGATCCTGCAGCTCGCCCAGGTCGATCGCCGCGTCGCCACCGGCCCAGAGCAGGGTGTCGGTACCGGCGCCGCCATCGACCGAGACGAAGTCCAGGTCGCTGATGATCAAGGTGTCGTCACCGTCGCCACCGCTGAGCGTGACCGCGCCGCCCTGGCTGCCGTCGAGCGTGTCGTTGCCGTCGGTACCCAGCAGCGTGTGCGCGTCGGAGGCCGCCAGCGCATGCAAGGCGGTGTCGTCGTCGACGCTGGCCAGGGCCATGCGCGCGGCCACGGCACCGGCCTGGTTCAGCCCGACCGTCAGGGTGGCGGTGTCGCTGGTGCCGTTGGGGTGCGTCAGGCGGTAGGTGAAGGTGTCGGTCTGGCCGATCACCGTCGAGCTGAGCCCGGCGTTCAAGGTGTAGGCATAGCTGCCGTCGGCCTTGACCAGCAAGGTGCCGTAGGTCCCGGCGATGCTGGTGCCGTTGTAGCCCGGCTGCACGTAGGTGTTGGCGGCTGCCAGCACCGACAGCGTGGTGAAGGCCGAACCGAGCACGTCGGCGGCGCCACCAGCGGTGTCGGTGAGCAGGTTGCCGGTCACCGGTGTGTAGCTGCCGACCACGAACTGGTTGGTGTAGGTGGCCACGTTGGTGAGGCTGACGTTGAGGCTGGTCAGCACCGCCAGACCGCCGACGCTGACGTTGACCCGGTAGGTGCCCGGGGTCTGGTCCTCGATGATCACGCCGCGGCTGCCGCCGCCCAGGGTCACCAGCGCCGCGCCGTTCCAGCTCTTGACCAGCACGTACTGCCCGGTCGCCGTGTTGAGCTTGGACAGGCTCAGGTTGAGCGAGGCGGACAGGGACGCCAGGCTGGTGGACGACAGGGTCAGGGTCAGGTCACTGACGGTGTTGGGGCTGACGGTGAAGCCGTACTGCCCCGAACCGCCCGTGAGCGCGACCGAGGTGACCGTCCCCAGGTTGGTCGTGGTGGTGGTCTCCAGGTTGGCCAGGCTGATGCGGGTGCTGGCCACGTCGTTGATGGCGTCGACCACCACGGCCGGGGCCGCCAGGTTGGCGTTGTTCCAGACTTCGACCGCTTGCGGGCTGTCGATCCGCACATAGAGCGTCGCGGTGTCGGACAGGCCGTTCGGGTGCACCAGCTGGTAGTTGAACACATCGACCTTGCCCACGCTGCTGGCCGTGCCGGTGGCGCGGTAGCTGTAGTTGCCCTGGCCGTCGAGGGTCAGGGTGCCGTACAGCCCTTGCACCACCGTGCCGGCCCCGGCGTTGACGTAGGTCCCGCCGCTCTGCACACGCAGCACCGCACCGTTGTCCGGCCCGGTGATGTCGGCCGTGCCGTCGGTACCCAGGTCGGTGATCACGTTGCCGGTGATTGCCGCCCCCGCCGTGCCCTGGAACTGGGTCAGGCTGGTGACGTCCAGGCGCAGGTTGGAGTCGATGTTGGTGATGACGCTGACGCTGTTGCTGACGAAGTTGAGGCGATACTCGCCGGCCTGCAGGGTGCCGGCACTGATGCGCACGCCGGTTCCGCTGAGCACTTGCAGATCGAGCAGACCGCCGCTGCCGGTGGCGCCGATGGTCTGCCAGACCCCGCTGGCGTCCTTGACCTGCAAGGTGTAGGACGCCTGGGTGCTCAGGTCGAGCACGCCGGCGTTGGTCAGGGTCAGCGTCGGCTTGGCCGTGGTACCGGCGGCCACGGTGAAGTTGAAGGTGTGGGTGAAGCCCACGCCGATCACCGTGGGGAAGGTCTCGTTCTGGTTGCTCACCGAGGTCACCGGCGCCAGGGTCACCGTGGCCGTGGCCAGGTTGTCACTGGCCACCACTGGGCGATCGGCGTCGATGTCCGGTGCCACCAGGGTTGCCGCTGGCGACGCGTTGCCGCGCCCGTCGGTGACCACCACGGTCAGGGTCTCACCGTTGATCTGCGCCGTGCGCAGGCCGACGCTGAAGCTGCCGTTGGCCTGCGCCACCGCCGTGCCCAGCACCGTGCCGCCCAGGCCACGCACGCTGACCGTGGCACCGACTTCGGCGGAGCCGGAGAGGGTCAGGCCGTCGGTGCTCAGTTGCAGCCCGCTGGCTGCCACCGGTGGCGTCAGGTCCGGGGCGTTGACCACCAGGGTTGGCGAGACGTTGCCGGCCGCATCCAGCTGGGTCAGGGTCAGGGCCTGGAAGTTGGTCAGTGGTGGGTTGAGCACCAGCGACCAGCTGCCATTGGCGGCCACCACGGCCGTGCCCAGTTCGGCGGCGCCGTTCTTGACCACGATGCGGTCGCCGGCGATGCCGGTGCCGCTGACCAGGGTACCCAGGGCATTGACCGTGGCACTGGCCGGGGCCACCGGTGGGGTGGTGTCCGGCGCGGTGATCACGGCCGGTGCCGAGACATTCTGCGCGGCATCGGTCAGGCGCACGTTGAGCAGTTGGCCATCGAGCTGAGGCGGCGACAGGGTGACGCTGAACTGACCCGTGGCGCCGACCGTTGCGGTGCCCAGGGTCTGCCCGGCGGCATTGGTTACCGTCACCTGCGCGCCGACCTCACCGGTCCCACTCAGGGTGACGCCATTGCCGGTGACGGCCAGGTTGCCCGCCACGGCCGGAGGTGTGGTGTCGCCCGCCGTGGTCGTGACCGCAGGCGACAGGTTGCCCGCCGCATCGGCCTGGCGCACGGTCAGCACCTGGCCGTTGGTCTGCGGGCTGGCCAGCAGCACGCTGAAGTTGCCATCGGCGCCGACCCGGGCGCTGCCCAGTGGCAGACCGGCCGCCGTGCTGACCGAGACGATGGCGCCTGCTTCGCCGGTCCCGGTCAGTTGCAGCCCGTTGCCGACCAGCGCCAGATTGCCCGGCGCCACCGGTGGCGTGATGTCCGCCGCGACGAGGGTCGCCACGCCGGAGACGTTGGCGGCCGCGTCGGTCAGGGTCACGCCCAGGGATTGACCATTGGTCTGCGGTGGCGTCAGGGTGATGGCGAAGGTGCCATCGGCGGCGACCGTGCCCAGGCCCAGCAGCGTGGTGCCACTGGTGACGCGTACCACGGCGCCGGCCTCGCCAGTGCCGGTCAGACGGTTGCCGGCCGCATTGAGCGCCAGGTTGGTGGCCAGCACGGGCGCGGTGGTGTCGGCGGCGGTGAGCTGCACCACCGGCGAGCGGTTGGCGCCGCCATCGACCTGCACGGCGCTCAGCACCTGGCCGTTGGTCTGTGCGCTGCTCAGGGTCACGCTGAAGAGACCGTTGGCCCCGACCACCGCGCGGCCCAGCTCCACACCGGCCGCGTTGCTGATGATCGCCGTGGCACCGGCTTCGCCGCTGCCGGTGACGACCGTGCCCGCGCCGTTGAGCGACACGTTGGCCAAGGCCACCGGCGGCGTGGTATCGGCGGCGATGATGATGGCCGGCAAGGACGGCCCGACCAGCGCGATGTTGGCGGTCACCGTCAGGCTTTGGCCGTTGGTTTGCGGCGCGCTCAGCTGCACGCTGAAGGTGCCGTCGCTGGCCACCGTGGTGGAGCCGAGCAGGGTGGTGCGATCGGCCCCGAACACGTCGATCCGCACATCAGGCGTCGCACGCCCAGTCAGCGTGGTCCCTGCCAGGTCCAGGACCAGGTTGGTCGGCGTTTCCGGTGGCAGCACCAATGGCACGGTGATGGTCGCCACGGACGACGGGTTGTTCGAGGCGTCCACCTGGGTCACGCTGAGCACCTGCAGGAACGACGCCGCAGGCGACAAGGTCACCACGAAGGTGCCGTCGGCACCGACCACCGCAGAGCCGAGCGCGGTACCGTTACCGATCCGCACCGTCACCGTGGCCCCGGCCTCGCCGCGGCCGAACAGCTGGTTGAAGCCCGCGTTGAGCGACAGGTCGGTCACCGGCAGCGGCGGCGTGATGTCCGGCGAGCTGATCACCAGTGGCGTGGAAGCGTTGTTGGCGGCGTCGCGGACCGTGATGGTCAGGGGCGCCCCGGTTTCCTGCGGCGTGGTGTAGACCACTGCAAAGCTGCCATTGGCCTCGACCACGGCCGTGCCGACCACCGCGCCACTGGCGGTGGTCACGGTGACGCGAGCGCCAGCCTCGGCCGTACCGATCAGGAAACCGACCTCGCTGATCTCGATCACCGGCACGCCGGGTGGCGTGACGTCGCGGGCCGTCAAGGCCGCCGCCGGCGACACGTTGCCTGCGGCATCGACCTGCACCAGGGACAGGGCCTGGCCGTTGAGCTGCGGGCTGGCCAGGGTGACCGAGAAGGTCCCGTCGCCGCTCACCGTGGCCGTGCCCAATACGCCACCGACACCGTTCACGCGGACCGTGGCACCGGCCTCGCCAGTGCCGGACAGCACCAGGCCATTGACGCTCAGCGTCAGGTCGGCGACGGCGAGCGGCGCGGTGGTGTCAGGGGCCTGCAAGGCCACCGTCGGCGAGCTGTTGCCCGCCGCATCGACCTGGCGCACGGTCAGGGTCTGACCGTTGGCCTGGACGCTGGACAAGGTGACGCTGAAGCGTCCATCGGCACCGACCTGGGCCACGCCCAGGACCGTCTGGTCGGCCGCCGTGACCTGCACCCGCGCACCGGCTTCGCCGACCCCCGTCACGGCCAGTCCGTTGGCGGCGAGGGCAAGGTTGGTCGGCACCACAGGCGGGGTGGTGTCCGGCGCGGTCAGGTTGACCGCCGTGGCGGTGTTGCCTGCCGCATCGGCCTGCACCACGCTCAATAGCTGACCGTTGACCTGCGCCGGGCTGAGGGTCACCACGAAGTTGCCGCTGGCATCGACCGTCGCGGTACCCAGGCGCGTGGCGCCGAGGAACACGTTGACGGTGGCGCCTGCCTCGCCGAGGCCCGAGAGCTGGGTACCGGCCAGGTTGATGGCCAGGCCAGTCACCGCGTTCGGCGCGGTGATGTCGGGCACGGTCAGGTTGCTGACGGGCGAGAGGTTGCCCGCCGGGTCGATGACCACCACCGCGAGTGCTTCGCCATTGACCAGGGCTGGCGTGAGGGCGACGCTGAAGGTGCCGTTGGCACCCACTGTCACCGTGTCGATGACCTCGCCACCGACCCGGCTGACGCGCACCTGCGCACCGGCTTCGGCGCTGCCGGTGAGGGCCGTGCCGTTACCGGCGACCACCAGGTTGGTGGCGGCGGCGGGCGGCGTCAGGTCCGGGGCGGTGAGGGCAGTGATCGGGCTCAGGTTGCCCTGGCCGTCGGCCTGCTGCACGTTCAGGGCCTGCAAGTTGATCTGCGGCGTGTTGAGGGTGACGGCAAAGCTGCCATCGGCCTGCACAGTGCCGCTGCCCAGCACCGTGCCGGTGGCGCCGCGCACGGTGATCTGCGCGCCCACCTCGCCGACGCCGGTGACCACGCTGCCGGCCGCGTTGATGGCCACGTTCTGCAGGGCCAGCGGTGCGGTGATGTCCGGCGCCACCAGGTTCGACGTCGGCGAGACGTTGCCGCTGGTATCGGCCTGCACCAGGGTGACGGCCTCGCCATTGGCCTGCGGCGTCGTGAGGACCAGGGTGAAGGCACCGGTCGCGCCGATCACCACGGTCCCCAGGCTGTCGCCGGCTGCATTGCGCGCCGTGACCACGGCCCCGGCTTCGCCGCGACCGGTGATGCTGGTGCCGGTGGCGTTGAACGCCAGGGCGCTCAGCGCCAGCGGTGCGGTGGTGTCGATGGCCGTGGCGTCGGTGATCGGCGACACGTTGCCGGCGGCATCGGTCAGGGTCACGTCCAGGGCCTGGCCGTTGATCTGCGGTGGCGTCAGCGCGACGGCGAAGGTGCCGTCGACCCGCACCACGCCCGTGCCCAGCACCAGGCCGGCAGCGTTGGTGACCGTCACCGTGCTGCCCGCCTCACCGACACCGGTGATCAGCGTGCCGGTCTGGTCGATCGCCACGTCGGTCGCCGCCAGCGGCGCCTGACGGTCGGCGGCGATCAGGGTGACGGCGGCCGATTCGTTGCCAGCGCCATCGGTCTGGGTCAGGCTCAGGGTCTGCCCGTTGAGTTGCGCCGTGTCGAGGGTGACGCTGAAGCGTCCGTCGGCTCCGACCACGGCCGTACCCAGATCCAGGCCGTTGGCATCGCTGACGATGACGCGGGCACCGGTTTCGCCACGCCCGGTCACGGTCAGGCCGTCGATCGACAGTTGATAGTCGGTCAAGGCGGCCGGTGGCGTGAGGTCGGCGGCGATCAGCTGATTGGGGCCGGAGTTGATGCCATCGGCGTTGCTGGCGTTGACGGTGAGCACCTCGCCATTGAGCTGGGCAGTGGTCAGGTTCACCCGGAAGCTGCCATCCGGATTGACCTGGGCCACACCGAGCAAGCGACCGTCGAGTGCATGCACGGCGATGCTCGACCCCGGCGTGCCGGTACCGGTCACCACCAGGCCATTGGCACTCAGGGCCAGATCGCTCGGGGTGTCGGGCGCCAGTTCGCCGGGCGCGGTGATCACCACGGGGCCGGAGACGTTACCGGCCGCGTCGCTCTGCGCCACGCTGAGGACCGTACCCGGTTGGACCGGCGGTATCAGCGGAATGTTGAAGGTGCCGTTGGCGGTGACGGTGGCGCTGCCCGAAGGCACACCCGAAGCACTGCTCACGGTGATCAGCGCGCCGGGCTCGCCCAGGCCGCTGAGGGTGCTGCCATCGACCGACACCGACAAGTCCATCGGAATGCCCGGCGGGGTAAGGTCGACGGCTGTCAGGAGCGTCGAGGGCGAGACGTTGCCGGCGGCATCGCGCGCCGTCACGCTCAGGACCTGGCCATCGAGCTGGGCCTGCTCCAGGGTGAGCTGGAACCGGCCCGTGGCGTTGACCACGGTGCGACCCAGGACGCGGCCATCGAACGCGCTGACGGTGACGGTGCTGCCGGCTTCGGCGCTGCCGCTGAACTGCAGACCGTTGACGCTGAGGGCCAGCTCGCTGGGCGCGGCAGGCGGGGTCAGGTCTGGCGCGACCAGGTCGATGGCCGGCCCTTCGTTGCCGGGTGGATCCTCCTGGTTGATGGTCAACGGCTCGGCGTTGATCTGCGCCGGGTTCAAGGTGACGCTGAACGAGCCGTTGGCATTGACCCGCGCCGAACCCAGCTCGGTGCCGTCCAGGCCACGCACGAACACCGTCGCGCCTGGTTCACCCTTGCCGGTGACGATCTGCCCGTCGCCGTTGATGACGACATTGGTCAGGGCGGCTGGCGCGCTGATGTCCGGCGCATTGACCAGGGCGTCGACGGAGACGTTGCCGGCCGCGTCCACCTGGACCACCTCGACCGTCTGGCCGTTGGCCGGTGCCGGTGCGAGACGGACCGAGAAGTCACCACTGGCGGTGACGGTGGCGGTGCCGAGCAAGGTACCGCTGGCATCGCGCACCTCGACCCGTGCCCCGGCTTCACCGCGCCCGACCAGGACACTGCCATCGCCGCTGACCGACAGGTCGGTGACGGCTGCAGGTGGCGTGCGATCAGGCGTGAGCAGTGTCGTGGCGGCCGAGGTGTTGGCGGCGGCATCGGTCAGCTCGACGCGCAAGGTGGCGCCGGTCAGCTGCGGTGCCGGCAGGGTCACGCGGAAGGCGCCGCTGGCATCGACCACGCCGTCGGCCAGCAGGGTGCCGTCGGCGCTGCGCACCTGCACGCTCGCGCCGGCCTCGCCACGGCCGCTGACCACGGTCCCCGCAGCGCTCAGCACGACCTCGGTTGGCGCGGTCGGTGGCTGGATGTCCGGTGCGCTCAGGGTGGTACCGGCCGAGACATTGCCGGCGGCGTCGGTCAGCGTCAGCGTCAGGGCCTGGCCATTGGCCTGGGCAGGCGACAGCGTGACAGTGAAGACCCCGGCCGGGCTGACCGTGGCCGTGCCGAGCAAGGTGCCGTTGGCATCGGTGACACGCACCGAGGCGCCGGCTTCGCCACGCCCGCTGATCGCGCTGCCATCGGCGGCCACCACGGTGGTGATCGGCGCCTCGGGCGCAGTGGTATCGGCCGCGACCAGCACGGTCGAGACCGAGGTCTGATCGCCGAGGGTGACACTGGCGTTGAGGGTCTGGCCGTTGGTCTGCGCAGGCGACAGGGTGAGGCTGAAGGTACCGTCGGCACCGACCGCCGCCGAGGTGCCCAGCACCACGCCGCCCAGCCCGACGACGGTCACCGTGCCGCCGACCGTCGCACTGCCGGTGAGGGTCAGGCCATCGGCGGACAGCTGCAGGTTCGTCGGGGGTGCCAGTTCCGTGCCCAGCGGGCCGTCGAGGGCGACGGCCGTCGCCTCGTTGCCGGCGGCGTCGCGGGCGACCACCGACAAGGCATCGCCAGTGACCGCCGGTGGGTCGAGGGTGACCACGAACACGCCACCGTCATCGACCGTGGCGGTGCCCAGCGTCACGCCACCGCGGGTGACGATGACCTGGCTGCCCGGATCGCCGGTGCCGGATACCGTCGCCCCGTCGGCGCTGATCTGCAAGGCCGTGACAGGTGCCGGTGGCGTGGTGTCGTCCGCCACCAGGTCCACGGGCAGGGAGGTACGCCCGCCGTCGATGGCCACCACCTGCAGGGTTTCGCCGTCCAGCTGAGCGGCATTCAAGGTGATGTCGAAGGTGCCATCGGCGGCCACGACGTCGCGGCCGAGCAGGGTGCCATCGGCGCTGCGCACCTCGACCGTGGCGCCGGCTGCCGCGTTGCCGCTGAGCACCGTGCCGGTGGCGTCGAGGAGCAGGGCCGACGGTTGTGCCAGCAGCACCACCGGCGCGTCGACCTCGGCCGAGGACGAGACGTTGTCGGCGGCGTCGGTCTGCACCACGGTCAGGGTCTGGCCGCTGACCTGGGCCGTGTCCAGTGTGATGCTGAAGCTGCCGTCGGCAGCCACCACGGCATTGCCCAGGGCGACGCCGTTGGTGCCCGTGACCGTGACCCGCGCACCGACTTCGCCGGTACCGGTCAGGGTCGCGCCATTGGCCGACACGGCCAGGTTCTGCACCGGCTCCGGTGGGGTGACGTCGCGCGCCTGCAACGGCACGCTGGGCGAGACGTTGTCGCTGGCATCGACCTGCGCCACGCTCAGGGCCTGGCCGTCGAGCTGCGCGGTGTCCAGCGTCAGTGCGAAGCGCCCGTCGGCATCGACCGTGCCGGTGCCGATGAGTGCGCCACTGGCGTCGCGCACCTGCACCGTGGCGCCGGGCTCGCCGGCACCGGTCAGGCTCAGGCCGTCATCGCCCAAAAGCAGGTCGGTGACGACCTCCGGCGCCTGGATGTCCGGCGCAGTGACCTCAGCGTTCGGCGAGACGTTACCGGCGGCATCGGTCTGGGTGAGGGTCAGGGCCTGGCCATTGGCCTGGACGGGCGTGAGGGTGATCTGGAAGCGACCGTTGTCGCCCACCTGGCCGGTGCCCACGCGCTGGCCGTCGGCGAAGACTTCGACACGGGCGCCGACCTCGCCGGTGCCCGAGGCGATCGAGCCGTCCGCAGAAATGGCGACGTCCACCAGCGCCGCAGGCGGCGTGGTGTCGGCCGCCACGGCCAGGACCGGCTCGGAGCGGTTGCCCGCCGGGTCGATCTGCACCACCTGCAGTGGCTGACCGGCGGCCGGTGCGGCGGTCAGCGGCACCACGAAGCTGCCGTCGGCGGCTACGGTCGTGGTGCCGACCACGGCGCCACTGTCATCGCGGACCACCACCTGGGCACCCGGTTCGCCGGTACCGCTGAGCTGATCGCCGGAGGCCTCGACGACGAGGTCGGTGACCGGCGTCGGGATCGTCGTGTCCGGCGCCACCAGGTTGACCGGGTCGCTGGTCTGGCCGGCTGCTGAGGTGCCGATCACGGACAGAGACTCGCCATTGGCCAGTGCCGTGTTCAGCGGCACCGTGAAGACGCCATCGGTACCGACCGTGGCGCTGCCGAGCACTGCACCGTCGGCATCGCGCACGGTGATGGTCGAGCCGGCCTGGCCGATGCCGCTCAGTTGTGTGCCGGTGGGGTCGAGGGTCACGCCGCCCGGCAGCAGCGGGTTGAGCACATTGGGCGCGTCGACCGACGCAGGCGTCGACGCATTGCCACTGGCGTCGGTGAGTGTCACCTCCAGACGCTCGCCCTGGTTCTGCGCCTCAGGCAGGGTGATCGAGAAGCTGCCGGTCGGCCCGACGTCGCCGGTGGCGATGACGGTGCCCGCTGCATTGCGCACGGTGACCGTCGCCCCGGCTTCGCCTTGCCCGGACAGCACCAGGCCGTTGGGGTTGACCGCGAGGGTGTCGGCCGGTGCAGGGGGCGTGCTGTCGGTGGCGGTGATCGCCGTCGGCAGCGACTCGCCGGCAGGGTTCAGCACCACCACGTCGAGGGCCTGGCCGTTGGTCTGTGGGGTGGCGATCGGCACGCTGAAGGTGCCGTCGGCGTCGACCACGGCGCTGCCGATCACGGTGCCGGCGGCGTCACGGACTTCCACCGTGCTGCCGGGGGTGCCGTTGCCGGTGACGGTGGTGCCTTGGGCATCGATGACCACGGCGGTGGCCGGCGCCGGCGCGTCGGCGCTCGGTGCTTCGACGGCGGCCGCGTCGGACGGCAGGCCTGAGGCATCGACCTGCACCACCGTCACGGGCTGACCTTCGGCCAGCGGGGGCGCCAGGTCGACCAGGAAGCTGCCCGTGTCGTCCACGGTGGCGGTCCCCAAGGCGGTACCGGCCTGATCGCGGACGGTCACCGTGGCACCGGCCTGGCCCTTGCCGGCCAGGCTGGCGCCATCGGGGCTGACCACCAGGGCGGTGACCGCCGCCGGTGGCGTGATGTCCGGTGCGGTGAGCGTCTCGGCCGGGGCGACGTTGCCCCGGGCGTCGACGGCCGTGACGTCGAGGGCCTGGCCGTCGGTCTGGCCGGGCGAAAGGCTGACCACGAAGGTGCCGTCCACGGCGGTCACGGCCGAGCCGAGCAGGCGCCCGCCGAAGCTGCGCACGAAAATGCGCAGGCCGGGCGTGGCGCGACCGGTGAGAAACGCACCGTCCGTGGACACTGCCAGGTCGGCCGGCGCTTGCGGTTGGATGAGGTTGGGCGCCAGCAACGCCGTGGCGGTCGAGACGTTGCCCGACGCATCGGTCAAGGTGACGCTCAACGGCTGGCCGATGTCCTGGGCCGGGGTCAGCACCACGGCGAACGCGCCATCACTGCCGACCACGGAGGTGCCGAGCAGCACGCCCGCGCCATTGGTGACGGTGACCAGGGTGCCGACTTCGCCGCTGCCGGTGAGCAGGTTGCCGCTGGTATTGATCGCCACGTTCACGGCTGCGTCCGGGGCGACGGTGTCGGTCGGGGTACCAGGCGCCGTGACCGGCGCGGGGGTCGAGGCATTGCCGGCGGTGTCGGTGGCGACCACCGAGACGGTCTGACCGGGGTTCAGGGCCGGCGACAGGACCACCGTGAAGCTGCCATCGGCGGCAGCGACCGCCGTGCCCAGCACGCTGTTGCCCAGCCCGCGCACCTGCACGGTGGCGCCGGCCTCGGCAGTGCCGGTGAGACGGTTGCCGTCGTCGTTGAAGATCAGATCGGTCGGCGCGGCCGGAGGGGTCACGTCAGAGCTGGTGAACGGCACCGACGGTGAGGTGCCCTCCGCCGTGGCCTGGGTCACGCTGAGCACTTCGCCGTTCAGCTGGGGCGAGGCCAGGTCGACGCTGAAGGTTCCGTCGCCGCCCACCGTGGCAGTGCCCAGCACGCTGCCATCGGCGGCGCGTACGGTGACCGTGGCACCGGCGACACCGGTGCCGCTCAAGGCCGTGCCGGCCAGGTTCAGTTGCAGGGCGTCAGGTGCCGCAGGTGCGTCGGCACCGGCCGGCGCGCTGGCCGAGCCGGGGACCGACGCGTTGCCAGCGGTATCGGTCAGCGTGACCGACAGGGTCTGGCCGTCCAGCTGCGCGGTCTCCAGGGGCACCTCGAAGCGCCCGTCGGCGGCGACCACGGCACTGCCGATCACGGTGCCGTCGGCAGCGCGCACCGTGACCGTGGCACCGACCTCGCCGGTGCCGGTAAGGGTAAGGCCATCGCTGGTCACTTGCAGGTCGGTGGGCAGGGGCGGCGCGGTGCTGTCGTCGGCGACCACGGCGGTGGACGGCGAGGCGTTGCCGCCAGCGTCGGTCAGGACCACGTTCAGGGTTTCGCCGTTGAGCTGGGCAGTGCCCAGTTCGACGCTGAAGCGCCCGTCGGCACCGACCGTGCCGCTGCCCAGCAAGGTGCCGTCGGTGCCCCGTACGCTGACGGTGGTTCCGGCCGTGCCGGTGCCGCTGAGGGTCAGCCCATCTTCGCTCAGTTGCAGGCCGGCTGGTGCGGCCGGTGCCTGGGCGCCTTCCGGTGCCTGGGCGGTGATGCGCGGCGATACGTTGCCGGCGGCGTCGGTCAGGGTGACCGACAGGGTCTGCCCATCGGTCTGCGGCGTGGCCAGCGGCACCGTGAAGCTGCCGTCGGCGGCGACCACGGCCGTGCCCAGCAGCACGCCTCCGGCGCCACGGACCGTGACGGTCGCCCCCGCTTCGCCCGTTCCGGACAGCGTGGCGCCAGTGGCACTGACCTGCACACCCGTGGCCGCCACGGGCGCGGTGACGTCATCGGCCTGCACGGTAGTGGACGGCGAGACGTTGCCGGCCCCGTCATCCTGCACCACGGTCAAGGTCTGACCATCGAGCTGGGCCTGGTTGAGTGGCACCGTGAAGCTACCATCGGCGGCCACTACAGCGCTGCCGAGCACATTGCCGTCGGCATCGCGCACGGTGACCGTGGCGCCGGCCTGGCCAGTGCCGTTGAGGGTGGTGCCATTGGTGCCGAGGAACAGGTCGGTCGGCGCTTCCGGGGCGTCCGGGCTGGACGGCGCGGTCGCGGTACCCGTACCGGACAGGTTGCCGGCGCGGTCGGTCTGTTCCACCGACAGCGTCTGGCCGGCCAGTTGCGGTGCAGCGAGGTCGACGGTGAAGCGTCCTTGGGCGTCGACCTGGGCCGTCCCCAGCGGGCTGCCATCGGCGGCGCGCACGATGACCTGGGCACCCGGCTCGCCGGCGCCGGTCAGGACCAGGCCAGTGGTGTCGATGGCCAGGTCGGTCGGCGCAGCCGGAGCAGTGACGTCCGGCGCGGTGAGGTCGGCCGACGGCGAGCGGTTGCCCGCGGCATCGGCCAGTACGGCGGTCAGGCGCTCGCCATTGAGCTGGGCGCTGGCAAGATTGACCACGAAGGAGCCGTCGGCCGCCACGGCTGCCGTGCCGAGGGTGGCACCGGTCGGCCCGCGGACCGTGACCAGGGTGCCGGGCGTGCCGGTCCCGGTCAGGGTGAGGCCGTTGTCGCTCAGTTGCAGTCCTGTCGGCGCGGAGGGTGCACCGGCACCGGACGGCGCCGTGGCCTGTACGCTGCCTGAAACGTTGCCGGCAGCGTCGGCCTGCTGTACCGACAGGCTCTGGCCACCCATCTGCATGGTGGCGAGGGGAACGCTGAAGGTGCCATCGGCACCGACCACGGCCGTGCCGAGTACGACGCCGTTCGGGCCACGCACCGTGACGGTGGCACCGACCTCGCCGGTGCCGCTCAAGGTGGTGCCGTCGCTGCTCACCTGCAGGTTGGTCGGTGCCACGGGGGCAGTGATGTCGGCAACGACGAGGTCGATCGACGGTGAGGTGTTGCCCTGGGCATCGGCCTGGGCGACGGTCAGGGTCTGGCCGTCGAGTTGCGGCGCGTTCAGGGGGACGCTGAAGGTGCCGTCGGCACCAACCACGGCGCTGCCCAGCACGCTGCCGTCGGCGGCGCGCACCGTGACGGTGGCCCCGACTTCGCCAGTCCCGGTGAGCACCAGGCCATTGGCGCTGAGTTGCAGGCCACCCGGTACGTCCGGCGCGTCGGCACCGATCGGTGCCGTGGTCGAGGCAGGCGGCGACACGTTGCCGGCACGGTCGGTCAGGGTCACGTCGAGCGTCTGACCATCCACCTGGGCGGCGGTGAGGGGCACGACGAAGGTGCCATCGGCGGCCACCACGGCGGTCCCGAGCAAGGCACCGGTGGTGCTACGCACGGTCACCGTGGCACCGGCCTCGCCGGTCCCGTTCAGGCTCAGGCCGTCGGCGCTCACCTGTAGGCCGGCCGGCGCCAGCGGAGCGCTGACATCCGGCACGGCCAGGGCGTTGGAGGGCGAGCTGTTGCCTGCGGCATCGGTCTGCACCACGTTCAGGGTCTGGCCGTCGAGCTGGGCGCTGCCCAGCGGCACGCTGAAGGTGCCGTTGTCCGCAACCACGGCGGTACCGAGAATGTCACCGTTCGCGCCACGCACCGTCACCGTGGCACCGGCTTCACCGGTGCCGCGCAGGGTCAGGCCGTCGGCGCTGATCTGCAGGTTGCCGGGCGCCGCCGGTGCTTGACCGTCGACAGGCGCCTGGGGGGCATAGGCAGTCGCTGCAGGCGACAGGTTGCCTGCACCGTCGGCCTGGTCGACGGTCAGCGCCTGGCCGGCCCGTTGCGCGGCACTCAAGGTGACACTGAAGGTGCCATCGGCAGCGACCTGCGCAGTGCCCAGGATCGCGCCGTCAGGCCCACGCACGGTGACCGTGGCGCCGGCTTCGCCGCGCCCGTTCAGGGTCAGGCCATCGGTGCTCACCTGCAGGTCGGTCGGTGCAACCGGTGCGGTCACGTCGGCACTGGTCAGTGGCGCCGGCGCTGACACGTTGCCTGCACGGTCGACCTGCTCGACCGCGAGGGTCTGGCCGTCGAGCTGCGGGCTGTCCAGGGTGATACGGAAGCTGCCGTCGGCGGCAACCTGTGCGCTGCCCAGGGAGCGACCCTCGGCATCACGCACGGTGACCGTGGCGCCAGGTTCGCCAGTGCCGGTCAGCGTCAGACCGTCGGTGCCGAGCGCCAGCCCGGTCGGTGCGCCCGGTGCGGTGACATCCGCAGCGGTCAAGGAGATCGAGGCCGAGGTCTGACCGTCAGCGGTCTGGGTGACGCGCAGCACTTCACCGTCGAGCTGAGCGGCGCCCAGTGTCAGGGTGAAGGCGCCGTTGGCACCCACCACGGCCGTGCCCAGCACCGCGCCATTGGCGTCTCGAACCGTGACGGTGGCACCGGCCTCGCCGGTACCGATCAGGGTCAGGCCGTCAGCGCTCAGCTGCAGGCCGGCAGGCGCTGCCGGGGCGTCGACCCCTGTCGGGGCAGTGGCCGAGACAGCCGGGGAGAGATTGCCCGCCGTGTCGGTCTGCGAGACGCTCAGTACTTGCCCGGCCAGCTGGGCAGCACCCAGGCTGACGCTGAACGTGCCGTTTGCCGCGACCACGGCACTGCCGAGCAGGCTACCGTCGGCGCTGCGCACCTCGATGCGCGCACCCGGTTCGCCCGTACCGGTCAGGCTCAGGCCGTCGGCGGCCACTTGCAGGTTGCTCGGCGCCAATGGGGCGGTGGTGTCGGCAGCGGTCAGGTTGCTGACTGCCGACGTGTTGCCAGCGGCATCGGTCTGTTCGAGGGTCAGGCGCTGACCGGCGCGTTGCGGCACGTCCAGGGTCACGTCGAACACACCGTTGGCCGCGACCACGGCGCTGCCCAGGACGGTGCCATCGGCGGCCCGCACGGTGACCGTGGCACCGGGTTCGCCCCGTCCGCTGACCACACGGCCCTCGATATTGAGCACGGCGTCGGCCGGTGCAGCTGGCGCGGTGACATCGGGTGCGTCGAGCACCACAGCGGGCGAGGCGTTGCCGGCCGCATCGGCCTGGCTCAGCGACAGGGCCTGGCCATCGCGTTGCGGCGTGCTCAGCGTCAGGCTGAACGTGCCATCGTCAGCGACCAGGGCGCTACCGAGCAGACGACCGTCGGCGGCACGTGCGGTGACGGTGGCACCGGCCTCACCGGTGCCGGTGACGGTACGGCCATCGGGGCTCAGCAGCAGGTCATCGAGCGCGGCAGGCGCGGTCACATCGGCCGCGATCAGGGCGGTGGACGGGGAGGTGCCAGCGGCCGTGGCCTGGCGCACGTCGAGGGTTTCGCCGTTGAGCTGCGCCGTGTCCAGGGTGACGCTGAAGGTGCCATCGGCGCCGACCAGCGCCGTGCCCAGCACGACGCCATTGGCACCGCGCACGGTGACCGTGGCGCCGGCTTCACCGGTACCGCTCAGGATCAAGCCGTTGCTGCTCAAGGCCAGGGCCGTCGGCGCATCGGGCGCATCGGCCCCTTGTGGGGCAAAGGCTGACGCGCTGGGCGAGACGTTGCCGGCCGCGTCGACCTGCTCGACGCTCAGTGCCTGGCCTTGCTGTTGCGCGGCCCCGAGGGTGACGGTGAAGGTGCCATCGGCCGCGACCGTGGCGCTGCCGAGCAGGTTGCCATCGGCATCGCGCACGTTCACCGTGGCACCGGCTTCACCGCGACCGCTCAGACTCAGGCCGTCGCTGGCCACGCTCAGCGCGGTGGGTACGGCCGGTGCGGTCAGGTCGGCGACGGTCAGAGGCGTGGCGGGCGACAGGTTGCCGGCCGCATCGGCCTGCTGGACGGTCAGGTTCTGGCCGTCGAGTTGCGGACGGTTGAGGGTCAGGCTGAAGGTGCCGTCGGCACCGACCAGGCCCGTGCCCAGCACGGTGCCCTGGGCATCACGCACGCTGACGGTCGCGCCAGGCTCGCCGGTACCGGTGAGGGTCACGCCATCGGCGGCCAGTTGCAGCGCGCCTGGTGCGGTCGGCGTGGTGACGTCCGGTGCGGTCAGCGACGAGGCAGGTGACGCATTGCCTGCGGCATCGGCCTGGACCACGGACAAGGTCTGGCCATTTTGCTGGGCGCTGCCGAGCGGCACGCTGAAGGTGCCATCGGCGGCCACCGTGGCGACGCCCAGCACCGTACCCGCGGCATCACGCACGGTCACCCGTGCGCCGGGCTCGCCCGAGCCGGTCAGGGTACGGCCGTCGTCCGCCAATTGAAGGCCGGTCACGGCCTGGGGCGCGGTGACATCGGCCGCGACCAGCGCCGTGGACGGCGAGCTGGCGCCGTCCGTGTTGGTTTGCACCACGCTCAGGGTCTCGCCGTTGAGCTGGGCGCTGCCCAGGGTCACGCTGAAGCGGCCGTCGGCACCGACCACGGCGCGGCCCAGCACCTGCCCATCGGCACCACGAACGGTGATGGTGTCGCCCGGCTCACCGGTGCCGGACAGGGTCAGGCCATCGGCGCTGAGCGCCAGGCCGGTAGGCGCCTCAGGCGCGTCGGCGCCCACTGGCGCGAAGGCCGAGGCCGTCGGCGAGACGTTGCCAGCCGCATCGGTCTGGTCGACGGACAACTGCTGACCGTCGAGTTGCGCGGTGCCCAGGGTAACGGTGAATGCGCCGTTGGCTCCGACCACGGCAGTGCCGAGGAGGGCGCCGGTCGCATCGCGCACGGTGACGGTCGCCCCAGGCTCGCCGAGCCCGCTCAGGCTCAGGCCATCGGTAGCCACCTGCAGCGCGGTCGGCGCGGCGGGGGCGGTGGTGTCGGCCACGACCAGTTCGCTGGCGGGAGAGGTATTGCCTGCAGCATCGGCCTGGGTGACCGACAGGGTGGTCGCGTCCACCTGGGCGCTGCCCAGAATGACGCTGAAGAGGCCATCGTCGCCGACCGTCGCGGTGCCCAGGACGGCGCCATTGGCACCCCGGACGGTGACCGTGGCACCGGGTTCGCCGGTGCCGGTCACGGTCAGACCATCGCCACTGAGGGCCAGGTCGGCCGGGGCTGCCGGTGCAGTGACGTCGGCGGCGGTGTAGGAGGCCGATGGCGAGGTGGCGCCTGCGGCATTGGCCTGCACGGCGGTCAGGGTTTCGCCATTGAGTTGCGGTGCGGTGAGGGTCACGGCGAAGGTGCCGTCGGCGGCCACCACGGCAGTGCCCAGCACACTGCCGTCGGCAGCCCGCACGGTCACGGTGTTGCCTGCCTCGCCAGTGCCGGACAAGGTCAGGCCGTCGGCGCTCAGGACCAGCCCCGCAGGCGCGTCAGGCGCATCGGCGCCGATGGGCGCCAAGGCCGAGATCGAAGGCGAGACGTTGCCGGCGGCATCGGTCTGATCGACCGTCAGCGTCTGGCCTTCAAGCTGGGCCGTGGCCAGGTCGACGGTGAAGGTCCCGTCGGTCGCCACCACGGCAGTGCCCAGGACCGCACCTGTGGCATCACGCACCGTGACGGTAGCGCCCGGTTCGCCCGTACCGCTCAGGCTCAGGCCATCGTTGGCGACCACGACGTTGGCCGGTGCCTGCGGCGCGGTGACGTCCGTGACCGGCAGTTGGACACTGGTCGAGGCATTGCCGGCCTGGTCGGTCTGCACAACGGACAGGGTCTGCCCGCCCAGCTGCGGGCTGCTCAGCGTCACGCTGAAGGTGCCGTCGGCACCGACCACGGCGTTGCCGAGCACGTTGCCCGACGCATCGCGCACGGTGACCGTGGCGCCGGGTTCTCCCGTGCCGGTGAGGGTCACGCCGTCGGCCGCCAGCAGCAGACCGCTTGGCGGCTGGGGTGCCGTGACGTCGGTAGCGGTGTAGGACGCCGACGGCGAGGTGCCATCGGCATCGGCCTGGACCGCGGTCAAGGTTTCGCCATTGAGCTGGGCGGTGGTCAGGGTGACGGCAAACGTACCATCGGCGCCGACCACGGCGGTACCCAGGACGGCGCCATCGGTGCCACGTACGGTGACCGTGGCACCGGGTTGGCCAACCCCGGACAGGGTCAGGCCATCGGCGCTGAGCGCCAGGCTGGTCGGGGCATCAGGTGCATCGGCGCCGATCGGCGCGAATGTCGACGTGATCGGGGAGACGTTGCCAGCCGCGTCGATCTGTTCGACGCTCAGTGGCTGACCGTCGAGCTGGGCAGTGCCCAGGCCTACGGTAAAGGTGCCGTCTGCCGCGACCACGGCGGTGCCCAGAACGGCGCCGTTGGCATCGCGGACGGTCACGGTAGCGCCTGGCTCGCCGACACCACTCAGGCTCAGGCCATCGTTGGACACGGACACATTGGCCGGCGCCTGCGGCGCCGTCACGTCCTGCGCCTGCACGTCGACGGTCGCCGAGGCATTGCCAGCGCGATCGACCTGATCGACGGACAGGGTCTGGCCGTTCAGTTGCGCGCTGCTCAAGGTCACGCTGAAGGTACCGTCGGGGCCCACGACGGCGCTGCCGAGCAAGGTGCCCGAGGCATCACGGACGTTGACGGTGGCGCCAGGTTCACCCGTGCCGGTGAGGGTCAGGCCGTCGGCCGCCAACTGCAGGCCGGTCGGCGATTCGGGTGCGGTGACGTCGGCGGCGGTGTAGGACGCCGACGGCGAGGTGGCACCGTTGGCGTCGGCTTGCACGGCCGTGAGGGTTTCACCGTTGAGCTGGGCAGTGGCCAGCGTGACGGCGAAGGTGCCATCGGCGCCAACCACCGCAGTGCCCAGCACGGTACCGTTGGCGTCGCGCACGGTGACCGTGGCGCCCGGTTGGCCGACACCGGACAGGGTCAGGCCATCGGCGCTCAAGGCAAGGTTAGTAGGCGCGTCGGGTGCATCGGCGCCGATGGGCGCGAAGGCCGAGGTGACGGGTGAGACGTTGCCAGCCGCATCGGTCTGTTCGACGCTCAATTGCTGGCCGTCGAGCTGGGCAGTGCCCAGGTCAACGGTAAACGTGCCATCAGCCGCGACGACCGCCGTGCCCAGGACGGCACCGGTGGCATCGCGCACGGTGACGGTGGCGCCTGGCTCACCGGTGCCGCTCAAGCTCAGGCCATCGCTGGCGACCGAGACGTTGGCAGGTGCCGCAGGCGCGGTCACGTCGGCGGCTGTCACCTCGCTCGAAACCGACGTGTTGCCGGCACGATCGGTCTGCTCGACCGACAAGGTCTGGCCGTTCAGTTGTGCACTGCTCAGCGTGACGCTGAAGGTACCGTCGGCGCCCACGACGGCGCTACCGAGCAAGGTGCCTGAAGCATCGCGGACGTTGACGGTGGCGCCTGGCTCACCTGTGCCGGTCAGCGTCACGCCATCGGCCGCCAGCTGCAGATCGCTTGGCGGCTGGGGCGCCGTGACGTCCGCAGCAGTGTAGGACGTCGACGGCGACGTGCCATCGGCGTCGGCCTGAACCGCGGTCAAGGTTTCGCCATTGAGCTGTGCAGGGGTCAGCGTGACGGCAAAGGTGCCGTCGGCCGCGACCACGGCGGTGCCCAGGACGTTGCCGTCAGCGCCGCGCACGGTGACCGTGGCGCCGGGCTGACCGACACCGGATAACGTCAGGCCGTCGGCGCTCAGGGCGAGGTTCGTCGGTGCGTCAGGGGCATCGCTGCCAACGGGCGCGAAGGCGGCGGTGGTCGGCGAGACGTTGCCGGCGACATCGGTCTGCTCGACGGTCAGCGCCTGGCCGTCGAGCTGTGCACTGGCCAAGTCGACAGTGAAGGTGCCATCGGCTGCCACCACGGCAGTGCCGAGGACAGCACCGTTGGCATCGCGCACGGTGACGGTGGCGCCTGGCTCACCGGTGCCGCTCAAGCTCAGGCCATCGCTGGCGACCGAAACGTTGGCAGGGGCCGCAGGCGCGGTCACGTCGGCGGCTACCACGTCGCTCGCCACCGAGGTGTTGCCGGCGCGGTCGGTCTGATCGATCGACAAGGTCTGGCCGTTCAACTGGGCAGTGGTGAGGGTGAGGGTGAAGGTGCCATCAGCGGCCACCACGGCGCTGCCGAGGACGGTACCGTTGGCATCGCGGACGGTGACGGTAGCACCTGGTTCGCCGGTGCCGGTGAGCGTCACGCCGTCGGCAGCCAGTTGCAGATCGTCGAGCGCATCGGGCGCGGTCACGTCGGCAGCCGTGTAGGACGCAGAGGGCGAGGTCGCGCCTGCGGCGTTGGCCTGCACGGCAGAGAGGGTTTCGCCGTTGAGCTGCGCCGTGGCCAACGTGACGGCGAAGGTGCCGTCGGCCCCCACCACGGCGGTGCCCAGGACCGAGCCATCGGCGCCGCGTACCGTGACGATGTTGCCAGGCTCGCCCACGCCGCTCAGGGTCAGACCGTCGGCGCTGAGGCTCAGGTCGGTCGGCGCGTCGGGTGCATCGGCGCCGATCGGCGCGAAGGCCGAGGTGACCGGGGAGACGTTGCCAGCCGCATCGGTCTGTTCGACGCCCAACTGCTGGCCGTCGAGCTGTGCAGTGCCCAGGTCCACGGTGAACGTGCCATCGGCTGCGACCGTCGCGGTGCCCAGGACAGCGCCGTTGGCATCGCGGACGGTCACGGTGGCGCCTGGCTCACCGCGACCGCTCAGGCTCAGCCCGTCATTGGACACCTGCACGTCGGTGGGAGCCTGGGGCGAGGTGACGTCGGCGGCGGTATAGGACGCCGCCGTGGACGTAAGGCCGTCAGCGTTCGTCTGTACGGCAGAGAGGGTTTCGCCATTGAGCTGGGCGGTCGCCAAGGTCAGCGTGAAGGTGCCGTCGGCGCCCACGATCGCGGTGCCCAGCACGCTGCCGTCGGCTGCACGGACGGTGACCGTGTTGCCGGGTTGGCCGGTGCCGGTCAGGGTCAGGCCATCGGCGCTCAAGGCCAGATCGGCGGGTGCCGGTGGAGCTTCTGCGCCAGTCGGTGCGGTCGCCACGGCGGCAACGGACGTATTGCCGGCCGCATCGGTCTGGGTGACGGTCAACGCCTGGCCATCGAGCTGGGCGCTGCCCAGGGTGACCGTGAAGCTGCCATTGGCCGCAACCACGGCCGTGCCCAGCACGCTGCCATCAGGGCCGCGCACGGTGACCGTGGCGCCGGGCTCACCGGTACCGGTCAGGGTCAGGCCGTCGGCGCCGACTTGCAGGCCGGAGGGCGCGGCAGGGGCCGTGACGTCGGCAGCGACGAAGGTGGCCGCTGGCGAGATGAGCCCTTCAGGGTTGGCCTGAACCACGCTCAGGGTCTCGCCGTTGAGCTGCGCGCTGCTCAGCGCCACACTGAACGTGCCATCGGCCGCGACCACGGCGGTGCCCAGTACCGCACCATTGGCGCCGCGCACGGTGACTGTATCCCCCGGCTCGCCGCGACCGGTCAGGGTCAGGCCGTCGGCGCTCAGTGCCAGTGCTGTCGGTGCTGGAGGCGCATCCACGCCCGTCGGTGCAAGGGCTGAAGCGGTCGGAGAGACGTTGCCCGCTGCGTCGGTCTGCTCGACGCTCAGGGTCTGGCCATTGGTCTGTGCAGTGCCCAGGGTCACATTGAAGGTGCCATCGGCGCCGACCACGGCGGTCCCGAGCACGGCGCCGTTGGGGCCGCGCACGGTCACCGTGGCGCCAGGCTCACCGGTGCCGGTGAGCGACAGGCCGTTGGCGCTGACGGCCAGGTTGGCCGGCGCGGCGGGCGGGGTCACGTCGGCGGCGGTCAGCGACGCATCGGCGGAGGTATTGCCCGCTGCGTCGGTCTGATCGACCGTCAGGGTCTGACCATTGAGCTGGGGTGTGCTCAGGCCGATGCTGAAGGTCCCGTCGGCGGCGACCACGGCGGTGCCCAGCACCGCACCATTGGCATCGCGCACGGTGACAGTGGCGCCTGGCTCGCCGGTACCGGTCAGGGTCAGGCCGTCGGTGCTCAGTTGCAGGTTGGCCGGCGCGGCGGGTGCCTGGGTGTCGGGCGCGGTGATGACCACAGGGTCGGAGGTAGCGCCCGTCGGGTCGGTCTGGTCGACGATCACCGTCTGGCCGTTGTTCTGTGGCGTGTCGAGCGGCACGGTGAAGTTGCCATCGGCACCGACCACTGTGCTGCCCAGCAAGGTACCGTCCGGGCCGCGTACGTTCACCGTGGCGCCTGGGATACCGGTCCCGGTCAGTGACAGACCATCCGCGGACAACGCTAGATTGGCCGGCGCTGTCGGCGTCACGGGGGTCGGCGCACCGCCGCCGCCGCCACCACCACCGCCGCCGCCACCGGCGGCTGCCGCCGCACCCCCAGCGCCGAGCAGGCCCAGCCCAGCGAAGGCGAAGGTCTGGTTGGCGGAAATCACCTCGTTGCTCGCCAGCAGTTCATCGAGCGAGTCGACCTGGTTGAACGTGAAACCGTCGAACGGTTCGGTACTGTACTGGGCCTGCCACATGACACCGTCGTCGCCGGTGAACACGATATCGCTCTGGTTGCCGTCGGCATCGGCAGTGAAGAAATTGCCGATGTGGATGCGTTCCCCCGACCTCAGGTTGATCGTGAGGTCCTGTCCACTGCGACTGACCGACGCTACTTGGGAAGGCGAGACGGGCATCTGGACCACGCCAGGCCCGCTGAGCTGAACGGAATTGCCCTGCAGGTTGCTGATCTGTGATGTGGCTTTATCGGCGACGACGATGTTTTCCATGACAACTCCTGTTCCATTCCTCGAGTACCGCTGAGGTCAGACCAGGCAACTCTTCCAGCACGTTCGGCAACACGTGTCGTGTGTTCACCGGGAAGAGCGCCGTGCAACCCCCTGACGTCAGCAAGCGATCTGTGGCCCTATGGCTGAAAAGGGGTATAGCCCGGCAGTTATCACCTGAACGGGTGTCAAAAACTCGACCGGGGGTCAAAAAGCGCACCAGAACAGGGCATTGGATCCCATAACTACCTGTAAACGTTGCGTTACACAGGTGTGCATCAAACAGTACACCATTCGTCGGAAGGCACTCTCTGTCGAAAATTTGGCACGTTCGACAACCTTCGAAACAGGCCTGCCAAGCGGTACCGAAGGATGCTGTCTGTCCAGTGAAGGGGGCATGTGCGATGCAGCGCCGATTGGCAAGAAGACCACGCGCCAATAGCTGCGGCAGTAGGCATTGCGACCACTGATCCGGCCTGGTGCAGAAAAATCGAATCTCTGGCCGATTCATCGTTCCCACCTTATGCACGGTGCGAAGACCGTGTCCTATAACCCTCACGAGGTGAACGATCATGGCCAGTAACAAGCAAGGCGGTAGCCAGAGCGGTGGCGGTCAGAAAGGTAGTGGCAACAACTTCGCAAACGACCGCGAAAAGGCGTCAGAAGCCGGCAAGAAAGGCGGGAAGGCCTCCGGGACTTCTCACGAAAAGTCTTCGGGATCTGGACAAAAAGGCGGTCGATCCTAAACGTGCGACGCGCGGCGCCTGCCTGTGACGCCGCGCGTTGTCGACCTCTAAGGAGCACCTCATGCGCATCCTCCCGATCCTTTGCCTGTCGACCAGCCTGCTCCTGTCAGGCGGCTGCTTTGATCGCAGCGATCACCCCGCCAAGGACGCTGACCAGAGCAAGCCTTCCCTGCTGATGAAGCAACCTGACAAGCCGATGACCAGCCCTACGGCTGAAACCGAACCCACGTCTTCCTCAGAACAAGATCATTGAAGTCCAAGAGGGCCGCCCCATGACCGTCATGACCCGCAAGGCGACCACCGCCCGAACCGCCGTTCCAGCCAACGTGCCTGTGACTGCCACCACGCTCAAGGATCGCTACCAGGCTTTGTTGGCCGGGCATCCTGTCGACAGCGCGCGCTGGCTCGCCCAGCAGCTGGAAGGGACACGTGCCATGGCTGACGACCTGCCGGACACTGCCGCGGGGCTGGACGACTGGACCGCGCGGCATGCCGCCCGTGTCGCGTCGGCCTATGCGGCCTACCTCAAGGCCCGCCAGGACGGCGAACCCCGACGTTATTTCGCCAACCGCTCCCAGGCACTCTATTTTCTCCAACAGGTGACGCCGACCAAGCTGGTCGATGGCGCCTGGTTGTATGGCACCCTGCAGCACTGGCAGGACCCGCGCTACCACGGGCTGATCCGTACCTACCTCGAAGAGCTGGGTGACGGCGACCTGCGCAGCAATCATGTCTCGATCTATCAACGTCTGATGAGCCGGCTCGGTTGCCTCGAAGCGGTGCCGTTGGACGATGCCCGTTACCTGCAAGGCGGTATCCAACTGGCGCTCGGCCTGCACAGCGATGCCTTCCTGCCGGAAGTCATCGGCTACAACCTGGGGTATGAACAGCCCCCGCTGCACCTGTTGATCACCACCTACGAGTTGGCCGAACTGGGCATCGACGGGTTCTATTTCCAGTTGCACATCACCATCGACAATGCCGCCAGCGGACACGCGCGCAAGGCTATCGAGGCGCTGCACCAGCTGTGCCCGGCGCAGGAGGCAGAAGCCTTCTATGAACGCGTACGCCAAGGCTACCGCCTGAACGACCTGGGCATCGACACGCCCTCGTTGATCGGCGCCTTCGACCTGCACGGCGAACTGGTCGCAAGCCTGGAGCGCAAGCGGGTGTTCGGCCAGTTCATGCACGCCGACCACTGCCGTCTCGAAGGGCGCACCATCAACCAGTGGCTGGCGCCCGGCGAGAGCATGTCGGCCTTTCTCACGGCGCTTGAGAACCAGCGATGGGTTCGCCGTGGGGCCGATCCGATGGAAAGCCGTTTCTACCGCTTGCTGGAGGGCCCGACCGCGCCCATGTTCGGGGTATTCAGCCCCTACGAGCGCCAGTTGTGGCACGACTGGATCGCTGCGGACTGGCAAGGCCCGGCGCCACGTCGGGTGATGCCTGGCAAGTGGGAAGCCTCCTTGAAGATCGACGAACCGTCCACTGGACGTGCCAGCAAGGCCTCGGTCACGGAACTGATCGAGCAGATGTTCGGCAACCGGCATGCCTTGCCTGAAGGCCTGCAAGCGACACGCGACTACATTCGCCATACCGGCCTAGCGGAAGGGAGACCCTGCTGATGGTGTTGTCCGACACCCCGATTCACGATCATGACCTGAGTCAGGCCGATGCGGCCTTGCTGGAGCTGGCCCGCTGGCTGAAGCAGGAGCGCTACCGTTTCACCAGCGTCACGCCGGTCACCCACCAGCGCAACAACGCGCGAGCAGCCGCACAGCAAGCGTCTTCGCTGCGCGATGTCTTCGGGTGGAACCGTTCCTTTTCGCTTGCCGTGCTCGATGACGACCGCCTGCAGCTGATGGCAGCTGCCGAGGTGTTGGCCGAGCAGGGCAAGACGTTCCGCAGCCAGGTGCGCTGGTCGACCCTGGACGATCTGCTGCTGGTGCATTCGGGCTATCCGACCGACCGTACCGATGCGGTCTTCTTCGGCCCGGACAGCTACCGCTTCGCCCGGGTCATCCAGGCGCATGTGCAGACCCACCATCACCGCATTCAACGCGCCGTGGACATCGGCTGCGGCAGCGGTATCGGGGCGCTGCTGATCGCCACGTCCGTTCCGCACGCCGAGGTGCTGGGCGTGGACATCAATCCGCTGGCGCTGCGTTACACCCGGGTCAATGCCGCCACTGCGGGCGTGAAGAACCTGATGACACAGCCCAGTGACATTCTCTCCGACACCACGGGCACCTTCGACCTGATCGTGGCCAACCCACCCTACATGGTCGATGCGCAGCAGCGGACCTATCGCCATGGTGGCGGCAACCTGGGTAGCGACTTGTCCTTGCGCATCCTCGAACAGGCGTGCGAGCGCCTGAGCGTGGGCGGCAGCCTGCTGCTGTATTCGGGGATCGCGATCGTCGAAGGGCGCGACGGCTTCCTGGAGGCGGTGCGCCAGCGGCTGGCCGGCCAGGCCTGGCGCTGGACCTACGAAGAAATCGACCCCGACGTGTTTGGCGAGCAGCTCGAAGAGCCTGGCTATGAAGCCGTCGAGCGCATCGCTGCGATCAGCCTGACCGTGACACGCGTTCACTGAAGGAAAAGCACTGCCCCCGGTGACTGTCGAGGGCAGCAGGAAGGATCACTGATCCACGTTTGAAAGGAGAAAGATCATGGGCGACATGCCGAGTTATTTCTGGACCATCGTGACGATCCTCATCGTGTTGATGGACATCTGGGTCATCGCCAGCGTGTTCCGCAGCGAGAAGCCGTCAGGTATCAAGCTGATGTGGGCGGTACTGGTCATCGTGCTGCCGGTGCTTGGGCTGGTGATCTGGGCGCTGATGGGGCCTCGCGGGATCAAGCGCGGCACAGGGCCGACCTCGGATGAGCACAGCAAGGGCTAGCGGACACGGCTCACCGAAGTCGTGGGCAATGGGAGGGGCGGCCTTAGGCTGCCCCTTTTTATTTCTGAGCACGTGGCTGGACTTTGTCATGAACGGGCGTAGCTCAAACCTTTCAGCTTGACCTTGCCGTTCATCGGGTAGCGCCTGCATCGCAGCAAACCCTCGTCGCCTCCAGGGCCTCGTATTTCATGAGGGCGTCATCTGGCGCAAGGCATTTTTCTCAGGAGGTAGATCCCATGTCCAACACCACTCGTGATCAGTACAGTATGCAGAACCCCCTGACCCAGTACCCGCAGCCGCCATTCCCGGCCCAACCGCAGAACCCACCTGGTCTGGACAAGGGCATGACGCCCAAGCCGGACTGCGGCGAAGACAGCTACAAGGGCTTCGGTCGCATGAAGGGGCGTAAAGCGCTGATCACCGGTGCCGACTCCGGTATCGGTCGTGCTGCCGCCATCGCCTTCGCCCGTGAAGGCGCCGACATCGTGCTCAACTACCTGCCCGAGGAGGAGCCCGATGCCCAGGAAGTGGTGAAGCTGATCGAGGCAGAAGGTCGCAAGGCGGTCGCACTGCCCGGCGACCTGAAGGACGAGGCCTTCACCCGCAGCCTGGCCCGCAAGGCCCATGACGCCCTGGGCGGCCTGGACGTGCTGGTCAACGTGGCTGGCAAGCAGGAGGCGCGCAAGGACATCAGCGAGATCACCTCCGAGCAGTTCGACCACACCATGAAGACCAACGTGTACTCGCTGTTCTGGCTGTGCCAGGAGGCCGTACCGCTGATGCCCGCGGGCGCGACCATCATCAACACCGCGTCGATCCAGTCCTACCAGCCTTCGGCGACCCTGCTCGACTACGCCAGCACCAAGGCGGCGATCGTGGCCTTCACCAAGGCCCTGGCCGGCCAGGTCATCGAGAAGGGCATCCGGGTCAACGCCGTGGCGCCTGGCCCGGTCTGGACCGTGCTGCAGCCTAGCGGTGGCCAGCCGCAGGAAAAGATCCCGGAGTTCGGCAGCCAGGTCCCGATGAAGCGCCCCGGCCAGCCGGCCGAATGCGCACCGTTGTACGTCCTGCTGGCGACCCAGGAATCGAGCTACATCACCGGCGAGATCTTCGGCGTCACCGGCGGCGACCCGCTGCCATGAGGCCGGATGCGCGGCCATTCGGTTCGGCCGATGCCGTGCGGGGTTCACGCTAGACTGAAGACGAGCGCTGCGGCGCTCGTCTTCGTTCGTGTCATGAATGGACTTTTCATCAGGAGCAACACGATGCCTCGAGCCATCTGGAAAGGCGCCATCAGCTTCGGCCTGGTGCACATCCCGGTTTCCCTGAACACGGCCGTCAGCAGCGAACGAATCGATTTCGACTGGCTCGACAAGCGCAGCATGGAGCCGGTCGGCTACAAGCGGATCAACAAGGTGACCGGCAAGGAAATCGCCAGCGAGCACATCGTCAAGGGCGTCGAGCACGAAAAGGGCCGCTACGTGGTGATCAGCGAAGAGGAGATCCACAAGGCCCGTCCCGAGGCGACCCAGACGATCGACATCTTCTCGTTCGTCGACGCCAGCGAGATCCCGCTGCAGCACTTCGACACACCGTACTACCTGAGCCCTGACAAGCGCGGTGGCAAGGTGTATGCGCTGTTGCGCGAGACGCTGGCGGGCAGTGGCAAGGTCGCGCTGGCCACTGTGGTCTTGCATACCCGACAGCACCTGGCCTTGCTGCGCCCGCTGGAAGACGCCCTGGTGCTGATCACCCTGCGCTGGCCCAATGAGGTACGGGGTCTGGAGACCCTGGAGTTGGACAAGAGCGTGACCCAGGCCAAGCTCGACAAGCGCGAGCTGGACATGGCCAAGCGCCTGGTCAGCGACATGAGCGGCCATTGGCAGCCCGAGGACTATCATGACGCGTTTCGCGACACGATCATGGAACTGGTGGAAGAGAAGGCCAGCAAGGGCAAGATCAGCGTGGTCGAGAAAGAGCGCGACGACGAAGGGCGCAAGGGCGCCGATATCCTCGACCTGACCGAGCTGCTCAAGCGTAGCCTGGGGAGCAAGCGCGGCACGGCCAAGGCCGCTGCAGCGAAGCCGGCCGAACCGAAGAAGACGACCCGCAAGACGGCAACCCGCAAAGCGTCTGCCGAGAAGGAAAAAGACAAGACGCCGGCCAAGCGGACGCGTAAGGCGTCGTGAGGGGGAGTGGGAAGTTTCGAGTCGGCGGGGCTGGCTGTTGCGGCCCCGCAGGGGCCATAAAACTAGCCAACCCCGTCTACCAGGCTATCACCGCCAGCAAGGGCAACCGAGCAGCAACGCCACATGACTCAGCACAGGCTCAAGGTGCCACCTGAGCACTGACCAACCCGGCAAGCGCCTGACGCAGCCCCACCAGATCGGTGAAGCGCTGCTCACGCGTCACCTGACCATTCTTCAGCTCCAGCCATTGCACGCTGTCGCGGTCGCCGGCATAGCGCTCGGCAACCTGCCCATCACGGTCCAACAGGATCCGGTAACGCGCCGAGCGCATGGTCGGTACCAGCACCGCCTGGGCCACACGAGGCAGTTTCTCGATGTCGGCCACGTAGGCCACGCCACGCTCGCTCAGGTACCCGTCAGGCGTGTGCTCGACGGCATTGTTGACCAGCCGCGCGCTGGACAGACTGCGCGCGATCATCAGGACACGGGTGCCATCGTCCAGGGTGAAGCCCTTGTCGAACTGGTCGTTCAGCGTCCAGCCGGTGGTCCGCACCTGGGCAGTGGCCGGCAGGGCTTCCTGGGCGAGCAGGTGGGTACACGACAAACCGAGGATCATGAAAAGGCAGGCGCGCATGACGGCAGGCTCTGTGGGGGGAGGTGGTGCACACCCTAAAGGGGTAGGCGGCAGGCTGCAAGAGGGTGCGGGGGGCGGGCAAGGTTTTCAGGCCGGCCATGCCATCAGGAGAAGGCAATCGGTCCGTGGGCTTGCTTGCGGTACCCACGAAACCGATCCATGCGAACGCCTAGCGTTTCAACGCTGCCACCAGCTCCGCCTTGCGCATCGTCGAGCGCCCCGCGATCTGCTGAGCACGCGCACGCTCGAGCAGCTCGGCCTTGGTCAGATCCTCTAGGTGTTCACCGGCACGAGGTTTGCCCTTGCGGGTTGCCGCTGCACGTTTGGCTGAATCGTGCTTGGCTTCGTCCTTGGCGTGCTGGCTGGTGTTCTGTCCGGAGCCGCCTTTGCGCTCACCACCGCCCGATTGCTTGTTGACGGTGGCCCAGGCACGTTTCTCGGCTTCGGCCTTGGACAAGCCCTTGTCCTCGTAACCTTCCTCGATGTGCTCGGCCTTGCGCTTCTGCTTGTCGGTGTACTTGGCTTTGCTACCTTGTGCCATGGGGTGCACTCCTACGGGGGTGGGGTTCAGGATTTGCTGACGGCGGAAGACGTGTGCTGGCGCATGTGCTTGGCGCGCTTTTCCAGCACCAGGTAGGTGATCACGGCCACGATCAGCGGAATCAGGTAGTACAGCGTGCGATAGGCCAGCAGCGCGGCGACCAGGGTGCCTTGCCCGAGTTGACCGGCCAGCAGGGCCAGGAACACGGTCTCCAGCACGCCGAGACCGGCCGGGATATGCGCGACCACGCCCGCGATGCAGCTGATCAGGAAGATGCCAAGGATCGAGGGGTAGAACAGGTGCTCGGGCAAGAGCCAGTAGATCAGCAGCGCCATCAGCGCCCAGTTGGTGGCGCCCAGGGCGATCTGGCACGCAGCGAAGCGCAACGAGGGCAGGGTGATTTCGTGCTCGCGCAGGTGCCAGGTCCGACGCTTGGCGTAGCCACAGGCCAGCAGGTACGTCGCGGCAATGGCCAGCAGCGCGAAACCGATGAGCTGCAGACCCGTTGCACCCACCGCCCAGTTGTCCGGCAGCTTCACCAGGCGCAAGGCGAACACGCTGCCGGCCAGCAGCATGTAGCCCATCCAGTTGGTCAGCAGGCCCAAGGTCAGAATGCGCGTGATGGTCGCAGTGTCCAACCCCAGGCGTCCGTATAGGCGATAGCGCAGCGCGACACCGCCTACCCAAGTGGTGAAGTTGAGGTTGAAGGCGTAGCACACGAAGGCCACCGGCAATACTTGGCGCACCGGCAGGGTATGCCCGGTATAGGCGCGGCCGAGCAGGTCGTAACTGGCGAACACCAGGTAGCTGCACAAGGCGATCAGCAGGCCGATGGCCAGGGTGCTCGGTTCATAGGCCAGCAGCGATTGCTTGACCTCGTTCCAATCCAGGTTGCGTGCCAGGGAGAACAGCAGCGCAGGAATGAGGATCAGCAGGAGTAGGGTAAATACCCGCTTGCCCCAGGTCAGCCAGGTTTTGGACACCATCAGACATTGCCCTCCTGGCCCGTGAGCTGCGGCTCGACGCTCGGGGTGAGCGATTTGATCTTCTGTCGGTGTGCTGGCAGCCAGCCGGCGATGCGCGGGAAGTAACGCGTCGCATGGAAACAGGCAAAGATCAAGGGTGCCCGCCACCAGTAGCCTCGGATCATGCGTTCAAGCGTGATGGCCTTGCATTGCTTGCCCGCCAGTTCGGTGAGGTGCTCGTACAGGTGGGCGTTGAAGGCGCGATCGCGCAGGATCAGATTGGCCTCCAGGTTCATCGACAGGCTGAGCGGGTCCAGGTTGCTCGAGCCCACCGTGGACCACTCGTCATCGACCAAGGCGACCTTGCCGTGCAGCGGCCGTTCGCAGTACTCGTGGATGCGCACGCCTTCCTGCAGCAGGTAGTTGTACAGCAGCCGGGACAGCGCGCGTACCCAGCGCATGTCCGGCTGGCCTTGCAGGATCAGCACGACCTCGACACCCCGTCGCGAGGCGTTGCGCAGTTCGCGCAGCAGACGGTAGCCCGGAAAGAAATAAGCGTTGGCGATCACGACACGCTGGCGGGCCGTGCGTATCACCTCCAGGTATTCACGTTCGATGTCGGTAGTGTGGCGCTGGTTGTCGCGCTCCACCAGAAATGCCCGTACCTGGCCGGTCGGGGTCGTGACGGGGGTGACCTGGCTCTTGGGCTTGAGCACAGGGGCCATCATACGTCGACTGCTGGCGTGCACCTGGGCCACCACCGGACCGGTGACTTCCACCGCGTAGTCCTGCTTGGCCATGGGGCCGAAGTCGCCCAGGTGGTCGGCACTGAAGTTGATACCGCCGACGAAGGCGCGTTCGCCATCGACCACCACGATCTTGCGGTGCAGGCGCCGGAACAGGTTGGTGCGCATGCCGGCGACCCTGGGTTGTGGGTCGAAGACGTGGAAGTGCACACCCGCAGCCGTCATGCCGGCGATGAAGCCGTCGGGCAGCTCGGCCGTGCCGTATCCATCGACCACCACCTCCACGCGCACGCCGCGCTGGGCGGCAGCGATCAGCACGGCACGCAGCTCCTTGCCAACCTTGTCGTCGTAGATGATGAACGTCTCGAAGAGGATCTCTTCGCGCGCCGCTGCCATGACCTCGAACACGCGAGGGTAGAACGCCTCGCCATTGATCAGCAGGTCGACATGATTGCCATCGGTCCAAGGTCGACTCACAGGTTGATCTCCGCAGCGAGGGGGGCATGGTCCGAGAGGTGGGACCACGGGTATTTGGACAGCACCTGCGCGCCATGGGGCATTGCGTTTCGCAGGTAGATGCGGTCGAGCCGCAGGAACGGCAGCCGCGCCGGGAAGCTGCGCGCTGGCGCACCGAACTTCTCGCCGAAGGCTTCCACCAGGTGTTTGGACAGCACATCGTCCGCTTTCAACCGCCAGTCGTTGAAGTCGCCGGCGATGATGACGGGCGCCGTGGGCGGCAACCGGTCGAGCAATTCCAGCAGCAACTGCACTTGCCGCTGGCGATGGGCCTCGCGCAGTCCCAGGTGCACGCAGATGGCATGCACCTGGTCATGGCCCGGTACGTCGAGCCGGCAGTGCAGCAGGCCGCGCTCTTCGTTGCCCTTGATGGACACGTCCAGGTTGTCATGGGTGATGATAGGAAATTTGGACAGCAGCGCATTGCCATGGTCGCCATGGGGGTACACCGCGTTGCGCCCGTAGGCGAACTGCGGCCACATGCTGTCGGCCATGAACTCGTACTGCGAGGTCTCGGGCCAGGCGGCGTGCTGCAGGGCATGCTGACTATGACTGCCGTGCACTTCCTGGAGGAACACCAGATCAGCGCCCGTGGCGCGCATCGCTTCACGCAGCTCCGGCAGAATGAAACGCCGATTGAAAGCGGTGAAGCCCTTGTGCACGTTGATCGTCAGCACGGTCAGTCGATGGACCGCGGTGACACGGTCGACCTCAGGGTCGAGGATCGGCTGGGTCTTGATCACAGATTCACTCCAGACAGATCGAACAGACGGCGCGCAGGCACGTTTCGGCGCGATGCCATATCAGCGGATGGGTCATGTCGGCCTCCCTCGAATCGTTCGCAAACCCGGCGCCCTCGAGGCGTGGGTATTCATTGCTAACGACCTGTTTTGTCGGAGGCTGGTTCCTTTCAGCCCAGGGGATTTGGCGCGCCGGGGTTCAGGTTGAACTTTGCCCTCCGGGACGATTCCACCAAGAAGCTGCTCGCCCCCCAGGCGGGCGCATGACCCTCAGGAGCATGGCCATGGCTGATCAACCGCTGATCGTCGACGAACACGCGCTGGACGACCCCGAGCAGGCATTGGGGCTGGATGCGGAGGAAGAGCCCGAGGTACTGCCGGACGACCCGGATATCGAGGGAGCAACCGAAGACCAGGGCGGGCCGCAGTAACGGATGCTCCAGCCGCTGCCTGTCGAGCGATGGCTGGAGGGCCGTCGCTCGTGCACTCGTTTTGAAACCGTGGCCCGACGGGAAGACTGGAAAGCATCGGTTTCCGGAGAGCCGTCTGGCGCCACCGCTTGGAGGATTCCATGGCACGCCACATCATTCACTACACCGGTCCGATCAATTCTTCGACCTGCGGCAATCTGATCAATACCTGCTCCCGGGCGATCGACAAGGGCGCCGATCTCCTGCAGCTCAACATCGCGACCATGGGAGGAGAGTGCAGCTACGGTTTTACCTTGTACAACTACTTGCGGGCGCTGCCGATCGCCGTGCATACGCACAATCTGGGTACGGTCGAGTCGATGGGCAACATCCTGTTCCTGGCGGGTGAGCACCGCACGGCATGCCGTTACAGTAAGTTTCTGTTCCACCCGTTCCACTGGACCCTGCACGGTTCGGTCGATCATTCACGCATGGCCGAATATGCGATGAGCCTGGACTACGACCTGCGGCTCTATGCCGAGATCGTCGCCGAGCGCACCGAGGGTGCGAGCGAGCGGCTGGACGTACCACGCTACCTGATGGCCAGCCCGAGGATCCTAGGGCCTGGTGAAGCCCTGGCCAGCGGCATGATCCAGGCGATCGATGAGCTGCCCATGGAGCACGATACGTGTCAGTGGAGCGTGCATGCGTAACGGCGGTCAGTGGTGAGCTAGCGCACCGAAGCGGCCATCTCCTTGTCGCAGGCCAGCAGCGAACGGATCACGGCGCGTATTTCGTCCTTCACCTCAGGCGCACGGTCGAAGCGTTCGAAACGACAGTCGGCGATCTCGTTGCGGGCAGTCGGGCAGGGCGCGTTGGCAAACGCTGCCTCGAAGACGTAATGCACCCGCTCGGGCGCTTCGTAGCGCATCAGAAAGCGCAGATCTTCTGCCAGCAGACCCGTTTCTTCGAGCAGTTCACGCAGGGCCGCCTCACGCGGCGTCTCCCCTGGCTCGATCTTGCCGCCGGGCAAGGTCCAGTCGGCCTTGGCCTTGCGCACCCACAGCCACTTGTTGCCATGCTTGGCATGGCGGCAGATGACGGTGGCACGTGGCTTGAGAGGCTTCATGAAAGCTCCGGTGCTTGAGGGTGGGAATAGGGGTTGGAACAAAGTTCCGACGCCAATGTTCCATCGTTTTACAGGCTGGCGGCCTGTAAAGGTCGCATCGAGGCGCGACAAAGGTCGCAAACATGGCCAATTGCCCATCTCAGGCCAGGCATGGCGGTCAGTACCGTCTGTCAGTTTTCCCATGATCGATGGAGCTTTGGCGTGCGCTTGCGGTTCCCAACTAGGCACGGTCCTTGGCCGTGTCGACCTCTTGCCGTGTCGGATTCGCTATCAGGAGAGAGCGTCGTCAACGATACCGACGGAGATAACCGCATGCGCGCATTGACCTACCACGGCGCCAACGACGTTCGAGTCGACAACGTCCCAGACCCTACCATCCAGCAGGATGACGACATCGTCCTCAAGGTGACGGCAACCGCAATCTGCGGCTCGGACCTGCACCTGTATCATGGCAAGATCCCACAGACCGAAAGCGGCGACATTCTGGGCCACGAGTTCATGGGGATCGTCGAGGAAGTCGGCAGTGGCGTAACCGCCGTGCAGAAAGGCGATCGGGTGGTCATCCCCTTCGTGATCGCCTGTGGCAGCTGCTTCTTCTGCAACCACGATCTGTTCGCCGCCTGTGAAACCACCAACACCGGGCGCGGCGCGATCCTCAACAAGAAGGCCATTCCTCCGGGCGCGGCACTGTTCGGGTACAGCCACCTCTATGGTGGGATCCCAGGTGGTCAGGCCGACTACGTTCGCGTGCCCAAGGCCAATACCGGGCCGTTCAAGGTGCCAGGCACGTTGGCCGACGAGAAGGTCCTGTTCCTGTCGGACATCTTGCCGACCGCCTGGCAGGCCGTGGTCAACGCTGACATCGGCAAAGGCTCGTCGGTCGCCATCTTCGGTGCCGGCCCGGTCGGCCTTCTGGCTGCCGAGTGCGCGCGGATGCTGGGGGCCGAACAGGTCTTCATGGTCGACGAGGTCAGCTATCGCCTGCGCTATGCGCAAGAGCAGTACGGCGTCATCCCAGTCAACTTCCATGACATCGATGACCCTGCCGAGTACATCATCGAGCACACGGCGGGGCACCGTGGCGTGGATGCCGTCATCGATGCCGTGGGCTTCGAAGCCAAGGGCAGCACCACCGAAACCGTTCTGACCACAATGAAGCTGCAAGGCAGCAGCGGCAAGGCGTTGCGCCAATGCATGGCCGCCGTTCGCCGTGGTGGTGTGGTCAGCGTGCCAGGCGTCTATGCCGGGTTCATCCATGGCTTCCTGTTCGGCGACGCCTTCGACAAGGGCCTGACGTTCAAGATGGGTCAGACCCACGTTCAGCGTTACCTGCCTGAGCTACTCGAGCACATCGAGGCCGGCCGATTGAATCCGGAAGCGATCATCACCCACACCGCTGCGCTGGAAGATGCCGCGCGCTGCTACGAGATCTTCGATGAAAAGCAGGAGTACTGCCGCAAGGTGGTGCTCAAGCCTGGCATGGCGACCGGTACCGGATTCGTAAAGGAGCACGCGTGAGTACCCACCATGCCTAGCCGTATCATCACGTCAGTCAACAGCGACGACCTGACCGCCGCAGAAGGAGGGCTGGTGTTCAGCTCTCCCCGCGAGCGTCTGGACTTCTACCGCCGCGAAATCCAGTACGAGACGACCATGCTGGCCAACCGCACGGACGGTTACCTGGCTGCGCAGTCGTTTCTGGTGATCGCTTTCGCGTCGTCCATGGCCAATGCCAATCCGTCCTGGGGCAACCTGTTCACCTTGTTCGTGCCGCCGTTCCTATCGCTGCTGGGCATCCTGAGCACGCTCAATGCGCTGCCGGGCCTGAAGGCCAGCTACGGCATCATCGACCATTGGCATTTCAAGCAAAGCCAATTGCTGAGGAACGAACCCACCGTGGGGATGCCCTATGACGACTGGCCGCTGTTCAACGAGACGGAATCGAGCCATCGCGGCTATCGAAAGTCGTTGCTGTTCTCCATGCGCACGCCCTGGATCTTCCTGGTGTTCTGGGTCTTGCTGGGGGTGTTCTGCCTGGCCATTCAACTGGTCCCGGCGGGTGAATGACCCCCTCCGAAAGGACGCAAGACCGCTTGGTCACTTTGTCTGTTAATCTTTTGAATCTTCTCGGAAAACCCCGATCAATGACGGTGTCATCCATGGAGAAGAGGAGGGCCCAACGATGCCAACCCCACAGCTGTACATCATCGAATATCGCCTGCATGGGCACTCTCGCAACTTCATCATCCGGCTGGACCGGATGGACAATGCCGAAGCCTGGCATTGGGCAAGCTGCGATGCCGGCGTCGGCATCATCCCCAAGTTCGGTCGCGAGAAGATTCGCAAGGTCAGCCGGCCGATGGCCGAACGTTACGGGATCACCGACGTGCAATGGCGTGTCTCGGGGGGCGGGGCGCCTGTGGTGACCTCCACCGTTCCGGCACCGACCCAGGTGCCTGGACCGAACACGGGGGAGTTGCCCTCGAGCTCTGAAAAGGCCGCCGCAGTCTGATCGGCGAACATGAAAACAGCCCGCTTCGGCGGGCTGTTTTTTGTCTGGCATTGGGCGAGCGCGGTGTGAACGGGCAGGGTATCAGGCACCCGATTCCGGATCACTGGCCGGCACGCCGCGAGGCTCGTCGTCGGTCAGGTTGGGGTCAGCGTCTGGATCAGGCGCCTGGCCGTCGTGGTCGTCGATCTCGCGTTCCAGTTCCGGCCAGTCATCCTGGACGTTACCGCCACCCATGTTCAGTGTGAGGGACATTGTGGACTCCTTGGGTCGAGCGTGGGGAATAAGAGCTGAAGGCCCTTGAACATTGGAAGGAGATTGGGAGGAGGAGGTCGATTTGTCGAGCGGGGGGCTGACGGGCGGTGTCTGAAAAAAGCGTCAACGCCAGAGACCTGCCAAATGACCTTGCTGTAATAAGACTGTCCAGTGAACGGACAGGCAAGGAGAAACGCTGTTGGCGGAACGGATCAATATTTAACTACACTAAATAACCATTTCGTTGAGTTAAGCAGAAGATCGGCGAAAATGACTGAAATTTGGGTCGTGAAGGGTAGTTTGTCATACAGCTCAGACACGAGGCGAAGCCCCTTCGGTATGGCCCTGCATTTTTCTGCAAAACCTTCCAGGATGGGCCTTCCAGGCCCAATTGCGGCACAGGGACCGCTCCTGCAGAAGCGTTCGGCGCATGCAGCCGTGATGAACAAGCATGATCGACATCCAAAATATGCTGCGCGCACTGTAAGAGCGGCCCCTGTGCCGCGACTGGGCCCGGAAGGCCCCTGAACAGGCTAGAGTGCATCCTGATGCAGTAGGATAAGGACATCCTGCAAGCGCGTACATGTGCCGAATACGAGGTGCCTGGAGAGTTGGCAATGAGCACTATCGCGCATCGGAGCATACACATGGTTCAACATGTGCTGTTGATCGTGGCATGCATAGGTGTCTAGTTGACGCCTATTGTGACGGTTATTTGTTTCATGATCCTTAGCCAGGACACATCACTGTCGGCAAGCATGGCGTTTGGCACTGTATTTCTTGCAGCTGTGTCGATCGAAGGTGCTGCCATTGGCCTTCTACTGATCTATGCCGTCTGGGCCAGACCTTGGAAACTCAAAGGGCCGACATACGACACCTTCATCCAGCATAGCTACGCTGCGGGGTTGACCCTCATGGCCGCAGTCCTGTTCGTTGCAACGTTCGTGAGGTGAAAGATAGCGCTGAGACGGACACGATCGATTGAGGCAGCTTCATGCCGTGCCATCGAGACTTGCAGACCTCGGCTGTGGATCTGTCCAGAACGGTCGTGACGTGGTTAATGGCAGCCGGGGACAGAATGTGGTGGAGGGTTGCAGGCAATGGAGTGCCGCCGAGCCTGACGATGAACCCGCTCACCCAAGGCCTTGCAAGCTGTATATCAAGGTGCGGTTAATGTGTATTATGTTAAATCATGTGTTACGACTAAGCGCCATGCCTGTTCTCATCGGTCAGCCTCCGCTTCCGTCCCCTTGCTCGGCCATGCTTCACGAAATCAGAAACGACTCGACCATCTGGCTGAACTCAACGGCCTCCACAGGCTTGCTGAGGTAATACCCTTGTCCCTCGTCACAGGCCACTGACTTCAACAGGTCCAGGTGCTCCGCCGTCTCGATGCCCTCCGCCGTGACGGTAAGCGACAGCGCGCGCCCCAGCCCCACGATGGCCGTGATGACCGAGCGATCACCCTCGCTTTCCCCAAGATGACTGACGAAGCTCTTGTCGATCTTCAAGCCATCGAACGGGAACGTGCGCAGGTAGCTGAGCGATGAGTACCCCGTGCCGAAATCATCCATCGCCAGCCGCACGCCAAGCGCCTTGAGCGCACGCATGATGACCAGCGCGCCGCTGGCATCCTCCAACATGACGCTTTCGGTCAGCTCGAGCTCCAGGCGCGCCGCGTTGAGCCCGGACTGCGAAAGCGCATGGCCCACACGTTCGGTCAACAGCGCCGACTGGAAATCCTTCGGCGACAGATTCACGGACACGAACAAGTCTTCAGGCCAATGCACCGCATCGGCGCATGCCGTGTGAAGCACCCAATCGCTCAGCGCGGTGATCAGGCCCGTTTCCTCGGCGATCGGGATGAAGGTGTCCGGCGACACCAGGCCGCGATCGGGATGCTGCCAGCGGACCAGCGCCTCGGCACCCACCATGTGCCCGTCGCTGATACGAAAACGAGGCTGGTAATACAGACGCAGCTCGCCATGCTTGATGCCGTAGCGCAGGTCGTTTTCCAGACGCCTGCGCTCGATGATGCGGGCATTCATTTCACCCGCGTAGAAGCGCCAGGTGCCCCGGCCGCTGGTCTTGGCCTCATAGAGCGCAATGTCGGAGTAGCGAAGCAGTTCGGCGGCCTGCGAGGCATCATCTGGGGCCAGCGCGATCCCGATGCTCGCGCTGATATGAACGTCCTGGCCCTCGAGGTGCATCGGTTGCTCGACGCACTGGATCAAGCGCTCGCACAGGGCTTCGATCTCCCCATGGTCACTCATGTCGGTGATGATCATGACGAACTCGTCACCGCCTATGCGAGCGATCAGGTCTTCGCTGCGCACGCAGTCTTCCAAGCGCCGTGCGGTTTCCAGCAGCACCCGGTCACCGACGGCATGCCCCAGAAGATCGTTCACCGGCTTGAACCGATCCAGGTCGATGCTGAGCATCACCAGCGGTGCTTCGCCGGCTGACGAAAACGCCAGTTTCCCCTCCAGGAAATCGCGAAGGCGCTTCCTGTTCGGCAGGCCGGTCAGCACATCGTGTTCGGACAGGTACTCGACCCGCTTGCGCGCTTCGACTTCTGCGGTGATGTCCGTCGCCGTGCCGCGGTAGCCTAGCCCATTCTTCTCCTTGGCCGTCACGCGGATGATCCGATGCGCACCCTGACTGTCCAGGCATCGGCATTCAAGCGTCGCATTGACCCCCTGTGGCCGTTGGCCCGACCATTCGAGCACGCCGCCATGCTCACCGATGAACAACGCGTCTATCCGCGTGCCCAACCAGGTGGCCACTGAAAGGCCGGTGATGGTCTCGAACCGTTCGGACAGGTACGTGAAATGCCCGTGCTCGTCGGTCTCCCAGATCCAATCCGAACTGGCTTCCGCGACGTCCCGGAAGCGTGCCTCGCTGTCGGCCAGGGCTGTCCGGCTGCGCTGAACCTCGGCATAGCTGTGATCCAGGTAGCGCGCCACGGACGTGATGCGCTGCAAGAACATCCACATCATCCCGTAGACCACCGCCCCCAGCAGACCGAGCAAGGGCAAGATGAATGTCAGCATCTCGCGCCCTGGAGTAGGCACTTTCCACAGCAGGGTCCCCGCCCTGCCCTCATTGCCCAGCGCCAGCCCCGACCCGGCGGGCGGGGGCTGATGGGCAGGCCGCAGGTGCTCGATGCCGAATCGCTGGCCCAACGCTTCGAGCCGGTGACCGTCCAACAACTGGGTAAACACAAGGACGGAGGCCTCACCAGCCTCTCGCGCTACCGTGGGATCTGTCGAGGGGGTGATGGCGGCGGCGGCGACGAGCGCCAGTACGCCGTCCACGTTGACAAATGCGCTGACCGCCTTTTCCTGGGGTTCCTCAGCCCGCGCTGCATGCACGAGGGGATCGATGGGTTGACCAAGCCACTCCGAGGCCGAGATCGGGACGCGCGATCCGTTGATGACGGCGTAGACGGTCTGCTGGGCATCCCTGACGACGAAAAGACCGTTGACGCCGAAATCGGCATACAAGGTGGCGCCGAGATTCCCCTGCACGAAAGCCCAGTCCGTATTGACCTGGCTGTGAAGGTTTCTGTACGCATCGCCCCAGAATGCATAATCCTTGATGGTGGTTTTGGACGCACTCACCAGTGATTCGACAGCCTTCTCGACCAGGAACTTCGCTTTTTTCGCCTCCGATCGATCCAGCCCTAGCGCAAAGTAGATCGAGATGACACCCGCTGCCAAGATCACCAGCGTCAGAAAGCCTGTGCACATGAAGAGCACTGTTCGGGCCAGGCCGACACTGGAATGTGGGCGCTGCTCGCGGATGGAAGCGTCAGGCGGAATGGAAGTCATGGTCAGCCGAAAAGTTGAGCGATGGCGTTACGATGTCGGCTGACAGCGCTGATTCTTTAGCGCGTGGGCCCGCCCGGCTGATACAGGCACCCTTCAGCCCTCCCCCTGCCTCTGCCGAACGCACCTCGGCATGCACTCATCAGGCGTACCGCTTCGCCCCTGCCACACAGACCACCGCCCCCAGTGTCACGACCACCATCGTCCAGCTGACGTGCTCGTGCAGCAGCAGCGCGGCCAGGCCAAGCCCCATGAACGGCTGAACGAGTTGCAGTTGGCCCACGGCGGCGATGCCACCCTGCACGAGACCCCGGTACCAGAACACGAACCCGATCAGCATGCTGAACACGGACACGTAACCGAAGCTGACCCAGGCGGGCGTGCTGACCTTGGCGAAGGCCTCGAGCGTGGGAAGGTGGGTGAGTGTCAGTACCAGCATGAACGGCAACGCGGCCAGTAACGCCCAGCTGATCACCTGCCAGCCACCCAGCACCCGTGACAGGCGCGCCCCTTCGGCATAGCCCAGCCCACAGGCAAGCACCGCAGCGATCATCAACAGATCGCCCGTGGCCGACCCCTCCCCCCCATTCATGAAGGCATAGCCGGCGACCAGCCCGGCCCCGAGCAGCGAAAACAGCCAGAACATCGGCCGAGGTCGCTCACCGCCTCTGAGCACGGCACATGCTGCCGTGCAGAGCGGCAACAGCCCGACGAACACGATGGAGTGCGCGGAGGTGACGTGCTGCAGGGCCAGCGCCGTCAACAGCGGGAACCCGATTACCACGCCCAGTGCCGTGATCGCCAATGACGGCAGGTCACCACGTCCAGGTCGGGGCTGGCGCAATGCCATCAGAAACACCGCGCCCAGCAAGGCGGCAATCGTTGCCCTGGCGCACGTCAGAAAGGTCGGCTCGAAAGCAGTCAGCGCCACGCGCGTGGCGGGCAAGGAGCCCGCGAAGATGGCCACGCCGATGAAGCCATTGATCCACCCGCTTGTCGATTTTTCCATGGGTATGTCCTTGATGAGCCAGGCAGCAGTACATCACTGACAGGCTCACCAGGGCCACGTACAATCCAGTACAGTTGAGCAGAACTGTTATGCCTGTTGACCCATTACAGTCGGAGAGCCGATGAGCCGGACGGGGACGCGAATTCGAGCGGTCATGAACGAAGTACAGTCCAGGATAAGCGCCCGGACGTACACGCCCGGTGCACGAATTCCTTCCGTCCGCGCCATGGCGCAGTCGATGCAGGTCTCCGTGTCGACCGTGCTCGAGGCCTATGAGCGATTGATGGCAGAAGGTGTGCTGAGCTCACGCCCTGGGTCCGGCTTCTATGTGGCAGGACCGGTGGCACCCTTGGCATTGACCGACATCGGCCCCAGGCTCGACCGTGAGGTCGACCCGCTGTGGATCTCGCGCCAGTCGCTCGAAACCTCAGGCGATGTGCTCAAACCAGGGTGCGGATGGCTTCCGGCATCGTGGATGTATGAAGCGGGCATGCGCAAAGCGCTCCGGGCCGCTGCCCGATCCGACACGTTGCCGCTGGCCGAGTACGCCTCGCCCATGGGGCATCCGCCACTCAGGCAGTTCCTGTCGCGTCGGCTGGCAGGCCTTGGGATCGAAGCGCCCCTGGAGCAGATCATGCTGACCGAGTCTGGTACTCACGCCATCGACCTGATCTGCCGTTTTTTTCTCCAGCCAGGCGACACGGTGCTGGTCGACGACCCCTGCTATTTCAATTTCCACGCCCTGCTCAAGGCCCATCGGGTGAAGGTCGTAGGCGTACCCTATACGCCCACAGGCCCCGACATCGATGCGTTCGGCAGGGCCTTGCTGGAGCACTCTCCTCGGCTGTACTTGACCAACTCCGGCGTCCACAACCCTACCGGGGCCACCTTGTCCCCCGTCACAGCCCACAGGTTGTTGAAGCTGGCCGACAACACTGACCTGGTGATCGTCGAGGACGACATCTTTGCAGACTTCGAGACCCTGCCCGCCCCACGGCTGTTTGCCTTCGATGGCCTGTCTCGTGTGATCCAGATAGGGAGTTTCTCCAAGACCATCTCCGCTTCGATACGGTGCGGCTACATCGCAGCGCGCGGTGAGTGGATCGAACGACTGGTCGACCTGAAGATCGCGACCACCTTCGGCGGTGGACGCCTGGCCGCAACCCTCATCCATCACGCCATCACCGATAGCGGCTATCGCAAGCACATGGACAGTGTGCGCCTTCGCTTGGCCAAGGACAGGGACAGCACGGTCGCCAGGCTTCGAGCCATGGGGATCCGTCCCTGGATCGTTCCCCAGGCTGGCATGTACCTCTGGTGCCAACTGCCTGAGGGCCAGGAAGCGACCACGTTGGCGAGGGCCTGTCTGAACGAGGGCGTCATACTGGCGCCCGGCAATGCGTTCAGCCAGTCCATGACTGCGGGCGATTTCCTGCGTTTCAACGTGGCTCAATCGGGTGATGCAAGAATCTACGAGGTGTTGCAACGGGCGATGAGCCGCGAATTCGGGCAGCCCCGTGTAGGTGAGGTCGCTGGCCCAAGCACTGAAGCGTACGTGAACGAACGCTGAACAAAGCCTGACGGCTCATGTCCCATGGCCAGCTGTACCCCAAGCTCATGTTCCCCAAGCAAGGAGGCTTCACCATGCAACCTACCCCACCCACGTCCACCGGCAAGCTGCTGGGCCGCTATGGCTACGGCAAGGCGCTGATCATCAGCCTGCTCATCTTGGGCACCGTGTTCTTCGCCCTGGCCTTGTTCGTCGGCTACCTGAGCGTGGCCAGTTCCGTGAATTTCAATGGTCCAAAGTCCATGCTCTACGCCACCGCCGCCTTCCTGGCGCTGCTCGGTGTGGTGATGTTCGCGCTGGCCTCGTGGCAGAAGAAGCTGCGCGTGGCGCGCTACGAGGTGTACGAAAAAGGCCTCTGTCAGGTCATCGGCAGCCAGCGCGACTATGTGCCGTTCAGCGAAATGGACGATGTCTACCTCTTCGCCTCGGGCCAGACCGCCGTGGCCGGGATGACTAACAACCTCGCCTACCGTCGCAGTGCCAGCGAATCCTTCCGCCGGGTCAACCCTCACCTGCAAAAGCTGTTCGTGTTCCTCGAACAGGTGCGCGAGCAGTACCTGAAGGAACGCTTGCCTGCGGTGCTGAAAACCCTGGAGAGCGGCGGTGCCGTACAGTTCAATTACCTCGACACCTCGCAGGTCTGGGGCAAGCGCATGAGCGGCGACTTCTTTAACCTCGCCACCAAGCCGTTGACCCTCACCCGGGACGCCCTTGACGTC
Organism: Enterobacterales bacterium AN_CKDN230030167-1A_HGKHYDSX7; assembly: GCA_046940335.1. Classification (GTDB taxonomy): domain Bacteria; phylum Pseudomonadota; class Gammaproteobacteria; order Pseudomonadales; family Pseudomonadaceae; genus Aquipseudomonas. The sequence goes on from JBKYML010000002.1 coordinate 150,297, forward strand.
AACGGTCGCACGATCGCCCTCGGCACGCTGCGATCGCTCGACCTCAGTCAGTGGACCGAATTGGTGGTGATCAAGGACGACAAGGGTCAGACCGTCCTGTCGACCGTGGCCACGGGCATCATCAGCCTCGACGTGTTCCTCGACACCCTGCATCACCTGGTCAAAGCGCCTCAAGCACACGTCAGCGCCTGAGGACCGGGTAACGGCCACGGTGGCCTTTCGCATGAGAGCGCCCACCGTGGTCTGGCTGCAGCAGACTCGCCCCTCGCTTGACCATGTTCTCTTACCGTTCGCCTTCCTCAACGCATAACCGTTCGATAACCGCACGGTTACAGCGTATGCCTCTCTATTCCTCTTTCTGCTTACGGCAAGCTATCCGAAACGCCTGACACGCCCGTCAAGCACCCTGCCCTTGCCTTACTCATCACCCGGAGCCCCGTCGTGATCGACAAGACCCATCCCTCCATCGCCAGCGCCATCGCCGGCATCACCGACGGCTCGACCCTGATGGTCGGCGGTTTCGGCACTGCCGGCATGCCTTCGGCGCTCATCGACGGCCTGATCGCCCTCGCCCCGCGCGACCTGACCATCATCAGCAACAACGCCGGCAACGGCGAGACCGGTCTGGCCGCGCTGCTCAAGGCCGGCTGCGTGCGCAAAGTCATCTGCTCGTTCCCGCGGCAGTCCGACTCCTACGTCTTCGATGCCCTGTACCGCGCTGGCAAGATCGAGCTGGAGGTGGTGCCGCAAGGCAACCTGGCCGAACGCATCCGTGCGGCAGGCTCGGGCATCGGCGCGTTCTATTCGCCGACCGGCTACGGCACCCTGCTTGCCGAAGGCAAGGAAACCCGCGAGATCGACGGTCGCCAGTACGTGCTGGAAATGCCCTTGCACGCCGACTTCGCGCTGATCAAGGCGCACCAGGGCGACCGCTGGGGCAACCTGACCTACCGCAAGGCGGCACGCAACTTCGGCCCGATCATGGCCATGGCCGCCAAGACCGCCATCGTCCAGGTCGACCGGATCGTCGAGCTGGGCGAACTGGATCCGGAACACATCATCACGCCGGGCATTTTCGTCCAGCGCGTGGTGGCCGCCCCCCGCGCCGCCACCTCCCTCGCCCACGCCTCCTGAGATCTGCCATGACCATCACCCGAAAGCGCTCCCGTACCGACATGGCCCAGCGCGTGGCCGCCGACATCCAGGAAGGTGCCTACGTGAACCTGGGCATCGGCGCACCGACCCTGGTGGCCAACTACCTGGGCGACAAGGAAGTGTTTCTGCACAGCGAGAACGGCCTGCTGGGCATGGGCCCCAGCCCGGCGCCTGGCGAGGAGGACGATGACCTGATCAACGCTGGCAAGCAGCACGTGACGCTGCTCACCGGTGGCGCCTACTTCCACCATGCCGACTCGTTCTCGATGATGCGCGGCGGCCACCTGGACATCGCCGTGCTGGGCGCCTTCCAGGTGTCGGTCAAGGGCGACCTGGCCAACTGGCACACCGGTGCGCAAGGCGCGATCCCGGCCGTGGGCGGCGCCATGGACCTGGCCACCGGCGCACGTCAGGTGTTCGTGATGATGGACCACCTGACTAAGACCGGCGAGAGCAAGCTGGTGCCGGAATGCACCTACCCACTGACCGGCATTGGCTGCGTGAGCCGCATCTACACCGACCTGGCCGTGCTGGACGTGACCCCTGAAGGGCTGAAAGTGGTCGAGATCTGCGCGGACGTGACGTTCGAGGCGCTGCAGGCGCTCAGTGGTGTGCCGCTGATGGCGTAAGGGCAACGGCCGGGTAAGCGAGTCAGATTGACGCACCCCTGATATCGATCATACAATCTGTATACATATTGAATTCAGGTGGTTAGTGTCACGCCTGAGCTGCCTGGCGCCATGGTGCCAGCAGATTCAGTCGATGGCCTTCGATACCACTCGCCCTACCACACTTCGATTGAGATGGATGTAAATGGCCGTTACTCGCAGGAACGTACTGATTGGCGCTGGCGCTGGCGTTGGCGCCGGTGTCGTGGCAGCCGGTGGAGCCGCTGCACTGCTCGATGACGGCATTCCGGCCGATCCGTCATCGCTGGTGCGCGTCGATGCACTGCCACGTGACGATGCCTCTCCGGGCTGGTTCCACACCAGCCGCGTGCGTCAGCCCAAGGCTCCCCTGATCGGCGATGACAAGGCCCCCTGGGTCGTGATCGGTGCCGGCTTCACCGGCCTGGCGGCAGCACGTCAACTGGCCCTGAACTTCCCCCAGGACAAGGTGATCCTGGTCGAGGCCCAGCAGGTCGGCTTCGGTACTTCGGGCCGCAATGCGGGCTTTCTGATCGACGTGCCGCACGATATTGGCGCGCCGGACTACATCGGTGACAAGGCCAACGCCAGAAACGTCCTGCACCTGAACCAACGCGGCCAGGGCATCCTTCGCGACCTGGTGGCCGAGCACAACATCGTCGATGCGCACCTGCGCCCTTCCGGCAAGTACCAGGCTGCCATCGAGGACGAAGGGATCGCCGTGCTCAATGCCTACCGGGGCGGCCTGGAGGCATTGGGCGAGAAGGTCCAGCTGATTGAGGGCGATGAGCTCAAGGAGCACATCGGCACGTCGTTCTACCGCAAGGCGCTGTACACCCCCGGCACCATGCTGGTTCAGCCCTCGGCCCTGGTCAAAGGACTGGCCGACAGCCTGCCGGAGAACGTCACGCTGTACGAGGACACGGTGATCACCGCCGTCGACTATGGCCAGAAGATCGTGCTGCATCACCCGACCGGACGTATCACGGCCGACAAGCTGATCCTGGGCAACAACCATTTCGGTCAGCACTTCGGCTTCCTGGAAAACCGCATGTTGCCGATCTTCACCTACGGCAGCCTGACCCGCCCGCTGACGGCGTCCGAACAGGCCAGCATCGGTGGCCAGCCCTTCTGGGGCGTGATCCCGGCCGATCCGTTCGGCTCGACCCTGCGCCGCACGCACGACAACCGCATCCTGGTGCGCAACAGCTTCAGCTTCAACCCGGACGGCCGCTCCAAGGACGGCTACACCGACAAGGTACGGGCAGCCCATCGCCTGTCGTTCGAACGTCGTTTCCCGACCCTGACCGACGTGCCGTTCGAGCACACCTGGGGCGGTGGCCTGGGCATGACCCGCAATGGCGCCGGCTTCTTCGGCGAGCTGCGCGAGAACGTCTATGGCGCCCTGGCGTGCAATGGCCTGGGCACCGTGCGCGGCACTGCCACGGGGACCCTGCTGGCCAACCTGCTGGCCGGGAAGAAAGAACCCCTGACCGACTTCCTGCTGAGCGCACCGAAGCCGAACTGGAATCCGCCTCAGCCGATGCTGTCGATCGGCGTGAACTTCACCTTGCGCACTGGCCAGGCCAAGGCAGGCATGGAAGCCTGATCCCAAGGGCCGGTGCCGCGCGCACCGGCCTGTCCCCTCCTGCCTGCAAGGCACGACACCACAGAGAGCATCATGGGTATTTTCGACTGGAAACATTGGATCGTCCTGCTGGGCGTGGTCGTGCTGGTCTTCGGCACCAAGAAGCTGAAGCACCTGGGTGGCGACCTGGGCGAATCGATCAAGGGCTTTCGCAAAGCCATGAAGGATGACGAGGGTGCCCCGAGCGCAACGGCTCAGCCGGCCCCTTCTGCATCCACGTCTACGGCGCAGGCCAGCGCCCAGCCACAGCAGCACGTCTGAACATGTTCGGTATCAGTTTTAGTGAGCTGTCGCTGGTCGCGTTGGTGGCCCTGCTGGTCCTGGGCCCCGAGCGCCTGCCAGGTGCGGCACGTACGGCAGGACTGTGGATCGGCCGGTTCAAGCGCAGCGTGAGTGCGATCAAGGCCGAGGTCGAGCGCGAGCTGGGCACCGACGGCGCTCACCCACCCTCGCCCCCCACGCCGCTCGCGAAGGCTCCCTCGGCTCAAGCGTCTGCTGTGCCCGAGCAGACGGGGTCATCGCGAAGCTTATGACCGATCACTTGCGACTCGACCCGCCCATGCCGCTGGTGTCCCACCTGACCGAACTGCGTACGCGTCTGCTGCGGTGCGTGGCGGCCATCTTCCTGATCTTCGCCGGGCTGTTCTCCTTCGCCCAACCGATCTACACCTTGGTGTCCGCGCCGCTGCGTGAGCACCTGCCGCCTAATGCCACGATGATCGCCACGGATGTGGCTTCGCCGTTTCTGACACCGTTCAAGTTGACCTTGACCGTCTCGCTGTTCCTGGCCATTCCGTTCATTCTGCAGCAGGTCTGGGGGTTCATCGCGCCAGGGCTGTACCGCCAGGAAAAACGCATCGCCCTGGCGTTGCTGGTGTCGAGCATCCTGCTGTTCTATGCCGGCATGGCGTTCGCCTACTTCCTGGTGTTTCCCCTGATGTTCAGTTTCTTCGCCAGCGCCACACCAGTGGGCGTGTCGATGATGACCGACATCGCCAGCTACCTCGACTTCGTCATGACCCTGTTCTTCGCCTTCGGCGTCGCGTTCGAGATCCCCGTGGCCGTGGTGCTGCTGGTGTGGATCGGTGTAGTCGAGATCAAGGCCCTGAAAAAGGCCCGCCCCTACGTGATCATCGGCTGCTTCGTCGCCGGCATGGTCCTGACCCCGCCAGACATCTTCTCGCAGACGCTGCTCGCCATGCCTATGTGGCTGCTGTTCGAGGTCGGCATGCTGTGCGGTGGCCTGATCCGCACGCGTCGCGAGGCGGACGATCGTCGACCCCATCCGGCGCCGCAGTAGCGCCCCCCACCTGACTTTCAATGGAGCCTGAAAGCATGCCGTATTTCGACAATTTGAGGGATTATCTGACCGCCCTGGACGCACTGGGGGATGTCATGCACATTCACCGGGAAGTCGACGGCGATCTGGAACCGGGCGCCATCACCCGGCGCAGCTACGAGATCCGCTCACCAGCGCCGTTGTTCGAGAACATTCGCGGCGTGGAGCCGGGTTTCCGTATACTCGGCGCGCCCGCCGCGCTGTGCTCTCGGCCCGACATGCCCTATGCCCGCGTCGCCCTCTCGCTGGGGTTGCCCGCGCAGTCCACGGGCCCTGCCATCGTCAATGCCCTGGCCGCCACGCGCCGAGCGCCCTACATCAAGCCGACACGCGTGGAGGCTGGGCACGCCCTCAGCCAACAGCACGTTCTGCGCGGGGAGCAGGCGACGCTGGACCGCTTTCCCATCCCCTTCGCCCATGACCATGACGGCGGACGCTACGCCAACACCTGGGGCACGCTGATCGTCAAGACACCCGATGGCCGCTGGGTCAACTGGTCCATCGCGCGGGTCATGAAGGTCGATGGCAAGCGCATGGTCGGCCTGATGGTGCCCAGCCAGCACATCGGGCAGATCTGGGGTGAGTGGGTCGCGCTGGGCAAGTCGATGCCCTATGCCCTGGTGCAGGGGCCGGCCCCGGCGATCTCGTGCCTGTCCGGCATGCCGCTGCCTGCAGAGGTGGATGAAGCCGACTTCGTCGGTGCACTGGCGGGCGAGCCGGTGAAACTGGTCAAGGCCATCAGCGTCGACCTCGACGTTCCGGCATCGGCCGAAATCATCATCGAAGGGCATGTCTCCATCGAGCGCGACTGCCTGGAAGGCCCCTACGGTGAGTACGGCGGGTACCTGGGCACCGGCTCTTCCGCCCAGCCGACCTTCCATGTCGAGACCATCACCCACCGCGAAGCTCCGATCTGGCCATTGGTGGTCGCCGGGCGACCCACGGACGAGTCGCACACCGTCTGGGCGATCGGCATCGCCGCCGACGCCTTGAGCCGGTTGCAGGAGGCTGGGTTGCCCATCACCACCGTCTGGGCGCCCGAGCCGGCGGCCGTGCACTGGTTCCTGGCGGTCGCGCCACGGGATTGGCGGCAACACTTGCCCGGTGTCTCCAGCGAGGCCTTCGCCCAGCGCGTAGGCGAGGTGCTGTTCAACACCGACGCGATGTTGTTCGTGCCGCAGATCTACCTGGTGGATGACGACATCGACCCGACCTCCATCGACGATGTGGTCTGGGCGCTGGCTACCCGCGTACACCCCACGGGTCGCCGCGCGGTGTTCGAAGACCAGCCCATCGTGCGTCTGCCGCAATGCTATCTGGAAGCGGAGTACACAGCGCGTCGTGGCCCCAAGGTGGTCTTCGACACGCTCCAGCCTGAAGACAGGCACCTGCATGCCTCGTTCGAGCAGGCGTATCCCGAGGCGCTGCGTCAGCGCATCCTGGCGAACTGGCCGGCACAGACCGCTTGACAACCATTCCAGCCCGGACCGTCATTCTTGACCGTGCGAGGTGAGCGCTCACACCAAGCCGATGGCGCTGCAGCGATCTCAGCAGTCGAGACGAAGATCGCTGGCAGGGACGACGGCACACAACAGTGTCTGCCTTGACCTACCCCTGGCTGGACCGGTCAGCGTGAATACCTCGCCCTCCAGCAGCGTGCACGCGCAGGTCTGGCACAACCCGGCACGGCAATGGGCCGGCCTCACGAGGCCTTTGGCTTCGGCAAAGTTCAAGAGCGTCCCGTCCGCCGGATGCCAGACGGCAGAAAACCCCGAGCGACCGAACGTCACGGTGAAGGGGCCGGATTCAGGAATCGGACGCATCTCCACCGCAGTATCCGGCGTCGCGAAACTGTCCATGTGCAAGCGGTCGACACTATCGACGCGCTCTGCGCAAGCCAGGACCTGAGCCTGGAAACCCTCAGGCCCGCAGACATGAATGGCCGCACCACGGGCCGCCGCGTCGGCGATCAACGCATCGATGGCCGGCCGGCCCGCCACCGCACCTTCGATGCCCTCAGCGCCCTGGGTCACGTGCAGCGTGGCAGTCCCGGCTTCCAGCCGTGTCAGCAGCGCGGTCACCTCGGCCCACAGCGTCAGCTCGTCAGCGGCGCGCACACTGTGCACGACCTGCACGGGCCGGTCGTAGCCGGCGTCGACGAGCGCTTGCAGCTTGGTGATCGTCGGCGTGATGCCGATGCCTGCCGTGAGAAAGAGATTCGCAGGGCTCTGGAGATCGATACTGGATGGGCCGAAGGGCCCGCTCAACTGTAGCGACTGACCAACCCGCAGGGCATGCAGAGCCCTGGAGCCGACGCCCTCGCCCTGCTTCACGGTCAGGCGCAGCCGATCGCCCTCGATGCCCGAGACGGTATAGCGCCGCCAGGCGCCTTCTGCCGTCAGCCGATGTAACGCGACATGCTGGCCCGCCACGAAATCGGCCAGCGAGCCCAACCCGGCGAGACTGTCCTGCAGCCAGACCGAGCGAATGCCTTGCGCCTCTTCGACGATGTCGACGACCTCGACGGGGCGTGGCCACGAAACCAGGGCAGGCGCCTTGGGCACCCGCGTCGCGATGGCCAGCGGTGCAGGATAGTGATGCTGCGTCGGATTGACCGTGTCGCCAGGCGCCAGCTCCCCTGGGCGCTCGACGCGCGCATACACGCCGCAGTACAGGTGGCCGAAATGCCGATTGAGCTGGGCCGGCAGGTTCACATCCAGCGCCCCCGTCTGCGGGTTCACCGACGTGGCGCTGCAGCGCTTGGTGGGACGGACGATCGACAGTCGGGCCTGACCGATGTCGACCCCTCTGCCCAGCCAGTCGAACTCCGAAAACGGTTCGGCCTCGATGTAGAGGTTGGCCCGAAAGCGCATGGGGTCCAGCGGCATGCCCAGCACCGTGGACAAGACCTGCACCGTGCGGACGTTGATGATCGATAGGGCCGAATCGTCGAAGTCCCAGTGCCCGAGGCCGTCCTCGCGTTGAATGACCTGGGTGTGCACACCGAAGCGTCCGGTGAGCCCCTCACGATCACTCAACAGGTCACTGGCACTGGCTGCCCCTCGTTCATGGAGGGTTGCCGAACCCTCGCGACGCCCAGGCACGAAATGCACCAACCCTGGATTGGTGGTCAGCTGCTGGAATGGAGCCGCGCCTGCGGGTGCTCCACTGCGGGTAATGCCCACGACCCGATCACCGGGAACACCCTGCCCGCAGACGAGCGAAACATGGTCGAGCGATTCACCTTCGAAGCCTTTTATGGGGTAGCGGAACAGCGAAACCACATGCGCCATCGGTATGCCCTCCTCACGGTAGCGACCTGACGGAGTCTAGCGGCACTGACGCCTTGCAACGTCGGCGATCGCGCTCACCCCAGATGCTAAGAAGCCACTACCCAGGGGGCAGTGGCCGGTTGCGCGCCGAACTCCGTCAGAACAGCGCAGCGTGTGCGGGCGCACGCAGCAAGGCTGCAGGCGCCCTACCCGTCACGAAGCGTTGATCCAGATGGTCTTCAGCTCCGTGTACTGGTCATGGGCCCAGATGGACTTGTCACGTCCACCGAAGCCAGACTCCTTGTAGCCACCGAACGGCGTGGTCACGTCCCCCTCGCCGAAGCAGTTGACCGTGACCACACCCGCGCGGATCTCACGCGACAGGCGCAGCGCGTTGCGCAGGCTGCCGGTGTAGGCCGAGGCGGCCAGACCGTAGACGGTGTCGTTGGCCAGTTCGATGGCCTCGTCGAGGGTCTCGAAGCTGGTCACGCTCAACACCGGGCCGAAGATCTCTTCGACGAACAGCTTGCTGTCACGGCCCACGTTGTCGACGATGGTGGGCTGCACGAACACGCCCTCTTCGGTCTCGCCGCCTTGGACGATGCTGAGCTTCTGCTCGGCGGCGTAGTCCAGGTACGACTTGACCTTCTCGAAGTGCGACGTGCTGACCATGGCCCCCAGGCGGTTGTCCGGGTCGAGCGGATCGCCCAGCTTCCAGTCCTTCAGGTGCTTGGCCATCAGGCCCAGCAACTCGTCCTTGACGTCCTTGTGCACGATCAGGCGCGAGGACGCCGAGCAGTTCTCACCCATGTTCCAGAACGCACCGGCGGTGACGAACTGGGCCACCTCGTCCAGGTCTTCGCAGTCGTTCATGACCACGGCCGGGTTCTTGCCACCCAGCTCCAGGACGATGCGCTTGAGGTTGGACTCGGCCGCGTATTTCAGGAACAGGCGGCCGGTGTCGGTCGAGCCGGTGAAGCTGACCATCGGGATGTCCATGTGGCGGCCGATGGCCTCGCCCACTTCACGTCCACCACCCGGTACCAAGTTGAACACGCCTGCAGGAATGCCCGCCTCATGGGCCAGCTCGGCCACGCGCAGGGCGCTGAGGGTGGTTTCCTTGGCCGGCTTGACCACGATCGAGCAGCCAGCGGCCAGCGAGGGAGCGATCTTCCAGGCCAGCATCAGCAGCGGGAAGTTCCACGGCAGGACCAGGCCGACCACGCCGATGGCTTCGCGCACCACCATGGTCACGGCAGCGTGGCCGGTCGGGGCGGTGGCGTCGTAGATCTTGTCGATCAGCTCGGCGTGCCAGCGGATGGTGTGGATGGTTTCCGGCACGTCGACGGTCTGGCACTCGCTGACCGGCTTGCCGCTGTCCAGGGCCTCGAGCACCGCCAGTTCATGGGCGTTGTCTTCGAGCAGCTGGGCGAACTTCTGCAGCACGTGCTTGCGGTCGTTCGGCTGCATCTTCGACCAGGTGCCTGCCTCGAACACGCGCTTGGCCGCGGCCACGGCGACGTTCACGTCGTTGACGTCGCAGGCGGCGACTTCGGCCAACTGCTGGCCGGTGGCCGGGTTGGTGGTGATGAAGGTGCGGCCTGACTGGGCGTCGCGGAACTGGCCGTCGATGAACGCCTGGGTGCGCAGTTGCAGGTCGGCGGCGATCGCCGCGTAGCCTTCTTTGCTCAGCAATTCAGTCATGTTCAGGGCTCCTTAGTGGATCTGGGCGATGGTGGCCTTGAGTTCGGTGATCACGCGCTGCAGTGCCTGCTTCTCGGCAGCGTCCAGGTCGGACAGCGGCTTGCGCACGCCACCGGTGCTCAGGCCGTTCAGGGCGACACCGTTCTTGATGGCCTGGACGAACTTGCCGCCTTCGAGGAAGTCCATCAGCGGCATCATGGCGGCCATGATCCTGCGGCCCTTGTCGAAGTTCTTCTCGATCACGCAGGCCTCGTACAGGGCCACGTGCTCGCGTGGGATGAAGTTGGAACCGGCGCAGACCCAGCTCTTGGCGCCCCAGGCGAAGAACTCCAGGGCCTGGTCGTCCCAGCCGCAGGACAGCTGGATGTTCGGATGGTGGATGGCCAGGCGGTGCAGTTGCGCCATGTCACCGGAGCTTTCCTTGATGGCGACGATGTTCTTGACGTCGGCGATGGCGTCGAAGAATGCCTCGCCCATGCTCACGCTCATGCGGCCGGGGTAGTTGTAGAGCATGATCGGCAGGCCGGCGGCCGCGTCGACGGCTTTGACGTGATCGGCGATTTCCTGCTGGGTCGGTAGCGCGTACGGCGGAGTGCCGACCAGCAGCGCGTCGGCCTTGATCTCCTTGGCGTGCTGAGCGAACGTCACGGCGTCTTCGGTGCGAATGCCACCGGTGCCGACGATCAGCGGCAGACGGCCGTTGAGCACGTCCTTGGCCTGGGCAGCCAGGTCGAGGCGCTCTTGGGTGGTGTGGGCGTAGTACTCGCCGGTGGAGCCGCCGATGATCACGCCATGGATCTTCGATTCGACCAAGTACTCGAGCACGTTGGCGAACGCGGCCTTGTCGATCGAGCCGTCCGCAGCCAGCGGGGTGATGGCCGGGGTATAGATGCCTTCGAATTTCACGGTAGGTGCTTCCTGTTCAGGGTGTTGAAGACAGCGACGCCGGGCGCCGCGACGGGGTACGGGCTTCAGGCGAGCGAGGCGGCCTGTTGCAGGTTCATCGAGCGGGTTTCGGGGGCCAGGACGAGCGAGAAGGTCAGGCCGACGAAGGTGACCGCAGTGGCGGCGTACATGGTGGCGCTGATGCCGTAGCTATCGAGGGCCATGGGCACCAGCCAGGTGCCGACGGCGGCCCCGATCCTCGACATCGACGTGCCCACGCCCACGGCGCCGGCACGGATCTCGGTGGGGAACAGTTCATTGGGGTAAACCAGTTGCAACACCTGGGCACCGCCGATGAACAGTGCATAGGCACCGAACAGCGCCAGGATCAGCATTTCGGAGCCGTTGCTGAAAGCGCCCAGGCCCAGCAAGGCCAACCCCGACCAGAAGAAGCTGTGCAGCAGCGTGGTCCGCCGTCCCAGCCCGTTGAGCAGGCGAGTGGCGACGATGCAGCCGACCACAAACAGGCAGGTGATGGCGACCGAGCCGATCGAGGCCCAGTCCCCTTTGAGGTTGAGCGCGCCCAGCACTTTGGGAGCGAAGGCGTAGACGGCGAAGACCGGAATCACCGAGCACGTCCAGAACATGGTCACGAACAACATGCGCTTGCCGTAGCCGGAGTGCAGCAGGCTGAGGAACGACAGGGCGCGCGTCTTCGGCTCTTCCGGCAGGTTGCGCAGGGAGAAATCGTTGCCATACACGCGCTTGATCACCTGCTCGGCCTCGGCCTCGCGGCCTTTGCTGATCAGCCAGCGCGGCGATTCTGGCGTGCCCAGACGCAAGGCGAACAACATGCCACCGATCACGGCGGCGCTTGCCAGCACCAGGCGCCAGGCCTCGTCGCCGCCATGATGGAGGATGACCTCGCCGACCATGTAGGCCAATGCCGCACCGGCAAACCACAGCACGGTCAAAGTGGCCAGGCGCGGGCCGCGGTTCTTTTTCGGCAGAAACTCCACCAGCAGCGAGGTGGCCACGGGGTACTCGATACCGACCGCGATGCCGATGGCGAATCGCAACAAGAACAGGGCCAGTGCCGACTCGACCCAGAACTGCGCGATGGAAGACAGGATGAACAAGGCCGGCCCGACGAAGAACACGCGTTTGCGGCCGAACCGATCGGTCAGCCAGCCACCGAAGAAGCCGCCGAAGAAAATGCCGATCAGGGCCGACGCAGCGATCATGCCTTGCCAGAAACTGGTCAGGCCCAGCCCGACGGACATCTGGGCCATGGCCACGCCCACGATACTCAGTACATAACCATCGACGAAGGACCCGCCGCCGGAGCGGACGGTCAACAATTGATGGAAGCGATTAATGGGTACATCTTCGATGGATACAGTGGACATTGTCATTATTCTCTCCTGCCATGACCAAAGAACAGCCGATTGACGAACGAGCGGGTCCGCGAAACTGAATACGTCGTCCAGTTCCGTCGTGCCGAGGGAAAGCCTCGACCGTCAACAGCACGCAATAGATACTGCAGGCCAGGCGTATCAGGGCCTGGCAAACATCAACGCGATCACACGTCGTTCAGGGATTCAACTTTCCTTGCCAGCGCGGTATTGCCCCCACTTCAAGTTCATGTTCAACCCCAGCGAAACCAAGGGTGCCGGTGGGTTCGCACTGGGCCCTGGGGTCTGTCGCACGAAGTCGATCAGTTCGTTCTTTTCACCGGCCAGCCAGTCACCCAGCAACTTGCCGGTGGCCGTGCCTCGTGTAACGCCCAGGCCATTGCAGCACAAGGCGCCGTATATGTTGGGGGCCAACTCGCCGAAGTAACCCATGTGGTTGCGAGACATGGCCAATGCCCCACCCCAGGTGTACTCGAACGGCAGGTTGGACAGCATGGGGAAGCGGCGCTCGAAGGCGTCACGGTGACGGGCGACGAAGCGCGTGAGGTACTTCTGGTTGGCGCGCCCGTCCGGGTTGAAACTGAAACTGTTGCGGATCAGCAACCGGTTGTCCGGCGTTCGGCGCACGGTGGTGCCGAACGGGTCGGCCGGGATCACGCCCCAATAGGGCTTGCCGCCCAACCGTGTCTGTTCCTCTTCGTTCATGGGCCGGGTCAGGCTGGCGTAGGTGAATACCGGCAGCATGCGCCGCTTGAGGAACCCGAAGCTCATCCCGAAGGCATTGGTAGTCAGCACGAGCTTGTCGGCCGTGATCGAGCCACTGGCGTGCTTGAGCAGCGTCTTGGCGCCGTGCACGATCTCGGTGATGGGCGTGTGCTCGTACAAGGTGACGTTCGCCGGCAGGTTGTCGGCCAGCCCTTTCACCAGGGCCGAGGGCTGAATGAGCGACGTGCCCGGCGTGAACAGCGCCTTGCGGTAGAACGAGGTGCCGATGTGCGCCGGCAAGGCATCGGCGTCGATCATCTCGTAGGGTTGGTCGAGCTTGTCCAAGCCACGTCGGTAGGCCTCGAGCACGGCGATACCCCGTGGCTCGACGGCCGCCTGGTACTTGCCGCAGTGCTTCATCTGGCAATCGATCTGGTAACGCTCAACCAAGTCTTTGAGGTACGACTGACCGCTGAGGTTGAGCTTGAGCGTCGTCCTGGCGATGCCAATGTCGCCAATGTAGTCCTCGGCACCGATATCGTGGGGCAAGTCGATGGCGAAACCGGCATTGCGGCCCGACGAGCCGTACCCGACCTCCTGGGCTTCGATCAGCACGATCTGATCGTCCGGGAAATGCAGCGCCAACTGACGGGCCGCGGCCAGTCCGGTGAAGCCGGCACCGACCACGACCCAACGTGCTGCGGTATGCCCTTGGTGCACAGGCCTGACCTGCCGCCCCGTGCTCAGGTGGTACCACCCGCACGTCGAATCGTCAGCGGGTAACGAGGTGATCTTTGTCATTTCAGGAACCAGATATTGTTGTTAGCGTCTGTTCCTCATCGCGCCCCGCCACACTCGACGTGCTGCCGGGTGATGGCGCGGCGGAGAGCCTTACTTCATAACGTCAATGCCACATCCATGCCTTGGGGTGCCGCGTACTCGGCCATGCGCCGACGCGACAGTTCCATGTGCTCCCTGGCCAGTCGCCCGGCCGTTTCAGGGTCACGTTGCTCAATGGCCTCGATCATCTGATCGTGCTGCTGGCAGGCGAGCTCGAGATCGCGCTGCATGTCATCGGTGGTCGGGTGTCGATAGAAAATCTTGCCCAGCCGTGCGTGGTCGATCAGCAGCCGACGCAGGCTGGGCAGCAAGTACTCGTTGTGCGCCATTCGACCGATCTCCAGGTGGAAGGCGTCGTTGTGGAGCACGCGGTTCTCCACGTCCCGTTGCTCGATGGCCTGGCGAAAGCGCTCTTGAATCGCCTTGAGGCCTTCGATCTCCCGAGCCGTGGCATGGCTCGCAGCCAACTGGGTCGTGGCCACGTAGATCAACGGGGCGGCCAGGAAGAAGCTGCGCAGGGAATCGTGGTTCATCGCCGCCACACGTGGTGCCCGGTTGGCTTCCAGCTCGATGTAGCCCTCGGCGGCGATTTGCCGAAGCAGCTCACGCACAGGCGGCCGGGACAGACCGAACTCTTCGCACAGCGCCAGTTCATCGACCACGGCACCAGGTGCCAGCTCCATGCTCAGGATGCGGCGCCGCAGGGCATCGGCCAACACGCCTTTGCGGTCCAGCGGTGCATCGGCGGAGGCAGCTTCGGCAACGACTTTCATGGCGGCTTTCTTGGTTGTCATAGTGTCGTGTCTACAATTTGTATAATGAATATAGGATTGGTTAGACAATGTGTCTACTGCTTTTTCAAGGACGTGCGTAGGGTGGGCACGTCACCATCGACGTCACATTTCTGCCTGCGACAATAACATGTCCCTCTACGACAACTTGTCATGGGCGAGATGAGGCTAAAACCCTGATGGGCCTTGAGTTCTAACGTATTCCGATCGAATTCTCTCGGTATACATAAAGAATACAATTGCATTGACGGCTTTTTCCGCCCATGCCAGTCTCCCCCACGCAAGGACAGGTTCCCCGGGCCACGCAGCGTTCGGCCATGCAAGTACGTCGGTGAATTTCAACAACAACAGGGCATCCATGCCCGCCACACTGCAGGAGCTTCATATGAATCGTATCCGCAAGGCGTTGTGCGCCATCGCAATGGTCGGTCTGGGGCTGTGTCAGGCCCATGCCGAAGAGAAGGTCATCAATATGGGCACGTTGTCCTGGGAAGACCTCACGCCGATCACCGGCATCACTAAGAAAGTGCTGGAGGACGCGGGCTACACCGTCAAGGTGACCTCGTTCTCGGAATGGGGCATCGCCTACGCGGCGCTGAGCAAGGGTGATGTGCAGATCCTCGCCTCGCAGATCGACTATGTGGCGCAGGACTTCTGGAACCGCAACAAGAACCGCCTGGAAAAGATCTCGCCGGTGTCTCACGGGCTATACCAGGCGATCGCCGTGCCTAAGTACGTGCCGATCGACTCGATCGAACAGCTCAACGAAAACGCCGACAAGTTCAGCAACAAGATCGTGGGCATCGAGCCGGGTTCGGGTCTGATGAGCGACGCGGCCAAGGCCGTGCAGACCTATGGCCTCAAGCTCAACCTGCTCGAGGGCAGCACCGCGGCCATGACCGCTGCGCTGAAATCGGCGGTCGACCGCAAGGAATGGGTCGCGGTGACCCTCTGGGAACCGACCTGGATGGCCCTCAAGTACGACACCAAGTTCCTCAAGGACCCCAAAGGCGTGTTCGCACCGCCCCAAGGCTACTACTGGATCGGCCAGAAAGGCTTCTCGGCCGAGAACCCGCAGGCGCGTGAAGTCCTCTCCAGCGTCTACGTGCCCCTGGCCGACATCAGTGCCATCAACAGTGCCGTCAACGATGGCAAGACCATGGACCAGGCCATCAAGGACTGGACCGACGGTCACGCCGACTTGATCAAGCGCTGGGAAAACATCAAAAAATATTGACAGCAGCGCTTCACCTTGCCACTGCCGAACTTGACACAAGAACACACCAGAAGACTCTGGTTCGGGTGCACACATGAATACTAGCAATGTCGAAACACTGGTCGATTGCCGCGGTGTCTGGAAGATTTTCGGGGATCGCGCACCAGCCGCCATGCAGGCCTACCGCGAGCGCGGCCTGAGCAAGACCCAGATCCTTCAGGAGTACGGCTGTGTCGTGGGGGTCTCGAACGTTGACCTGCAGGTCCGTCGAGGGGAGATCTTCTGCATCATGGGGCTGTCCGGCAGTGGCAAGTCCACGCTGATCCGTCTGCTCAATCGTCTCATCAGCCCCACCAGTGGCGAGATTCTGGTCAGGGGCCGCGACATCGCCCGGCTGGACGCAGCGTCGCTGCGCGAGGTACGGGCCAAGCACATCGGCATGGTGTTCCAGAGCGTCGCCCTGCTGCCACACCGCACGGTGCTGGAAAACGCAGCGTTCGGCCTGGAAGTGCAAGGCGTGGCCAAGGGCAAGCGCCACGAGGTGGCCGGCAATGCCCTGGCCAAGGTCGGGCTGAGCGACTGGGCCAACCGCTACCCCAGCGAGCTGTCCGGCGGCATGCAGCAGCGCGTGGGCCTGGCCCGGGCGATTGCCTCGGACCCGGAAGTGATCCTGATGGACGAGCCGTTCAGCGCGCTCGACCCGCTGATCCGCCGGCAGCTGCAAGACGAATTCCGGCAACTGACCAAGTCACTGGGCAAGTCGGCCGTCTTCATCACCCATGACCTGGAAGAGGCCATCCGCATCGGCGACCGTATCGCCATCATGAAGGACGGCGTCATCATCCAGGAAGGCACGGCCGAAGAGATCGTCCTCAATCCGGCCGACGACTATGTGGCCGAATTCGTCGCCGGCATCTCGCGGCTGCATCTGATCAAGGCCCACTCGATCATGCAGCCGCTGGCCGACCACCAAGCCCGGTATCCACACCAAGACCCCGAGCAACTGGAATGTGCCAGCCCGGGCAGCGATCTGCACAGTCTGATCGACCTGTTGATCCGCTCGGGGCACGACGCCGTGGGCGTGCGCGAGCACGG
The DNA here is from genome assembly GCA_046940335.1 of Enterobacterales bacterium AN_CKDN230030167-1A_HGKHYDSX7. GTDB lineage: Bacteria > Pseudomonadota > Gammaproteobacteria > Pseudomonadales > Pseudomonadaceae > Aquipseudomonas. Next base: position 167,009 of record JBKYML010000002.1, read on the forward strand.
TGCGCTGGTGGGCGTGATCAGTCAGCGTGACCTGCTGCGTGCCGTGCAGGGCGTGCCTCCCGACCAGTCCGCCGTGCAGCCGCCTCTGTCCGTGGGAGGTCTGGCATGAACCCCACAGACTTCGTCTCTGCGTTCGACGAGACCGTCGACAACGGCCTGATGTGGCTGTCCGACAATGCCGCAGACCTGTTCGACCTGTTCAACGACGTGCTCAAGGCTATCTACCAGGCGGTCTACACCGTGTTCGAGTGGCCGCCGTTCTATGTCGTGGCGCTGCTGTTCGCCGTGCTGGCCTGGCGCCTGGCCGGTTGGCGCTTCGCCTTGGGCACCCTCCTCGCCCTGACGCTGTGCGCGATGATGGGCTTGTGGCCGCAGACCATGAGCACCCTCGCCCTGGTCCTCACCGCCACCTGCCTGGCCTTGCTCATCGGCATGCCCTGCGGCGTGATCGCCGGGCTGTCCCCTACAGTCAACCGCGTCTGCGAACCGGCCTTGGACCTGGTGCAGACCCTGCCCCCCTACATCTACCTGCTGCCTGCCATCGCCCTGCTCGGTTACGGCACCGGTACAGCGCTGGTGGCGACGGTCATCGTCGCCGTGCCCCCGGTGCTGCGCCTCACCGCACTGGGCGTGCGCATGACCCCTCAGGCCTTTCTCGAACTGGGTAACGCCAGCGGCACCACCGGCTGGCAGCAGTTCGTCAAGATTCGCCTGCCGTTTGCGCTGCCCAGTATCAAGACAGGCATCAACCAGAGCCTGATGATGGCCTTCGGCATGGTGGTGATTGCGGGTATCGTCGGCTCCGGTGGGCTGGGCGAGGTGATCTACAGCGCCATCCGTACCCTGGACATCGCCCGCTCCATCAACGCTGCCATCGCCATCGTGGTCCTCACCCTGGTTCTCGACCGTCTGGCCCAGGGCCGTCACCGCGACACCGAGGAGGCTGGTCATGGCGCTCACTGAACTGAACCTGTCGCCTGGCGCCTACCTGGCGCCACTGTTCGACTGGCTGAACACTCACCTGCACGGCCTGTTCGCGGCCATCGGCCATTTCGTCGAGACGATGCTCGGCGGGATCGAGGCGCTGCTCCTGCTGCCGCCGTTCTACGCGATGATCGCCGGAGTGTGCCTGTTGACGGCGCTGTTCATCAACCTGCGCAGTGCCGTACTGGCTGGCGTGCTGCTGGGCTTCTGCTGGCTCAGCGGCTTCTGGACCGCTTCCATGCAGACCATCGCCCTGGTGTCGGTGGCGGTGATCATCGCCGTGGCCGTGGCCTTTCCCTTGGGCGTACTGGCCGCTCGCGTGAAGCGCATCGACAATGCGCTCGGCCCCGTGCTGAACGTCATGCAGACCGTGCCGCCCTGGGTCTACCTGATCCCGGCGGTGATCATCTTCAGTCTGGGCAAGGTCCCGGCGATCATGGCCACCATCATCTACGGCATTCCGCCCATGCTGCGCCTGACCACCCTGGGCTTTCGCCAGGTGCCCAAGGACCTGCTGGAGCTTGGGCAGGCCACCGGCGCCAAGCCCGGCACCATCCTGTTCAAGATCGAACTGCCCAGCGCCATGCCCACCCTGCTGGTGGGCTTGAACCAGTGCATCCTGATGTCCCTGGCCATGGTGGTGTTGGCCGGCCTGGTGGGTGCCGGCGGGCTCGGCGCCGAAGTGACGCGCGGCCTCACCCGGATGGAGATGGGCCTCGGGCTGCGTGCAGGGTTGGCGATCGTGGCGGTGGCGCTACTGCTCGACCGGCTGTCACGCGGCCTGCTCAGCCGCCGAGCGAGCCCGTTGCGTTTGTAGAGCTTGTCCATACGGCGGGTCGTTGCGACCTGCCTTTTCAATTGCCTGAACGAAGAGAAACACCCGTTGCGTCCGACTCGTAGCTTCAGTACCGCCCTCAATGGGCACAACGTGCGCTTCACGCCCGCAGCAGAGTTGCCCACCCGTCCACAGACGTGCGTGGGCTTTCTGCTGCTGGAGCACTTTTCCCTGCTGGCGTTCACCCAAGCACTGGACACCTTGGTCACGGCCAACCTAATCCAGCCGAAAGCCTGCGCCAGCACGACCTTCAGCCTCAGCGGCCAGCCCGTTACCAGCGACCTGGGCATCGTCATCACCCCCGATGCAACGCTCGACACCAGCCTCAAGATGCCTCTGGACCTGCTGGTGATCTGCGGCGGCCTGCGCACCGCGCTGGTGGCCTCCTCCGACCTGAACGCGTGCCTGCAAGGGCTGGCACGCAAGGGCGTGGCCCTGGCCGGACTCTGGAACGGCGCCTGGTTCCTGGGGCAGGCTGGCTTGCTGGACGGCTACCGCTGCGCCGTGCATCCCGAACACCGCGGCGCCGTGGCAGAAATCGCCCGACACAGCCATGTCGGCACCGACAGCTTCGTGGTCGACCGCGACCGCCTGAGTGCGGCCAGCCCAGGCGGTGCGTTCACGATGGTGCTGGAATGGCTGGGCCAACGACGAGGCACGGCCTTGACCGAAGGCATCACGGCCATTCTGGCATTCGAGTCCTCTCGTTACCGGCGTACACTGCCGGCGCCCCAGACCAACATCAGCGAGCCGTTGCGCGAGGCGATCCACTTGATGAGTGCGAACCTCGAGGAGCCCCTGAGCCAGGACCAGATAGCCACCTACGTCGGCCGCTCGAAGCGGCAGATCGGTCGTCTGTTCCAGCATCAGCTCGGTACGACCCCGGTGCGCTATTACATGGAACTGCGCATTACCGAAAGCCGACGCCTGCTGCAGCATTCCGACCTACCGCTGCTGGGGGTGGCCGTGGCCTGTGGCTTCGTCTCCGCCAGCCATTTCAGCAAGTGCTATACCGCGTTCTTCGGTCACAGCCCCTCGAAGGAAAAGCGTTTCAGCTGCGTCAAGGGCCGGCAGCGCGAACCAGGCCGGTAGTGCCTGCTCGAACCAACGTGCGAGCAGACACCCTGCTGTCAAACGGCCTCGGCCTTTGCCAGCGGCGATGCCCGTTCGTGACGTCGAGTGGTGATGACACCCACCAGCACGATCATGCCTGCCAGGCCAAGCGTCAACGAGACCTCGAGCCGGTGTTCTGGCATGACGAACATCACGCCCAGGGCGAAAACGATGAAGCCGATCACGGCATAGGTCAGCCAGGGGTAGAGCCACATTTTGAAGGCGATGACGTGGTGCTGTCTTTCCAGCGCCGCGCGCATGCGCAGTTGCGAGAGCGCGATGGCCAGGTAGACCAGCAGTGCGATCGAGCCTGAACTGGCCAGCAGAAAGCCGAACACCTCGGCCGGCGCGAAATAGTTCAAGACCGTGGTCGCCATGCCGATCAGCGTACTGCCGACCACGGCCGCACGCGGTACGCCCGCTGACGACGTACGGCCCATCGCACCGGGAGCATCACCGCGCTTGGCCAGCGAAAAGACCATGCGCGATGCAATGTAGATCGACGAGTTCAGGCAGCTCGCCACCGCGACCAGTACCACCAGGTCGACCATGAGCTTGGCGAAAGGAATGTCCATGAGCTCCAATGCACGCTGATAGGACCCGTGCACGGGCAACAAGGGGTCGTTCCACGGCACCACCGAAATGATGATGAAGATCGACAGCAGATAGAACACGCTGATCCGCCAGATCACCGAGCGGGTGGCCTTGGCAATATTGCGTGCAGGGTGGGCCGATTCGGAGGCCGCGATGGTGACCGCCTCGGTCCCCAAGTAGCTGAACATGGTGGTGAGCAAGGCGCCGATGATGGCTGTCCAGCCATTGGGCATGAAGCCGCCATGGGCGCTCATCAATTGCGTCAGGCCACTGACGTCGCGCGCCGGTAGTCCGCCTGCCAGCGCCAGACTGCCCAGGGCAATGAAGCCGACGATGGCGATCACCTTGAGCATGGCGAACCAGAACTCGAACTCACCGTATTTGGCCACGCTGAACAGGTTCGTGGCCGTGAGCAGCACGGTCATCGACAGTGCGAAGCACCAGGGCTGCACCTCGGGAAACCAGTGGTTCAGCACAACCCCGGCGGCGATGGCCTCGATCGGAATGACCAGTACCCAAAACCACCAGTACAGCCAGCCAATGGTAAAACCTGCCCACCGACCGATGGCGCGGTCAGCGTAGGTCGAGAAGGATCCTGTGTCGGGGCTGGCCACTGCCATTTCGCCGAGCATGCGCATGACCAGTACCACCAGCGCGCCGGCCAATGCGTAGGCCACGATGGCGGCAGGTCCTGCCGCCGCGATCGCCTGCCCTGATCCCACGAACAACCCTGCGCCGATCACTCCGGCGATCGACAACATGGTCACGTGTCGAGGTTTGAATCCTTGCGCCAACTGACCGTCGGCCTTTTCAGACGTCGTCATTGTCATCCTGATCCCTGCTTTTGCTTTTGTTATGGGTGAGGTGCCGCACGCTGAGGTGCCGCACCGTTTCACCCTAGAAAGCGCGAACAGGGGTCAATCGACGGATCCGGTCATCGAATAGACTCAGACGGACATCGTCCGCTATCGCCGAACGTCAGTGGGCCGAGGTTTTTCGACGCCCGCCGAGCACGGTGGCCAGCACCACCAGCGCCGCCCCTGCGCCCATCCGGAGCGAGGGTTGCTCGTCGAACAGCCACCATGCGCAGGCGATGGCATACACCGGCTCCAGGGCGATGATCATGCCAGCTGTGCGTGCCTGCAGCCCATCGAGGCTCCTGACGAAAAGAAACTGCGACAGCCCGGTGCAGAACACCCCCAGCAACGCCAGGGCCACCCAGTCGTCGGTCCGTAGACCGGCGTCGCCCAGGTGGCTGAAGGCGAATGGCACCATCAGTACCGCTACCACCACGTTCTGCCAGAACGCGACCTGCATGGCGTTCATGCCAGCCGTGCGACGCCGGTTGGCCACGGCCAGCAGTGCGAAGGACAAGCCCGAGGCCAGCCCCCAGAGCAGGCCCACCGTCCCTTCGTCGTGCAGGTCGAACGATGGCACGACCAGGATCAGCCCTGCCGTCACCATCAGCAGCAACACGCTGTCGGTCTTGCCGATACGCTCACGGAAGATCAGCAGGTCCACCAGCGCGATGAAGGCCGGGAAGCTGGCGAAACCCAGCGTGGCCATCGCCACACCCCCCACTTTTACGGCAATGAAGAAGGTCACCCAATGGGCGGCCAGCAACGTTCCCGTCAGGCCGATCACAGGCACGGTACGCCAACTCAAGGCATCCAGCAGACGAGTGCCTTTCAGGCCGGCGACGAAGCCTAGGGCGATGAAGGCGAACGCCGCGCGGCCGAAAGTGATCACGCTGGCATCGGCAAGGATCAGTGCGCCCAGGATACCTGTGAGGCCGAACAGTACGGCCGCGACGTGCGCGGCAAGCAACGCGGTGCGATGACCGGTGGAGGCACCGGTGCTGGAGGCAGAAGTAATGATCATGGCAGTCAAGTCTTCAATAAGCGCGCGAACGCGGTCCGTGCGGCGACACACGGTGTGGGTGCAGGGATGAATTATCGTTATGAGGTGCTACCGATTGACCGGTGCGAAGGCGCCGCAGCGTTGGAATTATGAGACGAGGCTGCTTACTCGAAGAACCGCGACTGCTCGCCTGTGGCGCGAGGCGAACCGTCACGTGAATTATCGAGGCCGGCCCATGCCGTCAACCGCTTGAAGACGACGCGGCGTTGTTCGAAAGGGACGTCTTTGATGCGGTACAGGCGCGAACAGACTCTGTACACAGAAGAGGATCGCGTTGATCCACGAGCGTCCAGCCTCCAGCGCCAAGGGTGAGCCGAACATGAGAACAATGCGCGCTGGCTTGGATCCGGTGCTAAGGTGAGCATCGTCACGCCCGACCTGCTCAAGACTGACCGACAGATGCACAATACACCCGCCTTCGAAATCGGCCTCGTCCAGTATCCAGGGGCACAACAGGCAGCCACCCTCGGGCTCACCGACCTGTTCGGCGTGGCAAACAGCGTGGCTTCCCGTTTCTTGAAGTCACCCGGGCCTTCGTTGCGCATCTCCCACTGGCAACAAGCGTCAGCGTCCAGCGCGCCTGAGCGGACATTCGATACGCAGCCGCATGCCGGCTCGAGGTTGACCGTGCTGATTCTGCCGCCGACCCTGCAGGAACCGGATCCGGCGCCGCCAGGCGCCTTGTTGACCTGGCTGAAGGCGCAGCATGCCCAAGGCGTGACGCTTGGTTCCGTATGCGCGGGAGCCTTCTTGCTCGCGGCAACGGGACTGCTGGATGGCCGCCCCATGACCACGCACTGGACCTATGCGCAGCGGTTGCAGCAGCGTTTTCCGAACGTCCGGGTCGATGCCGACCGGCTCGTCATCGATGACGGCGACATCATGACGGCTGGGGGGCTGATGGCCTGGACCGATCTGGGACTGCGTCTGATCGACCGGCTGTTGGGGCCCTCCATCATGCTCGATACCGCCCGCACGCTGGTGGTGGATCCCCCTGGCCGCGAGCAACGCTATTACAGCGCCTTTTCCCCGGTTCTGACGCACGGGGACGCTGCCGTGTTGAGCGTGCAGCATTGGCTCCAGGCGACCCAGGCAAAAGACATGACGCTGGCCACCTTGGCGACCCAGGCCAAACTCGAGCCACGAACCTTGCTGCGACGCTTCCAGAAAGCCACGGGCATGACGACCACCGAATACGGTCAACGGCTTCGCGTGGGGCGTGCACGCGAGATGCTGCAGTTCGAGACGGCCTCCATCGACAAGGTTGCCTGGGAGGTGGGATACAGCGATGCTGGTGCGTTCCGCAAGGTGTTCACACGTATCGTTGGATTGACACCGGGCGCCTACAAACGGCGTTTCAGCGCAGGCTTGCGATAAACCCCGTCTCATACAAGACCCATGACATCGTCGATGTTCAAGAAAATGAGTGGCAAGCCATAGGTGAGAGCAGGCTTGCCTGCGATGCAGGCGATGACGAGCCGGACGCCATCGCGGGCAAGCCCGCTCCCACACAAGCCCGTGACGACCGTCTTCACCGCGGCGTGGCCATGGGTGTTTGGACTGCATCGCTGATCTGACAGACCGACGCGATCTGTGTGGGAGCGGGCTTGCCCGCGATGCAGGTGGTGACGGACCGGACGCCATCGCGGGCAAGCCCCCCACAGGTCCGTGGCGACCGTCTTCACCGTGGCGTAGTGCTTGTCGATATCGGCCCTCTGGTTGTCGTTCGCGCCCCTGTGCAGGTACGCCAAGGGCGGCGATCCTGGGCGCCTCTCCCGCTGAAAGGAAATGAACGTCATGAACCCCATCGGCCTGATCGTCGTCGACCTGCAAAACGAGTACTTGCCGAGCGGCAAGCTTCCCCTGACAGGCATCGAAGCGGCGACCGCCCAGGCGGCACGCGTGATAGCGGACGCTCGAGGCAAGGGGATGCCCGTGTTCCATGTCCGCCATGAATCTGCACAAGGTGACGCCCCGATCTTCGTGCCCGGTACGGGCGGTGTCCTTATCCAGGACACCGTGACCCCCCTGGAGGGGGAAGCGGTGATCGTCAAGCACCATATCAATGCCTTTCGTGAAACGGACCTGAAACAACAGCTGGACGCTCACCACGTCCAAGAGCTAGTGGTGGTCGGCGCCATGAGCCATATGTGCATCGATGCCATCGTCAGGGCCGCCGCGGACATGGGGTATACCGTCACCATCCTCCACGACGCCTGCGCCACCCTGGATCTTGCGTTCGATGGCATCAACGTCCCGGCCTCGCACGTTCATGCGGCAATGATGGCGGCATTCGAGTTCGGTTATGGCACCGTTCGCTCGGTGGACGATTACCTGGCGAGTTGATGCACCGTGTGTTTCGCCTGCCTCGTACCGGCAAGCGAATGTCTGTGAGGAAGGCGAGCTGGCCTTCCTCACAGGCCAGGTCCAGTGCTGTGCCGTTGACCTCCATCGTATCGGGTGGCACGCCTCGGTACATCGCATTATATTGACATATCTCGATATGCAGAATAGGCTGCCTACCTTTCATCTGACGCACCGCCAAGCCGTCAGTCAACACATCTAGAAATCTAGATATCTGGAATCAAAATGAACGCCTCCCCCCTGTTCGAGCCCGTGCAACTGGGCAGCCACACCCTGAAGAACCGCATCGTCCTGCCGCCGCTGACGCGCTCGCGCAGCTCGCAACCCGGCAACGTTCCCAACGACCTGATGGCCACCTACTACGCCCAGCGCACCGGTGCCGGCTTCATGGTCACCGAAGGCACGCAGATCGAGCCACGGGGCCAGGGGTATGCCTGGACGCCAGGCATCCACAGCCCACAGCAGATCGAGGGATGGCGCACGGTCACCGATGCCGTGCATGCCCACGGGGGTGTCATCTTCGCCCAGCTGTGGCACGTCGGCCGGGTCTCCCATACCTCGCTGCAGCCGGGGGGCGAAGCCCCGGTCGCACCCTCCGCCATCGCCGCCACGGCCGTGAAGGTGTTCGTCGAGACCGGCCCCGGCACTGGTGAGCTGGCCGAGCCGTCCGTGCCACGGGCGCTGTCCACGACCGAGGTCAAGGCGATCGTGCAGCTGTATGCGCAGGCGGCCCGCAACGCGCTGGAGGCCGGCTTCGACGGCGTGGAGATCCATTGCGCCAACGGTTACCTGGTCAACCAGTTCATTTCGGCGCACAGCAACCAGCGCATCGATGAATATGGCGGGTCCTTGGACAACCGTCTGCGCTTTCTGCGGGAGGTGACCGAAGCGGTGGCCGGTGTGGTCGGTCGCGAGCGCGTCGGGGTGCGCTTCGCGCCGCTGTTCGCCTCCACCGATGAAGAGCGCGTCTACCTGGGGCTGGTGGAAGACGATCCACACGAGACGTACCTGGAAGCGGTCAAGGTGCTCGAGCGGATCGGCATCGCCTACCTGTCGTTGGCCGAAGCCGACTGGGACGATGCGCCGGAGCTGCCGGACGATTTTCGTCGCGACGTGCGCCAGGCCTTCAGTGGCAGGATCCTGTACGCCGGCGGCTACACCGTCGAGCGTGGGCTGCGTGTGGTCGGCGCAGGCTGGGCGGACCTGATCGCCTTCGGTCGGCCCTTCATCGCCAACCCGGACCTGCCCGCGCGCATCGCCCACCAGTGGCCGCTCAACGCGCTGGATGCGAGTACGATGTACGGGGGCACCGAGGTGGGCTACACCGACTATCCTCGCTACCCAGGCTGATCGTGAAGCGCCGCGCCTGATCCAGCCGGGCGCGGTCGACCTGGCCGAAGGCTGGGAGTGGCCCCTGGAAATGTCGTACTATCGCGAAAACCCGTTTTGGCCATGACCATGAGCATCGACGTCAGCGAAGCGCTGAAAGCCCTCGACAACCCCACCCGCCTGACCATTCTCAACTGGCTCAAAGACCCGCGCACGCATTTCCCCGAACAGGAGGTGGACCCTGAGCAGGTGGGCGTGTGCGTGAGCATCATCCAGAAGCGCGTGGGCCTGTCGCAGTCGACGGTCTCGCTCTACCTGACCTCGCTGCAACGCGCCCAGCTGGTGACCTCGCAACGGATCGGGCCCTGGACCTACTACAAGCGTCACGACGCCAACATCGCCTGCCTCCTGGAACAGTTGCAGACGATGATCTGATACGCGCCCTACTCTGCTTCGGGCGTGTAGACGCTGACCGCTTTTGCATCCACCGCCTTGGGCAGTAACCGCTCCTTGAAGAACGCATCGGCGATGTGCTGCTGTTCCGCCAGGTTGTCCACGGTCACCGGCTGCACGTCGTAGCTGCGCCGAGCATTGGCCTGCTGCACCGTGGCGCTGTCCAGGTTCCCCCACAAGGGCCCGAGCACCCGCGCCGCCGCGGCAGGGTTGGCCTTGGTCCAGCTGCCCACTTCACGCAATGCGTCGTACACCTGCTGCACGACCTCGGGGTGCGCCTGGGCGTAATCGCTGCGGGCCAGGTAGTAGCGCTGGTAGCTGGCCAGGCCGCGACCGTCGGCCAGGATGCGCGCGTGCTGCTGGCGCTGGGCACTGGCCACGTAAGGGTCCCAGGTCACCCAGGCATCGACCTTGTGGTTCTCGAAGGCCGCACGCCCATCGGCCGGGATCAGGTAGGCCGGGGTGATGTCCTCGAAGGTCAGGCCGGCCTTGGCCAGGGCCTGGATCAGCAGGTAATGGCTACCGGACGCCTTGGTCACTGCCACGCGCTTGCCCTTGAGGTCGGCCAGGGCCTTGAGCGGTGAGTCGGCCGGCACCAGGATCGCCTGGGCCGTCGGTGAGGGCGTTTCGCGGGCGAAATAGGTCAGTTGCGCACCGGCGGCCTGGGTGAACACCGGCACGGTGTCGGCCACGTCCGCCGACAGGTCGACGTTGCCCAGGTTCAGCGCCTCCAACAGCGGCAGCCCACTGGGAAACTCGTGCCAGGAGACGCGAATACCCTCGGCGCTCAGGCGCTGTTCGAGGCTGCCGCGGGCCTTGAGCAGGGTCAGCAGGGTCGAGGACTTCTGGTAGCCGATGCGCACGGTCTGTTCGGCCTGAGCCAAGGCCGGCAGCAAGGCGCCGGCCAGCAGCGCCAGGCCGAGCCGGCGCAGGGGTGTCAAGGTCATTGGATGATCTCCGGAGTCAGGGCTGGGCGGCCAGTGGCGGGGCATCCGGCACCACGAAGCCGCTGGCGAAGGTGGGCGTCACGTCCAGACGTACGTTCATCAGGCCGTGGGCCTGGTAGAAGTCGGCCGTGGCCTGCTGGTCGGCCACGGTCTTGGCGTCGATCGCCTGCCAGCGCAGGTGGCGCCGTTCGAACTGCAGGCGCGCGGCGTCCTCGGGGAAGCCGATGATCGCGGCCAGGGTCTTGGAGTAGCTGTCCAGGTGCTGGTTGGCCCAGACCTGTGCGCCTGCCAGGCGCGTGAGGTAATCCTGCAGGGCAGCGCGACGCTCGGTATCGTTCAGGGCCTCATCGGTCGCGGCCAGAAAGCTGTTACCGCTGGACAGGCCGCGCCCGTTGACCAGCACTCTGCCCTGGCCACTCAGTTCGGCCAAGGCGGTATATGGCTCCCAGGTCGCCCAGGCGTCCACCGAGTCGTTGGCCAGCGCGATCTTGGCATCCACCGGCCCCAGGAAGCGGAACGCCACGTCCTGCTCGTTCAACCCCGCCTGGTCCAGTGCCTTGAGCGCCAGGTGATGGCCGATCGAGCCACGGCCGGTGGCGATGCGCTTGCCCTTGAGGTCCGCCGCGCTGTGCAGGGAAGCGTCAGGGCGTACCAGCACCGCGGTGCCATAGGGGTCGGAGGTGTCCACGGCGATGGCCTTGACCGGCGCGCCCGAGGCCAGCACGAACAGCAGCGGCGCATCGCCGATGATCCCGGCGTCGATGGCGCCCGCGTTGAGCGCTTCGGCCAACGGCGCGGCAGCGGGGAACTCGGCCCAGCGAATGTCGTACGGCAGGTCGCGCAAGGCGTCGGCCGCTTCCAGTTGGGCGCGCATGTTGCCCTTCTGGTCGCCGATGCGCAGGGTCAGGCGCTCGGCCGCGCCCGCCTGGCTGGCCAGCAGCAGGGCGGCGGCCAGGGTGAGCAGCTTCGATCGGATGGACATGGCGTTCCTCGGTGTCTGGACAGGCTGCGTCATGCAGCCCTGGCCGAGCGACTCTAACGGGATCTTCCTGATAAATTAAATTGATTTTAGGAATAACCTAATATGCGTTTTTATCCGATAGACTCTTGGCTGTGGTGAGGCCCGCGCCTCGTGTCCCCGTCCGACCTGTGAGCACCGCTGATGAAAATCGATGATATGGACGCCTTCGTGGCGGTCATCCGTTGCCAGTCCACCAACCTGGCTGCCGAAGCCCTGCAACTGACGCAGCCGGCCATCACCCGACGGGTGCAGAACTTCGAGCAGGACCTGGGTACCCCCCTGCTCGACCGCCACACCAAACCGCTCAAACCCACCCCCATGGGGCTGCGGGTGTACGAGCAGTGCAAGGCCATCCTGCGCGAAATCGATGCATTGCGCGAGCTGGTGGCCCACGAAGGCGCGCCGTCGGGTACCCTGCGCCTGGGCGTGCCACAGACCTTGGGCGACGTGGTGCTGCTCGAGGCCCTGGCACGCATCCGCGAGGCCTACCCGCCCCTGCGCACCCAGGTCAGCAGCGGCTGGGGTAGCGACCTCATCGCCCGCATGGAAAACGGCGAACTGGATGCCGCCGCAGCCTTGTTCCCCGCGGGCAAGATCTTCCCTGACGGCATCGCCAGCCAGTCGCTGGCACGCATGCCACTGAAGGTGGTCGCCGCCAAGGGCAGCGCCAGGCGTACCCAGACGCTCAAGGACTGCTACACCCGTGGTTGGGTGCTCAACCCAGAGGGCTGCGGCTTCCGGGCCGGCCTGCAGCGTGCGTTGAGCGAGCAAGGATTGAGCCTGTCGATCAACCTGGAGACCTTCGGCACCGAACTGCAACTGGGATTGGTGGCCAATGGGCAAGGGCTGGGGCTGGTGCCCGAACCCCTGCTTGAGGCCAGCCGCCACCGTGAGGCGCTGGACGTGCTCAACGTCAGCGACTTCAAGCCGCAGGTGGACCTGTGGCTGTTCCATCCGCGCTACCTGGGCAACCTGCAGGAGCCTGTGGAGCTGTTTGGTGAGATCGCTGGGCAGAAACTGACGGGATGAACCGTCGATTGCCCATCGCGCTGTCCGGCAAACGGGGCAAAGCACGTTCGAAGCGCAGAACGTTAGATGCGTATTACGCATAACCATCTGCTATGTAAATTCGTAAAACAAATAATTAGCATAGAACTAAAAAGACTTTTACAGGCTTCATTCATACGAATACGGTCTTAGCAAGACACCGTCATTCAGGGATGAAACCCATGAGTCACCCCGCCGACAGCACCCTTGCCGAACTGACACAGGCCCTTGCCGCCAACGCCGAACGTTACGATCGCACGGCGTGCTTCCCGCAGGACAACATCGACCTGCTGCATCAGCACGGTCTGCTCGCGTTCACTGTGCCCCGCGCGCTGGGCGGTAGCGGCGCAGACCTCGCCAGTGCCCGGCGGGTGATCGGGGCGATCGCCAAGGGCGATCCGGCCACGGCCCTGATCGTGGTGATGCAGTACCTGCAGCACGTTCGCCTGCAGGATGAAGCGCGCTGGCCCGAGCACCTGCGCCACCGCGTGGCCTGCGATGCCGTGCAGCGCGGCGCCTTGATCAACGCCCTGCGCGTCGAACCCGACCTGGGGACGCCAACGCGGGGTGGCCTGCCTGCCACGGTGGCACGACGCACGGCCGAAGGCTGGCGCTTGAACGGTCGCAAGCTCTACTCCACCGGCAGCCATGGCCTGACGTGGCTGCTGGTCTGGGCCCGCAGCGACGATGCCGATCCGCTGGTCGGCGGCTTTCTGGTGCACCGCGACACTCCCGGCATCACTGTCGTCGAGGACTGGGACCACCTGGGCATGCGCGCCACCTGCAGCCACGACGTGCGCTTCGACGACGTGCTGATTCCGCTCGAGCACGCCGTGAACGTCAGCCCGGCCAGTGCGCCACGAGCCGAACTCGACGCCGAAGGCTTGCTGTGGATGGCCGTGTTGCTGCCTGCGGTGTACGACGGCGTGGCCCGTGCTGCCCGCGACTGGCTGGTGCATTTTCTCAAGAACCGCGCGCCCTCCAACCTGGGCGCACCGCTGGCGAGCCTGCCGCGGTTTCAAGCGGTGCTCGGTCGTATCGATACCTTGCTGTTCGCCAACCAGACCTTGCTCGATGCCGCCGCCTCTGGGCAGGTCGCCTCGTGCCATGCCGGGCAGCTCAAGCACCTGGTCAGCGCCAATGCCATCCAGGCGGTGGAACTGGCCGTCGAAGCGGCGGGCAACCCTGGGCTGTCCCGGCGCAATCCCCTGGAACGGCACTATCGCGACGTGCTGTGCAGCCGCATCCATACGCCGCAGGACGATGTGGTGTTCGCTCACGTGGGCCAGGCGGCCTTCAAGGAGACATGCGCGTGAGCGCCACACTCGACGCAGGCGCCAAGGTGCAAGCCGCGGGCCTTTGCCTCTTTATTTTCAGGCTGCACGGACGCCGTCGACCCTGCCGGTCGATCACCTGCGCAGCCACCGACCCCTGGAGCGTATCCCCATGAGTTCATTGTCTGCCGTCACCGCCGAGTCCCACCGCGTCCGCGACCGGGTCAGCCCCGAAGAATGGGAAGTCCGTGTCAAGCTGGCCGCCGCCTATCGCCTGGCCGCGCTGTTTCGCTGGACCGACCACATCTACACGCACTTTTCGGCTCGGGTACCAGGGCCGCATGAGCACTTTCTGATCAACGCCTTCGGCCTGCTGTTCGACGAGATCACCGCGTCCAACCTGGTCAAGGTCGACGTCGATGGCACGATCATCGACGATCCACTGGGGCTGGGCATCAACCAGGCCGGCTATGTGATCCACAGTGCCATCCACCGCGCCCGCCCGGACCTCGAGGCCGTGCTGCACACCCACACCCGCGACGGTGCGGCCGTTTCTGCTCAGCGCCAGGGGCTGCTGCCGATTTCCCAGCATGCCTTGGCCTACTACAGCCGGGTGGTCTACCACGACTACGAAGGTGTCGCCCTGGACCTGGACGAGCAGCAGCGGCTGGTGGCCAACCTGGGCCATAGCAACCTGTTGATCCTGCGCAACCACGGCCTGCTCGCGGGGGGCATCAGCGTGGAGCATGCCTTTCGTGAACTGCATGGCCTGGAGCGGGCCTGCAACATCCAGATCGCGGCCCAGGCCGGTGGCAACGATCAACTGCTGCACGCCTCGCCCGCCGCCATCGCCAAGGTGCATGAACAATCGAAACGGTTTTCCGACGGCAAGGGGGAAGGCATCCAGCGGCACTGGGATGCGTTGATCCGCCAGCTGGACCGCGAAGGGCGTGGCTACCAGGACTGACGGAACCAGGGCTGCCCGCCGAGCTGAAGCAGAAAGAACAGTTGCATCCCCGCCACGCCGAGGCGGACTTGCCGATCAAGCGATCGGTGCCAGCACTCACGTTCATTGCCATCGAAGGAGACTTCACATGCCCGTACTGCACCGCCTGTTCGCGCTCGGCACCCTGGCCCTGGCGTTGACCGCCTGCTCGCCGGCCGACGACCGCACGGCCAGCAACACGCTCAACATCGCCTTCTGGGGGGACAACACCACCCTGGTCAGCCTCGACCCGTTCCAGGTGTACTGGCTCGAACACCGCGTGCTGTTGCGCAACGTCGCCGAGTCCCTCACCGACCAGGATCCGCAGACTGGCCGCATCATCCCCTGGCTGGCGGCGCGCTGGGAGGTCAGCGACGATGGCCTGCGCTACACCTTCCACCTGCGCCAGGACGTCACCTTCAGCAATGGTGAACGCTTCGATGCCCAGGCCGTGAAGACCGCCTTCGACAGCAACAAGGCCTTCGCCACCCAACTGCCCGCGACCTTCGGCGCGACCTACCTGGCCGGCTACGACCATGCCGATGTGGTCGATGCGTTCACCGTGCGCCTGGTCCTGGCCAAGCCCAATGCCGGCTTCCTGCAGGCCACCTCCACCACCAACCTGGCGATCCTCGCCCCGGCCAGCTACGCGTTGACGGCCCAGGAACGGTCGTTGGGCCGGATCATCGGGACCGGGCCATTCGTGCTCGAGCACTATACCCCGGAAGTCGGTGCGCGCCTGGTCAGGCGCGACGACTACGCCTGGCCTTCGGCCAACGTGCACAACCGTGGCGCGGCGCACCTGGATGCCGTAGAGATCCGCTACATCCCCGAGGAAAGCGTGCGCAATGGTCTGTTCCTGCAAGGCAAGGCCGACATCCTCTGGCCGCGCAATCCGTTTTCGGAGGTCGACGTGCAACTGCTGCAGTCCAAGGGTGCGACGCTGCAGAGTCGTTCACTGCCTGGCCCGGCCTTGAACCTCTACCCCAACACCCGTGGCCAGCGTCTGCTGGCCGACCGTCAGGTACGCCTGGCGCTGCAAAAAGCCATCGACCGCACGAGCTATGCGCACACCGTGTTCAATGACCAGTTCCCGGTGGTCAGCGGCGTGTACGACACCACCACGCCCTACTTCAAGCCACAGCGCGACAGATTGGCCTACGACCCCCGGGGTGCCGAGCAGCTGCTCGAGGCGGCCGGCTGGCACAAGGGCGAAGACGGCTATCGGCACAAGAACGGCCAGCGGCTGACCCTGCGTTACAACCTGACACCGGCCGAAAGCGCTGGCGACGTGCTGGTGCAGGACCAGCTGCGCCAGGTGGGCATCGACCTCAAGCTCAACGTGCTGACCCGTGCCGAGTGGGTGGCGGGCAATGCCTCGGGTAACTATGACCTGACCTCCACCTACATGACCCGCGCCGACCCGATCATCCTGCAGACCATCCTCGACCCGCGCGCCGCCAACAGCGCCACGCTGGCCACCAATGCCTATACCCCCGATGTGCTGCCCAAGGCTCAGGCGCTGTTCGACGACGGCCTGACCGCCACCGCCGACCCTCAGAGAGCCCAGGCCTACGGTCAGTTGCAGGACCTGCTGGTCGACGAGGCGTCTGCCTTCCCGTTGTACGAGCGGGTCTGGCAGGCCGCCACCGCGCCGCGGGTCAAGGATTTCCGCTGGACGGCCGAAGGCTTCGCCCTGCTCAGCGACATTCAGGTACAGCAGCCATGACGCGCTACCTGGCCGGACGTGTCGGTCAAGCCCTGCTGGTGCTATGGGGGGCCTACACCCTCACCTATTTCATTCTCTACCTGCTGCCGGGCGACACCCTGGCGATCATGCTCAGCGCCTCGGGGCTGGAAGCCGACGGCCTGTCACCCGAAGACCTGGCCAAAGCCCGGGCTTACTACGGGCTGGACAAAGGTCTGTTCGAGCAGTACGCCGACCTGTTGTGGCGGGCTGTGCAGGGTGATTTCGGACAATCGCTGTCGCTGGGCCGGCCGGTCAGCACACTGCTGGCCGAGCGCCTGCCGCAGACCCTGACCCTGGCCGGCGCCGCCATCGTTCTGTCCTTGCTGGCTGGGGTCGGCCTGGCCTGCCTGACCGCCTACGTGCAATGGCGACCGCTGAAAGTCGCCCTGACGCGCCTGCCGGCCCTGGGGTTCTCCGTGCCGGTGTTCTGGATCGGATTGCTGTTGATCCAGGTCTTCGCCTTCGCCCTGGGCTGGTTCCCGGCCACCGGCAGCCAGGGCTTCGACAGCCTGGTGCTGCCCGCGATCACCCTCGCGATTCCGAGTGCCGCGCTGTACGCCCAGGTGCTGCAACGAGGTTTCCGGGATGTCTGGCAGGCGCCCTACATCACCACCGCCTTCGCCAAGGGCCTGAGCCGGGCCCAGGTGCAGGCGCGCCACGGCCTGCGCAACGCCGCCCTGCCGCTGTTGACCCTGATCGGCCTACAGGTGGGCAACACGGTGTCCGGCGCCGTGCTGGTCGAAACCATCTACTCGCGCAACGGCGTCGGCCGTCTGGCCCAGGAAGCCGTGCTGCGCCAGGACATTCCCGTGGTGCTGGCGATCGTCGCGGTCGCTGCCGCCGCCTTCGTGGTGGTGAACCTGCTGGTCGACCTGCTCTACCCCTGCCTCGATCCCCGCATCACCCACACGACCAAGGTGACCTGAGATGACCGTCGATAGACCATTACTGACCCTCAGTGCCTCGGCTACCCATGACCTGGGGCGCGCCGCCACGGGCTGGGCGCCGTGCTCACGTCGGCAACGCTGGCAGCAGCGGCTGGTTCCGTTGCTGCGCCAGCCGGGTTTCAGCCTGGCGCTGCTGGTCCTGAGCTTCGCCCTGCTCGCGGCCTTGGCGCCGTCGCTGCTGACCGGCTTCGACCCCTATGCCACCTCACCGGCCGACAAGCTCAGCGCGCCGAGCCTGACCCACTGGTTCGGCACCGACGAGCTGGGTCGTGACCTGTATGCCCGGGTGGTCTACGGCGCACGCCTGTCGGTGCTGGCGGCGCTGCTGGCCGTGGCCATCGCCCTGACGGGCGGCCTGAGCCTGGGGGTGCTGGCCGGCTTTGCCGGTGGCCGCGTGGATGCGCTGCTCATGCGCCTGGTCGACGTGCTGTTGGCCCTGCCCGGCCTGCTGCTGGCCCTGGCGATCGTCACCGCGATCGGCTTTGGCACGGTGCCGGTGGCGATCGCGGTGGGGGTCGGCCTGATCCCGGGCTTTGCCCGTACTACCCGCGCCGAGGTGCTGCGCGTCAAGACCCTGCCTTATGTCGAGGCCGCACGCTTGGGCGGCGCCAGCTGGACACGCACCGTGCTGCGCCATGTCCTGCCCAACGCCTGGGGGCCGGTGGCCGTGCTCGCCACCCTCGATGTCGGCGCGGCCATCCTCGCCGCCGCCGGGCTGAGCTTCCTGGGCTTCGGCGCCGCGCCGCCTGCGGCGGAATGGGGCACGCTGATTGCCAACGGCCGTCATTTCCTGGTCACGGCCCCATGGGTCTCCCTGCTGCCGGGGCTGTTCCTGGTGGCCGTGGTGTTCAGCCTCAATCACCTGGCGCGCAGCGCCGAGGAGATTGTCCGATGAGCGCCTCCCCTGTGATCGATGTAAGCGACCTGAGCATCAGCTACGCCGCCGGGGCACGCACTCACGCCGTGCGCGGGTTGTCGTTCAGCCTGGCGCGGGGTGAGACCCTGGCCATCGTCGGCGAGTCCGGCTCGGGCAAGTCGACCCTGGCCCACGCCCTGCTCGGGCTGCTGCCGGACACTGCCCGCATCGACCACGGTGAGCTGTGGGTCGAAGGGACCGACATGGCCCAGGCCACCGAACGGTCACGCCGTCAGGTGCGCGGGCGGACCCTGGGCCTGGTACCGCAGGATCCGATGGTCAGTCTCAACCCGACGCTGCGTGTCGGTCAGCAGATCGCCGAGGCCCTGGTGCTGGCCCGCGGCCGACGCTTCGCTGGACTGGAGGCCGAGGTGCAGAACTTGCTGGCCCAGGTCGGTCTCGACGATCCGGCACTGCGTGCACGCCAGTACCCCCATGAGCTGTCCGGCGGCATGCGCCAACGCGTGCTGATCGCCATCGCCTTGGCGGGCGAGCCCAAGGTGCTGATCGCCGACGAGCCTACCAGCGCGCTGGACGTGACCGTACAGCGGCGCGTTCTCGATCACCTGCAAGCGCTGGTGGCCGAGCGCGGCATCTCGCTGCTGATCATCACCCATGACCTGGGCATGGCCTGCGACCGCGCCGACCGATTGCTGGTGATGAGGCATGGCCGACTGATCGAACAGGCCACGCCGCGGCAGATCCTCTGGGGCAGCCGGCAACCCTACACACGCGACCTGCTCGCGGCCGCACCGGCCTTCGTGCCGCGCCGCAGGCCAGGCGCGCCGGCCGACCAGGCGCCGCTGCTGCGCCTGCAGGCGGTCGGCAAGCGTTTCGCCGTACCGGGACGGGCCGAGCCTTTCACGGCCCTGCACGCGCTGAGCCTGGACGTGCACGCCGGACAGACCGTGGCCCTGGTCGGTGAGTCGGGCTCGGGCAAGAGCACGGCGCTACGCCTGGCCCTGGGCCTGGAGAGACCCAGCCAGGGTCAGGTGACGTTCGCCGGCGTCGATGTCGGTACCCGCAGCTGGCGGCAGTTTCGTCCGTTGCGCAGGCGTATCCAGTTGGTCCAGCAAAACCCGTTCGCCGCACTCGATCCACGTT
This sequence comes from Enterobacterales bacterium AN_CKDN230030167-1A_HGKHYDSX7, assembly GCA_046940335.1. GTDB lineage: Bacteria > Pseudomonadota > Gammaproteobacteria > Pseudomonadales > Pseudomonadaceae > Aquipseudomonas. The sequence goes on from JBKYML010000002.1 coordinate 186,592, forward strand.
TCACCGTGTTCGACAGCATCGTCGAGCCGCTGGTCGCGTTCGGCCTGCTCAAGGGCCAGGCGCTGGTGCGACGGGCCCAGACACTGATCACCCAGGTGCAACTGCCCGTGCACCTGCTCGACCGACTCCCGCATGAGTTGTCGGGCGGCCAGCGTCAGCGGGTGGCGATCGCCCGAGCCCTGGCGTTGGAACCCGACGTATTGCTGCTCGACGAGCCGGTCAGTGCCTTGGACGTGTCGGTGCAGGCGCAGATCCTTGCCCTGCTCGAGACCCTGCAACACACCCTGGGCATGGCGTACGTGCTGGTTTCCCATGACCTGGCGGTGGTGGCGAGCATGGCCGACCACGTGGTGGTGCTGCGCCGTGGCCAAGTGGTCGAGCAGGGACCTGCGCTGCAGGTGCTCAGCCAGCCAGGCAGCGCCTACACGCGCGAACTGATCGCAGCGATACCCGGGCATTCACGGCGCGTGCTGCCCGTGGCGATTTGACGAAAGACGCGCGGCCCTTCGCGGCTGCGCACACCGACACGCTCATCATCAGGAGAGACCGAGCATGAGTAAACGACAGATCCACCTGGGCGCGATGATTCATGGGGTCGGCCACGGCTGGGGCGAATGGCGCCACCCAGAAGCGCTGGCCGACGCCAGTGTGAACTTCGGCTTCTACAAGCAGCAGGCGCTGTTGGCCGAAGGGGCCAAGTTCGACTTCGCCTTCATTGCCGACAGCCTGCACATTCATGCGCGCTCCAGCCCGCACTACCTCAACCGTTTCGAGCCGTTGACGATCCTGTCGGCCCTGGCGGCGGTCACCGCTCACATCGGCCTGGTGGCGACGGTCACGGTCAGCTACAGCGAGCCCTTCCAGGTCGCCCGCCAGTTCGCCTCGCTGGACCTGATCAGTGGCGGGCGCGCTGGCTGGAACGTGGTCACCTCCTGGCTCTCGGGCACGGCCGACAACTTCGGCAAGGCCGAGCACCCGCCCCATGCCGTGCGCTATCGCATCGCCCGCGAGCATGTCGAGGTGGTCCAAGGGCTGTGGGATTCGTGGGAGGACGACGCCTTCACCCGCGACAAGCAGACCGGCGAGTTCTTCGACCCGGCCAAGCTGCACACCCTGGGCCACCAGGGCGAGTTCTTCAAGGTCAAGGGGCCGCTGAACATCCAGCGCTCGCCCCAGGGCCAGCCGCTGATCTTCCAGGCCGGCGTGTCGGAGGACGGGCGTACCTTCGCGGCCCAGAACGCCGACGCGATCTTCGTCAACCCGGAGTCCTTCAGCGATGCCCGTGCCTACTACCGTGACCTGAAACAGCGCGCCGCCGCCCACGGCCGGGACCCGGACCAGTTGTTCATCCTGCCGGGCATCCGTCCCATCGTCGGCCGGGACGAGGCCGAGGTCGAGCGCCGCTATCAACAGGCGGTCGATCTGGTGAACATCGAGGATGCCCTGGTCGCCCTGGGCCGTCCTTTCAACGACTACGACTTCAGCCAGCATGACCTGGATGCCCCGTTCCCCGACCTGGGCACGCTGGGCGACAACAGCCACAAGGGGACGTCCGATCAGCTCAAGCAACTGGCCCGCGATGAGGGCCTGAGCCTGCGCGAGCTGGCGCTGCGCTTCTCGCGCCCGCGTCGAGACTTCACCGGCACGCCCGAGCAGGTGGCCAACGCCTTGCAGGACTGGTTCGAGGACGGCGCTGCCGACGGCTTCATCATCAACTCGCTGCTGCCTGATGGGTTGCAATTCTTCACGGAGCTGGTGGTGCCCTTGCTGCAGGCGCGCGGCCTGATGCGCAGCGAGTACCCCGGGCAGACCCTGCGTGACAGCTTCGGGCTGAGCGTGCCGATCAACCGCAACACACTGCGGCGCGAGCAGGCGGCGGTGGCCTGACGGTCCTCGCATCGGAGCGCCTGCACGGGCGCTATCGCGGGCAAGCCCGCTCCCACAGAGGGCCATGCCGCCTGTACCACCGGGGTGAGGCATGGCTTGAAGCGGGAAGAGGTTCCTCTCCTTTCTGAAGGATTGGTTTCGATGCTGCGCCCGCACAGGCAGCCTCGGCACCTGTGGGAGCGGGCTTGCCCGCGATGGGCTGCATCGCAGCCCTTGAACGACGACCCGGCGTACTGGGCGGACAGTGGTGCCCGGGCAAAGCGAATGATGCCTGGGCCATCTTCAACACGTTTTCGACCCTCCACCACGTGGCCTACCTGGCCAGGTGCCCCTACGCGCACGTACGCTTCGAGGACATGATGTCTAGAATCCCTTTCATCGCCCTGCCCCTGGCCTGCCTGTTGCCCCCCATGGCCAACGCGGCGCCCTTACCTGCAGAACCGCGCCTGGAAACGGTCACGGTGACCTCCAGCAGCACCGGTGCACGGGCCAGCCAACGCACGGTGGTCGACAGCCCCACCCCGATCGACGTGATCAGCAATGAGCAACTGCTGCGCACCGGCCGTGCCGAGTTGTCCGAGGCCATCGCCAAGCTGCTGCCGTCGTTCAACTTCGGCACCAACATCGCCGGTTTCCAGTCCGGCGTGCGGCCGCTGAGCAACCGCAGCCTGGGGCCGGCCTACACCCTGGTGCTGGTCAACGGCAAGCGTCGCCACAACAGCGCCCTGCCGGCCAGCGGCTCCACCGACAACAGTGGTGCCAACGCGGTCGACCTCGACATGATCCCGGTCAGTGCGGTCTCGCACATCGAAGTGCTAAAGGACAGCGCCGCTGCGCAGTACGGTGCCGATGCCGTGGCCGGGGTGATCAACGTCATCCTCAAGGACGCCGACACCGGCGGCCATTACGAGAGCAGCTATGGCCAGCTCTACAGCGGCCAGGGCGAGACCCTGAAACTGGCCGGTGACCAAGGCTTCACCCTCGGCGACGGCGGCTTCCTGCACCTCTCGGGCGAGGCGCGCAAGCGTGGCGCCGCGAACTGGATCGACAAGGCCGACCCCGACTATCGCGCCTACTTCGAAGACGACCGCCAGGCCGCCTGGGACCACCGTGCGGTCAAGAACGGCGACCCGGACCTGCGGGCGTTCAACCTGGGCTACAACGCCGAACTGCCGCTGAGCGACGATCTGAGTCTGTACTCGTTCGCCACCTATGCCGAGCGCACGCTGGAGGCCTACAACAACTACCGCCTGCCCAACAGCAATGCCTCGATCCCCGAGCTGTTTCCTGACGGCTACTTCCCGCTCAACAACCTCAAGGACACCGATTACCAGTGGCTGCTCGGGGCACGGGGCATGGTCGATCGCTGGGACTGGGACCTGTCCACCAGCTATGGACGCAACAAGAACCAGCAGTCCAGCGACCTGACCCTCAACCCCACCTACGGACCGGCATCGCCGACCTCGTTCGACGACCTGGCCACCTTGCAATTCGACCAGTGGGTGAACAACCTCGACCTGCGCCGCACCTTCGACGGCCTGTTCGGCCTGGCGGTGCCGACCCATGTCTCGGCAGGCCTGGAGCACCGCTGGGAGCGTTTTCGTACCTTTGCCGGCGACCCCATCGCCTATGGCGTCGGTCCATACACCTACCCGGCGACGCTGGCCGATGGCCGTCCCAACCCGTTGTACGCCTTGGCCAACGGCCAGACCGCGGTCGGTGCCCAGGCAGCCTTGACGATCCGCCCCGAAGACGAAGCCGATGTGCAGCGCAACGTCTACGCCGCGTATGTCGGGTTGGGCCTGGACCTGACACCACGCTGGTACCTGGGCGGTGCCGCACGGCTGGAGCATTACAGCGACGACACCGGGCGCGCCGCCAGCTTCAAGCTCAACTCACGCTATGCCCTGACCGATACCGTCGCCGTGCGCGGCACGCTGGGCAGCGGCCTGCGCGCGCCATCGCTGACCCAGACCGGCTACACCGTCAGCGACAACCGCACCGCGCTGGACGCCAATGGCAACGTGGTGCCGGCCCTGCGCCGCACTGTGGCCCCAGGCAGCGCCGCCGCGCAGGCGTTCGGTGGCGATACCCTGGACCCGGAGACCTCGCGCAATGCCGGCCTGGGCCTGACCTGGCAGCCGGCCCGGCGCACCCGCGTGACCCTCGACGCCTACGTGATCGACATCGATGACCGTATCCTGCTGACCGAGAACCTGTACGACCGACGCGGCGGCAGCGGCGCGGTGGGCGATGTGCTCGCTGGGTTGGGGCTGGCCCGCACGACCTGGATCAACTACTACACCAATGCCTTCGACACGCGCACCCGCGGGCTCGACCTGGTAGGCGACCACACCAGCACGTTCGGTGCATTCGGCGAGGTGCGCTGGACGCTGGGCTTCAACTGGAACAAGACCACCGTGCGTGGCACACGCAGCACGCCCCAGAGGTTGGCCGATGCCGGTCTGCAGGTGGTGGGCCATGCTCGAGAGGGCGACCTGGTGGCAGCCCTGCCCCAGACCAAATGGGTGCTGGGCGGGCAATGGACACTTGGCAACTTCACGGGCACCTTGCAGACGACCCGCTACGGCAAGGTCGAAACCTGGCAGCAGAATCCGGCCCAGGACCGCCGCTTCGGCGCCAAGTGGATCACCGACCTGGACCTGTCCTATCTGCTGTTCGACAGCCTGACCGTGAGCCTGGGGGGGACCAACCTGTTCGACGTGCGCCCGGACAAGCATGGGGTGTACAACCCCAACGGCAACCAGGCAGCCTATGGCAACTCACCGTTTCATCCGGGGGGTGGGTATTGGTACACGAAACTGGCGTATGACTTCTGAGCGCAGTGCCTGCCCATGCTGGCGGTCAGGAGGCGGCAGGCTATCGAGCAGGTACAGGGGGATCGCAGGCGTTTGTGCGCTGCTGGTCGAAGGTGGGTACATGGAGAGGGTCGAGGTGGCTGGTTTTACGGCCCCTGCGGGGCCGATCGCGGCACAGGGGCCGCTCCAGAAGATGGCACCGGTCTGGCAAGTCCTCGAACCTGAGCGGCCCCTGTGCCGCGATGATCAGCGCTGCGGTCTAGCGCCGGAACGTCGGAATCGCCAACCCCAGGCTCTCGCGCAGGGTCGTGCCTTCGTAAGCCGTGCGGTACAGCCCGCGCTCCTGCAGCAACGGCACGACCTGCTCGGTGAAGCGGCGGAACTGTTCCGGGTGCCCGATGTAGATGTTGAATCCGTCCAAGGCCCGCGCCTCGAACCACTCGGCCATCTTGGCCGCCACGGTGTCAGCCGATCCGACGAACGCACCCGGTCGCAGCTGGCGACCGAACTCCACCGCCTGGCGCAGGCTGAACCCCTTGTCCCGGGCCTGGTCGGCAATGCGCTTGGCATTGGTGAAAAAGCTGCTGCGTGCCGACTCGAGGCTCTCCTGCGGGAACGGCGCATCCAGGTCGTACTGACTGAAATCGTGCCAGCCAAAATTACGCCCGAATTCCTTCAGCGCCAGCTCGAAACTGTGGTCGGCCTGATGGTAATGGCGCTCGATCTCCCGCGCCTGGTCATCGTCGTCGCCGACGTAGATCTCCGCGCCAGGCAGCACCAGTAACTGCTCCGGGTCGCGGCCCAGGCGCGCGGCCCGTCCCTTGATGTCGCGGTAGAACGCCTGCCCCTGCTCGAGGCTCGCGGCATGGGTGAACACCACGTCGGCCGTGGCCGCACCGAGCTCGCGGCCCTGCTCGGAATCACCCGCCTGGAAGATCACCGGCTGCCCCTGGGGCGAGCGCTGGATGTTCAACGGGCCGGTCACCGAGAAGTGCTCGCCCTTGTGGTGCAACGCGTGGAGCTTGGTCGGGTCGAGGAAGCGGCCACTGGCCCGGTCGCGCGGGAAGGCATCGTCCTCGTAGGAGTGCCACAGCGCCTGCACCACCTTCACATGCTCTTCGGCCCGAGCATAGCGGGTGTCGTAATCGTAGTGCTCATCCAGCCCGTAGTTGCCGGCGGTACCCGCGTCGCCACTGGTGACCACGTTCCAGCCTGCGCGGCCCTTGCTGATCAGGTCCAGCGAGGCCAGCCGCCGTGCGACGTTGAACGGCGCATTGTAGGAGGTGGTGAGGGTACCGACCAGACCCAGATGCCGAGTGCTGACGGCCAGTGCAGAGAGCAGGGTCAGCGGCTCCAGGCGGTTGAGGTAATGGGACGGCGAGCCCGGCGTGATGAACTGGCTGTCGACGATGAACATGAGGTCGAACAGCGCGCGCTCGGCCTGCTGGGCGATGTCGATGTACCAGTCGATGTTGACGCTGGCATCGGCCGGTAGCGCGGGATCGAGCCACAGGTTGTGCCGGCCGGGGCCGCCGCAGCCCATGGTCAGGGCGCCAAGTTTGATCTGTCGTGTGCGCATCGGAAGTCTCCTTGACATCGCGGTCGTGGGCTCAGGGTTGGTGGTCGGTTTGGCCGAGGGCCGCGCCGAAGGAGGTGTCGAACAGGGTCTTTGCCGGGTAGGCCTTGATCAGTCCAAGCCCGGCGAAAAAGTCCACGGTCTTCTGCGCATCGACGATCACCTGGGGCGTCAGTGGCGCCAGGTCGGTGCGCGCGCGGGCGAACCAGGCGCGGGCGATGTCGCGGTCGGCACGGGTGCGTTTGGCCCAGGCATCGGCATAGGCCTCGGTATGGGCCGGGTCGCTCAGGGTCCAGTCACGGGCTTTCTTCAAGCGCCGGAGGAAGTCGCTGATCTGCGCGCGCTTCTGCTCGACGGCCTTCTGGTTGGCCACCACGAAACTCTGTGCCGGAATCACGCCTTCGGCGGTCGCCAGCACACGGGCGCCCTGGCGCTCCTGCTGGGTGACGTAGGGCTCCCAGGTGGCGATCACGTCCACCGAACCACCGTCCAGGGCATGGGACGCATCCAGCGCGCTGAGGTAGCGCAGCTCCAGCGAATCGCGAGGCACACCGGCCCTGTCCAGCGCGCTGAACAGCAGCTGCTGGCTCCACGAGCCTTTCCAGATCGCCGCACGCGTGCCGCGCAGGTCCTGCAGGCTGTGAATCGATGAATCCTTGCGCACCAGGATGGCCACCCCTCCCAGGTTCTGGCGACTCACCGCGACCACCTTGATCGGCGCGCCGAGCGCTCCCAGGAACAACGGAGGCGCATCGCCCAGCAGACCGATGTCGAGACTGCCAACGTTGAGCGCTTCGGCCACCGGAGAACCTGCGGTGAATTGCTTCCAGTCCACGGTGTAGGGCACATCATCGAGCACGCCCGCCGCTTCCATCACGGCGCGGGCGTTGTAGCTTTGATCACCGACGACCAAGGTCTGGGCGACGGCGGCGAGGCTGAAGGTGGTGGCCAGCACGGTGGCGGCCAATTGTTTGAGGTAGCGCATGGTCGTCTCCTAAGGGCCCTGCAGGGGCCATGAGGACGATCCGCGCGTGCGGTCTCATCGAGGTTTCATATAGCGATAAAGAATCATCAAGAATCTTTTAATAATTTAAAGCCCTGAAAGGACGCTGTGAAATGCACATTGGACATAAGCTAATGCGTTTTCCAGCTCCACCTTTAAATGCATAAAATTCATATTAGCTTATAGTTATTTTGCATTTATGGAATAGAAAGAAGTTTGCTAGGGTTCAGGCACATTCGAACGCCGAGTCCGCTCCATGACCCACCTTCCACGCTTGCAGCGCTTGCGCCATTTCATCGATCGCCTGGCCACCGTGCTCGACGAACAGCCCGACGAAGCCACCCTGCTCGACCGAGGCCAGGCACTGCTGGCGGGTCTGGTCAGCCATGACGACTGGCTGCCCGAGGACCTTGCCCAGCCTGACCCAGCGCGCTACCGGCAGTACCTGCTGCACTGCGATTCGCGCCAGCGCTTCTCGGTGGTGAGCTTCGTCTGGGGCCCTGGGCAGCGCACGCCGATCCATGATCATCAGGTCTGGGGGTTGATCGGCATGCTGCGCGGCGCCGAGCTGGCCCAGGGTTTCGTGCGCGATGCCCACGGCGCGCTGGTGCCCGACGGCGCTGCGGTCAGGCTCGTGCCCGGGCAGGTCGAGGCGGTCTCCCCGCGCATCGGCGATATCCATCAGGTGAGCAATGCCTTCACCGATCAGGTGTCGATCAGCATTCACGTCTACGGCGGCAACATCGGCGCCGTCCGGCGTGCGGTGTACGCCACCGACGGCAGCCAAAGACCGTTCATTTCCGGCTACTCCAACGCCCACCTGCCCAATCTCTGGGACCTGTCCAGCGAGAACCCCACCCCATGACCGCTCCTCTTACCCGGCAGTACCACGACATCCGCCGCGCCTTGCTGGCCCAGGAAGAACTGGCCTTGATCGACGTGCGTGAAGAAGACCCGTTCGCCCAGGCGCACCCTCTGTTCGCCGCCAACCTCCCGTTGTCGAGGCTGGAGCTGGAGGCGTACGCCCGTATCCCCCGGCGAGACACAGCCATCACCGTCTACGACGACGGTGAAGGGCTCGCGGCCATCGCCGCGCAACGCCTGCACGCCCTGGGGTACAGCGATGTCGCCGTGCTCGAGGGCGGGCTGGAGGGTTGGCGTGCCGCCGGTGGCGAGCTGTTCCGCGACGTCAACGTACCGAGCAAGGCCTTCGGTGAGCTGGTGGAAAGCGTGCGCCACACCCCGTCCCTGGCGGCCGACCAGGTCCAGGCCCTGCTCGACGACGACGCTGACGTGGTGGTGCTCGATGCGCGGCGTTTCGACGAATACCAGACCATGAGCATCCCAGGCGGCATCAGTGTGCCAGGTGCCGAGCTAGTGCTGCGGGTGGCCGAACTGGCACCGAATCCGACGACCCAGGTGATCGTCAACTGCGCCGGGCGCACCCGTAGCATCATCGGCACCCAATCGTTGGTCAACGCAGGCATTCCCAACCCGGTGGCGGCCCTGCGCAACGGCACCATCGGCTGGACCCTGGCGGGCCAGGCGCTGGCGCATGGGCAGGACCGTCGCTTCGCCGACGTCGCCCCGCACACCCGCACCCAGGCGTCGCAGCAGGCCCGTGGGGTGGCCGACCGTGCCGGTGTCCTGCGCCTGGACCGCGTCGGGCTGACGCGCTGGCAGGCCGACGCGGGCCGTACCACTTACCTGTTCGATGTCCGTACGCCCGAGGAGTACAGTGCCGGCCACCTGCCCGGCAGCCGTTCGACACCCGGCGGGCAACTGGTGCAGGAAACCGACCATGTCGCCAGTGTGCGTGGGGCGCGTCTGGTGTTGGTGGACGATGACGGCGTGCGCGCCAACATGACCGCCTCGTGGCTCGCGCAGATGGGCTGGCAGGTCGCCGTGCTCGACGGCCTGACCGAGGCGGACTTCAGCGCGCAGGGCGACTGGCAGCCACCCCTGCCGGCGCTGCCCGAGGTCCATGGCATCGACGTCGAGCAACTGGCCCGCTGGCAGCATGAGGCCGGCACCGTGGTGTTGGACTTCACCACCAGCGCCAACTACGTCAAGCGCCATGTCCCTGGCGCCTACTGGGTGATCCGCGCCCAGCTGGCCGAGGCCTTGGAGCGTCTGCCCCAGGCCGAGCGCTACGTGCTGACCTGCGGCAGCAGCCTGCTGGCCCGCTTCGCCGCCCGTGACCTGCAGGCGTTGACGCGCACACCGGTCCACGTACTCACCGGGGGCACCGCTGCCTGGATTGCGGCAGGCCACCCGGTGCAGAGCGGTGAAAGCCACCTTGCGGTGGTGCGCAGCGACCGCTACCGGCGCCCCTACGAGGGAACCGACAATCCACGCGACGCGATGCAGGGCTACCTGGACTGGGAGTTTGGTCTGGTCGCCCAGCTGGAACGCGATGGCACCCACGGGTTCACGGTACTGTGACCTGCGACTTGAGGTTCAGCACGCGCAGGACGCCGGTATCGGCGCGTGCGGCACAGCCTGTTCGGTCGATAGGCTGAAGCCTTCGTCGAGCCAGCCCGTGACGCCACCGAGCATTTCCTTCACGGCATGCCCGAGCTGGGCCAGGCGTGCAGCAGCGCGGTGGGCACCGTTGCAGTGGGGGCCCGCGCAGTAGACGACGAATACGGTCCCGGCAGCGAAAGCCGCCAGGCGCTCGGCCGTCAGGGTGCTGGTCGGCATGTTCAACGCGCCGGGAATGTGCCCGGCGGCAAAGGCCTCGGCGTTGCGCACATCGACCAGCACGAAATCGACCTGGCCGGTGTACTGGCTGTGGTAGACGTCCGAACAGTCGGTCTCGAAACGCAGGCGCTCGCTGAAGTGCGCGAACGCCTGGTCGGCATGGGCGGGCGGAATCTGGGTGATCAGGCTGGGCATGGCATCGCTCCTGGCAGAATGGGGGTCGGGCCACTGTAGACGCGCGCTTGGGTGCGCTACAGTGGCGAACTCGACAGTCACCGATGATTTCCCGCCAAATGCACGACACACCCGGCTTGGTCGCTCTCCTGGCCTACGATGGCCTGTGTACCTTCGAGTTCGGTATCGCCGTCGAGCTGTTCGCGCTGCCACGGCCCGAGTTCGACTTTGCCTGGTACCAGCACTGCGTGGTGGCAGTCGACCCTGGCCCGATGCATGCCCTGGGCGGCTTTACCGTCACGGCGAATGCGGACCTCGAAGCGCTGGACAAGGCGCGAACCGTCATCATTCCTGGGTGGCGAAACCGGGCCGAGCGTCCACCCCAGGCCTTGCTGGACGCCCTGTGCCGCGCTCATGCACGCGGGGCCCGGTTGCTGTCCATCTGTTCCGGCGCCTTCGTGCTGGCCGCTGCCGGGCTGCTCGATGGCCAGCGCGCGACCACGCACTGGCGTTACTGCGAGGAGCTGGCGGCGCGCTTCCCTGCCATCGCCGTGGACCCCGCCGTGCTCTACGTGGACGATGGTCAAGTCATCACCTCGGCCGGCAGCGCGGCCGGCATCGACGCCTGCCTGCACCTGATCGAGCGCGATTTCGGCGCCCAGGTCGCCAACACGGTGGCCTGCCGCCTGGTCATGGCGCCCTTGCGTGCTGGCGGGCAGGCACAGTTCATTCCCGCACCGGTCGCCCAGACACCACGGCATGACCTGGCAGCCCTGCTGGACTGGGCACGCGAGCGCCTGCACGAGCCGCTGACCCTGCGCCAGCTGGCGGACAAGGCCTTGATGAGCGAACGCACGTTGCTGCGCCGCTTCAACGAAGCGACCGGCATGACGCCCAAGCGCTGGCTGCAACACGCACGCCTGGCGCAGGCCCGTGCACTGCTCGAGAGCAGCACGCTCAATCTGGCACGCGTGGCCGAGCGCTGCGGGTTCGCTTCGGTCGAGCACTTCAGGGTGGCGTTTCGAAAAGGGGTGGGCGTGGCGCCTTCGGTGTATCGGGACAGTTTCAGGCGTTGAGCCGTCCTCTCGGGTCCCTTCGGTGCCTACGGTGTTCGCGAGCGCCTCTACCGCTCGCCCGCGTGCCCAGTGAGACGATGGGTACCCCTGCGCAGGACCCTCGAAGGCCATGTCGTCGTACCACTGCTCAGACATTGGTCGTCGGCTCCAGCCGATGCCGACGACCAGCGCAGGGTCATTTCAGGTGTTGCGGCTTGCCGAACACAGCATTTACGGCTTCCGTCACCTGGTTCACCGCCCCCAGGTACTCGATGAGTTCCGCCGCCCGGCTACCCCGCAGCCCGGCCGTGGTCAGCGCGCCCTCGTCCACGTAGGTGTACACCCCCCGCACCGCGAACGCCTTCAGCGAAGCGATATGCTGCGCTTGCTCCGGCAACGTCCGTGTGAAGGCTTCACTCTCGAAGAAACGCCGCCGAGCCAGCGGGTTTTCGAATGCCACTTCCATGATCACCAGCTCGGCGCGCTCCGCCGTGGCCGTATGGGCCACATCCGGCGACGGTGGGTGATTGCCGTCGTTCTGGAACGGCGCGCACAGGTGCAGTTTCACCTTCGGCACCGACGGCTCGCGCACCAGTACCGGGGCCAGCACGCCGCGCACGTAGGTGTGAAGATCCTCCAGGCTACGCTTCGGGCTCAGGTGGATATGGATGCGATCGGCATTGTCCAGTCCGTTCATGCGCGCGTCGTCCAGCAGGTTCGACAGGGTGACGGACCCTTGCGGCAGGTCATAGGCCAATGTCTCGGCGAACATGTTCTGCTCGTCGGCGAACAGCAGCGGGCTGGCTTCCTGGAACCGGGCCTGGTCCGGCGCCGAGAGGAAGCCGATCTCGACGCCGCCGTCGAGCTCATAGTCGGCGATCTCAGCGATCCCGTCGGCCAGCGGCCAGAGGTGCGCATCCTGGTTGCGCGAGAAATGGTGCTGGATGTACAGCCCCAGGCCAGGCAGCCTGGCGCACAGCGGGCCATGCACATCGCGCCAGTAGTTGGCGAAGACTTCGTGGGGCACGCGCTCCCTGCGCTTGACCGTGGTGTAGCTGTTGATGCGGATGCTCATGTTCACCTCTGCGTAGGGATCGATGCGTGCGAATGCGAGGCGTGTCTGCAGAGAGACTGCCCTGCTGTTGAGAACCCTGAAGCCTTGTTGCCGTTCATTCGACGCCCACTCAGGAGGCCGGATGCCTCCACATGCCTCGCACACTGTCCATCGCCGCCACGTCCTCAAGCAGTCGCTCACCAGAGCGCTGCGCCAACGTATGCGTCGGTGGCGCAGCGGGAAATTGCCTGTTCATGACCAGCTCGCGCTCGATCCATGCGCTGTACGTCAATACCGGGGGGGCATGCCATCCACTGTCCAGCCTCGGACCGTCTAGGGGGATGCGTAAGGTTTGAGGTAGTCTGGCCCCCTGTCTTCCCCACTGTGCGTGACGTCGAGCCGGGTCTTGCCAGGCCTTGACCGATGCCGTCGAAAGGACCTCTCCATGCTCTACATCGTCATGCTCGGCGGCCGCCACCCACGTGCCAGCATCGAAGTCCACGACGTGGTCTTCGCCCAGGGCAATACGCTCGAAGCGCTCTACCCTGACCTACGCAACGCCTGGTTCGGCAGCCCCAAGGGCCTGCACATCGACTCCTGGCTGGAAGTCGACGGCCTCGAGGGCTATCGCGTCGAATTCAGCCAGGCAGCGCCACCGCCGGGCGCGCCTCGGCTGTTTTTTCTCAACCTGGGTGGCTATGAGCCGCACACTTTCGGCGAAGCCCACCGCTACCTGCTGGTGGTCGCCCCGGACAAGGCCACGGCCAAGACCCTCGGCAAACGGCGCATGGCGCCCAACTGGTTCAAGCCGCACACCGATGCGGTGCTGGACGTCGACGACTGCCTGCCGATCGACGCGGTCGATGGACGCTACGTGCACCTGGTCGAAGGCCCGCACCAGGGCATCGTGCAGCGCAGCGACTACCGCCTGATCTGATCCCGACAACGCCGACGCCTGCCAAGGGCTCGCTGGTCTTCGGATCAGCGCGCCGCCCAGGCGTTGAAGCGCTGCTCCAGCTCCTCGCCATGGTCGACCCAAAACTCGGCATCCACCAGGCGCGCCTGGGCCAGGTTGCCCGGCGCGGTGGGCAGTTGCGCCTGCACCTGGGCGGGCAGTTGCGCGAGCGCGTCCTGACGAATCGGGCCGTAGGGGATCTGGCTGGAGAACGCCTGCTGCGTCTCGGCCTGGCTGGCGAAGGCGATGAAGCGCTCGGCCAGCGCCTTGTGCGGGGTACCGCGGACGATGGCCCAGTGATCGGGGTCGTACAGGCTGCCGGGCCAGACGATGCTCAATGTGGAACCTTGCTGCTGGGCGGCGGCGATGCGCCCGTTATAGGCGGCCGACATCACCACGTCACCGGCCACCAGCCATTGCGGCGGTTGCGCACCGGCCTCCCACCACTGGATGCTGGACTTGATCTGATCGAGCTTTCTGAAGGCGCGGTCCACGCCTTCAGGCGTGCCCAGCACAGTGTAGAGGTCGTCGCGTGAAACACCGTCGGCCAGCAAGGCCACTTCCAGGGTGTACTTGGCGCCCTTGCGCAACCCGCGTTTGCCGGGGAAGCGCTGGGTGTCCCAGAAGTCCTGCCAGGAGGTGGGCGCGGTGGCGAGTTTCTGTGGGTCGTAGGCCAGCACCATCGACCAGACGTAGCTCGCCACGCCACATTCGCTGACGGTCCCGGGCAGGTAGCCGGACGTCTCACCCAGCAGGTTCGGATCGATCCTCTCGAACAGCCCTTCTTCGCAGCCACGCAGCAGCTCGGGGCTTTCGACCTCGACCACGTCCCAGGACACGTGGCCGACATCGACCATGGCCTTGACCTTGGACAGCTCGCCGTTGTACTCGCCGGCGATCACCTTGCCGGCGCCACTGCGCTCGAAGGGATGGAAGTACGCCGTCTGCTGGGCGGCCTTGGTGGCGCCGCCGAACGAAATGACGGTCAGGCGCGGCTCGTCGCTCAGCACCGGCAGGCTGATGGCGCAAAGCAACGCGGCACTGAACGACGCAGTCATGATACGCATGGGAACGCCCTCACTCATTCTGGTTATGGTGGTGTAGAGGCAGTTGGAGCCAAAGGCTTGAAGCACCTGACCTCGGTGGTCAGGGAGGGCATTGTTATTGTGATGACGTGACGCGGTGGAACGGGCGGGCGCCTCCAGCGCGATGGCCATGGCACGATGGTGCGCCAGCGTCGCACCGAGGAAAACGATTAAAAATGTGCTTCGGTCTTATGAAAAAGCTGGGCAAGGCGCCTGCCACCTGAAGGCGCGCTGCGGTACTGTGCAGGTTCCGGGCCCGGCCAAGGCATGCCCCCTGCCCCTGCGAGCGAGGTTTCTTCGTGGCGTCCTACACCTTGCGTCAACTGCGGTACTTCGTGACCACCGTCGAGGCTGGCAGCGTCGCGGAAGCCTCTCGGCAGCTGTACATCGCGCAGCCGTCGATCTCCAGTGCGGTCAAGAGCCTGGAGGAGAACTTCGGCGTGCAGCTGTTCATCCGCCACCATGCCCAGGGCGTCTCGCTGACACCGAGCGGCAAGCGCTTCTACCACAAGGCCCAGGCCCTGCTGCGCCTGTCCCGCGAGTTCGAGCAGAACGCCCTGGCCGACAACGACGTGGTGGCCGGGCAGATCGACATCGGCTGCTTCGAGACCGTGGCCCCGCTGTACCTGCCGCAGTTGATCGCCGAGTTCCGCGTGCAATATCCCGGTGTCGACATCCGCCTGCGCGATGGCGATCAGCAGGAGCTGGTGCAGGGGCTGACGGCAGGCGCATTCGATGTGGTGTTCCTGTATGAGCACGAGCTGGACAGCACCATCGAGACCGAGCCCTTGATGCCGCCGCAGAAACCCTATGTGCTGCTGCCAGCCGACCACCGCTATGCCGGGCAGGCGCAGGTGTCGCTGCGCGACCTGGTCAGGGAGCCGATGATCCTGCTCGACGTGCTGCCCAGCCGGACCTATTTCGTCAGCCTGTTCCACGAACTGGGCCTGACCCCGAACATCGTCTTCGGCTCGCCGTCGATCGAGATGGTGCGGGGCATGGTCGGTCAAGGGTTCGGCTTTTCGTTGCTGGTCACCCGGCCTCATTCGAGCGTGACCTACGACGGCAAGCGGGTGGTGACTCTCGAGATCGCCGAGCCGGTGACACGCTCCGGGCTGGTCAGCGCGCGCCTGCGCAAGGGTCAGCTGACCAAGCCGGCGCAGCTGTTCGTGGACTTCTGCCGCGAGCGTCTGACGGCCCTGAGCCGGGTGCCCCGTGATGCCTGAGGGTCGTCCCCCCTCCTCCGCAAGGCAGGCTCAGCGGCGCACGTAGTCGGCCAGGCGGCGCAGCCAGGCGTCACAGCGGTCCAGCTGCTCGCAGGTGATGAACTCGTCGGGCTTGTGGCCCTGCGCCATGTTGCCCGGGCCGCACACCACCGTGGGAATGCCGGCCTGTGCGAACAGTCCGCCCTCGGTCCCAAAGGCCACAGTGCCGAAATCCTCCGACCCGCACAGGTGCGCCAGCAGGCGAGCGGCCTCGCTGTCCGGCGGTGTGACCAGCCCCGGGTACGCATTCAGGGGCTGCAACTCGATGGCAGTCGTGGCGTCCACGGCCTGCATGCGCGGCAGCAGGTCTGTGTCGACATAGGTCTGCAACTGCCGGACGACCTGCAACGGGTCGAGATCGGGCAAGGCGCGGATCTCGAAGTCGAACGCGCAGTCGGCCGGCACGATGTTCAGCGCCTGCCCCCCACGAATCGTGCCGGTCTGCACGGTGGAAAACGGCGGATCGAAACGCGGGTCGTGCCGCTCAGGGCTGGCCAAGGCCTGCCCCAGTTCGCCCAGGTGGCCGATCAGCCGGGCGGCGTATTCGATGGCATTGACACCCCGGGGGGCGTAGGCCGAATGGCAGGCGGCGCCCTTGACCTGGCAACGCATGGCCAGTTTGCCCTTGTGGCCCAGCACGGGCTTGAGTTCGGTGGGCTCGCCGATCAGGCACAGGCTGGGCTTGTGGGGGCGTCGTCGCAGTGTGTCGAGGATCGTGCGTACGCCCAGACAGCCCACCTCCTCGTCGTAGGAAAAGGCCAGGTGCACCGGCACCCGGAGCGGATGCGCCAGAAACGTCGGGACCGCCGCCAGCACGCAGGCGATGAAGCCCTTCATGTCGGCAGTCCCACGGCCGTACAGGCGCCCCTGGCGCTCTGACAGGATGAACGGGTCCGTGGCCCAGGTCTGGCCGTCGACGGGGACCACGTCGGTGTGCCCCGAAAGCACCACGCCACCGCCGAGGTCAGGGCCGAGGGTGGCGAACAGGTTGGCCTTGCTGCGCGCTTCGTCGTAGATCAGCTCGCAGGGCACGCCATGGCGTTCCAGGTACGTGCGGATGAAGGCGATCAGGGCGAGGTTGGAGTCGCGGCTGACGGTGGGGAAACCGACCAGGTGCGCCAGCAGCTCGCGGCTGGAAGGAACAGGCCCGGTCGGTTCATTCATCGCCAGGCACCCCGTAGCGCGGGGCAGCGGTCGGGTCCAGAGCGCGGGTCAGGTAGTCCTGCATCTGGGGGCGGTAGGCCTGCCACAGCGTGTCGAGCTGGCCGATCGGGTCATCGTCCGCCCAGTCCACACGCAGGTCGACGATCGGCCAGACCAGATCGCCGACCACCTGCAGGGCTGCCGAGTGCACGGGCCCGGCCTCACCGCCTGCGGCCATGGCGGCGTGAAGGGCAGCCAGCAGGCGGTCGGCCAGCGGGCCGACGGCGGTCTCGAAGGCCTCGGTCATGGCGTCGATCACGCCTGGATGGGCCAGCAGGTTGCCCGCCGCTGCACACTGTTCACCTGACACGGCGCGGTGTGTGCCCAGCGCCTGGTCACCGCTGAACAGCGCTACCTGACCTGTGTGGTCGATGACCGTGACCTGGCGGTACTGGCGCCAGCCGGTGGCTTGCAAGGCCTGCTCGAGCGCGGCCGCAGGGTCGAGGTCGCCCCGCTCCAGCACATCGAGAATCTGCGGCCCCAGCGCCGGCAAGGTGACGTTCTGGGTCGCCACTGCGCCGACTCCGGCCCGCAACCAGGGGCAGCGCGCGCCGACAGCGATGCTGGAAGAGCTGATGGCGATGCCGAACTGCCCGGTTTCGGCGCAACGGCCGATGATGGAAAAGGTCATGGAAAATCCTCGTCAAGGGGGCAGATCGTCAGGCCCGTGGGTCATCGGGAATGACGGCGATCACGTCGATCTCCATCAGCCACTGCGGCTGCGCCAGGCCCGAGACCACCAGCCCGGTCGAGATCGGGAACACACCCCGCAGCCATCTGCCCACCACCTGGTACACCGGTTCGCGGTAGCGCGGGTCGGTGATGTAGGTGGTGGTCTTGACGATATGGGACAGGTCGCTGCCCGCCTCTTCCAGCAGCTGCTTGACGTTCTTCATCGCCTGTTCGGTCTGTGCCGCAGGATCGCCCAGGCCGACCAGCCGGCCTTCGAAGTCGGTGCCGACCTGGCCGCGCACGTACACGGTATTGCCGGCCCGTACGGCCTGGCACAGGTCGTTGTCCAGGGTCTGGTTGGGGTAGGTGGCTTTGGTGTTGAACATTCGGATGCGGGTATGGGTAGGCATCTGCTGCGTCCTGTCAAGGGAAGACTGGGGTCTGGGCGGTGGCGCTGCGGGGCGACGGCGCGTCGGTACCTGCCGCGCTGCGCTGGCGTGTGCCTTCGGCCCGATAGGCCTGGTAGGTGCGTTGGGTGGCGATGTGCCCGGCCACGTGCTTGGCGTCGTGCCACACGCCCCAGATGAACGCCGAACCGCGTCGCGACAGCCAGGGCAGGCCGAGGAAATACACGCCCGGCTCGCTGGACACACCGCGCTGGTGTCGGGGTTTGCCGTTGTCATGGAAGGCGTCCACCTGCAGCCAGCGGTAGTCGGCGGCGTAGCCCGTCGCCCAGATGATCGACGTGACCCCGGCCTCGGTCAGGTTCAGGTGCAGGATCGGGTCGCTGACGCAGGCAGGTTCCGCTTGCCGGACACGCGCCTGTGGATCCTCGGGCAGCGCCAGGCCATTGCGTTCGATGTAAGCGTCGGCGGCATCGAGCAAGGCGAAATAACTGGCGTCGCCGGCGGCAAGGTTGGCAGCCAGGTCTGGCTGGAAGGTCACGGTGTCACCGTCGAATGCCTGGGTCAGCCCGACCAGGGTGATGCCCTGGTGGGCCAGCTCGCGAAAATCGATGGTGTTGCCGCCGCGTGCACCGCTCACGGCGATGGTGACGTGCTCGCGACCTTGCTTGACGGTTTCGGCATCCCACTCGCCGAGCACGCCCAGCCACCAGCAGAAGTCACGCCCCCGGTAGGCGCGCGGGGGACGGTCGTGAGCGCCGACCGACAGGTAGACCTGGCGACCGGCGCGCTGCAGCTCGTCGGCGATCTGCACGCCGGAAGACCCCGCGCCCACCACCAGCACTGCGCCTTCCGGCAGCTGCGCGGGGTTGCGGTAGGCGGCCGAGTGGAGCTGGTGCAGGCCTGTGCCGCTCGGCGCGATGGGCGGAATGACCGGCGTCTGGAACGGCCCGGTGGCAACCACCACGCGATCGGCCTGCAGGGTGCCGTCGGAGGTGTCGACGGTGAAGCCGGGACGTCCGGCGTTGCGCACCACGCGGGTCACCTCCACGCCGGTACGGATCGGCGCCTTGAATTGCTCGGCGTAGGTTTCCAGGTAGGCGGCAACCTGGTCCTTGGAGGCGAAGGCATCCGGGTCCAGGTCGAAGGCCAGGCCCGGAAAGCGGTCATGCCAGGCCGGCCCGTTGGCCACCAGCGAATCCCAGCGTCCGGTACGCCAGGCCTCGGCGATGCGGGCACGCTCCAGGATCAGGTGCGGCACACCCAGGCTGCTCAGGTGCTCGCTCGCCGCGATGCCGGCCTGGCCTGCACCGATGACGAGGGTGTCGATGTGGGGGGGAAGTTCGGGCATGTCGGCATCCTTCGCGCGTCGAATGGGGGACAGGTTGGCCAGGGCGTCGCTGTCGGGGTACGCCCGCTTTCGGCAGGTCCGGGCGTCGTGAACGAGCTCGGAAAAGGCGCGGGGCTGGGGTCCATTCTGTGCAGTGAGGTGGCGAGGCGAAACGAGGATTTTTGTGGTGGTTGATGAGGAAAATGTTGCTGGCGGGGTTGCGCGGGTATGCATGGCTGCGCAGGCCGCCCGTATGTGCGGGCTTGCCGGCGAAGCGGTAGTCATGCTGCTTCATGACCGACAACTCGAACGCTGACCTGTCAGCGCTGCGGTGGATGAACAGGCCCTATCGCTGGCAAGCCAGCTCCCACAGGTGCCCCTTTCAAGCAGGCAATCGCACGATGGCGAAGCCGCCTGTGTGGGAGCGGGCTTGCCCGCGATAGCGTCCGGTCCGTCACCGCTTGCATTGCGGGCAAGCCCCCACATAAGGTTGAGTCGGCCCGTCGGACTACAAGACCCAGGCGTCGCTACACCCGCTGCGACTAGCGCAACCCGTGGCTCAACTGCGCGATGTGCTCCGGCCCGATCCCGCAGCACCCGCCAATCACGCTGGCGCCCTGGGTGCGCCACGCCTGGGCCCAGGTGAGGTACCCCGGTGGATCCAGGTCCTCACGCAGCTCATCCAGGCCGTCGTTGGCCTTCGCCTCCTTGGGCTGCGGCGGGAAGGCATTGGCGTAGGCGCCAATGGCGATGTCGGCGTTCAACCGCTCGATCACTGCACGGGCCGCCTCGACCGCCCCGCCGATGACTTCCGGCTGACTGCAGTTGAACAGCACCGTCTGAACACCCAGCGCGGCCACGGCTTCGACCGCCTCGGCCACTGGCTGGCCCGAGCGCAGGCGCGGGGTGTCGTCGGTGTCTTCGTCCTGAAGGGTGAAGGAGACCCAACGGGGCTTGCCGTCCTCGGGCAGGTGGCCATGGATGGCGCGCACTTCCTCGACGGCACTTTGGGTTTCCAGCAACCACAGGTCCACATGCGGCGACAGGCCTTCGACCAGCGGCGTCACCACTTCAGAGACGCGCGTTGGTTGGAACAGGTCGGGGCGGTACGAGCCGAACAAGGGCGGCAGCGATCCGGCGACCTGCACCGCGTGCGCGCTGGCATCGGCCGCCGTACGCGCCAGGCGCCCTGCCGTGTCCGCCAGTTGCCGACCTTCCTGGGCGAAGCGCGCCTCACCGATATGGAACGGCACCACGGCATAGCTGTTGCTGGTGATCACCCGTGCACCGGATTCGATATAGGACGCATGCACGCCCACCACTGCGTCCGGTGCTTCGGTCAGCGCCAGGGCCGACCATTCAGGTTGCCGGAACGGCGCGCCGCTGCGCTGCAGTTCACGGCCCATGCCACCGTCGAGAATGACCATTGCTCGCTGTTTCATATAACTACTCTGAAGGTGCTTATGAATAAAATTCACTAGGTACAGTGCGTTTATAACTATTAAATAGCCAAATTCATTTTTAGCCAAACATTCAGGTGGTTACATGCGTCTTTCTTCCTGGCTCAGCACCGGGCTCGTTCTGTTCGCCGTCGCCTCGCAGGCCCATGCGGGCGCGACCCTCGACCGAGTCGAGTCGCGCAAGGAAATGGTCAACGTCCTGATGGAAAGCTACCCGCCGTTCTCGTTCCTGAACGACCAGAATCAGCTCGACGGTTTCGATGTCGACGTGGCCAAGGCCGTGGCCGAAAAACTGGGTGTGAAGCTGCGCCTGGAAACACCGTCGTGGGACGTCATCGCGGCGGGCCGCTGGAGCGGGCGCTATGACGTGTGCATCTGCTCGATGACCCCGAGCAAGGCACGCGCCGAGGTCTTCGACTTCCCGGTGCAGTACTACGCTTCGCCAGCGGTGATCGTGGTCAATGCCCAGGACGATCGCATCCACTCGGCCAAGGACTTGAATGGTCGCAAGGTCGGCCTGACCAGTGCATCGAGCTACGAAAGCTACCTGAACAAGAACCTGGTGATCGAAGGCGCTGAAGACACCCAGCTCGACTATCCCTTCGACACGGTGCAGGCCGCCCCCTACGACACCGACAACGTGGCCTTCCAGGACCTGGGCCTGGGCGCAGGCGTACGACTGGATGCCGTGCTCACCAACCTGGTGACCGCCCAGCCGCGCCTGAACCAGGACAAGCGTTTCAAGCTCGCGGGCGCTCCGCTGTACGAAGAGCCCAATTCGGTGGCCATCGAGAAAGGCGACCCCGAGTGGGACGCCAAGCTGCGCGAGGTGTTCGCCGCGCTCAAGGCTGATGGCACCCTGGCGGCGCTGTCGCAGAAGTGGATCGGCGCCGACATCAGCAAATGAGTACGCGCCCACCCTCCTCCACGCCCGCCGCTCGCGCGGCGCAACTGTTCGGTTTCCGTGCGCGGCTGTGCCTGACCTGGCTGGCGCTGTTCGCGGTGTTCGTGATGTTCTTCCTGAGCTTCGATCTGAAGTTCTCGATCATCCTGGAGAAATTCCCCAACCTGGCCGGCCTGCGCCTGGGGCCCAACGGTTTCCTGCAAGGCGCAGCGCTGACCGTGTTCCTGTGCCTGTGCTCGATCGCCGCGTCGGTGCTGCTGGGCTTCGCCGTGGCACTGGCTCGGCTGTCGCGCAGTGCAGTGCTGGTGGGCGTGGCCAGCTTCTACACCTCGTTCTTTCGCGGGACGCCCTTGCTGATCCAGATCCTGCTGATCTACCTGGGGCTGCCGCAGATCGGCGTGGTGCCGGGCGCGATCAGTGCCGGCATCCTCGCCTTGTCGCTGAACTATGGTGCCTACCTGAGCGAGATCTTCCGGGCCGGCATCCTCGGCGTCGCCCAGGGACAACGCGAGGCCGCCCTGGCCCTGGGCCTGCGACCGGCGCAGATCTTCTGCCACGTGACCCTGCCCCAGGCCATGCGGGTGATCATCCCGCCGACCGCCAATCAGTTCATTTCAATGCTCAAGGACTCGTCGCTGATCTCGGTGATGGGGGTGTGGGAGGTCATGTTCCTGGCCCAGTCCTACGGGCGTTCGAGCTACCGTTACCTGGAGATGCTGACGACGGCGGCGGTCATCTACTGGGTGCTGTCGATGGCCATGGAGCTGCTGCAGGCGCGGTTGGAGCGGCATTATGGACGGGCTTATCGGCGCTGAGCCGGTTCCCTCTCAGGCAAGCCTGCGCGGTATCAAGACAGGCGTGCCTGAAGGGTGGGCGCGGCTGGTTATCAGGCAAATCCGCGTCGATACGCCCCCGCAACGCGTCCTACCTACACACCCCCCTTCCAGCGCCCTCCCCACATAGCCTCCCCCTATCGTCACGGTGCGAAGGATCAATTCGCGCGCGGCATGGTCAGTACGTACTATCGCTTTGCCATTATCTGGCTTTTTGCCATTTCCGGCCCGGCACCCCCAAAGCCATTCAGGTTTACCCGGCATGAACAGATCACTCCCCCTCGCCACCCGTATCGGCCTTGGCTTCGCCGCCATCGTCTCCCTGCTCGTCCTGGTCACCGCCGTCGGCATCCAACGGGTCGGTTTCATCGACACGACGCTGGAGCACGTCAGCGAAAACGCGGCCAAGATCCAGCGCTATGCGATCAACTTCCGTGGCAGCGTGCACAACCGGGCCATTGCCATTCGCGACGCGGTGCTGGTCGACAACGACCGCGACCTGGCCCGCCACCTGGATGAAATGACCGCCCTGGAAAACGCCTACACCGAGTCCGCCGGCCCGATGGACCAACTGTTCGCGGCGCGCGGCGTGTCGGCCCAGGAGCAACAGTTGCTGCAGGCCATCAAGGCGATCGAGGCGCGTACCCTCGCCTCGTCCAAGGCCGTGCTCGACCTGCGCCGCGCGGGTGACATCGCCGGTGCCCAGGCCTTGCTGCTGCGCGAGACGTCGGGTGACTACAGCGAGTGGCTCGACCGGGTGAACGCGCTGATCGACCATGAAGAGGCGTCCATCAGGCAGCAGCTGGCCGAGGTGCAGTCCACTGCCAGCCAGTTCCGCGGCCTCATGCTCGGGGCAACCGGCGTGGCCTTGATCCTCAGCGTCCTGCTGGCGATGGTGATCATGCGTTTCGTTCGCGCCACCCTGGGCGCCGAACCGACCGAGGTCGGCCAGGCCATCGAGCGGCTGGCGGCGGGCGATCTGTGCCAGCCGCTCGCCACGCGCTACCCCAACAGTGTCATGGGCGTGCTCAAGACCGCCCAGGACCGGTTGGCCGACACCATCGCTCAGGTTCGCCTGGCGGCCCAGGAGGTCAACCGCTCCTCCGGTCAGCTGTCGCAGACCTCCAGCGCCAACAACGAACAGATCGGCCTGCAGACCCATGAGACCGAGCAGGTCGCCACGGCCATTGCGCAGATGGCCGCCACGGTCAACGAAGTCTCCGGCTACGCCGCCCAGGCCGCCGAAGCGACGCGCCAGGCGGACCAGGAAGTCGAACAGGGCAATCGCCTGGTCGCGGGGACCACCACGGCCATCGAGCAACTGGCCACGACCCTGGCCGACACCACTGAAACCGTCGAGCAGGTGTCGCGCCAGGGCGAGCGGATCGAAACGGTGATCGACGTGATCAACTCGATCGCTTCGCAGACCAACCTGCTGGCCTTGAACGCGGCCATCGAGGCGGCACGGGCCGGTGAACATGGCCGTGGTTTCGCCGTGGTGGCCGACGAGGTGCGCTCGCTGGCCAACCGCACGCAGCAGTCGACCGAAGAGATTCGCGAGATGATCAGCGCCCTGCAAAGCGGCACCGAAACCGCCAGCCGGACGATGCGCAGCAGTTGCACGCTGGCGGACTCCACCGTGACCCAGACCCGTGATGCCCAGCAGGCCCTGGCGCGCATCAGCCAGGAAGTCGGTGCCCTGAACGCGATGAATGCGCAGATCGCCAGCGCAGCCGTGCAGCAGAGCGCGGTGGCCGAGGACGTGGCGCAGAACCTCAACCGGATCCATGGCTCGACGGTGCAGTCGGCCAGCGGCTCCCTGCAGGTGGCTTCGGCCAGTCAAGAATTGACCGAACTGGCCGATCGACTGACTGAAAAAGTCGCGATGTTCAAGGTCCGGTAAGCCCAGGACCGACGCCTGGCCCTGGATCATGCACCGGGCCAGGCGTCGGCCGGTACGCGCTGCCCTGGCCGCATTGCAGTAGAATAGGCAGTCGACGCACAGCGTAATGGGACGGTGAATGAGCGCCAACGACCCTCTGGGTTACTACCAATTGCTCGGGTTGCAACCGGGTGCCACACCGCAAGACATCAAGACCGCTTACCGCCGACAGGCCATGGCCCTGCACCCGGACCGCAATCCTGGGCAGGACACCACACCACAGTTCCAGACGCTCAACGACGCCTTCGCGACCTTGTCCGACCCGGTCGCCCGCGCCGCCTACGATGCGCGCGCCCGGCAGCAGCCGCCACCCAAGGCGCCGCGTTCGGCCAAGGTCGAGCCTGAGCCGGTGCGCTGCTCACGCTGTGGCAAGGTCTCGGCGCAACCGCGCGTGGTCGTGCTGCGGTCGGTCAGAAGCTTTCTGCTGCTGACGATGCGCAAGCCGATTGCAGGCATCTTCTGCAGCGACTGTGCCCGGCGTCTGGCGCTCAAGGCGTCGGCCACCACCTGGCTGCTGGGATGGTGGGCCGTGCCGTGGGGGCCGCTGTATTCGCTGCAGGCATTGTTCGAGAACATGCTCGGTGGCGACCAGCCCGCGCTGGACAACACCCGGCTGCTGGCCTACCAGGCCAACTACTTCCAGACTCAGGGCCGACACGACATCGCCTACGCCGTGGCCAGCGACGCCCTGAAGTTCTGCGCCAAGATCCGCCCAACGTCCCGTCAGACAGGCTTGATGCATGAGCGCGACGACCTGCGGATCCGGCTCAAGGCCTTTCTCGACGCCCTGCAGCCTGCGGCGCCGTCCGCGCCGTTGAAAAGCAGCTGGCGGATCCTCAATCGGCTGTTTCCGGTTCATGCCGCAGCTTTGGCCTTGGGCATCGCCGCCCTCTGCTTCGTGCTGGCCACGACGGTGTTCGACAGACCCGAGGCCGTGCCTGACGCCAGCGATCACTACTCGATCCAGGTGCCGGCCGTCGCGCCTCAGCCCTCGCTCGGCCTGCCGGCCCAACCGGCCTACACCATGCCTGCGCGTGCGCCGAACGGTCAGCCCTGGCCGCAAGGCGCGGGTTATCTCAAAGGTGAAGCCCAGACACGCACGGCCGGGTACTGCCAGGTCACCATCGACAACGGCGCCAACGAGGCGGACATGCTGGTCAAGCTGGTGTCGCTGGCCGGCGATACGCCGCGCACGGCCCGCCAGATCTATGTGCCGGCCCATGGCACCTTCACCATGAAGAACGTGCAGCCGGGACGGTACGATGTGCGCTACCAGGACCTGCGCAATGGCCAACGCTCGCGTTCGCAGGCGCTGACGCTGACCGAGCAGAAGACCGAGCGTGGCATCGAGTACAGCACCCTGACCTTGACCTTGAGCCGGGTCAAGGGAGGCAACGTGCAGGTGTTCGACTTGCCGAAGGAGGAGTTCTAGGCTTTGTACGGAAAGTGGCCGAGCGGCGATCAGGCAAGGCGAAAACAGGCGAGGAACGGTCGAAGTCGCGCTCGACTTCACGCCTTGCAAATGCGCATTCTGAGCCTGTTTTCAACGCAGCCTAATCGTTGCGCAGGCGTTGATCCCGGCACCTTCCCCTCAAGGCAGTACCTTGCCGTTGCACAGGTTGCACAGGTCGTGGTCACGAATCGTCTGGTACGTGCCGTTCGAGTTCGACGCCTCGGCGCGGCAGGCGTGCGATTGTCGGTGGCCGGAGCCTCGCAATAGCGTCGCCTGTTCTTAGCCGCCGCTCAGGCGGTGAAACCCTTTGATCGTGAACATTCAATCACTGTTGGGGCATGCCTCGACAGACTGGCCCTTCGGAGCGGTTCGCGTCAATCGCTCGAGGTCGACTGCTGCGGTTTCCACCACGGCCATCAACCGCGCTTGTTCCCACCCTTCCTTTGCCGCTGCCGAAAGGCCGAGCATGGTGACAGCGAGGTAGTCGACGATCGCGCCCGGTGCCGAGACGTGAGAGGCCTCGAGAAACGCCCTCACTTTTTCACGATTTGCGTCAGCCATGTGCCTGGCTGCGCTACCCCAGTCCGTGGTGCAGACCTTGGCATGCTCGAGAATGAAGCAACCACGGCGCTGCGGATGCGCGGTATAGGCATGCGCAGCTGCCTTGAGCATCTCGAGCAAGGCGGTGTACGGCGAGGCGCCTGGTATCAAGAAACGATCGAGAGGAACGACTGTTGCCGAGTAGTGCTTCAAGGTATCGCTGAAAAACGACCCTTTGCTCCCGAATGCCGCATAGAAGCTGGGCGCCGTGATGCCGATGGCTTCGGTCAACGAGGCGACGCTGACATGCTCGTAGCCATGCGCGTGAAACAGGTGCTGCCCGATCTGGATGGCCTCCTCGAGCGCGAATTCACGCGGACGCCCGCGGCCTTTCTTATTTACGTTAGTAGTCATTATAGAAACCGTTTACTTGAATGCGCCTGAATACTATAGTGAACGATAACGTAAATAGCTACGGCCCTCACCACCTTCCAGGAATGATCATGCAGCCTTCGACCCCTCCCAGCCTGACGTGTGACGCCTCTGCCCCGACCACCCCGCTGCCCATCGCGGCACTGGTCGGCCTCGCCGCAAGCGGCTTTCTCTGCATCGTCACCGAAACGCTGCCGGCCGGTCTGCTGCCCAGCATCGCCTCCAGCCTTCACGTCTCAGAGGCGCTCGCAGGGCAATTGGTCGCGGTCTATGCACTGGGCTCGCTGTTGGCAGCGATTCCCTTGACGAGCATGACCCAAGGCCTTCGCCGCAGGCCTGTCCTGCTGGCCACGATCCTCAGCTTCGTGATCGGCAACACCTTGACGGCGATGGCCGAGTCGATGGGTGTCGTCCTGGTCGCGCGTTTCATCGCCGGCTGCGCGGCTGGGCTGGCGTGGGGGATACTCGCGGGCTATGCGCGCAGCCTGGTTCGCCCCGAACAGACAGGCGCGGCCATGGCGGTCGCGATGGTCGGTGTGCCCTTGGCCCTGTCGCTGGGTGTTCCGCTGGGGACCCTCCTGGGCGGTTGGATAGGCTGGCGCGGATCGTTCCTGATGCTGTCAGGCCTGGCTATGCTGTTGGTGGGGTGGATCATCACCCAGGTCCCCGATGCGCCTGGACGCAAGGGCGACGATCGCCCTTCGCTGCTGGGCGTCGTCAAGACCAGAGGCATCGTGCCGATTCTGCTCGTCATCCTGACCTGGATGACGGCCCACAACGTGCTCTACACCTACATCGCACCTTTCTCGAGCGCTTCAGGCGCACGGGTCGATCTGGTCCTGCTGGCGTTCGGGGTCAGCTCACTCGTCGGCATCTGGCTGGTGGGTCGGTTCGTCGATCGGATGCTGCGCCAGCTGGTACTGGCCGCCCTGGGGTCGTTCGTGCTGACGGCAGTCGTGCTGAGCCTCGTGGGTGGGCAGCACCTTGCGCTCTATGCCGGCAGCATCGTCTGGGGTTTGGGCTTTGGTGGCGCCGGCGCGATGATGCAGACTGCGTCGGCCGATGCGGCCGGAGACGGTGTGGACCTGGCGCAGGCCATGGTGACCACTGCCTGGAACGTGGCCATCGCGATTGGGGGCGTGGTGGGTGGGGCGCTACTGACGCATGGAGGCACATCGGCGCTGCCCCCTGCCGTCGCTGCGCTTGCCTGCATTGCCTTCCTCATCGTGCTGGCGGGGCACCGTTTCGCCTTTCCGCCAGGCAGCCGCACCCCTGCAGGTCGGTGATCGGTCCGGAGCGTCCGCGTAGCTCGACGCACCAGCACCCTGGGGTGGTGGCGATGTCGCCGCGGCACGCTGATGACGTTCAGGTTTTCTCGCGCCTCGCGTCGCCCTTGACCACTTCCAGCACGATCTTGCCGATGTGCGAGCCCTCCTCCATGCGCGCATGGGCCTGGCCCGCCTCGCTCAGGTCGAACACCCGATCGATGATCGGGCGGCAGCGCCCTTGTGCCAGCAACGGCCAGACATGGGCCTCCAGGCTCTGGGCGATCGCTGCCTTCTCTTCGGCGCTGCGCGAGCGCATCATCGAGCCGGTCACGTGGGCCTGCTTGTCGAGCAGCTTCATCAGCTTGAAGCCGTCGATCGTGTCGCCGCCCAAGGTGCCGATGATCACCAGCCGACCACGCCGTGCCAGGGCAGCCACATTACGCTCGAAGTAGCTGCCGCCCATGATGTCGAAGATGGCGTCCACGCCCTTGTCCTGGGTCGCGGTGGCGATGGCCTTGGCGAAATCCACGTCGTGGTAGTTGATGGCCTCGGCACCCAGGGCGCGGATGCGCGCGCACTTGGCCTCGCTGCCGGCCGTGGCGAACGCCTTGATCCCGAGCGCGTCGCAAAGCATCAACGCCGTGGTGCCGATGCCGCTGGTGCCGCCATGCACCAGCACGGTTTCGCCGGCGCGGGCCTGGCCCAGCTGGAACAGGTTGGCCCAGACGGTGAAGAAGGTTTCCGGGACCGCCGCGGCCTCGATCATGCTCATGCCTGCAGGCACCGGCAGCACCTGAGTCTCGACC
The DNA here is from genome assembly GCA_046940335.1 of Enterobacterales bacterium AN_CKDN230030167-1A_HGKHYDSX7. Classification (GTDB taxonomy): domain Bacteria; phylum Pseudomonadota; class Gammaproteobacteria; order Pseudomonadales; family Pseudomonadaceae; genus Aquipseudomonas. The sequence goes on from JBKYML010000002.1 coordinate 215,415, forward strand.
ACCGTGCAGTATTCGGCATAACCGCCGCCATTGGTCAGTGCACAGACCGTGTCACCGACCTTGAAGCGCGTGGCATCCGGTCCGACCGCGACGACGTCGCCGGCCACTTCCAGACCCGGTGCCGGGCTCATGCCGGGCTTCATCGGATAAGCACCGGCACGCTGCAGCACATCCGGGCGATTGATGCCGGCGGCGTGCACGCGGATCAGCACGTCGTTCGCCTGCGGTGCGGGCGTGTCGGCCTCGGTCAGTGTGAGCACCTCCGGCCCGCCTGGGTGATCGATCTCGACACGGCGCATGCGCTCGGGATAGGACATGAGGGATCTCCTGGCTATGAAAGGATGTGCAATGGACCGGCCGCCACGGGGAGGCGTTCCGCTCGTCCGCAGCGCCTGGACGACGACTGGCTCCGCTCACGGCCTCACATCGCGTAGGACGCCACGACCATCACCCCCGGCAGGGCCAGCGCGGCGAGCAGCGTCTGCCCGGCGATGATCCCGGCCATCAGCGGTGCATCGCCGCCCAGCTGGCGCGCCATGATGTAGGCCGAGGACGCCGTGGGCAGTGCCTGAAACACCAGTGCGGCCAGCGCGGCCTCCCCGTCGAGCCCGAACAGTCGGCAAAGCGCGAGGGTGACCAAGGGCATCAGCAGGAACTTGACGCTGGACGACACGGCGATCGGCGTCAGCCACTGCCTGACGGCGGACAGGTTCAAGGCCGCGCCGATGCACAGCAGGCCCAGCGGCAAGGACGCCTGCCCCAGCGCCTTGAGTGTCGGCTCCAGACCAGGTGGCAGGGAGGCCTCGAACAGCCGCAGCGCACCACCCAGGGCACACGCGAGCAACAGCGGGTTCAGCAGCAGTTGCCTGAGCACGCCACGCCCGGTGGCCTGCCCTCCGGCGCCATGGCGTGCGAACACCAGCACGCAGAGGATGTTCACCGTCGGCACGATGGCGGCATTGGCCACGGCGGCCAGGGCAATGCCGTGCGCGCCGAACAAACCGGCAGCGGCCGAAACACCGACATAGTTGTTGAAGCGCACGCCGCCCTGGAAGACCGAGGTGAAGGCAGGACCGTCGAACGGCAAACGCCGGTGTGCCGCCCACAGCAGCGCCGCGACCAGCGTGGTGGCGACCACCAGCACGCCCATCAGCCGCCCGACCGGCACCGCCTCCAGTCGCGCCGAGGCCAGGCCGTGGACGAACAGCGCCGGCAACAACACGTAGTAGCCGAGCTTTTCGGCCTGAGGCCAGAAAGCGTCGGCGATCCAGCCGCTGCGGCGCAAGGCGACGCCCAGGGCGATCAGCAGGGCGACCGGCACCAGCGCCAGGATCAGTACACCGGTCATCGAACCGCTCCGCCAGGCACGAGCCGGGCCAGTTGCAAGGTCTGGGGGTGGGGATGGCGCAGGAAAAGGTCGGGGCTCAGTCTCACGTCAGGCATGGAACGCTCGGGTGCCGGGAAAGCGTCCACGATACCCCTGCGCTGGCGCCGCGGACACTGCCATCGCACAGTGCCTGAATACGTACGCAGGGCACGACGGTGCGAGCGAACGGTTTACACGTGCCGACAGGCTCTGGATGATGGCGACCCGCTTGCAACGCTCTGGCCCTCCTTCATGCAACTGTTCATCAGCACCACCTCACCCTTCGCGCGCATCGTGCGAATCCTGCTGCAAGAAAAGCAGCTCGCGCACGAAGCGATCCTGGTCGATCCCTGGTCGCCACCACCCGCCCTGCACGAGGCCAACCCGGCGTGCAAGGTGCCCGTGCTCATCGACAAGGACGTCGCCATCAGCCATAGCCTGATGATCGTGCATTACCTGGAGTCGGCCTATCCTGCCTCTGCCCTGCCACCGGCCTCGGCCACCGAGACGGCCCAGACCGCCATGGCCTTCGTCGCCCTGGAAGCCTTCGCCTCGCTCATCATCGGTCGCCGCTCGCGGGCGGATTTCGATGAATCGCCCGTAGGGCAGCGACGACGCGACGGGTTGGCCGAGGCCCTGCGCCGACTCGAGGCGCAACCACCCGCTTCGTTCGTAGACGGTATGCCAAGCCTGCTGCAGATCGTCGTCGTGGTGCTGCTGGAGGCGGTGCGGTTTCGCTTCGACGATGCACCCTGGGTGCCGGCCGTGCCCAGGCTGGCAGCGCTGTGCGCCACGCTCGGGCAGCGACCGTCCTTTCAGGGCACGCGGCCCTTCATGGTCTAACGCTCGTGCAGGGCGCCGTCCGCCGATGGCAGGTGGTCTGACGACGAGTGTGCCGGATGCGCCATACGGCGCTGCGCCCTGAGCTGACGCCGCAGGACCGCCAGGGGCGGCGCGTAGAAGAAGCCGAACGACACACCCTTGCCCTGCACGTGGCCACGGTGATGCAGTCGGTGCGCCAGGTGCAGCCGGCGCACATAGCCGTTCAGGGGCATCAGACGGCGGGGCCAGTGCCGATGGAACAGTCCGTCGTGGAAGATGACGTACAGCACGCCGTAGCTGGCCACGCCCAGGCCGACCCACTGCAGGGTGGGAAGACCGGATCGGCCCAGCAGCATCAGGCCACTGGCGATCAAGGCCAGCGCCAGCAGGTACAGATCGTTGGGTTCGAGCATGCCCAGGTGGGGGCGATGGTGCGAGCGATGCAGCCACCAGCCCCAGCCGTGCATGACGTACTTGTGCGCCAGGGTGCCGACGCCTTCCATGGCCACGAGGGTACCCAACAGCACGGCGAGGTTGAACAGCATGGAACGGTCCGTGGATGAGCGACGAAAACACCAAGGGTAGCATTGCCGGCTTGACCGGCGCCCCTCGAATCACGGTAAATCTTTGTCATGTTTCACGGCTTGACCAGCCTTTACATCTAACTTTATTGTCCGCGCCGTTTCGAACCGAGCCAAAAGGAGCCTGTAGTGGACAGTTACCCCAGTCGCGTGCGACAGGTCCAGACACCGAACTAGCCCCGCCTCTTCCCACCACGTCTCTGCACTGGACGGTGGTGTCGTCGGCTGGCCTAGCCGACGTTTGCCCACGTTCCCCGCTCGTACCGAAGAGCGGCACTTGACCTCTCGCGCGTTTTCAACGATCGCATCGTCACCGACGGTGCCTGCGCGGGCTCGCCCGTACGTGAGGTCTATCATGGAATGGAAGTTTTTTCTGCTGCGCGTCGGCGCGGCGCTGGTCCTGGGGGCGCTGATCGGCGCCGAACGTCAACTGCGCCAGCGGCTCACGGGGTTGCGTACCAATGCCTTGGTCAGCACAGGTGCGTGCCTGTTCGTCCTGACCACCCAGGCCGTACCGGGGATGGCGCCCAGTGATGCCTCGCGTATCGCCGCCTACGTGGTATCGGGCATCGGTTTTCTCGGGGGTGGCGTGATCATGCGCGATGGCCTCAATGTGCGTGGCCTGAATACGGCCGCCACGCTGTGGTGCACGGCGGCCGTCGGCGTGCTGTGCAGCCTGGGCCTGCTGATCGAGGCGCTGTTGGGCACGCTGGTGGTACTGTGTGCCAACATCCTGCTGCGGGAACTGGCCCAGCGTCTGGATCGTCAGGACGTGCTCGCGGCCAACGAAGAGGAACAGCGTTTCGACCTGCGCGTGGTGTGTCGCCGAGGCGAAGACATTCACGTGCGCGGCCTCATGCTGCAAGGGTTGAGTGATCCACGCCTGCGCTTGCAGGCGCTGCACAGCCAAACCTTGTCGGACCCCGCCTGCACCGAGGTGCGCGCCGAGATCGCCGGCAGCCCCTTGGCACCGGCCCAACTCGAATCGCTGATAAGCCGCCTGGGCCTGGAGCCAGGCGTCAGCGCCGTGAAGTGGCAGCTGCGCACCTCGACGAGCGGTGACTGACCATCACAGGGCGTCGGTGATCCAGTAACGGTCCCGGCCCTGACGCTTGGCCTCATAGAGCGCCTGGTCGGCCGCGCCGGTCAAGGTTTCTGGCGACGGCACCACATGCCCAGGCAGGACCACGGCAATGCCGGCACTGAGCGTGACCCGGCCCAGGGGGCTGGCCGCGTGCGCCAGGTCGAGATCACGCACCCTTTGCAGCACCTCGTTGACGAGCATTTCGGCGCCGACCTGGTCGGTATCGGGCAGCAGCAGCGTGAACTCTTCCCCGCCATAGCGTACAGCCAGGTCGGCAGGCCGCTTCAATGCTGCACGCAGGACATCACCGACCCGTCGCAGGCAAGCGTCACCGGCCTGATGACCGTAGTGGTCGTTGTAGAGCTTGAAGTAATCCAGGTCGAGCATCACCGCAGCGATGGGGTAACCCTGACGCTGAGCGCGCTTGACCTCGTGGGCCAGCTCGTTATCCAGCTGTCTGCGATTGCCCAGTCCGGTCAGGCCATCAGACAGTGCCAGGTTTTCCAGCGCCTTGTTGGCCTGCTGCAAGGCATTCTCGAGCACCAGCCGTTCGCGCAACTGGCGCAGCACCACCCAGCCGAAGGCCGACAGGCCGGCCACCAGCAACAGCAGCACGATGGCGGTCTTGATCACATCGTGTCGCCACGGCGCCATGATCGTATCGCGCGACAGTCCGGCTTCGACCAGCAACGGGTAACTGCTCAGCGCTTTGTAGGCATAGAGCCGCCACGTGCCATCGACCACGGCCTGGGCCTGGGTGACGCCCTCATCGGCGTAGGGCAGGTGGTTGCGGAATATCTCGCTGTCGACCAGGCTGCGACCGACCTGGCTGGCGATGAAGGGCCGACGCACCAGAATCGTACCGTCGCGCTTGGCCAGCACCAGTGCCCCGCGCTCGTCGATCTCGAAGGCGCCGTAATAGCGCACGAACCAGTCCACCTTGATGGTGCCGAGAATTACCCCCGCGAAATGCCCGTCGGCATACTCCAAACGACGCGAGATGGGAATGATGAGGTCGCCCGTGGAGCGGCTCCTGACCACCGAGCCGATCTGCACGCCTCGGTCACGGTGGTTACGGTGGTAGCTGAAATAGGCTCGATCAGCATTGTTGGCGTCCTGAGGCGTGACATCCTTGTCCGTCACCAGCCAGCGCCCACGGGCGTCGTACACGAACAGGCCATGCAGCTGCGGCATGATCCGCGCCTGCTGGTAGAGCGCGGCATGCAGACGCTTGGGGTCGAGCTTGTCAAGGCCGTCGCCTTCGATACGTTCGGCCAGGGCTGCCGTGACCACATCCACTTGGCGAATCGCATCCTCGGCGTGCTGTGCCGTGGCGCGCGCCAGGTTGGACACGGTCACTTCGGCGTTTTCGAAGGCATGCCGGTAGTCGCGCCAGATGCGCCAGCCTTCGACCGCGACGAACGTCATCAGCACCACGGCCATGAAGCTCAGCGTCAGGCGAAAGAGCGCGGCTGACCGTGCCGGGTCCGACAACACGGTGTCGATATCGTCCGGTGGCGGAATGTCCGGTCGGCGACGGCTGGTCATGATCCACCTTGAGTCGCGCACCTAGGCCAGGCGACGCTTGCGAGTGCCCAGTTCGATCCAGGTGGGCGCGTGGTCACTGGGGTGAGCTTCGTTACGCACCCACGCATCGACCCCGGCCTGCTTGAGATAGGGCGCAGCGCTGCCGTTGAGCAGCAGGTGATCGATACGCAGTCCGGCGTTGCGCTTCCAATGATTGCGGAAGTAATCCCAGAACGTATAGAGCCGCTCCTGCGGATACTGCTGACGCAACGCATCGACCCAACCCTGCTCGAGCAACATGCGATACCGTTCCCGGGACGCGGGCTGCAGCAGTGCGTCCTTGCGCCAGGAGGTGGCGTCATAGATGTCTTCGTCTGTGGGGACCACGTTGAAATCACCCGCCAGCACCACAGGATGCTCGCTTTCATACAACGCCTGGGCATGGCGGTTCAGGCAGTCGAACCAGGCCAGCTTGTAGTCGAACTTCGGCCCCGGTTGCGGGTTGCCATTGGGCAGGTAGAGACAGCCGACCACCACGCCCTGCACGGCCGCTTCCAGGTAACGGCTCTGCGTGTCGTCTTCCATGCCGGGCAGGCCGCGGCGGATCTCCAGCGGCTCGCAGCCGCGGCCCAGGATCGCCACGCCATTCCAGGCCGCCTGGCCGTGATGCAAACATCCATAGCCGCTGTTTTCCAACGCCTCGCGCGGGAACGCGCTGTCCGTCGCCTTGAGCTCCTGCAGGCACACGATGTCGGGTTGCTCACGCGCCAGCCAGGTGCACAGCGCCTCCAGGCGGGGGCGAATGCCATTGACGTTGAAGGTGGCGATCTTGAGGGCTTTCATGGGCTCAGGCATCCGGGTCGTCGACGTGCGCCTGCACCGCACGTTCGACTGCATGGGCGTGCGCGGCATCGGCCAGGGCCTTGAGCGCCAGCCAATCGTCCCAGTCGATGATGCCGTCATCACGCAAGGCCTCGGCCGTGCGGATCAGTTCGTGATGGTAGGCATCAGGGGATTCGTCCCGGTAACTGACATCGTCGTACTGGGCATACCAGGCCGCCAGTTCGGGAATCGTGCGTTCGATGCTCATGCAGCGCCTCCTGTACAGATCCATCTGTTTTTTCTGAGCCCGCCCGCCTGGCGATCGTTCAACGGGATTGCCCGAGGGGCATCCGTGTGGAAAAAAATGAAAACTTTGACGCCCAGGTGGGTCAACCCTAGGTGACTTTCGTACTCATCGACACGAGGTAACTTATGAGCAATGACGCACTGCAGGCCGAACTTCTCACCCGCTTGCTGCACGCCCATCCGCAGGGCCTGGGCAAGGAAATCCTCGACAATTACCGTGGCGAAAAGGCCGTCGCGGGCATGCTCAAGACGATGCAGGACCACGGTCTTATCCACGCAGGCAGCGTCAGCGTCGAAGACCACGAGATCAGCGTGAGCTACCCGATCAAGCTGTCGTCGTCGGGCGTGGAAGCGGCGAAGAGTGCCGAAGCCAAGACCCAGCTCGACACGTGATGCCGGACAGGGCGTGCCTCCCTTGCGGTGCACGCCCCGTCGAGGTCAGGCCTTCTTCTCGTGATCACGCGGCGGAATGGCCGGGCCTTCCGGATCCACCTGGGGATCTTCTACATCCGGGGAATCCGGATCGAAACCCAGGTCACTGCCTTTGTCCGCGTCTTCCGAAGAATGAGGGCCTTTGCCGTGGCCGGTGGACGGGTGGTTCGAGTCATGGTTGGACATGTGCATTCTCCTGTGAAGGTCTATAGAAGAAAGCCCCACGCCCCGGAAGTTTGATTTATCTGCCCTGCTCCACAGGCACCTGCTGCGTCGCTTCACTGACCGCCAGACGTGCTTCGCAAGCGTCGATCCGGGTCTGCTGCTGCGCTGCGTGCTGCTCGAGCTGCTGGACGGCCTCGTCCTGACGACGAGCCTCCGCCTGTAGCGTCGCCACCTGCGTTTGAGCCGCTTCCAACTGCCGACGCAGCTCGTCGAGACTGCCTTGGCCCTGGGCCACCTGTTGAGCCAACCCTTGAAGCTGTGCGTCCTTGCGCTCCACCTCGTCACGCAACCGACCCTGCTCCTTGGCCCCCTGCCGGGCGTCTGCCAACAAACGCTCGTTGTCTCGGTGCAGGCGCGTCAGCTCATCCTGCTTGACGATCTGCGCCTGCTGCAACTGCCGCACCTCCATCTGCAACTGCTGGACCTGCGCCTCGTGACGACGTTGCTCCTGCTCGCGCTGTTCGCGCGCGGCGGCCCGGTAATGCTCCAGGGCATCACGGGCGTGCTGGTGCTTGTCCTCCAGCGAGCGCACCTGCTCGACCTTGTCGGCCAGGCGAACCTGCCATTCGCCCAACGCCTGATTGAGCCCGGCGTTACGGGTCTGCTCGGTCTGCAAGGCACGGGTGGTGGTCTCAAGCTCCTGCGCCTGAGCGGCCAGAGCCTGCGCCTGAATGGTCACCTGCTGTTCGGCGGCTGACTGGGCCAGACGTGCGGCCTGAAGCTCAGCCTCCAGCGTTGCCTGCCGCACCTCGAAGTCCAGGTGGGCGACGCGCACCTGGGCATCGGCTTCCTGCAGGAGCTGGGTCGACAGGTCCTGAACGAGCCTGCCTAGCCGGTCGCCCAGGTAAGCGTGCATGTCGTTCGAAGCCGGTGACTGCTCTTCGAGCTCCTTCAGGTAGCGGTGGATGGTGGTCTTCGAGCCGGTATTGCCCATTTCGATACGTACTGCATCGATGCTGGGGTGCTCACCCCGGTCGAGCAGCGCCTGACGGGCATGCTGCACGAGTGCCTTATTGATGCCACCTCTGGCCATGGTCCTTCCTACGATTTCGTACTGTGGTACGTATTATGTATTTACATACCAAAATAGCAATCTCGATTTCTTAAATTCTCTGTAAATTGAGGAAGGATAATCACGGATTATCGCATCTTAAGGGCGATTTCGTTCGTTTTAAGGTGGGGTTCGGTACGTTTGGAAAGCCTGCAGAGGCAGGGAGGATCCATCGAGCTGGACATGCAGCAGAGGTGGGCAAAAGGCGCGTTATATTCAATAAAAGAATATAAAAATTCTTATTAATTCTTTTTTGTGCACTTTAGGGTTCCATTATTGTTCTCTCCCCGACAGTGTTCAGGCAGCCACAGTGGGCTCAGCAACACATCAGGCGCTGTCAGCCTAGGCATACAGCCTGGCAAGGCGACGACAAGGACGCTGGCACAGGTCTTGCCCCGTGGCAGGACCGTCCGGCTTCAGGACCCCTTCAAAAGGAATCGACCATGGACACCTTGTCGAATCACGCTGCTCTTTCCATTGCTCGCCAACTGGCAGCCGACTTCGCCCACACCGCCGCCGAACGCGACCAGGCCGGCGGCACACCCCTGGCCGAGCGCAAGGCTCTGCGCGACAGCGGCCTGTTGGCCCTGAGCATCCCTACCCGTTTCGGCGGCCAGGGCGCCCGTTGGCAGGACACCTTCGCGGTCGTTCGCACCTTCGCCCAGGTCGACAGTTCGCTGGCACACGTCTTCGGTTTCCACCACCTGATGCTGGCCACCGTGCGCCTGTTCTCGCGGCCCGAGCAGTGGCATCCCTGGTTCGAGCAGACGGCGCGGCAGAACTGGTTCTGGGGCAACGCCCTGAACCCGCTCGACACCCGCACAGTGATGAAGACGTTCGACGGCTGGCGCGAGTTTTCCGGGCGCAAGAGCTTCTGCTCCGGGGCTTCGGACTCGGAGATGCTGATCGCCTCGGCGGTGGACGAACAGGCCGGCGGCAAGCTGGTGATCGCCGCCCTCCCCACCGCGCGCACCGGCATCACTCTGCACGACGACTGGGACAACATGGGGCAGCGCCAGACCGACAGCGGCAGTGCGACCTTCGAACGGGTGCGAATCGAGGAGTCCGAACTGCTGCTCGAGCCCGGCCCCTTGAGCACCCCGTTCGCCTGCCTACGGCCGCTGATCGCCCAGCTGCACTTCGCCAACCTGTTCCTGGGCATCAGCGAAGGTGCCTTCGAGCAGGCACGGCAGTACACCCTCAAAGAGAGCCGTCCCTGGTTCACCTCCCAGGCCCGGCATGCCAGCGAAGATCCCTACGTGCTGCGCCACTACGGCGAGTTCTGGGCCGCACTGGAAGGCGTGCGGGCGCTGGTCGAGCGCGCCGTGCTGCAGCTCGATGCCGCCTGGGACAAGGGCGCCGACCTGGGCAGCGAAGAGCGCGCGCGGCTGGCGCTCAGCATCGCCAGCGCCAAGGTCGCCGCCAGCCGTACCGGGCTGGACGTGTGCAGCCGGCTGTTCGAGGTGACTGGCGCACGGGCCACCCATGCCGCCCTGCGCCTGGACCGCTACTGGCGCAACCTGCGCACCCAGACCCTGCACGACCCGCTGGACTACAAGCTGCACGAGCTGGGCGACTGGGCCTTGAACGGCAGACGCCCGATTCCGACCTTCTATTCCTGAGCGAGACCCCGTATGCAACTGCTGACCCTGCCCCCGTCCCCTGCCCTGGCCACCTCGATCCGCGCCACCGCGCAAGTGTTCGAGGACCCCAAGTCCAAGACACTGCTGGCGCACATCCAGCAGATCGCGCCAAGCGAAGCGAGCGTGCTGATCATCGGCGAGACCGGCACGGGCAAGGAACTGGTCGCCCGGCACCTGCACGCCCTGAGCAGGCGTCGCAACGGTCCCTTCATCGCGGTCAACTGCGGTGCGTTCGCCGAGTCGCTGGTGGAGGCCGAACTGTTCGGCCACGAGAAAGGGGCTTTCACCGGCGCCTTGAGCGCCAAGGCCGGCTGGTTCGAGGAGGCCAATGGTGGCACGTTGTTCCTGGACGAGATCGGCGATCTGCCGATGGCCATCCAGGTCAAGCTGCTGCGCGTGCTGCAGGAGCGCGAGGTGGTTCGCCTGGGGTCACGCAAGAGCGTGCCGATCGACGTGCGGGTGCTGGCGGCCACCAACGTGCACCTGGAAAAGGCCATCAATGCCGGGCATTTTCGCGAGGACCTCTACTACCGCCTGAACGTGGTGACCTTGCACCTGCACGGCCTGCGTGAGCGCCCCGGCGACATCCTGCCGCTGAGCCGACATTTCATTCGCACCTATACCGACCGGCTGGGCTACGGGCCTGTGGAACTGACCGCCGAGGCACAGGCCAAGCTGGTGCGCTACAGCTGGCCGGGCAACATCCGCGAACTGGAAAACGTCATCCACCACAGCCTGCTGACCTGCTGCGAAGGCCGCATACAGGCCGAGGACCTGCGCCTGTCCAACCTGCGCCTGGAGCGCCAGGACGCGTCCGGTCCCGGACGCCGCACGGACACCGGTGATGCGGTGGACGAACTGCTGCAACGGGCGTTTCGTCAGCTGTACGAAGAACAACCCGGCGACCTGCACGACAAGGTCGAGACAGCCCTGCTGCGCTCGGCCTACCACTTCTGCCACTACAACCAGGTGCACACCGCGCAACTGCTCGGGCTGTCGCGCAACGTGACCCGGACTCGCCTGATCGCCATTGGCGAACTGGTGGTCAACAAGCGCCGCAACCAGGACACCGCGCTGGAGGCCCGTGACAACCGGGTCATGCAGCTGTCGATCTGAGGCGCGCTGTCGCCTGGGCAACACTGCAGCGGCAAGGTGTTGCCTGGCGCACAGTTCGCCCGCCATCGATCCGCCGTGGCGCCAGGCGGCATGCCCCTCGGGGCGCTGGCATGGGGCCTGCAACGGACCTTGATGCCCTTCTACCACTGGACCTGCCACGATGCATTCGCTCACCCTGAACATCCCTCGGTTTCCTCGCCTGCTTCTGTCCGCGATCTGCGTCGCGACGATAGGGCTGGCCTTCAGCACCGCCGCCCAGGCAGACACTGCACCGGATGAAGTGCGCCTGGATTACGCGTACTACTCGCCGGTGAGCCTGGTGCTCAAGCACTTCGGCTGGCTCGAAAAGGCCTTGCCCGATGCCAAGGTGACCTGGGTGTTCAGCCAGGGCAGTAATCGCTCCCTGGAATACCTCAACAGCGGCGGCGCGGATTTCGCCTCTTCAGCCAGCCTGTCGGCGGTGCTGGCCCGTGCCAACGGCAGCCCGATCAAGTCGGTGTACGTCTACAGCCGCGCCGAATGGACCGCGCTGGTGGTGGCCAAGGATTCGCCACTGCACCGGGTCGAAGACCTCAAGGGCAAGAAGATCGCCGCCACCAAAGGCACCGACCCCTACCTCTTCACCTTGCGTGCCCTGGCCGAGGCGGGCTTGCAGAAGACGGACGTCGAGCTGTTGCACCTGCAGCACCCGGACGGGCGTACGGCCTTGGAGAAAGGCGATGTCGATGCCTGGGCCGGGCTCGACCCGCATATGGCGGCCAGCCAGCTGCAGGCCGGTTCGCGTTTGCTCTACCGCAACAAGGACTTCAACAGCTACGGGGTGATCAGCGTCACCGACGCCTTCGCCAAGGCGCATCCGCAGACCGTCACCACCGTCATCAAGGCCTATGAAAAAGCCCGTCACTGGGCGCTCGAGCATCCGGATGCCTTCGCTGCGCTGCTGGCCGAGGAATCCAAGCTGCCGCTGGACGTCGCTGCACTGCAACTCTCGCGCACGGACCTGTCGTCGCCCCAGCTCAGCGATGCCGACATTGCCGCCTCCAAGGCCGCCGCGCCGATTCTGGTCTCCGAAGCCCTGGTGCGGCGTGGCACGAATGTCGAGCAGGTCATCGACCAGTTGATCGACCCCCGCTTCGGCAAGGCGGCACTCGAATGAGCGCGCGCCCTGTCCAGGCCGTGGAGGCCCGGCGACAGCGGGCCAAAGGGCTGGCGTTGCCGCTGGCGATACTCTTGACCCTGGAGAGCCTGGTACGCCTGGGCTGGATCCCGGCGTACCAGATGCCCGCGCCCAGCGAGGTGGCCCACACCCTGATCGAACTAGCCGATGGCGCGCTGTGGTCACACATCGCCGCGAGCCTGTCGAGGGTGCTGGCGGGCTTCGTCATCGGTGCCTCGCTGGGGCTGCTGTTCGCCGCCGGCGTCGGCCTGAGCCGCGAAGCCGAAGCCTGGCTCGAGCCGACGTTCGCCAGCCTGCGGGCGATCCCGAGCCTGGCCTGGGTGCCCCTGCTCTTGCTGTGGTTAGGCATCGGCGAGACGTCCAAGGTGACGTTGATCGCCTTGGGCGCCTTCTTCCCGGTGTACCTCAACGGTGTGGCAGCGATCCGCAACATCGACCGGCGTCTGGTCGAGGTCGGGCGCATGTACGGGTTCGGACCACTGCGCCTGGCCCGGCGCATCCTGCTGCCGGCGGCGCTGCCGGGCGTGTTCACCGGGCTGCGCAGTGCCTTGAGCCTGAGCTGGATGTTCCTGGTGGCCGCCGAGCTGATTGCCGCGACCCGTGGACTGGGCTACCTGCTCAGCGACGGCCGTGAAACCTCGCGCCCGGACCTGGTGCTGGCGGCCATTCTGGTCCTGGCGCTGCTGGGCAAACTCAGCGACGGCCTGCTGGCCGCGCTGGAAACGCGCTGGCTGGCCTGGCGCGATACCTTCGACGGCCAGGGGCCGGGAGCCTGACGATGACTGCCCTGCACACCTCCGACATGCCTTCCCTCACGCCCGTGCTCGACCTGCAGGTGCAGCGCAAGCTGTTCGGCGATAGTCCCGTGCTGGGACCTTTGGAGCTGCGCTTGCAAGCGGGCGAGATCGTCAGCCTGCTGGGGCCCAGCGGGTGCGGCAAGAGCACCTTGCTGCGCCTGGTGGCCGGGCTGGACACAGCGTTTACCGGCACCTTGCATCAGCGTGCGGCGCAGATCGGTTTCGTCTTCCAGGAGCCGCGGCTGATGCCTTGGCTGAGCGTGGCGGACAACATTGGGTTCAGCGACGGCCGTCGCTTCGATCGCCAGCGGGTCACGCAACTGATCGTGGACGTGGGCCTGGCCGGCTTCGCCGATGCCTTGCCCAAGGCACTGTCTGGCGGTATGGCGCAGCGGGTGGCCATCGCCCGCGGCCTGTACGAGCGTCCCAGTCTGCTACTGCTGGACGAACCCTTCAGCGCCGTGGATGCCTTCACCCGTTTTGCCCTGCAGGACCTGCTGCTCGACCTGGCACGGCGCCAGCGCATCGCCCTGCTGGTGGTCACCCATGACATCGACGAGGCGCTATACCTGAGCGACCGTGTGCTGGTGATCGGCAACCGTCCAGGCACGGTCCGCCGCGAACTGAGTGTGCCGCTGGCATACCCGCGCGACCGGCGCGATGCACGCCTGGCCGTCCTGCGCGGCGAAGCGCTCGAGGCCTTGCAGGCTGCCCACGTCATCTGAAGCGCGCTTCACGCTGGCAGGCGACGGAACCACCAGGCCGACCCCGCGCAGACCACCGCGCCAGCCAGCATGACCCCGGTGACATCGCCCAGCGTGGTCTCGCTGCGGTCCTGCAGGGTTGCCAAGGCGCTCAGCAACAGGCCGGCCAGGCTGATCGAGACGCTCAGGGTCAACTGCACGGCCATCGCCGACAGGCTGCTGGCCGCCGCCGAGCGTTCGCTGGGCACATCCCGGTAAGTCGCCGCGCCCAGGGTGGTGAATTGCAGCGAGCGCACCAGCCCTGCACCGAACAACACGCCGGCCATCCAGGCCACCGAGGTCTGCTCGTCGAACGTCACGCACAGCGCGATGCCCAGGGCGCTGATCAGCGCGTTGCAGGTCAGCACTTGGCGATAGCCGAAGCGTCGCACCACGGGTACGGCGAACGGTTTCATCAGCAAGGCGCCAAGCGCCCCGCTGACGACCAGCCAGCCGGCCGCCAGCGGGCTCAAGCCCAGGCCTTGCTGCAACAGCAGGATCAACAGGAACGGCTGCGCCGCCGTCCCCAGGCGAAACACCGCGCCTCCCGCCTGGCTGAGGCCGAAGCCGCGCAGCCGGAACAGGTCGAGGTCCACCAGCGGGTGCGGATGACGCCGGGCATGCCGACCATAGGCCCAGGCGCATGCCATGCTCAGCAGCAACAAGCCACCTGCCAGGGGCCAGGGTAGCTCGCCCAGGGCCAAGGCCTCGAAGCCCACGGCCCCTGCCGCGAGGGCGCCGCCGCTAAGCAGCAGCCCTCGCCCGTCCAATGGCGGCACGGGACGGGCGGGAAAGTCGGGCACATGGCGCAGCATCAACACGCAGCCGACTAGACAGATCGGCAGGTTGATCAGGAAGATCCACTGCCAGGACAGCCAGGTCACCAGCGCACCGCCCAGCAACGGCCCGGCCAGTGGCCCGACTAGCGCCGGCAAGGCCAGCCAGGACAGCGCGTGCAGCAGCTGCTCGCGCCGCGCCCAGCGCAGGATGATCACCTGCCCCACCGGCGTCATCATCGCGCCCGCCGCGCCTTGCAGCAGGCGTCCCAGGCACAGCTCGAGCAACGAGTCGGCCAGGGCGCAGGCCATCGAGGCCAGGGTGAACAGCCCCATGGCAGCCATCATCACCCGCCGCGGTCGGAAGCGCTCGGCCAGCCAGCCACTGAGCGGCAGACACAGCGCCAGGGCCAACATGTACAGCGACACCACCAAATTCATGCGCAGTGCCGGCTCACCCAGATCCGCAGCTATGTTCGGCAACGCGGTCATCACCGCCGTGCCGTCGAGCAGCTCCATGAACAGCGCGGTGCCGATGATCGCCGGCACCGTGCGGGGCTGGCGGTCGGCGACGCACGCCGACCGCGCCGTCAAAACAGCCCCGACACAGGTGGCTGAGTGCCCTTGAGCTGCCAGGCGCCGACCACGGCGGCCTTCCAGTGCCGGGGGTTATGGTTGGCCACGGTGCGTGCGTTGCGCCAATGCCGGTCGAGGTTGTGAGCCCGGCCGGTGGTGGACGCGCCGCCAACGTCGAACACGGTCTCGGCGGCTTTGAGCGCCAGCTCGGCCACCAGGTACTGCGTCTGCGCGACCTGGACCGCCGCGCGCTCCACCGCGCTGTCGGGCAGGCCGGCGGCCCAGGCCTGGTCGAGGCTGTCGGCTGCGTGCAGGACCAGGGCCTCGGCACCGTAGGCCCGTGCGGCGATGTCGCCGACCGACAGTTCGACGTAGGGATCGTCGACCGAGCGTGTGGCACTGCTGTGCTTGATCGGCCGTGCATGGTCGCGGGCGAAGCGACTGGCGTCATCCAGCGCATTGCGGGCAATGCCCGCCAGAACGGTACCGAGGAACAGCTGCAGGAACGGGGTGACGATGGTGCGCTTGCCCTCCTCCACCGTGCGTGTGCGAAGCTCGCTGGCCTCGACCCGAACGTTGTGCAGGCGGGTCGTGCCGCTGGCCGTGAGCCGCTGGCCCATGGCATCGAAATCATCGACCAGCTCCAGGCCTTCGCGATCACGCGGCAGGATGAACGACACTGGCTGGTCCTGCTCGTCCAGCGCGACCGCGCTGACCCAGTCGGCGAACAGCGCGCCGGTGCTGTAGAACTTGCTGCCAGTGGCGCGGTAGTGGTCGCCCTCGCGTACCAACCGTGCGGCGATCGCGCCGTTGGCGCCGCCCAGCTCCCAGCCGGCGTTGCCCAGTACCGCGCCTTCAAGGTAACGCCCGAACCAGCGCTGGCGCTCGGCCTCGGCATCGTCGGCGGTGGACGCCAGCAGCCCTTCGATGAAGGCGAAACCAGGGCGCAGCGCCTGGGCGATGTTGGAATCGACCGCGGCGATCTTCAGCAGCAGCGCGATCGCGTCGCGCACCTGCCCGCCCGGGCCGCCGTGCCGACGCGGAATGCGCACGGTGTAGACACCGGCCGCCGCCAGCTGGGCGATGGCGTCGAAGGGCAGTTGGCGCTCTCGCTCGCGTTGGGCGGCGCTGGCACCGATGGCCGGCAGCAAGGCCTCGATGCGCGTGGTCAGCTCGGCCACATCGTGGGCCGCTGGGTACAGGGTCGAACGGTGAACAGCAGTCATGGGGTGTCCTTGCAGGTCTAGATGGCGATTTTCCAGAGGCGTGCCTCGTCGAACAGGCCAAAGGCCTCGTCCTCCGGCGCATAGGCCGGCACGTGCAGCGGCGCGTGAGCGCTTGGCAGGCGTGGCACCGAGCCAAGCAGGCGCTGGGTGTAGGCCTGCGCAGGCCGCTCGAACAGCTGCTCGACGGGCGCGACTTCCACCACCTGTCCATGGCGCATCACCAGCACGTCATCGCTGACGTGGCGAATCACGCCTAGGTCGTGGGAGATGAACAGGTAGGCCAGGCCCAGGGCCTGCTGCAGGTCGGCGAGCAGGTCCAGCACCTGGGCCTGCACCGATACATCCAGGGCCGAGACCGGCTCGTCGCAGATGATCACCCGTGGCTCGCTGGCGATGGCTCGGGCGATGGCCACCCGCTGGCGCTGCCCACCGGACAGCTGCAGGGGCCGCCGCTGTACCATGTCCAGCGGCAGGCGCACCTGGCCGAGCAGGCGCTCGATCCGCTCGGGGCGTGCGTGAGCCTCGACACCGGCCACGTCCAAGGCGTCGTCGAGGATCTGCCCGACACTCCAGCGCGGGTCGAACGAGCCCAGGGGGTCTTGGTAGATGACGCTGATCTCGCGGCGCAGCGGGCGCCGCTCGGCTTCGTCGACGGTACCGCCCGGACGGTTCCAGGGCCGCTGGCGGTACAGCACCTCCCCCTCGTCCGGCGCCAGCAGGCCCAAGGCCAGACGCGCCACGGTGGTCTTGCCCGAGCCGGATTCGCCCACGATGCCCAGCGTGCGGCCGGCCCGCAGCGTGAAGCCGACGCCGCTGACCACTTGGCGCTCCACCCCGTCCGGGCCTCGGTAGCGCTTGCCCAGGTGGCGCGCCTCGAGCAACGGTTCGTCGCGCCGGATGCCCTGTCGAGGCAATGGTGCGACGGACCATGGGGGCGCCGACCCCGACAGACGACTGCCACGCGGATGTTCGGCCGGCACGGCGGCCAGCAGCGCCTGGGTATACGGATGACGGGGTGCATGCAGCACGTCCTGCATCGGGCCTTGCTCGACCACCTCGCCATGGCGTAGCACGATCACCTCGTCGGCCAGTTGCGCGACCACTGCCAGGTCATGGCTGATGATCAGCAGCGAAGCGCCGCGTGCCTTGATCTGCTGAAACACGTCGAGGATCTGCGCCTGTACCGTGGCGTCCAGCGCCGTGGTCGGCTCGTCGGCGATCACCAAGGCCGGCGCCATGGCCAGCGCGCTGGCGATCAGCGCGCGCTGGCGCAGCCCACCGGACAGCTGCCCCGGGCGTTGCCGTGCGCGCAGCGCCGGCTCCGGCACGCCGACCTGCTCCAGCAGCCTCAGCACCTGCGCCGGCCGGTCGCGGCGGTGGCCATGATCATGGGTGTCGAGCACCTCGAGGATTTCCTTGCCCACCGGCCGCAGCGGGTCGAGCGACACCAGCGCATCCTGCAGCACGAAGCCGATGTCCCGGCCGCGCACGCGGCGCCACTGCCGTTCGCTCAGCGCCAGCAGGTCATGCCCGCCGAAGCGCAACTGCCGGGCCTGCACCTGCGCCTGAGGGCCGGCCAGGCCGACCAGGCTGCGGGCACTGACGCTCTTGCCCGAGCCGGACTCGCCCACCAGGGCGACGCAGCGCCCCGGTGCCAGGCGCAAGGACAGCTCGCGCACCACGGGCTGGCCGGCGAAAGCCACGCTCAGGCCCTCGACGATCAAGGTCTTGTCGCTCATGGATGACGGCCCTCCAGGCGTTGTTGCAGGTAACGGCCGGCCACCGTGGTCGACAGGGTCGTCAGCACGATGAACAGGCCAGGAAAGAAGGTCAGCCACCAGGCATTGGCGATGAAGTCGCGGCCCATCGACAGCATGGTGCCCCACTCTGGCGCCGGTGGTCGGGCACCCAGGCCGAGGAAACTCAAGGCCGAGGCCCAGACGATGGCCTGGCCGACGCCCATGGTCAGGGTCACCACCAACGGGCGCATGGCGTTGGGCAGCAGCTGGCGCAGAATGATGCGTCGACGGGAATGGCCCAGCGCCTGCGCCGCTTCGATGTAGCCGGCGTTACGCACCGCACGGACCTGCCCGCGGACCAGGCGCGCATAACCCGGTGCGCCGCCCAGCCCGGTGGCGACGATCAGCGGGCCGAGGCCGCTGCCGAAGATCGCCACGAACAGCAGCGCCAGGATCAGGCTGGGAAAGGCGAACAGCACTTCCAGCAGCCAACCCACGCTACGGTCCAGCCGCGCGCCGCCCAGGCCGCCCAGCAGCCCCAGGACGATGGCCAGGCCCATCGCCAAGGCCGTGGCCGCCACACCGATGAACAGGCTCTGGCGCGTGCCGTGGACGATGCGCGCGAAGATGTCGCGGCCAGACTGGTCGGTGCCCAGCCAATGCGCCGCGCTGGGCGGCTCAAAGGCATCGCGTGGCACGATCGCCAGTGGGTCGAGTGCCGTGAAGGCCTGTGGCACCAGGGCCGCCAGCAGCAGCGCGGCGAGAAACGCCAGGGCCAGGCTGGCGCCCCAGGGCGGCAGGCGCCAGGTGCGCTGGCGACGCAGCGCCAGCCGAGGCGGATCGAGGGTCAGGTCGTTCATCGTGACTGCTCCTGTTGACGCGGATCGATCCAGAGGTAGAGCAGGTCCACCCCAATGTTGGCCAGCACATAGACGGCGGCGACCACCAGGCTGATGCCGATCACCAGTGGCATGTCCTGGGCGATCACCGCCTGGTACAGCTGCCGCCCGATGCCTCGTCGCGAGAAGATCACCTCGCAGACCACCGCGCCGCTCATCAATGCGCCGATCGCCCAGCCCGACAGCGAGACCCCAGGAAGCACGGCATGTCGCAGCGCATGGCGAAAGCGCACGGCCAGGTCGCTGAGGCCGCGGGTACGCGCCGTCAGCACGAAGGGTTGTTCAAGGGTCAGCTCGAGCGATGCACGGGTGACCTGGGCGATGAAGCCGGCCAGCGGTATGGCCAGGGAGAACGCCGGCAGCACCAGCGCCGCCAGGCTGTCGCTGCCGGCTGGCGGGAACCAGCGCAGGCCGAAGGCGAACACCGCCAACAGCACGATGCCCAGCCAGAAGTGTGGCAGCGCGGCGCTCACGGTCTCGACCAGCGACGCCAGCCCCCCCACCAGACGACCGCGCCCGGCGGTGAGCACGGTGAGCAGCAATACCAGCCCCCAGGCCAGCAGCAGCGAAGCGATGGTCAGCTCGACGGTGGCCCCGCCCTGTTCGGCAAGCACCCGAGTCACGGGCATGTGCTGGGTGTACGAGGTGCCCAGGTCGCCCTGCAGCAGGCGGCCCAGGTACACCAGGTACTGCACCGCCAAGGGCTTGTCCAGGCCGTATTCCTGACGCGTGGCCTCGAGGGTTTCCGGGGTCGGGTTGCCGCTGGCACCGCCCAGGATCGCCAGCACCGGGTCCCCCGGCATCAGTCGCAGGGCGAAGAAGGTCAACGTGGCGACCGCCCACAGCACCAGCAGCCCTCCCAGCAAGCGGAGGCCGGCACGGTGGCCAAGCGCGGTGAGGCGTTCACGGCGCAGCGCGCGCGTGTCCGGGGTCGTGATCGAGGCAGTCATGGGGTCACCCAGGCGTCATAGAGGGAGGTCACCGCCAGCGACGATTCCAGGCGCACGCCATGGGCGGTCCTGTACACGCCCAGGCGCGTGCTTTGCGGATAGGTCACCAGTTGCAGGTACTGCGCGGCAGCCTGCTGCTGGGCACGCAGGTAGAGCGCGCGGCGTTGCTGCGGGTCCTGGGTGGCCAGGGCGCTGTCCATCAGGGCGTCGAACCCGGCGTCGGAATAGCCGGCGGTGTTCTGGTGATACCCGCCTACACCGGCAGGCTGGATGAACGCCGAGCCGAAGATGATGCGCAGCACGTCCGGGGTGTTGGTGTTCCAGTAGCCGAGGCGGATGTCATAGTCCCAGGCGGCCTGGCGCGCGGTGGTCTGGGTGTCGCTCATCTGCTCCAGGACCAGGTCGAACCCGACCTGGCGCGTGGTCGCCTGCACCTGCTCCCAGAGGGTCTGCTCGGACGGTGGCGTGCGAGTACCGATCAGCACCGTGACCTGGAGGCGCTTGCCGTGCCGGGTCCGAAAGCCTTCAGCGTCGCGCTCGGTCCAGCCGGCTTGATCGAGCAGCTGGGCGGCGCGGATCGGGTCGTAGTCCTGGACGTGCTCGAAGTCCGGGCTGTAGAACGGCGTGGCCGCGCTCAGCGGCCCGCCAGCCCGCGGAAACTCGCCGAAGTACACGCTCCTGAGGGCGCCTTCGACATCCGCGCTGCGCACGAAGGCTTCACGCACCCGCACATCGTCGAACGGCGCGCGGCGGATGTTGAACGTGCCGTTGGTGGGGTTGCCGGGGCGTTGGGCGATGATCAGCTCGACGTCCGGGTTGCGCCGCGCCGCTTCGTGGGATTCGGGCGGCAGCGCGTCGATCACGTCGACCTCGCCGGCCTGCAGCGAGGCGAAACGCACCGAGGGTTCTTGAATGAAGGTCCAGGTGATGCCGTCGAGGTAGGCCGGGCCTTGATGCCGGGCGGTGGGCGGTGCCCAGTTGTAGTCGGGATTGCGGGCCAGCAGCACCCGGCTCTGGCGCTCCCAGCGCACCACCTTGAACGGGCCGCTGCCGACTGGCGACTCGCAGTTCGCCTCACGGCTGCGGGCCAGCGCGGTGGGCGACTGCATGCCCAGAAACCCCTGCGCCAGCACTTCCAGGAACGCGGCATAGGGCGTTGCCAGTTCGACCACGGCGGTGTACTCGTCGAGTACCTGGGTCGCGCGGTACTGGCGGATGTAGCCCCCGGCGGTGCTGGACTGGGTCTTGGGGTTCGTGATGTGGTCCAGGTTGGCCTTGAGCGCTGCCGCGTTGAAAGGTGTGCCGTCGGTGAAGCGCACGTCGCGGCGCAGGTGGAAGGTGTAGCGCAGGCCATCGCTCGACACCTCCCAGCCTGTGGCCAGCCAGGGACGGATGTGACCCTCAGCGTCCATCGACACCAGCGAATCGAGGTACTGCTGCGCGAGGAAGACCTGAGGCATGTCGCCGGCCACGTGGGGATCGAGGCAGGTGGGCTCGCGGTCGGTGGCGTAGACCAGCGTGCCGCCGTGGACGGGACGGTCGCTCTGGACCCGGGTCGGTTCGGCGCGGTCGCAACCGCCCGTGGCCAGGGCGACGATGGCGAGCCAGGGAATGAAAAGATGGAGGGTGGCGTTCAAGGTCGCTCCTGCAGGTGTCGATGCGCGATGGCGTTGACAGGGTGATTGCAGGAGTTGTGCCGGGTTCGAATCGCCCGTGTTTGCGGGGGTTGGCGGGAGTATGCAGGCGGCGTGGGGTTGAGCAGTCGGGCAAAGTGTCTGGAGGCTGTTGCTGGGCGGACAGTACAAACCGGCGTGCGTTATCACCACGCCGCAGTGAGACCGGCTGCGACTCTGTGGTAGCAACTGTCTTTTTCTATTACAACGCATTGGCTGTTTTATGGGCCTTTCAGGCCCACCTCATTTGGCAGACATCCTGAAACTTCCAGAGCGGGCCCGCCATCGTCCGTACCCCAGGGGCATGACTAGGGGTGGAGCAGCCCCTGCCAGGGTGCCGGACCAGCCGCGACTGGGCCTGTGCAAGCCGCCAAGACCCTACCGCCCTTCAGGGTCACGATGCGGTCGCTCACCGGTTCCAGCGCGCCCGGCTCGTGGGCGATGAACACGCAGGCCAGTGCATGGTCGCGCGTGAGCTGGGCGAGCAGCGCCAGCAGACGTGCCTGGGCCGTGCGCTCGAGGTTCGAGCTGGTGGTGTCCGCCACCAGCACGCGCGGCCTGAGCGCCAGTGCGCGGGCGATGACCAGACGCTGACGCTGCTCGCCGGGCAGCTCCAACGGGCGGCGATCGAGCACAGCCGCGGGCAACTGCACCTGCTCGAGCAAGGCAATGCCTTCAGGGCGCCGCAGCTGACGCGGTACTCCCGCCTGGGCCAAGGCCTGGCCGAGCACCCGCCAGACGCTGTGACGCAGGTCGAAGCAGGCCGATGGCGCGTGCAGGACGGCTTGAATGCCCTGCTGGCGCTGGCTGCCTGGCTCGACCGA
Organism: Enterobacterales bacterium AN_CKDN230030167-1A_HGKHYDSX7; assembly: GCA_046940335.1. Classification (GTDB taxonomy): domain Bacteria; phylum Pseudomonadota; class Gammaproteobacteria; order Pseudomonadales; family Pseudomonadaceae; genus Aquipseudomonas. Next base: position 237,770 of record JBKYML010000002.1, read on the forward strand.
TGCGGCCAGCCAGTCGCGACCCTCCAGCCACACCTGGCCGTGATCGGCGGATGCCAGCCCGATCAGAATGTGACCCAGGACACCCACACCCGTCTCGCCGACCACGCCCAGTGTCTGCCGGGCATCGAGCTGGAACGAGACGTCCTCGAGCACGATGCGCCGACGACCCTGTGGCCCGGGCAGCGCCTTGGCCAGCGCCTGCACCTGGAGCAGCGGCCTCGCTGGCGAGGCCTGAACACCCGGCTTCACGGCGCGGGATTGGGCAGGCGCCGGTGCACGGCCTGAACCGCTTCCAGCACCGGCGCGTCGAGGTGCACGTCCAGGGCACCGAGGTTCTCGTGCAATTGCGCCAGGGACGTCTGGCCAGTGATGGCGCTGGCGACGAAAGGCTGGCGCAAGACGAACGCCAAAGCCAGTTGCGCAGGCGACAGGCCATGACGCTGGGCGATCTCGACGTAGGCGGCGATGGCCTCGCTCGCCGCCGGGCTGTCATAACGATTGAAGGTGCGGTAGACCGCCGTCAACCGTGCGCCTTCGGGCCGCGCACCGCCCAGGTACTTGCCGGTCAAGGTGCCGAAGGCCAGGGGCGAATAGGCCAGCAGGCTGACGCCATCGCGGTGGCTGAATTCCGACAGACCGTTCTCGTACGACCGGTTGAGCAGGCTGTAGGGGTTCTGGATGCTGGCGATGCGTGGCAATCCGTGGGTTTCGCTGTGACGCAGCAGGCGCCCGACGCCCCAGGGCGTCTCGTTGGACACGCCGATGTGCCGGACCTTGCCGGCCTTGACCTGCTCGTCCAGCACGGCCAGCGTCTCCTCCAGCGCCACGCTGTCGGGATGGTCGTCCACGTACGGATACTCGCGGGCCCCGAAGAAATTGGTCGTGCGGTCGGGCCAGTGCAGCTGGTAGAGGTCGAGGTAGTCGGTGCGCAGGCGCCGCAGGCTGCCCTCGAGCGCGGCGACGATGTTGCGCCGGTCGTGGTGCGACAGCCCATCGCGAATGTGCGCCTGCCCGCCGGGGTCACGCGCAGGCCCGGCGATCTTGCTGGCCAGGACCACCTGGTCCCGGCGCCCACGGTTGGCCAGCCACTGGCCGAGGTAACGCTCGGTGGTGGTCCAGGTCTCGGCGCGGGTGGGGGTCGGGTACATCTCGGCGGTGTCGATGAAATTGACCCCGGCGGCCACCGCCGCATCGAGCTGTTGGTGGGCATCCTGCTCGGTGTTCTGGTGGCCCCAGGTCATGGTGCCAAGGCCGAGTACGCTGACGTGCAGGTCGGTGTGGCCGAGTCGGCGGTAATGCATGGTGGGCGGTTCCTTGGGTCGGATGGACAGGGATCAGCGCGCCGCCTGGGCGGCCGTGGGTGTGGTCGGCAGGCTGTACTGGTTGACGGCCTTGGGCAGGCCCAGGTGCTCGCGCAAGGTGCTGCCCTGGTACTCGCGCCGGAACAGCCCACGGCGTTGCAGGATCGGCACGACATGGTCGACGAACACCTCGACCCCGGACGGGAACAGGTCGGGCATGATGTTGAAGCCATCGCCCGCCCCCGCGAGGAACCAGTCGGCCAGGGTGTCGGCGACCTGCTCGGGGGTGCCGACCATCAGGCGGTGGCCGACCAGAATGCGTCGCGACAGTTGGCGGATGCTCAGGTTTTCCCGCCGGGCCAGGTTCAGCTGGGCTTCGAGAAAGCCCTGCGACCCGCGCTCGAACGCCGCCACCTCGCCGATCCGCGCCCAGGGCAGTGGCGCGTCCGGGTCCAGCTCGCTGGCATCGATGCCGATGCGCCCGGCCACCTGCTGCAGCAACCCATGCTCGCCATGCCAGGCATTGAGCTGATCGAAGCGCGCGTGGGCCTCGGCCTCGGTGCTGCCGATCACGGTGGACAGCCCCGGCATGACCTTCAGGTGCGCCGGGTTGCGTCCCCAGGCCCGTGCGCGGGCTTTCATCTCACGGTAGAAGGCCTGGCCGTCGGCCAGGGTGGTCTGGGTGGTGAAGATCGCATCGGCGTAGCGCGAACCGAGTGCCTTGCCGCCTTCGGAGGAACCGGCCTGGACCAGCACCGGCCGGCCCTGGGGCGAACGGGGCAGGTTCAGCGGGCCTTTGACCGTGAAGTGCTGGCCGTGAAAATCCAGGGTGTGGACCTTGGCCGGGTCGGCGTGACGCCCGCCGACGCGGTCCCCGACGAGGGCATCGTCCTCCCAGCTGTCCCACAGTTTGAAGGTGACGTCGATGAACTCGTCGGCGCGTGCGTAGCGGTCGACGTGCAGCGGCGCACCGGCCAGGCCGAAGTTCTGTGCCGCCGCGTCGGCGGCGTTGGTGACCGCGTTCCAGGCGGCGCGGCCACGGCTGACGTGGTCCAGCGAGGCGATGCGGCGGGCCAGGTTGAAGGGCTCGTTGTAGGTGGTCGAGGCGGTGGCGATCACGCCGATGCGCGAGGTGGCCGCGGCGATGGCGGTGAGTAGCACGGTCGGTTCCAGGCGGGCGCTCGGGTGCTGGGCCACATCACCGGCGAGCGCCGGGGTGTCGGCCAGGAAGATCGCGTCCAGACAGCCGCGCTCCGAGGTGCGCGCGATGCCCTGGTAGTAGTCGATGTCGACGCAGGCGTCGACCGGGGCTTCACCCTGACGCCAGGCGGCGGCGTGGGCGCCGAAGCCGAGGATGTTCATGCCCAGGCTCATCTGTTGAGGTGTGGTGCTCATGTGCGTGCTCTCCGTTCAGACTGCGCTGGCTTCATCGTGCGTCTGCTGCCCAGGTGCCGCGTCGAGTTGACGGGCGCGCCAGGCAGCGGCCGGGCTGATGCCATTGAGGTGATAGTTGCCCAGCGCCTGTTCGCGGTAGATCGCCGGGTTGTGCGAGGCCAGGGTGCGGGCGTTGCGCCAGTGACGGTCGAAGCGCCGCTGGTTGCTGGTGGCCGAGGCGCCGCCCACCTCGAACAGCAGCGTGGTGGCTTCCAGCACTTGGGCCAGGACGATCTGCTGGGCTTGATAGACCTGCACCTCGGCTTCGGTGTACTGCTGCTCGGTGACGCTGCCCGCCTGCACAGCCTCGGCCACCGTCTGCAGGGCTACGCCGATTGCGCTGACCTGCGCTTCGGCGGCGAAGGCCAGGCTCGACAGGCGACCGATCACCCGCTGCACCAGCGGGTCGTCGGCCGGACGTGAGTGGCCTGGCACGCCGAAGGCGCGGGTACGCCCTTGGACGAAGGCGACCGCATCGGCCAGGACGGCCCGGGCGATGCCGGCCAGCGTGGCCAGGTGGACCGCCTGGTAGAAGGCGCTGAGGTAGGACTCGGCGCGCAGCTCGCCCTTGGCAAAGCGCCGCAGCACCTGGTCGGCCGGCACCTCCACCGCCGCGAAACGGGTGGTGCCGCTGCCGGTCAGGCGTTGGCCGAAGCCGTCCCAGTCGTCGAGCACCTGCACGCCGGGCGCCGAGGTCGGCACCACCACGCTGACGAAGTCCTCGCCTTCGCTGGCGATCGCGGCGATCCAGTCCGCGTAGAGCGTGCCGGTGCAATAGAACTTCTCGCCATCGAGCCGGTAGGTCGCCGTCCCCTGCGCCGGTGAGACGCGCGTGAGCGTCACACTGTTACCGGTGCTGTCGGTGCGCTCGGCCATGGCCGCGCCCCACAGCGCGCCCGCAGCGACCTTGGGCAACCACAACGCCTGGGAGGCCGGGTCACGCGAGGACAGGCGTCCTTCGACGAAGCCCAGGTGTGCCCGCACGATCTGCGGCAAGTTCGAATCCGCCTCGCCCAGGCGCACCAATTGCCGCAACAGCTGAGGCAGGCTCACCCCCAGACCGCCTTGTTCGCGTGGCACCCGCAGCGCGCCGAAGCCGGCGTCGCGCAGCCAGGCCACCGGTTCGAAGGCCAGTTCGCGCTGCTGTTCGCGGTCGACGGCACCGGCGCGGATGCGGGCGTACACCGGGGCGAAACGATCGTCGAGGGCCTCGTCGGTCCAGAGGTGTTCAAGGGCTGAGGTCATAGGGGCTCCTTGCGAAAAGATGATGGAAAAAGAGGCGGCCGAGGCTTCAGAACCGCAAAGCCACGCCCGTGGTGACCGACAGCGCGTCACCTGGATAGAAATTCGCCGAGTCCCGCCCCTTGGCGTCGTAGGCGGTGTTGGCTGCCGTGGCATAGCGTTCGTCGGTGAGGTTGCGCGCATCGGCGAACACCTCCCAGCGTTTGCTCGGCGCCTGGTAACCGACCTTGGCTCCCCACACCAGGTAGGACGGCGCCTGCCAGGTGTTGGCGTAGTCGATGTAGTAGCTCGACGCTGCGCGCAGGTTGAGCGAGGCATAGAACCCGCTGGCTTGGCGATAGGCCAGTTCGGCCTGGTAGACGTGACGCGGCAGGCTGGGCAGTTCGTTGTCGCCGAAAGTGTCGTCGTGCCGGTAATGGAAATCGTTGAAGGTGTAGGCCTGGCGCAGGTCCAAGGTGTCGCCGTTGTCCCCGGCCCAGAGCAAGGCGCCCAGGGCGGCCTCGACACCCTGGTGGACCGTGGGGCTGGCGTTGGAGGTGGCGGTGAGCTGGTCCTGCGTCGCGGTGGCCTGGCGCAGGACCACGGTCAGCAGCTCGTCCTGCACCCAGGCGCGATACAGGGTCAGGCTACCGTCGAAGATGCCGTGGCTGCCGCGCACCCCGACCTCGACCGTGGTCGCCTTTTGCGGGTCATTGTCGTAGAGGTAGGCCGTGCCGGTGCTGCCCAATTGCCAGGTCACCGGTGGGTCGATGCTGCGGCTGACGTTGCCGAATAGCGTCACTTCGGGGCTGAGGGCGTAGCGTACGCCCACGCGCGGCGCGAGATCGCTCTCGGTGAACCCGACGCTGTCAGGCAAACCGGTGGTATTGCTCAAGGTGGTCGACTCGATCTCGGCCCTGCGCTTGATGTTGATGAACGACAGCCCGGTGGACAGCCATAGCCGATCGTTCAGCTGCAGTTCGTTGCCCAAGGCCATCACGGTATCGCGCGAGCCGGTGTAATCGGTTTTCTGAATGCTGGCCCCGGTGGCGGCGCTGTGGGATTTGACGTCGGCCAGGTAGGCCCGGGTGTTGCTGAACACCACGCTGCTGTCGCTTGGCAGGCCGAAGAAGCGGTCGCCGGTGCGCTGGTAGCGCAGGGTCAGGTTGAGGTCCTTGGATCGCCAGTCCTGCGGGGCGGCCGCATAGCGCCAGCCATTAAGCAAGGGGTAGTCGTTGTAGGCCGTGCCGATCTCGAGGCGCGCACCGTCGTCGAAGGTATAGGTGGTGGTGTTGCCGAGGAAGGTGGTGCCGTCCTTGCGCCGCCCGGTCGGGACCTGGTTGCTGCGCGGGTCGTGCTTGAGCTGCTGGCGCGTCAGGGTATTGCCATTGATCAGGTCCTCTTCGCGATAACGCACGAAGACGCGCGTCTCCAGCTTCGGGCTGAACACATGGCCGACGTTGGCCGCCACCCCTTGCGCCTCGTTGCGCGCGTGGTCCTGATAGCCGTCGCGTTCGCTGTGCTGGACGTTCACGTAGTAGTCGCTGTCGCCCACCACGCCGCCGGTGCTCAGCTGCTGCTTGTGAAAGCCGTAACTGCCCAGTTCGAAGCGGGCATAGTTGCCAGGGTCGGTGCGCCCGGTCTTGCTGACGAAATTGATCGCCCCGCCCAACGTCAAGGCGGCGTACTGGGCCGCATTGGCCCCGTACAGCACCTCGGTATGGTCCACCGCGTGCATGTCCAGAAAGTCTTCCTGGGTGCCGCCCGGCCCGGTGATCGGCAAGCCGTCGAACAGGAACTTGGTACCCAGCACGTAGCCTTGGTAGAAGGTGTTCAAGCCTGATCCCCGAATGGAAATCTTGTTGGCGCCGTTGCCGCTGGTAGCCTGGGCGAAAACTCCTGGCTGCAAGGCCAGCACGTCCTCGGCATTGGCAGCCCGGCCCTGCTCCACCTGACGGTTGTCGACCACGGCGGTGTTGCCCGCGACCTTGTCCAGGCGTCGGCGATCCTGCTGCGCGCCACTGGCGGTCTGGCCTGTGACGGTGACCGTACCTAGCGCCGTGGGCATGACATCCGCCGCCTCGGCCAAGGGCGACAGCACGGCCATCAGGATCGGCACGCCTCGCCAGGCGAACGGTAGACGGTTGAAAGGGTGAACGACTGCACGCACGGCACGGACTCCAAGGGTATGAGGCCCAAGGCTGATTGCAGTACTCGTGCCAGCAGCAAAACCCCGTATTCACGGGGCCTGGCGCCCTTTCTCGAGTGACGCCGCCGGACAAACTGTCCGACGACTGTTGGGGCAGCAACAGTGGCTGGCGAACCCACCCGCGCCTCGCCTTCAGGCATGGACTTATAACCTCGGCTGTCCCGTGTACGACAGCCGAACGACAGTGTGTGCGGCAGCTGGGTCACTCGACGTGCCGCTTTCGCGTGTCCGTGCATGCCCGATCTTCCTTCCTCTTCCGTGTGCGCTGGCCTGCACGGCCCCATCCCCGCCCTGGCATGGAACCTGCTCCACTCCCTTCGTTGGCCTGACTATGCCCATAGAACGCCGAGGACCATTTGCCATGCGACCGTTTAGGGGAATCATCGATGCACGTGACACGACGCCACACTTTGCGCCTGGCGATCCGCCAGGCCACCTTGGCCACCGGGCTGGGCGCTGCCGCCATGGGCACTGGCCCGGGCTGTGCCGCCGCTGAACAGGCACTGGGCACCGTCACCGTCCAAGCCGCCCGGCAGAGCGAAGCGCAGAAGGCCAGCAGCCAGCTGGCCGAGATACCCGGCGGCACCAGCGTGGTCGACGGCGAAGAGGTGGCCAAGGGTCGTACCGCGACCTTGCAGGACACGCTGGGCTATCAACCCGGGGTATTCGTGCAGTCCACCGGCGGCAATGACGCGGCGAAGATCTCGATTCGAGGCTCGGGGGCAAACACCTCGCCCGGCTACTTTCGCGAGGGCATCGCGTTTCTCTTCGATGGCCTGCCGATCACCGGCCCGGGCGGCACGCCCTATGAGTTCCTGAACGCCTCGGGCGTCAACTACACCGAGATCCTGCGGGGCGCCAACGCCTTCCAGTACGGGGCGCCGACCCTCGGCGGCGCCATCAACTTCGTCAACCATTCCGGCTACACCGCACCAGGCCTGCGCCTGCGCGCGGAAGCCGGCAGCTATGGCTATCAGAAGCAGTCGGTGAGCGTCGGCGGTGTCGAAGGCGACCTGGACTACTACGTCAACTTCGATAACTACCGCAACCAGGGCTACCGCGACTACAGCCTGTCCAAGAGTCAGGGGGTGGTGGCGAACCTGGGGTATGCCTTCAGCCCGAAGCTCGAAACCCGATGGCTGCTGCGTTACCGCGACGAGTTCCACAACGACCCGAGCGCCACCACGCTCGACCAGATCAAGCACCATCCCCGACGCGCCAGTGCCACGGCCGCATCCAGCGGCGCCGGCAGCCGGCGTCCGGGCAGCCTGTGGCTGGGCAGCAAGACCACCTACACCTTCGACGATGACGCTCGTCTGACCTTCGGCGTGGCGTACCACGACTATGCCCACAACAACAGCCCCAACAGCCCGAGCAACCCCAGCTACTGGGACTGGCACGACCTCAACCTGCGGCTGGCCTACGACCGCATCGATCAGTGGTTCGGGCACGAGAGTCGGAGCACCGTCGCGCTGACGTCCACCCAGCACCTGCGGGGCGGCGTCGACTCGACCAATCGCGACAAGGCCACGCTCAAGCAGGTGGACTACCAGGGCTCGTTCGACCGGACCCTGGCCTTGGGCAACGATTTGAACCTGGTCGATGGGCTGTGGCTGACCACCGGGGTGTCGTTCATCAACGTTCGGCGCAACGTCGACATCGAGCAGGCACTGGCGGCCAACACCACGGCATTCCCCTCGCGCGTGGACTATTCGAACTGGAGCGCCGCGCCGCGCATTGGATTGCGCTATGAGTTCACGCCACACGTGCAGGCATTCGCCAACGTCAGCCGTTCGATCGACCCACCGGTGTCGTGGCAGTACTCCGGCTCGGGGCCGACGCTGCCCTATGTGCGCCCGTTGGTCGAACAGAAGGCCAATACCGTGGAGGTCGGCATCAAGGGATCGCAGGGCATCTTCGATGGCAGCCTGTCCCTCTACCGCTCCTGGGTGCGCGACGAACTGCTCAACGTGCAACTGATCGCTGCCACGGCGGACCGCGCGGCGGTGACCGGGGCCTTCAACGCCTCGCCGACGATTCATCAGGGCGTCGAGGCTGGCCTGAACACGCGGTTGTGGGAAAACACCCAGGGCGACCAGGTGCGCTGGCGCCAGGTCTACACCTACAACGACTTCCATTACCGCGACGACGAGCGTTTCGGTGACAACGACCTGCCCGGCCTGCCCAAGCACGTCTACCAGGGTGAGTTGCAGTACCAGCACCACAATGGCTGGTACGCGGGCGTGAACGTGCAATCGGCGGCGCGCACCGCGGTGGACTATGCCAACACGTTCTATGCGCCGTCCTACACGGTGTGGGGGACGAACCTGGGATTCGAAGCGCCCAAGGGCGACTGGAAGGTCTCGCTGGACGTGAAAAACCTGGCGAACAAGGCCTACGTCACGGCCGTCACGCCGCAGTACAATGCCGCCGGTACGGATACGGCGTCACTGTGGCCAGGCGACGGTATCGGCGCCTATGTCGGGATGGAGGTGCGTTACTGAAGGGCCAGGCCGGGCGCAGACGAGCCCACCCGACCGGCCCGATGTCACTGGTCCGGGCCGGCTCGAGGCACAGGGAAAGGATTTTCGTACAGGACGCTAAACGTTTGTTGCGCCGCATGTTCAAAGCGCCATGCGTCCTACCTTTTTCTGGAGTCTGCTCACGTGAGCGATAAAGTCCGTGTCGACAACGCTGCCAGCGCCAACATCACACAACCGCACAAGGATGTGTTCTTCGCCGCAGTAGAAACAACGCGCATGCCGATGATCGTGACCGATCCGAATCGTCCGGACAACCCGATCATCTTCGCCAACAACGCGTTTCTCGAAATGACCGGGTATGGCCTGGACGAGATCATTGGGGAGAACTGCCGTTTCCTGCAGGGCCCGGATACCGACCGCAAAGTGGTCGACGCCGTGCGCGAGGCCGTGGACAACAAGGTGGACATCGCCACCGAGATCCTCAACTACAAGAAGGATGGCTCGAGCTTCTGGAACGCCCTGTTCATCTCGCCGATCCACAACGACAACGGCGACCTGATCTACTTCTTTGCCTCCCAGCTCGACGTGAGTCGTCGTCGCGATGCCGAAGACGCCCTGCGCCAGGCGCAGAAAATGGAAGCGCTCGGTCAGCTGACCGGGGGCATCGCCCACGACTTCAACAACCTGCTGCAGGTCATGGGGGGGTACCTGGGCCTGATCGGTTCGGCGGTCGAAAAAAGCACCATCGACGTGCCGCGGGTCAAGCGCAGCGTCGACCATGCCCGTTCGGCCGTCGATCGCGCCAGCACGCTGACCAAGCAGCTGCTGGCCTTCGCCCGCAAGCAGAGCCTGCAGGGCCGGGTGCTGAACCTCAACAACCTGGTCACCACCATCGAGCCCTTGATCGAGCGGACCTTCGGCGCCGAAGTGGCCGTGAGCTATGACCTGGAGCCCAACCTGCGCAACTGCCGGATCGACCCGACCCAGGCCGAGGTGGCCTTGTTGAACCTGATGATCAATGCGCGCGATGCACTGATCGGCCGCGAGGCGCCGCGGATTCTCATCGAAACCCGCAACATCGCGGTCAAGGACTTGGCCAGTGTGTCCTATGATGGCCTGCTGCCGGGCAACTACGTGAGCATCTCGCTGACTGACAACGGCATCGGCATGTCGGCCGACATCCGTGACCGGGTCATGGACCCCTTCTTCACCACCAAGGAAGAAGGCAAGGGTTCCGGCCTCGGCCTGTCGATGGTGTACGGGTTCGCCAAGCAGTCCGGCGGCGCGGCGCGCATCTACACCGAAGAGGACATCGGCACCACCCTGCGACTGTACTTCCCCGTGGACGATGCCGGGGTGACCCACCAGGACCCGGTGCGCGCCGTCGACCGCAAGTCGGGCAACGAGAAGATCCTCATCGTCGAGGACCGGCCGGACGTGGCCGAGCTGGCGAAGATGGTGCTCGAGGACTACGGTTACAGTGCCGACATGGTGCTCAACGCGCGCGAGGCGCTCAAGCGCTTCGACGCCGGGCACGATTACGATCTGCTGTTCACCGACCTGATCATGCCGGGGGGCATGAACGGCGTGATGCTGGCTCGGGAAGTGCGTCGCCGCTACCCGAAAATGAAGATCCTGCTCACGACCGGCTATGCGGAAAATTCGCTGGAGCGCACGGACATGGGGGGCTCGGAGTTCGAAGTGATCTCCAAGCCCTGCATGCCCCATGATCTGGCGCGCAAGGTCAGGCAGGTGCTGGATGGCCCGAACGGCGTAGCATGAGCCGGTGAAACCGAGGCTGCGCCGTACCGTTCGGCGCTGTCTTGTGCTGAGCGGATCCAATTGTCGGTGTCACCCCTCAAGGATCGACGATGCAGTGCCGATAAGCCCTGCATGTCATAGCAGGTAGCTCATCATGTTCAACACCCGACTCAAGGATACGATCGCAGCCCAGGCCGCCGAACTGGCGGAATTGCGACAGCTGCGTGAGGGCCTGCAGCGTGAGATGCTGACGCTCAGTATCGACCCGGCGTTCGTCATCCTGGCGTGCAACGGGCATTTCGCCCAGGCTCTGGGTTATCGGCAGGACGAGTTGATCGGCCGGTCGATGGACACCATCGTGCCGAGCTATGTCGCCAAGTTGCCTTGCTACCACAAGTTCCGCGCGGCGATCGGCGCGCGGCAATCGATCACCGACGAATACCGTTACCTGCACGCCGATGGCTCGCTGGTGTGGCTGCATGCGCACTGGCAGCCGATCTTGGCCGAAGACGGCGCGATCAAGCAGATGATCTGTCACGCCACCAACATCACCAAACGCTTGGAAAAGGCGTCGGAAAACACCTCGTTCATCGATGCCTTGCTGCGCTCCACGGCGGTCATCGAGTTCGATCTCGACGGCAAGGTGGTCAATGCCAACGAGCAGTTTCTCCGGGCCATGGGCTACACGCTGGCCCAGGTAAAAGGCCAGCATCACCGCCTCTTCTGCACGCCCGAGGAGTCCGGCGCGCCCGCCTACCAAGCGTTTTGGGAGACGCTCAAGCGCGGTGAGTTCGTCGCCGGGCGCTTCAAGCGCATCGACAGCCATGGCCAGGTGGTCTGGCTCGAGGCCACCTACAACCCGGTCTATGACACCGAAGGCAACCTGTGCAAGATCGTCAAGTTCGCCACGGTGGTGACCGAACAGGTGGCCCGCGAACTGGAGATCAGCGAAGCGGCGAACACGGCCTTCGGCATCTCGCGCGACACCGACGTCGCCGCGCAGCACGGCGCCGTGGTGGTCAATGACACGGTCCAGACCATGCAGAAGATCGCCGATGACATGCAGCTGGCCTCCACGGGGGTCGAGGCCCTGGGGCGCCAGTCCCTGCTGATCAACTCGATCATCCAGACCATCGGCAGCATCGCGCAGCAAACCAACCTGCTCGCGCTCAACGCCGCCATCGAGGCCGCCCGCGCCGGCGAGCAAGGCCGGGGGTTCGCCGTGGTGGCTGATGAGGTCCGCCAATTGGCCGGGCGCACCAGCACGGCTACCGAGGAAATCGCCGCCGTCGTGCTGCAGAACGGCAAGCTGGTGGAAAAGACCATACAGGACATGTCCAACAGCCAGCGCGAAGCTGAACAAGGGTTGGAGCTGGCGGGCCAGGCGGGCAAGGTCATCGTGGACATCCGCGAGGCGGCACGTCGGGTGGTCGATGCGGTCGGGCGGTTCAGCACGCACCTGGGTGGTTGAGCGTGCCCTGATTCGTCTTCGGGGGAGCGACGCCACTGAACGTCTGCAGTGAGCCGACCTCTGACATTCATGCAGGGCGAGCGACGCGCTGCCTCATGAATGTTTGGAGGATAGGCTCACATGAAGATCCTGATGGTGCTCACGTCTCACGATCAACTGGGCGATAGCGGCAAGAAGACCGGCTTCTGGCTCGAGGAATTCGCAGCACCCTACTACACGTTCGCCGATGCCGGTGCCGAGATCACCCTGGCCTCCCCCAAGGGTGGTCAACCTCCGCTCGATCCGAAGAGCGACGAGCCCGATGCGCAGACGGACGACACCCGTCGCTTTCAAGGTGACGAGCAGGCCAAACAGGCGTTGGCCAACACCTATCCCCTCGGCGAGGTCGACCCCTACGATTTCGACGCCGTGTTCTACCCCGGCGGCCACGGACCGCTCTGGGACCTGGCCGAGGACAAGGATTCCATCACCCTGCTCGAATCCTTCTACGCCTCCAACAAGCCCATCGGTACGGTGTGCCATGCGCCGGGTGTGCTCAAGCACGTGAAGGCACCGGATGGCCATCCAGTGGTCAAGGGCAAACGCGTCACCGGCTTCAGCAACAGCGAAGAGGATGGCGTCGGCTTGACGGACGTCGTGCCCTTCCTGGTGGAAGACATGCTCAAGGCCAATGGCGGTGATTATTCCAAGGGGGCTGACTGGGCCAGTTACGTGGTCGAGGATGGTCATCTGGTCAGTGGGCAGAATCCGGCTTCATCCGCCGCGGTAGCCGAGGCGCTGATCAAGCGTCTGAAGAAAGAGCCCGGGATCGAGTGATGCACACCGGCTGAGGGGCCACTGTCGTGCAGGGCCTTTTGGTAAGTAGGCGAAGGAGGCACCACGTGCCTCCTTTTTGTTGACTCGGGATTTCTTTAGTGGGGTTCAAGCGTATGGATGCTATTCGATATCGCTTAGATTGGGGTGGTATAAAATACGGTACTGCAGCGCGTCATCGTGCGGTCATGTTCTTGCCGTATCGTCCTGGCACGTCATCTCGTCGGGATCTTCAGCCGTGGCCCAGCGTCGCCTGCTCTACAACGGTCTTCTGCCGCTTCTTCTCCTGCTCTCGTGCACGCTCATGCTGGTGTTCCTGTGGAGCTCCTACGCCAGCCAGCGCACCGTGTCTCGTCAGAACGCATTGGCAGCCAAGGCCGCCGAGTACCTGAACCTGGCCAGCATTGCCGCCGAACACCTCGATCAGACCCTGGCGCGTGCTCGCCTGCTCAGCCTGGCCCGGACAGGTGAGCCTCTGGGCCACGACCCTCTTCTTCAACTGTCGGCGCTGTACGACCTCGACGGGCGGCGCCAGCCCGGCCAGACGTCAAAGGCCCCGGACCAGCTGCCTGCCGCCTGGCTGGACCAGGTACACCGCCAGCTGACGCGTCAGGGTATGACACCCCTTCTGCCCACGGTGACGACGTCATTGCCGTCTCGGCCCTCCACCCTGCCCTTTCTGCTGCCGCGCATCGATGCAGCAGGCCATGTCGATGCATTGCTTCTGGTGCAGCTCGACGTCGAGGGTGTCGCACGGCTGTTTCACCATGTCGACCTGGGCCGGACGGGGCTGATACGGCTGCTGCAGGAGGATGGACAGGAACGCTTGCGGATCGACACGCAGGGTGTGGCCAGTGCCGGGCAACGGCTGCTCCCTGATCTTCCCCCCACCCAGGAGACGACCGGGCAGTTGACGCAGTACACCCAGGAAGGTACCTACCAGAGCCTGTTTCGCCGCATGCCCGGACGTGGCATGAGCGTGGCGGTCAGCCAGCGTCACGATGAAATCCTGGCCGCGCCGACCCAGGCCTACACGCGCCAGTTCTGGTCGAACCTGGGCATCAGCGCGATGATCCTGGCTGGGTTGGCGTGGACCCTGCTACTGCTCCACCGCCGCCAGGACGCTTTCCATGCCCTCGAACAGGCCCAGCAGGTCAATCAGCAGCTGATCGGCCGACTCGAAGAAGAACACCGGCGCAGCAGCCATGCGGCCGCCACCGACCACCTCAGCGGCCTGCACAATCGCCGTCAGTTCGTCGACCTGGCCCGCCAAGCGCTGGTCCGCCAGCGTGGACAACGGCGCCTGATGGCGATCCTGTTCATCGACATGGACCGCTTCAAGTCGATCAACGATTCACTGGGGCACAAAGTCGGCGACTTGCTGCTGCAGGCGGTGGCCGGCCGTATCACCCGACTGCTCGAACCCGGCGACGAAGCCTCACGGTTCGGCGGCGATGAGTTCGTCGTGCTGCTGGCCGGACACCGCAGCGAGGCGCAGATCACGGCCTGGGTCCGTGCCCTGGTCGACAAGCTGTCGACGACTTACGCGCTGGACGGGCAGGAGGTCAACACCAGCCCCAGTGTCGGTGTCGCTATCTGCCCACGCGACGGGCAGGACATCGACAGCCTGATCCGCCATGCCGACGCCGCGATGTATTCGGCCAAACAGGCCGGCCGTGCCCAGTACCGGTTCTTCGACCCGTCGCTGAACCTGTCGGACATCCAGGCCTTCACCCTCGAGCAAGCCCTTGGCCAGGCCGTCACCGAGCGGCAGTTCGTGCTGCATTATCAGCCGCAGATTCGCCTCGATACGCTCCAGGTGACTGGCTACGAAGCCTTGGTCCGCTGGCAGCACCCCACCTTCGGGCTGCTCTACCCGGATCGGTTCATCGGGGTGGCCGAACGCAGCGGCTTCATCGTCGCCCTGGGGTGGGAGGTCGTGCGCCTGGCCTGCGAAGCGCTGGCCGACTGGCAGGCCGAAGGGCAGTCCGCGCGCCTGGCCGTGAACGTGTCGGCCATGCAGCTGTGGCAACCCGATTTCAGCGATCGCCTGCTCGAGACCCTGGCGCACTGGCAGGTGTCGCCCGAGCAGCTGGAACTGGAAATCACCGAGACCACCGTGCTGGACCCGGAAGGCACGGCCATGGCGCACCTGCATCGTCTGCGTGCGGCGGGCATCGGCATCAGCCTGGACGATTTCGGTCGCGGCTATGCCGGATTCGCGCACCTGCAGTCGCTGCCCCTGAGCAAGCTCAAGATCGACCGAGCCTTGATCGCGCCGCTGTGCAACAGCCACGACGACAGCCCCATCGTCTCTTCCACCATCATCCTGGCCAAGCGCCTGGGCCTGGAAGTCGTGGCCGAGGGCGTCGAGACCCGTGAGCAGGTGGTCTGCCTGAAACTGGCAGGTTGTGATGTGGCCCAGGGGTATCACTTCAGCCGGCCGCTGGCGCTGGCGCAGCTGCGCCAGTACCCACCGTTCGCCGGCATGAAGCGCTTGGCCTGCGCGTAGCGGGCCGGGCGCCGGGGGGCGGCTGGGCAGGGCGCGCCGGGTTGTTTATCCTGTGCGCTCGTTCCGCCCGATCACCTTGCCCCCATGACCGATATCCAGCGCTACGTTCAAGCTGCCACCCGCGACAACACCCGGCGCAGCTACCAGGCGGCCGTGGAGCACTTCGAGGTGCACTGGGGTGGTTTTCTGCCGGCGACCGCCGAAAGCATCGCCCGCTACCTGGCCGAGCATGCCGACCGTCTGGCGGTCAGCACCTTGCGTCAGCGCCTGGCCGGCCTGAGCCAATGGCACCAGACTCAGGGCTTCCCTGATCCAACCAAGGCCCCTCTGGTCAAGCAAGTGTTGCGCGGCATTCGCACGTTGCACCCTGCCCCGCCCCGGCAAGCCGCGCCGCTGCTGCTCGAGCACCTGAGTCAAGCTGCCGAGACCTGTGAGCGCGAGGCCGAGCAGGCACGTGAGCACGGTGACTTGGGCGCGCTGCTGCGGGCTCGGCGCGACCAGGCGCTGTTGCTGCTGGGGTTCTGGCGCGGTGCCCGGGGCGATGAGCTGGCGCGCCTGCAGGTCGAGCATGTCCAGGCGCAGGCCGGCAGCGGGCTGACCCTCTTCCTGCCCCAGAGCAAGGGCGACCGGCAGGCGCTCGGGGTGCAGCACCGCGTGCCGGCGCTCAAGACGCTCTGCCCCGTGCAGGCGTATCTGCGCTGGATCGAGGTAGCCGGGCTGGCGCGGGGACCGGTGTTTCGCAAGATCGACCGCTGGGGCAACCTGAGCGAGCAGCCGCTCAACAGCAACAGCCTGGTCGGGCTGCTGCGGCGTGTGCTGGAACGGGCCGACGTGCCGGCAGCGCTGTACACCGGGCACTCGTTGCGTCGCGGGTTCGCGACCTGGGCCACGGCCAACGGCTGGGAACTGAAGGCCCTGATGAGCTATGTCGGCTGGAAGGACGCCAAGTCGGCGCTGCGCTACATCGATGCAGCCCAGAGCTTTGGTGAGCTGGCGGTCTTGCCTGTCGACACGCGCTCCCCCCAGAAGCAGGCGTTGGTACAGATCGAAGAGGAATAGGCTAGTGAATCCGGGTTTTCATTGGGGTGGTATAAAATCGACACGCTGATTGAGCCGTGTGCGGTGGCAGGCGTTTCGAACACGCAAAGTCGGCGCAGCGAACGCGTTAAGAGCGATCGCTGCGCGTTGTTCGAAGAGACAGGCACTGCCCGCTCACATAGGCACAGGCCAGGCCACGGCCTGAGTGAGCGCGCCAGAAATCCCAGGCGGGTATCACTGCCCGCGATGGGCTGCCAAACGCCACAGCCGCACGATGTCCCCGGCGCGTGCGCGCAGCAGGGGCTCGGCCTCGGTGCAGGCCCGCTCCAGGTCCATGGGGCCGTTGGTCAAGGCGAACGCCGCATCGATGCCATGGGCATACAGCTGCTCGTACCCCTCCCCTAACGTGCCGGCGATCACCACCACGGGTACCTGGTGGCGCTTGGCGACCCGCGCCACACCCAAGGGCGTCTTGCCGCGCAAGGTCTGGGCATCGAAGCGCCCTTCCCCGGTAATCACCAGGTCGGCGCCGTCGACCAGCGCCTCGAGCCAGGCCAGCTCGGCCACCACCTCGACCCCTGGGCGGAAGCGCGCCGCCATGAAGGCCTTGGCGGCGAAGCCCATGCCACCTGCCGCGCCACACCCTGGAAACGCGCGCACGTCCTCGCCCAACAGGTCACGGCAATGGTCGGCGAAATGCCCGAGTGCCTGGTCCAGGGCCTGGACCTGCTCAGGCGTGGCCCCTTTCTGCGGGCCGAAGATCGCCGAGGCGCCGTGAGGGCCGCAGAGCGGGTTGTCGACGTCCGCCGCCACCTCGACCTGCACCTCGGCCAGGCGCGGGTCGAGATCGCTGGCATCGATGCGCGCCAGCTTCGCCAGGGCCAGGCCGCCTTCCTCCAGGGGCTGACCCTCGGCGTCCAGCAGACGCAGACCCAAGGCGCGGAGCATGCCGCTGCCCGCATCGTTGGTGGCGCTGCCGCCGATGGCCAGGACGATACGCTGGGCACCGGCAGCCAGGGCCGCGGCGATCAGCTCACCGGTGCCCCACGTGCTGCTGCGGCAGGCGTCGCGCTGCCCGGTCGGCACCAGCTGCAGACCACTGGCCTGGGCCATCTCGATGATTGCCGTACGGCTCTGCGCCAGCCAGCCCCACCCCGCCTCGACGGCCTCACCCAGGGGCCCACGCACCGTCAGGTGCCGCAGCTCGCCCTGGCTGGCCGCCAGGATGGCCTGCATGGTGCCCTCCCCGCCATCGGCCATGGGGCACTCGATGCACTCGGCCTCGGGCCAGGCCTGGGTAATGCCGGCGGCGATGGCCCGGGCGACCCCGGCCGCGTCGAGGCTGTCCTTGAACGAGTCGGGCGCGATGACGATCTTCATGGGTGGCTCCTTATCCAGATGAAGCGATGCTGACAGCAAGGCCTGGGCGGCACCTCGGTCGGTTGCACAATGGCCCGTCCGGTTGTTTGGGCATCCGCTGCGCCGCACCACGCCTCACGCCTGGGGCAGCAGTTGCAGGGCCAGGTAGAGGCCGAGCAGGCCTTCGAGCCGGAAGGGATCGACCTCGCACAGCTCGGCAATGCGCTCCAGACGATAGCGCAGGCTGTTGCGGTGGATGCCCAGCGCCTCGGCGCAGGCCTGGCTCTGGCCCTCGTGCGCGCACCAGGCGCGCAAGGTGCTCAACAATTGACCGCTGGCATCCCGGGCGCTCAACCGACGCAGCGGTTCGAGCACAGCGTCGAGCGCCTCCTTGTCCGGATGTCGCCACAGCATGGCCGGGATCCGGTAGCGCTGCAGGTCGAGCAGCCGTTCGCTCGGCCGGACCTGCCGCCCATAGGCGCTCAGGTCGCCGACACGCTGGTGCCCCTGGCGCAGCCGCTCCAGCGTGTCGGCCGGCGAACCCACCGCCAGCCGCTCCAGGCGCCAGCCATGTCGTCCCAGGCGTTCGAGCAGGCGCTCATCGTCGACGGCCAGGTTCGCCGGGCGGCACCACAGCAGCGTGTGCGCGCCGGTACTCAGGCACCAACTGTCCGGGAAGCGGCCAAGCAGCCAGCCGCTCAACCCTTCGACATGGCACTCGTTGCCGAGCTCGAGCAGGCAGGGGGTGCGCGGCAGCTGAGGTTTGAGTCCGAGCTGACGCGCCTCATCGAGCAGCCGAGGCGTATCGCCATGACCGCCGAGTAGCAGCGCCAGCACGTCGTCGCAGCGTTGTCGCCGCCACTGCTGCTCCTGCTGCTGGTGACGCTGGGCCAGCAACATTTCGGCGGTCATGCGCACCAGCTCGCCGAAGGTGCGCATGACGGTCGGTTCGCCGGTCAGGCCCAACACACCGACCAGCCGGCCATCGAGCAGCAGCGGCAGGTTCACGCCCGGTTGCACGCCCTTGAGGCAGCGGGCCGCCTCGGCATCCAGCTCGACGATGCGCGCATTGGCCAGCACCAGCTGCGCGCCTTCGTGGCGGGTGTTGATGCGCTCGGGCTCGCCGCTGCCCAGGATCAGCCCCTGGCTGTCCATGACGTTGACGTTGCAGGGCAGGATGGCCATCGCCCGGTCGACGATGTCCTGGGCCAGGTCATGGTCCAGTTCGAACATGATACGGTCCTTGCAGGCAGGCTGGAGACGAGGACGCAGACCGATTCGGCGCCTGGATTGGTCGCTCGCACAGCCTGGGTCATCGGCTGCTGTGCAACGGCACAAAGACAGCCGCGACACACTCCCAGAGACTCAAGGGGCGAGCGTCGACGAGCGCCGCAGCGACTCCATAACAAAAGAGAACCCATCATGGCACACCGCCCTGCCGCCGACCAAGGCACCGATCCGTCCCGCGACGCGCTGTACCGGCGCATCACCTTGCGGCTGATCCCCTTCATCTTCATCTGCTACCTGTTCAACTACCTGGACCGCGTCAACGTCGGCTTCGCCAAGCTGCAGATGCTCGACGCGCTGAAATTCAGCGAGACCGTCTATGGCCTGGGCGCCGGGATCTTCTTCATCGGCTACGTCGCCTGCGGCCTGCCCAGCAACCTGGCGCTCAACCGCTTCGGACCGCGGCGCTGGATCGCCCTGATGATGATCACTTGGGGCACCTTGTCGACCTGCCTGATGTTCGTCACCACCCCGACCGAGTTCTACGCCCTGCGCCTGCTCACCGGTGCGGCCGAGGCCGGGTTCTTCCCAGGCGTGGTGCTGTACCTCTCGCGCTGGTTCCCGGCGGCCCGCCGTGGCCGGATCATGGCCTTGTTCATGTCGGCGATCCCGGTCTCCGGCCTGCTCGGCGGCCCCTTCTCCGGCTGGATCCTCGAGCACTTCTCCACCGGTCAGCACGGCCTGGCCGGCTGGCAGTGGATGTTCCTGATCCAGGGCCTGCCGACCGTGGCCCTGGGCGTGCTGGCCATCGTGCTGCTCAGCGACGGGCACCGCAGCGCAACCTGGCTGAGCCCGGCACAGCGGGACATGATCGAGGCAGACTTGAACGCCGATGCGGCCCGCCAACCCACCCAGCAGGGTGACGGCGTGCTGGCGGTACTGCGCAATCCACTGGTGTGGACGTTCGGCTTCGTCTACTTCTGCATCCAGAGCGGCGTGTATGCGATCAACTTCTGGCTGCCCTCGATCATCAAGAACATGGGCTTCGACAGTGCGCTGCTGATCGGCTGGCTGAGCGCGATCCCCTACCTGCTGGCCGGCGTGTTCATGATCCTGGTCGGCCGTTCGGCGGACCTGCGCAACGAGCGTCGCTGGCACCTGGTGGTGCCGATGCTGATGGGCGCGCTGGGCCTGCTGATCGCGGTGAACTTCGCCCAGACCCCGGCCATCGCCATCCTCGGCCTGTCGATCGCCACCATGGGCGCGCTGACCGGCCTGCCGATGTTCTGGCCGATGCCGACCGCCCTGCTGGGCGCCAGCGCGGCCGTCGCCGGGCTGGCGATCATCAACTCCGTGGGCCAGATGGCCGGCTTCCTGAGCCCGTACCTGGTCGGGTTCATCAAGGACCAGACCGGGTCGACCGATGCGGCGCTGTATTCGCTGGCAGGGTTGATCGTGGTGGGGAGCCTGGTGGCGTTGCGGGTGACGCGTCAGCGCTAATGTAAAGTCATGTGTTGGGTCGCCGTCTGCTCGCCGGCCCAACCCTTCTTTTTCGACGCATCCACGCCTGAGCGGTACCTTGATCACGCACGGATACGTGTTCACCTAGTCTTGCAGGCGCGCTCAAAGCTTGATTTGCTCGCCTGTTCCAACGCATTCCTACCCCTCAAGGCAACAGACCTTCGTTCGTAAGATTCGCCCTGCCCGAGGCAAGCCAGGCGAGCCTATGACGGACCTCACAGATCATCGCCCCAAAGCGCCTGACATCGAACAGCCATTTACATCCCCGGCAGTACGCTGAGCCATCTCCATCGAAGCGGGTGCTGAATCAACGACAGATAATGCGACGTGCGAGGGGCATGAATGCTCGCATTCATCTGTATGTATTTTAAGTACCGGCACCACAAAAGTTTTTATAGGCGGCGACTCCACACGACCCGCTCCAGAGCCACCACACCTTCAACAACTTGATGAAGCGAGTCGTGATTGTCGTAGGGCAATTCCTACCTGCAGCCATCTGTATGTTTTTAAGAAATATCAACTCACACTTCGCCATTGCTAAACCGAGGCCTGGCCACTAACTTCATTAGCGCACCGACGTGAGGTGCAACAACCTTAGGCGTTTACCCGACGAAATCGGCAATCGATCTCTTCCTTACCGAAAGCGACAATACAACCCAAGGCGTCTGCATGTGGTAACACGTTGAGCGAGGCGGCCTACAGCCGCCTCGCTCCTCTATTACCTGGAGAGACTCACATGAACGACATCGGCTTTCATACATTTTGGGGACATCCGTGGCACTACGAGAAGGTTTTTACAAGACGCCACGACGCTTCATGCGTTCTCCAAGGGCGAACTTCTCGATGCCGGCTTCACCGTACGGAATGATGTCACTCACAAATTCTACTCAGGCGGCGAATGAGCCTTCCGACTCGAAAGGCATCTTTACGAAAAAATTCATCCACCTCGACATGGACGCCTACTTCGTCTCCGTAGAACTGCTCGACGCGCCTCATCTGCGCAGCGCCCCTGTTGCCGTAGGAGGGACGGCCGTCGAACGTGGGGTGATCAGCACTGCCAATTACCTGGCGAGGCAGTTCGGCATCAAGAGCGGCATGGCGACGGCCACCGCGCAGCGGTTGTGTCCGGCGCTGGTGCTGCTGCCGGTCAGGTTCGAGCGCTATGAGGCGGTCACACGCCAGCTTGAACGTCTGTTCAAGCGCTACACTGACCGGGTGGAATTCTTTTCGCTGGACGAGGCGTCGCTCGAAGTCACAGGCCAGTCCTATTGTGGTGGCTCCGCAACGCGCATGGCGAGCGCCCTGCGGGCCGAGGTGCACGCCGAACTGGGATTGACGGCGTCGGCCGGGGTCGCGCCGCTTCGGTACCTGGCCAAGATCGCCTCCGAGATCAACAAGCCCAACGGCCAGTTCGTCATCCGCCCCGCGGACGTGCCGCGCTTTCTGGCAGATTTGGACATCCGCAAGCTGCCAGGCGTCGGCCCGCAGACCTGGCGGATACTCGAGCGTTTGGGGTGTCGGTGTTGCGGCGACCTGGACCAGGGCAAGATCCCGATGCTGCTGCGCCACCTTGGCCTTCATGGCTATCACCTCTGGGCGCTCAGCCAAGGCCGCGAGCCCGACACGGAAGGTGCCGGCGACACTCGATCGGTTGGCGTGGAACGCACACTGCCGGACGATTGCGCAGACGGCGCCGAGTGCGCGCGCCTGTTGTTCGCGCTGCTGCCCGCGCTGCGCGAGCGCGTCGAGACGCTGGCCGATGGCGAACAGGTGGTGCGCAATCAGGTCAAGCTGAAGTTCGATGACTTCAGCGTGGCGAGTACTGAGGCCTCTGCCGCGACGGTCGATGAGCGGGTGCTTAGTACGTTGTTACAGCGCTTGTGGCAGGGCCGTCGTGCAGGCCGCGCCGTTCGCTTGATCGGCATTGCGGTAAAGGTCCGCAAGGCCGACGCGCAGGCGAGCCAGCTGGCCTTCGAGTGGTAGGTGTCTTCATCCATAGACGCTGGATAGCGCCACGGAGTGGACGAGCGAGCAGGCGAAGCGCTGGGTCGAGTCGGCGTGGCGCGCGCAGGTGAGGCCTCTGGTTCAGTCTTTGGCAGGAACAACGGGCTCTACGCGCTTCACTACAACCGATTGCTGGGTATAGAGATCGGTCAGCGCCACCTCCCCTTCGGTGAACTCAGGCGTGATCAGCACCGAACGGATCAGGTGCAGCGTCTGGCCTTCGCGTTCCTGGATGTTGTCGAAGGTCACGATGACCGACTTGTTGCGCCAGTCGGCGATGTCGAAGCCCCCGGCGGTGAGAAACCGGTCGATGTCGCGACGGTCGTTGAAGGCCTTGGCCGGGAGCACCAGCGGTCGCCCTTGCAAGTAGACCTGGTAGAACTGACGCGTGCTGGCCGGAAAGTTATGTACCACCACGTGCTCGATTCGCCAGTGGTAGACGGTGTTTTCGTACACCACGGTGCGTTCGGTCTGCTGACCGGAGCAGGCGGTGAGCAGCGGCAGCAGCAGGCTGCCGAGCCAGGTCTTGAGGGTGCGCATGGTGGGTCCATTTGGCCGGATCTGCCTACCCTAGGGCGTTGGCGAATCCCATGCAAGCCTGCTGTGCCGATCAAACGGGTAGGTACATGGAGTCAGTAAACCGTCCTTCGCGCGTGTCCTATGGCCTATCAACGACGACCGGACTTCTTTCATGCGCCTCGGCCTTATTTCGGACACCCACGGCCTGCTCCGTCCAGAAGCGCTGGCGGCGCTCGACGGCTGCGACCTCATCCTGCACGCGGGCGACATCGGCAAGGCCGATATCCTCACAGCGCTGTCGGCCCTCGCCCCCGTGCAGGTGGTACGGGGCAACAACGACCAGCAGGCACCCTGGGCCAGCGACATCGCCGATCACCTGCTGCTGTCGCTTGACGGCATCGAGACCTTGCTGGTGCATGACATCGCCGATGTACCGCCCCTGTTGAGCGATACGACGCGGCTGGTCATCACGGGACACTCACACAAGCCGCTATTCCAGTGGCGTGGCGAGCGGCTGTTCATCAACCCCGGCAGCGCGGGCCCGCGGCGGTTCAAGCTGCCGGTGACGGTGGCGTTGCTCGAGCTGTCAAAAAATAGATTAATGCCTCAGTTAGTAGAATTAATGCATTAGATAGGTAGCAGACGAAATTTTGAGAACAGCTTGAGGACACGCACTCTACTACTTCACTCTCTGTGCTACTTGCTGTCTTTACAGTTGCAGTCTGACGCAGTTTGGAAGCCAATCATGCAATAGCCGCCATACCCAAGCACGTGCTCTGAAATTATGAGTACGCATGCTCACGCATCTGAGCCACAGAATTTTTCGATCAAATCCAGCACCGACCTGCCCATGCACAATAAAAATGTAACAAAATTTTTCGCTGCCACCTAGGCCATACCAAATTATTTAAATATTCAAAATGGATGTACTCCTCATAAATTAGGGCTTTTTCCCTTTGAGAAAGGGCAATTCCGCCATATTTTCACATGCTGGTGAATTCTCCTACGCCTTACTGTAAATCTTCTCAAGAATCCTCTTACAGAAACTTCCTTCATTTAACCTAAAACCCATTTGGTTGGTTTTCAGCCCTGTCAAGCCGCAACAAAAATCTGTTGACTCGAATGATTCTTCAATCCAAAACTGAAATCCCTCATCCCGAGGGATACACACAAGGAGTTATCGCATGAACGATGAACTGGGAGTTATGGAGCTCGAATTGGATGCGTCAGAAAATACACTTGGCATGGAGTCATTCGGCGGCTCCGGCAGCGCTGGCGGATGTGGAGGAAGCGGTGGGTGTGGAGGTGGGGGTGGATGCAATGGCGGCTCTGGAGGCTGCCGGGGTAACGCCATCACAGAAGCGCAAACTAAAAAATAACTAGACATGTGTCTCTGTGGGCCCGCAGAGACACTTACTGTAGAGGCGCCCGTCATGAACCAGATAAAATTGTGCAATTATGAAATTCTCTATTTTGACAGCACGCCCGCTGTATTCAGCAGCACAGGCATAACTAAATTGAAAAGCGCACCGCTACTGGCCGTGCTAGAGCAGTATTTGCCCTTAAAAAACACACAGGTGAGCCTTGAAGAGTTTACGTATGCCTTGGAATCTCAACACCTAAACACTGAACAATCACTTTCATTTCTCATGCACATAGGCGTGACAACCAAGGCTACTCCCGAACCCTATCTACAGCACGGCGTGATAGCAAGCGATTGGTCACTGCCGCCCAGTTTAAAAACAGTCTTCACTGAAGAAACTGCAAAAAAATTGGAATTTTTTTCTTTAGATGAAATCCGCTACCACCAAGCTTCAAAGCCTACCTATTATGTAATCCTCTGTAACCAAGCACCCCTCGAAGAACTGAAAAAAACATACTTTGCTCTTTGCACACAGAATGCAAAAAACGCTGTAAGCCTGGGGTTTCTGGCTCCCTCTCGCTTCCATCTTACGGAGCCATACTTTCCAGAAATAGGTAACCCATGTGCTTTTTGTACACTTGAACGTATGGCACATTATCAATCATTCAGACCTAGCAACAACCCCTGGACAAAACTAATTTCTTTTTGCAATAAAAAAGGCATCGCAACACCCACTCCACCTATCGATCTTCTAAGCAAAACGCTCATTCTGAGCACAGTAGTGCGGTCAATGAAGGCTTTTTTGGACTCGCACTGCACCCGAACGACCCAAGATATTTGTTTGCAAGCCACAACGCTCGAGCTGAAGACAGGATTTATTAAGCGATCAGCAAGTATTCACTGGCCTTTATGTGACTGCTTAGGAGGCAAAGCATGAGCATCCCACACGACCAATATTTAAGGCACATAGATCATGACGCACTGGAAGAGACATTGGAATTCCATTGCAAAGGCAACTACGTAATACATCCACTCAACCAACACATGAGTGCCTTACATCATCTATCAGAAGACGCACTTTCCACTCTAACCGGAAATGAATTGCAACTTAACATTCTTGACTCTGGCGTCGAAGACGCCACACGAAAAATGGCCCCACTCCACCCACAGCATTCCTTATGCAGAGAGCCTTCATCTTCTTTCTTCAAACCAAGACGACTCCCCTTCTCCTTGATTAAGCGCCTCTTAGCACCTCTGATATCTAAGACAGAGGGCAGTTACCATCGGGGCTATGCCAGTGGAGGCGCTTTGTATCCTGTAGAGGTTTTTTGCTGCAACCTGCAGCACACATCCTCTGACTGGCCGGATTCGGCTGCAATGCTACATCTCGTGCCAAAATCGCAGAGCTTTGAAAAAATCACCCATACTCTAGACAACTCACATCTTCGCCAAACACTCAGTAGAACATCGGCGGAACTGGGCAGCCCTGCTATTGCCTTGATTTATTTCCTCTACTTACCGAAATCTCTCTTCAAATATCGCTTCCGAGGCTATCGCCTATCGCTATTCGAAGCAGGAGAAATGGCGATGCTCACCGATCTACGCTGTAAAGAGCTAAAGCTACGTAATCGATTATGGTCAGGCTTTACCGACCACGAAATAACGCAAAGCCTGAACTTAAATCCGGCGCTATTTCTGCCCGTCTGCATACAATTTATCGGATGACGCAATGAACAATTTCAACAGCATGTTTCTACCATTGGAACCTGATTTCCAACACCTTCAACCTGCGGCCTTGCTTGATCGCCCTGCCAGTATAGAGTATGGAAGCCGCTGGAACACGTTTGGTTCTAGTAGTGATTGGGGTGGTCACCTGGCAGGTCCAGCGCTAGGCGAGTTTTTAGAACGACGTCATTTTTATCTAGATGTCAATCCCGATGCTACAAAACCTTTAAACGACGTCCTTCGCCCTGCAGAACTCCAGCATTTCATGCGCGCTTTTGCGCAGACGTCCACCACGTATGACGAACACTCGTTTTTAGGGCATCATTTTTCGGTCAGCACTGCCATCCGGCTTGAAGATTTTACAACTTGCTACGTTCCCACTGTTTGCATTTCACTTTCAGCCACCGTCAACCCTGAGGACAACAGCTACTTCCCAGTCAGGGACACATGTGGCTGCAGCGTTCATACCGATATCATGCTTGCCATCTTCAACTCAATAAAAGAGTCATTAGAACGCCAGTTCCTACTAAAATCTTGGTTAACCGGAACATGCACTGCCATTATCGACCTGCCTTCTGCAGTCCGTGCCATTAGTCACTTACCAAGCGAACGTCTACTGCGCGATCTGGCGCTGTGCGGAAGAGTATTGATCTTGGATATTAGTGACAGCGCTTTTCCTGGCTGCTGTATTATGGCGTGTTTCGGCTCACCGCACTCGACAGCTCATGTTCGTTTCTGTGCAGGGATGTCGTATGCTGACGACAAGCCCCGAGCCCTGCACAAAGCGATTACGGAGCTATGGCAAACCTTTAGGTTTATGCATTCATTCTACGCCAATAAAAATAAAATATCTGAACTGAGCGACCCTTACCTAAGCCATTTTTTCTCCTGCAACCACTTTAAGACCTTTAACCGCCTCCTTCGATTTAGTGAGCTTGCCACTCCCCCTAATACAAACGAACTCACGCTAAAAGGACTGTTAGAGCCCATAAGACGCCTCAACTTAAGCGGCTTTATTTATTTGCGCCAGATCGGGAACGAGCAACAGCCATTTTACGCATGCAAATATTTATCGCCGCGCACTTTCCTCCACATGAACAACGCCGAGCATTTTAACACTGAAAATGATTACTCCGACTCCTTTAAACACCTCATTTCCAAGAAGCAACTTTCTAACATGGTGCCCTTCCCATGAACTTCAATCCCCTTCCAACCACAAGACGACTGATCAATCTTCTACGACTTTTAACAAAGGAGCAACTAAAAGAACCCACCTCCCTCTTGTGGTCCATTGTTTCCCCATGTGCCTTCTACCTCATGCTGCAGTCTTCGACCGCCACCGATGACCTGCCCTTCGACGCGTACCTGCCCAGGGCCGCCTGGTTCCTGGCCTACCTGTCAGCCACCACGGCGTTCTTCGGGATGAGCTTCTACCTGATCGGGCGCCGGGAGAGCGGATTCGTGCGTTCGTTCATCTACACACGGCGCACGATCCTGCTCTTTTTGAGCGCCCACATTGGCACCCATGTCGTCGTCAGTCTTTTCTATGCCACCGTGTTCTATGGCGTCACACGCTCGGTCTTCGGGTCCCCGGCCTGGCACGAATATGTCCAGCTCATGTCGGGCTACTTCATCAGCTACCTCGCGTTCGCCAGTGCCGGACTGCTGGTCTCGTTGCTGCCCCTGACCTTCTCGGGCGCGAACACCCTGTTCTCGATCCTCTCGTTCGCGATGCTGACATCGGGGTACGTCGGGGCTCAACAGGTGGGCTCGACGACGAGCGCGGGCCTGACCTACAACCCCTTGACGCTCTGCACACGCCTGTTCATGGAACCCATTGATCCGTATGCAGTGGCAGGTGTACTCCTACTCTTCGGGGCCTGCGCCTGCGCCACAGCCTTCCTGTTTCGCGTGCAACCGGTCTGGAGTCGTTACGCATGACGCTCGTCTCAGTGGAAAACCTCACGTTCGCCTACCCACGCCGTCAGGTGTTCGACAACGCTTCGATGAGCGTCGCTCGCCATCGGATCACCGGTATCGTAGGGTCCAATGGCGCGGGCAAGACCACGTTCTTCGACATTCTCTGCGGGCTGCGCACACCCGAGACGATGAACCTCAGCGTTCACGCACGGGACAGGGTCTACCTGTCCCAGACCATTTCAGCGCCCGCCTCGCTGAAGATGCGCGATGTGTACGAACTCATGGCTCATCTGAACGGGCGGACGCCGTTGTCCGAACGGGCGTTGTCCGGCCGCCTGGAGCGGATTTCACCAAGGCTGAGCGCACGCTACAACGACCTCTGGAAAAAACGGCCCGGGCTGTGCAGCTACGGTGAGCTTCGCAGCTTTTTCACGCTGTCGATGCTCATGTTGGATGCGGAGCTGGTCATTCTTGACGAACCGACGGCAGGTGTCGATCCGGAGTTCAGGTATTATCTGTGGCAAGGCGTGAAGCAGGCGTGCCTGGAGGGTGCGAGCGTGATCGTGTCTTCTCACCACATCGATGAGATCGCCACCTACTGCGATCGCTTCTACCTCCTGCACGACCAGCGCTTCGAGGCCTTCGACAGTGGCGAGGCGTTCATGGTCCGGTATGGTGCCACGACGCTCGACGGCGCGTTCATACAGGCGATAGGAGCCAGCCCGCGTTGACGAGGGCTTGGCCCAGACCGCACATAGACGCCCTCCCTCCAGCCGCCCCGTATCGGCAGGCGAACCCTGCCCCCCGATCGACTGTCACTTGCTCAAGGAGGCAGATCCACGCACCCTCCCTGCCCTCCATTCCCGTCCACGCCAAGGAGGCGTCATGGACCTGCTGTTTCTAGGCACCTGCGCAGGCCTGCCAACCCGCGCACGCAACGTCAGCGCTACCGCCGTCATTGCCTCCAGCGGTAGCGACTGGTACTTGGTCGATTGTGGCGAGGCGACTCAGCACCAGTTATTACGTACGCCCTTGTCCCTGCGTGACCTGCGGGCCGTGTTCATCAGCCATGTGCATGGCGATCACTGCTTCGGCCTGCCGGGTCTGCTGGCCAGTGCGGGCACCACGGGGCGTACCGCGCCGCTGGACCTGATCATGCCCCGTGCGTTGCATGAGTGGGTGCTTCTGAGCCTGGCCGTCAGCGAGTCGCGGTTGTCGTTCGAGCTGCGCCTGCTGGCGGTCGAGGATGGGGAGCCCTGGCACCACCGGACGGTTCGGGTCGATACGGTGGGCTTGTCGCACCGCGTACCCAGCCATGGGTTCGTGTTCACCGAGACCGATCCCAATCCGCGGCTGGATACCGAACGGTTGATGGCCGACGGTATCCCGCGTGGACCGCTGTGGGGGGAGATCGCGCGAGGACAGGGGGTCGAACACGCAGGACGCCGGGTGATGCCGGGCGAATACTGGCGGGACGCGTGGCCTGCGCAGCGGGTGATCGTCTGCGGCGACAATGACACGCCCGAATTGCTGGCCGAGGTGGCGGTGGGTGCGGACGTGCTGGTGCATGAGGCGACCTTCACGGAGCCTGTGATCGCACGGACGCAGGAGACCTATGGGCACAGCACGGCAGCGGCCGTGGCGCGCTTTGCCGAACGCGTGGGGGTGCCGAACCTGGTGTTGACGCATTTTAGCGCGCGGTATCAGGGTGATGTGCGGCGCAGTCCGTCCATCGAGGACGTGCGACTGGAGGCACAGCAGCAGTATGGTGGGCAGTTGGTGCTGGCGCGGGATCTGCAGCGGTATCGGTTGAATCGGGAGAAGGTGCTGGCCCTGGTGGTTCAGCAGGGACGCTGAGGCGCCTGCGCGGCCGCTATCGTCGGCAAGCCGACTCCCACAATCGATACCGACATGGGCAATCATGGGTAAACCCTCTAGACTTGAGGATGAGAGGCACCTTGGCCTAGCCCACGCTTGTTCGTTCGAGATGCTGCTCGTTCAACTGTTCGGGCTTAGAGTCAAGGTGGAAGAATGGATGGCAGCTTTGCTCCCACTCGTGCTCGGGGCACCGGCCAGACAGCTTGCCATCCATCCCTCTCACCTCTAATTCTAGCGACCCTCAAAGACACAAGCGGGCTTGCGGGCGATGGCGGCCGCGCAGTCGGTCTTGCCTCCAGCAAGAACGCGGGGTACTTGAGCACCGCCCAGGCCTGTCCTTGACAAGCGTCACGCTCCTGCAATCATCAGCCGCCACCCGTTCCATACCCGGTCATCTCCAGATACCCCTCCCCACCCTCGCCGCCCACGACTCGCACCGGCCCTTCCCAGTACGGAAAGCGCGTCTGCATCCAGGCCTGCGGCTGGATCGCTTGCACCTGCACGTCCACACCCCGCTCAGGCAGTCGCAACCGCCACCGCGTCGGCACGGCCACACCATTGCTTTGCCGCGTCCAGTCCAATGGCTCCAGGCGCACCTGCTTGCCATCCACGGCAAATGCCTGGCCTGTCGGGTTGATCCAAGTGCCCGCCTGATAAGGCGCCCCTTGCGCCTCGCGCACGCGAAACAGCATCAGCTTCGCGCCATCACCCAGGTGCAGGGAAAACCAGTCCCACCCCGATTGTCCGGCGGCCAGTGGCTGGCTGCTCCATTCACGGTCCAGCCACGCCCTGCCCGTGACCTCGACCCGCTGCCCGTCCAGTTCGACCTGCCCCTGCACCGTGTAGAACGGCTGGCTGTAGTAATAGGACGCCTGGCCCTGACCGGATTTCTCGCTATAACCGCGGTCGCCGTGCAGTACCAGGGGTTTGCTGGCCTGCAGATGCAGGTCATAGGCGAAGCCTTGGCCAGCGGCCGTCATGCGCAGGTCATCGATGTCGCCGTCACCCTTCAGGGTCCAGTCGTTGATCCAGGCCTGGAAAGGCTGCGCCTCGACACCGGCCTGCCCGATGCCCCCGCGCGCGAGGGTTTCAGCCGAGCGATGCCCCTGGGGTCCGGTCAGCGCGGCGTTGCCCATCCACAGGTTCGGGCTGTTCCAATCACCGGTCTCAGGCCCAGAGCGCAGCGCCGACCGAAACAGCGTCCACTGCACGCCCCAGTCGCGGCCCTGAGCATCCTTGAGGTTGGCGGTCACGTACCACCACTCGATGCGAAAGCCCTCGTGGGCGCCATGGTCGCGAGGGAACACCAGCGGCTGGCCGCGCCGTACCGGTTCGAAGGCCTCGGCCTGTTGCCCCAGCCCGGCAAACCCCTTGGACGCCGGCGGTGCGTCGCCCGGACCGCAGCCGCCGAGTACCAAGGCCAACATGAGGGCGGCGATCCTACTGTTCATCGGCGAATGACCTCAGCAGCTCGTTGGGTTGACGGCGGGCCAGTTGCCAGAGCGGCCAGGCGCTGGCCAGCACGCTGCTCAGCAGCCCCATGAAGGCCAGACGCAACAGTTGATCGGGGAACACCGACAGCGGCAGGCGCCAGCCGAACGCCTGGACGTTGACCACCGCCACCAGGCACCAGGCCAGGAGCAACCCCAGGGGAATCGCCAGGGCGACGGTCAACCCGCCCAGCAACACGGTCTGCCCCAGGCTGAGCCAGACCAGGTGCGTGCGGCGCACGCCCAGGGCCCACAGGGGTGCCAGCTGGCCCAGCCGGGTCTGCCCGAGGGTCAGCAGGCTGATGAACAGGGCCACCGCAGCGATGCCCAGGGTCAGGCTGTTGAGGGCCGCCGTCGCGGCGAACGTACGGCTGAAGATCTCGGTGGACCAGCGCTTGAGCGCGGCCTGCTCGATGAGGTGGTCCTGGTCCAGGGCGAAGGTCGCCTGCACGGCAGACATGAGGGTCGACGTCTGGCCCGGCAAGGTCTGCACGCCAAGGCTGGTCAGCCTGGCCTGGGGCCACAGGCTGCGCAACGTTTCGGCGTCGAGCAGCAGGTGGCCTTTGGGGTTGCCGTAATCGGCGTAGATCCCGACCACGACAAACGGGCGCTCGCCCCCCAGGGCCACGGTGCCACCGACCGTCACCTCGAGCCGTCGCGCCAGTTGCTCGCTCAGCATCACGCCTTCGCCTTTGGCCAGACGTGGCCACGCGTTCTGATCTCCAGACAGCAAGGGCCAGTGCTCGCGCAGTCGAGCGGGTTCGGCGACGCCTTGCGCCTGCACGGGCCAGCCCTGCACCTGGACGTCGGTGCGCCAGCTGGCCACTACCGAGGTCACCTCCGGTCGCTGGGTCAGCCAGTCGGCCAGACGTGTGGCCTGTGCCGTGTCCTGGGGGCTGATGTACACGTCGGCGGACAAGCGCTGGTCGAGCCAGCCAAGGAAGGTCCCGCGAAACCCCTCCGTCATGCTGCCGACCCCGACACTCGCTGCCAGGGCCAGCAGCAACGCCATCAACGCCAGGCTCAGGGCCGGCAGTTGCTGACGGCTGTCGGCGACGAACCATTGGCTCAGGGGACGCCGGGCCAGGCGTGCGAGCCCGGCCAGACAGACCTCGAGCGACAGGGGCAACAGCAAGGCTGCTGCCAGCAGCACGGCCGCGACCAGGGCAAAAGCGCTGGGCAGGCCATGGCCATAGCGCCAGCAGGCCAGCGCCACCACCGCCAGGCCGACCGCGACCATGGCCTGGCGCGTGAGCCAGGGCAGTTGTGCCAGACGCCAGGCCTGGGGGCGTGCCAAGGCCAGCAACGGTAAGCGGGCTGCCCGGGCCACACTGCTGGCGCCGGCCAGCAACGCGCCCAGGACCGCGACCCCGACGCCGCTCAGCCACCACTGCGCAGGCAGACTCAGTTGCCTTGCCACATGGGCACCATAAAGCCCCTGCACGCTGGCCGCCACGTCCGGCAGCAGCCATGCGGCCAATCCGTAGCCGCTGGCGACCCCAGCGATCCCCCCGACCACCGCGAAGCCCCCCAACTCCAAGGTCAGGCCCAACAGCAGCACCCGTTGACTGACGCCACAGGCACGCACGGTACGCAGCAGGGCACGGCGCTGCTCCAGGGCAAGGCCGATGGCGGCATGGGCGATGAACAGGCCGACCACGAAGGCCAGCAATCCCAACGCGGTGAGGTTGAGGTGGAAGCTGTCGGTGAGCCGCCCAAGGTCACCGTCGTCGCCGCCCGGTTGCAGGCTGACGCGTCGGGCGAGCGGTTCAGGCAGCGGGGGGCCCGAGGCATTGATCAACAGCCGCGAGAGCAGGCCGGGCGCCTGCAACAGCGCCTGGGCCTGACCGATGTCCATGACCAGCACACCTGGAGCCAGGTCGGGCTCGAGCCTGAACGGGGGCAGCGCACGACCTTGCACGTCACGGGCCACCTCCCCCGTCCTCAGCCCCAGGGCCTGCCAGGTGTCCGGTGCGATCAAGGTCTGGCCGGGTGCGTTGATGAAGCCCTGCACATCGAAGTCCTGCAGGCGCTGACCGGCCACGCGTGCATCGCCCGGCTGGCTGAGCGGTTCGATGCCGATCACGCGCAGTTCGTGCGCAGACGGGCCGGCGACGCTCACCCGGCCCTCCAGCAGCGGCGTGACGTCCCAGCCCAGCCGACGCAATTGCACGTAGAGGGACTGGTCCAGGCGCTGACCGTCGCGCGCCACCAGCCGCGCCTGGGTCGAGCTGCTCAGCACGGCGCTGGCGCGCGCGTAGTCGCTGCGGGCCTGGGCGTTGAGGGCCTGGACACCGGTCCACAACGCCGTAGCCAGCCACAGGCCGGTGAAGATCGCCACACCTTGCAGGCGATGGCGACGCCAATGGCTCAATAGCGCCTGAAGGGTGATCAGCCAAGTGCTCATCGCGCCGGCCCGTCGCACACCTGGCCGGCCTGCAGCCAGCATTGGCGCTGCAGGCGGCTGGCCAGACGCTGGCTGTGGGTCACCATCAGCACACTGCTGCCCGCTTCGTCGACCAACTGCAGCAGCAATGCCAGCACCTCGTCGCTGCTCGCCTCGTCCAGGCTGCCGGTCGGCTCGTCGGCCAGCAGCAAAGGTGGCTTGCTGGCCAGCGCCCGGCCGATGGCCACGCGTTGCTGCTGCCCTCCGGACAGTTGCTCAGGGTAGCGGTCCAGCAAGGCGCCGAGCCCCAGGCGCTGTACTAGGTGCGCGGTCCAGCGAGGGTCGTGGCGTTTGGCCAAGCGTGCCTGGAACGCCAGGTTGGCAGCGACGTCCAGGCTGCTGAGCAGGTTGTACTGCTGGAACACCAGACCGATGTCTTCACGGCGCCAACGCGCCAGCGCAGCTTCGGAGCGGCCGTCCAACGGTACGCCGTCGATCACCACCCGGCCCTGATCGGCGCGATCGAGGCCGGCGATCAGGTGTAACAGCGTGCTCTTGCCGCTGCCGGACTCCCCCATCAAAGCCAGGCTTTCACGCGCCCCCATCGTCAGGTCCACACCGCGCAGGACGGGCAACTCACCCTGGACGGTGGTGAAGGATTTGTACAAGCGTTCGACGATGAGCATGGCAGTTTCCGTCGGTTGAAGCGGCTGAACGGCGAATGCGATCACGCCAGGGTGTGCTGCTGTGACACCGCTCTGACGGCACTGGTGCAACTGGATAAACGGATTGCAAATACGAATCGTTGGCAGATAGTATGCGCCACCTTTTTTGACGCGCCTCCATGCCGCGCTTTGTGTCCTTGGTCCGAGAACCCCATGACCCGCTCTTCGTCAAAACCGCTTGCCGCCCCTTACACCCTGTGCTCCGTCCTCCTGGGCGTCGGCCTGGCTTGGCCGACACTGGCGCATGCCGCACAGCCTGTCAGCCCACCTGCGGTTGTGGACTTGCCAGTCAGTACGGTAGATGCCAATTCCGTACAGCACGAGGCCGACGTCTTTTCCCCGACCACGGCCCAGGTCGCCCAGTCATCGCTGCCCATGGCCGAAACGCCGCGCAGCGTCCAGGTGGTCTCGCGCGCGGTACTGGACAGCCAGCAGGCCATGGGCCTGGCCGACGCCCTGAAAAACGTACCGGGTGTCACCGCCGGGCAATATGGCCGGCGCGGCTGGGATGACCTCATCATCCGCGGGCAAGTGGCTTCGGACTCGCTGTTCGTCGATGGCCTGCGCACGGGCGTCTCCAACCGGGTGGCCGAACAGATCGCCGGGTTCGAACAGGTCGAGGTGCTCAAGGGGCCGGCGTCGCTGGAATATGGCCTGGTGCTGCCGGGCGGCGTGGTGAACATGGTGAGCAAGCGACCGCAGCTGGATCCGTTCGCCACGTTCGGCCTGAGCTACGGCAGCGATGACCTGCGCCAGGGCACCTTTGATGTCGGTACGCCTTTGTCGGACACGGGCACGGCGGCGCTGCGGGTCAATGGTCTGTTATCCACATCCAACGACGATACCGACCATGTCTGGTTCAAGAACCAGTACATCGCCCCCTCGCTGACCCTGGACCTGGGTCCGGACACCGACTTCACCGTGCTCGCCAGCCACCAGGACCGTCAATACCTGCGTCAGCAGGGTTTGCCCTTGTCCGGCTCGATCGAGGCCAACCCCAACGGCGACCTGCCCCGCCGCCGCTTCACCGGCGAACCGGGCCAGGACCCGTACCATGGCGTCTCCAACCGCATCGGCTACAGCCTGGCGCATCGCTTCGGTGACGGCTGGACCTTCAACCAGAACCTGCGCTGGCAGACCTACCGCCTGGACGGACAACTGGTCGCCAATGGTCGCGTCCAGGCCAACCACCGCACCTTGACGCGTACCGCCCAGACCCAGCACTTCGATGGCGACACGCTGAGCCTGGACAACAACCTGCAACGGGCCTTCGACACCGCCTGGGGCGAGCATGACCTGACGTTCGGCGTCGACTACCTGCGCAGTCGGGAGAGCAACCGCACCACCGCCTGCAAGGTCGGCAACCTGAACGTCTACGTGCCGCGCTATGGCCGGGCCATCACCTGCCCGGCGACGCCGCGCACCTGGACCGACACCACGGTGCGCATGGTCGGCAGCTACCTGCGCGACAGCTACCGCATCGACGAACGCTGGTTGCTCACGGCCGGCCTGCGTCACGACCGCAGCGACACCTATGGCGACAATCGTCTGACCGACCACCGCACCAGCAGCCCGGCCAGTGCCACCACCGGTGCGGTCGCGGTGATGTACGAGCTGCTACCGAACGTGCGTCCCTACCTGAGCTTCGCCACCTCGTTCTACCCCAACACGGGCACGGACGTGACCGGCAAGACCTTCGAGCCGGAAAAAGGCCGCCAGTGGGAAGCCGGGGTGAAGTTCGACCTGGTACCGGGCAGCACCTTGCTGACCGTCGCCGCCTTCGACCTGCGCCGGCAGAACGTGTTGCAGGACGACCCGCGCAACGACGGCTTCAGCGTGGCCATCGGCGAACAGCGCACCCAGGGTGCCGAGCTGGCATTGACCGCCGATTTGAGCGACCGGCTCAGCCTGTTGGCTGGCTACGCCTATACCTGGGCGGTCATCACCGACGATGGCGACCAGCAGCCGTCGACCGTGGGCGACCGTCTGGCCAACGTGCCGCGGCACAGTGCGAACCTGTTCGCCCGCTACCGCTTCGACGGCACGCCACTGGGCTGGGAGGTCAACGGAGGGATCAATGCGGTCGGCGAACGCTACACCAACGGCTATTCACTGCCTGGCTACGCGGTGGTCGACGCCGGTGTCGCCTACGGCACGCCGCACTGGCGCACGGCGCTGAACGTCAAGAACCTGTTCGACCAGCACTACTACGCCGGAGGCCTGGCCCAGGCCGTGGCGCTGGGCAACGACCGTACGGCGGTGATGTCGGTGACCTATAGCTATTGATACTCAGGCAGCGTATCGAGGCATGCCGCGGTCCAGACCTTGCGTCGCCGGGCATTCTGGCCCAAGCTCGACCTTCCGTTCAGGCTGGGTCGTCCGATGTCACCGCGCTACCGTCTGCTGATCGCTGCCTCGCTCCTGGTCATCGTGCCCGGAGCGATCGGTTATCTGTGGCACGAGCCACCCGCCCCTGCCCCCAGCGTGCCACCGCACAGCTACCATCAGGCACTGCGCCAGGCGCATCAGGGCCAGCCAGGCGCCGCGCGGGTGCTGTATCAACAGCTGCAACGCGCCGACCTGGCCCCCGATCGACGGGTGGCCTTGCTCGCCGAGCTGCCCCACTACCCTTCGCCCCAGGCCTTGAAGCTCGCCCAGGATGCCCTCGAGGATACCGACCCTGGCGTGCGCCAGGCCGGTATCCTCAGCGTGCGTGGC
This sequence comes from Enterobacterales bacterium AN_CKDN230030167-1A_HGKHYDSX7, assembly GCA_046940335.1. Lineage (GTDB taxonomy): Bacteria > Pseudomonadota > Gammaproteobacteria > Pseudomonadales > Pseudomonadaceae > Aquipseudomonas. Next base: position 274,848 of record JBKYML010000002.1, read on the forward strand.
CTGCTCTCTGACTCGCAGCGAAGCCTGGTACTGGGCCCCTTGCTGGACGACGACGAACAGTCGGTCCGCTTCGCCGCCGTGGATGCATTGCTGGGGCTGGCTCCGGACGACATCGGCGTGTACTTCGGCCCATTGCAGGAAGTGCTGGAGCAATACCAGCAGGTGCTCGAGCAGCAACCCGATCAGCCTGCCGCGCAAGTCCATCTGGCACGCCTGTACCTGCATGAGCGCGCCTTCACTGCGGCGGCCCAGGCCTTGGACCGCGCCTTGGCACAGGACGCTGAAAACCTGGATGCCCTGATACTGCGAGTGCGACTGCTGGAGGGCCAGGGCCAGCACGACGCCTCGCGGCACGTTCTGGCCGAGGCACTGGTACGCCACCCTGACGCAGCGGTGCTGCAATATGAACTCGGTCGCTGGCTGCTGCGCCACGATCAGGCCGAATATGCGCTACTGGCCTTCTCACGCGCCGTCGAACTGGGGCCGCGCACGGCCGACTACCGGTACGCCCTGGCCACGACCCTGCATCGCCTGGATCAGGTGCAAGCCGCACAGAAACAGCTCGAGACCCTGGTCGACCAGCAGCCAGCCAACCGCAAGGCGCGGGTGTTGCTGATCCAGTATTGGAAGGAAACCGGGCAGTTGCAGAACGTGCAGGTTCTGCTGGCGCAACTGGAACAGCAGAACCCGGACGATCCGCTGGTGCAGCAAGGCCTGTGACCTCAGTGCCCAAGAATGGATCGACCTGCAGACCGAGTCATGCCAGGCCTGCGCGAACCTGGCGGACACACCGTCAATGGCCGATGTCTTCGTTCCACAGTGTCGGGTCGCGTTCGATGAAGGCGCTCATCAATGCTCGACAGGCATCGTCGTCCACGACCTCCACGGTGACCCCGCGGCTGCGCAGCAACCCCTCTTCCCCCATGAACGTCCGGTTTTCGCCCACGATGACCTTGGGGATGCCATAGAGCAGGATGGCCCCACTGCACATGGCACAAGGCGAGAGGGTGGTATAGAGCGTGGACTCCCGGTACACCTGGGCAGGCTGACGACCGGCATTCTCCAGCGCGTCCATCTCCCCGTGCAATACAGCGCTGCCCGCCTGGACGCGGCGATTATGGCCACGGCCGATGATCCTGCCCTGGTGAACGAGCACCGAACCGATGGGGATACCGCCCTCGTCGAACCCTGCCTGGGCTTCGTCGATCGCGGCCTGCATGAACGGATCCAGAGTCGATGGCTTTGACATGGGAGGTGCCTCGTACGATGGGAAGGAACCCCGAGGCTAGCACAGACCCTGGATGTCCTGTCGGGAGGGGAGGTGCGTCGGCCAGCGAACTCATGTCGGTGTCTGACAACACACTGCGCAAAACTCGACGCGGGACGACGCGATGACCTACAGCCGCCCCCTGCCCTCTTGCCTAAGCTGGTGGCGATTCTTGTCCAGCCCCGACTTCCTGTGAGCGACTCGAGCCATGCATAGACTTTCCGCCGGACGCATTCTGCTGGATCTGCTGCTGACCCTCACCATCAGCGTCATTCCGATCGCCTGCGGAATCACGATGATGGTCTTCCAGCTCGAAGCCAAGCTCAGCGAAAACGCCAAGGTTTCGCTCAACGAAGCTGTCTACGCGATCGACAAGGTGATCGACGGCCTGCACGACGTCAGCGCCAGGGCGCTGTACCTGGCCAACCGACCCTGCGCCGAGACCTTGCCTGAACTGAACGCCCTCGCCTCGGGCAACCCGATGGTACGCTCGCTGGTCCTGTTGCGCTCAGAGGCAGTCCATTGCAGCAGTCTTCGGGGCGCGCAAGTCGATCAGGTCGACCTCAAGCAATTGCACGGCGAGCGGGTGAGTCTGGTGTTCGGCGCCCAGTCATCCCCAGGGCGGCCCGTGCTTGCCTACACCCTCGACACCGGCGAAACAGGCATCATCGCCACGGCACATGGCTCTGTGGTGAGCAGTGAGCTGTCAGGCTTTCAGGATCAGCTGGTCTTGATCGTACGCATTGGCGAGGCCAGGATCTGGGCCGCTGGGAGCAGCGCTAGCGAAACCGGCATGCCTGCCCTGGACCCGCGTGGTAGCCAGACGTCGGCCAAGTATGGCTATACGGTTCTGGTGGGCTACCCCCCTGGCCACCTGGACCAGGAGGTTCGCCTGATGTTTCCGACGGTCCTGCCATCGTTGCTGCTGGTGGGACTGCTGACAGCGTGCGTGACGTACTGGAGCCTGTACCGCAAGGAACGCGAGATGCGCCAGGCCCTGTCACACCCTGCGCCTCACGAGGAGACGGTCTGACCTGCGTCGAGCACGCCGCGCCGTATCTGGTCACGCTCGATCGATTCGAACAGCGCCTTGAAGTTGCCTTCGCCGAATCCGTCGTCGCCCTTGCGCTGGATGAATTCAAAGAACACGGGGCCGAGCAAGGTGCCCGAGAAAATTTGCAAGAGCAGGCGCCGGTCACCCTGTTCGGAGGCCCCGTCGAGCAGGATACCGCGCGATTGCAAGGCTTCGACCGGCTCGCCGTGGCCAGGCAGGCGCCCCTCGAGCATTTCGTAGTAGGTCTGTGGCGGCGCGGTCATGAAGCGCATCCCCAGGGACTTCAACGCATCCCAGGTGGCGATCAGGTCCTCGGTGAGAAACGCGACGTGCTGGATGCCTTCACCGTTGAACTGCATCAGGAACTCTTCGATCTGGCCGGCGCCGCGCGAGGACTCTTCGTTCAAGGGGATGCGTATCAGCCCGTCAGGCGCCGTCATGGCCTTGGAGGTCAGGCCGGTGTATTCGCCCTTGATGTCGAAGTAACGGATTTCGCGAAAATTGAACAGCTTCTCGTAGAAGCTCGCCCAATACGCCATGCGTCCTCGATAGACGTTGTGGGTCAGGTGATCGATGGTGGTGAGACCGGCACCGACCGGATGCCGATCGACGCCTTCGAGGAAGGTGAAGTCGATGTCGTAGATCGAACTGCCCTCCTCGAACCGATCGATCAAGTACAGCGGCGCACCACCGATGCCCTTGATCGCCGGCAAGCGCAACTCCATGGGGCCGGTCTCGATGTCGACGGGCTGGGCACCCAGCTCGAGCGCCCGCGCGTAGGCCTGGTGGGCATTGCGCACGCGAAAGGCCATGCCGCAGACCGACGGGCCATGCTCGGCGGCGAAGTACGACGCGATGCTCTGGGGCTCATTGTTGAGGATCAGGTTGATCCCCCCCTGGCGATACAGGTGCACCTGCTTGGAACGGTGGGTGGCGACCAGGCTGAAGCCCATGGCCTGGAAGACCGGCTCCAGGGTGCCCGGGGTCGGTGATGCGAACTCGATGAACTCGAAGCCCATCAAGCCCATTGGATTGTCGAATAGGTCAGTCATGTGTGTGGTCTCATCGGCGGCAAGCAAGGAAGGGTTGCTGTCAGGCACGGCGATGAGTCATGGGTGGCGCACAGGGAATGCCCCTGACGCTGCGGGAAAGGAAATCTCCAAAGAGCAATCTGAAACCGTCGCATGCCATGGCATCGGTTCTCGGTAGGGGCGAACCCGGACGGCCCGCCTTGTTATTGTATTCGTAACCTGATTCTATCTGGCGTAAAGCGGTTTGTCGTCCTGCTTTCTGACGCTGAAACGGTTATCCTCGAAACCCGCTGCCCACCGCACAGGTAGAGCGTCATGCCCCTCACTGTCAACCGCGCTGGTCGCTGGCGCTGGCGAACCCTGCTGCCGTGGTTGGTCGGCCTGGCGCCACTGCTGTGCGGTATCGCCGTCATGCACTGGCAAACCCAGGCGGAACTGCGCGCCCTGAGTCAGTCGACGGCCACCCAGGCGGCCCACGAAATCGACGCCATGCTCGACCAGCTCGATGACGCTACCCATGCACTCCTGCCGCTGGCCGGCCAGCCCTGCGAGCGGGTGAGCCAGGCGCTGCGCCAGCAGGTGACCAGCCATGCCTTCATCCGCTCGACCAACCTGGGCTGGCGCGACACCTTGTACTGCACCTCGCTGATGGGGCATTTCAAGGAATCGATCGACGTCTCACGCTACGTCGACGGCCGCCTGCTGCTGATGCCGGGCAACGAGGTCACCCCCAGCCATCCCGTGCTGATCTACCGCGCCGGTGCCGACGCGCGCAGTGTGCTGGTCGGGCTGGACGGCCTGCACCTGGTGCTGATCCTGCGCCTGCTGGGCGCCGAGACGGAGCTGTCCGTGTGGATCGGCGGGAACTGGCTGGACAAGCGCGGCGTGGTGATGACCCAGCCCTTCCCGACGCCACCGGTGGCCGCCGTGCAGGTGCATTCGATACGTTACCCCTTCATCGTCAGTGCCGGGTTCGCCACGGGCAAGGTCGGCGAGCGCCTGCGTGACCACTACCCCCCCATCCTGGTCCTGTTGCTGATCCTGGGGGTGGTGTGCGGCGGCATCTGTCGCTGGCAGTTGCGCAAGGTGCACTCGCCGCACGCCGAACTGCAACGCGCGATGAACGCGGGCGAATTCGTACCTTTCCTGCAGCCTCTGGTCGACACCGCGAACGGCCGCTGGGCCGGCGCCGAGGTCCTGCTGCGCTGGCGACATCCGCGCGAGGGGCTGGTCGGTCCCGAGCTGTTCATCCCCTACGCCGAACACAGTGGCCAGATCGTCGAAATGACGCAGCGCATGATGACGAGCCTGGCGCGTCAGCTGGCGCCTTACGCCCATCATTTGAGCGACGGTTTTCACATTGGCGTCAACATCACGGCCGATCACTGCCAGGACCTGCGCCTGGTACATGACTGCAAGGCGTTCCTGGCACAGTTTCCTCCCGGCCGCGTGGTCCTGAACCTGGAGCTGACCGAGCGCAAGCTGCTGCGTGCCAGCCCGGTCACCTGGGGACTGTTCGAACAACTGCATGCACTGGGCGTGACCATCGCCCTCGACGATTTCGGCACCGGCCAGTCGAGCCTGGCCTACCTGCGCCAGTTCCAGGTGGACTACCTGAAGATCGACCGCGGCTTCGTCGCGCTGATCGGCGGCGAGGCCTTGTCCGTGCACATCCTCGATACGATCATCGAACTGTCGGCGCGTCTCGGCCTTGGCGCGATCGCCGAAGGCGTGGAGACGACAGCCCAGCGCGACTACCTGATCCAGAATGGCGTGACCCTGCAGCAAGGCTATCTCTTCGCACGCCCCATGTCGGTCGCGACCTTCATCGACGCGATCATGCACGATAACGGTGCAACGCGGTTGCCGAAGGCCACGCCCCCTGAGATCATGCCGGGCTGACCCTCCCGTCCCTTCGTTATCGAGGCACCCGTGTCAAAAGGCATCGTCGCATCCGTCATGGCCTCCTGCCTGTTCGCCGTGATGTATTTCTATACGTCTCTCATGCACCCGCTCGATGGCGAAGAAATCTTCGGCTGGCGGACCTTGCTCACCTTGCCCTGCCTGACGGTGTTCATGCTGGTGGCCAAGGATTGGCATCGCGTGCCCGAGCTGCTGGGGCGCATTCGCCGAACGCCCGTCCTGTTGCTGGGCATGATCGGCACTTCATGGCTCATGGGGATCCAGCTGTGGCTGTTTCTCTGGGCGCCTCTGCATGGACGCAGCCTGGACGTATCGATGGGTTACTTCCTGTTGCCACTGACCATGGTGCTCACCGGCTTCCTGGTGTACCGCGAACGCCTGTCACGTCTGCAGAAGCTGGCCGTGCTGTGCGCAGCGACTGGCGTAGGGCATGAGCTGTACCTGCATGGCAGTTTCGCCTGGGAGACGCTGGTGGTGATGGTCGGCTACCCGATCTATTTCGTGCTGCGTCGGCGCTGCCGCACCGACCACCTCGGCGGATTGTGGTGCGACATGTGCCTGTTGCTGCCATGGGCGGTGTATTTCGTCGTGCAAGGCCCCTCGTCGACCCAGGCCCTGGTCGATCGCCCTGCGCTCTACGGGCTGATTCCGCTGCTCGGGCTGATCAGCGCCTCGGCACTGATCGCCTACGTGCTGGCCAGCCGTCTGCTGCCGTTCAGCCTGTTCGGCCTGCTCGGCTACATCGAACCGGTGCTGCTGGTCGGTGTCGCGTTGCTGCTGGGCGAGTCCATCGGCCCGGATCAGTGGTTGACCTACCTACCGATCTGGGCCGCCGTCCTGATCCTGGTGCTCGAAGGGGTCAGGCACCTGCTGCGCCAGCGTCGCCGCATGGGGTAAGGCGCACCTGACGCACACGCCGCTCCTCGACGGCGACCACGGTCAGCGACCAGCCATTCCAGGCCAGCTGGTCGCCAACCCGTGGCAGCCGGTCCAGCAGGCTCATGACCAGGCCTGCCACGGTCTGATAGTCCTCGGTGGCACGGGCGGCGAACCCGGTACGGGCCTGTACCTGCCCCAGGTTCAGAGCGCCATTGACCAGGAACCCGTCGGCCTCCTCGACGATGCCCGGGCCTTGCACTTCACTGGCATCGGGCAGCTCGCCGGCGATCGACTCGAGGATGTCGGTCAACGTCAGTACCCCGGTGAACTCGCCGAACTCGTTGACCACGAACGCGATGTGCGTGGACTGCTGACGCATCTGCTCCAGGGCATTGAGGATGCTGAAGCTCTCCAGCAAGTGCAGCGGCATGCGCGCCAGGGTTTCCAGCTCGGGCGTCTCACCGGCCAGCAAGGCCTTGAGCAGCTCTTTCTTGTGCACGAAGCCCAACGGTTCCTCGATCCGCCCACCGCGGATCAGCGGCAGCCGTGAGTACGGCGAGTTGATCAGCAGTGCGTCGATCATTTCCTTCGGCTGCGCCAGGTCGATCGCGTCGACCTCGGCACGCACGGTCATGACACTGCGGATCGGGCGCTCGGCCAGGTTCAGCACACCACTGATCATGACCCGCTCGCGGCGATCGAACAGCACCTGCTCTTCCCCACCCTCGACCAGGTCGGCGATCTCCTCATCCAGCTGATCGGCTTCCAGGCGGCGGCCACCCATCAGGCGCAGCACGGCATGGGCCGTTCGCTCACGCAGCGGACGCAGGCCTTGCACGCTGCGCTTGCGCCGAGCACGGGCCAGCTGGTTGAACAGCTCGATCAGCAGCGAGAAGCCGATGGCCGCGTACAAGTAGCCCTTCGGGATGTGGAAGCCCAGGCCTTCGGCAGTCAGGCTGAAGCCGATCATCATCAAGAACCCCAGGCACAGCATGATCACGGTGGGGTGGGCGTTGACGAAGCGGGTCAGCGGCTTGCTGGCGATGATCATGATGCCGATCGAGAAGATCACCGCGATCATCATCACCGACAGGTGCTCGACCATGCCCACGGCGGTGATCACTGCATCCAGTGAGAACACCGCGTCGAGCACGACGATCTGCGCCACGATGGGCCAGAAGGCCGAATGACGGACGGGGCCGCTGGCCTGGGCGACGTGCCCTTCCAAGCGCTCGTGCAGCTCCATGGTGGCCTTGAACAACAGGAACACACCGCCGAAGAGCATGATCAGGTCACGCCCCGAAAAGCTCTTGCCCATGACCTCGAACAGCGGCGCAGTCAGCGTCACCATCCAGGAAATGCTCGCCAGCAGGCCCAGGCGCATGATCAGCGCCAGGCTCAGGCCAATCACGCGTGCGCGGTCACGCTGGTGCGGGGGCAGCTTGTCGGCAAGGATCGCGATGAATACCAGGTTGTCGATGCCCAGGACCAGTTCGAGCACGATGAGCGTGGCAAGGCCCAGCCAGGCCGTGGGGTCGGCTATCCATTCCATGGGCGGTCACTCGAGCGTTGGGTGTGGTGAAGGGTGTCGTGAGGACAGGACGGCGCAGGCCAGGACGGCAGGCGACTGGGAGGCTCCGGGAAGACGTTCATAGGGACCTGGTGTGGATTTGGGAATTTGATCCTACAGATATAGCAGCAGAGTCCTACAGCAAGAAACTATTACAAAACCTGTCTTGCAAGGTCGGCCCAGGGCAGCCTTCACCCTGGGTCCATCCTGGACACCTGGCCTGTCCAGCCCGGCCTTTGCCCCTTACAGCCGCCAGTCCACACTCACCATCAGGGTACGCGGCTCGCCGTGATACACGCCGTTGTAGAACCCGACATTGTTGTAGTACGCCCGATCGAACAAATTCTTCACGTTCAGCGAAGCCGACACGTGCTCGTCGAACGCATAGCGTGCCATCAACCCCACCACGGCATAGGCGCCCTGCTCGATCCGCGCCCGTTGCGTGACGGGCCGACCAGCGTCGACCGCCCCGGTCGGGCGGTTGGCCAACCGGTACTTGTCGCTCTGCCAGTCCAGGCTGCCGCCCACGGTCAGCGCCGGCAGCACCTGGTAAGTGCTCGACAGGCGCACCAAATTGAGCGGCTGCTCGGGCGTACGGCGTGTCTTCTCCGGCGTCAGGGCATGGGTATAGGCATAGCTCGCCGTCATCTGCCAGCCAGGGAGCACTTCACCCCCGACTTCGGCTTCGAACCCCTGCACCACGATGCCCTTGCCCCCGGCAGTGTAATAGGTCTCGCCATTGGGCCCTGGCGGCAGCGAGTCGTCGACCTCGGCCACGTTGTCCTGCTTGCTGCGGAACACCGCCGAACTCAGGTTCAGGCGGCCATCGTAGAGGCTGCCCTTGACGCCCAGTTCGTAGACCTTGCCGACGATCGGCTCTAGGAACTGGCCGGACACGTCCTTGGTCGTCTGCGGCTTGAAGATGTCGGCATAGCTGGCGTACACCGTGTAAGCGTCGTTCAGGTCGAACAGCACGCCGGCATAGGGCGTCCACTGGTCGTTCTGTACCTGCTTGCTGCGCGTGGCGCCCTCGACGCTGAGGTCATCCGCGTAGGTCCAGCTGCGGCTATCGGTTTTCCAGCTGCCATAACGGCTGCCCAGTACCAGGTGCAGGCGATCGGTCAGGTTCAGGCGCGTCGCCAGGTAGCCGGCCTTCTGCTGCAGATCGCTGCGCGTGTCGTCCAGGCCGGTGTCGATGTCCTGAAACGTGGGGATCGCCCCCATGTCCTTCCAGTCGGGGATGTTGGCATAGTCCGGAGCGACCGGCGCGTCGATGAAGTACGGCGAACGGTTGCGCCGCTCCGAGGTGCCGTAACCGGCCATGAAGTCATGCCGCCGGCCGAACAGTGAATATGGCCCGGCGACGTTGACGTCCATCGAGGTCATGGTCTCGTCGCCGGCGAAGTGGCTGTACCAGGCCTGCATGCCGCTGCGGTCCGGATGCGGGTAGCCGTTGCCGCCGTAGTACACCTTGCCGTCGACGGTGGAATCGCGGCGGGTGAAGGCGGCTTTGAGCAACCAGTCCTCGCCCAGACGCTGGTCGAGGGTGGCGAACACCGTGTGGTCTTCCAGCGGCCAGGACGACCATGGCGCAGCCAGATTGGTCGAGCGCGGCAGGTTCGCCCGGCTGCCATCGGCCATCCAGTAGGGCACCGTCCCCCAGGAAGCGCCTTGCACGTGCTTGTTCTGATAGTCGTAGCCCACCGCCAGCGTGGTGCTGTCGCTCAGGTCGGCCTCGAGGATGCCGTAGGCCACTTCGCGCTGGCTGGCGTAGGTGTCCATGAACGACTGGCTGTCGCGGTACGCCAGCACCGTGCGCCCACGCAGCCGCCCGTCCCAGGCGAGCGGACCGCCGATGTCCAGGTAGCCCCGGTAATTGTCGTAGCTGCCGGCGCTGAGGCCGGTCTTGACCGCCCACTGATGGGTCGGACGCTTGCGGTACAGGGCGATGGTCCCCGACGGATCACCGGCCCCCGTGGTCAGTCCGGTGGCGCCGCGCACCACCTCGATCCGGTCGTAGATCACGGTGTCGGAATCGGACTTCACGCCTGAGAAGGTGTTGAGCATGCCATCGACCTGGAAGTTGTCGATCGCGTAGCCGCGCGCGTAGTAGCTCGGCCGCTCCGAATCGTTGCGCTGCACCGTGACGCCTGTGACCTGGGCCATGGCCTCGGACAGGGTGTCCAGATGGAAATCGTCCAGTTGCTGACGCGTCACCACCGACACCGATTGCGGTGTCTCCTTGATCGACAGGTTCAGACGCGTGGCCGCGCTCGTACTGCCTGTGGTGTACGAACCGCTGCCCTCGGTGAGGCTGCCCAGGCTGTCGGCCAGGATGTCGGTCGCGCCCAGTTCCAGGACGGTGATGTCGGCTTCGCGCTCCTGGGCCAGGGAAACAGGACCGACGGTGGACAGCCACAGGCCCAGGGTGAGACTTACGGGCCGGTTGAGGGACACGCGCATGACGACGTTGCTCCGTAGCGATGGATGATCTTGACTGCCGGGGGTGGCATCGCTGGGAGAACGAAACGTGTGCCGGATTCGTTAGCGGGCAAAATATTAGAAAATGTTGAATCGTCGCGCCGTGCCGTGCCTGTTCGAGCCTGGCGCAGGTGCGTTGTGCTTGTGGTCGGGCCGCCAAGGCGTCTAAGATGCCGGCCGCCGGTTTCCACCACGGAATTAATAGGGAATGCCGTACCTGCCTTGCAGGAAAACGGAACTGCCCCCGCAACTGTAGGTGCCGAGCCTGCTCCACACGCCACTGGGACGTTTCCGGGAAGGCGGAGCCGGGCCACGACGCACCAGTCAGGAGACCTGCCGGCATCCATCATTCACCAACCGGCGGGGTGTCCGGGAAGGTTATCGACACCCTGCCCCAGGGTGCAGCCCCGTGCCGTCGGCCTGGGCTGGCGATGCCTGTCCATGCGCCCGCCGGTGCGTCCTCGATAGGAGATCGCCTGCATGTTCCCACGCGTTTTCACGCTGCTCGCCGGCCTGGGCCTGGGTGGCCTGGCCCAGGCCGCCAGCACCCAGTACCCGCTGACCCTGGAGAACTGCGGCGTCTCGCAGACCTTCCAGCAGGCCCCCCAACGTGCAGTGACCATCGGCCAGTCGGGAACCGAGATGCTCTATGCCCTGGGGCTGGGCGATACCCTGGTCGGCACGTCGCTGTGGTTCAACGATGTGCTGCCGATCTACCAGGCGCAGAATGCCAAGGTCGAGCGCCTGGCCGACAACGACCCCAGCTTCGAGGCCGTGATCGGCAAACGTCCGCAGCTATTGGCCGTGCAACTGGCGTGGATGGTCGGCGAGCAAGGCGTGGTCGGTACGCGTGAGCAATTCCATGAGCTGAACATCCCCACCTACATCATGCCTTCCGACTGCGAAGGCAAGGACAACCTGGTCGGCGCCGACGGCACGCGGTTGCAGCCTTTCCAGATCGATACGGTGTACAAGAGCATCCGTCAGCTGGCGCAGATCTTCGATGTCCAGGACCGCGGCGAGGCGTTGAACCAGTCGCTCAAGCAGCGGCTGGCCGATGCCCAGGGGCGCCTGGCGGGCAAGGACCTGTCGGGCACCAGCGCGTTGTTCTGGTTCTCCAGCGCCGACCTCGAGATCGACCCCTACGTGGCCGGTCGCAAGGGCATTCCCGACTTCATGCTCAACACGCTCGGCGTGCGCAACGTCGTCGAGTCGGACGAAGAGTGGCCCACCGTCGGCTGGGAAACCCTGGCCAAGGCCAACCCTACCTGGCTGGTGATCGCACGCATGGACCGCCGCCGCTTCCCGGCCGACGATTACCAGAAGAAGCTCGACTTCCTGCGCAACGACCCGGTGACCCGCAACATGGACGCGGTCAAGCACAACCGCATCATCGTCCTCGATGCCCACGCCATGCAGGCCAGCCTGCGCCTGTTCAGTGGCATGGACACCTTGGCCCAGGCCTTCGCCAGCGGTGAAGCACCCCAGCCATGATGCGCTCGTTGCCCGCCGTGGCCTTCGCCCTCGCCGCCCTGGCCCTGGCACTGCTCGCCGGTATCGCCATCGGCGAAACGCGCCTGTCGCCCAGCGTGGTCTACCACGTGCTGGCCAACCAGCTCTGGCAGGCCGGGCACGTGGTCGATCCGATCGACCAGGGCATCGTCTGGAACTACCGCCTGACCCGCACCCTGGTTGCAGCGGCCTGTGGCGCCGGGCTGGCAACCTGCGGGGTGATCCTCCAGGCGCTGCTGCGCAACCCGCTGGCCGAACCCTACCTGCTGGGGCTGTCGGCCGGCGCCTCGACCGGCGCGGTGGCGGTGGCCTTGCTCGGTCTGGGGGCCGGTGCGCTGACCCTGTCCGGGGGCGCGTTCGTCGGCGCCCTGGCCGCGTTCGCCCTGGTGCTGCTGCTGGCCCGTGCCAGCGGTCCGAACGGCGCCAATGCCCAGGTGATCCTGGCCGGCATCGCCGGTTCGCAACTGTTCAACGCGCTGACAGCGTTCCTGGTGACCAAGTCGGCCAGCGCCGAACAGGCCCGTGGCATCCTGTTCTGGCTGCTGGGCAACCTGAGCGGTGTGCGCTGGCCTTCAGTGTGGCTGGCCGTGCCGGTCGCCCTGGTCGGCTTGGCGATCTGCCTGTGGTACCGCCGCGCGCTGGACGCCTTTACCTTTGGCATCGACTCGGCAGCGTCCCTGGGCATTCCGGTGCGTCGTGTGCAATTGCTGCTGATCACCTGCGCCGCCCTGGTCACGGCGGTGATGGTATCGATCGTCGGGGCCATCGGTTTCGTCGGGCTGGTCATTCCCCACGCCCTGCGCCTGCTGCTGGGGCCGGGGCACAGTCGCCTGTTGCCGGCCAGCGCCCTGGGCGGTGCGCTGTTCCTGATCACCGCCGATATCCTGTCGCGCACCTTGATCCCTGGCCAAGTGATTCCGGTCGGCGTGGTCACGGCGCTGATCGGCGCACCGGTATTCGCCCTGATTCTGGTCAGCCGCAGGAGCCCGCGATGAACGCCATGCATCCACCTCTGGCCACGTGCCCGCTGACCTGCCACGGCCTTGGCTATCGCGTACGCGATACCCAGTTGCTGTACGGCGTGGACCTGGCAGTACAGCCTGGCGAGACGCTGGGCATCGTCGGGCCGAACGGCTCGGGCAAGTCGACCCTGCTCAAGCTGCTGGCCGGCCTGCGTGCGCCGAGCAGTGGCCAGGTGTCTCTGCTGGGCCAGCCCCTGGCCCGTCAGCCGCGCCGGCAGGTCGCCCAGGCCCTGGCGCTGGTCGAACAGCAGGCCGACACCCACGACGCCGTCGATGTCTTCGACGCCGTGGCGCTGGGCCGTACGCCTTGGCTGTCGGCCCTGACGCCCTTCACCGCCGACGACACGGCGATCGTCGATCAGGCCCTGGCCGACGTGGACGCCCTGCACCTGCGCCAGCGAACCTGGAGCAGCCTGTCGGGGGGTGAGCGCCAGCGCGTGCACATCGCTCGCGCATTGGCCCAGCGCCCCAAGGTGCTGCTGCTCGATGAGCCGACCAACCACCTGGACATCCAGCACCAGCTCGGGCTGTTGCAACAGATCCAGGCCTTGAAGGTGACCACGCTGATCGCCCTGCACGACCTCAACCAGGCCCTGACCTGTGATCGGCTGGTCGTCCTCGACAAGGGTCGCCTGGTGGCCCTGGGTGTGCCGCACGACGTGCTGACGCCACAGCGGCTGCTCACGACCTTCGGCGTGCATGCCCATTACCTGACCGACCCTTTCGACGGCGCACGCATCCTGCGTTTCCGCGCCCCCTGACCTGGATGTTTTCATGTTGCTGCGTACGCTTGCCCTGTCCCTGATGACCATGGCCTTGGCGCCAACCGCGCTGGCCGAGGTGCACGACGTGCACATGCTCAACCGTGGCGCAGGGGGCGCCATGGTCTACGCGCCCGATCACCTGCGCATCGCCCCTGGCGACAGTGTGCGCTTCCTGCCGACCCAGAGCGGGCACAACGCCGCCAGCCTGCCCGGTCTCTGGCCCGACGGCGCTCCGACCTTCAAGGGGCCGATCAACCAGCCGCTGACCTACACCTTCGACGTGCCGGGGCGCTACGGCATCCAGTGCATTCCGCATCTGGCCATGGGCATGGTCATGCTGATCGAGGTGGGCCCCTCGCCTGCCCAGCCCCTGATCGTCCCCCCAGGGTTACCGGCACGCGCCCAGGCACGCCTGACGCTTCAGGCCCAGCAGCTGGACGCGACGCCATGAGCGGTGCCCGCGCCTCCCTGGCCGTGCTGGTTCCTCTGCTCGGGCTCAGCCCGGTAGCCTGGGGCGAGACGGCCCAGTCCCAGTCCAAGGGGTTTCTCGAGGACGGTACCTGGAGTGTGCTCAACCGCAGCGTCTTCGATCAGCGCGACTACCGGCATGGCGGTCGCAACAGTGGCGCGCGCAATGCCTACAAGCCGCGCGCCGCGCGCAATGGCCAGGCCGAAGAATGGGGCTATGGGCTGATGGGCACCGTGCAGTCGGGCTTCACCCAAGGAACCGTCGGCGTGGGTATCGACGCCCATGCCTACCTCGGGGTCAAGCTCGACAGCGGCGGCGGGCGTGCGGGCAAGGCACGTCTGCTGGGGCTGGACAACCAGGGTCACCCCAAGGACACCTATGGCCGTGCCGGTGCCGCGCTCAAGCTGCGCCTGTCGGACAGCGTGCTCTGGTACGGCGAGCAGCGGGTCAAGACGCCGGTGTTCAGTACCTCGGACAGCCGCCTGCTGCCCGAAACGGCGACTGGGCTGTTTCTGGTCAGCAATGAATTCGAGGCACTCAAGCTGGTCGCCGGCCATTTCACCGAGGATGCTGACCGCAACGCCAGCAGTCATGACCAAGGGTTCGCGGTCAACTATTCCAATGCCGCGCAGGGCGATCACTTCGACCTGGTCGGCGCCGTGTACAGCCCAAGGCCCAACCTCAGCGCCAGCCTGTTCACCTCGCGCTACGAGGACACCTGGAACCAGCAGTACCTGGGCGGCAACATCGCCCATGCGCTGGACGACCAGCGCAGCCTGAGCCTGGACCTGAACCTCTATCGCACCACCGACACGGGCAAGGCCTTGTCGGGGCGTATCGACAACACCACCTGGAGCCTGGTCTCGCGCTACAGCCAGGGCCCGCACAGCGTCAGCCTCGGCTATCAACAGGTCGACGGCGATACCCCGTTCGACTACGTGAGCCGGGGTGCCATCTTCATCGGCAATGCCGTGCAGCTGTCGGACTTCAACGCGCCCAACGAGCGCTCCTGGCAGGCGCGCTACGACCTGAACATGAGCGCCTATGGGGTGCCGGGCCTGAGCCTTACGGCGCTGTACGTCCGCGGTTCGGGCATCGATGGCAGCCACGTGGACCCCACCGGCGGTTATGCCTACCTCGGCTATGGCCAGGGCTGCAAGCACTGGGAGCGCGACCTGGAAGCGCGCTACGTCATCCAGACCGGCAAGGCCAAAGGCACCACCTTCTCGCTGCGGCACGACGTGCACCGGGGCAACACCGCGCAGGCCGAACTGGACAGCGACCAGCTTCGTCTGGCGGTGGAATACCCATTGTCCGGACCGCTCTGATCGCCGCTGGCGGAATGGTCGATCAGACTGGTCGGCTCATGTGGGTGGTGTGCCAGACCGGATCGTCCTCGACGTCCACGATCTCGAAGCCCTGGCGCTCCCAGAAGGTGATGGCACCGGGCAGGAACGGGTGGGTATGCAGGTACAGGCATTCGACCCCGGCGTCACAAGCCTGCTGACACAGGGCTTCGAACAGGCGCGCAGCCAGCCCCCCGCGCCGGTGACCAGGGGACACGAACAGCCGGACGATCTCCACGGTGCGGCGATCGTGGTAATCGAGCTGGGCGAAGCGATGGTCGTAGGGCAGATAGCCGATGGCCGCGACCAGCTGCCCCTGATCCCGCGCGACCAGGAAGCAGCCTGGCCCGGTGACGTACGTGCGCTCGAAGTGCGCCAGGTCGGCTGGCAGCGGTGCATCGGCCAGCTGGGGAAACAGCTCGCGTCGCGCCTGGTCGACGAAGGCGCGTACCTCGTCGACGGCTTCGGCCGTGACGCGGTGCAGGGTACAGGTGGATGTGGGCATGTGGACCTGAAACATCATGGGGTGGAGCGATGGTTCTACCGCACCCGGCCGGCACTCGCAACGATGGCATGGCCGCTGGCCAGGTGCCCGAGGTACACTCGAACCCTCCTCTCTCGCCCAAAGGGCCTGTGCATGCCGATCATGAAGAAGACGTCGTTGTTGATGCTGCTCGCCCTGTTGGCAGCCTGCGACCAGCAGAGCGGTCGGGACCAGGAGATTTTGGCGCAGTTGCCGATCCAGGATGCCTACGAGCACAACATCGACAAGATGGCCGAGCTGCTGGCCGGTACGCACCCCGACGTGCCGTTGCCCACGATTGAAGAAGTGCTGCGCCGCAACCTGACGGTCGAAGACCAGCGTCAGGACCTGCTGGAGCTGTACAGCAAGAAGCACTTCAGCGACGCCGAGTTCGAGATCATCAAGGCCTCGACCCGTGACCCGGCCAAGGCCAAGGCATTGAACCAGACACCCGAGGGGCGCCAGGTGAGCGAGAAGCTGACCCGCCTGATGGAGCAACGGGCCAACGACCCGGCGGCCAAGGCGAAGGCCGAGGCGCGGTTGCGCAAGGTGGATGCGGAGTTGGGGGCGTTGGCGAAGGGTCAGGGGTGAGGGTAGCCCTGGATCACGGCTGATCGTTTTTCATCAAGGGAAAACGACAGCGGGGCTGATTCTACGGCTCTTGCAGGGCCGTAGAATCAGCCCATTCGCACGTTCAGCCCACCTCGCGCGTTCAGCCTCTCAAGGCTCCTGCGCAAACGCCACCCGCTCCTGCCACCCGCCCCCCAGCGCCACGATCAACTGCACACTGGCCACCAGCCGACCTTCGAGCAGGCTCAACACGCTGCGCTCGTTGCTCAACGCGGTCGCCTGGACGTTGACCACGTCCAGGTAGCCGATCAGCCCGGCCTTGTACTGGTTCTCCGTCAGGCGCAGCGACTGCCGGGCCGCCGCCAGCGCTTCGTCGCGCACGCCGGCTTCATCGGCGTAGACGCGCAGCTGCGCCAGGTAGTTCTCCACCTCCCTGAACCCATCGAGCACGGTCTGGCGGTACTGCGCCACGGTCTGATCGTAGACGGCGACCGTACGGTCCACTTCGGCGCTTCGGCGCCCGCCATCGAACAGGGTCATGGCCAATTGCGGGCCGACCGACCAGAAGCGGTTCGGCAGGCTGATCCAGTCGCGGAAGCTGCTGCTGCTGTAGCCGCCGCTCATGCTCAGGGTCAGGTCCGGAAAGTAGGCGGCCCGGGCCACGCCGATGTTAGCGTTGGCCGCCATCACCTGGCGCTCGGCCGAGGCGATGTCCGGACGACGCTCGAGCAGCTGCGACGGCAGGCCGACCGGGATGCTCGGCAGCGCCGGGATATCGTCGCGCGCGGCCAGGGCGAAGTCGGCCGGCGCCCGGCCCAGCAGCACGGCGATGGCATTCTCGAACTGCGCGCGCTGCCAGGCCAGGTCGATCAGGTCGGCCTGGGTGCTCTTGAGCTGGGTCCGTGCCTGGGCGACGGCATCAGGGCCCGAGACGCCGGCACGGTACTGGTTCTCGGTCAGGCGCAACGAGCGCTCGTAGGTGGCCACGGTGGATTCGAGCAAGCGCTTCTGCGCGTCGATCACCCGCAGTTGCAGGTAGTTTTGCGTCAGCTCCGATTGCAGGCTCAAGCGAATCGCGGCCAGGTCGGCGGCGCTGGCCTCGGCGCTGGCACGGCTGGAGGCCAGGGTGTCGCGCAGTTTGCCCCACAGGTCCAGCTCCCAGCTCACCCCCAGTTGGGTGGTATAGGTGTCGCGGATGCCGCTGCTGTTGTTGCTCAGGCTCGAGCTGCTGCTGCCGGCGCCCTGGGCCGACCGGGTCTTGCCCGCCGACAGGTCGAGACTGGGGAACAGCGCGCCGCGGCTGCTGCGCACCAGCGCTTGGGCCTGTCGGTACTGGGCCTCATACTGGGCCACGGTCTGGTTGTTGCGGTTGAGCTCGCCGATCAGCTGGTTGAGCTGCGGGTCGTTGTACAGCTCCCACCAGGCACCCCGCGCCAGGGCGTCCGAGGGGTTGGCCGGAGTCCAGCCATCGGCCTGCTTGAACTGCACGGCAGCGGTGGCCACCTCAGGCCGATGGTAGTCCGGGCTCAGGGTACAGGCACTGAGCAGTGACAGGCAGGCACCCAGGCCCAGCAGGCGCAGGCTCGGCCCGTGCAGGCGCTGGCGCAGGACACGGTGGACGGGGGTCTGGACGAAAGTCATAACGGCGTTTCCAAGGCAGCGTCGGTACGCACGCCGCGCCAGCGATTGACGCGGTGACGCAGGCGATCGAAGTAGAGATAGACCACGGGGGTGGTATACAGCGTCAGGACCTGGCTCAGGATCAGACCCCCGATGATGGTCAGCCCCAAGGGCTGACGCATCTCGGCACCCTCGGCGCTGCTCAGCAGCAACGGCAATGCTCCGAGGATGGCCGCCAAGGTCGTCATCAGGATCGGCCGCAGCCGTTGCAGGCAGGCCTGGCGGATCGACTGTTCCGGGCTCAGGCCCTCGTGGCGCTCGAGCTGCAGCGCCAGGTCGATCATCAGGATGGCGTTCTTCTTCACCACGCCGATCAGCAGGAACAACCCGAGCATCGAGATCAGGCTGAATTCCCCGCCGGTGAGGTACAGCGCCAACAGGGCGCCAACCCCCGCCGACGGCAAGGTCGAGAGAATGGTCAGCGGGTGCACGTAGCTCTCGTAGAGAATCCCCAGCACCAGGTACACCAGCAGCAAGGCACCCAGAATCATCAGCGGCTGGCCCTGCTGGGTCTTGGCGAAGGCATCGGCCGTGCCGCCAAGCTTGGCGATCACCGTCTCGGGCAGGCCGAGCTTGGCGATCTCGCGTTCCACCGCGGCCAGTGCCTGGTCCGGGCTGTAGCCTTCGGCGACGTCGAACGCGATGTCTTCAGAGGCGAACTGCCCATCGTGGCTGACCCGATCGTTGGCCAGGCTGTTCTCGTAGTGGGCGAATGACGACAGCGGCACGCGTGCGCCGTCCTCGGTGATCACCTGTACCTGCTCCAGGGTGGTCGGGTCCCAGGCGTACCTGGGATTGATCTCCAGTACCACTTGGTACTGGTTGAGGCTGTCGTAGATCGTCGAGATCTGCCGCTGGCTGTAGGCGTTGTTCAAGACCGTGGTGACCATGTCCATGTCGATGCCCAGGCGCTTGGCCTGGTCGCGGTCGACCACCAGGGTCACCTGCTGGGTGCCGCTGCTGTCGCGGGCATCGATGGCGGTGACCTGCGGCAAGGCCCGGAATGCGGCAGTGACCTTGGGGAACCACTCGCGCAGGGCGGCCAAGTCGCCGCTCTGCAGGGTGTAGAGGTACTGGGACGTGCTCTTGTCGCGTCCCCCGCCGCCCAGCTGCAGGTCCTGGTCGGCCATCAGGAACAGACGCCCGCCGGGGACCTGGGGCAGGGTCTTGCGCAGGCGCTCGATCACCTGCTGGGCCGAGTCGGCACGCTGCTTGATCGGCTTGAGGCGCACCAGCACCAGGGCGTTGTTGGTGCCGCTGTTGCCGCCGATGAAACCGGCCACGCTCTGCACCGCCGGGTCCTTGAGCAGGGCCCGGCGGTAGGCTTCCATCTTCGGCTGCATGACGGTGAACGACAGCCCGTTGTCGCCACGCACGAAGCCGATCAGCTGGCCGGTGTCCTGCTGCGGCATCAAGGTCTTGGGCACGACCACGTAGAGCGCGACGTTGAGCACGATGGTCGCCAACAGGCTGAGCAGGGTCAGCCGCCGATGGCGCAGGGCCCAGCCCAGGCTGCGGTCGTAACCGGCGACCATGCGCCCATGGACGCGCTCGCTCCAGCGCTGCAGACGGGTCTGGCGGTGGCTCTGCTGCGCCGTCAGCCAGCGCGCGCAGAGCATGGGCGTGAGCGTCAGCGACACCAGCAGCGACACCAGGATCGCCGCCGCCAGGGTCACCGAGAATTCCATGAACAGGCTGCGCACGATGCCGCCCATGAACAGGATCGACACGAACACCGCCACCAGCGAGACGTTCATCGACAGCAGCGTGAAGCCCACCTCCTGGGCGCCCAGGTAGGCGGCGCGCAGCGGTGTCTGGCCCTTCTCGATGTGCCGGGAGATGTTCTCCAGCACCACGATGGCATCGTCCACCACCAGGCCGGTGGCCAGGATCAGCGCCATCAGCGACAGGTTGTTGAGCGAGAAGCCGCACAGGTACATCACCGCGAAGGTGCCGACCAGCGACACCGGCACCGCCAGGCTGGGAATGAGCGAAGCGCGCAGGTTGCCGAGGAACAGGTAGACCACCAGGATCACCAGGCCCACGGCGATCACCAGGGTGTGTTCGGCCTCGGCCAGGGTCGCCTGGATCACTGGCGAGCGGTCCATGGCCACGTCCAGCTGCACGCTGGCCGGCAACAGCGACTGCAAGGCCGGCAGTTGCGCCTTGATCTGCGCCACGGTCTCGATGATGTTGGCACCGGTCTGTCGGTTGATCACCAGCAGCACGGCCGCCTGGTCATTGAAGAAGCCGCTGTTGTAGCGGTTCTCGACGCCGTCGGTGATGGTCGCCACGTCGCTCAGGCGCAGGATCGCCCCGTTTTCCTGGCGAATGACCAGCGGCGCGTAGTCCGCGGCCTTCTCCAGCTGGTCGTTGGCCCGCACCTGCCAGTTGCGCTGGGCGTCCTCGACGAAGCCCATGGGCCGGCGCTGGTTGGCATTGGCCACCGCCGTGCGCACGTCGTCCAAGGCCAGCCCGTACTGGTTGAGCAGTTGCGGCTCGACGGCGATGCGCACGGCGGGCAGCGAACTGCCGCCGATCTGCACCTCGCCGACGCCGGACACCTGCGCCAGGCTCTGCGACAGGATGGTATCGGCCAGGTCGTACAGCTGGCCCTTGTGCAGCACGTCGGAGGTCAGCGACAGTACCATGATCGGCGCCTGGGACGGGTCGATCTTCTTGTAGGTGGGCATGCTGCGCATGCCGCTGGGCAGCAGGTTGCGTGCCGCGTTGATCGCCGCCTGCACCTCGCGCGCGGCGGCGTTCACGTCACGCCCCTGCTCGAAGCCGATGATCACCCGGGTCGAGCCCTGGTTGGAGCTGCTGGTCAAGGTGGTGACCCCGGCGATGCTGCCGAGCTTGCGCTCCAGGGGCGTGGCGACGCTGGACGCCATGACTTCCGGGCTGGCGCCGGGCAGGTTGGCCTGCACCACGATCACCGGGAAGTCGATCTGCGGCAGCGGTGCCACCGGCAGCAGGCCGAAGCTGACGCCGCCGAGCAGCATGATCGCCAGGCTCAGCAGCAGGGTCGCCACCGGACGGCGGATGAAGGGCGCCGACAGATTCATGGGGTGCCCCCTGGGCAACGGCGAAGGATGAGCCGCACGCCGCAAGCAAGGCTGCAGGGCTCAGCGTGTCGCTGCCCTGCCCCGCCGGGTCGGCTGGTCGCTGGCCGCGCGTGATGGGCTGCGTTCATAGGGACTCCGCAGCGCGGTGCTTGCCGACGCGTCGGGCCAGGCGATCGAAGTACAGGTAGATGACCGGCGTGGTGAACAGGGTCAGCACCTGGCTGACCAGCAGACCGCCGACCATCACCAGGCCCAGGGGTTGGCGCAGCTCGGCACCGGAGCCGGTGGCGAGCATCAGCGGCACCGCGCCGAACAGCGCCGCCAGGGTGGTCATCAGAATGGGCCGGAAGCGCAACAGGGCCGCCTGGTAGATCGCCTCGTGGGGTGTCATGCCCTGGTGCCGCTCGGCCTCCAGCGCGAAGTCGATCATCATGATGGCGTTCTTCTTGACGATGCCGATCAGCAGGATGATGCCGATGATGGCGATCATGCCCAGGTCGTTGCCGCTCAGGATCAGCGCCAGCAAGGCGCCCACCGCCGCCGACGGCAGGGTCGAGAGGATGGTGATCGGGTGGATGTAGCTTTCGTACAGCACCCCCAGCACGATGTACATGGTCACCACGGCCGCCAGGATCAGCAGCAAGGTGCTCGACAGCGACGCCTGGAAGGCCTCGGCGGCGCCCTGGAAGCGCGTCTGCACGCCGATCGGCAAGCCGATGGCCTGCTGCACCTCGCCGATCACCTTCAGCGCTTCGCCCAACGACACGCCGTTGCCCAGGTTGAACGACAGGGTGACTGCCGGGAACTGGCCGATGTGCGAGATGGCCAGCTGCGCCGGTCGCTGCTCGATGCGCGCCAGGGCCGAGAGGCGCACCTGGCCGCCGTCGGCCGCCTTGACGTGGACCTGCTCAAGCGCCTCCAGCCCGACACTGCCGCCATCGCGCGACTGGAGCACCACGCGGTACTGGCTGGCCTGGGTGTAGATGGTGGAGATCTGCCGCTGGCCGAAGGCGTCATACAGGGCGTTGGTGATCTGCGACACGTTGATGCCCAGGCGGCTGGCGCGGTCACGGTCGATGTTCAGGTAGACCTGCAAGCCCTTGTCCTGCAGGTCGCTGGCGACATCGGCCAGCTCGGGTCGCTGGCGCAGCGCGTCGACCAGCTTGTCGCTCCACTGCGAGAGCAGCTCGGCGTCCGGCGAGGACAGACTGAACTGGTACTGGGTGCGGCTGACCCGGTCTTCGATGCTCAGGTCCTGCACCGGCTGCATGTACAGGCGAATCCCCACCAGCCGGTCGAGCTGCGGTTGCAGCCGGGCGATCACCTCGGTGGCCGTGTCGGCACGCTCGGCATGGGGCTTGAGGTTGATCAGCAGGCGGCCGCTGTTGAGGGTGGCGTTGTCGCCATCGACCCCGATGTAGGACGACAGGCTCTGCACTGCCGGGTCCTCGAGGATGACCTTGGCCAGGGCCTGCTGGCGCTCGCTCATGGCGGCGAACGAGGTGGACTGTGGCGCCTCGGAGATGCCCTGGATCACGCCGGTGTCCTGCACCGGGAAGAACCCCTTGGGCACGGCCATGTACAGCAGCACCGTGAGCACCAGGCTGGCGACGGCGACCAGCAGGGTCAGCGGCTGGTGGCGCAGCACCCAGGTCAGGCCACGGCCATAGTGGTGGACCAGCCAGTCGATCCAGGCCCCGCTGGCCCGGTAGAAGCGGCCCTGCTCGTGAGGCTCGGGTTCGCGCTTGAGCAGCCGTGCGCACATCATCGGCGTCAGGGTCAGCGAGACCACCAGGGAAATCAGGATCGCCACCGCCAGGGTGATGGCGAACTCGCGGAATAGCCGGCCGACCACGTCGGCCATGAACAGCAGCGGGATCAGCACCGCGATCAGCGAGAAGGTCAGCGAGATCAGGGTGAAGCCGATCTGCCGGGCACCCTTGAGCGCCGCCTGCAACGGCGTCTCGCCCTCCTCGATGTGCCGGGAGATGTTCTCGAGCATGACGATGGCGTCGTCCACCACGAAACCGGTGGCGATGGTCAGGGCCATCAGCGTGAGGTTGTTGATGGAGAAGCCGGCCAGGTACATCACGCCGAAGGTGCCGATCAGCGACAATGGCACGGCGATCGACGGAATCAGGGTGGCGCTGACCCGGCGCAGGAACACGAAGGTGACCATGACCACCAGCACGATGGCGATCAGCAGTTCGTGCTGCACGTCGCGCACCGCGGCTCGGATGGTCTGGGTACGGTCGGTGAGCACCGAGACGTTCAGGCCGGCAGGCAGGTTGTCGGTGATCGAGGGCAGTGTCTGCTTGATCAGGTCGACCACCTGGATGACGTTGGCCCCCGGCTGGCGCTGAATGTTCAGCAGCACGGCCTGGTTCTGGTTGGCCCAGGCGGCAAGGCGCTCGTTCTCGGCGCCGTCGACGATCTCGGCCACGTCGCGCAGGCGCAAGGGCGCGCCGTCCTTGTAGGTGAGGATGAGGTTGGCGTATTCCTCGGGCGAGCGCAGCTGGTCGTTGGCATCGAGCATCGACACCCGGGTCGGGCCGTCGAAGTTGCCCTTGGGCTGGTTGACGTTGGAGGCACCGATCAGCGTGCGCACGTCCTCCAGGTTGAGCCCGGCCGCAGCCAGGGCATCGACGTTGACCTTGATGCGCACGGCCTGGCGCTGACCACCGGCGATGCTGACCATGCCCACGCCGCTGATCTGGGCGATCTTCTGCGCCACGCGGGTATCGACCAGGTCGTTGAGCTTGGGCAGCGGCATGGTCTTTGACGAGATCGCCAGGGTCAGCACCGGGGTGTCGGCCGGGTTGACCTTGTTGTACACCGGCGGGGCCGGCAGGTCGCTGGGCAGCAGGTTACTGGCGGCGTTGATGGCGGCCTGGACCTGCTGCTCGGCGACGTCCATGTTCATGTCCAGGTTGAAGCGCAGGGTCAGCACCGAGGCGCCGCCGGAACTGGTGGACGCCATCTGGCTCAGGCCCGGCATCTGGCCGAACTGACGCTCCAGCGGTGCCGTGACCGCGCTGGTCATGACCTGCGGGCTGGCGCCGGGGTACAGGGTCATGACCCGGATGGTCGGGTAGTCGACCTGGGGCAGCGCCGACACCGGCAGCAAGGTGTAGGCGATCAGGCCGGCCAGGACGATGGCCACCATGCTCAGCGTGGTGGCGACCGGGCGAAGGATGAACAGCCGGGACAGGTTCATGCGCCCGCCTTGCCCGCTTCACCGGCCTCGGCCGCGCCCTTGGTGTCCTGACCTTGCAGGTGCTGGCCCGGCGTGGCCGGGACCTGCGCGCTGTCCTGCACCACCTCCACCTGGGTGCCGTCGCGCAGACGGTCGGTGCCCTCGAGCACCAGACGATCGCCGGCGGCCAGGCCTTCGAGGATCACGCTGCGCTCGCCATCGCTGGGGCCGACCTTGACCGGCTGGATCTTGACCTTGTCCTGGGCATCGACCACGTAGGCGAAGGTGCCGTCGGTGCCGAACTGGATGGCAGCCGCCGGCGCGGTCACCACCTGGCGCAGGGTGTCGGCCAGCAGGCGCACGTTGACGAACTGGTTGGGGAACAGCGCCTGGTCCTTGTTCTCGAAGCGTGCCTTGAACTTGAGCGTGCCGGTGGTGATGTCGATCTGGTTGTCGAGGCTGGCCAGGGTGCCGGTGGCCTGCAGACGGGTATCGCCCCGGTCCCAGGCCTCGACCGGCAGCGCGGCGCCGCTGCGGTAGCGCGCCAGCACGGTGGCCAGCTCGCTTTCCGGCAGTGTGAAGGCGACGTTGATCGGCTCGGTCTGGGTGATGACCACCAGTGCCGTAGTGTCGTTGGCGGCCACCAGGTTGCCCAGGTCCAGCTGGCGCAGGCCGACCCGGCCGCTGATGGGCGCACGGATCTGAGTGAATTCCAGGTTCAGGCGGGCGTCGTTCACCGCGGCCTGGTTGGTCATGATGGTGCCGCGGTACTGCCCGACCAGCGCTTCGGCGGTGTCCAGCGTCTGCTTGGCGATGCTGTCTTCGGCATACAGGCCCTTGTAGCGGGCGAAATCGACCTGGGCATTCTTCAGCTGAGCCTGGTTCTGGGCCAGGGTGCCCTCGGCCTGCTGCAGGGCAATGCGGTAACTGCGTGGATCGATCTCGGCCAGCAGGTCGCCGGCCTTGACCTGCTGGCCTTCCTTGAAGTGCACCTTGACCAGCTCGCCGGAAACCCGGCTGCGCACGTTGACCGTGTTGATCGCGGTCACGGTACCGAGCGCCTTGTAGTACAGCGGGAAGTCATTGACCGTCACCGGCTCGACCCGCACCGGCACGGGGTCGGTCGACGCCCCGAAACCAGGCCGCCCGCCTTTGCCCGCGTCGGCCGTGGCGTCCTGGTGGGCCGTCGAGGCAGGCCACAACCACCAGGCCAGCACGGCAACGAGCACGAGGGTCAGCAGGCCGAACAGCCAGCGGCGGGAGGTGCGGGAAGAAGAAGCATGCATGGGTTGAACGAACCTTGTTCGAGGGTGGCGACGTGAGGAGGATGAACGATAAGCACTTGAACGTGTTTAGCAAAGGCCCTTTACGTGGCTTTTACCTTGGTTGACAGGGTTCTGCGTGGCAGGCAACCGTGAAAAAGCAGGAACGCAGCTAGCGCGGGTGCATCATTCTGGCCAGTTGGGCAATCAGCTTGTGGGCTTGCCTGCATGCAGATGGCGCCTGACAGGGCCCCATCGCGGGCAAGCCAGCTCCCACCCAGATCGCTGCTGCCTGCCGGTATAGGCATAGCTGCGTAAGCAGTCTGTGGGAGCGGGCTTGCCCGCGATGCAGACGCCGCCTGACAAGGCCCTATCGCTGGCAAGCCCCACCCAGGTCTCTGCAGCCTGTCAGTGTGGGCATGGCTGCGTGAGCAGTCTGTGGGGCTTGCACGTATGCAGACGGCATAGCCATGCAAATCGAGGCGGAAAAAGAAAACGGCCTGAGATCAACCCAGACCGTTTCGACACATCGACCGCCGGGGCCTGGCAGGCCTCAGGTCATGCTCACTTCAGGACGGCCAGCGCCTGCTCGTAGTTCGGCTCGTCGGCGACTTCGCTCACCAGCTCGCTGTGCAGGACCTTGTCGTGCTCGTCCAGCACCACCACCGCACGGGCGGCCAGGCCGGCCAACGGACCGTCGGCGATGGCCACGCCGTAGGTCTCGAGGAACTCGCGACCACGCAAGGTCGACAGGTTCTTCACGTTTTCCAGGCCTTCGGCACCGCAGAAACGGGCCTGGGCGAACGGCAGGTCCGCCGAGATGCACAGCACCACGGTGTTGGCCAGGTCGTTGGCCTGGGCGTTGAATTTACGCACGGAGGTCGCGCAGGTCGGGGTGTCGACGCTCGGGAAGATGTTCAGCACCTTGCGCTTGCCGGCGAAGGCCTGCAGCGAGGTGTCCGCCAGCCCTTCGCCGACCAGGGTGAACGCCGGGGCCTGGCTGCCGACCGCGGGCAGGTCGCCTTTGACCTGGACCGGATTGCCTTTGAGAGTGACCTGAGCCATGAACGGGTTCCTTGTGGGATGAAAGAGGATGCCGAGTTAAGCATGAAGCCGCTCGGGTGCCTATGCCTTGAGTGGTGAAATGTGTGTAGGCGATGTCCAATCACTGTGTGGGACCATTTCCGGCGGCCCCCAGGGCCAGGACCGCCAAGGGGACCTGACCCCTCAGGCTACTCAGTCGAACAGCCCACCGATAACCGAATACAGCACCGATGACATCGCGACCAAGCCAACCGTCACCACGAACGCATTGGACAAGGCGCCGCGGTACTTGTGCATGGCCGGCACGCGGCGGATGGCGTACATCGGCATGAGGAACAGGAGGGCGGCGATCACCGGCCCGCCGAACGACTCGATCATCGACAGGATGCTCGGGTTCAGGGTCGCGACGATCCAGCACACCACCAGCATGCCGATCGCCACCAGGCGGTCCAACCCTTTGCCCTGCGGGCTGCGGCCAGTCTTGGCGATGATGCCCTTGAGCCCTTCACTGGCGCCGATGTAATGGCCCAGGAACGACTTGGCGATGGCCACGAAGGCGATCAAGGGGGCGGCGAAGGCGATGCTCGGGTTGTCGAAGTGGTTGGCCAGGTAGGACAGGATCGACAGGTTTTGCGCCTTGGCCTCGGCCAGCTGGGCGCTGTCGAGGGTCAGGACGCAGCTGAAGACGAAGAACAGCACCATCGCCACCATCAGCAGGTGCGCACGGGCCAGGACCTGGCCGCTGCGGGCGTCGGCGTGCTCACCGTGCAGGCGCTTCTGGTCGACGGCGAAGGCCGAGATGATCGGCGAATGGTTGAAGGAGAACACCATCACCGGAATCGCCAGCCAGAGGGTGTGCAGGAAGGCGCCGGCCGCCGGCATCTCGCGGGCGGTGTCGAGGATGCCGCCGTTCCAGTGCGGGATCAGGTAGAGCGCCAGCAAGGCCAGCGCCACGATGAAGGGGTAGACCAGCAGGCTCATGACCTTGACCGTGGCCTGCTCACCGCAGCGTACGATCGCCAGCAGGGCCAGGATCAGCACGAACGACAGCACCACCCGTGGCGGCGGTGACATGTGCAGCTGGTGTTCCATGAAACTGGCGACGGTGTTGGTCAGCGCCACGCTGTAGATCAGCAGGATGGGGAAGATGGCGAAGAAGTACAGCACGGTGATCAACGCACCGGCCCGGATGCCGAAGTGCTCCTCGACCACCTGGGTGATGTCGCCGCCGTTGCGCCCGGACAGCACGAAGCGGGTCAGGCCGCGGTGGGCGTAGTAGGTCATCGGGAAGGCCAGCACGGCCAGCACCAGCAGCGGCCAGAAGCCGCCCAGGCCGGCGTTGATCGGCAGGAACAGCGTCCCGGCGCCGATGGCCGTGCCGAACAGGCCGAGCATCCAGGTGGTGTCCTGACGTAGCCAGCCGCCTGCAGCAGCCGAGTCTGTTTCAAGGCGCGCTTCGACGCCGGGGGCCCGCTCGTTCATCCGGATGCAACTCCACTCGCACGATTGCAACAAGCTGAAGACCACGCGACGCAGGTCACGCGCCCCTCAGCCGAAAAGAGGGGCGCGATTGTGCGCTGGAATGCCGGCACTTGCAAAGCCAAACTGCCCGGCGTGCGATCGGCCAGGTGGCGCGGGCCGCCGGATCAGCCCTCGCCAAGCCACCGCCAGGGGGTCACTGCACCGCTGCGAACGCCTCGGCCACCCGCTCCAGGTTGTCCGGGCGCAGGCCGGCCATGCAGACCCGCCCACTGTCGATCAGGTACACGCCGAACTGGTCACGCAGACGACGCACCTGCTCGACGCTGAAGCCGGTGTAGCTGAACATGCCGCGCTGGCGCAGCAGGAACTGGAAGTCCTGATCGGGCAGGCGGCGGGCCAGCGCATCGACCAGGCCCTGGCGCATGTCGAGGATGCGCAGGCGCATGGCCTCGACCTCGTTCGCCCAGTCCTCGGCCAGCGCCGGGTCGGCCAGCACGGTGGCGACCAGTTGTGCGCCGTGGCAGGGCGGGCTCGAATAGTTGCGACGCACCGTGGCCTTGAGCTGGCCGAGCACGCTGACGGCGCTGTCGGCATCGTCGCTGACCACCGACAGGCCCCCTACCCGCTCGCCGTACAGCGAGAAGATCTTCGAGAACGAGTTGCTCACCAGACACGGCACCCCGGCGCGGGCCATTTCGCGGATGGCGTAGGCATCTTCGGCCAGCCCTTCGCCGAAGCCCTGGTAGGCGATGTCGAGGAAAGCGATCAGCTCGCGCGCCTTGACCACCTCGATCACCTGCTGCCACTGGGCTTGATCCAGGTCCACGCCCGTCGGGTTGTGACAGCACGGGTGCAGCAGCACGATGCTCTGGGCCGGCAACTGGCGCAGGGTCGAGAGCATGCCGTCGAAGTCCAGGCCACGGGTCGCCGGGTCGAAGTACGGGTAAGTGTTCACGGTGAACCCGGCGCCCTCGAAGATGGCGCGGTGGTTGTCCCACGTCGGATTGCTGACCCACACCTGCGCATCGGGGAAATAGCGCTTGAGGAAGTCCGCACCGACCTTCAGCGCGCCCGAGCCGCCGACGGTCTGCACGGTGGCGACGCGTCCGGCGCTGACCATCGGGTGCTCGGCGCCGAACAGCAGTGCCTGGATCGCCGCCCGGTAGCTGCCCAGGCCTTCCATGGGCAGGTACAGCGAGGCGCCATGGGCCTGACCGGCCAGACGGCGCTCGGCCTCGCCCACGGCCGCCAGCTGCGGTACCGCGCCGTCGGCGTCGTA
This sequence comes from Enterobacterales bacterium AN_CKDN230030167-1A_HGKHYDSX7, assembly GCA_046940335.1. Classification (GTDB taxonomy): domain Bacteria; phylum Pseudomonadota; class Gammaproteobacteria; order Pseudomonadales; family Pseudomonadaceae; genus Aquipseudomonas. Next base: position 304,270 of record JBKYML010000002.1, read on the forward strand.
GTACAGGCCGATGCTCAGGTTGACCTTGTCGGCGCGCGGATCGGCCTTGAAGGTTTCCATCAGCGAGAGGATCGGGTCGCCGGCATAGGCATCGACATGTTTGAACACAGCGTGCAGCTCCTTGGGATCAGGATGGGTAGGGGGATGGCTGGGTGCAGGATACGCGTTGTCGCGCCGTGACGACATATCGCCCGCGCAATGATGCCTTGCAGGGTGGCATGGGGTACTGGATTGCGCAGGCCTCTGATCGTGCCTCATGTTGACGAGGTGTCAGGGCCGATGCACGCCAACGTGTGCAACTCGGCAAGTTCGCGACGGGTCAGTGCCACGCCCTCACGCGCGGACACGGCCCGCTCATGGTAGCGCCGCTCACCCGGCAGCCGCTCCAGCCCCACGGCACGCAGCTGCGCCACCAGCTCCCCCGCGCGCTCGGCGAACCGTTGCCCTTCGCTACGGGTCGGGTCGATGACGATCAGCGCCTGCCCCGTCCAGGGTGTCTTGGCCCCAGGGTGCCCGGACCAGTCGAACTCCCAGGAGAAATGCCCACCGGTCAGCGCCGCGGCCAACAGCTCCACCATCATCGACAGCGCCGACCCCTTGTGCCCACCGAACGCCAGCAACGCGCCACCGTCGAGGACCGCCCGAGGGTCGCAGGTCGGCTGCCCGGCTGCGTCCACGCCGACGCCGGGCGGCAGGCGACGGCCTTCGCGCGCGGCGATCTGGATGTCGCCATGGGCCATGGCGCTGGTGGCCATGTCGAAGACCAAGGGGTCATGGCCGGCGCAAGGTGCGGCGAAAGCGATGGGATTGGTACCGAACAAGGGCCGCCGGGCACCGTGTGGCACCACGCAGGTCATGCTGTTGACCACCGTCAGCGCCACCAGTCCGGCGTCGGCAAACGGCTCGACGTCCGGCCACAGGGCGCCGAAGTGATGCGAATTGTGGATGGCCAGGGCCGCGATGCCGGCACTGCGCGCCTTGCCCATCAAGGCCGCTTGCGCCGCAGCCAGGGCCGGCTGGGCGAAGCCGCCGGCCGCATCGACCTTGAGCAGACCGGCGGCCACGTCCGACACCACCGGCAGTGCCATGCCGTCGACCCAGCCACTGGCCAGCGTCGAGACATAGCCTGGCATACGGAACACACCATGGCTGTGAGCACCATCACGTTGCGCCGCCGCGCAGTTGTCGGCCAGCACGGCGGCGACCGAGGCACTGCACCCATGACGAGCGAGAATGCCAGCCAGCAGCGCAACCAGGTCAGCGTACGGGAGGCGGACAGTGTCTGAAGGATTCACGGGCAAGGCAACTCCATGTCAGGGCGCCAAGACGGCGCGGCGATCGGCACTGTCGAACGATTCGCTCGGCATTGTCAAAGGCCTTACGCCGCTGCAAACGAATACACCCACAGGCGTAATGATCATTGCAGCGACGCAAACCACCGTTTGCATGCTCAACCAGTGTCGGCCCGGCCTTCCCGCAAGCCCTTGATGGCAAAGGCCTGGCGCCTGAATTCGACGTTTGCGACCTGCTGGCCCTGCGTTTTTGCCCGTTTGACATCTCGAACGGCTCTGGCAAGCTGGCTCCGAGTCCCGACCGGTCCATCGCCGTACGTCCGGCCAGCCGGCAGTGCTCGGGACTTCAGGCACGGCACGCGCGTCTCGTCGGCCTGCACGACAACGGCAGGGCACCCCCTGTCCCAAGGTGACTTATGTCCAACAGCAACATTGGCGAGAAGACTCAACCCCTGCGCAAACCGGTCGTCCTGATGACCATGGGTACGCAGGAGCGCAAAGGTCATGACTACCAGGTCATGACCCACAAGTACATCACCCCCCTGGTCGACTTCGCCGGCTGCGTGCCGGTACTGGTGCCGACCTGCTGCGGCACCGACGACCTGGAGGCCTACCTCGACATGGCCGATGGTGTCTACCTGACCGGCGCGGGCAGCAACATCGACCCGGCGCTGTACGGCCAGGAGAACGAAACCCCCGGCAAGGCCCAGGACAAGCAACGCGACCTGTTCGATATCCCGTTGGTGCAACTGGCCATCGCCCGTGGCCTGCCGATCTTCGGCGTGTGCCGGGGCATGCAGGAGATCAACGTGGCCTTGGGTGGCGACATTTACCAGAAGGTCTATGCCGAGCCGGGCTTCAATGACCATCGGGAGAACCCGGACGACCCGGTCGACGTGCAGTACCAGGCCGTTCATGACGTCACGGTCGAAGACGGCAGCTGGCTGCAGGCGACACTGGGCTGCGATACGATCCGCGTCAACTCGCTGCATGGCCAAGGCCTGCGCACCTTGGGCGACGGGTTACAAGCGATCGCCTGGGCTCCGGATGGCCTGGTCGAGGCCGTGCATGGGCCGGCCATTTCGCCTTTCCTGTTTGCGGTGCAGTGGCACCCGGAATGGAAAGCGGCGAGCAACCCGGATTCGATCCGGCTGTTCCAGGCTTTCGGCGAGGCGTGCCGGGCCCAGGCACGTAAGCGTCAGGCCGTGTCGCGGCAGGCCATGGCCTGAGCGGTGAGTGAACCCCTGGGGTCGTGCCTGATCCTGAATACTTCAGACACTTTTACCCTGCTCTTTCTCGAACGCTCCGGCTGTCTGTGCAGTCGGGGCGTTTCGACGTGTTTTATGGGCCCGCCAGGGTCCACCTCTGTATAACGCTGGCGATCCAGTTGTCGTACCTCTTGGCTCACACGCTCGCGCTCATTCACTTTCTGGGAACCGGCTTACCAGCAATAATAGCCTTGCTGTCGCTGAAACCAGACCCCCACAACCACGTCATATGTAGTCAGAGCTAGCCTATCCGCCCTCGGTGTCGCCCTGTCTTGCTCAGTCCCCCTCTGGCACACCTCCCTCAAAAATATTCACCAACCCTCTAGCCACAACCTAAGTTGTACGATAACTTACCTCAAGCGCCACAATGACAATCAATCGCGCCACAGGATGCTTCCCCATGACGCCACATGAACTGCAATCCATTCTTTCCCAAGGCCTGCTGTCCTTCCCGCTGACCGACTTCGATGCAGGCGGCGACTTCCATGCCGAAGGCTATCGCAAGCGCCTCGAGTGGCTCGCGCCGTACGGTGCGACCGCCTTGTTCGCCGCCGGAGGCACCGGTGAGTTCTTCTCCCTCGCCGCCAGTGAATACAGCCAGGTGATCAAGACCGCCGTCGATACCTGTGCCGGCACGGTGCCGATCCTGGCCGGCGTAGGCGGCTCGACCCGTCAAGCCATCGAGTACGCCCGCGAAGCCCAGCGCCTGGGCGCCAAAGGCCTGTTGCTGCTGCCGCACTACCTGACCGAAGCCAGCCAGGACGGCGTGGCCGCCCATGTGGAGGCGGTCTGTAAGGCCGTCGACATCGGTGTGGTGGTCTACAACCGCAACGTCTGCCGCCTCAACGCCGACCACCTCGAGCGCCTGGCCGACCGCTGCCCGAACCTGATCGGCTACAAGGACGGGCTGGGCGACATCGAGCTGATGGTGTCCATCCGCCGCCGCCTGGGCGAGCGCTTCAGCTACTTGGGCGGGTTGCCGACCGCCGAGGTCTATGCGGCGGCCTACAAGGCGCTGGGTGTGCCGGTCTACTCCTCGGCCGTGTTCAACTTCGTGCCCAGGACCGCGATGGACTTCTACACCGCCATCGCCCGCGACGACCACGCGACCGTGAACCGCCTGATCGACACCTTCTTCCTGCCTTACCTGGACATCCGCAACCGCAAGGCGGGCTACGCCGTGAGCATCGTCAAGGCCGGCGCACGCATCGCCGGTCACGATGCAGGCCCGGTGCGCACGCCGCTGACCGAGCTGACCGAGAACGAATACGCCCAGCTCGCGGCCCTGATGGACACGCTCGGGCCGCAATAAGCGCACAGCCAGGCAGGCTGCCACCTGCCGCACCGAGCGGGCCTGCACCCGCTCGTACGACATGATCGCCCCCGCATAACAATAACGAGTGGGAGTACCTTCGCATGCAAGCGCCCAAGAAGACGCATGTGCGTTACCTGATTCTGTTGATGCTGTTCCTGGTGACCACCATCAACTACGCCGATCGAGCGACCATCTCGATCGCCGGCTCCGCCCTGCAGAAAGACCTCGGCATCGATGCCATCACCCTGGGCTACATCTTCTCGGCCTTCGGCTGGGCCTACGTGCTCGGGCAGATCCCCGGGGGCTGGCTGCTCGACCGCTTCGGCTCGAAGAAAGTCTACGCCCTGAGCATCTTCACCTGGTCGCTGTTCACCGTGCTGCAAGGCTTCGTCGGCTACCTGCCAGTGGCCAACGCCATCGTCGCGCTGTTCATGCTGCGCTTTCTGGTCGGCTTCGCCGAAGCGCCCTCCTTCCCCGGCAACGCACGTATCGTGGCGGCCTGGTTCCCCACCGCCGAACGCGGCACCGCCTCGGCGATCTTCAACTCGGCCCAGTACTTCGCCACCGTGCTGTTCGCCCCGCTGATGGGCTGGATCGTCCACGCCTGGGGGTGGGAACACGTGTTCGTGGTCATGGGCGGCCTGGGTATCGTGTTCTCGCTGGTCTGGCTCAAGCTGATCTACAACCCCAAGGAACACCCGATGATCAGCGCCGGGGAGCTCGAGCACATCGAGCGCAACGGCGGCCTGGTGGACATGGACAAGCCCCGCACAGCCGGCCACGGCGGCCCCAAGTGGGGCTACATCCGCCAACTGCTCACCAGCCGCATGATGCTCGGCATCTACCTGGGCCAGTACTGCATCAACGCCATCACCTACTTCTTCCTCACCTGGTTCCCGGTGTACCTGGTGCAGGACCGTGGCATGTCGATCCTCAAGGCCGGCTTCATCGCCTCGTTGCCGGCGATCTGCGGGTTCGTCGGCGGCGTGCTGGGCGGCGTGATCTCCGACCACCTGCTGCGACGCGGCCATTCACTGACCTTCGCCCGCAAGGCACCGATCGTGATCGGGTTGCTGCTCTCCACCACCATGGTCATCTGCAACTACGTCGATGCCGAATGGATGGTGGTGGCGATCATGGCCCTGGCGTTCTTCGGCAAGGGCCTGGGCGCGCTGGGCTGGGCCGTGGTCTCGGACACCTCGCCCAAACAGATTGCCGGGCTGTCCGGGGGCATGTTCAACACCTTCGGCAACATCGCCTCGATCACCACGCCGATCATCATCGGCTACATCATCAGCGCCACCGGCTCGTTCAAGTGGGCGCTGGTGTACGTGGGCGCCAATGCCCTGGTGGCGGTGTTCAGCTACCTGGTGATCGTCGGTCCGATCAAGCGGATCGAGCTGCGCGATCTGCCGCGTGAAGATGAACCGGCCCTGCCACCGGCCGGCAGCGAGCTGGCCGACAGCCGCCGTTGACCCCACGCTGGCGACCTGCCCGTCAGGTCGCCAGCCGACGATACACGCCTGAGCGCACCGCACGAGGGGCCTTGTCATGCAACTGATCGAAACATCCGAGTCACCCCGCCACGTTCGCCTGCACGCCGACGACAATGTCGTGGTGGTGGTCAACGACGGAGGTCTGGGCGAAGGCGCCCGCTTCGCCGACGGCCTGACCTTGATCGAGGCCGTGCCGCAAAGCCACAAGGTGGCCACCGTGGACATCGCCCAGGGCATGCCGGTGCGCCGCTATGGGCAGATCATCGGCTATGCCGTCGAGCACCTGCGCCAGGGCAGCTGGGTGCGCGAAAGCCAGCTGGACATGCCCGATGCTCCACCTCTCGACAGCCTGCCCCGCTGCGACGCCATCCCGGCGCCTGCGCCGGCACTGGAGGGCTACACCTTCGAGGGCTACCGCAACGCCGACGGCACGGTCGGCACCCGCAACCTGCTCGGCATCACCACCACGGTGCAGTGCGTGACCGGCGTGCTGGAGCACGCGGTCAAGCGCATCCGCCAGGAACTGCTGCCGCGCTACCCCCATGTCGACGACGTGGTGGCGCTGACCCACAGCTATGGCTGTGGCGTGGCGATCAACGCACGCGACGCCTACATCCCGATCCGTACCGTGCGCAACCTGGCCCGCAACCCGAACCTCGGTGGCGAGGCGCTGGTGATCGGCCTGGGCTGCGAGAAGCTGCAGGCCGAGCAGGTGATGCACGCCGGCGATCCTTCGGTGGACCTCAGCGAGCCATGGCTGTACAAGCTGCAGGACGCCAGCCTGGGCTTCACCGAGATGATCGAGCAGATCATGGCCCTGGCCGAGACGCGCCTGCGCAAGCTCGACCAGCGTCGGCGCGAGACGGTGCCGGCCAGCGAACTGATCCTGGGCATGCAGTGCGGCGGCAGCGACGCGTTTTCCGGCATTACCGCCAACCCGGCCCTGGGTTTTGCCGCCGACCTGCTGGTGCGGGCCGGGGCCACGGTGATGTTCTCCGAGGTCACCGAAGTGCGCGATGCGATCTACATGCTCACCTCGCGTGCCGAAACGCCCGAGGTGGCCGAGGCGCTGGTGCAGGAGATGGACTGGTACGACCAGTACCTGCAACGCGGCGCCGCCGACCGCAGCGCCAACACCACGCCCGGCAACAAGAAAGGCGGGCTGTCGAACATCGTCGAAAAGGCCCTGGGCTCGATCGTCAAGTCCGGCAGCGGCGCCATCCAGGGCGTGCTGGGGCCTGGCGAGCGCGCCGCGCGCAAGGGCCTGCTGTTCTGTGCCACGCCGGCCAGCGACTTCATCTGCGGCACCCTGCAACTGGCCGCCGGCATGAACCTGCACGTGTTCACCACCGGGCGCGGCACCCCCTACGGGCTGGCCATGGCGCCGGTGGTCAAGGTCTGCACCCGCACCGAACTGGCCCAGCGCTGGCCCGACCTGATCGACATCGATGCCGGGCGCATCGCCACCGGCCAGGCGACCATCGAAACCCTGGGCTGGGAGCTGTTCCACTACTACCTGGACGTCGCCAGCGGGCGTCGGCAGACCTGGGCCGAGCGGCATCGCCTGCACAACGACATCACGCTCTTCAATCCCGCGCCGGTGACCTGACACAGGCTCGCCCCCTCACTTCGAAGGAGTTTCCATGCACGAGATCCTTGGCCACAACTTCATCGCCGGTCAGCGCAGCGCTGCTGGCGAGCAACGCCTTCACAGCCTCGACGCCAACACCGGCGAGGCCTTGCCCTTCACCTTCAGTCAGGCGACCGAAGCCGAAGTCGACCAGGCCGCCCGCGCGGCCGCCGACGCCTTCGCCACCTTCCGTCAACTGCCGCCCGCGCGCCGGGCCGAGTTCCTCGAAGCCATCGCTGCTGAACTGGATGCACTGGACGAGGCGTTCGTCGCCATCGTCTGCCGTGAGACCGCCCTGCCGCCCGCCCGCATCCAGGGTGAGCGAGGTCGGACCAGCGGGCAGATGCGCCTGTTCGCCCAGGTCCTGCGCCGTGGCGACTTCCTGGGCGCACGGATCGACCTTGCGCTGCCAGACCGTCAGCCCCTGCCGCGTCCCGACATTCGACAGATGCGCATCGGCGTCGGCCCGGTCGCCGTGTTCGGTGCCAGCAACTTCCCGCTGGCCTTCTCCACGGCCGGTGGCGATACCGCCGCCGCGCTGGCCGCCGGCTGCCCGGTGGTGTTCAAGGCCCACAGCGGACACATGGCGACCGCCGACCTGGTGGGCTGCGCCATCCAGCGCGCGGCCGAGCGTACCGGCATGCCGGCCGGGGTGTTCAACATGGTCTACGGCCATCGTGTCGGCGAATGGCTGGTCAAGCACCCGGCCATCCAGGCGGTGGGCTTCACCGGTTCGCTCAAGGGCGGTGACGCCTTGTGTCGCCTGGCCGCCGAACGTCCGCAGCCGATCCCAGTGTTCGCCGAAATGTCCAGCATCAACCCGGTGATCATCCTGCCGGGCGCGCTGACCAGGCGTGGCGCGGCCATCGCCCGCGAGCTGGCCGGTTCGGTCACCCTGGGGGCGGGCCAGTTCTGCACCAACCCCGGCCTGGTGCTCGGGGTGCGGGGGCCTGCGTTCGAACAGTTGCTGGCTGACCTGGGCGATCACCTGGGGCAACAGGCGCCGCAGACACTGCTCAACCAAGGCGGGCTGGACAGTTATGCCCGCGGCTTGCAACACCTGGATGCCCATGCCGGCATCGAGCGCCTCGCTGGCCAACCACAAGAGGGCCAGCAGGCCCAGGCGCGCTTGTACAAGGCCCAGGCCGACCTGCTGGTGAACAGCGACGCCCTGCTGCAGGAAGAGGTCTTCGGCCCGGCCACCGTCGCGGTGGAGGTGGTGGACGACGCGCAGCTCAAGACCGCACTGCAAGGCCTGCGTGGCCAGCTGACCGCGACCGTGATCGGCGAGCCGGAGGATCTGGAGGCGTATGCCTGGCTGCTGCCGATCCTGGAGGAAAAGGTCGGTCGGATCCTGTTCAACGGCTACCCCACCGGCGTCGAGGTCTGTGACGCCATGGTCCACGGCGGCCCCTACCCGGCCACCTCGGACGCCCGCGGCACCTCAGTCGGCACCCTGGCCATCGACCGCTTCCTGCGTCCGGTGTGCTACCAGAACTACCCGCAGTCGCTGCTGCCGGCCGCGCTGCAGGACACCAATCCGCTCGGGCTGCGGCGTCTGGTGAACGGGGCCTGGGAGGGGTGAGGCCGGGGCGGTGAGCGGCAAGCTGCAGCAGCCTTGCAGGGCTTCGGATCTGCGGTGAGCACGTGGACGGCGTGCGCTAAGCCATCACCATGGAAGTCCACCCATAGCTTGCAGCTTGCACCGCCGCTGCCGCTGCGGAACCGGACGATGATGGCAATGTCCCATGAGCGTTCCACTTTCTCACTCAAGGACCCTACCGACATGAACGTCTCATTCCGCCCGCAGTGGTTGCTCGCCCTCGCCCTCCCTCTGGCGCTGGCTGCCTGTGGTGACAAGGAACCCGAGCAGCGCGCGGCTTTCAGCCAGTTCCTGCAGACCCGGATCATCGACAAGCCGGGCGTGCGGGTGCCGCAGCTGACACCGGAAGAATCCAAAGCCTTCGGCGACTACACCAGCCACTATGCCGTGATCACCGACTTCAATGGTAGCATGGATGCCTCGATCAAGCCGATGAAGGGCCTGGTGGAGAAAGGCGCCGTGCGCTCGATCAACGATGTGATCGCACGACGCGCTGACATCGAAAGCGCCAAGACGGGGCTGCACGACATGGGCGCTGCGCTCAAGGCAGAGCAGGCCAAGGCCGATGCGGCTCATGCCGCATTGAAGCAGCCGGATGACCTCAAACCGGTGTACGACAAGGCTTACGAAAAGACCGTAACCTTGCCTGCCACGACCTTCCTGGGGGTACTGCCGAATCTGGAAGCGACCCTCGATAGCAGCCTGAAGGTGGCCGACTATGTCAGCGCCCACAAGGACCAGATCGAAGTCAATGGCGCCATCGTGCGTGTCGCCGATCCCAAGGTTCAGGCAGAATTGAACGGCCTGCTGGGCGAGCTCAATGCCCAGGCCAAGACCATGCAAGAGGCACAGGGACACGTTCAGAAGGTCCTGCTGGGACGCTGATCGCGTGCAGGGTATGAGCCGCGCACGTGTATCGCCGGCTCCACCAGACAAGGCAGCTCCGGATGGGCTGCCTTTTTCATGGATGACTGGCAGCTGTGTCGCTGATTGATGTAGGGGGCCGCTCTGCGGCCCATCGCGGCACAGGGGCCGCTCCCACACGGACTGCGATGGCCTGCATCACTGCGGCGGGTGTGGGAGCGGCCCCCGTGCCGCGATTGGGCCTGCAAGGCCCACAAAAATCTTCAGGCCATTTTCTTTTGAATCAAGAAGATGATTGATGATTTTGAGACCAGGCCTGTCCGTGACAAGACGGTGAGGGACCAAGGTGTTATCGCGGGCAAGCCCGCTCCCGCAGGCCCATGCCTGTCTTCACTCATGTGCCTGACGGAGGCTGCCCCTGCGCCTGCTGGTGGGCATGGCGCAACCGTTCCCGGCTGTTGCACAGGTGCATGCGCATGGCGAGCTTGGCGCCCTCGGGGTCGCGGCGCACGATGGCTTCGAAAATGGCTTCGTGCTCGTAGCGCAGGCGGCTCAGGTAGTGCGCCTGGTCATCCTGCGCCAGGCTCGCCGAGTTCAGGCGGGTGCGGGGGATGATGCTGGTACCCAGGTGGCCGAGGATATCGGCAAAGTAGTGGTTGCCACTGGCCTGGGCGATCTGCAGGTGGAACTGGAAGTCCGCCGCCACGGCATCGGAGGCCTTGGCCGCGCCCAGGTTGATCTCGTCCAGGGCCGCACGCATGGCCGCCAGGTGCGTCTCGTCACGGCGCTCGGCGGCAAGGCCGGCGGACTCGATCTCCAGGGCGATGCGCAGCTCGAGCACCGCCAGCACGTCACGCAGGGTCACCACCGTGGCCGGGTCGATGCGAAAGCCATTGCTCGGCGGTGTGTCCAGCACGAAGGTGCCGATGCCATGGCGCGTCTCGACCTGACCGGCCGCCTGGAGGCGGGAGATGGCTTCGCGCACGACGGTACGGCTGACCCCCTCCTCGACCATGATCTGCGACTCGGTGGGCAGCTTGTCGCCGCGCTTGAGCTGGCCGCTGCGAATGCGCTCGGTCAGCACCGTGACCAATTCCTGGGCAAGGCTGCGAGGCTTGCGCCGGGCCCGTGGCTGTACCTGCTGCTCTGTCATGCCCTGTACGTTTCATGTGGGGAAACCAGAGCGCATGATACCTCATGCGGTTGTACGATCACACCGACCCGTGAGGCGGCTGCCGCTCGCCAGCCTACGCCGAAGGCGATCGCCGGCCTCTGCGCGTTCATGCCGCAACGCCCCTGGGTCCACTGGCGGCATTTTACTGGCCCCCTACGGGTTGAAAGCGCGGCAGACTTCACGTCTTTTCAACGGGTTAGGACAACCTCATGAAGTCATTTCCACGCATCCTGGCAGGATGCCTGTTCTTGGTGGCAGTGTCTGCGGTACACGCCAAAGGGCTGACCCCAAGCGACCGCCAGGTCTGCGACTGGGGCGCACGCATCGCGGCCGAGGCCCAGCAGTCCAAGCTGTCCGGGGTGAGCCTGTATACCGTGCGCAAGCGTCTGCAGACCCGACGATTTCCCAAGCCCTGGATGCGCATGACGGCATTCGGCATCACCGAGCAAACCTACACCAGCGCCTCGCGCCTCAAGCCGGTGGCGATTCGTCAGACTTACTACGAGCAGTGCACGGCCCATGCCGTGGCAACACGTCGCATACGTCACGCACCCTCTTGAGAGTTCACATTAAATTGATACCTAAAAAACCATACTAATCAGAAAGATACGTGAATAACTTGATGTGGATTATCCGATAAAGTCTGCTATGCGTTGCGCGGCCCTGGACGGAGGGTGCACAAATCTTCCAGCATTCAGGATTTCGCTGTCGTACAGTCGAGACTCTCCCCTGCCACGGGCCGCCCATGGACAACTGGATCGACCTCGCCCTGCACGCAGAGACCGGCATCGAGTCGGTGCGCGCGCATTTCAAGGGGCATGCCTACGAGCCGCACTGGCACGACAGCTTTCTGATCGGGTTCACCGAGCAAGGTGTGCAGCAGTTCCATTGCCGGCGCTTGCGCCACCACAGCACGCCAGGCCAGGTGTTCCTGCTCGAACCCGGTGAACTGCATGACGGGCATGCGCCGACCGAGGCCGGCTTTACCTATTCGACGTTGTACCTGCGGCCGCAGTGGCTGGAAAAAGCCTTGGGCGCACTGTTCGAACACGCGCCTGCCCAATGCCTGCCTGGGTTCGCCGACACCCTGAGCGGGGATCCGACCCTGGCCCAGTCGATCGCCCGGGCGTTCCAGGCCATCCACGGCGGCTCGCTGCGCCTGGCCCAGGACGTGGCGCTGGATGACCTGCTCGCTCACCTGACCCGGCATGTGCACTGGCGTCGCCCGCTGAACCCCGACCCGCGTCTGCCCGGCGTGGCGCGTCGGGCCCAGGAGCTGATCCATGCCTGCTACGCACAGGACTTGAGCCTGGACAGCCTGGCCGAGGCCTGTCAGGTCGATCGATTCAGGCTGACCCGGGCGTTTCGCAGCGCCTTCGGCCTGCCACCCCATGCCTACCTGGTCCAGGTACGCCTGGCCAAGGCTCGCGACCTGCTGGCCCGCGGCGAGACGCCAGCCCATGTGGCCAGCACCGTAGGCTTCGCTGACCAGAGCCATTTGGGGCGCTGGTTCCAGCGGGCGTATCGCCTGACCCCGGCGGACTACCGGCGACGCTGCTCAAACCTTCCAGACCGCTGACCTGACCTGCGGCACGCTGATGGCTCGATGTTCAGGAGCCACTGCCATGTCCACTGTTTCGTTGTCGTTTTTGTTGTTCGCCCTCGTCGCCAGTATCAGCCCCGGCCCCAGCAATGTGCTGATCCTGGCCGAGGGCGCCCGGGTCGGCACGCGCCGCACCCTGCCCCTGGTGCTGGCCGCCTGCGTGTCAGCCGCGGCCGTGGTGCTGGTGGTGGGCCTTGGGCTGGGCACCGTGCTGGCCCGCTACCCCTTGGTCGAACAGGCGATGGCCTGGTTCGGCGTCCTCTGGTTGAGCCTGATGGCCTGGCAGATGCTGCGCGCCGCCGGGCAGCCGCTGCAGGCCGATGCCGCGCCGCGCCATGGTCTGATGAGCCTGGCGGCGCTGCAAGTGATCAATCCGAAAGTCTGGATGATGGCGATGGCGGTGATCGGCGTCTTCGCCCTGCCCTCGGGTCAGGACCCTGCCATCACCGTCGCCTGGCTCGCCGCGGCCTTCCTGCTGGTGGCCGTGCCGTGCATGACCCTGTGGGCGGCCTTGGGTGCGGCGAGCGCCTCCTGGCTCCACAGCCCCCAGGCGCTCAAGCGTCTCCATCAGGCGCTGGCGCTCCTGTTGCTGGCCTCGGCCTGGTCCGCGCTGTGGTGGTAGGCCGCGGCCTTCAGCGCTCTGCCGGCACACCTTGCAGGGCATGGGCGAAGCGGCGCGTATTCAGCGCCGCCAGCACCAGCCCGACCAGGGCCACGCTGCCACCGACCAGGCCGATGTTAGCCACGCCCATCTGCGCGCTGACGATGCTGCCGAGCAGCGCACCGCCGCCGATGCCGATGTTGTAGATGCCCGAGAACAGCGCCATGGCCACGTCGGTGGCATCGGCAGCGAGCTTCAAGGTGCGCGACTGCAAGGACAGGCTGAAGCTGAGGATGGCGATGCCCCAGAGCATGCTCAACCCGGCGAACACCGGGAAGTGGCTGGAGAGTGGCAGCAGCAGGAGCAGGCAGGCGGCCAGCACCCCGATTGAGCCGAGCAATAGGCCATGGGGAAAGCGGTCGCTGTAGCGGCTGAACAGCACCGACCCCAGCACACCTGCCCCTCCGAACAACAGCAACAGCACGGTCGTCTGCTGGCCGCTGATCTGCGCCACGTGCAGGGCGAAGGGTTCGATGTAGCTGTAGGCGGTGAACTGCGCGGTGATCACCAGCGTGACCAGCAGGTAGACGATCACCAGGGCCGGACGCTTGAACAGCACCGGCAGGCTGCGCAGCGACCCGGAATTCTGGCTCGGCAGCAAGGGCAGCGACTTCATCAGGCACAGCAATGTCGCCAGTGCCACACCGCCGATGCACAGGAACGTCACCCGCCAGCCCAGGCTCTCGCCCACCACCCGCCCCAACGGGATGCCCAGGACCATCGCCAACGTGGTACCGGTGGCCAGCAGCCCCAGCGCCTTGGCCTGCTGGCCTGGCGGCGCCACGCGCACGGCCAGCGAGGCGGTGATCGACCAGAACACGGCGTGCGCCAGGGCGATGCCGATCCGGCTGACCAGCAGCACGGCGAAGCTCTGCGCCATCCAGGACAGCAGGTGGCTGACGATGAACACGGCGAAGACCACGGTCAGCAGTCGACGACGCTCGACGTTACGGGTCAGCAGCATCATCGGCAACGACGCCAGTGCCACGACCCAGGCATAGATGGTCAGCATCAGACCGACCTGGGCGGGGGTCATGGCGAAGCTGCGGCCGATGTCGCTGAGCAGCGCCACCGGCACGAACTCGGTGGTATTGAAGATGAAGGCCGCCAGCGCCAGGGCGATGACGCTCAGCCAGCTGCCGCCAGCGTTGGGAGGGGTGGTGGACGTGTGCATGGACAGGGTACGGACTCCAGAAACGCAACGACCCGCCGGCGCCTGGGCGAAGGTCGACCAGACGCGGGCAGGTTGTTGTTGGAATGGGAAGTGCAGCCATGGTACGGGCTGCACGTGGCAGGCGGCAAGCGTTGAGGGAGGTGATGACCACGCGGCAGGCTATTGCGGTCCCCCAGATTCCATGGGTTCTACCGGATGCGGGCCTTTCAGGCCCGATCGCGGCACAGGGGCCGCTCACCCGCCGCAGTGGGGCAGGCGATCACGGCCCGTGCCGCGATCGGGTCTGAAAGCCCGTACATCTCAGCCCACCTCGCGGTTGCGCCTGCTACGCCCTCACTCCGCCTTCAGGGTCGCCATGTCGATCACGAACCGGTACTTCACGTCGCCGGCGATCATCCGCTCGTAGGCTTCGTTGATGTTGCGGATGTCCAGCATCTCGATGTCGCAGGTGATCTGGTGCTCGGCGCAGAAGTCCAGCACCTCCTGGGTCTCGGCGATGCCGCCGATGAGCGAGCCTGCCAGGACACGACGCTTCATGACCAGATTGGCCGCGTGCACCGGCGGGTCGATCGGTTCGATCAGGCCGACCAGGATGTGCACGCCTCCGAAGGTCAGGGTCTCGAGGTAGGGGTTGATGTCATGCTGCACCGGGATGGTATCGAGCAGGAAGTCGAAGCGCCCGGCTGCCGCACGCATCTGCTCGGCATCGGTGGAGACGATCACGTGGTCGGCGCCCTGGCGACGGGCCTCTTCGGCCTTGGCCGCCGAACGGGTGAACAAGGTGACTTCCGCGCCCAGGGCCTTGGCGAACTTGATGCCCATGTGGCCCAGGCCACCCATGCCCAGCACGCCCACCTTGTGGCCAGGACCGACGCCGTGGTGCTTGAGCGGCGAGTAGGTGGTGATGCCGGCGCACAGGATCGGCGCTGCGCTGGCTGCATCCAGGCTGGCAGGAATGCGCACGACGAAGTGCTCGCTGACCACGATGCTGTCGGAGTAGCCGCCCATGGTGTTGCTGCCATCGACCCGGTCAGGGGTGGCGTAGGTCATGGTCGGACCTTCCAGGCAATACTGTTCCTCGTTCGCCTGGCAGGCCGGGCACTGGCGGCAGGAATCGACCATGCAGCCGACGCCGACCAGGTCGCCGACCTTGTGCTGAGTGACCTTGTCACCGATGGCGGTCACACGACCGACGATCTCGTGACCCGGCATCAGCGGATACACGGCGATGCCCCACTCGTTGCGCGCCTGGTGGATGTCGGAATGGCAGACACCGCAGTACAGGATCTCGATCGCCACGTCGTCCGGGCGCGGGCTGCGGCGCTCGAAGGTCATGGGCGCCAGCGGGCTCTTGGATGTCTGGGCGGCATAGCCGATTGCGGTGTACATGCGATGGACCTCTCGATGAAACGGTTCAGTGACGACAGTGTGCAGGCGCCGGGGGCGCATGCCCACCGCAGATCCTCCGGCACTCATGCCTGATTCTCCGGACCTTCACGAGACAGCTGCCAACCCCTGTTGGTTCTGCGAAGATGCGCATGTCCAATCCTCTTTTCAGGCCTTCCATGCACCTGACCCGTCATCTCGACGCCAATGCGTCGCTCTGTGCGCTGATCGAAACGCTGGCCGTGCGCCCCGGCTTCGTCCCCACTGCCCTGCCCCAGGTCCAGGTCCTGAGCTGGGACCACTACGTGGCCAGCAGCCCGCAGATCTACGAGCCCAGCCTGATGATCCTGGCCCAAGGCAGCAAGCTGGCGCGCCTGGGTCCGCGCACGCTGGAGTACGGCGCCGGCCATTACTTGGTACAGGCGCTGTCGGTGCCGTTCATGTGCGAAACCTTCGCCACCCGTGAAGCGCCCCTGCTCGGGGTTGCGGTCGACATCGACCGGGCCATGCTCGGCGAGCTGGTGCAGAGCATGGGCCCGACGCTCGACGTACCGGTGCAGGCGCAGACGCCCCAGTCGATGACCTCGGCCGCGCTTGATGCGCCGATGCGCGACAGTGTCGAACGGCTGCTGCGCTGCTTGCAGGATCCGGTGGATGCACGGGTGCTGGGGCCGGCCCGGGTACGTGAGGTGCTGTACACGGCCTTGCGCGGGCCGCAGGCCGGAGTGCTGCGCGCGCTGGTCGAGCAACAGGGGCATTTCGCCCGCATCGGTACGGCGCTGAGCTATCTGCGCGAGCACTACGCCGAACCGTTGAACGTGGACACCCTGGCCGAGCGCGCCAACATGAGCGTGTCGACCTTCCATGAGCACTTCAAGCGTTGCACGGAGCTGGCGCCGATCCAGTACCTCAAGCGCCTACGCCTGCTCAAGGCCCAGCAGATGCTGATCGCCGAGGGGCTGGGCGTGGCCCAGGTCGCGCACCGCGTGGGCTACCAGAGCACCTCGCAGTTCAGCCGCGAGTACAAGCGCCAGTTCGACTGCAGTCCCGGGCAGGAACAGGCCCGCCTGGCCTCGGTGTGAATGCCGTCCGGTCATCCCAGGGGCCAGTCGGCCAGAGGCAGGTAACGGCCCTTGTACGACTCGAACAAGGTGAACTGCCGCACCTTCAACCAGAACGCTGGCGCGCTCGCGGCCTCGGGGACCTGGCCGCGAAACTCGCGCATCAAGGTCAGGTGGGGGCGGTATTCCTGCGCCGGCGGCTGGGGCACCCAGGGCAACACGGCCTGCTGCAGGTCATAGGCCAGGCGACGCAGCGCCGGTGGTGCGTCGGGTGATTCGAGCACCAGTACGCCAGGGCGCTGCCAGACTGCCAGGCGATCGAGCACCAGCCGCATCGCCGGTGGCCGGCTGACGCCTTCGATCGCGGCGCACACGGCCGGCACCTGCTGGCTGTCGACATCGCCCAGGAACAGCAGCGTCAGGTGGAACTGTCCTGGCGGGACGGGCTTGCCGCAGCGCGCATCCAAGGCATGACGAAAGCGGGCGATCTCGCGCCGCTGTGGCGCCTCGCAGTCGACGGCGACGAACAGGCGCTTGAAGGGCTGCCCGGTTTCACGTGTTTCCATGGTGAGGTCTTCCAATCGGACGATGACGATTGGAGGAGGCAAGCGCGCATTGGTGCGATCCTCTTGTTCCCCCATGAACGTAACAAATTGTACAAAGCCGCCGGTCATTTGTTTATGCTGGCACGTTCACGCCCTGGGCTCGACCTGCTGACCTGTATCCCCATGAAAATCGCACTCGTACTGCTCTTCGTCTTCTCGATCGCCTATGTTCACCTGCGCGGTCGCGTGCGCCACAAGCTGACCCGCCAATTGGGCGACCATTCGAGCTTCCTGGCACCGATCAACACCCTGCTCTATCTGTGCTCGCGCCATCCGGCCAAGCCGTACCTGCCGGTCGAGGCCTTTCCCGAGCTGCAGCCGCTGAAAGACCACTGGCAGGAGATCCGCGCCGAGGCGCAGCAGTTGCTGCAGGTCGGCGAGATCAAGAAGTCCGACAACCACGACGACGTCGGCTTCAATTCGTTCTTCAAGAGTGGCTGGAAGCGCTTTTACCTGAAGTGGTATGGCGAGAGTCACCCCTCGGCCATGACCTTGTGCCCGCGCACTACCGAGCTGCTGCAAGGGATCGGTTCGGTCAAGGCAGCGATGTTCGCCACCTTGCCGCCGGGCGCCAAGCTGGTGCGTCACCGGGACCCGTACGCAGGTTCCTACCGGTACCACCTGGGCCTGGACACGCCGAACGACGACGCCTGCTTCATCGAGGTGGATGGCGAGCGCTATGCCTGGCGCGATGGCGAGGCAGTGATGTTCGACGAAACCTACATCCACTACGCGGCCAACACCACCGATCACACGCGGATCATCCTGTTCTGTGACGTCGAGCGGCCTTTGAAATACCGCTGGGCGACGGCCTTCAACCGCTGGTTCAGTCGCAACGTCATGTCGGCCGCGGCCGCCCCGAACGATGCCAAGGACAAGACCGGCGGCATCAATCGGCTGTTCACCAGGATCTACGCGATCCGCGCACGCGGCAAGGCGCTGAAGAAGCGCAACCGCATGCGCTACTACCTGGAGAAGTGGGTGGTGGTCGCGGCGCTTGTGGCGTTGTTCATCTATATCTAAGACAGCGCTGACCTGGCGGCCCCTGCGGGGCCGATCGCGGGCAAGCCCGCTCCCACCCAGACCTCTACTGCCATCGATGTAGGCATGGCGGCGCAAGCAGCGTGTGGGGGCGGGCTTGCCCGCGATGCAGACCACGCCGAACACCATCCTGTCGATGACCGCCAGTCTCCCCCGCTCTCCGGGTAGATGCGTTCGCTCACCGCCACACCGCCCCCGCCACGTCCACCCGCCGTGGCAACACCTTGTTCTCCAGGAACAGGTCCGCCGTACGCTGTTGCGCCGCGACGATCTCGTCGCTCACCGGCAGGATCGGCGATGCCGGTCGGTGGCGGAGGACCTGCCGGACCACGGCTTCGGACACTCCCATGAACCCGGCCAGCAGCGTGATGCTGCCTGCCTCGTCGTGGCGTGTCAGCGCCTCGGCTGCCGTGATCTGGTCGAGCACGGCCTGCACGAACCGAGGATGCGCCTGGACGTAGCCACGCGCGCCGAGCATGAACGGCCCGGTCAAGCCCAGCCCTTCCCCGTTGGCCAGCAGCCGCGAGGTCCCCTCCAGGTCGATGGCCGAATAGAACGGGTCCCAGATCGCCCAGGCATCGACGCTGCCTCGTTCGAACGCCGCCCGCGCATCGGCAGGCGCCAGGTATACCGGCTGCACGTCGTGCAGGCTCAATCCTGCCTTGCCCAACGCCCGCACCAGCAGGTTGTGCGCGCTCGAGCCTTTCTGGAACGCGATGCGCTTGCCCTTGAGGTCGGCCACCTGGGTCAAGGGACTGTCCTTGGGCACCAGGATCACCTCGGCCCGAGGCTTGGGTGGCTCGGCACCGAGGTACAGCAGGTCGGCGCCGGCCGCCTGGGCGAACAGCGGCGGGATGTCGCCGGTCGAGCCGATGTCCAGGCTGCCGACGTTCATGGCTTCGAGCATCTGCGGGCCGGCCGGGAACTCGATCCATTGCACCTGGATGTCTGGAAAGCGCTGCTCGAGCAGCCGGTGCTCCTTGGCCAGGACCAGGCTGATCGAGCCTTTCTGGTAGCCGATGCGCAGGCTCTGCGGGTCGGCCAGTGCGCTGCCTGCCAGACCCAGCAGCAACAGCCAGGCCAGTCGAAGGGTCTTCATGGTTCAATCCTTCCAGTCGGTCGAGGGTTTTTCCCACAGGTTGATGCCGCCTTCGACTGCATGCTGGTCGATCTCGGCCAGCTCTTCGTCGCTGAAGGCCAGGTTGTCCAGGGCCGCTACGTTCTCGGTGATCTGCTCCGGGCGGCTGGCGCCGATCAGGGCCGACGTCACCCGCGGATCGCGCAGGGTCCAGGCCAGCGCCAACTGCGCCAGGCTCTGCCCTCGGCGGGCGGCAATGGCCTCGAGCGCGCGGGCGCGGGCCAGGTTGGCGTCGCTCAGGTGCTCGGGGCGCAATGAACCGCCACCGGCACGGTTGACGCGAGCGTCTTCGGGTATGCCGTTCAGGTACTTGTCGCTGAGCAGCCCTTGAGCCAGGGCGGTGAACACGATCACCCCGGCCCCCAGCGCCTCGGTGGTGTCCAGCAGGTCCTGTTCGATCCAGCGGTTGAACAGGTTGTAGGCTGGCTGATGGATCAGCAAGGGCACCCCACGCTCGCGCAGCAGCGCGGTGAGCGCCTGCGTCTTGCCAGCCGAGTACGATGAAATGCCGATGTACAGCGCCTTGCCCTGCCTGACGATGTCGGCCAGCGCGGCCGCGGTTTCCTCCAACGGTGTATCCGGGTCGAAGCGGTGCGAATAGAAGATGTCGACGTAGTCCAGCCCCAACCGCTGCAGGCTCTGATCGAGGCTGGCGATCAGGTACTTGCGCGAGCTCCCGCCCTGGCCGTACGGCCCTGGCCACATGTCCCAGCCGGCCTTGCTGGAGATGATCAGCTCGTCACGGTAGGCATACAGGTCTTCGCGCAACAGGCGGCCGAAGTTGGTTTCGGCGCTGCCGTAGGGTGGCCCGTAGTTATTGGCCAGGTCGAAGTGGTTGATGCCGGCGTCGAACGCGGTGCGCAGCAAGGCGCGCTGGGTGTCGCGGGGCGTGGCGTCACCGAAGTTGTGCCACAGGCCGAGGGACAGCGCAGGTAGCACCAGACCACTGCGGCCGACGCGACGGTAAGGCATATGGTCGTAGCGTTGCGGATGGGCAACGTAGCTCATGGCTGGCCTCGTTCGGTGAAGTACGGGTTGGCGGGCCGTTGCAGGCCCAGATGATCACGCAGGGTGCGACCTTCGTAGCGCTGGCGGAACAGCCCGCGGCGCTGCAATTCGGGCACCACGTGCGTGGCGAAGTCTTCGAGGCCCTGGGGCAGGTGCGGGACCAGCACGTTGAAGCCATCGGCAGCCCCGTGCTCGAACCAGGTCTGCAGGGCATCGGCCACCTGGGCCGGTGCGCCGATCACGGTGTAGTGCCCTCGCCCACCGGCGATCCGACGCCCGAGCTGAGCCAGGGTCAACTGCTCGTCCCCAGCCAGTTCGGTCAGCAACTGCTGACGGCTGCGCTGGCCGTTCTCGGTGAGGGGCAGGTCGGGCAACGGGCCGTCCGGGGCGAAGCCGGACAGATCGAAATTGCCGAGCATGCGCCCCAGCAGGGCGATGCCGACGCGGGGATCGACCAAGGCCTGAAAACGCGCATGCTTGGCCTGCGCTTCGGTTTCGGTGGGCGCGGTCACGACATAGACGCCGGGCATGACCTTCAAGGCATCGCGGCTGCGTCCGAACCGCGCCAGGCGCCCTTTCACATCGGCGTAGAACGCTTGCGCGCGGGCCAGGGAGGGTTGTGCGGTGAACACCACCTCGGCGCTCTGTGCGGCCAGTTCGCGGCCCGCTTCGGACGAGCCAGCCTGCACCAGCACGGGCCGGCCTTGGGGTGAACGCGCCACGTTGAGCGGGCCGTTGACCGAGAAATGCTCGCCGCGATGCTCGAGCCGGCGCACGCCATCCGGGCGATGGAACAGGCCAGCTGCCTTGTCGCGTACGAAGGCATCGTCGGCCCAGCTGTCCCAGAGCCCCTGCACCACCTGCTGGAACTCCCGCGCCCGGGCATAGCGTTCGGCATGGGGAATGTGCGCGTTGCGGCCGAAGTTGCCCGCTTCGGCGGCGGCGTCCGAGGTCACCAGGTTCCAGCCGGCCCGCCCGCCAGACAGGTGATCGAGCGAGGCGAACAGGCGCGCCACGTGATAGGGCTCGTTGTAGCTGGTGGTGGCAGTGCTGATCAGGCCGATGCGGTCAGTGACAGCGCTGAGCGCCGAGAGCAGCGTCAGCGGCTCGAAGTGCACCGAGCGAGCGCTGTGGCTGGCCAGGGCATCGCCGGGCGCGGCCACGCTGTCGGCGAGGAACAGGGCGTCGAAACAGGCCGCTTCGGCGACCTGTGCCACGCGCCGGTAGGCGGCGAAATCCAGCGGATCGCTGGGCACGTCAGGGTGGCGCCAGGCGGCGACGTGGTGCCCGGTGGCCATGACGAAGGCGCCCAGGCTCATGTGTCGTGTGGGTAGGGTCATCGCGGTGCGCTCATGAAAAGAGTCGGGAAGACGGTCAGACCGCCCGAGCGGTCTCTGCCGTGCGAGCGGGGTCTGCACGCCAGGCGTGATTCAGAAGTCCTTGCGGACCTGCACGCCGACATAGCGCTGGTCATCGCGTGGCACTGCGCGATAGAGGTAGTCACCCCCGGTGTTGAGCATCTGCGCATAGGACCTGTCACCCAGGTTCTTGCCCAGCAGCGCCACGCGCCAGCCCGCGTTGTAGTCGGCCAGCGCCACGCTGGCGTTCCAGATGCCATAGGCGCCCTGGCGGGTGTCGGGGTTCTGGTCGAGGCTGAACTGCACCTCGTCCTGCCAGCTGTAGTCGGCGGCCAGTTCGACATCCAGGCCACTGTCCAGGGGAATGCTGTAGTCGGCGCGCAGGTAGCTCTTCCAGTCCGGGGTGAACGGCAGGTGCCCGCCGTCGATGTTGCAGCTGGCCGCAGCACCCGCCGGGCAATCGAAGTGGTCGATATGCGCCTTGGTGTAGGCCACCGCCGCAGACAGCTTGAACTGCGACGTCACCTGGAAGCTGGTGTCGAGCTCGATACCCTGGGTGTTGACCTTGCCGGCGTTGACCAGACGGGTCACCACTTGGTTGGCCACGGTGTCGAAGAAGTTGGCCTGGTAGTCGTTGTAGTCGGTGTGGAACAGCGCCAGGTTGGCGACCAGGCGCTTGTTCAGTGCGGTGCTCTTGAGGCCGATCTCGTAGGCGTCGGAGGTTTCTGGCTTGAGCGCACTGGTGTCGCGCGGCTGCATGTTGAAGAACACGTTGTAGGCCGGGCCCTTGTAGCCGCGCGAATAGGTGACGTAGCCGGTCAGGTTGTCGGTGAAGTCGTATTGCAGGCCGGTGCGGCCGCTCCAGCCGGTCTCGCTGACCGAGCCCGAACTGCGCGTCGACGGCTGGATGCCAGTGACCGGCGTCGTCGAGCTGGACACCCGGCGGTGATCGTAGTCCAGGTCATCGTGGGTCCAGCGCAAGCCGAGGATCGCCCGGAAGTCGTCGGTGAAGTTGAAGGTGTTCTCGCCGAACAGCGCGACGCTGTCGTTGGTGGTCGAGTAGTCGGCGCGGCCAGTGTTGGCCACGCCGCCGTTGACCGACAGGCGCCGATAGGTCTCGTCAGAGCGGCCATGCAGGTAGAAGGCGCCGAGCACGTATTCGTTGAACGCGCCCTTGGGCGAGGCCAGGCGCACTTCCTGGCTGAACTGGTCGTAGTCCACCGTGCCCTTGTCATGGGACGCCGTGACCGGCAAGGCGGCGCGGCGGTCGCCGTCCTGGTACTGGATATTGTCCCAGCCGCGCCAGGCGCTGATGGACGTCAGCGTGTAGTCGCCCAGTTGCCAGTCCACCTGCGCCGACAGGCCCTGGTTCTGGTCTTCGACGTGGCTCTTGAAGTCACTGTCGATGTCACGGTTGTGGTCACTCGGCGTCACGCCCCGCAACTGCCGGGTGAAGGCGCTGCTGGCACGGGTGAGCACCCCGTTGGGCAAGGTGTCTTCGCCCTTCATGTAGTCGGCGATCAAGGTCAGTTGCAGGTCTTCGCGCGGCTCGAACTCCAGCTTGCCGCGTACGCCCTGGCGTTCGTAGCCATTGACGTCGTGGCCGTTGGCCTGGTTCTCGACATTGCCCTCGTAGTCGCCCCACAGGGTGCTCAGCGAACCTTTGAGCTGGTCGGTCAGACGCCCGCCGATGCCGAAGCGCAGGCGGTTCTCGTTGCCACCGCCATAGTGCGAATAGTCGACATAGCCTTCGGTCTGCTCCGGCGCCGGGCGGCTGACGATGTTGAGCACGCCCGCCGAAGCGTTCTTGCCGAACAAGGTGCCCTGCGGCCCGCGCAGCACTTCGATGCGTGCCAGGTCGAGCAGGTCCAGGGTCGATTGCCCGGGCCGACCGAAGACCACGCCATCGACCACGGTGGCCACGGTCGGCTCGACGCCTGGCGAGGTGGAGATGGTGCCGACGCCGCGGATGAACAGTGAGGTGTCCTTGTTCGACGCGCCTGCCCGGTAATTGAGGGTCGGCACCTGCTGGACGAGGCTGGCGACGCTGTTGCGGTTGTCACGCTCGAGCTGCTCGCCCTGCACCACCGAGACCGCGACCGGAACGGCCTGCAGGGTCGACTCGCGACGGGTGGCGGTGACGGTCACGGCACCCAGGGCAGTGGCCTGGGCGCCACTGTCCGAGGCGTCGGCCGCCAGGACCGTCTGCCCAGGTCCGGCCAGCAAGACGGCCACGGCCAGGGGTGCCAGCGGCGGGAAGGTGGAGAACGAAGAAAACGTACCGCTCCTGGCGGCGGAATTGACGGGATCGTGCATGACGCTCACTGCCTTGAGAGACCAGACCGGACCCACCGCAGGATGGGCCATCGAAGAACATGCCGCGGGATCTGGTCTCGCTCGTGCGAGTGGCAGCCGGTGACCGGCAGTTGCGCTTGGTAGCGCTAACACGGTGAAGTATCAGAGCGTCTGGCTTAGCTCGTCAAATAATTAAAAACCAGATACATATTCTTTAAGGTTATTGGAAAGCAGGCATGGACTGCGCGCTACCATCCGGTACTTTTCCAGGAAGGCCACTGTGGACTCAGGCAAGGCTCCCCTTCGCAAGCGCCGTGGCGCAGGTCGTGTCACGCTGACCGAGGTGGCCCGTGCGGCCGACGTGTCGGCCATCAGTGTGTCGCGCTTCTTCAATCAGCCCGAGCAGGTGTCGCTGCCCCTGCGCGAGCGCATCCAGGCTGCTGTCGAGGCGCTTGGCTACGTACCCAATCGGGTGGCCGGTGGGTTGGCTTCGGCCAGAGGGCGCATCGTCGGCATGGTCGTTCCCAACCTCTCCGGGCCGATCTTCGCACCGACCCTGCAAGCGTTCAGCGATACCCTGAGCCATCACGACTACCAGGTGCTGCTGGCCTCGAGCGACTTCGATCCTGTTCGCGAAGAGCGGGCCGTGCGGGCGTTTCTTGGCTGGTCGCCCGCCGCCCTGGTGGTCACCAGTCGGTTCCACAGCCCGACGACGGAAAAACTGCTGGCTCAGGCAGACCTGCCGGTGGTGGAAACCTGGGACTACACCCCGGAGCGCGCACCCGTCCAGGTAGGCTTCGTGCACCGTGACGCTGGCGCCCAGGCCTGTCGTTACCTGCTGGACAAAGGCTATCGACGCATCGCCTTCGTGCCCAACAGCGTGCCGGGTGACTTGAGCGCGCTGGAGCGCCGTGATGGCTACCTGGACGTGCTGGCCGAGGCCGGGTTGCCGCCTACCGTGTTCGTGCCCTCGCCGCACGCCACCCCGCTCGACGCCGGGCGGCAGGCGATGGAGGCGCTGCTGGCCTGCGATCCACGGCCCGATGCGATCCTGTTCGCCAATGACAACCTGGCCGCCGGCGCGCTGCTGGCCGGTCAGCGCGCCGGGGTGCGCATGCCCGAGGACATGGCCATCGTCGGCTTCGGCGACTACCCCTTCGCCGGGCTGCTGCTGCCGAGCCTGACGACCCTGCGTCCACCTGCGCAGGCCATCGGCGAAGTGGCGGCGCAACGGGTGTTGCAAGCGCTCGGCGTGATCGCCGTCGAAGGCGACATGACGCGGTTGAACCGCTTGCATTGCGAGGTGATCGAGCGTGAAAGCAGCTGAAGCGCGGGCGCGATAAATCCGATCGGTGATTCGATGGAGCCATCATTCGATCGAATTTTTCTGACCGGCTTCAGTGAACCGAACCTTCAAAAAAAGGTCTTTGGCTGACGGTCATTTACCTGACCCGTTCGCCGGCCCGCCCAGGGGCCTACATTCGTCCTGTACATGCGAAGACTCACAATGCCCGATTCCCGCTCCTTCACTGCCCTCGCCGCCCTGCGTGGTGGGTTGATCGGCGCCGTGCTGGCGCTCGCCGCGCCCGTCCATGCCGAGGACGCTCCCAGCGATGCCCGCTGGGTCAGCGACAGCCTCAGCACCTACGTGCGCAGTGGACCGACCGATGGCCACCGCATCGTCGGCACGCTCAAGTCCGGGCAGAAGGTGACGCTGATCGGCACCCAGGGCAACTACAGCCAGGTACGCGGCCAGAGCGGCGACGTGGTCTGGATCAACAGCAGTGACCTGCAGGCGGTGCCCGGCCAGTTCGAACGCCTGCCTCAACTTGACGCCCAGGTGGCGCAGTTGAGCGACCAGCTCAAGAACATCGACGACACCTGGAAGAACCGGGTGCAGGGCATGCAGGAAACCCTCGACTCGCGCAAATCCCTGATCACCGAACTGGAAACCCGCAACAAGGACCTGAGCGAGCAGCTCGACCAGGCCCAGTCCAACCTGCGCGATGCCCAGGCACGGCTGGGTGACGAGAACAAGCAGGTGATGATGCGCTACATGGTCTACGGGGGCAGCATCGCCGGTGCCGGCCTGCTCGCCGGCCTGATCCTGCCCGCCCTCACGCGCGGCCGCAAACGCAACGATCGCTGGTTCTGAAGCTTTAGGCAGCTGCAAGTCGCAAGCTGCAAGCGGCAAGTAGGGCGTCTGGGCGAAAAGTACCTGGATGGCTGGACGTAAGACGGGCCGTGCGGGCTTGGGTGCCCGCCCCCGTGCGTCGAGCTCCCCGCTCACGCTTAGACCTCCGAGCGTCGCGCACGCTCTGCTGGAACGCCATGGGACACGTGCTGCGGTATGCTTGCGGCTTTCTGCTTGCCGCTCACCCCCTGCTTCCCGTTGGAGTCATGTGATGTTCATTCTCAGCCGTCTCGACGGCATGCCCCCCGAATCGTTCCAGAGCCAGATCCGTCAACTGGTGATCGACCATGTCGGGGAGGTGAGCAGCGTGGCCATTGCGCCGTCGAACACGCTCTATCCGTTGTACCAGTATGGTGTAGGGCTGGAGGTGCATCAGTACCTCGAAGCACTCGACGGCACCCGTGGACTACAGGCCCGGCTAACATTGGCGCTCGATGCCGAGGCGCCGGACCGTCTGCTGGGCTTTGCCCTCGGACTGCCGGCGGCGGACCGCGACGATACCTGCGCGCTGGCGTTTTTGATCGTGTCGCCC
Source organism: Enterobacterales bacterium AN_CKDN230030167-1A_HGKHYDSX7 (assembly GCA_046940335.1). Lineage (GTDB taxonomy): Bacteria > Pseudomonadota > Gammaproteobacteria > Pseudomonadales > Pseudomonadaceae > Aquipseudomonas. The sequence continues at coordinate 330,968 of JBKYML010000002.1, forward strand.
GAGGCGCGGCGCCAGGGTATCGCCCGAGCCTTGCTGGGTGAGCTGCAGGCCGACTACGTCTGTGTCGAACTGGCCGCTTTCGCGCATCAGGTGCCGTGGTTCGAGGCCATGGGCATGCAGGTGGTGGCGGCCAGCGGCCCGCAGGTGTTGATGACCAGCACCGGGCGGGTCAGCGAGGCCTTGATCGGGCGTTTGGACATCGCGCCGCTGTACCAGACCACCGAGGTGCGGCAGATCCATGCCTATCTGCTCAAGCACAATAGCGAAGACGCGATGATCGAGGCGGAGCGACAGCGTGACGAGCGCTTGGACCGGCTGACGCTGGAAGCGGCGCAGTGTGTCGAGGGACGTAGACGGGTGCACTGAGGCTGGCGCTTGCGTCTTGAAGGCGTGGTGAAGCGACTGCCGCCATCGCGGGCAAGCCCGCTCCCACAGGATGGCGGTCATTACGCTAATGCAGGCCTGGAATCGGGACCTGTGGGAGCTGGCTTGCCAGCGATGGGCTGCAAGGCAGCCCCCGAAGACTCACTCGTGCGCGCTCACCACCCGCCCGCCCTTGGCGGCAGACGCCTGGCCGCGCGTCGCCAGGCAGTAGTACAGCGGTGCCGTCACCAGCAACCCGAACAGCCAGGACAGATCGGCGCCCTCGACCAGGTTCGAGTACGGTCCCACGTACAACGCGGTATTGGCGAACGGCAACTGCACCAGAATCCCGCAGGCATAGGCAACGATCGCGTGGTGGTTGAAGCGGCCATAGATCCCGCCATCGGCGCTGAAGATCGAGGCGATGTCATACACACCCCTCTTGATCAGGTAGAAGTCGATCAGGTTGATCGATGCCCACGGCACCAGCACCAGCAACAGCGCCAGGATCAGCCCGATGAACTGACCGATGAAGTCGGCCGACGCGTTCAGCGCCACCACCGCGCATCCGAACAGGATCACCGAAGCCAGCACCACGCGCACCTTAACGCTCGGCGTCCAGTGGGCGAAGAAGGTCTGGATCGCGGTGACGATCGACAGCACCGCACCGTACAGGTTGAGGGCGTTGTGGCTGATGATGTTGAGCAGGAACAGCACCATCAGCACCGGCCCTAGCCAGCCGGTGGCCTGCTTGACCGCCTCCATCGCATCGGTGCCCGGCGGCACGCACAACACCGCCACCGCACCGAAGCTGAAGCACAGGATCGTGCCCAGGGTCGCGCCGAAATAGGTGGCCCAGAACGGCTTGGCGATGCCGATCTCCTTGGGCAGGTAGCGCGAGTAGTCGGAGGTGTACGGCGAGAAACTGATCTGCCAGATGGTGCCCAGCGACACGGTGGCGATGAACCCGGACAGGTTGAAGGCGCCGCGGCTGAAGAAGTCGGCTGGCAGCGCCTGGCTGAACATCATGATGAAACCGGCCAGCAGGGCCGAGCCCATCACCCAGGTGCCGATGCGGTTCAGGCCGTGGATGAAGCGGTAGCCGATCACGCCGATGGCGGTCGCGCTCAGGGCGCCGATGACGATCGCGGTCGGCATGGGCACGCTCGGAGCAATGCCGTGGATCGACTTGCCCGCCAGGACGATGTTGGAGATGAAGAAACCGACGTAGATCAAGGCCGTGAAGAAGACGATCAGCAAGGCGCCATAGCGGCCGAACTGGCCACGGCTCTGCACCATCTGCGGAATGCCCAGCTGCGGTCCCTGCGCAGAGGCCAGGGCGATGACCACGCCCCCGATGAGGTGCCCGAGTGCGATGGCGATCAACCCCCATAACAGGTTCAGATTGAACACCTGGACCACCATGGCGCCGGTCACGATGGGCAGTGGCGCGATGTTGGTGCTGAACCAGAGGGTGAACAGGTCGCGCGCCTTCCCATGGCGCTCGGCAGGTGGAACGTAATCGACCGTGTGATTCTCGACAAGCTGGTGCTGCGAAGACGGCTGGGACATAGGATTTTAGCTCGAAAGGTCGTTTTTATCGTTGTACGGAAACCGCTCTGGGCGGCCTCTCAGCTGAGGACCATATTATGGTATTCCAAACTTTTGACAACACTGATCCGCCGTAAATCACGCGTTCTGATCCGCCCCTTACCTGCTTTCAGTCTTTCGCTGAATCCATTCAGGCCACGGGATACGCGGCCTTCAGCCGTTCATCCTGTTTTTTTGCGTGTCGCAAAAAGCGCTTGCAAATCGGGTATTACGGTATACCATCAGACACATCAACTATAAAAAACGGCCCCCAATCGAGGATCACGCCATGATTGACGCAACCGTCTACAAGAACGTCCTGGGTTCGTTCCCGTCCGGCGTCACGGTCATCACCACCCTGGACGACGACGGCTCGATCGTCGGCCTGACGGCCAGCGCCTTCTCCTCCCTGTCGATGGATCCGCCTCTGGTCCTGTTCTGCCCGAACTACACCTCCGACTCCTATCCGGTACTGATCCGCAACAAGCGCTTCGCCATTCACCTGCTGTCCGGTGACCAGCAAGCCGAAGCCTATGCCTTCGCCCGCAAAGGCAAGGACAAGGCCGCCGGCATCGAGTGGACCTTGAGCGAGCGTGGCAACCCGCTGCTGGCCAATGCCACCGCCATCATCGAGTGCGAGCTATGGCGTGAGTACGAAGGTGGCGACCACGCCATCATGGTCGGCAAGGTCGAGAACCTGATCGTGCCCGCCGACGCCCCGAACCCCATGATCTATTGCCGCGGCAAGATGGCCAGCCTGCCCGCCTTCGGCTGAGCCACGCCGCGGCCGGGCGTCGTGCCCTGCCCTCCATCGCGCCTGCCCGGCAGGCCACCTTGACAAGCCCTTGAGGAAAACCCCATGAAGTTTTCGTTGTTCGTGCACATGGAACGTTGGGATGACCAGGTCAGCCACCGCCAGCTGTTCGAAGACCTGACCGAACTGACCCTGATGGCCGAAGACGGCGGTTTCAGCACCGTGTGGATCGGCGAACACCACGCCATGGAATACACCATCTCGCCCAGCCCGATGCCGCTGCTGGCCTACCTGGCCGCGCGCACCGACACGATCCGCCTGGGCGCCGGCACCATCATCGCGCCGTTCTGGAACCCGATCCGCGTGGCAGGCGAATGTGCGCTGCTGGACGTGATCAGCAACGGACGCATGGAAGTCGGGCTGGCCCGCGGTGCCTACCAGTTCGAGTTCGACCGCATGGCCAACGGCATGCCCGCGACCGATGGCGGCAAGGCCCTGCGTGAAATGGTCCCGGCGGTGCGTGAGCTGTGGAAAGGCGACTATGCCCATGAGGGTGAGGTGTACAACTTCCCCACCTCGACCAGTGTGCCCAAGCCCGTGCAGGAGGGCATGCCACCGATGTGGATCGCCGCGCGTGACCCGGACTCGCACAACTTCGCGGTCAAACACGGCTGCAACGTGATGGTCACGCCCTTGATGAAGGGCGATGAAGAGGTGCTGGACCTGAAGAACAAGTTCCAGGCCGCGCTCGACAACAACCCGGACGTGCCGCGCCCTCAACTGATGGTGCTGCGCCACACCCATGTGCACAGCCCGGCCGATCCGGACGGCTGGAGGGTCGGCGCCGAGGCGATCTCGCGCTTCTACCGTACCTTCGATGCCTGGTTCGGCAACAAGACCACGCCGGTCAATGGCTTCCTGGCGCCGAGCCCGGAGTCGAAGTTCGCCGAGGTGCCCGCGTTCGCCCTGGACAATATCCGCAAGAACACCATGATCGGCACCCCCGAAGAGATCATCGCGCGGATCAGGTACTACCAGGAACTGGGCGTCGACGAGTTCAGCTTCTGGTGCGACAACAGCCTGCCGCATGCCGAGAAGAAGAAGTCACTGGCGTTGTTCATCGAACACGTGGTGCCGGCGTTTCGGTAAAGACGCCAGAACCGTTTCCACTGCCCTGTAGGCGCGATCCCTGTGCCATGAAAGGCCGCACCTGCGGCCTTGCCCTACCGGGTCACTGGCCAAGCACGGCGTATTTTTCGCACACGCTGTTGCAGTTGTCGTCTTATGGTATACCATAAGACAAGAATATCCGAACACCCTTTCTGGAGCCGCTCATGAGTTTCGAAATCCGCAAGATCGTCACCTACTCCGAAGAAACCCGTATCGAAGGCGGCAAGGCCACCGACAAGCCGGTGACCATGGTCGGCCTGGCCGTCGTGATCAAGAATCCGTGGGCAGGTCGCGGTTTCGTGGAAGACCTCAAGCCCGAGATCCGTGAGCACTGCTCCGACCTCGGCGCCCTGATGGTCGAGCGCCTGACCGCTGCCATCGGCGGCGCGGACAAGATCGAAGCGTATGGCAAGGCCGCCGTGGTCGGCGCCGATGGCGAGATCGAGCATGCCTCGGCCGTGATCCACACCCTGCGTTTCGGCAACCACTACCGCGAAGCCGTGCAGGCCAAGAGCTACCTGAGCTTCACCAACAAGCGCGGCGGCCCGGGCACGTCGATCCAGATCCCGATGATGCAGAAGGACGACGAAGGCCAGCGTTCGCACTACATCACCCTGGAGATGCAGATCGAAGACGCGCCGCGCGCCGACGAGATCGTCGTGGTACTGGGCGCTTCCGACGGCGGACGTCTGCACCCGCGCATCGGCAACCGCTACATCGATCTCGAAGAGATCGCCGCTGAAAAAGCCAACGCTCAATAATAACGATCAGACGGGAGGGGCCCACGGGCCACCCTCCCCTCAAGGAGCGCCGTCCATGATTCAGCCTGCTGCTGAACGTACACCGGCCGGGACCAGTTACCTGAGCCTCGGCCAGGGTCAACCCGTGGTGCTGATCCACGGTGTGGGCCTGAACAAGGAAATGTGGGGCGGGCAGTTCGTCGGCCTGGCCAACGACTACCGCGTCATTGCCTACGACATGCTGGGACATGGCCTGAGCCCGCGTCCGGCCGCCGATATCGACCTGGCCGGCTATGCCACGCAGCTGGTCGAACTGCTCGATCACCTGCAGATCCAGCAGGCGACGGTGATCGGATTTTCCATGGGCGGCCTGGTGGCGCGGGCCTTCGCGCTGCACTACCCACAGCGCCTGAGCGCACTGGTCGTGCTCAACAGCGTCTTCAACCGCACGCCCGAGCAGAGTGCCGGGGTCATCGCCCGGGCTGCCCAGGCCGCCGAACTGGGCCCGGACGCCAACGTCGACGCGGCCCTGGAGCGCTGGTTCAGCCCTGAATACAAGGCCGCCAACCCGGCCCAGGTCGCGGCCATCCGCCAGGTGCTGGGCGACAATGACCCCCAGGGCTACCACACCACCTATTCGCTGTTCGCCACCCAGGACATGTACCGCGCCGACGACCTGGACACGATCCAGGCCCCGACGCTGATCGCCACTGGCGAGCTGGACACCGGCTCCACCCCGGCCATGACGCGCCAGCTGGCCGCGCGCATCCCGGGCGCCCGCAGCGTGATCCTCGCCGAACAACGCCACATGATGCCGGTGGAAGCGCCGCGTGAAGTCAACCGCATGCTGCTGGACTTCCTTGGCCACGCCCGCACGCTTACCGAATCCGCCAAGGGGATAGTCGCATGACCCTCGTTCGTTTCCAGATGTGCATCGACGGCCAATGGCGCGATGCGCAGAATGGCAAGACCTTCGACAGCCTCGATCCGGCCACCGCCCAGGCCTGGGCCCAGTTGCCCGACGCCGACGAAGCCGATGTCGAGCAGGCCGTGCAGGCGGCCCAGCGCGCCTTCGACAACCCGGCCTGGCGCGGTCTGACCGCCACGGCCCGAGGCAAGCTGCTGCGCCGCCTGGGCGACCTGATCGCCGAGAACAAGGAACACCTGGCTCAGCTGGAAAGCCGCGACAACGGCAAGCTGATCCGCGAGACCCGTGGCCAGGTCGGTTACCTGCCCGAGTTCTTCCACTACACCGCCGGCCTGGCCGACAAGCTCGAAGGCGGCACCCTGCCGCTGGACAAGCCGGACCTGTTCGCCTACACCGTGCATGAGCCGATCGGCGTGGTGGCCGGGATCATCCCGTGGAACAGCCCGCTGTACCTGACCTCGATCAAGCTGGCACCGGCCCTGGCCGCTGGCAACACCCTCGTGCTCAAGCCCTCCGAGCATGCCTCGGCGACCATTCTCGAGCTGGCCCGCCTGGCCCTGGAAGCCGGCTTCCCGCCGGGCGTGGTCAACGTGGTCACCGGTTTCGGCCCAAGCACGGGCGCAGCCCTCACCCGCCACCCGCTGGTGCGCAAGATCGCCTTCACCGGCGGCGCAGCCACGGCGCGTCACGTGGTGCGCAGCAGCGCCGAGAACTTCGCCAAGCTGTCCCTGGAGCTGGGCGGCAAGTCGCCGAACATCATCTTCGCCGACGCCGACCTGGACAGCGCCATCAATGGCGCCGTGGCCGGGATCTACGCCGCCTCCGGGCAGAGCTGCGTGGCCGGTTCGCGCCTGCTGGTGCAGGACGAGATCTTCGATGAGTTCGTCGAGCGCCTGATCGCCCGCGCCCAGCGCATCCGCATCGGCAACCCCCAGCACGACGACAGCGAGATGGGCCCGATGGCCACCGCGCAGCAGCTGGCCGTGGTCGAGCAGCTGGTCGCGGCCGCCCAGGCCGAAGGCGCCACCTTGCGCATGGGCGGCAAGCGCGCCCAGGTCGAGGGCGAGGGCTGGTTCTATGAGCCGACGCTGTTCGAGTGCGACAGCAACTCGATGACGATCATGCAGGAAGAAGTCTTCGGCCCGGTAGCGGCCGTGATTCGCTTCAAGACCGAAGAGGAAGCCCTGGCGATCGCCAACGACTCGCAGTTCGGCCTGGCCGCCGGTATCTGGACCCGCGACCTGGGCCGCGCGCACCGGCTGGCGCGCGATGTCCGCTCGGGTATCATCTGGGTCAACACGTACCGCGCGGTCTCGGCCATGGCCCCGATCGGTGGGTTCAAGAACAGCGGCTACGGCCGCGAGAGCGGCATCGATTCGGTGCTCGCCTATACCGAGCTGAAGACCGTGTGGATCAACCTGTCCACCGCGCCGATGCCCGACCCCTTCGTGATGCGTTGAGAGGTGCACTGACATGATCGAACCCGGCATCTACAAAGACGTGATGGGCTCGTTTCCCTCCGGCGTGACGATCGTCACCACCCTGGGTGCCGACGGTGGCATCGTCGGCATCACTGCCAGCGCCTTCAGCGCGCTGTCGATCGATCCGGCGCTGGTGCTGTTCTGTCCCAACTACAGCTCGGACACCTACCCGGTGCTGCGCGACAGCAAGTCCTTCGCCATCCACCTGTTGTCGGCCGGACAGACCAGGGAGGCCTACGCCTTCGCCGGCAAAGGCAAGGACAAGGCCAACGGCATCGACTGGCAGCTGAGCGAACGGGGCAACCCCATCCTGCCCAACGCCACGGCGGTGATCGAGTGCGAGCTGTGGCGCGAATACGACGGTGGCGACCACGCCATCATCGTCGGCGCGGTCAAGCACCTGATCCTGCCGGACGAACCGGTGCCGCCGATGCTCTACCACAAGGGCAAGCTCGGCGCCCTGCCGCCGCTTGGCTGATACCGCTTTTGGGGTCGCGCCGCATTCATCCTCGGCGGCGGCCCCGTTTTCCTTCAGGAGCCTGCGTCATGAACCGCGAGAAGTACGAGAAAGGCCTGGCCATACGCACCCAGGTGCTGGGCGAGGACTACGTCAACCGCTCGATCCAGAATGCCGACGCCTTCACCCAACCCTTGCAGGAGCTGGTCACCGAATACTGCTGGGGTCACGTCTGGGGCCGTGATGGTTTGTCGCTCCAGGAACGCAGCATGATAAACTTGGCCATGATTTCCGCGCTCAACCGCCCTCATGAGCTCAAGCTGCATATCCGCGGTGCCTTGCGCAACGGGCTGAGCCGCGAACAGATTCGCGAAATCCTGCTCCAGGTCGGCATCTACTGCGGCGTACCGGCGGCGGTGGACAGTTTCCGCCTGGCCCGCGAAGCGTTCGCCGAGGCCGACGCGGAGTCAACCCGTTAACAACGGGCCAGTCGAACCCTGCAGGACGCACCCAGGTTCGGGGTGCCCCACAGCCAGGATTCGGCGGCCTCTCTCAGAGCGCACTCGATGAAACGCCAGCCCCTCGACGACAGCTTCAAGGTCAACCGCAACCCCGTTACCCTGCGTGAAATCGTGCTCGACAAGCTGCGCGCCGCGATCATGAATTTCCACCTGCTGCCCGGCGACCGGCTGGTCGAGCGCGACCTCTGCGAGCGGTTGGGCGTCAGCCGGACCTCGGTGCGCGAGGCCTTGCGGCACCTGGAGTCCGAGGGGCTGGTGGAGTTCGCCGACGCCAAAGGCCCCCGTGTCGCCATCATCACCCTGGAAGACGCACGCGACATCTACGAGCTGCGCTGCGTGCTCGAAGGCCTGATCGTCCAGCTGTTCACGCTCAACGCCAAGGCCAAGCACATCCGGGCCCTGGAGCGTGCGCTGGAAGAGAACCGCGAAGCCCTGGAAGAAGGCGAACTGCAGCAGGTGCTCGATTCGGTCCAGGGCTTCTACGACGTGCTGCTGGAAGGCTCGGGCAACCAGATCGCCGCCACCCAACTGCGTCAGTTGCAGGCGCGCATCAGCTACCTGCGCGCCACCTCGGTGTCGCAGGTCAACCGCCGTGGCGCCAGCAACCTTGAGATGGAAAAGATGGTCGAGGCGATCAAGAGCGGCGACCCGCTGGTCGCGCACCAGGCCTCGGTCGACCATGTGCGCGCCGCCGCCAAGGTGGCCCTGGAGTACCTTCGTCAGAAGCAGGATGACGCCACCCAGGTGCGCGATCTCGTCGCGCCCGTGGCCCTCAAGGACCCTCGCATAGGCCGCTGACCATGCCCAACGCCCCGCGCTACTGCCCCCACTGCACCCTGGAACTGGCTCGGGGCATACCGCCCGGCGATACCCACGAACGCCTGCACTGCACGGGCTGCGGCTACATTCACTACGTGAACCCGAAGCTCATCGCCGGCTGCATCATCGAGCGCGATGGCCAGTACCTGCTCTGTCGGCGTGCCATCCCGCCACGCCCTGGCACCTGGACGCTGCCTGCAGGTTTCATGGAAGCCGGCGAAACCACCGAAGAAGCCGCCTTGCGTGAAGTCTGGGAAGAAACCGGCGTGCGCGCCGACATCTTCGCGCCCTACTCGGTGTTCAGTGTGCCGCGCATCAGTGAGGTCTACATCATCTTCCGTGCCACGGTCATCGAGGAAACCGGACAATTCGGTACCGAGACGCTGGAGTATCGGTTCTTCGAGCCGGCGGACATCCCATGGGACGACATCTACTACCCGGCCATCCGGCAGATTCTCGAGCGTTACATCCTCGAGCGGCAGGCAGGTGTCTATGGCATCTACATGGGCAACGACGACACAGGCAAAGTGCATTTCATTCGTTGAGTGCCAGGCATGTACCTTGCTCCATCGCCTACCGTCGATCGGGCCGTTCTGAATATTCTTGAATCAACGCGCCTGTCGCTTGACCCTCGGCCGACCCTTTGCCACGCTCGAATGACCGGCAGGTTCCGCGAAATGCGTTAGCTGTCGCGCTAATGAATGGAACGCCTGAAGCCCGGAGGCTTCGAACAGGGACTTTCGCCTACCCTCCCGGGTCATTTGCCAGATGCTCCGAACCCTGCCGATGGAGTCAGTCCCATGAAGTCATCCTGCCGTGCACCCAGCGCCTGTCTCGAACTGGACTATGTTCGCGATACCCTCTTTGGCCCTCTGTCACAGCGCGTCGAATGCGAAGTGCAACTCGCGCCGCTGCAACTGGGCGGTCGGCAGGGCTTGCAGCTCCACATCGCCCCGCCCCTGCCCAAGAAACTGGATCGCTCGCACAGTCTTGCCTTCGTCTGGGAAGGCAAGGCGTACCATGGTGTGGTGCGTCACCACGGCAAATGCGGGGACGGCGGCATCAAGCTGCTGCTGGAGCTTCAGTGATCACCTGCCGCTTGAATCGACAGCAGGCAAGGCTGGCCGCCCCTCATCAGGCGAATGCACGACGTTGAGCGTCGCTGGCAGGGGGGTGCTGCTGATGACGCAATTGTACGATGAGTCCCAAGACGTCCCGAGTACTGTTCAGGCTGTCGAGCGGTACACCCTCGAGCACCACGCATTCTTCAAGCGAATCGCCCTTGCCTAGGCGAATCGTCAGATGACCGTCCTCCGAGCAGCTCACCTCGCACCGATCAGGCAGGCAGGCCCGTTCGATGAGCTGACGCAGTTCCAATGTCGACAATCCTAGCAGTGACATACTTCGACCCTCTTGTGATGGTCCGTGGGTGCGAAGGTAGGCCTGACCGCAGTCGAGCGCCGATTGGTAGAAGACCAGTCCAGCAATGGGTCATTCGCTGACGTGCGAATGCGTGCTTCGCTCCTTCACCATAACCGAAGAACTGTCATGCACCGGCCTTGTGCGATTAACGGAGCGGCCTGAACGACGGGCGGTCCGGGAAGCGGTAACGGTGGACAGGGATGCAGGACCGAGGTTGAACCCGGCCGCCCTTCGTGGCTCGAAGAACCAGGCGCTCTAGCAAGGGCTTGTCCACCTCATCGTCACAGGAGCCGTGCGTGCAACGTCGTGAATTCTTGATCAAGTCCGCCGTGACCACGGCAAGTGTGGCACTGGCCCAGGGCACGTGGGCCAAAGCGGGGCAGGCACGCCGGTTCGACCATCTGCCCGCCCACGATGACGCAAGCCCGGTGTTGCGCCTCAAGGGCCTGGACATCGGTGAAGGCGCGCCCAAGATCATCGCCTCGATCACTGGTCGGGACCTTGACACGGTCCGTCGGCAGACACGGGCCCTTGCCGCCAGTGATGCCGTGGACATCGCCGAACTGCGCCTGGACTACCTGCCCGGCACGCTGTCGCTTGACGACACGGTGGCGTGGGTGAACCAGGTCGTCTCCGACCTGCACGGCAAGCCGCTGCTGGCGACCTTCCGCAGCGCCCAGGAGGGTGGCGAGCGCCCGCTGTCGGACGACGAATACGCTCGCCTGTGCATGGCCCTACTGGAGCAGACACGCATCGACCTGCTCGATATCGAAATGATGAAGCCTCGGGCCAGCGTCCAGGCGCTGGTCGCCAAAGCGCATCAGCACGCAGTGGCGGTGATCCTGTCGAACCACGACTTCCAGGCCACGCCCACACACCAGGTGATCGTCGAGCGTCTGTTGCGACAGCAGGCACTCGGTGCCGACATCCTAAAGATCGCCGTGATGCCCAAGACACCGGGGGACGTCCTGACCCTGATGGCGGCCAGCCAGGAGGCATACCGCCGCGCACATCGCCCGTTGCTGACGATGTCCATGGGATCGCTGGGCATCACGTCTCGCCTGAGCGGCCAGTTGACCGGCGCGGCGCTGACCTATGCCAGCGTCGGCCAGGCGTCGGCCCCCGGACAACTGGAGGCCAGCGCGGTGCGCGAGGTGCTGGACATCGTCCAGCGTGGGGCTCAGGGCTGAGCCCGACGAGCCAGGGCCATGGCCAGGGCATCGAAGGTGCCCTTGCTGGCCTCGATGGCCTGCACCACCGTGGCCTTGTCGGCCCACAGTGAGTCGGGCACGGCTTCTGAGAAGATTTCCAGCACGTAATCGCCTGCATAACCGCAGGCTGTGACCGCGCGCAGCAGCTCGGTCAACGGAATCGCACCCTCCCCCAGGGCGCGGCGGTCGTGCAGCGAGCGTGGGCGGCGCCAGTCGGCCAACTGCACCAGGAACAGTTTTTCCGCGCTGATCGTCTCAACCAGCCCTGGGTCCTGCCAGCTGTTGTACAGGTCCAGGCACACGCCGAACGCCGGGTGGTCCACCTGGGCGGCCAGCTCACGTGCCTGGCTGAAGGCGAACAGAATCGAGTTGCGGTTCATCAGCGACGGCCCCAGGGCCTCCAGCGCGATCTTCAGGCCATGGGCCTGGGCATGCCGTGCAAGGGTCGGATAGTGTTCGAGGCAGCCGTCCCAGACCCGCGCCTCGTTGCCCTCGGCATCGGCGCCGGTGTTGGTCACCAGGGGCACGTCCTGCCAGAAGCCTGCGAACAGCTCGACCGTGCGCATCAGTGCCTCGAGACGGGCCTGCGGCGCCTGCGGTTCGGGCGCCGACTGCGTGGGGTAGATCGTCAAGGTACGGGGCTGGATCGACGTAATGCGCACGCCGCTGTCCTTGATCATCGCCAACTGCTCACGCGCCTGCTGCGGGTCGCTGGACAGCTTCTTTTCGGCAAGTTCCAGCGCACATCCCAAACGCCTGCACAGCTGCAGGTCGTCCTCGATGGACAAGGGCTGGGTGGTGATCTGGCTGATGGACAAGCGTTGCATGGGCACCCCGGTGGACTGACGGTGAAAGAACATGCAGTGTCAGAACGACCAAGGCCGAGGGAAGTTCAGAGGGCACCCTGAGCCCGGTTCAGGCCGCCCTCAACATTCGACATAGGCAACCGCTAGCCCACCGCGCGAGGTCTCCTTGTACTTGTCGTGCATGTCGGCACCGGTGTCGCGCAAGGTACGGATCACCTGGTCCAACGAGATGAAGTGCTCGCCGTCGCCCCGCAACGCCATCTGCACCGCGTTGATGGCCTTGACCGCCGCGATCGCGTTGCGCTCGATGCACGGCACCTGGACCAGCCCGCCGACCGGATCGCAGGTCAGGCCGAGGTTGTGTTCCAGGGCGATCTCAGCAGCGTTCTCCAACTGCGGCGGTGTCGCGCCGAGCACTTCGGCCAGACCGGCCGCCGCCATCGCACAAGCCGAACCGACTTCACCCTGGCAGCCGACCTCGGCGCCGGAGATCGACGCGTTCTTCTTGCAAAGGATGCCCACGGACGCGGCGGCCAGGAGAAACGCGACCACATCGTCGTCACAGGCATCGGGGTTGAACTTCATGTAGTAGTGCAGCACGGCAGGAATGATGCCGGCCGCGCCATTGGTGGGGGCAGTGACCATGCGCCCACCGGCGGCGTTCTCTTCGTTGACGGCCAGGGCGAACAGGTTGACCCACTCCATGGCGCTGAGCGTCGAGCCGATGACGTTGGGCTTGCCCAGCTCCTGAAGGCTGCGGTGCAGCCTGGCCGCGCGGCGTCGCACGTTGAGACCGCCGGGGAGGATGCCTTCCTGGCTCAGACCATGGGTGACGCATTCACGCATGGCCGCCCAGATCTTCAACAGGCCCTCGCGAATCTCGTGCTCGCTGCGCCAGGCGCGCTCGTTGGCCATCATCAGCTGGCCGACGCTCAGCCCATGGGCCTTGCACAACGCCAGCAACTCGGCCGCCGTGGAGAATTCGTAGGGCAGCACCACGTCGCGTTCGCCCCGGGACGGTGCATCGATCTCGGCCTGCTCGACGATGAAACCACCGCCGACCGAGTAATAGGTGTGCGACAGCAGCGTGCCCTCGGCGCCGAAGGCGTCCAGGCGCATGGCATTAGGGTGGTACGGCAGGTTCTCGTCGAGCAGCAGCAGGTCGCGGGTGTAGTGGAAGTCGATCGGGTGACGACCGTCGAGCATCAGGCAGTGTTCCTGCATCAGCTGGTCGATGCGTGGGCCGATGCTGTGCGGGTCGATCTGGTCGGGCCATTGCCCCATCAGACCGAGCAAGGTGGCACGGTCGGTCGCATGGCCGACCCCGGTGGCCGATAGCGAGCCATACAGCCGTACCTCGACCCGTTCGACCTGTCCCAGCAGGCCTTGGTCACGCAGCGTCTGGGCGAAGGTCGCCGCCGCACGCATCGGGCCCACGGTATGGGAGCTGGAAGGGCCGATGCCGATCTTGAACAAGTCGAACACACTGATAGCCATGCTAATACCTCACCGTCGGTCACGAGATGCGATCGATGAATTCCGGATGAAGGAAAGCGCTCGATGCCGTTGTGGTGCGATGGTGACGCGATTGTCTTACACTGACCAACGAAAATTCCTAATCGAGCCTTTAGCAGGACTAAACCGTGCATCGACAACTCACCGGTCCCTTGTTCGTCTGGCTGCATGTGTTTTCCTGTGCGGCGCGGCACCTGTCGTTCACCCGCTGCGCCGAGGAGCTGCACATCACCCCCGGTGCGGTGAGTCAGCAGATGCGTCAACTGGAAGAACGGCTCGGCTTTCGGCTGTTCCTGCGCCGTGCCCGGGGCGTGGAGCTGACCGCCGAAGGCCAGCGCCTGGCCCAGACGGTCGCCGATGCCTATGGCAGCATCGAGGCCGAACTGGTGCGGCTGAACGCCGGAGACATCCGCGGCACGGTTCGCCTGCGCTCGATCCCTTCGTTCCTTGCCAAATGGCTCACGCCACGGCTGCCGCGACTGCAGCAGCGCTACCCGGACATCGAACTGCGCCTGGTGGCCGAGGACAGCAATCAGCCACTGCACGAGGGCGACTTCGACCTGGCGGTCGACCTGAACGACGGCAGCTACCCTGGCATGCTGTCCACGCCCCTGCTGGACGAACAGATCTTTCCGGTCTGTTCGCCGGCCCTGCTGCGTGGACGGCCCCCGCTGCATGGGCCGACGGACCTTGCCCACTACCCGCTGTTGCACGACATCACCGCCTGGCGAGGCAGCTCGGAGTATTCGGAATGGGAGTTCTACCTGGACAAGATCGGTGCCGGTGGGCTGGATGTGCGCCGCGGCCATACCTTCAACCGCAACCACCTGACCATCGAGGCGGCCATTGCCGGTATCGGTGTGGCCATCGCCCGACGCACCCTGCTCAACGACGAGCTGGAGCGTGGCGCCCTGATCGTGCCGTTCGGCACCCCGATCCCCAACCACAAGCGCTACGTGCTGCTCTACCCGCCGGCAGGCCTGATGCGCCCAGGACCACGCGCCGTGCATGACTGGCTGGTGTCCGAGGCGCAGAGCTTTCGGACGCTGCACCCCTTGAACCTTGAAGCCGACTGAGGAGTGACGCGGCCTCAGCGTGCAGCGGGTGCGCCTTCGATGTCCACGTCGCGGCGCGCATAGTGCTGCGCGAGCACGGCACAGACCATCAGCTGGATCTGGTGGAACAGCATCAACGGCAGGATCATCGCACCAATGCCGCTGCCGACGAACAGCACCTGGGCCATGGGCACCCCCGTGGCCAGGCTCTTCTTCGAGCCGGCGAACAGGATCGTGATGCGGTCTTGCAGGTTGAACCCGAACAGACGGCCCACCAGGTGCGTCGCCAGCAGGATCGCCGCCAGCAGGACGGCACAGACCGCGAACAGCCCGGCCAGGTGTTGGGGCGAAACGCTCTGCCAGAGGCCGGTCACCACAGCGTCGCTGAAGGCGGTGTAGACCACCAGCAGGATCGAACCCTGATCGACGAGCTTGAGCCAGCGGGCATGGCGCTTGGCCCACCCACCGATCCAGCGACGTGCCAGCTGACCAGCAACGAATGGCACCAGCAACTGCAGGGTGATCTTCAGCACCGCATCCAGGCCCGACCCGGTCTCGCCATCGGCGCCCAACAGCAGCATCACCAGCAGCGGGGTCAGGACGATGCCCAGCAGGCTGGACGCCGCCGCACTGCAGATCGCAGCCGGCACGTTGCCCCGCGCCAGCGAGGTGAAGGCGATGGCCGACTGCACCGTGGCCGGCAGCGCACACAGGTACAGCATCCCCAGGTACAACTCGTTGCCCACCAGTGGCAGGAACAGCGGCTTGAAGGCCAGGCCGAGCAAGGGGAACAGCGCGAACGTACAGCTGAACACCACCAGGTGCAGGCGCCAGTGCCCGGCGCCGGCGATGATGGCCTCACGGGACAGCTTGGCGCCGTGCAGGAAGAACAACAGGCCGATGGCCAGGTTGGTCAGCCAGCCGAACACCTGGGCGCCCTGCCCTTGGCAAGGCAGCACGGTGGCCGCGGCGACCACGGCCAGCAAGGTCAACGTGAACGGGTCGAAGAGCATGCGCAGGTATTTCATGGCAACCGTCTCGAGCGATGAGAAAGAGCAGTACAGCTTAGGCAGGTCGGCACTGTCCTGCTAACGCCAATGGCCCCTCGAGTGTCGGTGAAAGGACACTGCATGCTGCGGTTGAAAGGGCCCCCAGAACACGACCAGGCAGTCTTGTAGTGACTTTAAATTTTCACTACAAAATAGTTGACGTGTGCTCTGTGCGTTCTGCATGATGAGGCCGTCTTCCTGATCGGAGACAAGCACGGGTAGTCCAGGCGGTCGATTCAGCAGGAAACGGCCGCTCGTGGAGCAGGAACTGTCCAAAAGGCAGGTGACAAAGCCCCTGTGGTGACGCTGCGGTAGCAGCCTGGGTAACGCGCTACATACGAGAAGCGCTGGGAATCACTTCATATTGGATAGAAGGGGCTTGACCATGAACTTGAACGATCAACTCACGCTCGACCAACTGGCACGTCTGTTCGCCACGCGCAAGGACAGCCACGATGACCATGTCCTGTGGATCAGCCAGGCCGGCGACGTCCGCCTCGACCGCCTGCCGCCGAACATCGGCGAGGGCGAGATCGACGCGCACATGCCCAGCATGAAGGCCTGCCTCAAGGTGTTCCGCCGGGGCCAGGGCTATGTGGGCAAGAAGGCCGCCGCCGACACCGACTTCGTCGGCGGTGTGCTGGAGTCGCTCAAGGCACTGGTGCCTGAGGACTCGGGCCGTCACCTGGCGCGCTGAGACGCTTCCCAGTCGGCCATCCCTCCCTGTCCGCGGCGGGATGGCCCTTTACGTGCTTCACGCACGTTTCTGCCGAGCGCCACGCACATCTTCGCAGATCGCCAGCGCCCTGGCCCGGTTCACGCCCCAGACCATCGCGCGGGTCATGCTCTCGCCGGGCCGCGACGGGTAGTACTCTTCCACCACCGCCTTGCCCGAGCGGTCATACACCCCCAGGAACAACTGCACGGCGCCTGGCCGCGACAAGCGGACCTGCACGTCGAGGATGGTGCCATCACTCAGGACTTCGTCATGGCAGCGGCTGTGCAACTGGGCATCCGCCCACGTCCAATAGGTCTCTTCCCTGATGCGCATGGCTTCGATCTCCTGTGTCGAAAAGCGCGCACAGTAAGGCACAGTGAGCCCAGGACCGCGAGGCGTACTTGACCTTCGCTTGAGCCGGGTCAACAAACTTAGGAAAATTCTGACACCAGATTGCCAATCGTCTGATTGCTTCGCTCAAAAGATCGTCATCGAGTGCCCAAGGGCAACGCGACGCCCCGAGATTCAGCTCAGCTTCACGGCGGTGCCGGTGGCGAAGACCACCACCATGCCGCCTTGCACCGACGGCATGCTGATCTCGAAATCGACGCCGACCACCGCGTCGGCCTTGAGCTGCCGGGCTCGCTCGATCAGTTCGGCCGTGGCCTGCTCACGGGCCTGGCGCAAGGCGCTTTCGAGCGTCTGCGAGCGGCCGCCGAACACGTCGCGAAAGCGGGCGAAGAAATCCCTGACGAAGTTGACGCCTTGCACCGACTCGGCGCTGACGACGCCCAGATACGCAGCGACCGGGCGGCCTTCGACATGGTGGGTGGTGGTCACGATCATGCAAGTCTCCTCGTATCAAGGGGCGGCGTTGGGCTGCTGCCCCTGTCAGGCAGGGTGAACGAAAGTGCTCATCCTAGGCGTTGTACGGAACGTCGCCGAGCGGCGAGCAGGCAAGGCGAAAACAGGCAAGGAACGGTCGGAGTCGCGCTCGACTTTACATAGTCGATGAGCATTCCGAGCCTGTTTTCAACGCAGCCTGATCGTCGCGCAGGCACTTTACGTACAAAGCCTAACAGAAGACCCCACGCAGGCGCTGACCAAGGCGCGCCCCGAACACGTTGATCAACAGGCCCAGCATGACCAGCAGCGCCCCCCACCCCTGGATCGCGCTCAGCCGTTCATCCAGCAGCCAGGCCGAGGAACTCAGACCGATCACCGGCACCAGCAGGGAAAACGGCGCCACCTTGCCGGCCGGGTGGCGGGACAGCAGCGTGCTCCACAGGCTGTAGCCGAGCATGGTGGCAATGAAGGCCAGGTAGGCCAGCGCGCCGATCGAGTGCCAGCCAATGCCCATCAGGGCCTGCTCGATCAAGGCCGGCCCTTCCAGCCAGTACGACAGGGCCAGGAACGGCAACGGGGGGATCAGGCCGCCCCAGACCACCAGGGCCACCAGGTCCACCGAGCCGAAGCGCCGGGTGATGATGTTGCCCATGCCCCACATGGCCCCCGCGCACAAGGTCAGCATCAGCGCCAACAAGGGGACATGGCTGCTGTCCTCGCTGCCGATCAGCGCCAGCCCGCCCGCGGCCACCAGCAAGCCGGCCAGGCTGGCTGGACGCAGCGGCTCGCGCAGGAACAGCGCGGCGAAGAACAGGGTGAAGAACGCCTGGGACTGCAACACCAGCGAGGCCAGGCCCGGCGGCATGCCGCTGTACATGGCCTGGAACAGGAAGGCGAATTGCCCCAGCGAGATGGTCGCGCCATAGGCGATCAACCAGCGCCAGGGCAACTGTGGTCGCTTGATGAAGAACAGCGCGGGAAACGCCACCAAGGCAAAGCGCAGCGCGCCCAACAGCATGGGTGGCAAGCCGTCGAGACCGATCTTGATCACCACGAAATTCAGCCCCCACACCACGATGACCACCAGGGCCAGCAGCAGGTCTCTCAGCGGCATCATGCCTCCTCATGTCCGATTTGTTAGAAATATTTCGTAACAGCATAAGCGCTGAAGCAGTCCCGAAACCAGTCATCCGCATGTCATCTACCTCCGGTAGCGTGACCGCTGTCCGTTCAAGAACAGGTTCACATGCGTCATCTGTGCCTTCTGCTGCTGATTTCGTGGAGCCCTGCCTGGTCGGCGGAGGCGCCCTTGCGTATCGCCGGTTCCAACACGCTCGGCGCCTCCGCCCTGCCCACACTCGTGCGCGGCTGGCTGGCCGGACGCGGCGCCTCGGACATTCGCACCCACGCGGGCCCGGTGCCCAACGAGGTCGCCATCACCGCGCAGGGCGCCGATGGCCAGCCCCTGCGCGTCGAGATCGCCGCCCATGGGACCCAGACCGGTTTCGATGCACTGGCGAGCGGCCGCGCCGACCTCGCCGCCGCCTCGCGCCCCCTGGAGGCTGATACGGCCTGGCGGCTGCGGGCGCTGGGCGACCTGCGTTCTGCCGAGGCCGAGCAGGTCATCGGCCTGGACGGCATCGCCGTGGTCGTCCATCCGGCCAACCCGCTGAACGCCCTCTCCCTCGATCAGCTCACCGCCGTCTTCAGCGGACGCCTGACCCGCTGGGAGCAGCTGGGCGTACCAGGCGGCGCGATCCACGTGCTGGCACGCGATGCGCGCTCAGGCACGTTCGAGACCTTCCGGGCCCTGCTGCTCGACGCATCGTCGACGCGCCTGAGCGCCCGCGCCGAGCGGTTCGAATCCAACGAAGCGTTGGTCGCCCGGGTGGCGAACGATCGACAGGCCATCGGTTTCGGCAGCCTGAACGTTCTGCATCATGCCAAAGCCCTGGCCGTCGCCGAGGGCGATGCGCCCGCCCTGCTGCCGTCACCTGCTGCCGTGGCCAGCGAGGACTACCCCCTGACCCGTCGTCTGTACCTGTACCGGCCGACGTCCGTCCCATGCCCCCTGGCCAAGGCCTTGGTGACATTCGTGCAGAGTCCGGCCGGCCAGGCCATCCTCGCTCGGCAAGGCTTCGTTTCGCAGCAGGTGCTCGCCCTGCCGACGCAGCGTCCGGGCCAGGGGCCCATGCGTTATCGGGCCTTGCAGCGCGAAGCGCGGCGCTTGAACGTGAGCCTGCGTTTCCAGCCGGCGAGCGCAACCCTGGACAACAAGGCGCTGCGCGATGCCCAGCGGATCGCAGCCTACGTACGCAGCCGGGGACTGGCGGCCACCCAGGTGACACTGGTCGGCTTTGGCGACCCCAAGCAGACACCAGGGCGCGCCGCCTTGTTGTCGCGCCTGCGGGCGATGGCCGTGCGGCGCGAGCTGGCCCGCGCTGGGGTGGAGGTGCGTGAGGTGCTGGGGCTGGGCGATCGATTGCCGATCGCTGACAACGCCCGTGCCAGCGGACGCCAGCGAAACCGTCGCGTCGAAGTCTGGGTACGCTGAGACGATGTGAAACCGTCGGTCGCGAGCGGGCGATCGACTGGAAAAACGCTGTAACACCCTGCCTGCTCACAGCCCCGCCCACTGCGGCTAGGCTTGATTGCAAGTGATTACCGGGCCCCTCTGACGGCTGCCACGCCGCCATGTCGGAATCACGGTTGCCCATGCAACGACGACAGTGATCAGGAGGGGCTCATGACAGCTCTGCAGACGTTTTTGACAACGCCCGTACTGGGCACCAGCACGTGGTTGTGGCTCGTATTCGTGGCCATCGTCATCGGCTTGCTGGTGCTCGATCTCGGCGTACTGCACCGCCAGGAGCGCGAGATCGAGATGCGCGAAAGCCTGCTGCTGTATGCCGGCTATTTCAGCGTCGGCGTGCTGTTCGGGGTGTGGATCTGGGTGCAGTTGGGCGCCCAGTCGGCCATGGAGTTCTACACGGGCTTTCTGGTCGAGCAGTCGCTGTCGATGGACAACGTGTTCGTCATGGCGATGATCTTCAGCTACTTCGCCATCCCCCGTCGCTACCAGCACCGTGTATTGTTCTGGGGCATCCTGGGGGTCGTGGTACTGCGGGCGATCATGATCGGCGTGGGCGCGGCGCTGGTGCAGAACTTCGCCTGGGTCCTGTATCTCTTCGGCGCGTTCCTGTTGTTCACCGGGGTGAAGATGGCGCTGTCCAAGGAGGACAGCCAGCCAGACCTGGCCAACAATCCCATGCTGCGCTTCATTCGCCGACACCTGCGTGTCACCGACGAGCTGCACGGTGCCCGCTTCTTCGTGCACAAGGCGCCACCGGGCCAGTCTCGCGCGCTGCGCCATGCCACCCCACTGTTCCTGGCGTTGGTGCTGATCGAGCTGGCAGACCTGGTGTTCGCGGTGGACAGTGTTCCGGCCATCTTCGCGATTACCCAGGACCCGTTCATCGTCTATACCTCGAACATCTTCGCCATCCTGGGGCTGCGCTCGCTGTACTTCGCGCTGGCTGCACTGATGCACCGTTTCGTGTACCTGAAGTATGCGCTGGCGCTGGTACTGGTGTTCATCGGCTGCAAGATCTTCTATCACGGGTTGATCGGCAAGGTGCCGGCCCTGCTGTCGCTCGGTGTGACGCTGGGGCTGCTGGTGGGCGGTGTGGTGCTGTCGCTGATCAGGACCCGTGGGCAGCCGACCGTGGCATTGGCGACCGGACACACTGCGCCTTCGTCGTCGCCAGAGGCTGGCGGGGCTCGTACCGACGCTGCGGACAACCCCTCAGCGAGCGTTTCTTATAACCAAAATAACGATGAAAATCGTTACAGACCATAAGCATTAAATAAAATTTCTATAACAGCCTATCCAAGAGAATTTAATTTCCTTATATAAGGCCGTTATCAGGATAAAAAATAATATTTTTCCATCAAACCATTAGTACCATTTTGACAAGGGCATCGACGGTCGATGCCCATTGTCACGATGGGTCGCCGCCATGCCACGTACACCGCTGTATTTCGACTATGCCGCCACCACGCCCGTCGATGAACGTGTCATCGAGGCCATGATCGGCTGCCTCGGCAGCCAGGCCATGTTCGGCAACCCTGCCTCGACAGGTCACGCCTATGGTCAGGCCGCCCGCACGGCGGTCGAGCAGGCCAGGCAACAGGTGGCCGAGCGGGTGGGCGCTGCCTGTGGCGACATCGTCTGGACGTCCGGCGCCACCGAATCGAACAACCTGGCGCTCAAGGGCATCACCCTCACCTCGGGCAGGCCGAGCCATGTGATCACCAGCGTGCTCGAACACAAGGCGGTGCTCGACACCGTTGCCGAACTCGAGCGTCAGGGCCATACCATCACCCGGCTGCAACCCGACGACCAAGGGCTGATCCAGCCTGAGGCTGTGGAAGCGGCCTTGAGGCCCGACACCCTGCTGGTGTCGCTGATGGCCGTCAACAACGAACTGGGCACCTGGACCGACATCGCGGCGATCGGCGAACGGGTCCGCCGTCACGGCGCGCTGTTGCACGTCGATGCCGCGCAAGCAGTCGGGCGACGGGTACTCGATGTGCAGCGCGACAAGGTCGACCTGATGTCGTTCTCGGCGCACAAGGTGTACGGCCCCAAGGGCATCGGCGCGCTGTACGTCGGCCCCCGCGCCCGCCCGGCCCTGCGTGCTCAGATCCACGGTGGCGGGCATGAAGGCGGCCTGCGCTCGGGTACCTTGGCCACGCATCAGATCGTCGGCATGGGCCGCGCCTTCGCGCTGGCCAGCGTACCGGGCGATGCGGAGCATCAACGCCTGGAGCGGCTGAGCCAACGCCTGCGCGAAGGGCTGCTGGCTTTGCCAGGCGTTTCGCTCAATGGGTGTCCATACCAGCGCATTCCCCATACCTTGAACCTGCGCATTGAGGTGCCCGGCTTCAACAGTGCCGCCCTGGCCGGTGACCTGGCGCTGTCCTCGACCTCGGCCTGCAACTCCGCCAGCCAGGCCGCCTCGCACGTCCTGCTGGGCCTGGGCCTCACCCCGGCGCAGGCGCGCAGCAGCGTACGCCTGAGCCTCGGTCGCCACACCACCGAAGCCGAGGTCGAGCAGGCCGTCGAGGTCTTCGAGCGTACGCTCGCGAGCACGACGCCTGCGCTCTGGTGAGTGCGGTCGGCGCTTCTCCTGACAGACGCCTGGACGAGAAGCGCCCCGCCGGATACGCCAGTCTTCCCGGCTTGAACTCTTGTGGCCCTGCGTCCTCCATCTGCTGAAGGCTTGTCAGCGAACAGGAGTTGCCATGACCACCCGAGCCCTGCGCGAACCCTCGACCGCCGCCCCACAGGCGCGTCATTTCGCCACCGATATCCCGGCACGCCTGGATCGCCTGCCATGGACACGCTTTCATACCCTGCTGGTGTTCGCGCTGGGAATCACCTGGCTGCTCGACGGGCTGGAGGTCACGCTGGCCGGCTCGGTGTCCGGCGCCCTGAAAGAAAGCCCGGCCTTGCAGTTGAGCAACACCGACATCGGTATCGCCGGCGCCGTGTACATCGCCGGTGCCGTACTGGGGGCGCTGTTCTTCGGTTGGCTTACCGATCGCCTGGGGCGGCGCAGGCTGTTCTTCATCACCTTGTTTCTCTACATCGCGGCCACGGCAGCCACGGCATTGTCGTGGAACCTGTGGAGTTTCCTGCTGTTCCGTTTTCTGACCGGCGCCGGCATCGGAGGCGAGTACACGGCCATCAACTCGACCCTCCAGGAATTCACGCCTGCGCGGTTTCGCGGCTGGGTGGACCTGACCGTCAACGGCACCTTCTGGATCGGCGCCGCCCTCGGCGCGGTCGGCGCGATCGTGCTGCTGGACGGGCACTGGGTGAGCAGCGAGCTGGGCTGGCGGCTGTGCTTCGGGATCGGCGCGGTACTGGGTTTGATCATCGTCTGGATGCGGCTGTGGATTCCCGAGAGCCCACGGTGGCTGATGATCCACGATCGACCTGACGAAGCCGAGCGTATCGTCGCCGCCATCGAGCAACGTTACAGGGCACACGGAATCGAGCTGCCGCCGGTCACCAGCCCGCCACTGCGCCTGCGCGCGCGGAGCCACACCCCGATTCGCGAGGTGTTCTCCACACTGTTCATCGGCCACCGCCAGCGGGCGCTGGTCGGGCTGACGCTGCTCACGGCCCAGGCCTTTTTCTACAACGCGATCTTCTTCACCTATGCGCTGGTGCTCACGGACTTCTACGACGTGCCGTCGGCCCAGGTAGGCTGGTACGTGTTGCCCTTCGCGCTGGGCAACTTCTGCGGGCCGTTGCTGCTGGGGCGCCTGTTCGACGTGGTCGGCCGACGGATCATGATCAGCGCCACGTTCCTGCTCTCCGGCGTGCTGCTGGCCGCCAGTGGCTACGGTTTCCAGCAGGGCCTGCTCGACGTGACCGAACAGACGCTGTGCTGGATGGTGATCTTCTTCTTCGCCTCGGCGGCCGCCAGCTCGGCCTACCTCACCGTGGCCGAGACCTTCCCGCTGGAGATCCGTGCCCTGGCCATCGCTGTATTCTACGCCTTCGGCACCGGGCTGGGCGGCATCATCGGCCCGACGCTGTTCGGCGCCTTGATCGACACCGGGGACCGCACCTTCGTGTTCTATGGCTATCTGCTCGGCGCCGCCCTGATGGTGATGGCCGCCGTGGTCCAGGCGGCATGGGGCACGGCGGCCGAGCGCAAGTCGCTGGAAGACGTCGCCCGGCCGTTGTCGCAGGTGTCCTGAAGCGTCAAGTTTCAAGCCAGAGCGTCGGCGCCGCCTCGACAGGCTGCCCGCACCTGACCGTCCGCTTGCAGCTTGCCCCTCACTGCTCCACTGCAAAGATCCATTGCCCCCACGCCAGCCTGCGGGGCCGGGCTCCTTGTTGGTACACTGGCGCCTTTTATCACCCACCTGCACACAGACTGGTGACTGCAATGATCGAGGTAACCGAGGTTTCCATCGCCGCGCTGCGCGAGGCGCTCGTCAGGGGCCGCACGACGGCGGTCGAACTGGTCGAGGCCTATCAGGCCCGCATCGCGGCCTACGATGGTGCCACGACCGCCACGGCCTTGAATGCCGTGGTGGTGCACAACCCCGAGGCGCTCGAGGAAGCGCGGGCGTCGGATGCCCGCCGGGCACGTGGCGAGAGCCTCGGACCGCTGGACGGGATCCCGTACACGGCCAAGGACAGCTACCTGGTCAAGGGGCTGACGGCCGCCTCCGGCAGCCCGGCCTTCGCCGAGCTGGTGGCACAGCGCGATGCCTTCACCATCGAGCGCCTGCGTGCTGCCGGCGCCATCTGCCTGGGCAAGACCAACATGCCGCCCATGGCCAACGGTGGCATGCAGCGCGGGGTCTATGGCCGCGCCGAGAGCCCGTACAACGCCGACTATCTGACGGCACCCTTCGCTTCCGGCTCGTCCAATGGCGCCGGCACGGCGACGGCAGCCAGCTTCGCGGCCTTCGGCCTGGCCGAAGAGACCTGGTCCAGCGGCCGTGGCCCGGCGTCGAACAATGGCCTGTGCGCCTACACCCCGTCCCGTGGGGTGATCTCGGTGCGCGGCAACTGGCCGCTGACGCCGACCATGGACGTGGTGGTGCCCTACGCCCGGACCATGGCCGATCTGCTGCAGGTGCTGGACGTGGTGGTGGCCGACGACCCGGATAGCCGCGGCGATCTCTGGCGCCTGCAGCCCTGGGTACCGATCCCGCGCGCCTCTACCGTACGCCCGGCCAGCTACCTGGACCTGGCGGCAGACGCCAGCGCCCTGCGCGGCAAGCGGTTCGGCGTACCGCGCATGTACATCAATGCCGACGCCGACGCCGGCACGTCCGAAAAACCCGGCATCGGCGGCCCGACCGGCCAGCGCATCCACACCCGGGACAGCGTCATGGCCCTGTGGCACGAAGCGCGCCAGGCGCTGGAGGCGGCCGGCGCCCAGGTCATCGAGGTGGATTTCCCGCTGGTGTCCAACTGCGAAGGCGACCGTCCAGGCGCGCCGACCGTGTTCACCCGTGGCATCGTCTCGCCCGCGTTTTTGCATGACGAGCTGTGGGAGCTGTCGGGCTGGGCCTTCGACGACTTCCTGCGCGCCAACGACGACCCGCGGCTGAACCGCCTGGCGGACGTCGATGGGCCGAAGATCTTCCCGCACGACCCGGGCACCCTGCCCAACCGTGAGGATGATCTGGCCGCCGGGATGGACGAGTACGTGAACATGGCCAGGCGCGGACTCAAGCGCTGGGACGAGATCGCCAGTGTGCCGGATGGCCTGCGCGGCCTGGAACGCACGCGCAAGCTGGACCTGGAGGACTGGATGGATGCGCACGGGCTCGACGCGGTGATCTTCCCCACCGTGGCCGACGTCGGCCCGGCGGATGCCGACGTCAACCCGGCCAGCGCCGACATCGCCTGGAGCAACGGCGTGTGGGTGGCCAATGGCAACCTGGCGATCCGGCACCTAGGGGTACCGACCGTCACCGTGCCGATGGGGGTGATGGCCGACATCGGCATGCCGGTGGGGTTGACCTTGGCAGGCCGCGCCTACGATGACTCGGCGCTGCTGCGTTACGGGGCGGCGTTCGAAGCGACCGGCCAGCGCCGTCGTGTGCCGCCTCGTACGCCGCCGTTGGTTGGCTGAAGACCGCGCAGGCTGCTCCCTGTCCGGGCGGTTCGGGCGTGCTGGCCGGACATATGGAGTGGCTGATTTGCTGGGCCCTGCGGGCCCACCAAAAACCCCCACGTTGTCACGTAAAAGACACCGAAACGACCTCTGCCACAGGCACCGATCAATCTCCCCCTGCTGCCAGGTGCACCAACCGTCAACGCTGAATGACCCACCATGACACCCGCCCAGGCAAGGCTGCGGCCTCTTCCTGCTTGACGCCCGCCCTGCAATTCAACACCATGTTGCAATTCAACACAGTGTTCAACCCATGCCCCCTTCCAACGAGTCCGACCACCACCTCGTCTTCACGACCTTGAAGGCCGCCCTGCAGGCCCTGGCCAGCGTGCTGCCGCGCAATGTCGAGCTGATCCTTCACGACCTGCGCACACCCGAACAGTCCGTGGTGGCCATCGCCAACGGCCATCTCTCGGGCCGAACCGTGGGCAGTCCGATCCTGGCCGCACCCGAGCAGGACCTGGGTTTCAAGGCGTTGATGCGTGCGTCGGGACATCAAGCGGGCAGTGATCCTGTGGTCATCCCCGACTACCCCACCCACCTGAAAGGCCGTTCGCTGCGCAGTGCCACGGCCCTGTTCCGCGATCATGACGGCGTGCCCTTCGCCAGCCTGTGCGTCAACACCGACGTGACGGGCCTGGACGCCGCGCTGGACCTGCTGCAAGGCCTGCACCCCCTGGGCGCCCAGCCTGCCGTGGTCCAGGACGCCACTCTGGCCGCTCAGCCTCCGGCCGACATGGCCGTGCTGATGAGCGAGATCATCGACACGGCCCTGCGGCGTTCGGGTCGCGGCAAGATGGACAAGGCCGCCAAGGTCGATGCCGTGCGCCTGATGCAGGCGCGCGGGCTGTTCATCGTCAAGGGCGGGGTGGAAAAGGCGGCGGCGGCCTTGGGCGTCACCCGTTTCACCGTCTACAACTACCTGGACCAACTGCGCGCCGAAGCGGACGACCTCACCCGCGCGCACCCCGAACGGAGCCAACCGTGACCTTGCACATCGCCACCCCACTGATCGAATCACGCCCCCTGTCGCTGGCCTGCGGCCGACCGCTGTCGCTCAAGCTCGAAGCCCTGCAACCCTGCGGCTCGTTCAAGCTGCGGGGTGTCGGGCATGCCTGCGAAGTCCATTTCGCCCGTGGCGCCCGGCATTTCGTCTCGTCCTCTGGCGGCAATGCCGGGCTGGCCGTGGCCTACGCGGGGCGCCACCTGGGCGCCGCCGTGACCGTGGTGGTGCCGCAGACCACGAGCGAGCGGGCCAAGGCCCTGCTGGAGATGGAGGGGGCCAAGGTCATCGCGCACGGCAGCTCCTGGCAAGAGGCCAACGAACTGGCCCTGACCTTGGTCGGGCCGGACGATGCCTTCATCCATCCGTTCGATGACCCACTGCTCTGGGAGGGCCATGCCAGCCTGGTGGACGAGCTGGCCCAGGCGGACTACAAGCCCGACGTGATCATTCTCTCGGTGGGCGGAGGCGGCCTGCTCAGCGGCGTGGTCGAGGGCCTGCGACGCAACGGCTGGCACGATGTGCCGGTGCTGGCGGTAGAGACCGAGGGAGCCGCCTCGTTGCACCGCGCTCTGGAGGCGGGCAAGCTGGTCGAACTGGAACGCATCGAATCGCTGGCCACGTCACTGGGCGCCAAGCGCGTCGCGGCTCAGGCCCTGGCCTGCGCCCAGACGCACCCGGTGACCAGCCATCTGGTCAGCGATCGCGCCGCATTGCAGGCCTGCGAGCGCTTCCTGCTCGATCACCGCCTGCTGGTCGAGCCAGCCTGTGGCGCCGCGCTGGCCCTGGCTTATGCACCCGATGCCCTGTCGGCCTACCGCAACCCGATGGTGGTGGTCTGCGGAGGCGCGACGGCAACGCTCGAGCAGATCCAGACATGGCTGGCCACCTTGGACTGAGGCGAACCGACTCCGGCTGCCCACCTGCTGCTCAGGCCGGAGGGCATCCACTGCGTCCGAGACGACACATGCCGCAAC
This sequence comes from Enterobacterales bacterium AN_CKDN230030167-1A_HGKHYDSX7, assembly GCA_046940335.1. Lineage (GTDB taxonomy): Bacteria > Pseudomonadota > Gammaproteobacteria > Pseudomonadales > Pseudomonadaceae > Aquipseudomonas. The sequence continues at coordinate 359,110 of JBKYML010000002.1, forward strand.
CCTCGCGTGGCGATCATTCGACCGCTGGCCTGCCCCTGACCGGATTGATCTGTTAAACAGGGCATTCTTTCCTTGCACTGGAGCCTACGATGCCCAACGCGTTTCCCACCACCAGGCGCCGCTGGCTGTTCGGCGCCCTGGCGCTGGCCCTGGCCGTGGTGTTACCCACCGGCTGCAGCGTCCTGCAACACAAGGAACGCGAACTGGTGTTTCGCATCGAGCCGGGCCAGGCCAGCTGGTTCCATGGCCTGCCGGCCGGCGTGCAGGAACTCGACCTGCGCGCGCCGAGCTTCGACCAGCAACAGAGTCTGCACGCCTGGTGGTGGCCGGCCAAACGCGCCAACGCCCCCGCGATCCTTTATCTGCACGGCGTACGCTGGAACCTGACCGGCCAACTGTTTCGCATCGAGCAGCTGCATGCCATGGGCTATTCGGTGCTGGCCGTCGATTATCGCGGCTTCGGGCAGAGCCGTGGCGACCTGCCCTCCGAATCCACGGTCTACGAAGACGCCCGCATTGCCTGGGAGCGCCTCACCCAACTGCAGCCGGACCCCAGCAAGCGACTGATCTTCGGCCACTCCCTGGGCGGCGCGATCGCCGTGGACCTGGCTACGGATCTTTCGCAGCGGGCGCGCCAGGCGGGTAGCCCGGTGTCGGCTCATGGGCTGATCCTGGAATCGACCTTCACGTCGCTCGGCGACATTGCCGGGGTGGTGACCAACACCAGCCTGCCGGTGCGCTGGCTGCTGTCGCAGAAATTCGATTCGCTCGGCAAGATCCCGGAGCTCGACATGCCCCTGCTGGTGGTGCACGGCCTGAACGACCGCTACGTGCCGTCGCGCTTCAGCCAGGCCTTGTTCGACGCGGCGCCGCAGCCCAAGACCTTGCTGCTGGTGCCCGGCGCCGGTCACATCGACAGCATGCGCATCGCCGGCGCGCGGTACCGTCAGGCGATCGACGCGCTGCTGTGAGCGTCACTGCACCGGCAGGAAGTTCATGAACAGCAGGCTCTGGGCGTAGTTCAGGCCGATGCGCCGGTAGCGTTCGTCGAGCAGCTCGGCCAGCAGGTCCAGGCGCGCGACGATCTTGCCGAAGCCCACGGCAAAACTCAGGTTGCTGCCCTCCTCCGAGATCTCGTTGGAGAACAGCAGCAGCACCCCATCGGCATCCTGCCGCTGGCTGAGCATCCAGGTGGCCTTCTCGATGTTGCGCGCCGCGTTGCTGACGAACAGCGGGTCGATGGCGTCGGTCACGAAGAACTCGGTGCGCCCACCGTGGGCGGTGACCAGCATGCTGCCGATGGCATAGATGAAGGCGCCGACCCGATCGCCACGAAAGGCGGGATCCAGCGCGTAGCTCAAGGCCGCCAGGTCGCGCCGCTGGCCCAGTTGCGGCAACGGCTGGCGTTGCTCGATGGCCACGCGGATCTGCCGCTCGGCAGTCGCGGCATCGACGTAGCCGGAGCGCTTCCACTGCTCGGGGTTGCGCAGGTACAGCTTGTTCATCAGTCGATACAGGCTGCGCAGGTTGTCACGCATCGCCAGGGTGGCCAGGCGATCGACGCTGGTCTGGAAGAACTCGCGGGGGGTGCCTTCGCTCAGTTGCGCGGCGAGGCCACGGCCTGGCCGATGGCTGCACGCGACAAGGCACAGACACAGGCTGACCAGCAGCAGCGTGAGGATACGGTTGGACGAACGAACAGCCATGAGACAGGATCGACAGTCGGCGGCGCGCCGGGGATCGGCGCGACCTGGCCATGCATAGAACCGCGAAGCCTGAAAAAGTGCAGTCGCCGGCTTCATTTCCACGGCATCATGGACCGCTGACCAGGCCATTTCTGCTTACAAAGGAGAGACAGATGTTCAAGGCAATCCTGATCGACCAGGCCGCACAGGGGCAGCACGCACAGGTCACCGACCTCGACGATGACCAGCTTCCCCCCGGCACGGTCACCGTACGCGTGGCCTACAGCACCCTCAACTACAAGGATGCGCTGGCGATCACCGGCCAGAGCCCGGTGGTGCGGCAATTCCCGATGGTGCCGGGCATCGACCTGGCCGGCACGGTCGAACACAGCGACCACCCCAGCTGGCGCGCCGGCGACCGGGTCGTGCTCAATGGTTGGGGCGTGGGCGAACGCCACTGGGGCGGCCTGGCCCAGCGGGCACGGCTCGACGGCGACTGGCTGGTGCCGATGCCCGCCGGGCTGGACGCGCGTCAGTGCATGGCGGTCGGCACGGCCGGGTACACGGCGATGCTGTGCCTGATGGCACTGGAGCGCCATGGCCTCACGCCCGATCAGGGGCCGGTGCTGGTCACCGGCGCCAGCGGCGGCGTTGGCAGTTTTGCCGTGAGCCTGCTGGCCCAGGCAGGCTATCAGGTCATGGCGGCCACGGGCCGCGCTGAAGAAGCTGATTACCTGCGCACCCTCGGTGCCACCGAGGTGCTGGCGCGCAGTGAACTGTCGGCGCCGGGTAAACCGCTTGGCAAGGAGCGCTGGGCGGCGGCCATCGATTCGGTGGGCAGCCATACCCTGGCCAACGTCTGCGCCGGAACACGGTCCGAAGGGCTGGTGGCGGCCTGTGGGTTGGCCCAGGGCATGGATTTCCCCTCTTCGGTGGCGCCGTTCATCCTTCGTGGTGTCAGCCTGCTGGGCATCAACAGCGTGACCCAGCCCTACGCGCGGCGGGTCGAGGCCTGGCAGCGATTGGATGAGGTGCTGAATCGTCAGCAACTGGACCTGATCACCCAGTCGATCGGCCTGAACGAGGTGCTGGATCGAGCGCCTGCCTTGCTGGCGGGCCAGGTCCGTGGCCGCCTCGTCGTGGACGTGAACCGCTGAACGACACGCTGTCGCTAGCGCCATGTTGACGTGCACGTCAACATGGCGCTAGCGTAGCGGACCTTCTTGGCGAGCTTACCCATGAGCGATCAGACCTACAGCATTTCCGACCTGTCGCGCGAACTGGACATCACCACCCGCGCCATCCGCTTCTATGAAGAACAAGGCCTGCTCAGCCCCACGCGTCGAGGCCAGGAGCGCATCTATTCGCCCCGCGACAAGGTCACCCTGAAGCTGATCCTGCGAGGCAAACGCATCGGCTTCTCGATCGCCGAATGCCGCGAGCTGATCGCCTTGTACGACCCCAGCAGCGGCAACCGCAAGCAGCTCGAAAGCATGCTGGCCAAGATCGAAGAACGCCGTGGACAGCTCGAACAGCAGATGCTCGACATCCAGCAGATGCAGATCGAACTGGACGTGGCCCAGGAGCGCTGCGAGCAGGCGCTGGCCACCACCCTCGCCCACGCCAATACCCCATGAACTGACAGGAGACCTGCCATGTCCTTGCCGACGCATGTCCGTGTGGTCGAAGTCGGCCCACGCGACGGCCTGCAGAACGAAGCGCGCCCCATTGCGGTGGCCGACAAGATCCGCCTGGTCGACGACCTCGGCGCGGCCGGCCTGCGCTACATCGAGGTCGGCAGTTTCGTGTCGCCCAAGTGGGTGCCGCAGATGGCCGGCTCGGCCGAGGTGTTCGCCGGCATGACGCGCCTGCCGGGGGTCACCTACGCCGCCTTGGCCCCCAACCTGCGCGGGTTCGAAGACGCCCTGGCTGCAGGCGTCGAGGAGGTGGCCGTGTTCGCCGCCGCGTCGGAGACCTTTTCGCAGCGCAACATCAACTGTTCGATCAGCGAGAGCCTGGCGCGCTTCGAACCGATCCTGGCAGCCGCCCAGACTCACCGGGTGCGAGTGCGCGGCTACGTGTCCTGCGTACTGGGTTGCCCCTATGAGGGCACGGTCAGCCCCGAACAGGTGATGCCGGTGGCACGGGCGCTGTACCAGATGGGCTGTCACGAGGTGTCGTTGGGCGACACCCTCGGCGTCGGTACACCGGGCGCCACGCGTCGGCTGTTCGATCAGGTGGCGAGCGCCGTGCCCAGGGAAGCGTTGGCGGGGCATTTCCATGACACCTATGGGCAGGCCGTGGCCAATGTGTATGCCAGTCTGCTGGAAGGCATCGCGGTGTTCGACGCGTCGGTCGCCGGACTGGGCGGCTGCCCCTACGCCCGCGGCGCCACGGGCAACGTGTCGACCGAGGACCTGGTCTATCTACTGCAAGGGCTAGGCATCGACACCGGTATCGACCTGGACCGGCTGATCGCGGCAGGTCAGCGCATCAGCGACGTGCTGGCGCGTGCCAACGGTTCGCGGGTGGCGCGAGCGCGGCAGGGTGCGTCTGTCACCGGCGCTGCCGGGTGAGTGTTACCGCCGTGCGAGTACAGGCGGCGAAACGGGTAACAGGGAAACAATTTGACGCGTATTTTCAGTAGCAGGCCTGCGGGTCTTACGCTAAGCCATTGTTTTATAATGGTTTTTAAAAGTTGGCACGGCACCTGCTATCTCTTACGCATAACAAGAACAACAGCAGTGACACCCAATAACAATAACAGGCAGCGGTTCTGACAGAACAAGAACAACACGGCAGAGACGCAGCAAGCAGATTTTTTTGAAGTCGATGTGCACGGCAGGTCAACCGACACAGAACAACAAGACTACCTCGAGGTAGTGACGGTCGGACACAGGCTCGCAGGCAATTGCAGATCAGCGCTCAAAAAAATACGTTTGCTCTTGACCCCGGATGGGGGTCGTTCGCGACACCGAGACATGGCTGACAATCACAACAACAGGCCGGTCCTCGATAACAATAAAGAGCACGCAGCAACATTTGGGGGGGAGCTTAGGCTCCCCCTCGTGCTATGCGCTCAACCGTTCTCTTCCTCCTCGCGCGCTTTACGCTCGGACCTCACTTCGATGCGGTCGACCAGCGTCGGCATGCTGTGCAGCACCAGCAAAGCCATCAGCGTGCTCACCAATGCCGTCGCCTCGCGGCCCATGCCTGCTGCCGTTCCGATCGCCGCCGTCATCCATAGACCGGCTGCCGTGGTCAGCCCCTTCACATGACTGGTCTCGCGACCGTTGCCCTTGAGGATAGTCCCCGCGCCGAGAAAGCCGATGCCGGCGACGATCCCCTGAATGACACGGCTCATGGCCTGGGCGTCGGCACCGGCCATATTCGGGGCCAACACGAACAGCGCAGCACCCAGCGATACCAGCATGTGCGTGCGCACACCGGCCGACTTGCCTTTGCTTTCACGCTCCAGCCCCAGCACCGCACCCAGCAACGCCGCCATCAACAACCTGACCAGGATCCGCGTGACCTGCTCCACATCGGCCAGGTCGGCGAACTCGGCCTCGAGGGTGTCACCGATCGTGTCCAGCACTGCATCCATCGAACCGCTCTCCAGCCAGGTGCCTGTTCAACCATGGACTGCCTGTGGAGGTCAGGAGTGCCCGCGATGTGACGTACCGATCAGGGACGGGCTTGAGCGGACCCCATGCGTGGGCTTGCCAAACGACCGAAGCCGGTGGCAACGTCCGAGGTCCACCACGTGTGGACACGGCCCGAACGCTTGCCTCGTGCAGGGGTCCGACAGTGTCCCTTTATCGATCCTCGTCACGGAGTACCGCATGCAACGACGCCCTCTCGGACGCACCTCTCTGCAGGTCAGCGCCATCGCCCTGGGCACCATGACCTGGGGCGAACAGAACACTCAGGCCGAGGCCTTCGAGCAGATCCGCCTGGCCAAGGACGCCGGGGTCAACGTCCTCGACACCGCCGAGATGTACCCCGTGCCGCCCAATGGCGAAACCTACGGCAGCACCGAGCGTATCATCGGCGAGTACTTCCGCCAGTTCGGCGATCGGGGCGACTGGGTGCTGGCCAGCAAGGTCGCAGGCCCCGGCCGCATGCCGCACATTCGCGACGGCAACCCGCGCCTGAACCGGGCCAACATCGTCAAGGCCCTGGAAGACAGCCTCGCACGCTTGCAGACCGACTACCTGGACCTCTACCAACTGCACTGGCCGGACCGCAAGGCCAACTTCTTCGGCCAGCTGGGCTTCACCTTTGACCCCGACGATCAGTTCGTGGCGATCGAAGACACCCTCGAGGTGCTCGACGAGCTGGTCAAGGCCGGCAAGATCCGTCACATCGGGCTGTCCAACGAAACGCCGTGGGGCACGATGCGCTTTTTGCATCTGGCCGAGCAACGCGGCTGGCCACGTGCAGTCTCGATCCAGAACCCCTACAACCTGCTCAACCGCACCTTCGAAGTCGGCCTGGCGGAAATTGCCCTGCGTGAGCAGATCGGCCTGCTGGCCTACTCGCCGCTGGCCTTCGGCGTGCTCAGCGGCAAGTACCTCGGTGGCGCACGACCGGACGGTGCGCGCCTGACCCGGTTCGAACGCTTCCAGCGCTACACCAATCCCCAGGCCGAAGCTGCAGCGCAGCGCTATGTCGAGCTGGCACGCGCACACGGGCTGGACCCCGCGCAACTGGCCCTGGCCTTCGTCACCAGCCGCCCGTTCGTGACCAGCAACATCATCGGTGCGACCAGCCTGGACCAACTGAAGCACAACCTGGCCAGCGTCGACCTGACACTCGACGATTCGCTGGTGCAGGCCCTGGACGCCATTCACGTTGAACAGCCGAACCCGGCGCCTTGAGTGGCTGAAACAGCCAACCATCGGCACCGTCTGCCTGGCGGGCGTGTGCCGCCGCCATCGCCGGCAAGCCGGCCCCCACAGGACGCGCTCCCGGCACGACCGCAAGCCCCCCGCCGCACTTTTCGTCCTGTCGGCGGTCTACCGACTCTTGCCTGCGGCCACCGTGCAGTCCAGTCCGGGCCAAACGCAAACGGCTTGTGTAGGATGGTCCGGCAGCAGCGGGCCGCTGCCAGTCATAGGGAGATCTTCATGCGCGTGTTGTCATCCGCTGCCTGCCTTGTCTTCGCGGCGCTGGGCCTGGGGCCGTTCACCCTGGCTCACGCCATGAACGGCGAGGAAACGCAGTTGATCGATTCGATCAACCATTACCGTAGCCAGGCCCAGGCTTGCGGGGGTGAAGCCTCTCTGGAACTGGCGCCGCTCAACAGCGACACACGCCTGGCGCTGTCTCCGGAAGGCACTCGCGACCTTCAGCAGGCCATGACCCAGGCGGCCTATCCCATGGTCAATGTCCAAGCCATCAGCCTTTCAGGCCCTCGCAATGCCCAGGCCGCGATGCAGGTGATCGAGGAAAGCTTCTGCCAGGTCGTGCTCGATCCCCAGTTCGTCGACATCGGCGTGAGCCAGGAAGGCCGCGACTGGCGCATCGTGCTGGCCCGTCCGCTGTTGAGCGGACGGCTGGGCGATTGGCAAGTCGAAGGCCAGAAACTGCTTCAGGAGATCAACGCCGCGCGCAGCCTGCCACGTCAGTGCGGCGGTCAACCCTTCGCCCAGGCCGGCGCCCTCACCTGGAGCACGACCCTGGCAGGCGTGGCTGCCACCCACACCCGCGCCATGGCCAACCAGAACTACTTCGATCACCTCGACAAGGAAGGCCGCACGCCCGGCGACCGTGCCGAGCTGGCTGGCTACTTGTACCGGCAGATCGGCGAGAACATCGCCGCCGGACGCGATACCCCACGCAAGGTGGTCGATGGCTGGCTGGCCAGCCCTGGACACTGCGCCACGCTGATGAACCCGGCTTTCACCGAGCTGGGGGCAGCCTATGCCGTGGACCCCAAGAGCGATGCCGGCATCTATTGGACCGGCCTGTTCGGCACACCGCAGTAAGGCAGGCCTGCCCCCGCGCCGTGTTGTTCAATAGTCGAAACGGTCCACCGCACGTCGCCGTTCGTTGTCGTCCCGGCGATCATAGCTGGCGGTGGTCTGGATGTTGGCGTGGTGCGCCAGTTTCTGGGCAATCGACAGGTCATGCTCTTCGATCACCCGGGTGATGAACGCACGGCGAAAGTCATGGGGCATGATCTTGACCCCGACCTGCGCGCCCCGCTGGCGGGCGATGTAGTAGATGGCGTGCTTGGTGATGCGTGCCCGGGTGATGTGGTTGCCACGGCGAATACGATTGAACAGGAAGCTGTCGTCCTCCAGCCCTGGGGGCAATGCCTCGCGACGAAAGCTCAGCCAGGCCTGGAGCCGCTCGAAGACCCAGGGCGGCGCGTACTTGATCAGTTGCCGGTTACCCTTGCCCAGCACCTGCACGCTGCGCTCCTCGAAATCCACCTGGCTCAGGTCGATGTCCACCGACTCCGACTTGCGCATGCCCGTGCCATAGAGCAACGCGATGATCGCCGCATCGCGGATGCCTTGCGGCCTGGGATCGGCAGCGCAGACGTCCATCAGTTCACGGATCAGGCTGCGGCGCAGGTTGCGCCCCGGGGGCAAGCGACTGCCACCGGCCGGCTTGACCTCGCGGATCTTCAGCAACCGGTCGTGAGAAATCAGTTCCAGGCGCCAGGCCTCGTTCATCACGCCGCGTACGGCATTGACGTAGAGCGACGACGTGTTGGGCGCGAACCCATCGGTGCGCAGGGCCGCCACGAGCCCGATCACATGCCCGGCCTCAAGCTGATGCCAGGGCACATCGGCGATGTCGCAATCGTCGAACCCCAGGCGGTCGGCAACGTCCTGCAGCACGTAGCGCATGGTCAATTGGCTGGACGGCGCCAGGCGAGCGAGGTAGTGCGATAACGGGTTGAGCGGAAGACTGGGCAAAACAAGATCCTGTGCACGCGGGATGAACGCTTGGTGAGATCGGCTCCGCCCGCCAGCGCCTCGACGCGGGGCCACGGGGCATGGTACCGCATTCGACAGGACCAGACGATCGACGCCTGTCACGGGATCGAGACGCGCCTGCGCCGACCGCTGGTCGGAAAATCAATGGACGCCGTTTTGCCCAATCGTGTGCGCCCTCGGCCAGGAACCGCGTACTAGACGCTCGCCGTCGCGGCATGCCCCACTCCCCCACGACGTTGGTCGCACTGGACACGGCCGCGTTCACGCGCTTGTCACGATCGGTACGCGAAGATGACGTTTCAGGTGCTATCGTTACCCTTCGCGCAGGCCGAGGTTCGGTGGCGCCATCGCCGTGTTCGACGTCGAGAACAAGGAGGCTGGCCATGAACAAGATGACCTTTCCCAATGCATGCCAAGTGATGCGCTGGCACTTTCACCCCTTGGGCTTCGAAGCGATCATGGATGCACCGCGCAGCCTGATCGCACGGGTCTTCGACCGGACTACCGGCGAAACGCTGCTGGCAGTCGCCGGCATTCCGTGCACGGCGATCATGGCCGCCGCCGACGTCGAGCGCATCATCGAAGCCATAGAGGCAGAGCTAGAGGCCTTCGTGCCCTACTGCACCTTGCGACACGCGGGCTAGCGCCCCCCTCTGCAGCGGCAGGAAGGGCTCAGCGGTCAGTATCGCGTCCCTTGCCGTGACCGGCTCAGGCGGCATCACTTCACGCACCACACTGGCCGGCAGCGCATCGGCCGGAACCGGCCGCCCCAGCAGATACCCCTGCAGCGCATCGCAGCCCAGCTGGCTCAGGAAGTGGCGTTGGCACTCGGTTTCCACGCCTTCGGCGACGATGCGCAGGTCCAGGGCGCGCCCCAAGGCGACGATGGCCGAGATGATCGCGGCATCGTCGCTGTCGCGCTCCAGATCACGCACGAAGCCGCGATCGATCTTCAGTTCGTTGGCTGGCAGGCGCTTGAGGTACATCAGGCTCGAATAGCCGGTACCAAAATCGTCAATGGACAGATCGACCCCCATGTCGGCAAGTCTGCCGAGCACCAACAGGCTCGCATCGACATCGTGCATCGCGGTGGTCTCGGTGATCTCGAGGGTCAGGCAATTGGGCGGGAGCTGGTTCTGGGTCAAGGCGCGAGCGACGCTGTCGAGCAGCCCGACGTGGCAGAACTGGATGGCCGACAGGTTGACCGCGATACGCCAGCCTTCGAACCCCATGTCGCGCCAAGCACGCATCTGGCGACAGGCCTCGTTCAGCACCCACGCGCCGATGGGCACGATCAGCCCGGTCTTTTCAGCCAGACCCACGAAGCGGTCCGGTGACAGCAGGCCATGCTCCGGATGCTGCCAGCGCAGCAGCGCCTCGGCGCCGATCGCCACGCCGGAGACTGCGTCGAACTTGGGCTGGTAATGCAGGCAGAACTGGCCCTGCGCCAAGGCCACACGCAGGTCCTGAATCAGCTGGACCTGCAAACGAGCATTGCTGTTCATCGATGCATCGAAGAATCGATAACCGTTCTTGCCACTGCCCTTGGCGTGGTACATCGCCGCATCGGCGTTGCGCAACAACTCGTGGGCGTCCTGACCATTGCCCGGATACACCACGATACCCAGGCTGGCGGACATGGCCAGGCGCTGGTCGAGCATGTCGAACGGGCGCGATACCAGCTCCACCTGGCGCGCGGCCAGGTCCAGCGCATCGTCAGGGTTCTGCAGGTGCGCCAGCAGCACGAACTCGTCGCCACCGATGCGTGCCAGGGTGTCGCGTGCCTGCAAGTCAGCGCGCAGCCGTACCGCCACGGCCTTGAGCACCTGATCGCCCAAGTGATGGCCGTAGGCGTCGTTGATCGGCTTGAAGCCGTCCAGGTCGATGAACATCAAGGCGAAGCATCCCCCCTGCTCATCGGCCTGCCTGATCGCCTGGTCGATACGTTCTGTCAGCAGTGCCCGATTGGGCAGGCCGGTCAAGGCATCATGCAGGCTCAGCTCGATGAGTTCCTGGTTGGCCTGTGTCAGTGAGCGCGCCAGGTGCGCGGTGCGCACCTGCATGCGTGCGTCCAGCACTGAGGTCAGCAGGGCCACGGCCATCACCGCCAGGGTCGTGACCAGCACCGTGTAGTACAGCCCGGAACCGCTCAGACCGTCGGCGATCGCGGCGCAGACACTGCCTTCGGGAAAGTTGGCGGCTGCCATGCCGGTGTAGTGCATGCCGACGATCGCCACCCCCATCAACACGGCGGCCGCAGCACGAATCGGGCGTACGTAGGGCGTAGGCTGGCGCAAGCGAAACGCAATCCACAGCCCGGCTGCCGAGGCACCGACGGCGATGGCCAGCGAGGCCATGAACAGGGTCGGGTCGTAGTCGATGCCTGGCTGCATGCGCAATGCGGCCATGCCCGTATAGTGCATGCTGCTGATACCGCTGCCCATGATCAGCGAACCCAGCCCCAACTGCGTCAGCGGCAGCTGGGGCTGGCTGGCCAGCCATAGAGCGAAGCCCGACGACAGCACGGCGATCAACAGGGACAGCGTGGTCAACCCAAGGTCATAGCCCAGTTCGATGGGCAAGCGGAACGCCAGCATGCCGATGAAGTGCATGGACCAGATCCCCACCCCCATCGCCAGCGCGCCACCGCTCATCCAGACGTAGGCCACGCGGCCACGGGCGGTGGCGATTCGGCCACTCAGGTCGAGTGCGGTGTAGGAGGCCAAAATCGCCACGCCCAGTGAGATGACGACCAGTGAAGAGGAATAACTGCCTGTAAGCATGCCAAGATCCACGAACGAAGGGCGCGCCGCGGTTCCTTGGCTGGCCTGATGAATGATGAGTGTACCCAGCCGCTTGTGAAACGCACGCTGATTCGGATGAATGATGTCATAGTGCCTTTCAATGACCCGAAAACGGCGTGTCTGCCCTCATGCCCGCTGACCAGTGTCAGGCCCGATCAATGGCCCGTTCGCCTTGAAAAGGTTAAAGTAACACCTCCCCCTCCCCCCGTTTTTGAGGTCAGGTTTGCCGGACACCAAGCAAGGCCCTCGCCTGACGCTGCGCACGTTGATCCTGTCACTGTCTGCGTTGACGGTGCTGGTCATGCTCTGCACGAGCTACTTCGCCAGCTATCGGGTGCAACGGCAACTGCTGATCGATCATGCACTGGAATCGAATCGGGTCTATGCCGCAAAGCTGGCCTCGACCACTGAAGCCTTCGTCGTCAGCGCACTCAAGCAGCTGGCGGTCAGTGCCGGTGTCCAGGCGCGCCACATGGACGATGACCAGGCCTTGGCCGAGGAAGCCGACCGCTTGCTGCGGCAAAGCAGCGCTTTCAACTCGACCTTTGCCGTAGACGCCCAGGGCGTCATGCGGGCCATTTCACCGGTCGCGCTTCAACCCATGATCGGCAAGCAGTTGCAGACGCCTGGCGCGCGGGAGGCCTTGCATGAACGTCGGCCGATCGTTTCCACTCCCTATCTGTCGGTGGCCAACAACCTCGTCGTGGTCATGTCGCAACCGATCTACGGTGCCGATGGGCAGTACCTGGGTTATGTAGGCGGCAGCCTGCACCTACGCCAGCACAACATCCTCAACACGCTGCTGGGCGAACAGTTCCACAAGGATGGCTCCTACCTCTATGTGGTCGACCGGCACCTGCGCCTGCTCTATCACCCAGACGCGGCGCGGGTCGGCACGCCGGTCAAGGGCAATGCCATGCTCGATGAACTGGCCGAACACACCAGCGGGACGCGCAGCCTGACCAACAGCCAGGGCGTGCCCATGCTCGCTGGTTTCGCCACCGTACCGAGCACTGGCTGGGGCATCGTCGCACAGCAGCCCCAGGCCATGACCGTGGCACCACTGCAGGGCCTGGTGCTGAGCATGCTCGAACTGTCGGCCCCCTTGGTGCTGGTGGGTATCGCGCTGCTCTGGTGGCTGGCGCTGGTCATCGCCCGCCCCCTGTGGCAACTGGCCGCCGGGGCACGGCAGATGGACCATGTCGGCACACGCGAACAGCTGCAGAACGTGCGGGCCTGGTACTTCGAGGCCGAAGAACTCAAGCGCGCGCTGCTGTTCGGGCTCAACCTGCTGCAGGAGCGCATCGGCCGCCTGAACCGTGACGCCCAGACCGATCCTTTGACCGGCCTGACCAACCGGCGGGGATTGGACCATGCCCTGGCCATGCTCGAGGCAGAGCGACGAGCTTTTTCCGTGATCGTGCTGGACGTGGACCACTTCAAGCGGGTCAACGACACCTATGGACACGAGGTCGGCGACCACGTGCTACGCCAACTGGCCGAATTGATGCGCGCCGGCTGCCGCGAGGGCGATCTGCTGTGCCGGACAGGCGGCGAGGAGTTCCTCATGCTGCTGCCGAACGCGAGCCAGGCCGTGGCGCTGGCAGTCGCCGAACGCCTGCGCCTGTGCGTGGAAGCCACGCCGATCGAGCCGATCGGCACGGTCACGGTGTCGTTGGGTGTCGCGCATGGGGCAACTGATGCCCAGTTCGCACCGGCGGACGTGCTGAGCCAGGCGGATCGCGCCCTGTACAGGGCCAAGCGCGGTGGACGCAATCAGGTGGTGAGCGGCGATGACCTGCCTCGATGCTTGGCAGACACCCCAGGCTAAAGCGAAAGGATCGTAAGGGTTGCCGGTGCGGTCTATCAAAGACGTCCGAACCAGGAGCCGACGATGCCCTCACCTGCCCGCCTGGGCTTTGCCTGCCAGTACCGCCACCCTCACCGTACCCTGCCGAACAAGGAGCTGGAGGCCCTCGAGCGCACGTTCAACCCTCGTACCACGACCTTGCGCTGGATCAACAGCGCCAGCGTGGAAACGGCACGTGCCAAGCTGCTGGAGGTCGTCAAGCATAACCTCGAGGCACAGCTGCGGCTGCTCAAGCATGTCAACACGCTGCCGCCTGCCTTGCACATGGTGCGTCTGAGCAGCGACCTGCTGCCGTTGTACAGCCATCCGCAAGTGGCATGGTTCTACCAGGATCCCGCCGTTCAGCGCCTGCTCGAAGCGCGATTCGCACGGATCGGCGCGTATGCCCGGCAAGCGGATATCCGCCTGTCATTCCACCCTGGCCAGTTCTGCGTGCTGGGTTCGGACCGCCCGGACGTGGTGGAAAACAGCCTCGCTGAATTCGAGTACCACGCCGACATGATCCGCATGATGGGCTATGGCCAGCGCTTTCAGGACTTCAAGTGCAATGTCCACATCGCCGGACGCCTGGGCGTGGCAGGCACACGCGCCGTCTGGCCGCGGTTGTCGGAGGTGGCGCGCAACACCTTGACCCTTGAGAACGACGAGAAGACCTACGGGGTCGACGATTGCCTGCAACTGGCCGACCTGGCGCCGGTGGTGCTCGACATCCACCACTGCTGGATCCACGAGAACGACTACATTGACCCCCACGGCGCCCGGGTGGCGCGCATCGTCGACAGCTGGCGCGATGTCCGACCGACCATGCACTACTCGCAACCACCGGAACGCCTGCAGGCGCTGGGTTTCGATGCCGACCACAAGCTGGAAATGCCCGCGCTGCTGGAGCAGGTCAACAAGCGCGACCTGTACCTGCACAGCGAGCGGATGTGGAATGACTGGACCAACCGCTACGCGCTGGAATTCCTGGATCGCTTCGACATGATGTTCGAGGCCAAGCACAAGAACCTGGCGACCCTGGAGTTCTACGAGCGTTACCAGAGACCGGCCCTGGCCGATCACGGCGCCGCCTGAACACGCCTGTCGCCCCCGGCAGCCCTGAACACTTGAGGTCAGGGCTGCACAGCCGAAGACGCTTGTCTTAAAACTGTCATCTCTACGTCATAACCTCTTTCCCCTGTCACACCTGTCATCTCCGGGCCCACGGGCTCCTCATGGAAGGCACCTCCGATGCGCCGTGTCGTTTTCAATCAAAAAGGGGGCGTGGGCAAGTCCAGCATCGCCTGCAACCTGGCCGCGTGCAGCGCCGCGCAAGGCTATCGAACACTGCTGGTCGACCTCGACGCCCAAGCCAATGCCACCCATTACCTCACCGGCTTGAGCGGCGAACAGGCCCCATCGGGCATCGCCGACTTCTTCAAGCAGACGCTCGCGGGCAAGGCGGCTGGCCTGAAGAACCGTGTCGCGATCACCGAGACCCGGCACGATCACCTGCACCTGGTGACCGCCAGTGCCGAGCTGCTCGAGCTGCAGCCACGGCTGGAGAGCAAGTTCAAGATCAACAAGCTGCGCAAGCTGCTGCTGGAGCTGTCCGAGGCGTACGAACGCATCTACATCGACACGCCGCCAGCGCTGAATTTCTATGCCTTCAGCGCACTGGTCGCCGCCGATCGGCTGCTGATCCCCTTCGACTGCGACCGCTTTTCCCATCAGGCCCTGCTGCAGGTGATGGCGCACGCCGAGGAAGTGCGTCAGGACCATAACGAAGCGCTGGTGGTCGAAGGTATCGTGATCAATCAGTTCGATGGGCGCACAGCGCTGCACTCGGCACTGGTGTCGCAATTGATCGCGCAAGGCCTGCCGGTGCTGCCTGCGTACCTGAGCCATTCGGTAAAGATGCGTGACTCCCACGAACATTCCCAGCCCCTGGCCCAGCTGGCGCCCCGGCATCGTCTGACCCAAGAATTCTTTGCCCTGCTCGAGTGCCTGGAGCGCCGCGCCTGAGTGGCGACGCCGTGCAAAAAGACGAACCCTCTGCATCACCGTCGGTCGATAGCAAAAGGGCATCATCGGGGCACCTGGGCTCAGGCACACCGCACAGAGCGTGCCGAGTCGATAGACGCCTCGCTTGCATTCAAGGGATGCCTGTTCATCTTCTATCCTCTGGCAAAGTGGGGCTTCATGAACGATTCTTCGACGATGCGATGGCAGCATGCGGATCCGGCGCGTGACGCCGATGGATACCTGCCACTGGAAGCCTATGGTGCACTGGGTGACGGTCGCTCTGTCGCCCTCGTAGGGTGGGATGGCAGCATCGACTGGTGGTGCGTGCCGCACATGGATTCGCCGCCACTGTTCGATCGCATCCTGGCACCCCAGACTGGCGGGTACTTCCAGCTTCGTCCCCAGGCCACCTTCAGCGTGGCACGCCGCTATCTGCCTGGCAGCAACGTGCTGGAAACCGTGTTCAGCACCGCTGACGGCAAGGCGCGCGTCACCGAATCGCTCAACAGCGGCCCGGCCGGACGGCTGCCCTGGGCGGAGCTGGCGCGTCGTGTGGAGTGCCTGGAAGGCACCGTGACCTTCGAGGTGGACATGGCGTTCGGCACCCAGGCCGACAAGATCGCACCTTACCTGACCCCCAACGACAATGGCTGCGTGTTCCATGCAGGCAAGGTCCTCGGCACCTTCCTGCACAGCCACCATACCCGTGTCGAACGCCTCGATGACCTGGGCCTGAAGGCCTGCATCACGTTGCAACAGGGCCAGCGCGAAGTGGTGGCCCTGGTCGCCGGGTATGACGAACCCTTGGTAGTGCCGCCGCTGGACTTGGTCGACGCACGGATCGATGGCTCCGACAAGGAATGGCGACAATGGTCCGAAGGCCTGCTCTACGACGGTGACGACCATGGCTTGGTCGTGCGCAGCGCCTTGGCCCTGAAGCTGCTGCTGTCCTCCCCCAGCGGCTCGATCATGGCGGCCGCGACCACGTCGCTGCCCGAACGCATCGGCGGTGACAAGAACTACGACTACCGCTTCGCCTGGGTGCGCGATGCGGGCTACACCATCGAAGCGTTCATCGGCATCGGCGCGCTGCCCGAGGCCCAGGCCGCCTTCAAGTGGCTGCTCAAACGCCTGGGCGAGCATGGCCCACAGGTGTGCTATACCCTGGATGGCTGCCTGGGCAAGACCTCCTCGCCCATCGACCTGCCCGGCTACAAGCATTCCCCACCCATCGTCGGCAACCGCGCGGTGGACCAGCATCAGCATGGCATCTTCGGCGATATCTTCGAGACTGCGCGGTGCTTCATCGACAAGGGCAACATCCTCGATGCGTCCAGTGCCATCGTGCTGTCAGGGCTGGCCGACCGTTGCGCCGACAGCTGGCGCCTGGCCGACTGCGGCATCTGGGAGCTGCCCGAAGCGCGTCACTACACCATGTCGAAGATCAGTTGCTGGCAGGCCTTGAGCCGAGCGGTCGAACTGGCCGATGGCGGGCACCTGCCCACCACCTGCCGCGACCGCTGGGATCGCGAGCGCCAGCGGGTCTACGAATGGATCGAAACCCACTGCTGGAGCGAGCGTCGTCAGGCATACGCCTTTTACCAGGGCAGCGACGAGGTGGATGCCTCCCTGGCCTTGGCCGTGCGCTTCGGCTACCCCAACAAGGAACGCCTACGTTCCACCCTGGAGGCCATCGACGACGAACTGCGTCATGGCGCCTTCCACTATCGCTACAGCCAGGTGCACGAAGAAGAAGCCTGCTTCCTGGCGTGTACGTTCTGGATGGTGCAGGCCTTCAACCTGCTGGGCGAAGGCGCACGCGCACGCCGGATGTTCGACCAGGCGATTGCAGGCCTGCACCGCGGCGTCGGGATCTACGCAGAAATGGTGGAGGCCGACACCGGACACTTCCTGGGCAATCTTCCGCAAGGGTTGACGCACCTGGCGCTGCTAGGCGCAGCGTGCAGCCTGGCGGGCATCAATCCGGAGCGTTGAGACGCAGGCAGCGGGCTAGGGCCTCGGCCCGTGCCCGCGTTGGTGACTGCATAAGGCCTTCGAAGCGGCCCACTGGCTCGACCCGGCGCTGAACCCAGGATCAGGGGTCGACCCCTTCGACGATGATCACCTCGGCCTTTGCCACGCCTTGGCGATACTGGCAGGCCTCTTGGTACGCCTCGGACCGGTAGCACGCCAGGGCCTGCTCGTAGCTGTCGAACTCGATCACCACGCTACGCTGCGGCGTTGTCCGCCCCTCCAGTGCCTCGCTACGCCCACCACGGGCCAGGAATCGCCCCCCATAGGCGGTGAACGCGGCGGGCGCGCGTTGGGTGTACTGCTGGTATTGCTGCGGGTCGGTCACATCGACGTGGGCGATCCAGTAGGCCTTCATGGGGCAGCGCTCCTATGGCGGTGTATTTGTGTATGATGGTATACCACAAAAATATCCCTGTGACAGGTGAGCACGCCCATGGCTTTCAACCGTATCGAAGAACTGCTGGCCGACTACCGGCAAGGCAAGATGGTCCTGCTGGTGGACGACGAAGACCGAGAGAACGAAGGCGATCTACTGATCGCTGCCGAGTGCTGCGATGCCTCGGTGATCAATTTCATGGCGCGAGAAGCCCGTGGGCTGATCTGTCTGACCCTGACCGACGAACACTGCCAGCGGCTGGGTCTGGAGCAGATGGTGCCCAGCAATGGCAGCGCGTTCAGCACCGCCTTCACCGTGTCGATCGAAGCGGCCCAAGGGGTCACCACCGGGATCTCCGCCGCTGACCGGGCCCGCACCATCGCTGCCGCGATGGCGCCCGATGCCCGGCCCGAAGACCTGGTGCAACCTGGCCACATCTTTCCGCTGCGCGCGCGTGAAGGCGGTGTGCTGACCCGCGCCGGGCATACCGAGGCAGGCTGCGACCTCGCCCGCCTGGCCGGGTTCAGCCCGGCGTCGGTCATCGTCGAGGTACTCAACGACGACGGCAGCATGGCACGTCGCGCGGACCTGGAAGTGTTCGCCACACGGCATGGCATCAAGATCGGCACCATTGCCGACCTTATCCATCATCGCCTGAGCACTGAGCACACCATCGAACGCATCGGCGAGCGGGAGCTGTCGACCGTGCATGGCACCTTCCGCCTGGTGACCTACGAAGACCGCATCGAAGGGGGTGTACACATGGCCATGGTGATGGGCGAGATCCACCGTGACCAGCCGACCCTGGTCCGCGTGCATGCCATCGATCCGCTGCGTGACCTGGTGGGCGCCGAATATGCAGGACCGGCGAACTGGACGCTGTGGGCGGCCCTGGAACGGGTAGCTGCCGAAGGTGCCGGTGTAGTGGTCGTGCTGGCCAACCACGAGTCGTCACAAGCGCTGCTCGAACGCGTCCCCCATTTGACCCAGCCGCCCCGCCCCTACCAGCGCGGGCAGGTGCGGACCTATTCCGAAGTGGGGACCGGTGCGCAGATCCTGCAGGATCTGGGTGTCGGCAAACTCCGTCACCTGGGCCCACCGCTCAAGTACGCGGGGTTGGCCGGTTATGAGCTGGAGGTGGTGCAGAGCATTCCCTTCGCCTGACGGCCAGGGGTGCACAGAGCCCGGCTGCCAGAGTGATGGCCGGTCGCCAACAATGCTTGCGAAAAGCTTGGAATACCATAATATGATATCCCGTAGACCTTGAAAGCTCAGGCCGTCGAGCGCACGTCCACCACGGCCCTGCAACACTTTGTCTAGCTGCTCCCCGAATACAGGGCGAGTCACATCGGAACACTCGCCTCGAATAACAAAAGTCACGAGGGTGTAACCATGCTGTTGAGCAAACGTGTAAGTGCAGTGCTGTCCGCCAGCCTGCTGACCCTGGCGTGCCAGGCTGCGGTCGCCGCCGAAAGCGTCAATTTCGTCAGCTGGGGTGGCACCACCCAGGACGCGCAGAAAGAAGCCTGGGCCGCTCCCTTCACCCAGCAGACCGAGATCAAGGTCGTCCAGGACGGCCCGACCGATTACGGCAAGCTCAAGGCCATGGTCGAAAGCGGCAATGTGCAGTGGGACGTGGTCGACGTCGAAGCCGATTTTGCGCTACGTGCTGCTAGCGAAGGCCTGCTCGAGCCACTGGACTTCAACACCATCCGGCGCGACTGCATCGACCCACGCTTCGTCTCCGACCATGGCGTGGGCTCGTTCTTCTTCTCCTTCGTGCTCGGCTACAACGAAGGCAAACTGGGCGCCAGCAAGCCGGTCGACTGGTCGGCGCTGTTCGACACCAAGACCTACCCTGGCAAGCGCGCCCTGTACAAGTGGCCGAGTCCTGGCGTGCTCGAGCTGGCCCTGCTGGCCGACGGCGTGCCGGCCGACAAGCTCTACCCGCTGGACCTGGACCGTGCGTTCAAGAAGCTCGACACCATCAAGAAGGACATCGTCTGGTGGGGCGGTGGTGCGCAGTCCCAGCAGTTGCTGGCGTCGGGTGAAGCGTCGCTTGGGCAGTTCTGGAATGGCCGCGTGTATGCCTTGCAGCAGGACGGCGCGCCGGTCGGCGTGAGCTGGAAGCAGAATCTGGTCATGGCCGACTTCCTGGTCGTGCCCAAGGGCGCCAAGAACAAGGACGCCGCCATGAAGTTCCTGGCCAACGCCAGTGGAGCCGAAGGCCAGGCCGAGTTCGCCAACCTGACCGCCTACGCCCCGGTCAACCTGGACAGCGTCGACAAGCTCAAGCCGGAGCTGGCGCCCAACCTGCCGACCGCCCATGTCAGTGACCAGATTACCCTGGACTTCGCCTACTGGGCCAAGAACGGCCAGGCCATCGCCGCCCGCTGGAACGAGTGGCTGGTCAAATGAAAGTCGCCATCAATGCCTTGCAGGGCGCGCCGGTGGCCGACTCCGGTACTGCACCGCTGGCGGCCTCGCGCCGCCCGCCCCTGGGCCAGCGCTGGCGCGGCAGCCGCAACCTGCTGCCGGCCTTGTTGTTTCTCGGGCTGTTCTTCTTCGCGCCGCTGATCGGCCTGCTGCTGCGCGGCGTGCTGGAGCCGGTGCCAGGCCTGGGCAACTACGAGCAGCTGTTCGCCAACTCGGCCTACGCACGGGTGTTGTTCAACACCTTCTCGGTGGCCGGTCTGGTGACGGTGATCAGTGTGCTGCTGGGCTTTCCCCTGGCCTGGGCCATCACCCTGGTGCCCAAGGGCTGGGGCCGCTGGCTGCTGAACATCGTCCTGCTGTCGATGTGGACCAGCCTGCTGGCGCGCACCTACTCCTGGCTGGTGCTGCTGCAGGCCTCGGGCGTGATCAACAAGGCCTTGATGGCCCTGGGCATCATCGATGCCCCGCTGGAGATGGTGCACAACCTCACGGGGGTGGTGATCGGCATGAGCTACATCATGATCCCGTTCATCGTGCTGCCCTTGCAGGCGACCATGCACGCCATCGACCCGATGGTGCTGCAGGCCGGCTCGATCTGCGGCGCCAGCCCGTGGACCAACTTCTTCCGCGTGTTCCTGCCATTGTGCCGGTCGGGGCTGTTCTCCGGAGCGCTGATGGTCTTCGTGATGTCGCTGGGTTACTACGTGACCCCGGCGCTGCTCGGTGGCGCGCAGAACATGATGCTGCCGGAATTCATCATCCAGCAGGTCCAGTCGTTCCTCAACTGGGGCCTGGCCAGCGCAGCCGCCGCCTTGCTGGTGCTGATCACCCTGGTGCTGTTCTTCTTCTTCCTGAAGCTGCAACCGGAATCCCCGGTCGGCAACGCGAGGTAAGCCATCATGCTGTTGTCCCCCAATGCCATGGGCCGTCCCCTACGGATGGGCCTGTACGCCACAACGGGCCTGATCGCAGCGTTCCTGTTGCTGCCGATCCTGTTCATCGTGCTGTTGTCGTTCGGCTCCTCGCAATGGCTGGTCTTCCCGCCGCCCGGCTGGACGTTCAAATGGTACGGTCAGTTCTTCTCCAACCCTGAGTGGATGGACGCGGCCCTGGTCAGCCTGAAGGTCGCGGTGCTCACCACGGTCTGCGCGGTGCTGCTCGGCCTGCCCACGGCGTTCGCCCTGGTGCGCGGGCGCTTCCCGGGCCGCGAGATGCTCTACGGCCTGTTCACGCTGCCGATGATCGTGCCGCTGGTGATCATCGCCGTGGCGGTCTACGCACTGTTCCTCAAGCTTGGCTACACCGGCACGCTGTTCTCGTTCGTGGTCAGCCATGTGATCGTCGCCCTGCCGTTCACCATCATCTCGATCATCAATTCGCTCAAGCTGTTCGACCAGTCGATCGAGGATGCCGCGGTGATCTGCGGCGCCTCGCGCGTTCAGGCCATCGTCAAGGTGACCTTTCCCGCGATTCGCCCCGGGATGCTCGCCGGTGCGTTGTTCGCCTTCCTGGTCTCGTGGGACGAGGTGGTGCTCAGCGTGATGATGGCCAGCCCCAACCTGCAGACCCTGCCGGTGAAGATGTGGACCACCCTGCGCCAGGACCTGACCCCGGTGATCGCCGTCGCCTCGACGCTGCTGATCGGCCTGTCGGTTCTGGTCATGGTCATCGCCGCTGCCTTGCGCCGGCGCAATGAAATCAGCGCCTGAGCGCCCGGAGACAATAACAATGAGTGCAGTCCGCGACCCATCCGCACAGCCCAAGACCTTAGTCAGCCTGCGCAACCTGAACAAGCACTACGGTGACTTCACCGCCGTGGACAACCTCGACCTGGAGATCCAGGACGGCGAATTCCTGACCTTCCTCGGCTCCAGCGGCTCGGGCAAGTCCACCACGCTGTCGATGCTGGCCGGCTTCGAGACGCCCAGCAGCGGCGAGATCCTGGTCGAGGGTCAGTCACTGGTGAAGGTGCCGCCACACAAGCGCGACATCGGCATGGTGTTCCAGCGCTACTCGCTGTTCCCGCACCTGTCGGTGCGCGACAACATCGCCTTTCCCCTGGCGATCCGCAAGCTGGGCGCCAGCGAGACCGCCAAGCGGGTCGACGCCATGCTCAAGCTGGTGCAACTGGACAGCTTCGCCCACCGCCGCCCGGCCCAGCTGTCGGGCGGCCAGCAGCAACGGGTGGCGATCGCCCGTGCGCTGGTGTACGAGCCGCGCATTCTGCTGATGGACGAGCCCCTGGGCGCATTGGACAAAAAGCTACGCGAGGACTTGCAGGACGAGCTGCGTCAGCTGCATCGACGCCTGGGCATCACCATCGTCTATGTGACCCATGACCAGGAAGAAGCCATGCGCCTGTCACAGCGCATCGCGATCTTCAGCCATGGCAAGATCGTCGGGCTGGGCAGCGGCTACGATCTGTACCAGAATCCGCCGAATGCGTTCGTCGCCTCGTTCCTGGGGAACTCCAACTTCCTCAGGATCACCACCCAGGGTGAGGGCGCAGGCAGTTTCGAGGGCCAGCCGCTGGCGATGCGCCTGACGCCGGGCCTGGCGCCTGGTCAGGAAGCACTGGTGATGGTGCGGCCAGAAAAGGCCCTGGCATTGAGCGACGAACAGGCTCGTCGTGAGCCCTTGCCCGGTGGCTGGAACGAGGTGCAGGCCAAGGTGACGGAGGTCCTGTTCCTGGGCGAGAGCCAGACCTGCCATGTGGTCACGGCCGGTGGCACGGAACTGACGGTCAAGGCACTGTCGGCCGCAGGCATGCCGATGAAGCCGGGCGATACGGTGAAGGTGCGCTGGGCGGTGGCCGATGCCTGCGTGTACACGCAGTGGTCGCCCAGTGACTTGAACAAGTCGGCCGGCGCGCACTGACGCCGGCGCCTGGCACAGGCTCGATGGGCCCGCGTGGGGCAGGTCAGGATTTGGCCTGCCCCACTCCCCTGTCCATCACTCGGTCAGACCGACGTAGACGTTCTGCACATCATCGTGGTTGTCGATGTTCTCGAGGAACGCTTCGACCTCGGCCAAGGCTTCGGCGCCCAGGCTGGCGGCACTGACCGGGTTCTTTGGCGTGTAGCCAATCTTTGCCGACGTCACGGTGAAGCCATGCTCGGGCAGGGCCTTCTGGACCGCATCGAGGTCGGTGGTGTCGGTGATGAACAGCGTCGAGCCTTCCTCTTCTCCGGCTTCGAAGTCCTGGGCGCCGGCCTCGATCGCCGCCATTTCCGGATCGGCGTCCGCACTGTCCGGGGTGGCCTCGAGCAAGCCGACATGGTTGAAGTCCCAGGCGACCGAACCGCTGGCGCCAAGCTGGCCCTTGCGGAAGGCCACACGGATCTCGGCCACGGTGCGGTTGACGTTGTCGGTCAGGCATTCGACGATCAGCGGCACGCGGTGCGGCGCGAAACCTTCGTAGGTGACGGCGGTGTACTGCACGGTATCACCGTCCAGCCCGGCCCCTTTGCGGATGGCGCGCTCGAGGGTTTCGCGGGTCATCGAGGCCTTCTTGGCCTGCTCCACGGCCAGGCGCAGGCGCGGATTCATGTCGGGGTCAGGGCCACTCTTGGCGGCGATCTGAATTTCCTTGGCCAGCTTGCCCATGATCTTGCCTTTGGCATTGGCTGCGGCTTCTTTATGTTTGGCTTTCCACTGTGCGCCCATGTCGACTCTCTCAGGTTCAACGGCCGGTTCAGGAAGCGACCGGCAAAGGGATGCAGTTTATACGCCGTTGGTGATGGATCGACAAGAAAACGCGGGGGCGTAGAGCCAGGACGACCCGGTGCGGGCAGCGTTCAGCGCACGTTTCGCTGCGCCTGCATCAACCGCACCAGCCCTTCGTTTTCGACCGGCCGACTCAGCAGGTAGCCTTGCACTTCGTGGCACTGATCTTCCGCCAGCAGCGCCAGTTGTTCAGGGGTTTCCACCCCTTCGGCGGTGACGGTCATGCCCATGGCATTGCCCAGGTTGATGATCGCCTGCACCACGCAGCGGTCGCTGGCGCTCTTGCCCAGCGCCTGCGTGAAGCGCTTGTCGATCTTGATGCCGTCAAAGGGATAGGTGCGCAGGTAGCCCAGGGACGAATAGCCTGTACCAAAGTCGTCCATGTTCAAGCGTACGCCCAGCTCCTTGAGCGCCTGCATGGTGTGGAGCGCGCCTTCGACATCGTTGAGCATCACGTTCTCGGTGATTTCGAGTTCCAGTCGGCGCGCCGGTAGTCCGGTGGCCATGAGCACATCGTGCACGTCGCGCACCACGTCACTGCGGCTGAACT
This sequence comes from Enterobacterales bacterium AN_CKDN230030167-1A_HGKHYDSX7, assembly GCA_046940335.1. GTDB lineage: Bacteria > Pseudomonadota > Gammaproteobacteria > Pseudomonadales > Pseudomonadaceae > Aquipseudomonas. The sequence continues at coordinate 383,551 of JBKYML010000002.1, forward strand.
GTGCAGGCGACAGGTTCACCGACACCGTGACGTCGAGCGGCCAGGCACGGGCGCGTTCGCAGGCCTCACGCATCACCCAGTTGCCCAGCAGCACGATCAAGTCGGATTCCTCGGCCAGAGGTATGAACGCATCCGGCGCTTGCAGACCACGCACCGGGTGCTGCCAGCGCACCAGCGCCTCGACGGCCTCGAGCGTGACGCCGTCCACGCGAAAACGGGGCTGGTAATGCAGGCGAAGCTCACCGCGTGCGATCCCATCGCGCAGCTCCTGTTGCAGCAGACGCTTGTCCAGCAAGGCCGTGCTCATGGCACCGGAGAAATAGCGCCAGGTGTTGTGGCCCTCGCGCTTGGCGGTGTCCAGGGCGATGTCGGCATAGCGCAGCAGCTCCAGGGGCGTGCCGCTCTGCTCGCTCGACAGCGCCACGCCGAGGCTGGCTCCGACCTGCACGGTACGCCCCTCGAACAGGATCGGCTGGCGCACCCTGTCGATGATCCGTGTGCAGAAGCGATCCATGTCAGGCCGCTGGCCCGGCTTGACCAGCACGATGACGAATTCGTCACCGTCGAGTCGGGCGATGAGATCGCCGTCACGCGTCGTCTGCACCAGTCGCTCGGCCACCTCCAGCAGCACGGCATCACCGGCGGGATGACCGATGCCTTCGTTGATGAGCTTGAACTGCTCCAGGTCCAGCATCACCACCGCCAACTCAGACGGTTCTTCGTACGACAGGTGCTCGAGGTGGCGGTACAGCTTGTTACGGTTGGGCAGGTTGGTCAGCGCATCGTGCAAGGACAGGTGCTGAATCTGCGCATGGGCCGCGATTTCATCGGTGATGTCGGTCGTCGTGCCCCGGAACCCTTGGCACTGATCGGTGGCGGGAATGGCCCGCGCCGAGACGCGGCAGATGCGTTGCGCCCCCGAGTGGTCGCGGTAGCCGCAGCGCAACACGCCAGGCTCGTTGGAACTGCCCAGCTCGCGCAGCCAGACGTCCAGTTCGCCCGTGTTGCAGTCGAGCAGTTCGGTGATCGGCCGACCCAGCCAATAGGCCGAGTCCAGTCCGGTCAACTCGGTGAAGCGGCTGGACAGGTAGATGAGCCGCAGGCTTGGGTCGGTCTCCCAGATCCAGTCGGAGGTGGACTCGGCAATGGCCTTGAAGCGCGCCTCGCTGGTTTCCAGGGCTGCCTTCGACGCGGCCAGCCGCTGCTGGCCGCGATCGATGCTGGCACTGACGCGCAGGGCATGCCGGCCCAGCACGGCGACGATCAGTGCGACCAGCAGGATCGCCAGGATCAGGGGGATGCCGACGGCACGCACGAGCGCCTGGCCTGGTCGGTCGACCTGCCAGGTCAGCCAGTGCCCGCTGCCGGGCAACGGCAGCCTCTCGACAGCCGAACCTTCAGCCGCCTCGGTCGACACCGCTACCCGCTCCAGCCCCGCAGAACGACCGAGCGTGGCCAGCAGATCATCGTCCAGGACACGAATGAAGGTCAGTACGGCGCTGGTCGGCGACAGCGCAGCGGTCGACGCCGGTGGGCTGATGACCGACGCGGTGAACAAGGCAGGGCGCCCTTCGTACAGCAGGTAACCTGCGGCGGCCTCCTCCTGCAGCGCCGCTCGACGGGCGGCCGCCAGGATCGTCGGCGCCTGGGCACTGCGTCGCGACAGGCTGTCATCGCTCAGTTGCCCTTCGACCACGGCGTAGCGCGTACCGTTATCATCCAGCACATACACCCCTTCGTAGCCGTCTTCGCTGAAGAGTGTCGTGCCGATGTTGTCTTCACCGAAGGCCCAGCGTGTGTCCACGGTGCGAGACAGATGATCGTAGGCTGCCTGCCAGACGGCATGGCCCGTGACATAGGCGCGTTCGGCTTTTTCGAGCTGGGTCAGCGTCGACTCGGCATGGAAACGGCTTTCCTGGGCCTCGCGCTCGTCCAGTGAGCCGGCGAGGCGGTACAGTGAGGTCAGCACGACGACCAGCATCACGATCAACAGACCGGAAAACGCCAGCATCAGCCGCCGTATCAGCTGGTTGCGAGTGGACAGGCCCTTGTCACGGATACGCTCCATTCGATTTTGAGTCTCGCCTCGGAGTATGCACCATAGACCCCCTGCGGGCTGGTCTGATCGTAGCAGATGACGACCGGACATAGATCCTTGAGTGGCTATCGCCGGACGCACGTCTAGACTCTGGGCGACATCCACAAGGAGATACCCATGCCCAGAACCCTGCTGTTCGACCTGGAGGGCAAGATCGCTCTCGTGTCCGGGGCCAGCCGCGGCATCGGCGAGGCCATCGCGCATCTGCTGGCGGCTCAGGGCGCTGAGGTCATCGTGTCCAGCCGGCATTTGGACACTTGCCGACAGGTCGCCGAGGCCATCGTCGCCACGGGTGGTCGCGCCACGGCAATGGCCTGCCACATCGGCGACCCCGAGCAGATTCGCCAGCTGATGACCCAGGTGCGCGAGCGTTTCGGTCGTCTCGACATCCTGGTCAACAACGCGGCCACCAATCCACAGATGTGCCACGTGCTGGACACCGACCTTGGCGCCTTCCAGAAGACCGTGGACGTCAACATCCGCGGGTACTTCTTCATGTCGGTGGAGGCCGGCAAGCTGATGCGCGAACACGGTGGCGGCAGCATCGTCAACGTGGCCTCGATCAACGGCGTCTCGCCCGGCGCTTTTCAGGGCGTCTACTCCATGACCAAGGCCGCGGTGATCAACATGACCAAGGTCTTTGCCAACGAGTGCGCAGCGCTGGGCATTCGCTGCAACGCCTTGCTGCCGGGGCTTACCGACACACGCTTCGCCTCGGCACTGGTCAATACGCCGGCCATCCTCGACAGCGTGCTGCAGCGTGTTCCGCTCAAGCGCGTGGCAGCCCCGCGCGAGATGGCTGGCGCGGTCCTGTACCTGGCCAGCGAAGCGTCCAGCTACACGACCGGTGCAGTGCTGAACGTCGATGGGGGCTACCTGGCCTGAGGTCGGATGCGAAGGCTTCACGGCCATGTCGCTCGCGGCTCATCCTTTGCACTGCGTCAATGCCGGGACGGCAGCGAACCGCCACACTGTGTGGCATCGCCGATCGCCGGCGCCTGGGATGACCCGTGTCGATGAATCACCAACTGTTGAGCGTGCTGGGCCTGCTGGCGATCATGATCGGGTTGTTTCTGGCCGGTCGGCCGCGCATGGACGTGGTCGCGCTGTTGGCGATGATGGCCTTGCCCCTGACCGGTGTGCTGAGCGTGGAGCAGACCTTGGCCGGCTTCGGCGACCCGAACGTGGTGTTGATCGCCGCGCTGTTCGTGATTGGCGAGGGCCTGGTGAGGACGGGGGTGGCCTACCGGCTCGGGCTCTGGCTGAGCGAGCGTGCCGGCCATAGCGAGACCCGTCTGATGACGCTGTTGATGCTGGCGGTGGCCGGTCTGGGCTCGATCATGAGTTCGACGGGTGTGGTCGCGCTGTTCATCCCCGTGGTCCTGAGCCTGTGCGCGCGGCTCGGGCTGGCGCCAGGCCGGCTGATGATGCCGTTGAGCTTCGCGGGCTTGATCAGCGGCATGCTCACCCTGGTAGCGACACCGCCGAACGTGGTGGTGCACAGCGAACTGGTTCGCCAGGGACATACAGGGTTGGGGTTCTTCAGTCTCACGCCACTCGGGCTGGTGATCCTGCTGATCGGTGTCGGTTATCTGCTCTGGGCGCGCCGCTTTCTGCCGATGCCCAAGCCTGGCGCGCAAGGTACGCCAGGCAGGCGAACTTTGCTCGACCTGGTACGTGACTACGCGCTGAGCGGCCGTGAACGCCGCCTGCGGGTCGCGTCGGATTCGCCTTTGGTCGGGCATACGCTGGGTGAGCTGCAACTGCGTACGCGTCTGGGCGCCAATGTGATCGGCATCGAGCGCCAACAGCACCTGACCACGCGCATCAAGGCCGCCGACGCCACGACCCGCATCAGACCAGGCGATGTCCTGCTGCTGGACCTGTTCGAGGCTACCGACACCCTGGCGACACTGTGCCAGACGCACCGTCTCGAACCACTGCGGTTCAAGGCGGCTTATTTCATCGACCAATCCCAGGACATCGGCATGGCCGAAGTGCTCTTGCCGCCCGGATCGAGCTTGCTCGGCCACAGTGTGCTGGATGTGGCCTTTCGCAGTCGATTTGGGCTGCACGTGACCGGCCTGCGGCGCGAACATGCAGCGCTCGCCGAACACCGCGTGGAGTGCCCGTTGCGCATGGGCGACACCCTGCTGGTGGTCGGGCCTTGGAAAGCGATTCGACGGCTCCAGGCCCGGCCCAAGGACTTTCTGGTACTGAGCCTGCCTGTCGAGATCGAGCACGTGGCCCCCGCACGCGCACGCGCACCTCAGGCACTGTTGAGTCTGGGCGTGATGGTGGCGTTGATGGTCAGCGGACTGGTGCCCAACGTATTGGCAGCCTTGGTCGGCTGTCTGCTGATGGGCGTCGGACGCTGCCTGGATCTGGACAGTGCCTACCGGGCGATTCACTGGCCGAGCCTGATTCTGATCGTCGGCCTGCTGCCCTTCGCGACCGCGCTGCAGAAGACCGGCGGCATCGACCTGGCCGTGACAAGCCTGATCGATGTGCTGGGCGGCGCCAGCCCTCGCGTACTGCTGGCCTGCCTGTTCGCGCTGACTGCGACCCTCGGTCTGTTCATCTCCAATACTGCGACCGCCGTGCTCATGGCGCCGGTAGCGGTCGGCATGGCGGCCACCCTCGGGCTGGCGCCGCAGCCATTCGCGGTGACCGTGGCGCTGGCGGCGTCGGCCGCCTTCATGACGCCGGTCTCTTCGCCGGTCAATACCCTGGTGATGGGACCGGGCGGTTACCGCTTCGTCGACTTCGTCACAGTAGGCGTCCCTTTCACGCTCGTGGTGATGCTGGTGACAGTCCTGATGGTGCCTTGGCTGTTCGCCTTCGAGCCGGCCTTGGGCCCATGAAACAGAGATCGATCGATCAATAATATCCAATTGACATCAACCAGTAGGTTGAACACACTCCCGAGCACGCCGTCCCAAGCGCCCGCCCCTGAGGCCTGGGCGCGGACTTTCGCTTGCCGGACACGCCTATGGTGCCTCCAGCCCTTTCACGTCTACTTCCCTACCCGGCCCTTACGGCGCTGACGTTCGTCCTGACCCTGGCGGGTATCCTCGCGCGTCCCATCGAGGCGCTGTCCTTGTTCTGGCCGGTGAATGCCGTGCTGATCGGCGTGCTGCTGCGCTACCCGAGACCGGCCACGCCCCTGGGATTCCTGCTGATGTACACGGCCATGGTCGGTGCCGACCTGGCCTGTGGCAGTCGATGGCTGCCGGCCGCCTGGTACAACCTGTGCAACCTGGGTGCGATCCTGACCGGCTGGGCCCTTCTGGCACGCGTATCCCGAGCTCACCGCCAGCTGGGCACGCCCTACGCAGTGCTGAACCTGTGCGGTGCCAGTGCAGCGGCAGCCGGGGTAGCGGCGAGTCTGGCCTGTGTCTCGGCCTTCGTCTGGTTCGACCAGCCGCTGCGCAGTACTTGGCTGGACTGGTTCAGCGAGCAGTTTTCCACGGCCATCCTGTTGATGCCGGCACTGCTCACCTACCCTAAGGGCGACTGGACCCGTCGCGTGGACACACCACCGGTGCGCGTGATGCCCTTGGCCTTGCTGTTGGCATCGTTGGCCACCGGCATCCTGGTCGGTGGCCCGGGCGCCATCGCGTTTCCGATCGCCGCGCTGCTCTGGTGCGCCTTGATCTACTCGCCTTTCCTGGTCGCGCTGTTGACGCTGATTGCAGGCAGCACCTTGATCATCGCGGTAGCGCAGGCCCTCCTGCACTATGGCTACCCAGGGCGGGAAGCCGCGATCAACACCTTGGTGTCGGCACGTCTGGGGATCGCCATGCTGGTGCTCGGACCGTTGGTGGTGGCGTGCGTCAGCCATGCCAACCGCGGCCTGCTGGCGCGGCTGCAGCGCCAGGCCACCCTGGATCACCTGACCGGCGCGCTATCGCGCAGCGCCTTCACCGAGCGCGCCACCCGCCTGCTCGAAGAGCGTCGGCGACAGGCCCATGCTTCGCCAGTGACGCTGATGATGCTGGACATCGACCATTTCAAGTCGATCAACGATCAACATGGGCATGCCGCCGGTGACCGCGTCCTCAGGCTGTTCACCCAGGTACTTCAAGAGCAGCTGCGTGAAGAAGACATCCTGGCCAGGCTGGGCGGCGAGGAATTCGTCATCGCCCTGCCCGGTCTGTCGCCGGAACAGGCCAGGTTCACCGCCGAACGCCTGCTGCGCACGGTGCGTGCCATGCCCGTGCACCATGGGGGCAAGCAACTGTACATCACGGTGAGCATCGGTTACGACGGCTGTGCGGTGGGTGAGGTATCGCCGACTTTGGACCAGTTGCTGGATCAGGCGGACCATGCCCTGTACCGTGCCAAGGCACTGGGCCGCAACCGCACCGAACGTGCGCGACAGGTGACGGAGTCGATGATGTAGGTCCGCAGTGGCCGATAGCGTGGAAAACGGTCCGCGGAGCGTCAGACAGATGCACCTTGCGCTGGTCAAATTCTGTTCAAACCAACAGAGGCCGCATGGGACTTAGCTTGCAGGCCTTTATCCACAGACCTACCCACGTTTTCTGTGGACAGATTCCAATCAAATGAACGACTTGTCGCACAGGGTTCGAGTGAATTACTCGACGACCCTGGCGCAGCGTCGTGATGGCTTCGCGTTCACTCAACCTGGCGGAATCGTACCCAGTAGGCCGATCAACAGCGTCAGGATCAGAAAACCGCCCAGAAACAGCGCTAGCTTGCCCATGGTGACCTCTACAGTGTGTCGAAACGAAGGGGGCCGGAGCATGTGCAGATCGGTTAAACCGGCAATCCGCCATGTCCGGTGTAGGGTCATTATCCAACGCCAACTGATACGGTTACAGATGCAGGTCTGGGTGAAAAAACCATATCAGATGGCCCGGTGATGCCGGGGCTGACATCAGTGCCCTTCGAACGGAAGGCGCAGCACCGCACTGCCCACCGTCAGTGGGTAGCGCGTGCTTTGGATGGAATGAGAAAGACGGGTGCGTGTGCAGACGTTCAGGTACGTTCGGGCTTGTCGCCTTCGCGGCGCCCTGTCTGTTGCGCGGTGGTCTTGCCGTCGTCAGACTCGCTGGTGCCGGAGCGCGACGCGTCATTGTCACGCTCGACTTCACCAGGCTTGCGTTGCGGGTTGGTACTGCCAGTGTGCTTGTCCATGGTGCTCAACCTCCAAGGGGTACCCCGCCTTGGAGTGCCGACGGGGTCGACTGGTTCACCCGCACCGGCCTGGCACAGGCGTGCTGCAAGGCCAATTGGCGCGCCTTGGTGACCGCATTGGCCAACGCACGCGTCATCGACTCGCCAGGACGCTCGTTGTACGCCTCCTCGTGCAGGGCCATGCCCAAGGCGGCATAGATCCCCATGAACACTTGCGTGATACCGCCTCGCGACAAGCGCACCTGGACATCGAGGGTGGTGCCGTCGACCAGGGTTTCAGAATGCGTTCGATGATGGAGCGTTGGATCGGCCCACGACCAGAAGAGGTCTCCGCGAATTCTCATGCCAGCGCTCCTGCGACTTTCGTTGTAGAGGTCTTGCCACTACTCCACACAGTAGCGCAAGCCACGTGACAGCCCTTCGATAAAACGCACGCCTGGCGAAAAATTCGGACAGCCGGTTGAACCAATGCGTAAGACGGAAGTCCGCCCGCCTCAGCTGATCCGAGGCGGGAATGAACGAAAGCCGGACGTGGCGATGATCATGACCGCTGCGAAGCTTCTGGCAGGAACCAGTTGAGGATGACGGCACACAGCCCGCCCGTCGCGACCCCGGATTCCAGCACATCACGCAAGGCGGACGGCATGTGCGCCAGGAACTCCGGAACCTGCGCCACGCCCAAGCCCAACGCCAGCGAAACGGCGATGATCAAAAGCGCACGGCGGTCCAGGGACAGGCTGGCCAGGATGTTGATGCCCGAGGCAGCGACCGCACCGAACATCACCATGGCCGCGCCACCGAGTACAGGTTCCGGTACGGCCTGGATGACTCCGGCCACGCTGGGGAATAGCCCCAGTAGCACCAGCATCGCGGCGATCCACAGGCCGACGTGGCGGCTGGCGATCCCGGTCAACTGGATCACGCCATTGTTCTGGGCGAAGATCGAGCTGGGAAAGGTGTTGAACAACCCGGCCAACAGCGAATTGGCGCCGTTAACCAGCACACCGCCCTTGATTCGCTGCATCCAGACCGGGCCATCGACAGGCTGGCGCGAGACCTTGCTGGTTGCCGTCACGTCGCCGATGGCCTCGAGCGACGTCACCAGGTAGATCACCAGCATCGGGATGAACAGCGCCCAGGAGAAGCCCAGGCCGAAATGCAGCGGCATCGGGACCTGAACCCAGGCTGCCTCGTGCATGCCGGTGAAGTCCAATCGACCCAGGTAACCGGCCAGCGCATAGCCTGTGGCGAGCGCGATGACGATGGCGCAGCTGCGCATCCAGACGACCGGCACACGGTTGAGCAGCACGATGATCGCCAGCACGGTACCTGACAGCAGCAGATTCTCGCCATTGGCGAAGGTGCCGTTGCCCATGGCCGTGAAGCCGCCGCCCATGCTGATCAGACCTACCTTGATCAGGGTCAACCCGATCATCAGCACCACGATGCCCGTTACCAGAGGCGTGATCAGCCGCTTGATGAAGGGCAGGATGCGCGACACCGCCATCTCGATGAAGGAACCGGCAATCACGACACCGAAGATCGCCGCCATCACCCCTTCCACGGGCGTGCCCTGCTTGACCATCAGCGCACCTCCGGCGATCAGGGGGCCAACGAAGTTGAAGCTGGTACCCTGCACGATCAACAAACCAGCCCCGAACGGACCGAAACGTCGGCACTGCACGAACGTGGCGATGCCTGAAATGATCAGCGACATCGACACGATCAGGTTGGTGTCCCGAGCCGGGACGCCCAGTGCCTGACAGATGAGCAGACCGGGCGTGACGATCGGCACGATGATCGCCAGCAAGTGCTGCAAGGCCGCCAACAAGGCGATCAGTGGCCTGGGCTTGTCGTCCAGCCCCAGCACCAGTTCATCGTTGTCGTGAGGGCCTGAACCCGTGGCTGATCTGCGCGCGATGGAACTCATGGAAACACTCTGCCCGTGGAAAAGAGGCGCGCATTCTACGGGCAGAGATGACGTTGGGGTAGGGAAAATCGGATGGTGTGCCACGTAAGACGGTATGAGAGGTGGCGTCTGGCCGCGCGCGCTGAGTACCAGCGTTTCATGCATGAAGAAGGGGCGCCAAGCGCCCCTTCATCGAGTCGAGCCGGAACGACCGTGAAGATCAGTCGTCGCTGCCCATGATGCCGAACAGTTGAAGCAGACTGACGAACAAGTTGTAGATGGAGACGTACAGGCTGATGGTCGCCATGATGTAGTTACGCTCACCGCCATGGATGATGGCACTGGTCTGGAACAGGATGCACACCGACGAGAACAGCACGAAGCCGGCGCTGATCGCCAGTTGCAGGCCGCTGATCTGGAAGAAGAAGCTGGCGATCACGGCGCCCATCAGGACGAAGAAGCCAGCGGTGATGAAGCCGCTGAGGAAGCTCATGTCCTTACGGGTGGTCAGCACGTAGGCCGACAGGCCGCCGAAGACCAGTGCGGTCATGGCGAACGCGGAGCTGACGACTTCGGCCCCCCCGCTCATGCCCAGATAACGGTTGAGGATGGGGCCAAGGATGAAGCCCATGAAGCCGGTCAGGGCGAAGGTCGACACCAGGCCCCAGACCGAATCGCGCAGCTTGGCGGTGAGGAAGAACAACCCGTAGAACCCGATCAGCACGACGAAGATGTTCGGGTAGCCGACGCGCATCTGCTGGGCGACGAAGGCCATGACACCGCTGAAGGCCAAGGTGAGGGCCAACAGGCCGTACGTGTTGCGCAGGACGCGGCTGACTTCCTGCTGCTCGACCTGCTGGCCGTGGTTGACGGCATAATCCTGTTCGCGCATGGCGACGCTCCTGTGGTGAATGGTCCAAGGTTTGACACATTTGGATGAAGTCAGCATACCAGAGCCTTCGCATGGGTCGACAGAGAGAGTTTGACAGCTTGTTTCATTCGGGTATGATTGCCGCCGCTGTACACGGAAGCGTGGCCGAGTGGTTTAAGGCAACGGTCTTGAAAACCGTCGATGGGCAACTATCCTAGAGTTCGAATCTCTACGCTTCCGCCATCTTCAAAGCCCTGATAATTCAGGGCTTTTTTCATTTCTGGCGGGGCTAGACAGGCTCTCAGGCAGCGCCAAAATGCTTACCCTTTCCGAAACTATTTCGGAACACTTCCGAAACTCGCGGCAAATCGCCCTGCTAGCTCCTCATTCGACCAATCGGCGGGAATGCTAGCTTCATGCCGATTCGGCATAACAAAACCCCCTCCTCACGGCTTTCTGCCGACCCTAACTCCCCTTTTTTTCTTCAGAACAGTTGACCTAGTGATGACGACTCCCAGCTGGTGATCACTAGTTCGCCCGTTACCTCAGCTTTGTCCACGCCCTGGTTGGTGGTCGGGTGGCGGATGGTGAGGCGCTCCATGTGGAAGCCCTCGAACACGCGCCAAATGTCCGGATGATCGTTGATGCTGACCATGACCTTGCCCTTGCACCGGCGCATGAAGTCGGCCATCTGCTCGTACTGCTCGAATGGGAAGTCGACCCCATACCCCTCCGTCTGCCAGTATGGCGGATCCATGTAGAAGAACGTGCGCGGCCGGTCGTAACGCTCGGCGCAGTCGAGCCAGGGCAGGCGCTCAACGTAGGTACCGGCGAGCCGCTGCCAGGCTGCCGACAGATTCTCCTCGATGCGCAGCAGGTTGATCGCAGGCGCTGTGGTCGCGGTACCGAACGTCTGCCCGGTGGCCTTGCTGCCGAAGGCGTGCTGCTGGAGGTAGAAGAAGCGCGCTGCGCGCTGGATGTCCGTGAGCGTCTCGGGCCTGGTCATCTTCTGCCACCGAATTTCTTGACGAGGTTCGTTCCAAAGAGACCACAATGCCCAGCTCCCATGACGGCGCACGCGGCACTCCACTTGTAATATCTTTTCGCAGCCAACGATAATCTCGCTCGAATAGCGTTTTTGATCACGGTCTGATCCAGCTGACTTTTGGGTTTGGACGGTCGTTTGATGCACAAGGCTGCTGTGCGTGAAGGGACGCCCTTTTCAAATTAGCCCGATCATCGTGCAATTCCACGGTGGAAATACCCAGTTACGATTCTGGCTTTCTTGATGTAATATACATCGACCGAGCATACATCATGACGTATACGTTTTTAGATTAACATGAATTATAACTTGGACTAAGATTTAATCTGTTGAGGGATAGACTGAAAATGAGAGCTGATGAGTATTTGCGAAGCAGGGAATTCAGGAGCTCAGGAAAAGAGCCTGACCCCGGCGCTTTCAAACGAGCAGGAAACTCTCCGCTTTTAGAGTGGGTTGAACCGGGCCCTAAAAAACCTTCCTCTATTGAGATATTTTTTATTAGTATTTTTGCCATAGCGCTTTGTGCAATACTAATCTTTACACCGTCAGGCTTACTCTATGAGATTACTTTGGAGGCTGCCAGCAAAGTTACAGCGCTAGACATTTCCAGAGTAGCCGCAAGCATTGCCGTAGCCTTACTTTCAACTTTGTTTATCACTAAAAAGCTTGCCCAATACGTAAACCCAGCTAAGGATCGAACTAAAAAGTTCATAGATATCGACTACGAGCGTGAGTACCTTCAGAAAATTGATCCGCGATTTCATGCACTACAAAAGCAGATCCTAGAGCTTAAAAAAGAAAATCGTGAACTGCATGAGATCGGTGCTAAAAAACAAAAAGAGAACGAGTCAACTCGACAAAATGAACATCCCAAAACTCAGAATACTGCGAAAGATTTTCCAAATGAAGACTCCAAGGCTGACGAAAGAAATCCTTTAGAGAATCACATTTATGGAGTAATTGACTCATTAGAAAATCACATTAATATTTCAGACAAGAAGGCATCAAACTTACTTGACACCGGAACTATGTATTTGCGCAGGGGCATTTACTTTTACGTCGCATCAATTTTTGTCTGGCAAGTTGTCGCACAGTTTCGGGGTGTTGACCAAGCATTGATATTTGGAATTGCTTCTTGCTCCTTTACCTTTCTGGTAGTGGAATTTTTAGCAGCCTGGTTTCTTAAGCAGTATAGGAATTTTAACGACTCTTCAATGCAGTTCATGAAAGTTAAGTCCGTATATGACAGATACTTATTATCATATCACGCACTGAATCAGTTCTCGCCTGAAGGCACAGAGGCCTTGACTGAAGCACGGACCATGATGCTTGCCGTTCTTGAGAAAGAAGCTCGCTGGCCAGAACTGACTAATTTAAAAACTGCAGATGTGAATCATATGGCACAAATTTTCGAGTCTATAGGCGGGATTCTAGATAAAGCGAAGAGTGTAGTCTCGAAAGAGACATAGCATTCACAACCATGAGCATCGAATCTTTAAGTCACAGACTTCAACCTGGACGATTGCGAAGTTCATGTATAAATCATTCAAAGTCAAAACCGATTCCAAAACAGGAGCAAAATAGAAAGTTAGCAAACCGCGCACCGCAAGCGTCGGAAGTTTCGCCTTGGAAATGGCTCAGCTCTTTTCCACGCGCACCATGGCACTGCAGCAGTAGCAGAAGGCATCGTCTACAGGCCGCGAGTTACGCGGCCTTACCCCCCAAACTGTCTAATACTTAACCTCGATTTTTGCCGATTTTCGCCCAGCAGATGCGTAGTTTCAGAAGATAGTATTAGACAGCTTCTACTGCGTTCTGCCGACCCTAACCCTCCCTCGTTTTTTCTTCAGAACAGCTGGCCCAGTGCTGATGGCTCCCAGCTGGTGATCACCAGTTCGCCCGTAACCTCGGCCTTTTCCACGCGCTGGTTGGTCGTCGAGTAGCGGATGGTGAGGCGCTCCATGTGGAAGCCCTCGAACACGCGCCAAATGTCCGGATGATCGTTGATGCTGACCATGACCTTGCCCTTGCACCGGCGCATGAAGTCGGCCATCTGCTCGTACTGCTCGAATGGGAAGTCGACCCCATACCCCTCCGTCTGCCAGTATGGCGGATCCATGTAGAAGAACGTGCGCGGCCGGTCGTAACGCTCGGCGCAGTCGAGCCAGGGCAGGCGCTCAACGTAGGTACCGGCGAGCCGCTGCCAGGCTGCCGACAGATTCTCCTCGATGCGCAGCAGGTTGATCGCAGGCGCTGTGGTCGCGGTACCGAACGTCTGCCCGGTGGCCTTGCTGCCGAAGGCGTGCTGCTGGAGGTAGAAGAAGCGCGCGGCGCGCTGGATGTCCGTAAGCGTCTCGGGCCGGGTCATCTTCTGCCACTCGAAGATTTGCCGGGAGCTGAGCGCCCACTTGAACTGGCGGATGAACTCCTCGAGGTGGTTCTGGACGACGCGGTAGAGCGTCACCAGGTCGCCGTTGAGGTCGTTGAGCACCTCGACCGGCGCCGGTTGCGGCCGCATGAAGAAGAGCGCGGCGCCGCCGGCGAAAGCCTCGACGTAGCACTCATGGGGAGGGAAAAGGGGGATGAGCCTGTCGGCCAGGCGGCGCTTGCCGCCCATCCAGGGAACGATTGGATTGGTCATGTCAGTCCTGATTGGCTGTGACCCTACCCGTTGGCGCTCCTGATGCTCGAAGGTTGGTTCGTGAAGGTTGTAGGTACTGCGCCGGCATGAATCACACCGGTGGCGGTTGGTGGCCAGGCAGGCCGCGCTTAAGACACCGAGCCGGGCGGGTAATAGTCGAACATGCCCAGCGCCCAGGCCTCCTCCTGCTCGTTGAGTGCCCACCACCGAGCCGCGTCGACCAGCTCGAGCATGTCGGAAATCTGATCAGAGGTCACCTCGCGCCCTCTGTAGCAGGCATAGGCCAGATCCCGAAGCGCAGCGGCGCGCGCGTCTGGATCGTTGATCAGCTCGACGCGGTCGCCCAGTTCGGCAATCCAGTCCTTTGGATACGGCAGCTTCGTGAGCAGTTTCATGGTGGGCACTGTATGGAAAAACAGTATCGCACTGGCTGGCGCTGATGCCGGGCAATCACCGACCGGCGGGTGCACGCTATCTGGCATCACTGCACAGGAAACGTGGCTGTGCCACCGTGCAGGTGGTAGTCGGTCGCGGCCTTCATCTGGGCCTCGTAGATCAGGCGCAGTCGATCGACCGTTGCTGTGGGGTCGCCGCGCTCCTTCGCCTCCAGATAGTCCCGATGGGCGTCCCTAGCCTGGAGGTACAGCGGGTGGTCTGGCATAACCTGGTTGCTTGCTCCCATGATCCTGCTCCGTCAGTGGATTGTTATATCACTCATCCCGGCCGCATGGCATTGGTAGCCGATCGCTGCCTCATAGGCTGAGTCTGCTAACAGCTGAAGGCGAGCGACTTCTTCAGGCGAGGCGCCGACCGCTTCAGCTGCTCTGACCTCTCGGGTGGCGGTGAGCGCACAGTGGATCAGACTCTCACCGGCCAGCACCAAGCCATTAAACGACTTCTTCATGCTAGTCAAAGCCTACGATGGAAGTTTGAGACTTAAACATCATAGCAGCCTACCTAGCAGTCCGCTCCTGAGCCAGCAATATCAAACCCAGAGAAACAAATGTAGCCCCGCTAATTCGATTGATTATTCGCTGAGACCTCATAGACGTGAAGCTTGTTACGCTAGCGCCAAGCTTGTGCACCCCGAGCATAAGTGCTATATCCCACGCAACCTGTAAAGCGACAAAGGTTACCCCAAGAACAAATAGCTGAAGCTGCATATGCCCAAGTTGAGGGTCAGCAAACTGAGGAATAAGCGAAATATAAAAAAGAATAGCTTTCGGATTTGCAGTTTCAATCACAAACCCTTGCAAAATAGGATTTGACGAAGCTTCTGACTGAGCTAATACGTTAGATTGCGGCTTAATGAAAAAGGTGCGAACACCGAGCACAAAAAGATAGGCGCACCCAACCACCTTTAAAGCAACGAATGCAATAGGATAACTAGCAAAGATCTGTGCCACTCCGAATGCAAGCGCCAAGGTGATTGCACATCCCCCAAGCGCCATTCCAAGTGCATTGTACAGTATCACACGACGAGAGTTGCGAACCCCCACAGCAATAGCATAAGCAAAGCTAGGACCTGGAATCATAAGCACTATAAGACTTGCAAAAACAAACGAACCATAAAGATGCATATTCATTGCACTGCCACCATATACTAGAAGTCAAAATAAAAGCCTTGCCCGCCGACCCCAGTCAAACTTGAAATTTAATCTTAAGCAGGATCCACCCTATTTTTAGAAGTTAATAAGTTCATCAAACCAAATGCAATTCATTAAGGCAACCTATATTTTGCATCATAGGTTTTTACCGGCGAAAATAGCAACTGATATTCATGCTGACACTGCTCTCCAGCTATTCTGGCCCCGTCATACGCTTTCGCCAGCTCTCCCGCTCGAGCATCAGCCCGTGCGAGCAGGTCGGAGAGCACCATGGCGGCGCGGGTGGCTGCCTGGCCTCGGGCGACAGCGGCGGGATCCGCGCCGGGGCAACTGACGGTGGCGGCGAGCTGGGCGGCGGCGTGCTGCAGCCGCTGGCCAGCAGCATCGGCGCCAGCAGCGCCAGCGTCAGCCACCTGGTGTTGTTCGTGTGCATAGGCTCTCGTCTCCTCCTGCGCCTGGGCGCGTCGTTGTTCTTCCTCGCGGGCATCGCGCTGGCCCAGGGCCTCGGCCAGCCGGTCGCCGCTGTCGCGCTCCGCCGATGCGGCCAGGGCCTGGCTGCGCTCCACCGCCCGGCCGTGCTGGTAGGCGCCCCAGTACGACGCCAGCACCAGGGCCAGCAGGCCCAGCCGCATCGGCCAGGTCATGCCAGCGCCCGCCGAACGCCTTCGTCGATCACCGCCGCCGAGTACGGGTTGCCGCCGTTCTCATGGACGATGATGCCGACCACCATCCCGCGCAGTGTGGCCGGGTTCTTGATCTCGATCGGCGCCGTAGGGTGCACGCCGATCCGGGTGGACACCGCTCGCGCGTAGGCCTGGGTATCGTTCTCGGTGCTCGGCGCCCAGCGGTTGATGGTCTCGAGCACGGTGTCGATGCCCTTGCCGCCGACACCGGGCATGCCGTCCTTGCCCCGGTAGTTGATCAGCAGCTTGCCCAGGGCGCGAATGCCGTTCTCGGGGGAGTCGAACCGGGCGAAGCGCGGCTTGGCCACGCCCTCCTCCAGGCCCAGCTGGCCGACCCAGGCGTTGCGGGGGTTGAAGTCGATGTTGCCGGGGTTGTTGTTGCGTACACCGCGTGCGGTCATGGGTTTTCTCCAGACGAAAAAAAGCCCGCGCGGGGCGGGCTCTATTCATGCAAGTAAGCTCAGTTGGGCTGAATGCCTTTAATCATCTGCAAGCGCATCGGATAGCCTTGGGCAGGCTGTACAACTGTCTCGGTTTCGACCGTCTGTAAGACCTTGCCATCAGCGTCCTTGGTGACAGCAATCGTCTTGCTGTAGGTGCTTTGAACAACGCAGCCAGTCAAAGTACTGCTTGCGGCGATGATCGCCAGGAAAAGCATTTGCTTCATGTGGACTTCGATCCTTGAGAATTTGCGGGGCGCAATGTAGCAATATGCCACCGCACAAGGAAGCGATTTGAGAATTATTAGGCAGCAGGTGCTTCAGAATCCGGAACGGGTTCTGCCGGCTCCTTGGCCGTGATCGACACCTTGGCCGTGTACTCCTTCAGCACCTGGGCGGTGTAGACCTGGGCGCCAGGGGACTGGGTCAGGATCTCGCGGGCGCGGGCGTCAGCTTCCTCCTGAGTAGCGTAGCGGACCGAGTTGGTGACGTCGTAGCCGTTGCTGACGTTGATGGCGATATAAGGCATTGGGTTTTCTCCAGACAAAAATAAACCCGCAAGAGCGGGCGTAGGTGGTTGTTGCGTTCAGTTCTTCGGGTATTGCTGCTTGACCTGCTGCAGGGTCGTGTAGAACGGCTCTGCTTTGGGGATCTCTCCTTGATCCATCGCATGCCAGAGCATGTCCAGCTGCTCCTCGACAGGAGGGTATTCCTCCCGGCGCCGCTGCCGATGACAGCTGCTATGTCTGATCTTCAATGAACTCTCCCTCCCAGGTTTTCTGTGGGAATGCGTCGACCTTGATGGCGTAGGTACCTGGGTGCTCGAACTCGAGCACGATATCGGTGCCGTCCGCGGTGTACTCCTGCCCTTCAATGACTACAGCGGCCCCAGCGGGTACACCCTTGAGCACGTTGCCCACCAGGTGGGCCGTACTTGCCGGGCGGGCGGTGAGAACTCCGTCGGGGGCGTAGTATGCTTCCGGGCTGACCGGGGCCACGATTTGCACGTAAGGCAACTCGGTGTTGGCCCTGATAATGGCCTCGGCCATTGAGTGGTGACAGCTGAGGACGCTCGTGATCTCGCCGCTCTTGGTGTAGGTGATGTAAGTGGAAGGTGCACTCATCGTTTTGTCCCCATTACGAAAATATTTCGGCTATCCAAAAACACTGATGCGTCATCCCCGTACCAAGTGACTTTGATGTTGTGAACTCCTGGCCCCACCGCGATAGACCCAGATACCACAGGAGCTGGAGTTGCGGGCTGTCCACCATTACCCATCAACTGCACGCCATTGATACTTAGAGTGAAGCCAGAAGCCCTTGCCCCGTCGGTGTAATACTGGCCACAGTTGAACATGATGAACACATATCCGGCCTCGTCCATCGGCACCGATATGTTGATGATGTCCATCCACTGGAATCGGCCGGCGCCCCGTACTTGTCCTTGGACGCTGTAGCTGACGGGCACAGTTACTGCATTGCCTCGAATACGCAGCGTGTCAATTTCAGCTACGCCGATCTTGGCAGCAGAGATCGAAGCATCTGCGATTTTGGCACTGTTGATACTGGCGTCGGCGATCTTGGCGTTGGTGATGCTGGCGTTTCGGATAAAGCCGTCGGCGATGAATGTCTGCCCTCCAACTACAGCAAATGGCGCGGCAAGACCGCCTCCATTCGAGTTCAGCAATATGAATTGGTCGGAGTAGACAACGAATGCTGACTGAACAATACCCCCTGTCTCAGTGACCCCCACTCCAAACCCCGCCCAGTGATGGGCGCCATACTGGTTGTTGACCTGCACGCGCATGGTGTACTGCGCGCTGAGCGAGCCAGCCATATTAGCTTGGGCTTTGGATACCTGCTGGACGGCCGCACTAGCATCACCCGCAGTTGCCTGGGCTGTATCAATTCGTCTGGATAAAGCCCCGTCAGCGTTGACCCGAGCCTGCATCTCGCTTTGCACTGCCGCCGCAGCATTATTCGCTTTCGTCTGAGCAGTGGTGATCCGCTCACTCAAGGCCGAGTCGGCCTCGATGCGCAGCCTCGCTTCCTCAGTAACGTTGCCGTTCGTTTTCCCGATCTCGCCTTTCAGCGAGGTGACGTCCCCCACTGCCAGCGACAGATCCTTCCCCTGCTGAGTCACCGTGGCTTCCATCAGGGATACCGCCTGGGCCGAAGCCGCTGCCGAGCGCCGCCCGACCGCGATGTATGCGATGTCGACCTGCGGGTTCGAGTCGTTGCTGTTCATCATGTCCAGGCGGATGGCCCAGATCCCGGTCTTGCCGTTCCAGCCAGCATGTCCGGACAGGTCTAGCTCGATGTCCTGCCAATCCGTGGTGGTCAGGTCGATCTTCCAGTTGAAGCGGCGCGCCTCACCCAAGCCACCGTCTTCGTTCGCCCAGTACATGGCGGCAGAAGCCCTGCCGGTGTTGCGCCGGCGCAGCCTGATTCGCAGGTAGGGGTTTTCCGTTCCTGAGATCTTCCCGAAGCTGCTGGTGGCCTGGATGTTGCTGTAGCCCGACACAGTCGAGAACAGAGGGCCGGGCACCATGGTCACGCCGCTGGCGGTGGCAGACCACTCTCGATTCGAACCGGTCATTTCCCAGGAATACCCGGCCACGAATGGCTGCGCACTGCCAATTGACGCGCTCAGCACCGTCATCTGGCTGGCCTGGGTTGAGAGTCCGTCCTCCGTGTCCTTGACCCGCGTTGTGAGATCGCTGAGCGCCTTGGCGTCTGCCTTGCTACCGAGCTGGTTCAGGGCGTTCTGTGCAGCTGCGGCTGCGTCAAGCGCGACCTTGTCTGTCACAGCTGCCCACGTCGAGCCAGTCCACCGCTTGGGTGTGTTGGCCCCGCCGGTGATGTCGATCCACAGATTCTGCGGCAGGCGATCGTCTGCCCCAGGCGCGGCGCTCTGGACGATGACCTTGCCCTTGCCGCCAGCGAGTTTGCTGGCAGCATCTGCGGCAGTCTGTGCCTTCGTGACGTTGCCATCGGTGGTGGTCAGGTTGTTTTGCAGCTCCACGGTCTGCCGGCCCGTGCTTTCGATGTCCCTTCCGTGCTGCGAAACGACAGAGCCAAGCAATGCCACGACCTGGGAGGATGCAGCTACAGACTTCCGGCCGGCTGCGACATAGGCGATGTCGACTTCAGCCTTGGTGTCGCTGGTGGTCGTCATGTCCAAGCGCAGCGCGTAAATGCCAGTCTTGCCTACCCAGGCCGACTCGCCTGACAGATCAATCTCGATTTCCTGCCAGTCGCTTTTGCTCACATCGACGTCAAAAGGCATCACGCGTGTTTCGGCCAGCCCACCATCTTCGTTCGCCCAGTACAGACGGCAGCCCACGCGCGTTGTGTTCCTGCGACGCATCCGCAGCCTGACGATCGGGTTCTCTGCGCCGGAGAATTTCTCAGGGCTGATGACCACCTGCAGGTTGCTATTGCCTCCCCGCATCGTCGAAAAGAGCGGGCCTGGTGTCAGGTTGACGCCCGATGCTGTGGCGTACCAGCCCAGGTTATCGTTGAGCAGCTCCCATGCTCTCCCGGCAACGAAACTGCCCGAGCCGAGGGTGTTCTTGAGCTGTGTGATATCGCCGCTGGCGCTTTCGAGCAGCTGCTCCGACTTGCTTACGCGCCCTGTGAGCAGCGTCGTTGCCTTGGCGTTGGCCGCTGTCTCGGACGAATTGACCTTGCCGTTATCGCGCCAGCCTGTTGCAGCTGCACCCAGCTCGAGCTGCGCACGGTCGCACTCCATCCAACCAGCGCCGATGCTGTTGTCGGCAGGAGGCCTCACTCGCAGGATGGCGCCCACGTTGACCGATCCCGTTGGCAGCTTGGTCGTGGTCAGGGTGATGCGCTGCCATGCCTCCGACAAAGTGTTCAGCGCCTGAGAGGCCGTATAGATAACGGCCCCGCCTTGGTTGCGCACCTGCAAGAACAGCTGGAATGCGATGCCGGGCGTACCGCGTACCCAGGTGGACAGGGTGTAGACCTGCCCCTCTGATACACCAGGGCGTTTCTCGGCATTGGGCACAACATCCATGTACTGCGATGCCGAGGTCATGCCCGAGACTTCCACGCGAATGGCCTGTCCTGTCGGATCCAGCGTCGAAGGCACGAGTGAACGTCTCTGTGTAACCCCGGCAGGCCCGCCAACAGCCCACCCATCGGGCCGGCTGACATCCTGTGCCATGGGGATCTCGAACGACGGGTTGTAGAGCAGGTTTTCGCCGCCAACGTCTGCGATCGAAGCGTTCAGGCTGGTCAGCGACTGGCTGTTGGCCTTGATGTCCCTGCCCTGCTGCTCAACTGTTCCACCGAGCTTGGTCAGGGCCTCGGCATCGGCCTTCTTCGCGACCTCATCCAACGCCCTTGCCGCTGCCGTAGCTGCGTCAGTTGCCGCTTTGTCCGTCACGGCTGCCCAGGTTGAACCGGTCCAGCGCTTGGGCGTGTTGGCGCCGCCGGTCGTGTCGATCCACAGGTTCTGGATCTGCTGATTGATCGCCGAGGGTGCAGAGCTTTGGACGATCACCTTGCCTTTGGCATCGGCCAGGTTGTAGGCATTCTGGGCCGCTCCCTGGGCCTTGCCGACATCGCCAGAAACCGTGGTCAGGTCTGTGCGCAGGTTGGTGATGGTCTCGCTCGAGGTCTTGATGGCCTCTTCGGTCTTGCTCACTCGGGCGACCACCGAATTGACGGCAGCAGCGTTTGCCTGGACACCTGCAGCGGTGACCTGGCCGTTATCGCGCCACCCCGTGGCCACCGGTCCCAGCTCAAGCTGCGCCCGATCGCACTCACACCACCCCGCTCCGATGCTGCCATCCGCGGGCGGACGCAGGCGCAGAATAGCGTTGCAGCCCTTGGTGCCCGCCGGCAGCTTGGCCGTGGTCAGGATGATGCGCTGCCAGCTCTCCGACAGGATGTTCAACGCCTGAGATGCGGTGTAGATCACAGCGCTGGCCGAGTCACGCACCTGCAAGAACAGCTGAAAAGCGATGCCAGGCGTACCACGTACCCAGGTGGACAGGGTGTAGACCTGGTCCTCGGAAACGGCCGGACGCTTCTCGTTGACTGGCACGATGTCTGTCCAGCTGGAGGTGGTCATGCCCGAAGACGTAACCCTCACGGCCCTACCGGCCGGGTCGAGCGCCGATGGCACCAGCGACATCGCCGCCGACACGCCACCGGATACGCCGTAGCGCCAGCCCTCCGGCATATTCGGCGACCCTTCAGCCACCATGTCGAATGAGGGGTTGAACAGGATGTTCTCACTTCCCGCGCTTGGCAGCGCCGCTTCAATCTTGGTGAGCGATGAGCCTTGCGCCGTGACATCCCGGCCCTGCGCCTCCAGCTTGATTCCCATCTGTTGCACGACCGACGCATCGGCCTTGTCATCGATCCGTCCACTGAGCAGTTTGATGCTGTCAGCGTTTGCCCCGATCTTCCCTTCCGCTGTGGTGACACGGCCCTCGACCTTGTCCAGCGAGGTGGTGCTGGCCTTGCCGTCGATCGCGGTCTGCATGCCGCTCAGGGTGATGCCCTGGGCAGTCAGGTCGCGCCCGTGCTGGTCGACCGTCAGCTTCAGCGAGTTGACTGCGCTGGTGTCGGCCTTGCTGCCCACTTGGTTCAGGGCGCTCTGGGCTGCTGCTGCCGCGTCCGTGGCCACCTTGTCGCTGACCGAGACCCAGGCCGAACCATTCCAGCGCTTGGGCGTGTTGGCGGCGCCGGTCGTGTCGATCCACAGGTTCTGCGGCAGGCGGTCTGCGACCGCTGGCGCTGCGCTCTGGACGATGACCTTGCCCTTGCCGCCAGCCAGGTCGTTCGCAGCCTGCGCGGCGCCCTGGGCGGCGCTGGCGTTGCTGTTGGCGGTGTTGATGCTGGCCTGGAAGCCATCGACCTTGCCCGACGTGGCCGTGACGGTGTCGCCCAGGGTCGAGACGTCCATCTGCAACTTGCTGACGGCGCTGGCCGTGCCGTTGGCGGTGCGCACGGACTGGCCCACGTCCTCCCAGTAGTCGGCGTTCGGCGGCGCCACGTTGACCGGTACCGCCTTCTTGGCCTGGTACAGCTTGCCGTTGGTGCCGAGCACCGCCTGGTCCAGAGCGTAGGTCTTGGCCTTGTTGTACGGCAGCGCGCCGGCGATCGAGGAGACCTCGCTGATCTGCTTCTGCAGGTCGTCGCGCGCGGTGGTCACCCGGCCGTCCACGGCGGTGACCTGGCCTTGCAGGTCCGAGCGCACGCCGTCGATCGTGCTGTTGACCTGGACGAGCTGCTTGCTGACGTCGGCCTTGATGGCATTCGAAGCCGTGGTGACGCGCTCGTTGACCGAGCCTGGGCCGTTGCCGTCGATCAGTTTGATTTTCTCGATCTCGCTGGTCAGCTCCTTGCCCAGCTCGCTCGCGGTGATCTGGTCCTTGATCTGCTCCAGGATCGGCCCGGCATCTGCGCTGGCCTGGCCGGTGACCAGCGTCGTGCCGCTAGGAAACCACGGCCCGATGTTGCCGGACTTGTCGACCAAGCGTGCCCAGAAGTAGAACCGCTGCCCGGCGCGCAGGCCCTGCAGCGTGTGCTTGTCCTGCGGGTACGCCAAGTCGGCCAGCTTGGTGGCCTTGGCCAGGTCGGTGCCTTCGCTGTACCACAGCTCGGTGCGCTGGGTGTCTTCGGCGCCCTGTGGGAAACCCCACTTCAGGCCAATGGCAAAGATCAGGCTTTCGGCGGTGAGGCTGGTGATCGAGGGCGGGAGTCCTTTCTTGCCGTCGAGCTGCGTCAGCCCCGAGCTTTTCCAGGTCGACGAAATGTCGTAGGCGCTCACCGCCCGCACCTGGGCCAGGTAGGCGCCAGCGTAGATGCCAGTCACGTCGATCGACGTGGCGCCGGTGCGCTGTAGGCGGACCCAGTTGCCATTGTCCTTGCGCCACTCCACCTCATAGGCCACCGCGCCGGCAACAGCCGCCCACGAAATGGTCATGGTGTTCACGGCGATGCCCTGGTCGATCATGTAGCTCGACGCCAGCGTGACGCTTGCCGGCGGCTGCACGGTGGTTACCGGAATGACGCTGATCGGGCGCTCGTCGAGCTTGGCGCCCGTGTCGATCGCAGCGAACTTGCTCGGGTTGAACTCGAGGGCAGTGATCTCGTACTGGCCCTTGTCGGTGCGCGTGGTCCTCAGCACACGGAAGAGCTGGACGGCCAGGTCCTGGTAGTCGATCGCCCATTGCAGTTGAGCTTCGGGCTGGGTCGAGTAGGCCGTGATCACGGTGACGGCTCGGCCGCTAACCGATCTCACTGTGCGCGCCTGGGCGGTGCCGTTGGGCAGGTTCACGATCAGCCGATCGCCGGCCTTGATCGGCGTGTCACGGTCCAGCGTGATGACCAATCCAGCAACGGCGGAGATCCGCCCGCCGTTTGGGCGCCCTGCTACAAGCTCATCGGCCACAGGGATCACGTAGCCTGGCAACGGGATACGCCCCTCCATGCCAGTCCTGAACGTGACAGTGCGATCCTGGCTGTTGCTCAGCAGCGCCCACTTGCCGCGGCGCTGCGCCTCGCTGGCACGCGTGCAGCCGATCGCAGAGATCTCGATCGGCCGGTCGCGGAATCGACGCTGCAGGCTGACGTCTGTGGCTGGGATGACGTCGGTTTCGTAGTTGTTGGCTGGGTTGTCGTAGCTGACCAGCGCACGGCTGTAGTGCGAGCTGCGCTCAGCACCGCCGTACAGGAAGTCACCGCCCACCACGTTAGAGCGGGTGAAGACGTAGTCGATGTCCTGGGAGCGCGGCATGTCCGCCTGCATGAACAGCGCGCCGTGTGCCCAATACACCATGCCCCGGTAGATGGCCGACAGGTCGCGCAACAGCACCCAGGCCTCGGAACGGCCCTGCAGGTTCATGTCGCACAGGAACCGCGGCTCCGTGCCGCCCACGCCATCGGGCACCAGCTGATCGCAATACTGCGCGATCCGGTACATCTCCCACTTGTTGACCATCCACGGCTTGATGCGCTTGCCCAGACCGAATCGGTCCTCGACGCACAGACCGTAGGTGACGAAGGCTGGGTTGTTGGTCCAGGCCTGCTTGAACGTCCCGTCCCAGATGCCAGTGTAGGTTCGGGCGATGGGGTCATAGTTGCTGGGTACCGGCCAACGCTTGGCCTTGCACTTGACCGTCACGGCAGGGATGTTCTGGAACTGCTGCGCATCGAACTCGACGTAGAGCAACGCGGTGTTGGGGTAGCAGAGCTTCTCGTCGATGATCTCGGTATAGCCAGCCACTGTCATGGTGTCGGCGATCGCGCCCTTGTTGGCGTTGGGCGTGATGCGACGAACACGCATCATCCAGCCTGAGGTAGACGCGGGCAAATTCACCCGGATGGAGCGCTGATAGCCGTTGGCGCTTTTGCCATCCACCGCGCCTCGGTGAGCCTCAACATAAGCCCCACCATCGGTGGCGATGTCGATGGCGTACTCGATGCGATAGCCGTTGGTGTTGCCGTTGCTGTCCTGGCTGAGCAGACGCGGCCAAGACAGCCGCACCCGTACAGCGGACAACTTGGTGTCACTCAAGGCACGGGTGAATGGGCTGTCGCTTCGCAGCTCGACGCCCACAGAATTCTCGTTCTCCACGGCCGGGATGCCCTGAATATAACCCTGCTCAACCGAGCCGCTTCGCCATTCCCACTTCACCCCTGGGAAGTTCACGTTGCCGCTGGCGTCCATGATCGGCGTGTTGTCCAGGTAGATATCACGGTCCGTTGGCTTGCCTTCGAATTCACCCTCACCCACTGCCAGCAGGAGTTTCGCGATGTTGGTGGACTGCAAGCTGTCGGGCGCCTCGACGGGTGACTTGGGTTTGCTTTCGCCGCCCTTGGCGCCGGTAATTTCCAGGTGAGGTACTTCGCCCATACTTTCCTCCGGGCAGAAAAAACCGCTCGGAGGCGGCTGGTTTGCTGGTTCGGCCTCAGGCCTTATCTTGCGCTTCGATCGAGGCGGAAATAATGGCGCCTCCCCAGCGGCGATCACCGATGCATATCGGGACTGGGTTACCGCTGGCAGTGGTGTTTTTGGCGCCACCAAACGCATACGAAGGCAGGTTTTCAGGGGCGGCGCTCTGGGAAAGACCTTTAGCTTGGGGGCTGAGCATCTGGATGACGCCGCCCACAGCCATCGAACCACCTCCCATGCCTACAGCAAGAGCAGTAGCCGCAGACCACCCTAGAGGGTTCCACCAAGCCAGTGCGACAATTGCAATACCAATGACCGTCTGTAGCATTCCTCCCCGCTTGCTACCGGTAATTACAGGTGCAATACGGATATCTCCCGTACCACCGAAGCCGAGCTCTTTCTCCTCAAGATTTTTCGCACCACGAAATATCGCAAACTCAAGACCTTCGAACTGTGCGTTAGCCACAAACTGCTCGAAGCCCGGTATTTGGATACACAGCGCCTTGAGCGCCTCTGCCGGCGAACGTACTGCTAGTTTGAAAGAGCGGCCGAACTTGCGCAGCTTTCCATATAGTAGAACCGTGGTGAGAGGTTGGTATTCGATCGCTAAAGCAACCATTAATTTCCTCCAGAAATAAAAAAGCCACCCGAAGGTGGCTTGACTTAATGCATCACTTATTGGGCGCACGCTCTTACAGCGTCAGTAACGCGACCGAGCGGAGACTGCCAAGTACGATAAAAATGGTAGGAAATTTTAGAGCCGCTATTGCTAGACTCGACATCTACTAGGTGCAGAGGAGCCTGCGCATCTGGGGCGAGAACCGAGTAAAGATTCCCCGAAGCCTGCAAGATACCGCCGAGGCTTGCGCCTAAAACCTTGGTATTCTGCCAAGAGTCGCGGATGCACTCCGCTAAGTCTTTGGCGGGCTTCTGTGAGGTCAGTGTCAAAATTGGCGGATTGCTTCGGGTATCGGCAACGCTTGCGCACCCAACCAACAGTGACAATCCCATTGCTCCAATTAGAATTCGCATCTAATTCTTTCCTCGAATAACATGCGATAACTCTTATTCAACCATGTCTAAAATCTTTGACTCCAGAGTCCCCTTTGCAAAGCAGGTAAGCTCGGGAGAAGAATGAGGGCTCTTGGTTGAGAAATCAAATATTGCTTTCTGGGTACCGCCAGGACTCCCATCAAAGCCGACCGCGTTGAAATCAACTGTAAACACATATTTTGTGTTGACCGAAATATCAGTAGCGCCACCATTAGGAGCAACGTAGACGTTGACTCGCCCTTCAAGCTTAGTAGTACGAACCGCATTAAATGCAACATGCTGCTTGTTTACAACAGCAAACTGCGATGAGTCTGCCGGCAGGTAATTATACACCTGCTCGCCTCGAGCATTAGTGAATTTTCGAGTAGTTGAGCCGCAGTCGATGTATTCGGAAGGGCGGGACGAAGAAAAGCTAACATTGATAAGACGTGAGCTTTTGTCAATGTTGTTGATTACGAAAAAATCAGAACTCAGCTGTCTGACCAGGTCATCCCAGGCCTTATCAAAATCCTTGGAAACCTTTTTTGTGTTCACAATGGATGTCCCGCTTGGGGGACGGTAATCAATCGAAGAGGTAGCGCAGCCCGCTACAGAAACAGCGATAGCCACCAGACCAAAGATTTTTCGCATCTTACAACTCCTTTGAAGAAAGGCAAAAATATCACAAGGCCATCACTTTAGGGGATCCACAGCAAAACCCCGCTAGGTACGGTTATGGTTGAGCCGGCTCGTCATCGCTTCGGAGGCCGAGCAGATTCATGCTGCGGCCCGATGACGCAGAACCAGCCGCGTACGCTCGAGCCAGGGGCCGCCGAACACGATCACCTCTGACGGCCGCCCCAGCAGGTGATGTAACATGAAGGGGCCGGTACCGAACACAGCAGACTCCTCGCCAGGCAAACGTGGGTCGTCGCCCAGGTAGATCCCGGCATGGTTCGGGTGCGCCGTCCGACCCACGGCCATGACGATCATGTCGCCACGCGCAGGCTGGTCGACCCGGTAGAACCCTGCCGCCTCGTAGGCCTCCTCGTAGAGGCTTGGCCCATCGGCCTTTTCCCACCACCCTTCCTCGCGGGCATAGGCTGGAAACTCCAGGCCCCACTCGCGTTGGTACCAGTCCGCGCAGGCCTGCCAGCAGTCCCAGGCGCCGTGCACGAACGGCCGGGCCAGCAACGGGGTGTTGCCCGTGGGAACGATGGTGCGCAAGTCGCCCTCGGGCCACGACAGGATGTGCCAGGGCAGCGCCGTCGCTTCGCACATCGCCAGGTCGCGGGCGGATGGCCTGCTGGTCGCGTCGGGATGGGAGTGCACGATGCCGATCACCTGGCCCTGGTCTTCGGCGTCGGCATACTGCTCGGGCGAGATACGAAACTCCTCGCCTGGCTCAGCTGCGGTGTTCTCGCAGGCGATGTAACGATGGGCCTTCCCCGCCGCCACGATCAGACCGCAGGCCTCGCGCGGGTATTCGGCTGCAGCATGTGCTTGCACGGCAACCAGGATGTGCTTGTGCATGGTCAACTCCGCGCGATCAAGGAGACGGCTGGAAAGCCGCCGAAGGGGACCGGATTTCCTCGGCCAAACCGCACCGTGCACCCGGAGTCGAGACAGCCGTTGCACTGGTCCTTGGCAGGGTCCGTCGTGGGCTTGCCGTCCATATCGTAGTAGGGGCCGGTGTACCCGCAGTTAGGCCCTCGGTAGCCGTTGGTCATGGCCCAGTGGCAGAGCTGGGTCATCTGCCGGCCGATCGTTTCACCCCCGACGTCCCCAGGGCTGGCAAGCTCCCAGCCAACCGCGGTGCCGTTCTCAGACACCTTCTGGTCGATGTACCAGATCTCCACCGCCTCCTCGTTCGGGTCGGCCGTGGGATTGCCATCTGGAAAGTTGGCCGCATCCAGGTACTGCGCCAGCGTGTGGTGCATGGTCAGCTTGAATTCGAGCAGGTCATCGAATGCCAGGCACAGGGCCGTCACCCTCCCGTTGACGTTGCCCACGGTCAGGGTCGGCCGTACTGCCGATCCATCGGAGTTCGCCTCGATGCCCTTGAGCTCAAGCGGCCAGGCGCCGTACTCCTTGCCCTGCCACCAGAGGGACTTGGCCGGCAGCTTGTCAGCGTTCGCCCCGGCGGCGGCCAGCTCCTGGGCGGTGTGTGGTATGGCGTGGCCGTGGAAGCGAAGGACATCGGCGCCGAAGTCAGAACCATCCAGCTCCAGCAGGATGATCTCGGCGCCAGGCTCAAGCTTTTGAAACTGACTGATCAAGCTCATGGGTGATAGGCCCTGTCGAAAGTCGCGGTCAACTGGAAGACCTGGCCGGGCTGCGCCTGCTTGCGGTGCTTCTCGCAGCGGTACAGGCCCAGCTCACCCCCAGGTGGTGTCCAGAGGAAAGCCCGGATGCCACCGTGCGCCCGGATGAAGTCTTGGATGGGCTTGATCTCCTCGGCCAGGCCGCCGAATGACAGATCCCAGCTGTCCTCCTCGACGTTCAGGCCGTCGCCACTGACCTGGGTGTAGCCGTCGCCAAACTGCGACTTGCGGGTGCGCATCGTGCTGTCACAGGTCGCCGAGTCATCTGGCGCCCACTTGAATGTCTGGATCGCCATCAGCGCCTCCCAATGCTATTACGGTAACTGGTGCCGCCCGGCCGCCAGGAGTCAGCGACGGCACGCTCGGCAACGCTCTGCATCTGCGACTGCATGCTCTGTTGCAGCGCCGTTTCGTCCAGGTGCATCCCTTCGTTGCTGCGGTCCTCGACGGTGAGGTAGGTTGGTGCGCTGACCTGCACGACCGTGCTCCCGCCGCCTCCCCCACCGCCTACCATCTGCACGCCCAAGGATCCGTCCGGGCCGCGCGCCAGAGGCATGATCGCCTCGGGGCCGGCCTCACCCATAACGCCCAGGCCGCCGCCTGCCATGCCGAAGGCCGTCGGTGTGTTGAGCACGCTGTTGGTGAACGCGCCGCCCTTGGCGAACATCTGCACGCCTTCGGACCAAGCGCCGCCCAGTGCCTGGAAGTAGGCACTGGAGTAGCCGGCCTGGGAGGCGCCCAGGTTTGACGAGATCGCGCCCGCCGAGCCTGCTTCCATGCCATTGCCAATGCCACCGCCAAAATAGGTGCTGGCCATGGAGATGCCCATTTTCACCACACCACTCAACAACGAGCTGGCCGCCTGCTGGCTGGCGATCCTGGCCATGTCCGAGAGCACGCTGACGGTGAAGCTCTTGAAGTTGGCCTTCCCGGTCAGCGCGAACTCGGCGACCGCATCCCGAGCCGAGTTGAACCCGGTGGTCAGCATGTCGTCTGTGGCGCCAGCGACGTTGGCGGCATCGGCTTGGATGTTCGCCCAGGCACGCTTGGCGCCGTTGCGGTAGTCGCTCTGGGCCTGGAGGCGCGCTTCGAATCCGTCGACCTCCATCTGCAGCTCGCGCACTTGGTAGTCGGCAAGATCGGCCAGACGCTGCTGGTAGGTCTCCTCGCTGAGCCGGCGAGAGCTGTCTTCCTGCTGCTCCTCCAGCTGACGGCGGGCCTCGGCATACTTCTGGCGAACCCCATTCAGGCGCTCGGCCTGCTCGCGCTCCTGGTCACCCATGCCCACACCGGTCACGTCGGCATCGATGGCATCCTGGCGGGTCTGCAGCACCACCTCCATTGCCTTGCGGTAGGCCTCGGCGCTGTTGCGTCGGGCCTCGGCCAGTGCCTTTTCCTCGGCCGCCTGCTTTTGCAGGGCGGGCTGAGCATAGGCCCGGTTCAGGTTCTGGATGCCCTGCTCCAGTTCGGCGGCCGTGATCTTTCCAGCAGCCTGGGCCTTTCGCAGGCCCTGGACGCCTTCGGCCAGGTCTTCGAGCCGCTTCTTCTCAGGCAGTGCCCGGTCGATGATGGCGTCGAGCGCCTTGATCTCATCGTTGAGCGCCTTGGTGCGCGTCTTGCTGCTGGTGGTGGCGTCCTTGTTCGCCTTCTTCTGCACCTCGATCGCAGACGCTGCCGACAGGATGGCCAGGCGATCCGTCTCGGTGAGGTCAGCATTCTCGGCGATGTACCGGTTGGCGATCTTCGTGGCATCGCCGTTGTCCTGCAGGCCGGCCAGCTGCTTCTGCAGCGTTTCCAGATAGGTCTGACCGGCCGTACTCATGCCGGTCTTGGCAGCGTTGTTCTGTTGCGTGGCCGTGGTGTTCTCGTTCGTTACACCGGTGAGCGTGCGCAGCGTCTGAGCGATCTGGCTCGAGCGCTGATCCGCATCGCTGACGGCACCAGCCTGGGTGAGCCAGTTCTGGATCGTGCTGGCGGGTAGCTGGAGCCGGGCGCCGACCTCCTGCAGGATGGGCGCCAGGTCTCCGCCAGCGGCGCGCGCTTCCTTGAGCCGGGCGATGACCTGCTCATACTCGGCAAGCTGCTTCGTGTACTGGCCGCCTGAGTCGCGCACCGGGGCGGTGACTGTAGCCGAGCGGATCGAGCGGGACAGGTCGCCGTAGGCATCCTTGACGCTTTCGACCGCCGTGACCTGTTCCTGCTGCCACTTGACCAGGGCCGCTTCGCGCTGGTCACGATTCAGCTTCTGGAACTCCTCGCGAACCTCGGATAGAGGCCGCTTGAGTTCCTCGAGGCTGACGCCCGCCTTGTCGGTGTTGTCGCTCAGCAGCAGAAAGCTCGCTGCGGCAGTACCGGCCATCAGCGCCAGCCCAAGCGGGCCGCCCAGCGCACCCAGCAGGCCACCGGTCGCGGCGCGCGTGAGGTTGGCCTGGGCGATGGCCAAGGCGTCGGTAGAGGCCTTGAGCGCTGCCTGCTTGGGAATTAGCTCGCTCTGCACCAGGGAAAGGCGCTGCAGCCCAGTCGCCGCGGCGACGGACGCCTCCGCCTGCTGAAGCTGGGCCTGGGCGTAGAGACGCTGGGCGTCTGCGGCGCGCAGGGCAGCTTGAGCATTCTGGACCTCGGCGGCGCGCTGCATGAGCCCAGCCTTGAGCGCCAGCCCGGACTTGGCCACGTAGTTGACCAGGGCCGCCACGCCGGCGCCAGCCATCGCAGCTGCCACCACGTTGACGTTGTCGGCCAAGGCGATTAGCAGGCTGGACAGCCCAGCCACGGCGCCGGTGCGCTCTCCCATGCTCGCCAAGAAGGTACCGACTGCGTTGTTGATGTTCACCAGCGCGTCTTGAACGCTGGTGGACATTTCAGCCGCAGCCTTGCGGTTGGCCTCTACCGTACCCAGCAGGCCGGTGTTGAGGTCATCCAGCGAGAGCTTGCCCTCGACACCCAGCTTGCGGATCTGCTCTGCGCTCTTGCCGGTGGCCGAGGCGATCGCGTTGACGATCGTCGGCATCGCGTCCTGGATCGAGACCCAGCCATCGGCCTCGACCTTGCCGGTCTGCAATGCCTTCGAGTAGGCATCGAGCGCAGACCCGGCCTTGTCGGCGGCCGCAGCGTTGGTCACCAGCAGGAAGCTGAAGCTGTCGGTGATGTCGAGTGTCTGCTGGGTGTTGAAGCCCAGGCTGCGCATGACGTCAGCCGTGCGGATGTAAAGCTCCTGCGCTTCGGCCAGAGGCCGGTAGGTTTCCTGGGCGGTCTGCAGCAGGTGCTCCTGCACCATCTGGTATTCGCCAGCACTGCCAGCGGCGGCCTGCATGCGGTCGGACATCTGCCCGTAGGCGTCCACCTGCTTGATGATGCCACCGATCAAGCCTGCACCAGCCACAGCCGCGAACGCGCCGCGCATCAGCGCACCGGCCTGCTGTGCTGCACCGCCAGCACGGTCGAATGCCGAGTCTACCTGGGACAGGCTGCGATCGATGGACCTGGCGTTGCGCTCCACCACCGAATCGGCATTGGCCAGCTCGCGGCGCAGCTGAGCTGTGGTCGCCTCGATCTGGACCAGCATGCCCTGGACTTGTTGGTCAGCCATTCATTTCTCCAAGCCAGCGCGGCTGTATGGGTTCTACGCTTCTCCACGTCCGCGCATGAAGGCCTTTAGCCGATCAGCAACGCTGGCCTTCTTGGTCTGGGCAGGGGCTGGGCGCCCGGTAGGAGTGCTACGGTTCAGGTTCATCCAGTCCAGCCGCGCATTGAGCGCCATCATGAGCTGGGGTATGGGGGTGTGCCAGGCGGTTTCAGGCGGCCAGCCAAGCCAGCCGGTGGCCACGCCGAACAGGTAGTCGACGTAGCTGCCGTTCTTCACTGCGCTGTGCTGTCCGCCTCGATCTTTCCCTGGGCGACAACGCTCGGCGGTACCGGGTTGAGCAGCACGGTGATGAAGCTGGTCAGCTGGGCCGACACCTTGGAGACGCCGGTTTCGAACACCTGGGTGGCCACCACCGTGTGTTCCTCTGGCTTGAGCGTGGCGCCAGCGATGACGATGTCGGCGCAGGCGGCAATGCTCATCAGGCGCATGGCCTCGAGCGCCCCACGCAGCCCGCCGAAACGAGCCTCGATGCGCAGTGCCGCGTCCAGCGTTGGCTTGAGGGTGTAGGTCCGTGCGCCAAGCTGCACGGTGACGGTGCCGTAGAGGGCATCACTCATCTGGTTGTCTCACAAGGTGAGGGGCCGAGGCCCCATGGTTAGGCAGTCGCCACGCCCGGCAGGATCTCGAGGATGTCCGAGTTGATGGCGATGGTCAGGTTGCGGCGCACGACGTTGTCTGCTGCACCGGGCGCGACCGTGTTGTTCATGACCTTGCCGCGCATGTAGAACGTGGTCGGTAGGATGACCGGGCTCACGGTGGAGTCGCCATCGTTGAGGGTGATCTTGATGTTGTAGTCGCCCTTGCCACGGTCTTTGTGGGCGGTCTTGACGGCCTTCTGGCCGGCATCGCCGTTGTCCAGGCCTACGGTGACGGTCAAGTCACCGGCATCAGCCGTACCCTTGTACTTGCGCACCCGACCATCGCTGAGCGAGGTGAAGGTGACCGAGCTGAAGGTATCCCCGAACTCACCCAGGTCTTCGATCTCGCCGATCCCGATGTAAGTGTCCTTCTTGTAATCGGCCTCGGTGTTGGCGCCGGTTTTTCCGCCCAGGCTCAGGCGGCAGCCCGCGGCGGTGTTCAGATTATCAGGCATGGCAAAGCCTCCAAATGCACTGGATAGAGCCGCGTGGCGGCAGGTAAATGGATCAGTGGGTGGTGATCACGCGAACGGTGATCGAACCCTGATAGGTCACGCCATCGGCGTCTCGCTGCGCACCGACCTGCTCGACCCGAACGGAGACGGCCCGTCCGACCGACAGGGCCAGTGGTCGCTCGTCCAACGCAGCAACGATCTCGCCATTGATGCGCTTGACCTCAGCCTGGCCGATGGCATTCGACCAGACCGATAGGTAGATCAGCCGCTGCTCACGCTTGCGCCCGGCGATGGGCGAAGTGTTCACAGCGATCTCGCTGTCGATCGACACGTAGGGCATGGGCGCGTCCATCGGTGCCCCGTCGTAAACCGGACAGTTCACCTCGGCATCGAGACGAGAAAACAGCGCTTCCTGGAGGGAGACGGCTGGATCAGCCATTGCCCACCCCCTGGCTTGCCTTGCGCAGCGTGCGCCGGATAGCCGTCTCGATGTCGATCAGCACGTACTCGCGGTTGACCTGCATCGCAGGGCGCAACCACGGATGCGCCGGCCGGGCCGGGATGTCCGGGTATTTGCCGAAGAAGTGCACGCCGTCGCTCTTGTTCTTCGCTCGGCGGTTGCGGTTGCCCGAACGTTTGCCGCCCACATACCCCTTGGTCCCGTACTCGATGAAGCGCAGGTAGAAGAACTTGCGGTTGTCGCGCTTGCCCCGGATGCCGATCTGGGCGTCCAGTCCGCTTGGGGACACATACACTTTCAACGCCTCGGCAGCGGCGCCCGTGTCCCTGGGGATCATCTGCCGCATGCTCGCCAACACGCGGTCGGCGGACTTCTGCATGGCCGGTTTGAGTTCGTTGTCCATGTTCTTGTGGATGTTGCGTAGCGTGCGGCGCAGCTTGATGTCGCCGCGCAGACTGGAACGGCGAGCCATGGGCCTACTCCTTGGTCTGGGCGGCCTTGGCGGGCTTGTCGACCTTTTCGGTGACGGCTTCGGCGTAGCCTCGGGCGATGAGGCCCTCTGCCTCCTCCTTCGTCACCTCGAATTCATCGCCTTGCTCACGCTCACCATTGGCGCCGGTCAGCGGGCCGAGTGCTCGAATTTTCATGATTCACCTCATGGATTGGGGACCGACGAGCACAGAAGTCTCATCAGCGTCTGCTCGTTATCGGGTAGCACGGCCTCCACCTGGTAGGTGGTGCCGCGTCGGGTTAAGCGCCAGCCCGCGGCGATGTCACTGCGGGGCCGGACGATGATTTCAGCTGTCACCACAGCGTCCAGCTTCTCGGCAACTGCGATCAGACGGCCACTGGGAGACCGGATTTCAGCCCACAGGTGATCCGGGGTCGCAGGCTTCCATACCTGCACAGCACCGCCAGAGGCGTTCCGTTCTCGATGTGGGAAGGTCACCAGGCAACGATGCCGAAGCGGCCCGGCCCTCATATGCCCCACCCGACCCGGTACGGTGTCAGCAGTGCCTGCGAGCCTCTGGGCAGCTCGGCAGCGATGGTGCCGATCACCACGTCTTCGCGGTTGGCGTACAGGTGGCCCAGGATCAGCAGGCACGCCGATTTGAATGGCGCGTTGCTGAGCATGGGCTTATCACCGGCCAGGCCTGCTGCAACTGCCTCTGCCATCGACTGCGCATCGGCGTAGACCTGGCGGTTGAGGTAGTTCATGGCCGAGTGCTCGGCCGAGTCGATCAGCAACTGCAGATAGTCGTCGTCATCGTCTGGATCACGCAGGTGGGCGCGGGCCTGCGCCATGCTGATCACTGACATGGCTTACTCCTCCAGCGGAGTGCGCGATACCAGCTTGCGGAGTTCAAGCTCTTCGGCATGACGCCGCGGTACCAGGTAGCCCGGACCGTGGCGCCGACGCAGCTCGCCCTCGTCCATGAACGAGCGCAGCGGGTAAACCTCGACCGTGGCCGGATTCAACTCGACCGAGGCGCTCGAGGTGGACTCGTCCAGCCCTGCCGCATCGGTAGCGCCATGCAGCGCGTCGTCAGCCTGGCCTGATTGGTTCGGCGAAGCGCCAGCACCTGCAGCGTTCTCGGCCGAAGTGGCTACCGGCGCCAGCTCTACCGGCAGCTCGGTCGCCGGGCCACCTGCTTCTTCCGCAGCGCTGGCGCCCGGGTCAACGCTGGGCACGGTGGTTACTACACCGCCCGCGGCCGAATCTGCACCGCTGGTGTCGCTGCCGCTGGGGGGTGAGTTCAATGCCTGGTCACCAGGTGCTGGTACAGCCTGCTCTGGTACCGCGCTGGGTTTGTCCTGCTTCTTGGTGCTAGCCATGAGATCGCTCCTGTGCGGCGCCATCGCTGGCGCCTTTGAAGTGGAAGGCTTACGAACCGCTGCCGGTCAGCGGGCCGGTAACGAAGGCCTCGCCACGGTAGATCGCGAAGGCCAGGCGCTCCTCGGCGCGGATGGTCGCCATGTTCTTCTCGAAGTCGTCGGCGTTTTCGGTCGAGATCAGCACTTCGATTTCCATGCGGTCGAAGATCTGTGCGCCCAGCTTGAACGCGCCGACCAGGAAGTCATCCTGCGTCATGGCCTGAGTCGAGACGACCGGGCGATTCCACAGGCGCGGGGTGGTGCCGTCTTGCGGCTCGCCGATGATGTAGCGGCCTTCGCCATCCTTGGTCAGCTCGATCGCGGCCCAGTCGATGGGGTTGAGCACGATGCCATCCGATGGGAACTCAGCCAGTTCAGCCTGCAGCAGCGCCAGGCGCAGGCGGTCGATACGCTGCTCGCCCGTCACCGTCACACCGGTGGGAGCGGCGTACAGCTGGGCGACAGTCATGAGTCCTTGCAGATTGGCGCCGGTACCGTTGCCGTACAGCAACTGGGCCTCCTCGGCCATCAGCAGGCCGTAACGGGCGCGCGCGTCGATGTAGCTCTGCAGCGCCTGGGCATCGTCGAGCATCTGGCGACTGGCCTTGAACAGATGCGCGATGGTGCGCACGTTGGCTGTGGCCAGTTCGAACTTGATGTCCGAATAAGGCTTGGCCAGGGTCTCAGCGACAGGTTTGGCATTGTTCGTGAAGCCACTTTCACGCACGTACTCGATGGAGTTGGCTTCGGTGGTACCTGGCGCCACCAGGTCGCGGATGGTCAGACGACGCTGAGGCGGAGCGATGATGCCTGGCTGGCGATCCGCAGCGGTCAGAGCGCCACCGGTGGCCGTGGTGATGGCGGCACGCGGCACCGACACACGACGCGAGCCACGGAAGGACGAGCTCAGGCCCTTCATTTCTTCGCTGCCAACGACCAGAGCGCCAACCGATTGTTGTTGCTCTTGGCGGTCCGCCGGCGCACGGCTGGCGTTGACCAGCTTCTGCTCGGCTTCCTGCAAGCGCGCCGATACCTCGCCCTGCTTGGTCAACAGCTCGTCGACCTTGGCGCGGGTTTCGGCGTTCATTTCGCCGGACGCCTTGATCTGCTTTTCGGTGGCTTCGGCCTGGGCCTTGATCTGATCGCCAATGCCCTTGAGGGTGGCGTTGAATTCCTTGACTTGGGCTTCGTAGTCCATGGTCACTTTCCTTTCAGAGAATTGAGAAGATTGGTTGCCGCGCTCAGTGAGGCGGAGAGGTCTGGCGCGGCAGCGCTTGGCGTACCGGTCGGAACAGCGCGCGGCGTGTTCCCGCTGGCAGCGCGAGGCATGCCAGACTTGAAAGTGGCGAAGAGTTCGCGGCGCTCGGAGCGCGGCATGCCGGCCTTGGCCAGGGCTGCGTCCATGGCCTTGAGGGCATTGGCCTGGCCGGTTTCCTCGGTCTCGCGTTCAGTGACCTCGGTTGCAGCCAGCAGGCCGGTGGCCAGCCCCAGCTCCAGCGCACGCTTGCCACGGATGAACGTCTCGTCATCCATCAGCTCAGCCATGTCCTCGACGGGCTGGCCGCTGGTCTCGGCGTAGAGGTCGGCCATGGCAGCGTCGAACTCCTGCATGTCGTCGGCCACATCACGCAGGTAGTGGCGATTGCCGGAGAGGAAGGTCCAGCAGTTGTGGATCATCAGGAAAGCACTACTGGCCACCTGGCGCTCGGTACCGGCCAGGTAGATGATCGAGGCCGCGCTGGCGGCCATGCCCAGCACCTTGGTGGTGACCTTCTGGCTGTGCTCGCGCAGGCGGTTGTAGATGGCGATGCCTTCGAACATGTCGCCGCCGGGCGAGTTGATGTACACCGTCACCTCACGGTCGCCGATGGCGCGCAGCGCTGCATCGATGCGCTTGACGGTCACGCCCTCCCCGTACCAGTCCTCGCCGATCACGCCGTAGATGGTGATGGTTTCCGAGGTGTTCTCTACGGCCGCCTGGATGGCGGGGTTCCATTTGTCGAGCGCACGCGGGCTCATCTCGCTGCGCAGGCCGCGAGACTGGATTTTGTGTTTCATGGGTTACTCCCCGGAGTTGCTTTGGAGCCAGTTCATCAGCGCCGCGCGCGCGGCTTGGCTGTCGTTTTGTTTGCCCAGCTGGTCAAGCGGCACCAGGTTCGATTGCACGGTGAGAATGTCGCCGCCGGGCATGCTGGGCAGGTTCTCTTTGTGCCGACCTTCGTTTCGGGTCATGTAGCCGTTTTGGCCCATGGTGCTGAGGTAGGCGGCGCGGCCAGCGCTGTCAGCGCGTAGGAAGGCTTCCAGCGAAAACTCCGCGTAGTGCTTGATCCGATCCACTGCTGTCAGGCAGCGCTTGTTCACGCACTGCTCGATCGGCGCCGTGTACGTCATGATGCAATAGGTCAGGAAGGCGATCTGCTGCTGCTCAAGACCGGTGCCCCAGTTGCTGCCCTTGTCGGTCTTCATCACCATCCAGGGCGGTACGCCGAACCAACGGCAGATCTCCTCGATGCTGTGTCCACGCGATTCCAGCAGCTGTGCGTCAGCTGGGTTGATGCCGATCATTTCGGGTTTCACGCCCTGTTCGAACACAGGACTTTTGCCCGCGTTGAGCGCCCCGGAAACGGTGGTGACGTACTCACGAAACTCAACACGCTGGGTCGGGGTAAGCGTCCTGTCTACCGAAAAGCCCACAGTCGGCATCATGCCGTTCTTGAAGGTGGTGTTAGCCGCATCGTCGGCCGACATAGCCGCGCCGAACACATCGGCGCCATAGCGAATCGCCGACAGGCCCATGCGGCCATCCAGGGTGAAGGCCGGGATGTGCAGCATGTCGCCCCGGGCGATCTCTCGGCGGGCGCCCTTGCGCGGTTGGAAGAAGTAGCGCAGCCGACCACCGTCGTCCGCCTCCGGGGTCACCCGCGAAGGCATCAAGAAGTCCAGCGCGATGACCCGTCCGCCGGCCCGGTGAATCTCACAGTAGGCATTGCCCCACAACAGCATCGAAGCGACGACGGCCTGCCAGAAGTGGAAGGCCGCCATGTCCTCGTTCGGGCTGTTGTGCACTACATCGTAGAGTGGGAAGTCTCGCGCCGTCTCGCGCCCGCCGTCCGGGAGGCGCCGGTAGATGCTGAGTGGCAAGCCTGCGACCGAGGTAGAGATGATGCGAACGCAGGCCCAGACCGCCGACAGGCGCATGGCCTTGTCGACCGTGACCGATTTGCCGCTACTGGACTGGGCACCCGAGAAGGCGCTCCAAAACCCGCCGTCCGACAATCGAATGCTCTTGCCCAGCCAACTGCTCATGCTTGCCGAGGGCTTGGCGGCGGCAGTGCCGAGCGCTTGAGAGAGGGTTTTAATCACTGCTCAGCCCTCGGCGAATGAACGCTGCAATGCTGAACAGGCTGATCGAACCCGCGAGCAGGGTCCAGCCTGTACCTGCCAGCACCCAGACGCCCGCGCAGGCCAGGCCGAATCCGCACAGCGCGCAGATGATGAAATAGTGAAATGCGTTCATGCGATCAGTGGATCCCGAATGCCGGCCATGAAGTTTTCCATGCCGCCCTGTCCCTCTGGATTGAGGGCCATCAGCGTCACGGCGTTGAAAAGCGCCATCAGCGGGTCAATCTTTGCCGAGCCGCTGGCCTGCTTGGTGATGAGGATCGAGTTGCCGCGCGGCTCGACCTTGGCGTTACCACAGCACCAGGCCATCATCGGCTGGCCACCGTGCAGCAGCGTGCCCTCGGCCAGCTTGCGCTCGGCGGTCTTGATGGCCCCGCCCAGGCGCCAGCCCTGTGAAATGCCGTCGATCTTTTCGCGTGGGATCCCTGCAGCCTCCAGCGCATCGAGAATCGCGCCGACGCCAGCCGGGTCCAGCCCGACCTTGTCCAGCAGGCCAGCCTGCTCGACCTGCGCCACCAGCTGCGCCACCTCCTCAATGTCGTCGCCGATGCGCTCTACCAGGGTCAGGTGTCCATCCTTGGCGAAGTCGCGGATGCGCGGCGCCTCAGCTTTTCGCCGTTCGAGCACCGAAGGGTGGGCCCAGGCGTGCGTCCAAGTCAGCCAGCGCCGC
Organism: Enterobacterales bacterium AN_CKDN230030167-1A_HGKHYDSX7; assembly: GCA_046940335.1. Taxonomy (GTDB): domain Bacteria; phylum Pseudomonadota; class Gammaproteobacteria; order Pseudomonadales; family Pseudomonadaceae; genus Aquipseudomonas. The sequence continues at coordinate 423,445 of JBKYML010000002.1, forward strand.
GTGCCCCGCTCGCGCCCAACCCCCGCCAGGCCCAGCAAGTCGTCCAGGCCGCCACCGTCGACGCCGATGTCGATCACTTCGCAGCGCTCGATCAGGTCTTCCAGCGTCCGGCATAGCTCAGAGGCCTGCTGCTCCCAGAAGTCAGCACCTGCCCACCGGTCCGAGAGCAGCGCCAGGCCGATCTCGACGTTGAGGTGCTTGGCCAGGAAGCCGCGGAAGGACTCTTCGCCGTCGAGCTGGGCCTGCGTGTAGCCGCGTTCAATGAACGGCTCGTCGACCGACAGCCCCAGGTTGGGGTTGGTGACGTAGGCATTGGAGAAGTCCCGGTGCGCGCCAGCGTCGAGCATCGCCTTGGGGAACTCGTACAGCACTGGCAGGAACGACGGATCATGGATCTCGCCGTCGCGCACCTTGCGGGCATACATCAGCTTCTGCTTGAAGACCCCCGCCGGTGGCGCATCGGACTGGGTGGTTGCCCAGATGATGAATCCTTCAGGCCGTGAGGCTAGACCGCCAGTGGCCTCACGCAGCATCGCCTCAGCGTTGGCCCGCTTGCCGAACACCCACAGCTCGTCGATGAACACGCCGATGGCCTTCTTACCGGAGACTGTCTCGCTGTCGGCGGCAACCACCTTCAGCGTGGCCCCGGTGTTCAGGTGTGTGACGGTGCGGATGTGGTCTTGCACTTTCAGCAGCGCTGACAGCTCCTCATCCGCCCGCACCATGTCCCGAATCGGGACATAGGAGTTGTCGGCGATCTCCTTGGTCGGGGCCAGGATGATGAACTCGCCCGAGGTCCGCCAGTTGAGGATCAGCGCGGTCAGCATGATGCCGGCCGCGATCGTAGATTTGCCGTTCTTTTTACTGATGAGTAGCATAAATTCGCTGATCATCCGGCGCCCGCTGTCAGGGTCATACGCCCCGAAGATGGCGCCGACGAACTCATTGACCCAGGGCCGGACCGTCTCGCACATCAGCGGGCTGCCGGTGGCGTCGACCATGCGCAAAGCGCCGAACACGTCCAGCGACTCCGCTGCCTCGGCGGGGAACAACGGCTCGCAGGGGATCAGGCTCTGGCGTGCAACGATACGCTGCTCCCAGTCAGGGCATGCGGTTGTCCACTCCATCACTTCACCGCCTTGAGCGGACCGCGCCGCGTGCCGAACTTACCGGCGCCGACCTCAGCAGCCTTCTCTTTGGCCTGCTCCTTCTTGCCGCCCTCGCCCTTGCGCTGGTGCATGAACGGCATCAGAGCCTTGGCTGCGTCGACGCGCAGCTTCGGTTCGGTAGCCATGTCGTTCATCACCGACAGCAGGAAGTCCCTTGGGTCGCGATGCAGGAGCACCTGCGCCAGGTCGAACCCGGCGGGCTCCGGCTCTGGAGGCTCGCCAGCATCAGCAGGATCAGGCTCGACTGGCGCCGGCTGCTTCGCAGGCTTGGTCAGCGGAGCTTTAACATCCGCTTTAACACTTTTAACAACCGGCGGGAGCAGGCCGAGCGCCTCCAGCTTGTGCAGCTCGGCCATCACGTCAGGGTCTTTTGCGAGCCTCGAACCGGCCGCAGACGCCGTCTTTTCGGGGCATCCGGCTGCAATGGCTGCGTCTCGATTGGACGCACCTTCCCTAAGCGCTTTGATGAACGCGCGCTTTTTGGGTGTTAAAGCCATTAACAAAAAATCCTGGGCGGAAAAAAATCTGTGCGTGGGGTCGGGAGCGGTCTAGTGAACGAAAAATCGTGAAATTTCGACCCCCCTATCCCATAAATGAGAATTCGTCTCATTTTCGACGAAATTCGAGGAAAATCGGCCGATCCCGCGTCTCGCACGCACCAATCAGGTGCATTTTCGGTCGATCCGCGTGCTTGACCTACGCCAACCCGGCGGCTTCCTCTGCCTGCTTGACCGAGTCGTGGCATGGCTTGCAGAGCGGCTGCCAATTCGCCTGATTCCAGAAGAGCTCGCGGTCGCCTCGGTGCGGGACGATGTGGTCGACGATGCGAGCGGCAGTCGTTCGGCCGATCTTCTCGCAGTAGGCACACAGCGGATGCTCTTCCAGGTACCGCTCCCGCGCCTTCTGCCAGCGATAGTCGTAGCCGCGCTGCGAGCTGGTCTTGCCGCTGCGCCAGCTGCCTGGCGTAACGGTCTTGATGCGGCTGTCGGTGCCTTCCTTGAGCCGCGGGCTGATCGTCTTGAGCCTGGCCATCACCACCCTCCTGCCATCTTCGTCCCAACCACCACGCCCATCAGGAACACCGCCACCACCTGCGTCACGCCTACACCTGATGCATGGGGCATAGCGCCGCCGCGCATTGGTGGCGGCGCAGGTGGTGGCTGCCAGCCTGCTGGGCGCCCGCGCCACTCGACGGTAGGTGGTGGGTCGTCTTGCTCAAGCGGAAGGCAACATTGAGAGCAACGCATGATCACCTCCGGTACCAGGTCAGTTGAAAGCGCCGGGCGTCGGCAGGCACATCAGCCAGAGGCCAGCGTAGGCAGTCCATGTGCTTGCGCTCCGGCCTTGTACGGCTGACCCGAAGCGTCTGTACCAGATAGGCAGATCCAGCGGCGGTGGTGATGTAGTCGCCGACCGCGATACCCTCGGCGCCATCCACGTACAGCTTGCAGGGCGTATAGGGCGCCCTGGCCATCAGCTGAAGGGATCAGCTGGCTTCGCGATCGAGCGCACGAACCACATGAAGCCTTGCTGCAGGCTGGTCTTGGCTAAGGCCAAGGTGCGCTGGTCCACGCCTTCGATCTGGCCGATCTGCTTGAACAGCTCACCTGCATCGGCCTCCAGGGCCTTGATGGAATTCATGCCGTCAATCTCGCTCTGGGTGAGGTCGCGATAGCCGGTAATCTTCTTGTGCTGGTTGTCCATACTGGATCCTCTAGTGGTCGCGCCATGAAACGGCGCATATCGATTCGTGACGCAGGTCAGTCAGTTCGCCGCTGGCTCAAGCCGATCGAGCTGCATGTCCAGCAGTCTGTCCAGATGGCGACTCAGCCGCTCAGCCAAGGCGCCAGCCGACTCACCCACCAGGCGCACAGATTGATCAATCGCTTGCTCGAGCGGATCAAGACCTGCAAACCCTTCGACCTGAGCCAAGTCCGGCAACCGCGACGGCCCGTCTTCACTGAGGTGGAAGGCCACATGCTTGGTGTCTGGCTCAGCACCGGGGTTGCCCAACTGGCGCTCTGCATCCAGGTCGGGCGATACGATGCACACGTCGCGGCCATACTCGGCACGCAGCGCACGCTCGATCAGCGCGAGCACATGGGACTTGCCCGAGCCAACTGGCCCACTGACGATGATTTCGATGGTCTTGCTCACAGTCGATCCTCGCTCTATACGCGGTTAAAAAATGGTGCGGACAACGACTCATTTCGTCGCAAGCGTGGAGATAGAAAAGCGATATGGATTGATGGATCCAATCAACAACTGGGATACTTGCGTCGCTTTTTTTTGGGGAGAAGGAAAGTGCCGTATCGATTCGCAGTCGTTCCAGCAATGCCGCCGCGGAGCGGACCCGTAACAAGACACCCAAGTCGCCCGGTGCAGCTGACGGATAGGAAATTCGACATCTACGACTGCCACGGGAAAAAACGTCTGACCTCGACTTTTCCAGACCGTCGTAAAGCCGAAGTGGCCTGTCAGGCTCTCAATGGACTGTACCGATCTACCAAGCTCTAAACCGGCTGAGCGAATGCAATCACGGCCGCTCCTCGCTCTGCACGCGGTTGAGTGCCTCGTCGGCTTTGTCGGCTGCTTGGGTGGCAGTGGTAGCGGCCTTCGAGGCCTTAGCGACGGCGGTACCGGTCTGGCGCGCTAGCTCATCCAGGCGCAGGTCGCGCTGCTCGGTCGCGGCGTCGTAGGCCTTGCGTACCTCGGCGACCTGTTCCATATAGGTCTTGGCCAACGCCCATTGCGCCAGCTGGTAACCGCCAAAGCCGCCACCAACCACCAGCAGCAGAGCAATGGCCCATACCTCAACACGGCGCCACCAGCGGCGCGCCATGAATTCCCATGCGCATCTGTCCATCACCGGGCACCTCCAAGTTGAGCACGTAGACGCGAGATCTCCTCGCTCTGGCTGGTGACCTTCTCGGTCAGCTGCTCCACCTGCCTGGTGAGCGCCAGAATGTTGCCCTCAAGCTTCCCCATCGACCGGGTCAGCTCGTTGCGCTCCTGGGCAAACTGATCGGCACGCGCTTCGGCCAGCTTGCGAGCCTCGCGCTCGGAGTCGAGCAGCTCATTCAGGCGGCGCACAGTGCCGATGTCGGCATTGTCCATGGCTCGCTCGGTTGCTTCCTTGGCCAAGAATTTCTTCAGCCACAGAAGGCCGCCCAGCAGTACAGTGCCCGTTCCGCCCAGCCAGGTGGCTGTGCCTGGGCCGAGGTCGGTCGGATCCATTAAGTGCTCCATGAAAGGTAGGTGCCGCCTGGGGCGGTGATCAAACGAGGTTCAAGATGCCGCCGGGTTTCGTCTCGGCTCGCAGCAAGCGGCGCACGTCCTCCTCCAGTCCAGCACCAAGCCTGGTTTCAGGCGTTACCAGGTGATCGACTCCGAGGCCTACACCTGCAACGTAGTACCGCCCCTCACCATCCAGCGCCAGCTTGACACTGTATTGGGAGTGGTCGACGGCAAAGGCGTTGACCTTGGCTTTACCGACGACGGCTTCGCTGATGTACACATGGCCGTCGGCCGTGATCTGGAAGGGTTGGCGCTTCACCACCTCCAGCTGACCGACGCCAGCAGACTGCAGCACTGCCTGTGCATCGCGGATCACTCGGGCCGACTCACCGTAGAAGGTGACGCCGCCTAAGCGTAGCGGCTCGATCGCCTCGTCCAAGTTGACCGCCAAGACCGTTTCCTCAGTAGCTGCGACGCGTGTGGTCAGGGCGTGAGTCGCAGCGGCAGCAGCTTCGTTGGTCATTGGATGCTCCAAAAACGAAAAAACCCCGCACGTTGGCGAGGCCTGAAAATGGGTGGAGATGCCAGCCCTGTTAGGCCGGTGTCGTGGCGCTTCCCTCCAGTCCTCACGCTGACTGTTACCCCTGCGCGTCTCCGCCGGGCTTCGATCATCTCCAGAAACTAAGAAGGCCAGTCAGAGTGATTGGCCTTCAGTTAATCCAAATTTCTATGACGCCAACCCTGGCCTCGGCTAAGAATTACCTGCTAGATGAATCCAGCCTATCCAGGAACTCTCGAATATTATTCTGTACAGCCCGATTGATGGACTCTTTAGCGCGGACATGACCGTAAAACGCGTACCCCGGGGGAACCGAGCCCGTCGTAGTGATTGTCTGCTCCAAGAGCGTCGCGCCACTCTTCCTGTTAACCAGTAAATAACTAGCGGTAGCATCGGTAACCATGGTGAGACCGCCTGCCGGTAGGTCAAGCTGCTTGATTTTGACGAAGAGATTCACTTTGTTCACGGAATCATCGTCAAAAACCGAGCGTTTGTTCACCGCTTCAACTAGCGCCCGCTCCCAAAGCAGCGGTACGCCTTCACCGTTGGAAGGAACCTCTCCTGTTTGCTCGGAGGGAGCTGCAAATGATACGGAGACGCTACGCAAGTCGGCGTCTATCGAGCGCTTTGAAGGCTCGACGTTCTGTAACGAGAAATTGAGTGGTGGGGCGGAAACGCAACCCGTCAGGAGTGACAACAGAGCCAGAGCAGGTACAAAGCGAAAGCGCATCAACGTCTTCCCTAGATTGATGGCGTTTGAGTATCGCAAAACCGTACGCATCTGAATACAGAGAATCCCAGTACTTGCCGGGGATTCGTCTGTGTCGCGTTGCGCTGAGCAGGACACGCTGCTATGAAAAAAGGTGTCTCTCCGTCCGTACAGGTGTTTTTAAGCTGCTTCTCTGGATTCTTTGAGCACCCAATCTATTCAAGCGGCACCTGTTCAGAGGGGCTCGCTCTGCCTGCATCAGACCGATCCGCATGCAAGCGGCTGATCGCCTGGGCTGCCGGTGTTTTCCACGTCGCGGCACTACCGGCTTATCCGCGTCCAGGTCCCCGCTTGCGCCACCCTGGCAGTGGTCTTTCACATTTTTGCGGCAACAAAAAACCCGGCACGGCGGCCGGGTTCTGAGTTGTTTTCGCCTTAGGCGAAATTATGACGATGGCGAAATAGTGCCAGAATGCTCCTCAAACCGTCAAGCAGCCATTTCTTCCTGCTCTCGAAGTCTCTCCACAACTGCCGCGACTGGCTTCAGTGCCTGCTTGTCCAGCTTGTCGATGTGCTTGCACAGCGCCTCCCAGACTTCGCTCCAATCACGGGCCCAGTTCTGCGGGCTCATCTTCTCCCCGGTGCGCTCCTCGACGAACACGCACACTGCACCTGGCGCCATACCCTCGCCACCGGCGACCAGCTGCTTGTGGGATTGGAGAGCAGCCACGGCCATCCAGTAGGCCCGTTGCTTCTTCCGCTCAGTCATCGACGCATCAAGACCGCTACCGATCCAAGCCAGCCCATGGGCCACCGTCAGGTCAATGCCGTTGGCGGTCGGCGAGTAGAGGAAGTTCCCAAGGTGGCGCAGTGACTTGGGCAGCGAGTCGATGGCACACAGCACCAGGCCGGCTGCCAGCATGTGGGCGCAGCGGGAGTCGGTCAGGCGGCGACCTGGGCGCGTCTCCATCACACCCTCCTTGCGCACCTCGTAGACCTTGGCCACCTCTTGGCCGTCGTGGTTCTCCAGCATGACCATGATCTTGACGTTGCCCCCGCCGCTCTTCTTGCCCAGAGCCGCAGCCTCGGCGGCGACCGCCAGGACAGAGGGTCGGTGTTCATGCAGGGCATCGTGCCAGACCTGGCGTGCGCTGATAATTTTCATGTTCGGTTTCCCCTCAATCCCCGGTGTAGTTCGTTCCGCCGGCACCGCGGCGGTTATTCGTTCGATAGTCCGCGCCAGCACCATCTGGCTGGCGCCTGGTCGCTTGCTCAAGCTGCCTGGTTATGGCACGCAGCTTCATGTTCAGTTGGGTCACCAACTCCTCGAGTGGTACCGCCTCGCCTGTGGCAGCAGCCACCCAGCCGGAGGCGTTGCACTCCATGCACGGCTTCGGGAAGAAAAGGTCTTTGTAGTAGCCCACACCTCGGCATCCCCGGCATGGCGCCAGCTCGATCACCTCTTTCTCGAGAGATGGCCCGTGGATCTTCTTCATGCTGCCACCCGAGGCGTTGGCGCCAGCGCCAGGTAAGCCCGCAGCGTCTGCATCGCGTCGAAGTGACCACGGCACACCACGGCCAGATAACCCTGCAGATTCAACGCCTGGATGTAGTTGAACTGCGAGGTGCTGAGTTCGGCGTCGTTCGGCGGCGTGGCCTTGAACTCGATGTACAGGCCGAAGTAGCCACCGCGCGCCATCGGCAGCACCAGATCGGGAACGCCCGCACGCACGCCCTGGGCCTTGAGCTTGATCGCCACCAGCTTGTGCCGGTGCCCGCCGTTGGGGACGTGGTAGATCAGCTTGGCCACGGCCGGGTAACGCAGCTCGATTTCCTTGATCAGCGCGGCCTGCTCCTGGCCCTCGCGGTCGATCGTCTTGGGCCGGGCGCCGGGGCTTCGAACTGGAGGTTTGTGGTTGTTCACGCCGCCCCCTTCACAGTCAGGATGCCCGCCTGGATCAGGGCTTCATGCGTCTCGGCGATCGCGCGCGGCATGTCCGACCAGTCCACCTCTCCCCGGCCACGCCCGTCGAGCACGTCATGGCAGGCCGAGCAGGCGTAGACGGCCACGGTGTCGAAGCCCTTCATGCCCATACCCTTCTGGCCACATGGCAGGTGCGCCAGCACGGTCGTCTCCGGGTTGAAGTTACAGATGCCGGGGATGCGGACCGTGCAGTCCTGGCCGCGCGCGCTGTCTCGCAGCTTCTTGCTGGTCACACGCATGGCTCGACCTCCCTGGCTTTCAGCTGCTCGGGGGCGTAGTCACCTCGCAAGGGCATAAGGTGACGGGGCATGGCCAGCACGTGCCCAGCTTCACCATTGGCGGAAAGGATGTCTTCGCCGATCACCAACCAGCCGGCCTCGTCATCGCCATTCTGGACGCTACAACCGTCACGGGGGTCTATCCACTCGCTGATCTGCTCTGGCGCCAGCAGCTCGACCAACTCACAGACCTTGCCGATATTTTCAGGAACGCTGCAGGCGCCGACGATCATCGCCAGGTCGCCCGGTTTGAATTGATGGCTCACGCTGCGACCTCCCATTGCTCGGGCATTCGCCCCTTCGGTTCAGTCCAGCGCACGCCCCGCTCGGTGCCGAACACATACATACACTCGATCACTTCGCCCAGCTCGGCTACGGTCATGCGCTTGGTGCTGACGCCCAGCATCACCACGCCTCCGTTGATACCCGCAGCCATGCGCACCTCCTGGCGGGCGGCGGCGGTCATAAGCGCTTTCCAGTCCTCGGCGTCCAGCTTCTGCATGACCCCGTTCACCGGCCAGTCCACCTGGCGCGCTATATCGCCCAACATGGCCCAGAGCTTGGCGTTCTGCTCCAGCGTGCGCCGAGACTTGACCGGGCGCACGATGATCTCGATGGCGCCAGCAACAGCCAGCTCGGTAGCGAAGAGGTAGGCCAGGCGGCAGACCTCCCGCACTCGCGCCGGCCCAGACGACCAGAAGTGTCGAGGTTTCGCGATTAGATCAGCCACGGCTCGCCTCCTTGGCCATGGCCTGTGCTGCATTCCAAATCCTGCACCAGCCGCAAGCCGTGCCCGACCGCTCACCATTACCGCGATCCCATACGCCGGGTATAGCATGGCAATGGCCTGGCGCGTTTCCGCCAGCACCGGGACGACCTTTGCCTTCCTCAAGCGCAGAAAGGATCAAGCCACGCAGCGCCTCGTTCTCCGCCTTAAGCTGGTCGATGTCGCTCTCAGCCGCCCGCAGGCAGCCACGGATGGTGCTGAGCGTGTCCTGGCTGACTTTGAGTCGGCACTCGATACTGTGCTCCTTGGACTGCAGCTCCCCCACCACAACAGCGCGGGAAGCCTGCCAAGCCCACCACGCCATGCTCACGAAAGGGGGATTTGCAGCCAAGGTATGCTCTACGAGTGCGCGTGCGCCCTCCCCCAGAACCCTAACGTACTCTTCGACAAACTGAGCCTCGAACTCTTCGCGCATCTGGTTGGTATCCATCAGCTCATCCCCCTCAGCTGGGCAACGGCGGCGCGCGCCTGGCGCTTTCGCAGGTAGGTGTCGACACGCTTGCGCTGCTGCTCCTTCTCGCGATGGCGCTCTTTGCGGATCTTCGACGCGGCCAGGATCGAGCGGACCTCGCCCAGCTTCTCGCGGACGTGGGCGCTGGCCTGGGGCCGGACCTCACCGGTGAGCAGGCCGGCAATCGCCTGCCCATCCTCAGTGGTGGGCGCGATGCGCAGGTCGGCCAGGTACTTGGCGCCACGGGCTTGGCTGATCAGCTGTGCACGGACGGCCGACTCGATGGCGGTGACGCGGCGCCCGGCGTCGAACCCTAGGGACACCTCCCACACGGCCGGGCGCCCCTCAGCTCGGGCGAGGGTAACCATGCGCTCGTATGCGCTCATGAATGCCATGCGGGCGCCGACCTTGTCGTTACCCGCCAGCACCGGAGTGGAGAAGGTCATAGCCTGGCGGATCTCGGCCGTCAGCACCACGGTTTCGAACTCGTCACTGGCGGAGAGCGCGATCGCCCACGCCTCGTCCTTGCCTGGGCGACCGTCCGCAGCCTGCAGGTGCTTCATGATGCTGGCGACGGTCAGCCGACCACCTTCACGACGGCAGGCCCGGAGCGCTCCGGACAGCGCCGACTCGTCGTACTCGCGCAGATCATCGATCATCAGCAGAGCCGCTGCCTGGGTCAGCTGCTGACCCATCACCTCGGCTGTCGCAAACAGGGACAGCAGCAGGCCGTCTTGTTGGGCATCACTGAGCATTGGCGTTCGCCCTCTTGGCTCGCAGTGCTTCGAGCGCTAGCTCGGCGGCACTGTAATTGGCTTGGGTCTGTTCCTGCTGGCGCGCCGTGGTGGCGTTCATCTGGCGATTGGTCACCCACTGGGTGTGGTAGGCCTCGCACTTGATCAGCAGGTCACCGAGGTTGTGGCAGCCGTTGATCAGCCTCGAGTCGTTGATCGACACGAAGTACGCGGCGACCTGGTGGGCGACGTCGATGCCCAGGCGGTCGATCAGCTGGCCCAGTTGGCCACCGACCTTGGCGTTCCACACCGGCCAGGCGCTGTAGCGCTTGCGGTAAGCCATGGCGTAGTTGGCCCAGGCCTTGAAGGTCTTGCAGGTCTGGTCTTTCGGTCCTGGCATGTCCTCGGGGATTTCACACCGAGGTGCATCAGCCGGCACCAGCGTCAGCCCCGTGGGTTGCGACGGCGCAGCCGGGGCATCTTGCAAACTGTGACTGGTATCCTGATTGGTATCTTGATTACTGGTATCTTGATTTGTCGGAGATTTTTCCGACCCTGGCTCGGATTTTTCTCCGACCTTGCTCGGATTTTTTTCCGAGGTAGATCGGATTTTTTTCCGACCCCCTACCCCGGCCTGTTGGGTCGGATATTTTTCCGACCCATCCTCTTTCTTGTTCCACGCTGCAGCCTTCTCGGTGAGGCGGAACAGGGTTACGTTCGACGTGCTCGACAGCTCGATCAGACCCACGTCCTGCAGGGCCTTGAGCATGCGATAGGCCGTGTCCGGCTTGTCGGTCAGCAGCGGCAGCTCTTCGATGATCTTGGCCTTGCTCAGCACGAAGAAGACGCCATTGTCCGTGTTGATGGGCTTCGCCCAGCTCGGGCAGCCGTACACGAACGCGAACAGCAGCGCCTGCTGGGAGTTCAGCCCCCACTCCAAGGCCTTGACCTGGTTGATGGTCAGGGTGAATTGCATGTCAGGTGCGCTCCCTAGGGCGCTTGGCGGCGGTACCGCGAATGGCCGCGGCGCCAGCGATGTTCTTCTCGGCCAGGTAGGTCAGGCCCTTGGTGGTCACCAGCACGCTGTAGGCCGCCCGCTCCTCGCCCGTTTCTCGGTCTGGCTTGAGCGCCGTCACCTTGTGCTTGAGCAGGCCGGCAGTGATGCGAGGCTGGAAGGCGACCCAGCGTGTTGACCCAGCGCGGCGGTAGATCCAGCGGTTCTGCTCCATCCAAGCGAACAGCTTCGCCGGCGCCAGCTGCAGCTGCTTGGCCGCGTCGGTGATGCAGATCGCGCCTCCAGCGCCGGCCAGCCGGTTGATGGCCGCCATCTTGGGGGCCTGCTTGGCTAGAGCGTCTTGCAGGCGCTGGTTCTCCTCGGCCTTGTCGGCAGCCAGACGCAGGGCCTCGGCGAAGGTGGTCGGGATCTGGACTTGGGCCACCACGCGGGCCTCCAGCTCCTGCCAGCGGTCGATGATCTTGGCGCGCAGCTCGGCGTTGTAGCCGGAGACCAGCACCAGCGCATCACGCTGGGTGAGCAGGAATTCGGGGTAGCTCTGACCGTTCTGCGGGTGCAGATAGGGGGTCTCCTCAGATTTGAGGACACCCCTCTTGGCCAGGGACCGGGCGTCGCGCAGCACGTTGTCGTGGCTCTTGCCGGTGAGTTCGGCAACCTCGCGGCTCGACATCAGCTGCTGGGGCTGGGCCTGGACTGTGAGGGTGTTGCTGGTGGGGGTGTTGCGTGCATCGAGTGCTGTGTGCATAATCGACCTCGATCTCGTTGTTGAAGAAACCGCCCCGCCAGGCGGTTTTTTTGTGCCTGCGACTCAGGTACTGGATGGATCATCAGTCACATCAGGAATCTTTCGATGCCTGTCTTGAGGGCGCAGAATTCCTACCTGTCAGGCGGCCAGCTCATCCCATGGGAAGCTGGGGCACAGCGCCTCTTTCTTGAAGGCGCCAGCGGTAACCCGCTCGGCGCGCTTGGCGACTACAGGGGACATGCCGTGCTTACCGCGCACCCATCCGGAGACAGTGCTTTGGTCGACGTCCAGCTTCTCGGCAGTGATGTCCTGGGTACCGAAATGGGCAACCAACTTTTTGTAGATAGTGCTCATGGCACCTCTCCTTATGGGAATTCTCATAAGGTATCCCATGAGAATACTCATTTGCAAGGATATGGGCGGCCCCGTGATACTCCGAAAATGGAACTCAAAGACCGAATCAAAGCCGCCAGAGCCAACGCTAAGCTGACACAGGTACAGCTTGCTGAAAAGGTTGGGATGGACCAGGCATCAATTTCCAACCTGGAGCGCGGTAAAGCTCAAGGCACAAGCTATATCGCCCAGATCGCCAGCGTTTGCGGCGTCAGCGCGCTATGGCTCGCCAACGGCACGGGCAACATGCTGGACAAGAAAAAGTCCGCATCTTCCAACGTTGCGCCTATCGCGCAGGGCGAGGTGACCTACCGATACCCCGTCATCAGCTGGGTAGCTGCTGGCGCCTGGGCAGAGGCAGTAGAGCCATTCCCGCCGGGCTTTTCTGATAGGTATGAGCTCTCGGAATATGAGGCCAAAGGCCCCGCCTTCTGGCTCGAGGTCAAAGGGGATTCGATGACCTCGTCGGTTGGCCAGAGCATCACCGAAGGCACGCTGATTCTGGTAGATACGGAAGCAGATGCGCAGCATGGAAAGCTTGTTATCGCCAAGCTCGCGGATAGCAACGAAGCCACGTTCAAGAAGCTTGTCGAGGATGGAGGCCGTCGCTACTTGAAGCCTCTGAATCCCGCATATCCGACCGAAGTATGCTCAGGTGACTGCCGAGTGATCGGAGTCGTTGTCAGGGCACTGATCAAACTGTAGGTCCGCCTCTCCCAAATCAAGCCCGCCGCGCGCGGGCTTTTTCATACCCGCCTCATAAAATATGAGTTACCTCATTGACAGGAAATATGAGCCTACTCATAATCAACTCATCGCCGGCTCATACGGCCCTGCCGTTAGCCGACACCGCTCTTTACACAACCAGACGTGACCACCTCGACGCACCCGGGCCACCACCCGGGTCGGGACAAGCTAAGCCGTCGACCACGCCAGTTAGGACTGGCCCATGCCCGGCTCTGGATACCGGGCCAGGACGACCTGCTGGTGCATCTGGACCCAGCGGCCATCGTCCTGCGCTGTTAGCGCTCCCTGCCGGGGCCGAGATTAGGCGCTCCGCCGGCACAGCTCGAAGCAGCGAGCAGTAATGCCCACCAGGGTGGCGAGTAACCCTGCATCGACAGCCAGAACAACAGCCAGCGACCGACGCCAGCAGCGGGTCGCTGAGGTTTCACCGATTGGCCTGCACACGCGGGCCAGCCGGGAAACCAACCGCAGCAACAAGGAGCTCGCATGAGCGGATTCAAGAAGGGCCAAGACGTCATCTTCACCAACCCACGCGGTCTCGAAAGCCCTGGAAAGTACGTGGGCACCAAGAACCTGGGACATGGCCGGGGCGGCGGTGAGTACTTGGTGGTGGACGTGGGCGGCGTAGAGAAGAAGGCGCGGGCCAGCAAGGTGCGCGCCGCCTGATTTCACTGGCTGGCCTTGGCGACAGGGCCAGACGGGAAACCAACCAAGGAGTAGGACCATGCTGATACTGACCCGCAAGGCAGGCGAGACCATCGTGATCAACGACAACATCCGGGTGACGGTGCTGAGCGTCAAGGGCAACCAGATCCGCCTGGGCGTCGAAGCGCCAGAGGACGTGCCCGTGCACCGCCAAGAGATCCATGAGCGGATCAAGGCCGAGGCCGAAGCCGCCGCCTGACAGAACAACCAGCGCCACGGCAGCCTGCCGTTAACTGCCCGATGCCCTGCACCCCATCGCAGGCCGCATCGGTGGATCAACTGACCGAGGACCACCCGGCCTCTCAAGCCCTAGGCGAAGCCGGTCGAGCCATGAAGCCAGTTGCTCCACCGATGCGGACGATTCTGCACCGCGCAACGCGGCCCCCTGCATCCCCCTCCCCTCAACTTTTCGACCGCATTGGCAGGCGCCAGGCACGCGCCTCCGGCTGCGCGTGGGTTTGGTCACCCACCCTGGCGCCTGACCAATGCGGTCCACCGAGACAGATTATGGAAACGATCACCTGCGGTGCATGGACAGGCCAGCTCGGCGATGCCCTGGCGCCCCGTGAGCTTGAAGCTCTGCTGTGGGTCGCCCAGGGCCTCACCACGAAAGAGATCGCCCGCCAGATGGGCACCACCCCCGGTACCGCCGCCAACCGCGTGAAGCTGGCCCTGTTCAAGATGCAGGTCAGCCGGCGCGTCGAGGCCGTCACCAAGGCCATGAGCCGCCAGATCATCAGCCCCCTGTGTATCGCGCTGGCCAGCCTCATCGCGCTGCACGCCGCCATCGACGTGGGCGACCCCATGCGCCGCGACCGCCGCGAACCCGAGCGCCGCGAAGCTTTCGTGCGCATCGCCCGGAAGGCCGAGGCTTTCGACCACTACGCCTGACCGACCGAGGATCACCCATGCAAACCATCATGCATCCTGCTTTTCAGGAAAAGTTGGCCGTGCTCGCGGCGCTGCTCAAGTACAGCCGCAATCTGCGGGCGGAAACCCGCGCCAAGATCGGTGCACCACGCTACCAGGTGGTCGGCAAGGGATCGGCCTGGGACGTGGTCGACCTGACTACCGATGCGGTGCAGGGCTTCGCCTTTAGCTACCGGACCGCGCTGCGCTTCGCCTCCGCGATGGAGGCCGGCGCCGCCAGCAAGCGAGGCCTGCAGTGAGCATGCGTAAACCGCACAACCTGCGCGCCAGAATGGAGCGCACATGCCGTCCTTGCTTATCTCCAATCACGTTGCGTTGGTGTGCATTGCTCCAAGCGGTCAGCGAATGCTGATGAACAGGAGGCTGTGCCGCCAGATCCACAACCGCTCGATTGTAAGTGCTGCTTGCGATCTACCCCATCGCTGGACTATCTACCTCAGCGCCATTCGCCAAAGACGCGATGGCGAGCAGTACTGCAACTCCGTTGAGAGGGCCCCTCAAGGCAACTATCTGGCATCGCGCATCTCGGATGTGATTGAACCGACCTACGCCGAACTTCTTGGTCAGGCCCAACCGAATCGCATGATTGCATCTGGAAGGGTAGCCATGACTGTAGACGTCGCACTCAACGACGCACGAGCGGCGAGGACATTCGCCGCCATCGGTACTTGGACTCGACCAGAAACCACCCTTCTGTGAACTTTTATTTTTTAGCAGAAGCTGCTGCAACAATATTTGCTAGATGGGCCTGCCTTTTATGCCTGGCGATATACCAATCTTTAATCAGACTCTCGATCAATTCAATCAGCAACTGTGCTTCGGAGGCATCCACATCGATAATCACATTAATGTCTTTCTCCATATGAGCGCCGATATTGCCAATTCTTCTAACTGCATCAATGGCCGCCCAGGTGTCCGGATCGACTTTTTCCTCGAGTGCATTAATCTCATCCACCAACCTGGCTTTTGCGATTTTCCAATAGTCACGTATCAAACCCTGCAAGCACCGCCTTGAAAGGGTCGCAGAAGCTTTTGGGCTGAGATCCCGTATTGCACAGGCTTCTTCATAGTCTTGGCGTATGGCTAGAGGCACATATTCTGGAAATACCATAGCTGAGTTAGATGGCATCAAAGTCCACTGCTTATATATTGGCGCTTCAAATTGGGCGATACCACCTGGATACGAAACATCCCCAAAGTATGCTTTAACTGTGATTTCCCGACATTCATCGTTTGGACAGACCACCACCTCAGTCTGAATACACTTACCTTCGCCATGCTTATTGTTATGATCAAACCCGTGGGCTCGGATACTCATATTCGCTTTGCCAATGGTTGCGACATTTGAACAATAAGGGCACCGCCAATTAAACGCCATATCGATAAAACTCCCTGGTCTGAAATCTCATATTAAATCACACCAGGCTCAAATTGCCACCATGCCGCATCCGGCCACGGAGGGCGGCGCATGCATGGAGAAAGCCATGAGCAACACCGAACCCAGCCCAAGCCTAGCAACCGGGCACCCGATGACCGCTGACACTTGGTCGGACTTCGTAACCCGCCTGCGCCACCACTGCAACGGCAAAGGCGTGAAATGGCACCACACGGCATGCGCTCTGTTCACCGTGCAGCAGAAGCTAATCGACTATGGCTTCGAGCCTGACTACGCCGAAGGTCTGGCGGTTTGCTTGGATGACAGCAGGTGGTTCAGCCCAGAAGCCTACTGGGCGGACCTGGACGAGGATGAGCAGGAGGAGATCAACTGCTCCCTTCAAGAAGAAAGGGGGTGCAACTTCCTCGATCTGACCACGGATGATCAGTGGGAATACCTGGGTGAGCTGGACGACCACACCGTCACCGGCTGGAACAAGCGCTGGGAGATCGTGAACAGCCATTTCACCAAGGAAGCGGCGGAGGCATTCATCCGCCGCAAGCAGCACGACTACCCAGAGCTGCGCATCTACGTCGAATCTCAGTATTACGCCTGGGAGTTCGAAGCGATCAAGGCCGCCATCCTCGACGGCACGCTGGCCTATCAGCCAAAGCCTGCGCCCGACGCTGAACCGGCTGCCTGACCTCGCGCTGCCCTCCAGCGCCTTCCTTCCAAACGACTGCCTGAATCATTGCGAGCGATTTCGCTGCTCACTTTTCTTGCGGAGGCGCGAATGAATCACCCTGCGCTTAATCCAACTCATAATAATGACCTGCAGCACCATGCAGAGCACTATGAATACGCCTCCAACACTCTTACTCAATGAAAGCTCAAAAGATAAAGCAACCCATATAAATATTAAGCTCCCTTGAAAGAATAGGCTTATCATTCCATTCACGAAAGCATTAACCCAAAACCAACTATCTGGAATGAATTCCAAGGGGCCCATGGCAAAGAGAGCGATGCCGAACGGCATACTATAAACCGTTAGTAGCATACCAAGGTCTCCGTACCGCAATAAAATGCACCAGATCGCGAACCCAAATAGAGATCCAGTGCGCCAGCGATTCGCCGCCAGCGGTGAAAGAAGAGCCCTCAATATTTTCCGCCAAACCATTACCACCTTCCTTGTTGGTAAATAGCGCAGCATACCATCCCTCTCAAACGATGAACGCCTCCCCAGCGAGGGCGGCGCCTGCCCGGAGCAAGCCATGGACCAGCACCACATCCTGGTGGGCGACTGCATCGACATGATGCGGACGCTGCCAGACCAGTCTGTGCACACCTGCATCACCAGCCCGCCCTATTTTGGACTGCGCGACTACGGGGTCGACGGCCAGATCGGCCTGGAGGCTTCCCCGCGAGAATTCATCGACAACCTGGTGGCCGTGTTCCGCGAGGTGCGGCGCGTGCTGCGTGATGACGGAACAGCCTGGGTGAACATGGGAGACAGCTACGCGGGCAGCTGGGGTGCCCAAGGCCGGCCGCAAGGAAAGGGCCAGATGTCCGGACGCCGCGTGACCTCGGCCCGCCAGATTAACGCTCACCCGGTGTTCCAGTCCGGTACTGGCGTTCGAGGCAGCGAGATGGGCATGAAGCCGAAGGACTTGATGGGCATTCCTTGGCGCCTGGCTTTTGCGCTGCAGGACGACGGCTGGTATCTACGCCAGGACATCATCTGGCACAAGCCCAACCCTATGCCAGAGAGCGTCCGCGATCGCTGCACCAAGGCCCATGAGTATGTGTTCTTGCTCAGCAAGTCGAGGCAGTATTACTTCGACCAGGCCTCAATCGCTGAAGACGCGATCGAGCCGCGAGGCCCTGGCAATGTTTCACCGGTCGAGTCCCTTCCTGGAGAAAGGCCCACGGAGAACTCCAACATTCGGGGCTCACTCCACAAAATCGGCGCACGCCCCACGCGGAACAAACGAAGCGTCTGGAGTGTGGCCACGCACAGCTTCAAGGGCGCCCACTTCGCCACCTTCCCGCCCGACTTGATCCGGCCATGCGTGCTGGCAGGCGCCCCGCGCGGCGGACTGGTGCTAGACCCTTTCGGCGGCGCCGGTACTACAGCCTTGGTCGCCATGCAGGAAGGCCGGCGCTCGGTCATCTGCGAGCTGAACCCTGAATACGCCGCCCTCGCCCGTCGGCGCCTGGACGCAGCCTGGACCGGAGGCGCCGCGCAGATGGACATGCTGCTAGATCAGTCGCCAGCTGCGTGAGCCACGCTAATCGGGCAACTCATACAAAGCTGCCGGCCAACCGCTGAAGAAGATGAGGATGCCAGGAATCGACAGGCCGAGCAGATAATGTCCCGGCTCGATCAGCACGCCTATAGCCCATACCCCCATAAGCGTGCCACCAACAATGCGCCGGTGACGCGGCGTAAATTTTTGACAGGCTTCCAGCCTTAATCGCATTGGCATTCCCACACTCCCTGTTGAATGCAACGTTGCTGGCTTACTCCTCCAGCATCTGTTTCCTGTATTCGGCTATGTCTTCAGCCGTTACATCCTTCCTGTAGCAGACGGGCGAGTAGCCACCGGGCTTGCTGTAAGCGCTTCGCCTCCCACATGAGCTGCCGTTTCGAGCGGTATTGAAGGGACAGGCACACGGTCCAGGATAGGAAGCAATCGACTCAGCAATGATTCGCTTCGCTATCTCATTATCGGATAGAGCGTTTTGCCTGGCCTCAGCCCCGAATGCCATGAGCAGGACACTAACCGCCAGCGCACCGAGCACACGCATATCGACATCTCCATGTCATCGCGTATTCGCCAGCACCACCGGCGACCAATCCTATTTTTAGACGACAGACTGTCAATTCGCCACCACCTGTAGCGATAGACATCTTGCTGAGCCAGTCGCCAGCCCCTCAAGCACCCCTGCTTGGCGTGCACCCTCTCCAAAGGACCACATATGGCCGAACACAACATCGTCAGCATGAGCGGCGGGAAAGACAGTACCGCCACGTTGCTGGTTGCGCGCGAGCTGGAAGTGCCCAACCTCAGCGCCGTCTTCGCCGATACCGGGCACGAACACCCGGCCACCTACGACTACGTGCATTACCTGGCTGAGGCCACGGGTGTACCGATCCGTTGGGTAAGGGCCGACTTCACCAGGCAGATCGCCGGCAAGCGCAAGTTCATCGAAACAAAGTGGCGGGAGAAAGGAGTGCCGGAAGCCGTCGTAGTTGGCGCCTTGGAGGTGCTGCACCCCACCGGCAATCCCTTCCTGGACATGTGCCTCTGGAAGGGCCGGTTCCCCAGCACGAAGGCGCGCTTTTGCACTGACGAGCTGAAGCGAAACCCGATTATCGAGCAGGCCTTCCTACCGCTGATGGACGGCGCCAGCATGCTGATGTCCTGGCAAGGCGTGCGCGCTGATGAATCACTGGACCGCCGATATCTGCCAGAGTGTGACGAGGTCGGCGGCGGCCTGTTCAACTACCGCCCAATTCTCAAATGGCCCGTGGCTGCAGTCTTCGAGGCTCACCGTGCCGCAGGCATCAAGCCAAATCCTCTGTACCTTCAAGGCTGCAACCGAGTCGGCTGCATGCCCTGCGTCAACTGTGCGAAGGACGAACTGCGCGAGATCGCGTCCAGGTGGCCGGAAGAAGTTACAAGGGTCCGCGAGTGGGAGCGTCTGGTGAGCATTGCCAGCAAGCGCGGATCGTCCACGTTCTTTACATCAACCAACGACCCAACAGTGCAGGCTGGTGACGACATTACAGCCGCGACCCACGGTATCGACCGCATGGTCGAGTGGGCCAACACATCACGCGGCGGTCGCCAGTTCGACATGGTCGACCTGATCGCTCGCACCGACAGCAAGCGCAGTTGCTCTTCAGCCTACGGCCTCTGCGAGTAGCGCTCCCCTCCCAATTCCTTTCACGCCAACCGGCGAGGATCGCCCATGACTGCCAACAAAATCGATGACGCCAAACTCGAGCGCGTGATCCGCAAGATCAAACGCTGCCTGGCCTTATCAGCCAGCTCCAACGAAACCGAAGCCGCGACCGCCATGCGCCATGCCCAGGCGCTGATGCGCGAATACCGCCTCACCGAAGTCGATGTTCGGTTAAGCGAAGTTGGCGAAGTTGACTCCAAGGAATACCGAGTCACTCGCCGACCAACCTGGGACAGGCAACTTGGCGCGATCGTGGCAAGGGCATTCGGCGTGCGGTCCCTGGACGTGAAGCATTGGAGCAAGACTGCCGGCCGCGTCGTAGCTCGCGCGCAATTTGTCGGCGTGACTCCCGCCCCGCAAATCGCCATGTACGCCTATGAGGCGTTGCTGGCCAAGCTGACCGCAGCGCGGCGCGAGTACGTGTCACAGGTCAGGGCCGGGCAACAGCGCAGCTGCTACTCGCCCGAGACCGCCGGCAACCACTTCGCACTCGCATGGGTCTCGGCGGTGTACAGCAAGATCCAAGACCTTGTGCCGCGCGGCGAAGAGGATGCCGCCCTGCCGAGCCGCGCAAGCGGCCGCGACCTGGTCGCGGTTGAAGCTCAAGACAAAGCTCTGATCGAGCAGTACCTCGCAGGCAGGGAGATAGGCAAAGCCCGCAAGACTCCGGAGATCGAGCTGGACCTGGAAGCGCAGATTGCCGGCCTGCTGGCCGGGCAGCGCGTAGAGATCAACCCTGGTCTGGCCACCGGCGGCGAGCACCAACTGCAGCTCACTCAGGCTTGAGGTATCCCATGCTCCACTACCACGGCACCCCTATCGGCGGCACACGGCAGGATGCAGCTCGGCTCCTGGCCGGGCGACACGCCTTGGTACCGTTCCCACGGCAGGACGATATGGGCATTGTCGCCGAGGCCTGCCAGTCCTTCGTTTTCGATAACGGCGCGTTCACCGTCTGGAAGAAAGGCGGCCAAGTAGATGTCGACGGGTACACCCGCTGGGTGGATGACTGGCACCGGCACCCCGGATTCGACTGGTCCCTGATCCCTGACGTGATCGACGGAGACGAAGACGCCAACGATCGGCTGCTAGAGCAATGGCCTGGCCATCTGCCCGGTGTACCGGTCTGGCACATGCATGAGTCGATCGAGCGCCTTCAGCGCCTGGCCAAGTCCTGGCGCACGGTTGCCCTGGGCAGTTCAGGCCAGTGGTGCTCGCCGGGCACCTCAGCATGGTGGAAGCGCATGGGCGCTGCAATGGACGCAATATGTGATGACCAAGGCCGGCCAATATGCCGCCTGCACGGCTTGCGGATGCTCGACCCCGCCATCTTCCAGCATCTACCTCTGGCGTCAGCCGACAGCACAAATGCAGCGGTGAACGGCGGCAGCGTCAGCCGATTCGGCATGTACATACCACCATCGGCCGGCCAGCGCGCCAGTGTGATCGCAGATCGAATCGAGACATACAACAGTTCTGCCTTTTGGCAGCAGGATAGGCAGATTGAACTGATGTTCTAGACCTCAAGCCCCCCAAGCAAACCTCGGAAAATTTCTGAGCGATGATACTCAAGATATTTTTGCTGCTCGGCCGAGAATGGTCCTACATTCACATCTGCGCTGAAGCCCCAGGCAGCCATCACATCAAGCGATGATTGATCAGCAACAAGCACATCCCCATTGTTTTTGAAAGAAATCCATCCGCGATCGAATAATAGGTCAACATGTGGGGCAAGCATTAGCCCGTTGTGACCGTCCAGACGCTCAAAATTTGAACACTCTTTCCAAGGCTTGATGTGACTTGCAATGAGAAAGCGATCATCGGTGATACCACTTATACGGCAGCTTTTTTCTATGTTCGACACCTTGAGGCGGAATGAGCCTTGACCAACGCGCGAACGAACTAATTGCTCACGCTCGGTCGGGGGCAACGCTGTATTCTGGAGGATGCCTTGTTCAGCGCGATCGCAAGCAACTTGATCTTCAACCTCTTTAATCCGCTCAACGATTGTAGCGCTTGCTTGTTGGGTCAAATTCATAACGAACAAACCTAACTCATTCGAAATGCTTGCCAGATAACAGCCCTGATTTCCATTACCATTGACTTGCAATGGAGAGTTTTTTATTGGCAAGAGCGCACGGATATCTTCAAGGTGGCGCTTCGGTGAAATGGGCTGTGACAAAACCGTCCATTCGATTGGCACAAGCCAGCCGGCATTTGACCAATTCAACCCTGCATGACCAAACTCTTCTGGCTTCGACTGCTCTTTATGACCCGACATTGCCACCCCAATCGCACGGATTTCACCGCCGGCGTAGGAAATCACAATATCCCCAGGATTAACCATTGTGAGATTAATGTACGTCTGGTTTCGTGCACCGTTTTTGTTCTGCCTCGGAGACCAGATATAGCCACCATCGAGTTCCGCCTGGTACGTCTGCTTATGGTTAACCCACCAATATCGCGCCATCGATGCTTGGCCTTTTTTTGATATCCTTTTAGAGCCAAAAGGCGAATTTTTACCCTTATAAATTTCGACCCGCATCGCACCATTTTTTTTAGTATTTGTGCTATCGGGAGGCAGCATTCTAATCTTGCCTTTTTTATCAAACTGACCATTTTCGATCATCGCTATCAACTCCTCAGCTGTAGCAGGTTTGAAACCTCGATTATGAGTTTCGAAACTGTAACTAAACCTGTGCTTCTGCTTAGCGACGGTATGCTTGTAGGGATGACAGCGAATTCCTTCATCGTTGATTCCTACCACATCATCCAAAAACTCGAAACTGCTCATCCTGCGTGGCCTCACGAATCCAAGATTCCTGAATGATGAAGCACGCTCGTAGAAATTGGAATTGGCTCCATTGCTGTAACCCTTCCTCCCTCTATCCACAGCCGCGATATAGCGGCAAAGGAATTCCTGTGCTCGACGCAAACATCCACGAAGCCCTCGACACCCTCAGCGCCAGCCAGCTGGCCATGCTGCTCGTCATGCGCAAGGGTCTGGAGTTCGGCTACGAATACACCTTCACCGACGATGATGGGCAGGAGGCCGATGTAGATCTGGCCTTCCTGTCTGCGGCGCCAGGCGATCTGCTCGAGGCCGTCTTCGAAGAAAACGAGCACGACGACGCCATTAACGAAGTCCGCTACGGCGCCGTTGACGCCAGCGGTATTCCAGAGTGGAGCCATTACACCTGGGGGCGGAACTACGAGGTCGACGTGAAGGCCTTCATCCTGCCCGATGGGCGCGCCCTCGCCTTCTGCGAAATGAGCGGCGGCGGCAAGCATGGCGATCCAGGCTCTTACCCGTGGGTTAAGGAAGCCAAGTTCATCAAGGTCGCTGGCGTGCAGGAGCAGGTCATCAAGACCTACTCGTTCGAGGAACTGCCAGAAGCCGCTGAGGTGCAGCCATGATCGACCAATTCACCCTGGTCGAACTGGAGGGCATGCTCAAGGGCCGCGCCATGCCCGGCGACCTGCGTTGCGGCGAATCCATCATCCAGTACCTGCACCGCCAAATCCAGGCCCTGGCCACCGAACGCAACAACCTCCGCGAAGACCGCGACGGCCTGCTCGCAGCCGGCGCACACACGCTGTAACGCCGTCTTCCCATCCCAAGCCACACACATACTGACTTGCCGCCGCCGGCGGCGTGGAGAGCACCCTATGGAAAACGAGATCCTTTCCGATGAAGAACTCGCAGAGATTACCGGCTACAAGACACGCGCCGGCCAACGTCGATGGCTGACCAAGCGTGGCTGGAACTACGTCGAGAGTCGCGGTGGACGCCCACTTGTAGGCCGGCATTACCTGCGCACGCGCCTTGGCGAGTGTCCGGTCGGCATCATGCAGCTTCAACCTCCTCAACTCCCCGCCTCGGCCTGGACGCCGGACTTTTCGAGAGTGCAATGAATGCGACCCCGCAACAGCGAAAACCGCGATCTCCCTCCCAATGTGTACCGCAGAAAGCGGAAGCGGAAGGACGGCACCTACTGGGTGGGTTACTACTATCGCAACGCCCAGGGCGCTGAGGTCACGCTTGGGAGTGATTTGGACCAAGCTCGCATGAAGTGGGCTGAACTGGAAGCCAAGGAAACACCCCAGGACTTGCGCACGATGCGAGCGATTTTCGACCGGTACGTACGGGACATCTTGCCGAAGAAGGCGGAGCGCACTCAGAAAGACAACTTGGCCGAGTTGCGCCAACTTCGACCAGTGTTTGACGATGCACCCATCGATGCCCTCACTCCGGCGATGATTGCGCAGTATCGCGACGCTCGTACCGCCAAGGTGCGTGCAAACCGGGAAATTGCCACCCTCTCTCATGTATTCAATATGGCCAGAGAGTGGGGCCTTACCGTCAAGGAAAACCCTTGTCAGGGAGTGCGAAAGAACAAGGAAGTGCCGCGGGACTACTACGCGAACGATACGGTGTGGGACGCAGTTTACCGTCAGGCGGCACCCGGTTTGAAAGACGCCATGGACTTGGCGTATCTGACAGGCCAGCGCCCGGCGGACGTGCTGGTGATGAGGAAGGATGATGTGGAGGGTGACTTCTTGGTGGTCCAGCAACGCAAGACCCACAAGAAGCTCAGGATCATGCTGTCGGCAGACGGGGTGAGCAACAGCCTGGGCATCCTCATCCAGCAAATGGCAGCCCGGAATGGGGAATGCGGATCGCCCTATCTGATCCTGAGCGAGCGTGGGAAGCGAATGACCGCGCCGATGCTTCGACTGCGCTGGGATGAGGCAAGAGCGAAAGCGCGGGTGGTGGCGACCGAGGCAGGCGACCCTCTACTGGCGGCCCGGATTGGGCAGTTCCAGTTCCGGGATATTCGTCCCAAGGCAGCCTCGGAGATCAAGAACATCGAAGACGCCAGCCTGCTCCTGGGTCATACCAAAGGCGACATAACAGAGCGCGTGTACCGTCGCGTTGGGGCTATCGCCAAGCCTTCGAAATAGGCGAAAAATCACTTCCGAAATAATTTTGCGAACCGAGAGCCCATGCGGCCTCCAGGCGTCGTTTTGGAAAAAAGTTTCGGAAGTGTAATTACCGTCTACGCGGTGAATATTCAGCGTTTGTCTATCGGTCTTGAAAACCGTCGATGGGCAACTATCCTAGAGTTCGAATCTCTACGCTTCCGCCATCTTCAAAGCCCTGATTAGTCAGGGCTTTTTTCGTTTCTGGCGGGGCTGATCCGGGCCTTGGGAAGCGCCAGGAGGCTTACCCTTTCCGAAACTCATGGCAAATGACGCTGCTGCCTCTGCATCAGACCCTTCCATGCGTCTGACAGTGCCATGCCGACTTGGCAAGACATAATTTCAGCATTTCGTGGCCGCTTGCGGCCACCACCCCAGCACGGAAGCCGCTCACACCCGCTGCGGTGCTACAGGCAATCGCGGCCCATGTGGGAGCAGCGCGCGTGCCGCGATGGGCCGCAAGGCGGCCCTACAATCGATCCGTAGTAAGAGCTCGGGCCCTGCTGCTATCGCTCCGCTCCCTGCACGACAGCGGGGCGGCTGGCGGATGCTCACAGACGCGAAAACGATGAGCTTCTCAGCCAGCACGGTGCATGGGGTTCATCGCTTTTGACGTACTCACCGCTGGGAACGACTGACATGGTCGCGCGACTCATTTCGTCGTGATCAGCACCATGCACGTTGGTGGATCCAATCCCTACCTGGGATACTTGCTCCGTTTCTCACGGGGTTACCATACCTGCCATACCGATTCGCTGTTGTCCCAGCCCTGCCGCCGCGTCACGCATCCACCACCCGACACATCCGGCGCCCCACACGGGTGACAGCTGGCACGTTCGATATCTACGATCGCCATGGCAAACAACGCCTGATGCCGACGTACGCGAATCGCGGCACGGCAGAAGCCGCCTGCCAACTGCTCAACGGACTGTATCGCTCCACCCGCCCCTGATCGGTCACCTTCACTCGATACACGCGCCGCTGGCTCATGGGTCTACGCTTCAGCCCTGCCTTTTTATTCGGCTACGCCTTCCGCCTTCAGGCCGCGGCCTGTGCTGTCGCTCGGCCTAGGTCGATCTCGATGCGACGGCCCATGAACGTTCACACCTGCCTGGTGCTCTGCCCTACAGCATGGCCGGCGGCCATTGACCAGCCACGACCCTCTATCGATAGACAAGGGTGCACACGAGGCAAGCAAGAACCTTGTGCTGGGCACGATGCTCACGGCAGGCCACGCGCGGTTCAGATGCCCATGAGGCCTAGACCTTCGCGAACGGTCGAAGGAGCACAATCGAGAGCGCTCAGGTCGCCCAGGTTTCATGCAGATGACGCCACAGTACCTCTTCCTCCTGAAGGATGAGCAGCGCCGTCGAGATCCGTGTCTTTGCAGCCTGACCAGGCAGCTGGTGGGTTTCTCGATAGAGGACCGTCGCGTTGTCTGGCCCCTGACCCAAGACCCTCAGGTCGGTCAGTTCGATCGTCAAACCCGGCTGGGTCTTCGAGCGCTGCCTGAACAACTGCTCCACTGCCTGCCGATCGATCTGAAGCCCTGTAGGCGTGACCATGGAAAAATCCGGATGAAAACGCGCGAGCATCGATTCGATCCGTGGCTCTCCTCGAGCGAAAAGCGCCTCGATCAACACATGCAGGTCGATGACTTCTTTCAGATAGGGGTTCACAACGTGGCCTCTTGATTGGGTAGTCGATTATGGCCAATACGATCAGCAGACGACAGGATTCATGCCGGGGGTGGTCCGTTACCTGGGAGCCCATAGGTGAAGGGGTCAGCGCCACGATTCTGCTCGTTCTTCGCTTTGCGTGCCTCAGTGGGCGGGCTGATCATCTGCACGGTGAGGCTGCCGTCGCTCCCGGCATACACCACGGCACTGGCGCCGCCATCGAGGTAACTGGCGATGGTGGCCAGATTGATTTCCACTAGCGCGCTGCTGACGCCGGTATTGCCCAGACGCCGGCCGATGTCGTAGCCCTCTTCGACGTTACCTATGTCTAGGCCATGGCCATCGGTATTGAGGCTGTGCAAGGCATTGGTCAGGGCGATTTCCGCTTCGGCGTTGTCGGTGGTGTCGTAAAACACCCGTACCGGTTTTTGCCCATCGGGCAAGGTGTCGAGCGCCTTGAGCCAGCCCGCTTGCAAGGCCTTGGCCTGTAGGGCGGCTTTGAGGCGCTGGCCGTGTTCATCCTGCATCGAGACCTTGATCGGACGGTGCAGATAGCCCAGCACTGTAGCGCGCCAGGCCACCGTCGCTGCCCAGCAGGTTGAACTGGGTGATGTGGCCATGGACAGCACGTACGCCGCCGTCGGCCAGTTCGATGTCCAGCCGAGCCGGTTGACCGATCAACGACTTGAGTTCGAGCCTGGCGTCCTGGCTGATCAGGGACAGCTCGAAGCTGAACAGCGTGGACAACCCTTCATGACCGCTGAAGTGCTCCAGCAGCAGCGTCTGATCATCTTGAAGGGGGGGGGTGGTGAGCTTGATCAGCCGACGGTTCTGTGGTGCGAAGATCTTCGTCAAGTCCATGACGATACTGCTCCTTGGTAAAACAAGTGGCGGAAAGTATCACAAGCGCCGGGGACGTCAAAATCATCAGGGCACGTCAGCGTTCAAACCGTGACGACCGTCCCACTTGATAGCGGTGCTCTCCTCCACGGACAGTGTCAATACCTTGGGAGGGGCATTGTCCACTGCAAGCGACAGCAATGACGCTTCGAATGATCAACAAGGTGGCCAAGTGCAGTGACGTCGATGGCGCGTGCACGTCCCGCCAAGGCACAGTATCTCAGTCTTGTGCAGTCAGTCGGTAGAGGCCGGCGTGTCCAGCATAGATACCTGCTTGATAGATCATCACATAGGGAGTCTTTTGTGGATACTTGCGGCGATCGCGATCCTCGCTTTCGGAGGGATTGTCTGCGCTGCCTGCAGAGAACTGCCAGAGAAGAAGATCTTCGCCCCATAACGCGCACGTCAGCTTGTGAGGCAGCCTCCCACCCTGTGCAAGCATCTCCTTTTCCTTATCCTCGGGCAGTCCGACCTGTAGCAGCCTTCGCTCCCATTCGCCTGATGCGCTATCTCCAAGTACCACTGCAAAGCCGGCGTCATCTTTCACGACCTTCAACACTACTTCATTTTCACGCGGCAAGATAAATCTGCCGTTACCGTCAGGCTGGAGGTTCAAATCACCTTTATGCTCAGGCCGGACGTCAAAACTACCGATGAAACCATCGCATTCATAATCAGAGGCCACCGCCGAACCGCTGAACGCCAGTGCGAGCGGCAATGCAATGAATGAAGCCCGCAAAGGTCAACGCTTGAGGTGGTAAGACGAGAATTGATACGCATGGAAGTCCTTTTCAATAGTCGGTTGAAGCCTGGTGATGCAGTCGTGCCTACAGATCATGCCGCATTGAGTGGCCTAGGTGTTCCAGATTCCGCACGACCTGTCGAAAGATCCAAACAGCGCTCCGTAACCTCAAGGGCCCTTAGAGGCCTCGGCCAAGAAACCTATGGAGCCTTTTCGTGGCACTTCCAGGCTGCAAGAGAACACCTGCCTACCCGTCCAGCCTGGATGCAAAGCCAGTAACCAAACCCTGCGTCTTGTAGTAGCGTCCCCCCTCAACGAACGGCCCGGTCCGTCATCGTCAGCCCAGGGACCGGGCGATTGCGACCAGGAGGTGACATGCAACCGGTGGTAGGCCAAGACGCACTCGATTCGGCATTGATCGCGTTCGCGCGGTACAAGATCGGGGAAACGAAATTTTCCGCACTGGAGCGTGCGATGAGTTTCGAGGTCGGCGAGGCGCTTTCCCGAAGCGAGTGGGTGAGGTTCTCGATTTCGAAACTGCCGTCGGGCCGTTATCGCATTGCGGACGAAGGAGAGAACGCCATCACGGAGGCGGGCCGCGCGCACCTCGCGGCGCTTCGAGCGTCGAACGGAAAGCCTCCCGAATGACGGCAGGTCCAAACGCGACAAGGTGCGTGCTGCCCACATGCCTTGCGCTCCAAATCCGGTTACAGTAGCGGCCCTTGTTGAGGAGTAGCCTGTCCTTGGCCGCGGTCAAGGTGCGTTCGCGTCAACATCCTTGGCCACCTGCCATGGCACGAACACCATTCGGTTGGCGAGACCAGCGATGCCTCCATGCCCAAGGTCGGGCGTGTGGCGGCGTCGTTGACTCACAGCCCGGCCGGATGCCCTGCCGTGAGTGTGATTTCCCTGTGCTTCATCGCCCTGGCCATGTCGACCGATGCCTTCGCTGTGGCCATCGGCAAAGGCTCCAGCCTGCACAAGCCGACGTTGCGTGAAGCCCTGCGTACGGGCGTGATCTTCAGCCTCATCGAAACGGTGACACCACTGGTCGGCTGGGCCATCGGTCAGGTTGCCGCGCGCCATGTCACGCAGTGGGACCACTGGATTGCCTTCGTGCTGCTGGTGGCGCCGGGCCTACACATGGTCTACAACGGTGTCAAAGGCAATGACGCCGAGGACAAAAAGCCCGCGCAGCATTCGTTCTTCAGGCTGGCGCTCACGGCCTTTGCCACCAGTGTCGATGCCCTGGCCGTCGGTGTGGGTCTGGCCTTCGTCGAGGTGAACATCCTGGTGGCGGCCAGCGCCATCGGCGTGGCCACGCTGGTGATGGTGACCGTGGGGGTGATGCTGGGTCGCGTATTGGGCGCAGCGCTCGGCAGGCGGGCCGAGATCGTGGGCGGTGTGGTTTTGATGTTGGTGTGGGGGATACCATTCTCTACGAGCACCTGTCAGCGACGGCCTGAACCACGCAACGCCTTTGCCTAGTGCGCGAACCCTGATCGGCAACCATTGTCCGATCGCTGGGCCGCGCGCCGCTTGCGGTGGAAACACCAATGCCTCACGCTGCATAGATCGCTGACGGGTACGTTGGCTGACCGGATTCTGGAGTTTTCTTCGATGCCTTCCTCACACCTGCAGCCTCACGATTATCTGTCCCCCGAAGAGCGTTCGGCGATCGCCGAGATCGAGGCGACGACCAGCATCTTGCGACTGGTCACCCGGTTGACCGGCATGCGCTTCGCCGGCATCGCCAAGTTCACCGACACCGAGTGGATCACCTGCATGGTGCATGACGTCGGTGAACTGGGCATCGAAGAAGGCGACTGCGAACCCCTGGAAGTCACGCTGTGCAGCGAATTCAAACGCGATCCTCGTGCCTTGCTGGTGCCTAGGATCAGCGAGGACGAACGCTTCGCCACACGGCCGGTGGTCAAGCGTTTCGATCTGGAAAGCTATGCCGGCGTGCCGATCTTCCTGCCCGATGGCCGTCTGTACGGTGCCCTCTGTGCGTTGGATTCCGAGCCTACGCTGTTCGACAACCCTGACTTGGCCGAGACCCTGGACCTTTTCGCTCGCCTGATCGGGTGCATCTTCTACGCCAACCTGGCCCCTCAACCGGTGCCTTCTGTGGCCCAACCTGCCTGACTGGCGACAGCACCGAAACGGGCGGAAACAGCCGCCCGTTCCACGCCCGAAGTTCAGCGCGAATGACCTGCGGTAGCGATTATTTCGTACCCGACGAACTGCTCCAAAAAAACTGAATCCTGCCCGCGACGCCTCAGTCAAGAATCATGAACGCAGTCAATCTGACGAGGTAACAGCCATGACTATC
This sequence comes from Enterobacterales bacterium AN_CKDN230030167-1A_HGKHYDSX7, assembly GCA_046940335.1. Classification (GTDB taxonomy): domain Bacteria; phylum Pseudomonadota; class Gammaproteobacteria; order Pseudomonadales; family Pseudomonadaceae; genus Aquipseudomonas. The sequence continues at coordinate 453,871 of JBKYML010000002.1, forward strand.
GAAGCAGAGACACTCGTACAACTGACCGAGGCACTTCAGGAACGCGGCTTGACGCTGATCTCAGACATCCACTTCACCCGTGCCCCCTACCGGCACAACAACCGCTGGATCTGCATGGTCGAATATTCGGCCCAGGCATGATCCGCGCGTCACAGCGACGGCCCGTCGCTGACCCGATGCACCTGGCGCCGCGTCGCCAGGGTGCAGGGGACGCGTAAGCGTACGACAGACCAGGTTTTGCTTTATCATGGCGGCAGTTACCAGACAGAGCCTTCCATGAGATTCGCCATCGCGGTTTTTTCCCCCGCCCATGCGCCCTCCTCGCGCCGTGCACTGCGGTTCGCCGAAGCGACCCTGGCCGGTGGGCATCAGATCGAACGCCTGTTCTTCTATCAGGACGGTGTCCATAGCGCCTCAGGCAACATCGTCGCGCCGCAGGATGAGTGCGACATCGCCGCTCAATGGCACCAGTTCATCACCGAGCACCAACTCGACGCGGTCGTCTGCATCGCTGCTGCCTTGCGCCGGGGCGTGCTCGACGCCTCGGAAGCCAGCCGTTACCAGCGTGAGGCTGCCAATCTGCCCGCGCCTTGGGTGCTGTCAGGGCTGGGCCAGCTGCATGAAGCGGCACAATCGGCCGACCGCCTGGTCTGCTTTGGAGGCGACTGACATGAGCCACTCCCTGCTGATCATCAGCCGCCAGGCACCTGGGGCGGGCCTGGGTGCACGCGAGGCGCTGGACATCGCGCTGGCAGGCGGCGCCTTCGACCTGCCGCTGGGCCTGCTCTTTCTGGACGATGGGGTCTTCCAGCTGCTTGACCGGCAACGACCCGCACACCTGGAGCAAAAGAGCCTGGCGGCCAACCTGCAGGCGCTGCCGCTGTTCGGTGTCGAGCAGCTGTACGCCTGCGCTGCCAGCCTCGACAGCCGTGGCTTGGCCAACGAGACTTTGGCCCTGCCGGTCGAGACGCTCGACGACGCAGGGCTGCGCGCCCTGCTTGCCCGCTTCGATCAGGTGATGACCCTATGAGCACCACGCTGCATGTGATCGCCCACTCGCCGTTCGGCGATGAACGTCTGTCCAGTTGCCTGCGCCTGCTGGGTGCCGATGACAGCCTGTTGCTGTGCGGTGAGGCAGTGCAGGCCCTGCGCCACGGCACGGCACCTCAGGCTCGGTTGCGCGAGGCCGGGTTGCAGGGCCGGCTGTTCGCCCTGGCTGAAGACCTGGAGGCGCGTGACCTGGCAGGGGAGCTGGCCGAGCGCGTCGATTACCCCGGTTTCGTCGAACTCACCCTGCGCCACGACAAGGTCAACACCTGGCTATGAACACACTGACGCTGAACGATCGCCAGGTGCCTCTGGACCAGGACGGTTTCCTGGCCGATCTGCAGGATTGGTCACGTGAAGTGGCCGAGGCGCTGGCGCTGAACGAAGGCATACCGTTGACGCCTGAGCATTGGGAAGTCCTCGTGCTGCTGCGCCGCTTCCACGAGCAGTACGCGCTGTCGCCGGCCACGCGGCCTCTGGTCAAGTACGTGGCGCTGAACCTCGGCGCCGAAAAAGGCAATAGCGCTTACCTCAATCGCCTGTTCAACGGCACCCCCGCCAAACTGGCCGCCAAGCTGGCAGGCCTGCCCAAGCCGACCAATTGCATATGACTTCGAACGCTCCCCTGCTCCTCGAGACCCCCGAGGAACATCCTTTCGCGACTTTCGTGCGCATTCTGGGCAAAGGCAAGCGTGGTGCCCGCGGGCTTTCGCGCGAAGAGGCTCGCCAGGCCATGATCATGATCCTGTCTGGCGACGTCGAGGAGGCACAACTGGGCGCCTTTCTGATGCTGCTGCGGCACAAGGAAGAAACGCCCGAAGAGCTGGCCGGTTTCACCGAAGCGGTCCGCGAGACGCTGCCGGTCCCTGCCTTGGCCGTGGACCTGGACTGGCCCAGCTACGCCGGCAAGCGCCGCCACCTGCCGTGGTACCTGCTGGCGGCCAAGTGCCTGGCCGCCAACGGCGTGCGCATCTTCATGCATGGCGCAGGCGCCCACACCGCAGGCCGCCTGTACACCGAGCAACTGCTCGACCTGTTGCAGATTCCGCTGTGCCGGGACTGGACGGCAGTGGAGGCGGCGCTCGATGCGCACGGCTTGGCCTTCCACCCGCTGCAGGACTGGGCGCCACGTCTGCAGCACCTGATCGACCTGCGCAACGTACTGGGCTTGCGCTCGCCGATTCACTCGCTGGCCCGTGTGCTGAACCCCTTGAAGGCCCGGTGTGCCCTGCAAAGCATCTTCCACCCGGGCTACCAGGCGGTGCACCGCGAAGCCAGCCGGCTGCTGGGCGACCCGGCCATTGTGGTCAAGGGTGACGGCGGCGAGATCGAGATCAACCCGGACGTCGTCAGCCACCTGTATGGGACGACCGACGGCCAGGCGTGGGATGACGAATGGCCCGCCTTGAGCGCGCAACGTCACGTCAAGCCGGCCGCCCTCGAGCCGAGCCTGCTGCTGGCGGTCTGGCGCGGCGAGCAGTCGGACAGCTACGGCGAACTGGCCGTGATCGCCACCATGGCCCTGGCCCTGCGCGGCCTTGGCCAGCCCCAGGATGCGGCCTTCGCACAGGCTCGCCAGTATTGGGACGCCCGCAGGGCAACGGCCTGAGCGACAGACCGTCGGCTACCGGCGAACGACCGCCCCTGCGTCAGGCTCCAAGCTGAACGAGTCTGACGAAGGAGCCTGAACATGGGTCTGTTGATCGACGGTCAGTGGCATGACCAGTGGTACGAAAACGGTAAGGACGGTGCCTTCAAGCGTGAGGAGGCGCAGCGCCGCGACACCTCGCTGAGCGCCGAAGCAGGACGCTACCACCTGTACGTGTCGCTGGCCTGCCCATGGGCGCACCGGGCCCTCATCCTGCGCAGCCTCAAAGGGCTGGAGCCGGTCATCGGCGTCTCGGTGGTCAGCTGGCTGATGGGCGAGCGAGGCTGGACGTTCGACCGTGATCACGGCTCCACGGGCGATGCCCTCGACGGCCTGCAGTACCTGTACGAGCGCTATACCCAGGACGATCCTCGCTATACCGGACGTGTGACCGTGCCGGTGCTCTGGGACCGACAGACGCAACGCATCGTCAACAACGAGTCGGCGGACATCGTGCGGCTCTTCAACCACGCCTTCGACACGCTGACGGGCAATGATCTGGACCTGTATCCCGCGGCGCTGCAATCGACCATCGACGGCCTGAATGCGCGCATCTACCCAGCCGTCAACAATGGCGTTTACCGCGCCGGTTTCGCCACCACGCAGCAGGCCTATGAAGAAGCCTTCGATGCCCTGTTCGCCGAACTCGATCAGCTGGAACAGTTGCTCGAGCAACAGCGCTACCTGGCCGGGGCTTATCTCACCGAAGCCGACATTCGTCTGTTCACCACGCTGGTACGGTTCGATGCCGTCTACCACGGGCACTTCAAATGCAACCTGCGCCGTGTGGTGGACTACCCGAACCTGTCCAATTGGCTGCGTGAGCTGTACCAGTGGCCCGGCATAGCGTCCACGGTGGACCTGTGGCACATCCAGCATCACTACTACCAGAGCCATACCACCATCAACCCGACCGGCATCGTGCCCAAGGGGCCACACCTGAACTTCGAGCGCCCTCACGACCGTGAACGGCTACCCGGCCAGGGCATCTGGCGCCGCGCCGAGGCCTGACATGAAAACGCCGCGATACCTTGGCAGGTGATCGCGGCGTCGTGACAGGCAGGACGGTCAGTCGTGCTGCGCGCCTTCGAACCAGGCCAGCTTGTCGCGCAGTTGCACCACTTCACCCACGATGACCAAGGTCGGCGCGTGCACCTCGTGACGTGCGACCAGGTCGGGCAGGTCGGCCAGCGTGCCGACGAACACGCGCTGGTTGCGCGTCGTGCCTTGCTGCACCAGGGCGGCCGGGGTACTGGCGGCGCGGCCATGGCGGATCAGTTCCGCGCAGATGGTGGGCAGCCCCACCAGCCCCATGTAGAACACCAGGGTCTGGGCCGGCGCGACCAGGTCGGACCAGGGCAGGTTGCTGCTGCCGTCCTTCAAGTGGCCAGTGATGAAGCGCACCGACTGGGCGTGGTCGCGGTGGGTCAGCGGAATGCCCGCGTAGGACGAGCAGCCACTGGCCGCCGTGATGCCCGGCACTACCTGGAAGGGAATCCCCTCCTCGGCCAGCTCCTCGATCTCTTCGCCACCCCGGCCGAAGATGAACGGATCGCCCCCCTTGAGTCGCAACACCCGCTTGCCCTGACGGGCCAGTTCCACCAGCAGCCGATTGATCTGCTCCTGCGGCACCGAATGCTCGGCGCGGCGCTTGCCCACGTAGATGCGCTCGGCATCGCGGCGGCACATGTCGATGATGGCCGGAGCCACCAGTCGGTCGTAGAGCACCACGTCCGCCTGTTGCATCAGGCGCAGGGCACGGAACGTCAACAGGTCAGGATCACCGGGACCGGCGCCGACCAGGTAGACCTCACCGCCCTGCTGCATCGGCACGCCATCGACCATGGCTTGCAGCAGACGCTCGGCCTCGGCACCCTGTCCGGCCAACTGGCGCTCGGCGATCGGCCCCTGGAAGACGGTCTCCCAGAAACCACGGCGCTGGTTGACGTCCGGATACAGGGATTTGACCTGATGGCGAAAACGCGCGGCCAGGCCGGCCAGCTCACCGTAGGCCGCCGGGATCCAGGCTTCGAGCCGGGCCCGGATCAGCCGCGCCAGCACCGGCGCATCGCCGCCACTGGAAACGGCCACCACCAGCGGTGAGCGGTCGACGATGGCCGGGAAGATCACCGTGCACAGGGCCGGCGCATCCACCACGTTGACCGGCAGGCTGCGCCGCTGGGCGTCGGCCGACACCTGGGCATTGAGGCCCGGGTCGTCGGTGGCGGCGATCACCAACCGGCAGCCCTCCAGGTCGCTGGCCTGGTAACCACGCACCCGGACTTCGCCACCGCCCTCGCGCGCCATGGCCGCCAGTTGTCCGTCGACCTCCGGCGCCACCACGCGCAGCGCGGCACCGGCATCGGCCAACAGGCGGGCCTTGCGCAGCGCGATCTCGCCACCACCGACCACCAGCACCTGGGCGCCGTGCAGCTTGTGGAACAGGGGCAGGTAATCCATTTAGCGGATGACCTCGACACCGCCCATGTACGGCTTGAGCACCTCGGGCACACGGACCGAGCCGTCGGCCTGCTGGTAGTTCTCCAGCACCGCGACCAGGGTACGGCCCACGGCCAGACCCGAACCGTTGAGGGTGTGCACCAGCTCCGGCTTGCCGGTTTCCGGGTTGCGCCAGCGGGCCTGCATGCGGCGCGCCTGGAAGTCGCCGCAGTTCGAGCAGGAGCTGATCTCGCGGTACTTGTCCTGGCTCGGCACCCAGACTTCGAGGTCGTAGGTCTTCACCGCGCTGAAGCCCATGTCGCCGGTGCACAGGGCCAGCACGCGGTACGGCAGCTCGAGGGCCTGCAGTACACGCTCGGCGTTGGCGGTCAGGCTTTCCAGCGCGTCCATGGACGTGGACGGCTCCACCACCTGGACCATCTCGACCTTGTCGAACTGGTGCTGGCGGATCATGCCGCGGGTGTCACGACCCGACGCCCCGGCCTCGCTGCGGAAGCACGGGGTGTGGGCGACGAACTTGACGGGCAGCTGCTTGGCTTCGAGGATCGAGTCGGCCACCAGGTTGGTCAGCGACACTTCGGCGGTCGGGATCAGGTAGAAGTCGGCCTCGCCGTCGCGGCTGATCTTGAACAGGTCTTCCTCGAATTTCGGCAGCTGGCCGGTGCCCTGCAGCGCCGGGGCCTGTACCAGGTAAGGCGTGTAGGCTTCCTCGTAGCCGTGCTCGGCGGTGTGCAGGTTGATCATGAACTGCGCCAGCGCGCGGTGCAGACGTGCGATCGGGCCACGCAACACGGCAAAACGTGCCCCGGACAGCTTGGCGGCGGCCTCGAAGTCCAGCTTGCCGCTCAGTTCGCCCAGGGCCACGTGGTCCTGGATCGGGAAGTCGAACACGCGAGGCGTGCCCCAGCGACGCACCTCGACGTTCTCGTCTTCGTCGGCACCGACCGGCACACTGGCGTCCGGCAGATTGGGGATGGTCAACAGGATGGCATCGAGCTCGGCCTGGATCTGCTCCAGTTCGACCTTGCCGGCGGCTAGTTCGGCGGCCATGCGGTCGACATCGGCCTTCAGCGGCTCGATGTCTTCGCCCTTGGCCTTGGCCTGGCCGATGGATTTGGAAATACGGTTGCGGTCGGCCTGCAGCTGCTCGGTACGCGTCTGTACCGACTTGCGGCGCTCTTCCAATGACTCGATGCGCGCGACATCCAGGGTGAAGCCACGGGAGGCCAGGCGACCTGCCACTTCCTGAAGTTGGCCACGTAGCAGTTTGGAATCGAGCATATCGTTCTCTCGTTATAGGTGTGTGGTGTTCAGATTCGGGTCAGGGACAGGCCCGCCCAGGTGGCGAGCAGCCCGCCGAGGACGCTGGCCGCAGCATACCCGAAGGCCAGGGGCGCTTGCCCGTTTTCGAGCAGGCGGATCGTGTCCAGGGAAAACGACGAAAAGGTGGTCAGGCCACCGACGAAGCCCACCAGCAGCCCGACCCGCACTTCGGCCGGGACGCTGGGGCGGGTCAGGAACAGGCCATAGAGTACGCCGATGATCAGGCAGCCGACCAGGTTCACGGCCAGCGTGGCCAGGTAGTAATGCCGAGGGTGATGGGCAGCGACCCAGTTGCCCATGGCGAACCGCAGCAGCGTGCCGACGATGCCGGCCAGGCTCACCGAGGCGATCATGCCGATCATGTGGGCCTCCGGCGTACGGGGCTGTGCCGATCGAGCTCGGCCAGGTGCCGCAGCTTCTCGCCGATCTTCAGTTCGAGACCGCGCGGCACGGGTTGGTAGTAGGCGCGAGGCGCGAGGGCATCGGGGAAGTAGTCTTCGCCTGCCGCATAGCCTTCGGGTTCGTCGTGGGCGTAGCGGTAATCGTCGCCGTAGCCCAATTGCTTCATCAGCTTGGTCGGCGCATTGCGCAGGTGCAGCGGCACGTCCAGCGAACCGTGCTCGGCCGCCTCGCGCATGGCGCGCTTGAAGCCCATGTACACGGCGTTGCTCTTCGGCGCGCAGGCCAGGTAGGTGATGGCCTGGGCCACCGCCAGTTCGCCCTCCGGGCTGCCCAGGCGTTCCTGGACGTCCCAGGCGGCCAGGCACAGGTTCAGCGCACGAGGGTCGGCGTTGCCGATGTCCTCGCTGGCCATGCGCACCACGCGTCGGGCAATGTACAAGGGATCGCAGCCGCCATCGAGCATGCGCGCGTACCAGTACAGCGCTGCATCCGGGTTGGAGCCGCGTACCGACTTGTGCAGCGCGGAAATCTGGTCGTAGAAGGCTTCGCCGCCCTTGTCGAAGCGACGACGGCTGTCACCGAGCAGGCTCTGCAGCAGGTCGACACCGATGTCGCCGCCGTCCTCGGCCAGGTCCGAGGCGTTTTCGAGGAAATTCAGCATCCGCCTGCCGTCGCCGTCAGCGGCGGCCACCAGCATCTTGAACGCCTCGTCACCGACCGTCAGGCCACGCTTGCCCAACCCACGCTCTTGCGTGAGGGCACGGTCGACCAGCTTGCGCAGGGCCAGCTCGTCCAGGCTCTTGAGCACATACACCCGCGCCCGCGACAGCAATGCGTTGTTGAGTTCGAAGGAAGGGTTCTCGGTGGTCGCACCGATGAACAGCAAGGTGCCATCTTCCACGTACGGCAGGAAGGCATCTTGCTGCGACTTGTTGAAGCGGTGGACTTCATCGACGAACAGAATGGTGCGCCGCCCGTACTGCCCGGCCTGCTGCCGTGCCACGTCCACCGCCTGGCGGATCTCCTTGACGCCAGCCAGCACCGCCGACACGGTTTCGAAGTGCGCGTCGCAGAACTGCGCCAGCAGCCGTGCCAGGGTGGTCTTGCCCACCCCAGGCGGGCCCCAGAAAATCATCGAATGAAGAGCGCCCTGCTCCAAGGCCTCGCGCAACGGCTTGCCGCGCGCCAGCAGGTGCTCCTGGCCAACGTACTCGTCCAGGTTGGAAGGCCGCAGGCGGGCGGCCAGGGGCTGGGCGACGGGTTCGCTTCGAAACAGGTCCATACGGGTGACGACAGCCTCTATTCCTGGATCACGTCAGCACCAGCCGGGATCTTGAACTGGAACTTGCCTGGGGCGACCGGCTGGTTGGCCTTCACCCCGTTGAACAGGATGTTGGTGCGCTGGCCGACGCTGTCGATCAGTTGCATGTCGTTGATCAGGCCACGCCGGAACGAGACGCGCAGCGAATCGAACAAGGTGTCCTTGGTCTTGGGCGTCAGGGTGAAATCCATGACCTCGCCCTGCTCCTTGGAAGCGATGTCGAAGCTCTGGCTGATCTTCGACACGTCGCCCGACAGCAGCAGCGCGGGCGTCTGGCTCAGGCGCACGTCGAGCTTCTTGACCGTGGCCTGCTCGAGGTCCGGATCCCAGAGGGTGACCTTCTGGCCGTCGGACACCACCACCTGCTCCTGGGGCGCATCGGTGTGCCAATAGAACAGACCGGGGCGCTTGACCGCCATCTGTCCGGTGGTCTCCTGCAGGCTGGTGCCGCTGGCATCCAGGGTCAATTGCGAAAAGCCCGCCTCGAGGGTCTGGGACTTCTCCAGCAGCTGGGTCAGCCGCGCCACGTCTTTGTCATCGGCATGGGCCGGCAGGGTCGCCAGGGCCAGGGCAGAAACCAACAGCATGCGAATTGCGCGCATGGGAATCCTCATCGAACGGTGGGTGGGCCGGTCGGCCAGAGGGCAGACCGGCGAAGTGTTCATCACTCGCGTGGACCGCCGGGGGCGATCACTTCCCGCGAGCCGTTGCTGTTCATCGGCGTGACCACACCGGCCATCTCCATCGACTCGATCATCCGCGCGGCGCGGTTGTAGCCGATCTTGAGCTTGCGCTGGACGGCCGAAATCGAAGCGCGCCGGCTTTCGAGCACGAACTGCACGGCTTCATCGTACAGGGCATCGGCCTCCGGGTCTTCCCCGTCACCACCGCTCGAACCGCCGTCGAAGCCGCTGCCGGCTTCTTCGACGCCGTTGAGGATGTCGTCGTTGTAGTCCGGAGCACCACGCAGCTTCCAGGCCTCCACGACCCGATGCACTTCATCGTCGGACACGAACGCGCCATGCACACGGATCGGCAGGCTGGTGCCTGGCGGCATGTAGAGCATGTCACCATGGCCGAGCAACTGCTCGGCGCCGCCCTGGTCGATGATGGTCCGCGAGTCGATCTTGCTCGACACCTGGAACGCCATGCGCGTGGGGATGTTGGCCTTGATCAGGCCGGTGATGACGTCCACGGAGGGGCGCTGGGTGGCCAGGATCAGGTGGATACCCGCTGCACGGGCCTTCTGCGCGATCCGTGCGATCAGCTCTTCGACCTTCTTGCCGACGATCATCATCATGTCGGCGAATTCGTCGACCACCACCACGATGGTCGGCAAGGTGCTCAGCACCGGCACGTCGTCGTCCATGCTCTCGCGGCGGAACAACGGGTCGGCAATGGTCTCGCCAGCGGCCTCGGCGTCCTTGACCTTGCGGTTGAAGCCCGCCAGGTTACGCACACCCATGGCCGCCATCAGCTTGTAGCGGCGCTCCATCTCGGCCACGCTCCAGCGCAGTGCGTTGGCGGCGTCCTTCATGTCGGTGACCACCGGGCAGAGCAGGTGCGGGATGCCCTCGTAGATCGACAGTTCGAGCATCTTCGGGTCGATCATGATCAGCCGCGCATCTTCAGGGCTGGACTTGAACAGGATCGACAGGATCATCGCGTTGACCCCCACCGACTTGCCGGAACCGGTGGTACCGGCGACCAGCAGGTGAGGCATCTTGGCAAGGTCCGTGATGACCGGCTTGCCGCCGATGTCGTGCCCCAGTGCCAGGGTGACCGGGGACGTGGCGTCCTCGTACGGCGCCGACGACAGCACCTCGGAGAAGCGCACCATCTGGCGGTTCTCGTTGGGGATCTCGATACCGACGGTGGTCTTGCCGGGAATGACCTCGACCACCCGCACGCTGGTCACGGCCAGCGAACGCGCCAGGTCCTTGGCCAGGTTGGAGATACGGCTGACCTTGACCCCGGCGGCAGGCTGGATCTCGTAGCGAGTGATCACCGGGCCGGGATGGATCGAGTCCACCGTCACTTCGACGCCGAACTCCTTGAGCTTGATTTCCAGCAGCTGACCGACGCCGGCCAACGATTCGGGCGAATACTCGATCTTCTTTTCTTCGGCAGGGTCGAGGATGGAAACCGAGGGCAAGGTGCCTTCGACGGCGCTGTCGACAAAGGCTGCGGCAGGCTTGGGCTTGGGCACCGGACGCGGCGGTTCGACGGCCCGGGGTGGCGTCGGCGTCGGCATGATCACGGGTGCAGCCAAGGGGGTGATGGGCACTTCACGCGGTGCCGGTACGGGTGCCGGCGGCTGGACCGCCACAGGTTCGCGCTCGATGACCCGCTCGCGAGGCTTGGGCTGTTCGCGCTTCTCGGCCACGCTTGGTGTGCTCGGCGCTGGGCTGACCGGTGCAGCGTTGGGCGCCGCGGACCTCGCGGCAGTCGGCGCCGGGGCGGCAGGCTTGGCGACGGGCGCGCTGCGCAAGACCGGTTCGTCGACCTCACGCAATTGCGCCACCAGGCGTTTGCGCTCGTTGCGCGCCTCCCACCAGCGGCTGGCCGCGCCACGCACCAGCTCGACCACGTCGAGCGTGAGCTTGCCGGTCATGTCCATCACCTTGAACCAGGACAGATCGGTGAACACCGTCAGCCCGAACAGGAACAGCGCGATGAACGCCAGGGTACTGCCTTGCACGTTGAGCAGGCTACGACCCAGCTCGCCCAGGCCCTCGCCCAGAGCGCCACCGGCGGAAAACGGCAGACTGGCCGGCGGATGGAAGTGGATGTGCGCCAGGGCGGCACCGGAGAGCACCAGAAACACCAGCCCGATCAGGCGCCAGGAGAACAACCAGCCGCTCCATTGCCAGGGCTGGTGCCGCTCGCGGAAGATCTGCCAGGTCTTGATGCCCAGCAGCAGCGGGAAGATGTAGGCAAAATAGCCCAGCACCATGAACAGCACATCGGCGCAGTAGGCACCGGCACGGCCCGCGGCGTTCTGCACCTGGTCGACGTTGCTGGTGTGGGTGAAGCCTGGGTCGGCGGTGTCGTAGGTCAACAGCGCCATCCACAGGTACAGGCACAGCGCGCCGACGGCGATCAGCGCACCCTCCTTGAGTCGGTAATGCAACTGTTGCCGCCACTGGGGTACCGGCAAGGGAGTCGGAGATGCGGTGGATTTCTTCAAAACGCGTTTATTCCTGCGCATGGTGCGCGTCCAAGAGTGATCGACCCACGTGGACAGTCTGTCAGGCACTGCATTCGACAGCGCTGCCTGCCCATCGCCAGGGTGGCAAGCCTGAAACAGGTCTGGGTCCTGCATCCGTAATTTGAGCACGCATTTTGTTCTGTGACAAAGGCTTATGCTGTGTTTTTGCACAGGTGTGACAGCAAGGCGCCGTATTAGTTGCCACCTGGGCCGGGGCACCGGCCGTACTGCCCAGGCCGATAGTCGTCGGCTCGTCAATGCCCCGCGTTGACCTGCCGACGTCACGTCGCCATGCTGGGCGCTCCCCTCCCCTGCCGGCACAGAATGCCCATGCTGACTTGGCTGAACCGCGACGCTCTGACTTTTCCGCCCTTGAACACCGCCTTGCACGACCCCAATGGCCTGCTGGCGGCCGGTGGCGACCTTCGCCCCGAACGCTTGATCCAGGCCTACCGTCACGGCTGCTTTCCCTGGTACCAGGAAGGGCAACCGATCCTGTGGTGGTCCCCCGACCCGCGCACCGTGCTGTTTCCCGCCGAACTGCATGTGTCGCGCTCGCTGGCCAAGCTGATGCGCCAGCAGCGCTACCAGGTGAGCGTCGACCAGGACTTCGCGGCCGTGGTCGCCGCCTGCGCAGCCCCCCGGACCTACGCTGACGGCACCTGGATCACCGCGTCCATGCAGGCCGCCTACTGCGAACTGCATCGACAAGGCGTCGCCCATTCCGTCGAGGTACGCGAGAACGGCGTGCTGGTCGGAGGACTCTACGGGCTGGCCATCGGCCGACTGTTCTTCGGCGAGTCCATGTTCAGCCGGGCGGACAACGCCTCAAAGGTCGGCTTCGTGACCCTGGTCAGGCGACTCGAGCAGGCCGGCTTCGCCCTGATCGATTGCCAGATGCCCACCGACCACCTGCACAGCCTTGGCGCACGCGCCATCGCACGCACCGAATTTGCTGAAGCCCTGGCGCGCCACCTGGACACGCCACCGGCCCTGGACTGGCTCCGCTAGGCGCGCCGCCCTGGCTGGCTTACACTGAGAACAACGTTTCGCAAGGGGTCACCCATGACAGAGCTGGCACGCCTGAAGTTCTTCGCCACTCAGCCCCATGACTGCAGCTACTTGCCCGAGCAACAGGCCACCACCTTGTTTCTCGACCCCAGCCAGCCGATGGACGTGCACGTGTACGCCGATCTTTCGGAAATGGGTTTCCGTCGCAGTGGCGACCACCTCTACCGTCCGCACTGCCAGCAGTGCAGCGCCTGCGTGCCCGCGCGCATCCCGGCGGCGCGCTTCATTCCCAACCGCCAGCAGCGGCGCATCCTCAAGCGCAATGCGGAGCTGGAGGTCACGGCTGTACGGCCGACGTTCACCGAAGAGTATTTCGACCTCTACCGTCGCTACATCGAGCAGCGTCATGCCGACGGTGACATGTACCCGCCAAGCCGGGAGCAGTTCTCGACGTTCTTGGTGCGTGACCTGCCGTTCTGCTGGTTCTATGAGTTCCGCCTGGAAGGCCGGCTGCTGGCGGTCGCGGTGTGCGACCTGCTGCCCAATGGCCTGTCTGCGGTCTACACCTTCTACGAGCCCGAAGAGGAGCGGCGCAGCCTGGGCCGCTATGCAATTCTGTGGCAGATCGGCGAAACGCTGCGCCGCAACCTGGACGCGGTATACCTGGGCTACTGGATCAAGAATTGCCAGAAGATGAGCTACAAGACGCAATACCGCCCCATCGAACTGCTGATCAACCAGCGCTGGGTCAGCGTCAATTGAAAGCATTGGCTTGGTAGACGCTTTTCGGGCATAATCCACGCCACTTTTTTGCCTGATGCAGGTTTGTATCGGGCGATCATTGAATTATCGAGGGCTCAACTGCATGTCGAAAGAAGACAGCTTCGAAATGGAAGGTACTGTCGTCGACACCCTGCCTAACACCATGTTCCGCGTGGAGTTGGAAAACGGGCACGTCGTAACCGCGCACATCTCCGGAAAGATGCGCAAGAACTACATCCGAATCCTGACCGGTGACAAGGTCCGCGTCGAGCTGACGCCTTATGACCTGAGCAAGGGCCGCATCACCTACCGCGCCCGCTGATCGCTCCACCTGCGTCAACGAAAAAGCCCGGCCTTGATGCCGGGCTTTTTTTCATTTCGCGCCGCGAGCGGCAAGCTGATCGTAGCGTGACTCTAGAACCCAGCTACATCAGCTAGACGCTTGCCGCCTGGGCCGTCAGGCCACCTCTGCCGTGGTCTCGAAATCGAAGACCAGTTCGCCATCGCGCAAGTCCACGTGGACAATCCCACCGTGCTCGGCCAGCTCGCCGAACAGGATCTCTTCGGCCAGAGGCCGCTTGATCTTGTCCTGGATGAGGCGTGCCATTGGGCGCGCGCCCATCTGCACGTCATAGCCGCTGGCGGCGAGCCAGCCACGGGCGGCGTCGCTGACCTCCAACTGCACGTGCTTGTCTTCCAGTTGCGCCTGAAGCTCGATGAGGAACTTGTCGACGATGCTCTTGATCGTTTCGTGGCTCAGGCGGCCGAACTGGATGATGGTGTCCAGGCGGTTGCGGAACTCCGGCGTGAAGCTCTTGCGAATCACTTCCATGGCGTCGGAGGCATGATCCTGCTGCGTGAAGCCGATCGAGGCGCGGGACGCGGTTTCTGCACCGGCGTTGGTGGTCATGATCAGGATCACATTGCGGAAATCTGCCTTGCGCCCGTTGTTGTCGGTCAGGGTACCGTGGTCCATCACCTGCAGCAGCAGGTTAAAGACTTCCGGATGAGCCTTCTCGATCTCATCGAGCAACAGCACGCAATGAGGCTGCTTGGTGATCGCCTCGGTCAGCAGGCCACCCTGGTCGAAGCCGACATAGCCGGGCGGCGCGCCGATCAGCCGGGACACGGTGTGACGCTCCATGTACTCGGACATGTCGAAGCGCACCAACTCCACGCCCAGCGCCTTGGACAGCTGACGAGCCGCCTCGGTCTTGCCGACCCCGGTAGGCCCTGCGAACAGGAACGAACCGACCGGCTTGTCCGGCGCCTTGAGCCCGGCGCGCGACAGCTTGATGGCGGTCGCCAGCGAGTCGATGGCCGCATCCTGGCCGAACACCGTGAGCTTGAGGTCGCGCTCCAGGTTGCGCAGCAACTCCTTGTCGGAACTGCTGACATGTTTCGGGGGAATGCGCGCGATCTTGGCCACGATGTCCTCGACCTGCTGCACGTCGATGCGCTTCAGGCGACTGGTCGGCGGCTGCAGACGCTGGTAGGCGCCCGCTTCGTCGATCACGTCGATGGCCTTGTCGGGCATGTGACGGTCATTGATGTAGCGTGCCGCCAGCTCTGCTGCAGCGCGCAAGGCCTCGTCGCTGTACTCGATGTCGTGGTGCGACTCGAAGCGCCCTTTCAGACCACGTAGGATGCCGACGGTGTCTTCGACCGACGGCTCCGAGACATCGACCTTCTGGAAGCGTCGAGCCAGGGCACGGTCCTTCTCGAAGATGCCGCGGAACTCCTGGAAGGTGGTCGAGCCAATGCAGCGGATCTCGCCGGACGACAGCAGCGGCTTGAGCAGGTTGGAAGCGTCCATGACGCCGCCGGACGCTGCACCGGCACCGATGATGGTGTGGATCTCGTCGATGAACAGGATCGCATGCGGCCGCTTGCGCAGCTCGCCCAGCAGCGCCTTGAAGCGCTTCTCGAAATCGCCTCGGTACTTGGTACCGGCCAGCAGCGCGCCCAGGTCCAGCGAGTAGACCACACTCTGCGCCAGCAGGTCGGGCACCTGCCCATCGACGATGCGCTTGGCCAGGCCTTCGGCGATGGCCGTCTTGCCGACGCCGGCCTCACCGACCAGCAGCGGGTTGTTCTTGCGGCGGCGCGCCAGGATCTGCGCCACGCGCTCGACCTCCTGCTCGCGACCGACCAGCGGATCGATGCGTCCTTGCCGTGCCTGGTCGTTCAGGTTGCTGGCATAGGCGTCGAGCGGATTGCTGGAGGACGACGACTCACCGCCTTCTTCATCCTGCATGTCCTGCTCACCCTCGGTGCTGGGCCCATGGCCAGGCACCTTGGAAATGCCGTGGGCGATGTAGTTGACCACGTCGATGCGTGCCACGCTCTGCTGCTTGAGCAGGAACACGGCCTGGCTCTCCTGCTCGCTGAAGATCGCGACCAGCACGTTGGCACCGGTGACCTCGCGCTTGCCGGAACTCTGCACGTGGAAGACGGCACGCTGCAGGACACGCTGGAAGCCTAAGGTCGGCTGAGTCTCGCGGTCTTCGTCGTGCACCGGGATCAGAGGCGTGGTGGAGTCGATGAACTCTTGCAGGTCGTGCTTGAGCTTGTCGAGGTTGGCGCCACAGGCGCGCAGAACGGTCGCGGCGGCCTCGTTGTCCAGGAGCGCCAGCAGCAAGTGCTCGACGGTCATGAATTCGTGGCGCTTCGACCGGGCCTCCTTGAAGGCCAGATTGAGGGTGACTTCGAGCTCGCGGTTTAACATGGCTTCACCTCATACCCAAGTGGTCGGCGTTTAACCGTCCTTCTCGATTTCACAGAGTAGCGGATGCTGGCTTTCTCTCGCGTATTGATTGACCTGCGTGGCCTTGGTTTCGGCAATGTCACGGGTGAACAATCCGCAGACTGCACGTCCTTCGGTGTGGACGGTCAGCATGATCTTGGTCGCCAGCTCGCGGTTCAGATTGAAGAACGTTTCGAGCACCTCGACGACGAAATCCATCGGCGTGTAGTCATCATTGAACAGTACCACCTTGTACATGGGTGGCGCCTGCAGGGCCGGCTTGGCTTCCTGGGTTGCCAGACCGGCGCCATCGTCGTCGTCCGACTGCTGGCGATCCTGATTGAATGTTAGTCGAATCTGGCTGATTGCATGCATGGAAAGAATTTCATCACATCGACAGGTTAAGGTAGTGGGTCGTATCGCGCAGGCCTGCGACGCTGCAGCCGCCACGTGACCTTGACTATCGGCGAATCGGTGTTACAACCAATATAGAGCTCACCGTGGTCAATAAAGATCCGCGCAGTCAACCCGATTTTTTGCAGGTTCGTAAGCGGATGACGTCGATGATACTCCAGTGATGGAGCCTTTGCAGAGGGACATGAGGATGACAAGCGGCAAAGTCAAGTGGTTCAACAATGCCAAGGGCTATGGGTTCGTGAACACGGACGGCTCGACCGAAGACCTCTTCGCGCATTACACGGCGGTCAACATGGAGGGTTACAAGACGCTCAAAGCCGGTCAGCGGGTCGTGTTCGACATCGTCCAGGGTCCGAAGGGGCTGCATGCGATCAACATCGCGCCTGCGCCAGTCAGCGCCGAAAGCGCTTCGTCAGAAGCCATGGAGCTGACCCTTACCCGCTGACATCCTGCCGATCCCCGGTCGCCGATCGTTTCTCTGAACGATCGGCATGCCCGACCCTTCTCCTGCCTCGCCCTACGTCTTTGGTCGTATAAACGAACCGATATCATTCCCGCCTTGCCGATTCCAATGCCGTGTTTGTTATACTCCGGCCCTGACCGTAGGGTCACCGGGCGAACCCATGGAAAGACACGGCTCGCCCACCGGCCTTGACGGCCAACCTGCCTGATGTGCATGGCACGCCAGGCCCATGACGCTCGACTGATGCATCCACCATCACCGCTTCGCTGCCGCTCGAGCCGTCCATGCCCAGGCCTGGACGCAGCGCCTACACAGCGCCTCTCGAGACCGGGCACGCTCGGCAAAACAGAGAGTTAACCCGCCTATGCCCTCCCGTTCCAAGATCATCTACACCTTCACCGACGAAGCCCCTGCCCTCGCCACCTATTCACTGCTGCCTGTCATCGAAGCGTTCACCGCGTCGGCCGACATCGCCGTCGAAACGCGCGACATCTCGCTGGCCGGCCGTATCCTGGCCGCCTTCCCCGAGCAGCTTGGCGCCGAGAAGCAGGTAGGCGATCACCTGGCGGAACTGGGTCAACTGGCGACCACCCCTGAAGCGAACATCATCAAGCTGCCCAACATCAGCGCCTCGGTCCCGCAGCTCAAGGCCGCGATCAAGGAGCTGCAAGCCCAGGGCTACGCCATTCCCGACTACGCCGACGAACCGGCCACGGACGCCGAGAAAGAGTCCCGCGCCCGCTACGACCGCATCAAGGGCAGCGCCGTCAACCCCGTGCTGCGTGAAGGCAACTCGGACCGTCGTGCGCCGCTGTCGGTGAAGAACTACGCACGCAAGCACCCGCACAAGATGGGCGCCTGGAGCGCCGAGTCGCGCTCGCACGTCGCGCACATGGGCAACGGCGACTTCTACGGCAGCGAGAAAGCCGCGCTGATCGAAGCCGACGGCAGCCTGCGCATCGAGCTGGTGGGCAAGGACGGCAGCAGCACCGTGCTGAAGGAAAAGACCGCGGTCAATGCGGGTGAGGTGGTCGATTGCGCCGTCATGAGCCGCAAGGCGCTCAAGGCCTTCATCGTGCAGCAGATCGAAGACGCCAAGGCGTCGGGCGTGCTGTTCTCGGTGCACCTGAAAGCCACCATGATGAAAGTCTCCGACCCGATCATGTTCGGCATCATCGTCGAAGCCTTCTATGGCGACGTGCTCAACCGCCACGCTGACGCCCTGGCCAAGGCCGGTTTCAATGCCAACAACGGCATCGGCGACCTGTATGCGCGCCTCAAGGACCTGCCCGCCGACCAGCAGGCTGCCATCGAAGGCGAGATTCAGGCCCTGTACGCCGAGCGTCCGGCCTTGGCCATGGTCAATTCCGACAAGGGCATCACCAACCTGCACGTACCGAGCGACGTCATCGTCGACGCCTCGATGCCAGCCATGATCCGTGACTCGGGCAAGATGTGGAACGCCGCCGGCGAGCTGCAGGATGCCAAGGCCATCATCCCGGACCGTTGCTACGCCGGCATCTACCAGGCCGTGATCGAAGACTGCAAGGCCAATGGCGCCTTCAACCCGACCACCATGGGCAGCGTGCCGAACGTGGGCCTGATGGCGCAGAAAGCCGAAGAGTACGGCTCCCACGACAAGACCTTCCAGATCAAGGCCGACGGCGTGGTCCGCGTATCGGACAGCCAAGGCAAGGTGCTGATGGAGCAGGCCGTCGAGGCCGGTGACATCTTCCGCATGTGCCAGACCAAGGACGCGCCGATCCAGGACTGGGTCAAGCTGGCCGTCAACCGCGCACGCCTGAGCAATACGCCGGCCGTGTTCTGGCTGGACCCGGCCCGCGCCCACGACGCCGTGATGATCGAAAAGGTCCAGACCTACCTCAAGGACCACGACACCAATGGCCTGGACATCCGCGTCATGGCGCCGGTCGACGCGATCAAGTTCTCCCTGGACCGCATCCGCAAGGGCGAGGACACCATCTCGGTGACTGGCAACGTGCTGCGCGACTACCTGACCGACTTGTTCCCGATCATGGAGCTGGGCACCAGCGCCAAGATGCTGTCGATCGTCCCGCTGATGAACGGTGGTGGCCTGTTCGAAACCGGCGCTGGCGGTTCGGCCCCCAAGCACGTGCAACAGCTGGTGGAAGAGAACTTCCTGCGCTGGGATTCGCTGGGCGAGTTCCTGGCCCTGGCCGCCTCGCTGGAGCACTTGGGCGAAGTCTATGACAACCCCAAGGCCAAGGTGCTGGCAGCCACGCTGGACAAGGCCACCGGCCAGTTCCTCGACACCAACAAGTCGCCAGCGCGCAAGGTCGGCGGCATTGACAACCGCGGCAGCCACTTCTACCTGACCCTGTACTGGGCCCAGGCACTGGCCGCGCAAAGCGATGACACCGAACTGCAAGCGCGCTTCGCCCCGCTGGCCAAGACCCTGACCGAGAACGAAGCGACCATCGTCGCTGAGCTCAACGCCGTCCAGGGCAAGCCGGCCGACATCGGTGGCTACTACGCACCGAATCCAGAGCTGACCGCCAAGGTGATGCGCCCTAGCGCCACCTTCAACAGCGCCCTCGCGGCCCTGTAAGCCACCTGGCGATCTGCAAGAACCCCGGCCACGCACCGGGGTTCTTGCTTTTAAGCGGCAAGCCAGCGCTGCACCACCATCCTGTCACTACCTGCCCCACACACTACCGTCAGCTCGCAACCCGCCCCCCACCCCCAAAGGAGCCCCCAATGTCCTGGCATCCCCATATCACCGTTGCCACGGTCATCGAAGATCAAGGCCGATTCCTGATGGTCGAAGAATTCAAGGCCGGCAAGCACGTGTTCAATCAGCCCGCCGGCCACCTGGAGCCGAACGAGACGCTGTGCCAGGCGGCGCTGCGCGAAACGCTCGAGGAAACCGCCTGGGAAGTCGAGCTGACCGGCGTGGTCGGTATCTACCTTTATACGGCGCCCAGCAACGGCGTGACCTACCAGCGCATCTGCTTTGCCGCGCGGGCGGTGCGGCATCATCCCCAGC
This sequence comes from Enterobacterales bacterium AN_CKDN230030167-1A_HGKHYDSX7, assembly GCA_046940335.1. GTDB lineage: Bacteria > Pseudomonadota > Gammaproteobacteria > Pseudomonadales > Pseudomonadaceae > Aquipseudomonas. The sequence goes on from JBKYML010000002.1 coordinate 473,710, forward strand.
AGGCATTGGACACCGACATCGTGCGGGCGGTATGGCTGAGCCGGGAAGCGCTGCTGGCCGAGCCTGAGCGCTGGCGCAGTGAGCTGGTGCCGCGCTGCATCGACGACTACCTGGCCGGCCCGCTGCACAGCCTTGCACTGCTGCGCGACTGACGTGCGTGAAGCGGCCTGCTAGAATCGGCGTTTTTCCCAGATACACACCGGTAGCCATGACCAGCCCAGCACTCAAAGACCCCGCCCAGACCCGTGTCATCGTCGGCATGTCCGGCGGCGTGGACTCTTCCGTCTCCGCCTTGCTTCTGATCGAGCAGGGCTACCAGGTGGAAGGCCTGTTCATGAAGAACTGGGAAGAGGACGATGGAACCGACTACTGCACCGCCCGTGAGGACCTGGCCGACGCCCAGGCCGTGTGCGACCGCATCGGCATCCCACTGCACACCGCCAACTTCGCCGCCGAATACTGGGACAACGTGTTCGAGCATTTCCTCGAGGAATACAAGGCCGGCCGTACGCCCAACCCCGATATCCTCTGCAACCGCGAGATCAAGTTCAAGGCCTTCCTGGACTATGCCCTGTCGCTGGGCGCGGACCTGATCGCCACCGGCCACTACGTACGCCGACGCGACACCGGCAGCGAAACGCAGCTGCTCAAGGGCCTGGACCCGAACAAGGACCAGAGCTACTTCCTGCACGCCGTGGGCGGTCAGGAGATCGCACGAACGCTGTTCCCGGTCGGCGAGCTGGAAAAGCCCCAGGTACGCGCCATCGCCGAACGGCATGGCCTGGCCACGGCCAAGAAGAAGGACTCCACCGGCATCTGCTTCATCGGCGAGCGCCGCTTCAGCGACTTCCTCAAGCAGTACCTGCCGGCCCAGCCCGGCGACATCGAAACCACCGATGGCGAGGTCATCGGCCGTCACCACGGCCTGATGTACCACACCATCGGTCAGCGTCAGGGGCTGGGCATCGGCGGCATGAAGGATGCCGGTGACGAGCCGTGGTATGTGCTCGAGAAAGACCTTGTTCGTAACGTGCTGGTGGTCGGCCAGGGCAATGACCACCCCTGGCTGTTCGCCCGCGCACTGCTGGCCTCGGAGATCTTCTGGGTCAACCCGGTCGACCTGTCCACCCCACGCCGACTCACGGCCAAGGTCCGTTACCGCCAGGGCGACCAGGGGTGCGTGCTGGAGCGCACCGAGGACGGCTACCGGGCCGTGTTCGATGACGCCCAGCGTGCCGTCACGCCCGGGCAATCGGTGGTGTTCTACGACGGCGACATCTGCCTGGGTGGTGGCGTGATCGAGACGGCAGAGCCGTGGAGCCCACGCGCATGAACACGACCCAGGAGCAACTGGTCGCATTGGGCGCCGTGTTCCAGGCGGCCGTGCTGGTCGACCGTATCGCACGCACCGGGCAGGCCGGCGAGGCCGAACTGGGCTGCATGCTCGGTAGCCTGCTGGTGCGTGACCCCGACACCACCTTGCAGGTCTTCGGCGGCAACGACCTGCACCTGCGCGACGGTTACCGCGCACTGGTCGGCGCGCTCGAGCGCGACCCCAGCAGCCTGCAGCGCGAACCCCTGCGCTATGCGCTGTCCATGCTTGGCCTGGAGCGTCACCTGGGCAAGCGTGATGACCTGCTGGGCATCATCGGCCAACGCTTACCGCAGATTCAGGCCCAGGCCGATCACTTCGGTCTGGTCCATGACAATGTGATCGCCTCGTGTGGCGCGTTGTACCAGGACACCCTGAGCACGCTGCGCCAGCGCATTCAGGTGCATGGCGACACGCGCTTCCTGCAGCAGGCCAGCAATGCCTCGAAGATCCGCGCCATCCTGTTGGCGGGCATCCGTGCGGCCCGCCTGTGGCGCCAGCTGGGCGGACACCGCTGGCAGCTGCTGTTTCGCCGCCGCAAGCTGCTCAACGAGCTGTATGACCTGATGAGAACCTGACACGGCGCCTGCGCCAGGCACGGCTCATCGACTGTACAGGCGTCCCCACGCCTCGACGAATGGCCGAACGCCGGGAAGCCGGCACGTGGCGCCAGGCGCGCTGTCCGAGACCGATGGTGTGCAGTGCACGACGCAAGGCCGCGCTTTTCATGTATGATATGCGCCCTCCAAAAGCCTGACTGTCCGAGAACACGCCATGCAGCTTTCCTCGCTCACCGCGGTTTCCCCCGTAGACGGCCGCTACGCCGGCAAAACCCAGGCCTTGCGCCCGATCTTCAGTGAATACGGCCTGATCCGTTTCCGGGCCCTGGTCGAAGTCCGCTGGCTGCAACGCCTGGCCGCCCACCCGCAGATCGAGGAAGTGCCAGCCTTCTCCGAGCAGGCCAATGCCCTGCTCGACCGCCTGGCCACCGACTTCCAGCTCGAGCATGCCGAGCGTGTGAAGGAGATCGAACGCACCACCAACCATGACGTCAAGGCCATCGAGTACCTGCTCAAGGAGCAGGCAGCGCAACTGCCGGAGCTGGACAAGGTCAGCGAGTTCATCCACTTCGCCTGCACCAGCGAAGACATCAACAACCTGTCCCATGCGCTGATGCTGCGCGCCGGCCGCGACGACGTGCTGCTGCCGCTGATGCGCCAGATCGCCGACGCCATCCGCGCCCTGGCCCACCTGCACGCCGACGTGCCGATGCTGTCGCGCACCCATGGTCAGCCGGCCTCGCCGACGACCCTGGGCAAGGAACTGGCCAACGTGGTGTACCGCCTGGAGCGCCAGATCGCCCAGGTCGCTGCCGTGCCGCTGCTGGGCAAGATCAACGGCGCAGTGGGCAACTACAATGCACACCTGTCGGCCTATTCGCAGATCGACTGGGAAGCCAATGCCCGCGCCTTCATCGAAGACGAGCTGGGCCTGGTGTTCAACCCCTACACCACCCAGATCGAGCCGCACGACTACATCGCCGAGCTGTTCGATGCCATCGCGCGCTTCAACACCATCCTCATCGACTTCGACCGTGACGTCTGGGGCTACATTTCGCTGGGCTACTTCAAGCAGAAGACCGTCGCGGGTGAAATCGGCTCCTCGACCATGCCGCACAAGGTCAACCCGATCGATTTCGAGAACTCCGAAGGCAACCTGGGCATCGCCAACGCGCTGTTCCAGCACCTGGCGAGCAAGCTGCCGATCTCCCGCTGGCAGCGCGACCTGACCGACTCCACCGTGCTGCGCAACCTGGGCGTGGGCTTCGCGCACAGCGTGATCGCCTACGAGGCCAGCCTCAAGGGCATCGGCAAGCTGGAAATCAACACCCAGCGCATCGCCGCCGACCTCGACGCCTGCTGGGAGGTGCTCGCCGAGCCGATCCAGACGGTGATGCGCCGCTTCAACATCGAGAACCCCTACGAGAAGCTCAAGGAGCTGACTCGTGGTAAAGGCATCACCCCAGAGGCACTGCTGACCTTCATCGACGGCCTGGACATGCCAGCCGAGGCCAAGGCCGAGCTGAAAGCGCTGACCCCTGCCCGCTACATCGGCAACGCCGCCGAGCAGGCCAGACGCATCTGATCGACGCCTTGCGTGCGACGCCCGGCCTGGCCGGGCGTTTTTATTCGCGACCCCAAATCCAGTTTTATCAATAGGTTGAACATGAATCCTGATACTCCACTTCAGCTGCTGGGCGGCCTGACGGCACGCGAGTTCTTGCGCGACTATTGGCAGAAGAAGCCGTTGCTGGTACGCCAGGCCTTCACCGACTTCGAGAGTCCGATCGACGCCGACGAACTGGCCGGCCTGGCCCTGGAAGAAGAAGTCGAATCGCGCCTTGTGCTGGAGCATGGCGAGCGTCCCTGGGAACTGCGCCGCGGCCCCTTCACCGAAGACACCTTCGCCGAGCTGCCCGCGCGCGATTGGACGCTGCTGGTGCAGGCCGTCGATCAATTCGTCCCAGAAGTGGCCGAGCTGCTGGAGCACTTCCGCTTCCTGCCCAGCTGGCGCATCGACGATGTGATGATCAGCTTTGCCACGCCGGGCGGCAGCGTCGGTCCGCACTTCGACAATTACGATGTGTTCCTGCTGCAGGGCATGGGCAAGCGCAACTGGAAGATCGGCCAGGTGTGCGACAGCGACAGCCCGCTGATCGCCCATGCCGACCTGCGCATCCTTGCCGACTTCGAGCAGAGCGACGAATGGACGCTCGAGCCTGGCGACATGCTGTACCTGCCGCCTCGCCTGGCGCACTACGGCGTTGCCGAAGACGACTGCCTGACCTATTCGGTCGGTTTCCGTGCGCCGAGCGCGGCCGAAGTGCTGACCCACTTCACCGACTTCCTCAGCCAGTTCCTGCCGGACGAAGAGCGCTACAGCGATGCCGACGCCGAGCCGGTGCGCGACCCGCACCAGATCCAGCGTGATTCGCTCGACCGCCTCAAGGCGCTGCTGAGCGAGCACATGGGCGACGAACGCCTGCTGCTGACCTGGTTCGGCCAGTTCATGACCGAGCCGCGCTATCCGGAGCTGGTGAGCGGTGAGGAGCTGACCGATGAAGACCTGCTCGACAGCCTGGAGCAAGGTGCCATCCTCATCCGCAACCCAAGCGCCCGCATGGCCTGGTCTGAAGTCGACGACGATTTGCTGCTGTTCGCCAGCGGCCAGAGCCGCCTGCTGCCGGGCCATCTGCGCGAGTTGCTCAAGCTGGTGTGCGCCGCCGATGCCCTGCACATCGACAACCTGGCTCCCTGGCTGACCGACGAAGACGGCCTGACCCTGGTCTGCCAGCTGGTCAAACAGGGCAGCCTGGGTTTTGCCGATGAATAAGGTACGTGTGCGCCTGGCCGACTGGCACAAGGACAATGCGGCCATCCGTGGCATCCGCGAAGCCGTGTTCGTCGCCGAGCAGCACGTGCCACCCGAACTGGAATGGGATGCCGAAGACGCCACGGCGCTGCACTTTCTGGCGCTCGAAGGCGATTACCCGGTCGGCACCGCACGTCTGTTGCGTGACGGCACCATCGGCCGGGTCTCGGTGCTCAAGGACTGGCGCGGCCTGAAGGTCGGGCAGAAGCTGCTGCACGCCGTGATCCAGGAAGCCGAAACGCAAGGCCTGACGCAGCAGATGCTCAGCGCCCAAGTGCATGCGACGGCGTTCTATGAGCAGCTCGGGTTCAAAGTGGTCAGCGAAGAGTTCCTCGAAGCGGGCATCCCGCACGTGGACATGGTGCGCGAGGCGTAAACCGGCCGGCCTGCGAGACGGTGCTAAAACCGCCACCGTCATCGCCGGCAAGCCTGCTCCCTGTAGGAGCGGCCCCCGTGCCGCGATTGGGCCCGCAGGGGCCACACGATCAGCCAGTGCAGCAGATCAATCGAGCAGAAAACGATTGTTCCCCTCTACCGAGCATGACCGGCGCATGTCTACCTGACGCATAGCGTGGCCGGGCTCTGTGGACCCTGCGGGTCCAATCGCGGCGCGGGGTCCGCTCCTACAGGAAAATCGTGCTGCCTGACCAATCAACCTGTACATCCGTACAGATAATGCTTGCCTCTGGATGCAATCTTCCCCATCCTCATACGCCTCGACCCTTCACGAAGCGTTTGCGCCCCATGCGCCTGTTCCTCTGCGAAAAACCCTCCCAGGCCAAGGACATCGCCAGCGTCCTCGGTGCCCGTCGACGTGGTGACGGCTGCTGGCAAGGCCCTGACGTCTGCGTCACCTGGTGCATCGGCCACCTGCTGGAAACCGCCCCACCGGACAGCTACGACGCGCGTTACAAGCGCTGGGTGCTGAGCGACCTGCCAATCATCCCGCCCACTTGGAAGATGCTGGTCAAGCCCAAGACCGCGAGCCAGTACAAGGTGGTCAAGCGCCTGCTCGGTGAAGCCCGCGAGCTGGTGATCGCCACCGACGCCGACCGCGAGGGCGAGATGATCGCCCGTGAACTGGTCGAGCACTGCCGTTACCGCGGCCCGATCCAGCGCTTGTGGCTGTCGGCGCTGGACGAAGCGTCGATCCGCAAGGCACTCGGGCAACTGCGGCCTGGTCAGGAGACGTTCACGCTCTATCATTCGGCGCTGGGACGTTCGCGCGCCGACTGGCTGATCGGCATGAACATGAGCCGGCTGTTCACCTTGCTTGGGCGACAGTCCGGCTATCAGGGCGTGCTGCCCGTCGGGCGCGTACAGACACCCACCTTGCGCCTGATCGTCGACCGCGACCACAGCATCGAGGCCTTCGTCCCCATGCCCTATTGGGCCATCGAGGCGCAGCTCGACCATGCCGGCACCTCGTTCACCGCCCAGTGGCGCGTGCCTGAAGACCAGAGCGACGATCAGGGGCGCTGCCTGAAGCGCGAGGTCGCCGAGCAGGCGGCGCAGGCCATGCGCGCTGCCGCGACGGCGACGGTACTCGAGGTGAGCACCGAGCGCGTGCGTGAGGTCGCGCCCTTGCCGTTCGACTTGGGCACCCTGCAGGAAGTGTGTTCCAAGAAGCTGGGCCTGGGGGCACAGGAGACGCTGGACATCGCCCAGTCGCTGTACGAGACGCACAAGCTGATCACCTACCCGCGCAGTGACTGCGGCTACCTGCCGTCGAGCCAGCACGGCGAGGCGGCTGGCATCCTGTCGGCCTTGCAACGCGCCGACGCACGTCTGGCCTCGCTGCAGCCGTACCTGCAGCCGCAGCGTCGCTCGCGCGCCTGGAACGATGCCAAGGTCACCGCGCACCACGGCATCATCCCGACAGCCGCCGTCAGTGATCCGGCGCGCCTGCCGCGCACGGCCAATGCCGTGTACACGCTGATCCGGGCACGCTACCTGGCGCAGTTCCTGCCCCATCACGAGTATGACCGCACCCAGGCCGAGTTCGACAGCGCCGGTCACGCCCTGCGTGCGGTAGGCAAGCAGATCGTCGAACCCGGCTGGCGCCGCGCCCTGCCGGACGCGTTGACGCCAGCCAAAGGCCGTGAGGCTCCGCCCGCCCAAGTACTGCCCGCGCTGAGTCAGGGCGTGATCTGCCGGGTGCGCGAAGTGCTGCTCAAGGACTTGTGGACGCAACCGCCCAAACCGTTCACCGAAGGTGACCTGATCAAGGCCATGAAGAACGTGGCCAAGTGGGTCGAGGATCCACGACTCAAGCAGAAGCTCAAGGAAACCACCGGCATCGGCACCGAGGCGACCCGGGCCAACATCATCCAGGGGCTGCTCGACCGAGGCTACCTGGTCAAGAACGGCAAGGCCCTGGTCGCCACGCCGGCCGCCCGCAGCCTGATCGCCGCCGTGCCCAAGGCCATCGCCGATCCGGGGACGACCGCGATCTGGGAGCAGGCGCTGGACATGGTGCAAAGCGGCGAGATGACGCTGGACGAGTTCGTCACGCGGCAGTCGGCCTGGGTCGGCAAGCTGGTGGAGCGCTGTGCGGGGATGCGCTTGACGATCACGGGGCCGATGGCTCCAGCGGGTCGGGCGGGGACGCCTTGGAAGAAGAAGCGTAAAGCCGGCGGGGCTCGCTCGGGCGACGGGACCAAGACCAAGAGTGCTGCCGGCAAGACGACACCCGGCGCGTCCCGGCAGCGAAGAGCGTCCAAGGCTGATTGAGTGACTGGTCTGGTGATAGGGCCTATCGCTGACAGACCCTGCAGTCCATGACTGCAATGGCGTCGTCACAAGTACGCTCACGTTGGCGGCTTTCATGGGCCCTGCGGGCCCAAGAAGCTCACCACCCGCCACAGGACGTGCGCAACTGGACAAGCAGACGTGTCGAAGCTGACAGGCTCGTCCATTGCTGGTTACCATGGCAGACCAAGAACAGGGATGCGCGATCGACAGGGGTGTCGGCTTTGTCAGCGATGAACCTCGTGTCGCCGCAGAACCTGACCTCCCTCACCCCTCAAGCGCGCCCTGCCCCATGCCTTTCGAACTCACCGTAGAACCCCTCACCCTGCTGATCCTCATCGGCGTTGCCTTTCTCGCCGGTTTCATCGACGCGATCGCAGGCGGCGGCGGGCTGCTGACCGTGCCTGCCTTGCTGACCGCTGGCATGCCGCCGCACCTGGTACTGGGCACCAACAAGCTCAGCTCCACCTTCGGCTCGGCCACCGCCACCCTCACCTATTATCGGCGCAAGCTGTTTCATCCGGCGCAGTGGGGATTGGCGATCGGTGGCACCCTGATCGGCGCGCTGCTGGGCGCCATCGTCGCCCATTACCTGCCGGCCGAGTGGCTGAACAAGATGCTGCCGGTCATGGTGTTCGCCTGTGGCCTGTACCTGTTGTTCGGTGGCACGCCGAAGGCCCCTGCCGACGCCGATGCACCGATCCGCAAGACCTGGCAACTGCCCCAGGGCCTGTCGCTGGGCTTCTATGATGGTGTCGCCGGCCCCGGCACCGGTGCCTTCTGGACGGTGAGCACCCTGCTGCTCTACCCGGTCGACCTGGTACGCGCCAGCGGCGTGGCGCGCAGCATGAACTTCGTCAGCAATGCCGCGGCCCTGTCGGTCTTCGTTCTCTCGGGTCAGGTCGACTGGATCGTCGGCCTGGCCATGGGCCTGTCTGTCATGGGCGGCGCTTTCTTCGGCGCACGCACGGCCATCAGCGGTGGCAGCAAGTTCATCCGCCCGGTGTTCATCACCGTGGTGCTGGCCCTGACCGTGCGCCTAGCCTGGCAGCACTGGTTCGGGCAGGCCTAGGCGCTGCGCCACATAGAGGTCGATCAGGTGGCGCGCGATCGAGCGCGTGGCCGGCAGGGGTGGCAGGTCGCGGATGTCGAACCAGCGGGCATCCTCGATCTCCTCGGGCTGCATGACGATCTCGCCCCCGGCGTAGTCGGCATGAAAGCCCAGCATCATGGAATGCGGAAACGGCCAGCACTGGCTGCCCACGTAACGAATGTTACGCACCTGCACCGCCACTTCCTCGCGCACCTCGCGCACCAGGCAGTCCTCGGCCGACTCGCCCGGCTCGGCGAAACCGGCCAGGGTACTGTAGACGCCGGTCACGAAGCGCGGCGAACGCGCCAGCAGGACCTCGTCGCCTCGGGTCACCAGCACGATCATGCTGGGCGAAATCCGTGGATAGCTGCGCAGGTCGCACGCGGCGCAGTGCATCGCCCGCTCCCAGCGCACCTGGGTGGTCGGTTGCCCGCAACTGCCGCAGAAACGATGTTCGCGCGCCCAGGTTCCGATCTGCGCGGCGTAGCCCAGCACCTGATAGACGGTGTGGTCCCCTTCGAGCATGAAGGCCCGCAGCCCTTGCCAGCGGTGACCCGGTACGCTGGCGGTGTGGCGCAGTTCGAGCAGGAACACCGGCTGTCCATCGAGATGACCGATGCCGTGCTCACCCAGGACGTCCAGCCCCTGGCGCTTGAGCCAGCCGCGCTCGAACAGCGGGCCTCGCTCGCCGAGCAGAAACCCCTCCGGGCCGCGGGCGACGGCCAATCCGCCCGGTGTGTCCGGATCCAGTACCGCAGTGCTCCAACGTGACGACATGCAAGAGGCTCCTCGAAAAAGACCGATCGCCCTTCAATCGGCGAAGTCAGGGGTGTGTCGGTTCGCCTGCGCCAGCATGGCCAGGCGCACGTCCTGTGATTGCAGCATCGCCGCGTTCCAGGTGGCGACGTACTCCAGGCCATCGGCCACGCTGTGGTCGCGCATGTAGCTGAGCATCCGCTTGGTCCCGGCGACGGCCAAGGGTGACTTGGCCGCGATCTGCGCGGCGATCTCGAACACGCCTTGCAGCAGCGCAGGCGTATCGTCATAGACTCGGTTGACCAGCCCGATACGCAGGGCTTCCTGCGCCTCGACCCCGCGCCCGGTGTAGGCCAGCTCGCGCAGCAGGCCATCGCCGATGATCCGGGGCAGACGTTGCAAGGTTCCGACATCGGCCGCCATGCCAAGGTCGATTTCCTTGATCGAGAAATGCGCATCGGCGCTGCAATAGCGCATGTCGCAGGCCGAGACCAGGTCGATGGCACCGCCGATGCAATAGCCCTGGATGGCCGCCAGCACTGGCTTGCGGCACTGATCGACCGCCTCGAACGAGGCTTGCAGGCGCAGGATGGTACGGCGCAGCGTGCGTGCATTGCGGCCGACGTCAGGCCCTAGCTGGCCGGCCACCGAGGCCAGCAGGCTCAGGTCGATGCCGGCGGAAAAGTGTTTGCCCGCGCCGCTGAGCACCACCACGCGCACGGCATCGGTCTCGTCGGCCCAGCGAAAGACCTCGACGATCTCCTCCCAGAACGCCGCATGCATGGCGTTGACCTTGTCGGCACGGTCGATCTGGATGTGGGCGATGTGGTCGGTCAGTTCGACCTTGAACGCGGTGTAGGGGTTCACGCGACACTCCTGCGAAGAATGGGCCAGAGCCCGGACTATACCTCAGCCCGGCACCCTGTCGTCATGGCGCTACCTGGAGTCCTTTCGGCTGGGCGAGCGACGGGCGGCGTGCTCGATGACAGGGCTGGGCCGACCGAACAGATAGCCTTGCAGGTGCGAGCAGCCCTCGTCCGCCAGGCGCAGCATCTGCTCGCGCGACTCCACGCCTTCGGCGGTGGTCTTGATCAGTAGGCTGCTGCTCAGCCCGGTGATGGCCCGGATGATCGACATCGCTTCCCGGCTCTCGCCCATCTCGTGGACGAACGACTTGTCGATCTTGATCCGGTCGAACGGGAACGAGCGCAGGTAGCCGAGCGAGGAATACCCGGTCCCGAAGTCATCCAGGGAAATACCGACGCCCATCTGCTTGAGCGCCCGCAAGGTCTGGATATTTTCCTCGCTGTTCTCCAGCAATACCGACTCGGTGATCTCCAGCTCCAGGCGCTGCGCCGGCAACCCGGAGTCCGACAGCGCCAGGGCCACGTCCTCCACCAGGTGCGTGTTCTTGAACTGCCTGGGCGACAGGTTGACCGCGACGGTCTGCTCGCCTTCCCAGCTTGCAGCCTCGCGGCAGGCCAGGTTGAGCACGCGACTGCCGACTTCGTGGATCAGCCCGGATTCCTCGGCGACCGGGATGAAATCCAGGGGCATGATCAAGCCCTTGTCAGGGTGATTCCACCGCACCAATGCCTCGTACCCGGTCACCACCACACCGGTACGATCGACGATCGGCTGATAGTGCAGTTGCAACTGTCCCAGGTGCAGCGCGGCCCGCAGGTCAGTCTCGACCAGGCGACGCTTGCGCGCCGCGACGTCGAGGGCGACATGGAAGCTTTCGTGGCGATTGCGCCCACGGCGCTTGGCCTCGTACAGCGCCATGTCGGCATACCCGAGCAACTGCTCGGCCTGGTGATGATCCCCAGGGGCAAAGGCGATCCCGATGCTCAGGCCAAGCGAGAAGCGATGGCCCTCGATGTGGAACGGCGGCACGACCGCCTCGATCAGCCGTTGCGCGGTCGTCTGCGCCAGCGCCGGGGAGGCCAGGTCGCTGAGCACCACCGCGAACTCGTCGCCGCCCAGGCGCGCCAGGGTGTCCTGGTCGCGCAACTCACGTCGCAGGCGTCCGCTCAAGGCGCGCAGCAGCTTGTCGCCAAACGCGTGGCCCAAGGCGTCGTTGACATTCTTGAAGTTGTCCAGGTCCAGGCACAGGGTCGCGGTGACCCGGCCATTGGCACCATCGTGCTCGAGGGCCTTGCGCAGCCGCTCGTTGAACAGCGTGCGATTGGGCAGGCCGGTCAGCGCATCGTGGAGGGCCATGTGCTGGATCTGGGCATGGGCGGCACGCTCTTCGGTGACGTCCTCGGCAATGAACAGCACATAGCTGTCGGTGGCTGCATCGTTTTCACAGCGCAGGGCTCGGCTGCGCAGGGTCCGTGTGCCCAGCAAGGTCGGCACGCGGGTCTCGATGACCTGAGCCTGGCTGCGTTCGGCGCCCCAGGCCAACTGCTGGCGCAGGTAATGCGCAGCCTCCGGCGCCAGCGCCTCCTCGGGCAGGCGTCCGACCATGCCGCCGAGCGCTCCGCAGAACAGCTGCTCGGCCTGCTGGTTGGCCAACAGAATGCGCTGACTGTGGGTGTCCTGGACCACGATGCTGGCAGGAATGTGAGCGATCACCGAATCGAGGAACCGAGACAGGGCCTGCATTTCCTGGCTGTAGCTCTCGGCCAGCTCCTTGGCGGCCAGCAGGTCCAGCTCGTGCTGACGCCGCTCGCTGATGTCGCGCGTGATCTTGGCGAAACCGATCAGCTCACCGGCATCGTCATGCACAGCATCGATCACCACATGGGCCCAGAATATCGAGCCGTCCTGACGCTGCCGCCAACCCTGGTCCTCGAAACGCCCCTCCTGGCGGGCACGTTCGAGGTTGCGCTGAGCGACACCAGCCTTGCGCTCCGACTCTGTGTAGAACAGCGAATAGTGCTGCCCGATGATTTCTTCGGACGTATAGCCCTTGGCCCGCTGTGCACCAGCGTTCCAGTTGGCGACCACACCTTCGGGCGTCAGCAGATAGATGGCATAGTCGACGACGCCCTGAACAAGCAGGCGGTACATCATGTCGGAGCTGGGAGTGGACAACATGGCGGAGCAACCTCATGGAACACGCCGACCCCGGCGGAATCGGCGTTAAAATGCTGCCACTATGCCACTTTTGGATCCACCCGTCTGCCTAGCCGACGTGCGTTCCCTCGCCGACTGGCGACCAGCGCACCACAGGCTCCTCGGCGCAATGAGCCCGATCGCGCACGGGACACAGCGAACGATGCAGGTTGAGGGCCGTATTGATGATGCCGATATGACTGAAGGCCTGAGGGAAGTTGCCCAGCATTCGCTGGCTCACCGGATCGTATTGCTCGGCCAGCAAGCCGACATCGTTGCACAGCCCCGTCAGCCGCTGGTACAGCGCCAGCGCATCTTCTCGACGGCCGAGCAGCACATAGACGTCGGCCAGCCAGAACGAGCAGACCAGGAAGGTGCCCTCGCCCGTCGACAGGCCATCGGATGCGCTTTCGGTGTCATAACGCAGCAACAGTCCATTGTGTAGCAGCCGTTGCTCGATTTGCTCCAGCGTACGCAGGAACCGGGGATCATCGGCCGGCAGGAAGCCGGTCAAGGCGATCTGCAACAGGCTGGCATCGGTTTCGCTCGAGCCGTAAGCCTGCACGAAGTGCTGGCCGGTCGGATCCAGGCCACGCTCGCAGACCTCACGATGGATCTGATCGGCGACCTGCCGATAGTGCATGCCCAGTTCATGTTCCTCGGGGTTGTCCACGGCCAGGCTGGCGACCCGGTCGAACGCTACCCAGGCCATGACCTTGGAGTGCACGAAATGCTGGCTGCCGCCACGCACCTCCCAGATGCCCTCGTCCGGCTCACGCCAGATGCGCTCGACATGGGGCATGATCGAACGGGCGATGGAGGCGCTGCGTGGGTGCGTCGGCAGCCCGCCCTTGACGGCTTGGGTCATGGCGTCGGCGACCTCGCCATAAATGTCCAGTTGGTGCTGTCCGGCCGCCCCGTTGCCGACCCGGACCGGTTGCGAGTGCTCGTAGCCGGCCAGCCACGGCAGGGTGTATTCCTGAAGGTCGCGCTCACCGGCCAGGCCGTACATGATCTGCATCTGTTCCGGGTTGCCCGCCACCGAACGCAGCAGCCACTCACGCCAGGCCTGGGCCTCCTCGAAGTAGCCCAGGTTCATGAACGCCAGCAAGGTCATGGTCGCGTCGCGCAGCCAGCAGAACCGGTAGTCCCAGTTGCGCTCACCGCCGATACGCTCGGGCAGCGAGGTGGTTGCCGCTGCGACGATACCGCCGGTTGGCTCGTAGGTCAGGGCCTTGAGCGTCAGCAAGGAGCGGCGCACCAGTGGCGTCCACTCGCCTACCTCCGGGCAACGCGCCGCGAAGGCGCGCCACTGTTCGATGCTGTGCCGTACCGCCTCTTCGGCGTCTACCGGTGCTTCGGGTGGCAGGTGCGAAGGTTGATGGGTCAGGCTGAAGACATGCCGCTCGCCAGCCGCCACGCGAAACCGGCAGACGCTGTGGTGATCCATGCCATGGGTCTCCACCGTGCTGCGCAGGATCAGCCGGTCCGGCCCGGCCACGGCGCTGACGGTCAGTGGGTCGAGCTTCTCGACCCAGGGCACGCTGCGGCCATAGTCGAAGCGCAGGACCAGGTCCATCTCGAACGCCGTCTCGCCGACCAGGCCTTCGATGATCCGCACCACCGTGTTGTGCTCGCCCATGGGCATGCAGTCGCTGACGCGAGCACGGCCGCCAGCCGTCACGTAGGTGGTCTGCAGGACCAGGGTGTCCTCCAGGTACGCGCGCTCGACCACCTCGACCGTGTCCGAAGGGGCGATGCGCCAGCGGCCATTCTCCTCATTGCCCAGCAGCGCGGCGAACACGGCCGGCGCATCGAAACGGGGCAGGCACAGCCAGTCCATGGAACCGTCGCGGTTCACCAGCGCTGCGCTGCGGCAGTTGCCCAACAGGGCATAATCTTCGATCAAAGCCGGCATGTCTTCTCCAGAACAGGTGGCTCAACCCAACGGGTGCCATTCGCGCTTGTCACGGCTGAGCAATTCCCTGCCCGCCTCGGGTCCGTCCTCGCCGGCCGCGTAGGTGTGTACCTCGCCTCCGGCCGCCCAGGCGTCGAGGAACGGCTGCACCGCACGCCAGCCGTTCTCGATGTTGTCGGCTCGCTGGAACAAGGTCTGGTCGCCGATCAGGCAGTCGTAGATGAGGGTTTCATAGCCCGTGGCCGGGGTCATCTTGAAGAAGTCCTTGTAGGCAAAGCCCAGTTCGACGTTCTCCATAATCAGCTCAGGCCCCGGGCGCTTGGCCTGCAGGTCGAACCACATGCCCTCGTTGGGCTGGATCTGGATCTTCAGGTAATTAGGCTTGGGCCGTTCGGCTTCCGACTCGCGGAATTGTGCGTAGGGCGCCGGCTTGAAACAGATGGCGATCTCGGTGTCGCGCACACTCATGCGCTTGCCGGTGCGCAGGTAGAACGGCACACCGACCCAACGCCAGTTGTCGATCATCACCTTGAGCGCCACGTAGGTTTCGGTCTGGCTCTCGGGATCGACATTGGCCTCGTCGCGATACCCCGGCAGTGCCTTTTCGTCTGCCGAAGCGGCGTATTGCCCACGCACCGAGTTCTTCAACGCCATCTTCGGCGACCACGGGCGGATCGCGCCGATGACCTTGGCCTTTTCGCTGCGCACGGCATCGGCGGCGAAGGCGGCCGGCGGCTCCATGGCGACCATCGCCAGCAACTGGAACAGGTGGTTGGGCACCATGTCACGCAGGGCCCCGGTGGTGTCGTAGAAGGCGCCGCGGGTCTCCACACCCACGGTCTCGGCGGCGGTGATCTGCACGTGGTCGATGTAGTGGTTGTTCCAGAACGATTCGAACAGGCCATTGGAGAAGCGACTGACCAGGATGTTCTGCACCGTCTCCTTACCCAGATAATGGTCGATGCGGTAGATCTGCCGCTCGCCCATGACCTTCAGCAAGGATGCGTTGAGCGCCTCGGCGCTGGCCAGGTCGGTGCCGAACGGCTTTTCGATGACCAGACGCCGGAAGCCGCCCTGGCTTTCGTCCAACAGACCGGCCTGACCCAGGCGCTGCGCGACCTCAGGGAAGAAACGCGGCGCGGTGGCCAGATAGAAGACCGCATTGCCGTGCGCGGTCTGCCCGATGCGCTCGGCGATGGCCGTGTAGGTGTCGGCGGACAGGAAATCGCCGGTCTGGTACTCCAGGCGCCCGGCAAGGCTGGACCACAGGGTTTCGTCGAGCTGGGTAGCGCCCTCGCCGCCCGTGTCCCGTTCGCGCATGAAAGTCAGCAGGCGGTCGCCGAATTCGGCAGCGGTGGAGGTGTTGTGGTCCACACCGACGATGCGCAGGTCAGGGTCGAGCAGGCCATCGCGGGCCAGGTTGTACAGCGCCGGCATCAGCAGGCGCTTGACCAGGTCGCCACTGGCGCCGAACAGGAACAAGGTGCAAGGAGGTGCGGCAGGGATCGAATCTGTCTTCATTCGGGCTTCTCGACGTGGCCACCAAAGCCCAGGCGCATGGCCGACAACAGCTTGTCGCCATAGGTGCCCTGCTGCTGACGTGAACGGAACCGGGCGAACAGCGCGCTGGACAGCACGGGCACCGGCACGGCCTGTTCGACGGCGGCGTCGATGGTCCAGCGCCCTTCGCCACTGTCACCGACCGCACCGCTGAAGTGTGCCAACTGAGGGTCAGCCACTAGGGCGTCGGCCGTCAGGTCGAGCAGCCATGAACTGACCACGCTGCCACGTCGCCAGACTTCGGCGATCTCACCCATGTCGAGGTCGAAGCGATGTTCCGGCGCCAGGTGCTCCGCGCCCTTGCTGCGCAGCAGGTCGAAGCCTTCGGCATAGGCCTGCATCAAGCCGTACTCGATGCCGTTGTGCACCATCTTCACGTAATGGCCGGCGCCGGGTGGTCCGGCATGGATGTAGCCATGCTCGGCACGACCTGGTTCGCCTTCGCGACCCTGGGTGCGCGGAATGGCGCCGACGCCTGGGGCCAGCGCCTTGAACAGCGGCTCCAAGCGCTCGAAAGCGTCTTTCTCGCCGCCGATCATCATGCAATAGCCGCGGTCGAGGCCCCAGACACCGCCCGAGGTGCCGACGTCCAGGTAATGGAGGCCACGCTCGGCGAGTGCCGCAGCGCGACGCACGTCATCCTTGTAGAAGGTGTTGCCGCCGTCGATGACGGCGTCGCCCGGCTCGAGCAGCTCGGCCAGCTTCTGGATGGTCTGCTCGGTGGGTTCACCGGCCGGCAGCATCACCCACACCGCCCTTGGCGTATCCAGGGCCTTGACCAGCGCTTCCAGATCATGGGCGCCGGTGCTTCCCTCCTTGACCAAGGTGCTGACGGCGTCATTGTTGCGGTCGTGGACCACGGTGGTATGACCGGCGCGCATCAGGCGCCTTGCGATATTGCCGCCCATGCGGCCCAACCCGACGATTCCCAGTTGCATGTATGGCTCCTTTCCAGAACGACCGACAGGACATGTGCCGTTTCAGGTTAGTCCAACGCCATAGCTCAGGGTTCAGCATCGGCCTGGAGGGGCCTGTGAAATTCATGTGGGGGCAGTCATGGGGTCGCTGCCTGCGGATCGGTGAAGCGCATGGGTGTCTGCTGCTCCATGCCAGTGCACAGGCCGGTGAGTAGCGCCATAAGAGGTCATGTGAAGGTATCGGGGTTTCGCGCGCTTTGTGGAAGCGGGCTTGTTCGCGGGGTAGGCGGTGACGGACCGGACGTCATCGCGGGCAAGCCCCACACAGGTCGCTGGCTTCGCCATGCTCACACTGGTGGGCTACAGAGACCCAGGCAGCGGTCAGCTTGACAGGCTGCTGAGGCCTGGATAGGAGCTGGCCTGAAATGGCTGCAAGGGCCTGGATAGGAGTCGGCCTGACAAGCTGTAGAGATCTGGGTGGGAGCTGGCTTGCCAGCGATGAGGCCCTGTCAGGCGCGCCTGCATCAGACCTTTCGACGACACAGGATTCTGCAAGGCACGAGAGTTGCAAACCTCTCCCCTGTCCATGACCAAAAGGACCGCCGATCGCGCCTGCCACCTGGCCGCACGATCGCTTGTTACAAACGGTCAAGGTCGCCGCTCACAAAAAGTGACCGGCGGGTCACACCTTTGTCACGTTGTCTCCTACACTCGGAGGACTGGCCATGAACCGCTTGGAATTTATGACGAAAACAAGTCGAACTTTCCGAGATCGGCACAGGTCAGCACCTAAGCACGCTGCGGAAAAAGGCATCCCTTTTGCCGGGCCTGCCCACCCCTGAACAGACCAAGCGCCTGGCGGCTGGATCGCCGCACTGTGCCGTGTCTGTAAGTCATTCACCGGGGCATGGATTGCAAGACGTACACACGCATCTAGAGAGACCAACGCTTGAGACAACGCCGCGAGTGCAAGGCACTCGTTTAGGGACGGAGAGAAGTATGATCAGTGCCGCTGTCGAACCCAATGTAATCACTTTCACCCAGGACCCTCACGAAGTCCCGCGCAAGGACATCGTGACGACAGCCAAAGCACCCGGCGCGCAGCGCCAGCACAACCCCAACAAACGCAAAGTTCTCTTCGTCACCTCGGAAATCGCCGACCTGGTGAAGACCGGCGGTCTGGGCGACGTGTCCGCGGCCTTGCCGCGTGCGCTGAGTCACTTGCACGACGTGCGCATTCTCATCCCTGGCTACCCCCAGGTAGTGAACAGCAACAACCCCATCCACATCGTTGGCCAACTGGGGGGGCATGCCGCACTGCCACCGTGCACGATCGGCCGCATGGACCTGCCGGACGGGCTGGTCATCTACGTGCTGATCTGCCCCGAACTGTACGAGCGTGAAGGTACGCCCTATGGCGACAACGAGGGGCGTGACTGGGCGGACAACCACATTCGCTTCGCCCGTCTGAGCTTGGCGGCAGCCGAAATGGCGGCCGGCGAAGGCATGAACCACTGGCGCCCCGAACTGGTGCACGCCCATGACTGGCCCACCGGCCTGGCACCGGCTTACATGCACTGGCGTGGCGTGAACGTGCCGACCCTGTTCACCATTCACAACCTGGCCTACCAAGGCGTCTACAGCCTGGGCAGCTGCCCGGAACTGGGGATTCCCGACCACGCGCTGCAACAGGAAGGTATGGAGTTCTACGGCAAGCTGTCCTACCTGAAGGCGGGCCTGGCGTACTCCAGCCACATCACCACGGTCAGCGCGACCTATGCCCGCGAAATCACCACCCCGGCCTTCGGCTGCGGGCTGGACGGCTTCCTGGCCAGCAAGGCCGAGATGGGTCTGCTCGGTGGCATCCCCAACGGGATCGACGAAAGCTGGGACGCTGCCACCGATACTCACCTTCAGCACAATTTCAGCATCAACGACTGGGAAGGCAAGGCGCGCAACGCCGACGAGGTCCGCGCCCTCTTCCAGCTCGAGGCTTCCGAAGGCCCGCTGTTCGCCGTGGTTTCGCGCTTGGTCTACCAGAAAGGCCTGGACCTGACGCTGGCCGTGGCCGAGTACATCGTCGAGCAAGGCGGCCAGATCGCGATCATCGGCCGAGGCGAGCCTGAAGAAGAACAGGCCATGCGCGAGCTGGCCAAGCGCCATCCGGGGCGCATTGGCGTACGCATCGGCTTCAACGAAACCGATGCCCGGCGCATGTTCGCCGGCAGCGATTTCCTGCTGATGCCGTCGCGCTATGAGCCTTGCGGTCTGAGCCAGATGTACGCGCAGCGCTTCGGCTCCCTGCCGGTCGCACGCAACACCGGCGGCCTGGCCGACACCATCGAAGATGGCGTTACCGGCTTCCTGTTCGACGAATCCACCGCCGACAGCTACCGCGAAGCGCTGAGCCGTGCCTTCTACGTCTACGAGAAGAAGGACCTGCTCAATGCCATGCGCTGCCTGTCGATGACTCAGCCCTTCAACTGGTGCCAGGCGGTCGAACCCTACGCCCGTCTGTACGAAGAACTGGTCCACCAGACACAGACCGCTCACTACTGATTCGAGGAGTCGAAGATGCACAGGCATGGCGTACATTTCTTGGACGCCACGTCGGCGCGCTTCGCCCTCTGGGCGCCGAACGCGCGTGACGTGAGCGTCGTCATCGGACAGCAGGCGTTCGCGCTGCGGTCCGAGGCGGACGGCTGGTTCATCGGTGAGGTCGCGTGCCAGCCAGGCGACCACTACCTCTATCGCTTCACCAATGCCCAAGGCGAAAGCCAGGACGTCCCCGACCCGGCTTCGCGGTATCAGCCTGACGGCGTGCACGGACCCAGTCAGGCCGTCGATACCGGTGCCTTCGAATGGCAGCACGACACCTGGACGGGGCGCGCCTGGCACGAAGCGGTGATCCATGAGCAGCACGTCGGTGTGCATGGCGGCTATGCCGGCGTGGCAGCACAATTGCCACGCTTGGCGGAGCTGGGGATCACAGCCATCGAGTTGATGCCTGTCGCCCAGTTCCCCGGCAAGCGCAACTGGGGGTACGACGGCGTCCTGCCCTTCGCCCCACAGAACAGCTATGGCAAGCCTGAAGAACTGGCACGCCTGGTCGACCAGGCGCATGGCCTGGGGCTGTCGGTCATGCTCGACGTGGTCTATAACCACTTCGGCCCCGATGGCAACTACCTGCACAGCTACGCCGACGACTTCTTCGACGAAGGCAAGCAGACGCCCTGGGGCGCCAGCATCGACTTCAAGCGCCCTGAAGTCCGTGAGTTCTTCATCCAGAACGCCTTGATGTGGGTCTGCGAATACCGCTTCGATGGCCTGCGTCTGGACGCCGTGCACGCCATCGACAACCCGGACTTCCTCAAGGAACTGGCCCGCCGGGTGCGCGCCGCCGTCGAGCCGGGTCGCAAGGTCTGGCTGGTGCTGGAAAACGAGCATAACCAGGCATTCCTGCTCGAAGAGGGGTTCGATGCCCAGTGGAACGACGATGGCCACAACGCCATGCACGTGCTGCTCACGGGCGAAACTGAAGGTTACTACCAGGACTACGAAGACCAACCGATTCAGAAACTGGCACGTTGCCTGGGTGAGGGTTTCGTCTTCCAAGGCCAGCAGAACCGGCATGGCCAGGCGCGTGGCGAGCCGAGCGGCCACCTGCCGCCCAGCGCGTTCGTCCTGTTCCTGCAGAACCATGATCAGGTCGGCAACCGCGCCTTGGGCGAACGCCTGACCCGGCTGTGCTCGCCTGAAGCATTGCGTGCGGCCACGACCCTGCTGTTGCTGTCACCGATGATCCCACTGTTGTTCATGGGCGACGAGCAAGGCAGCCGCAGCCCGTTCCTGTTCTTCACCGATCACCATGACGAACTGGCCGATGCCGTGCGCGAAGGCCGGCGCGCGGAGTTCAAGGGCTTCGCCGCCTTCGAGTCGTCCGAAGACCGTGAGCAGATTCCCGACCCCAACAGCCCGAAGACCTTCGAGGCGTCTCGTCCCTTGACCGATACCCCTGCCGCCGAAGAGTGGCAGGCGCTGTACCGGACCCTGCTGGAATTGCGCCGCAAGCATGTGGTGCCCTCCCTGCCCGGTATCCGATCCGAAGGCGTCACGGTACTCGCTGAAAAGGCACTGAGCGCATGCTGGCGCCTGGAGAACGGCGATCTGCTGCGCATCGACCTCAATCTGGGCGAGACGCCGTGCAATGTCGACCTGCCTGATGCGGCCTTCTGGCTGTATGACAGCTCACGCAGCAACACCCAGGCTGGGCAACTGGCGCCGGCCAGCTGCGTCGCCAGCCTGATACCTGCTGACGAGGGCACCGTATGAGCCTTCAACCCCTGCACGATCTGGCTGCACGTGCCGGCATCGCCCGTGACTGGACCGATGCCAACGGCAAACCCCAGCAGGTGAGCGATGAGGTCCTGCGCAAGGTCCTGACGGGCCTGGGGCATCCGGCAGACGACGACACTGCCGTCGACGCCAGCCTCCAGGCGTTTGACGCGCACGCTCGTCAGCACGCCCTGCCCCCCCTGATGAGCGTGACCGTGGGCGACACGATCGCCCTGGGCCGACGCTTTGCCGAAACGTCCGTGCGCATCGAACGCGAGGACGGCATCGTTCATGAGGCTCAGGTGGAGGCCGATGGCAACGTCTCGCTCGACTTGCCTGTCGGCTATCACCAGCTCAGTGTCGGGCAGCACACCCTGACTCTGGCCGTAGCCCCCGTACGCTGCTACGGCCTGCAAGATGCCGTCGAACCGCCGCCCCGCTGCTGGGGCATCGCTGTACAGCTCTACAGCCTGCGTCGCGGCGACGGCTGCGGTTATGGCGACTGCCAGGCGCTCGAGGACCTGGTCCGCAGTGCGGCCGAGCGTGGTGCGGATGCCGTGGCCATCAGCCCCATCCATGCCCTGTCCATGGCCGAGCAGCGCCACTTCAGCCCCTACTCGCCTTCCAGCCGTCTGCTGCTCAACACCCTGTACGCCAGCCCGGCCATTCTGCTGGGCGAGCACGCGGTGCAAAAGGCCATCGAAACCTGCGGCCTGACCGCCACCCTGCATGGACTGGAAGCACACTCGCTCGTCGACTGGCCCGCCGCCGCTGAAGCGCGCTTGCAGGTCCTGCGCGCGCTGCACAAGGACTTCGTCAGCGAGCAGGCACAGGAACACGAGGCGGATGAACGTGGTCTGCGCCAGGATTTCGAAGCGTTTCGTCAGGAGGCCGGGCAAGCGCTCGAGCTGCACTGCCGCTTCGAGGTCCTGCAGGCCCACGCCATGGCGGAAGGTTTCGGTGCCGACTGGCGCCAGTGGCCTGCTGAGTGGAAAGACCCGAGCAGCCCTGCCGTCGAGGCGGTGACGTCGCGCCAGCCTCAGGAGCTGGATTTCCACGCCTTTTGCCAGTGGCTGACCGAACGCAGCCTGCAACGGGTGCAACAGGTGGCCTGCGAAGGGAAGATGGCCGTCGGCTTGATTGCTGACCTGGCCGTCGGTGCCGACGGTGGCGGCAGTCAGGCCTGGAGCCGTCAGGATGAACTGCTGGCCGATCTCACCGTGGGGGCGCCACCTGACATCCTCAACCGTACCGGGCAGGACTGGGGCATTAGCGCCTTTTCCCCCGAGGGCCTCAAACGCAATGGTTTCCGCGCCTTTATCGAGATGCTACAGGCCAATTTCCGCCACGCCGGCGGCCTGCGCATCGACCATGTGATGGGGCTGCGCCGGCTGTGGCTGATCCCCAAGGGGGCCAAGCCCAACGAAGGCGCCTATGTCGAGCTGCCCGTGCAGGACATGCTGCGGCTCCTGGCGCTGGAGTCGCACCGGCACAAGGCAATCGTCCTGGGTGAAGACCTGGGCACGGTGCCCGAGGGCCTGCGCGAGGACCTGGCCGAGAAAGCCATCCTGGGCATGCGTGTGCTGCAGTTCGAGCAGGACCCTCCGGGGCACTTCCTGCCCGTCGAGCAATGGCCTGACGATGCCCTGGCCACCACCGGCACCCATGACCTGCCGACGATGGCCGGCTGGCTCAAGGGGCGGGACATCGATTGGCAGAAAGAACTGGGGTTGATCGACGAGGCAAAAGAAAAGGAATGGCGGGCCTCGCGACAGGTCGAACTGGAAGGGCTGCACAGCAGCCTTGAACGTGAATATGGCCCTCTTCAGGACAACGACACCATGATCGACGCCGCCATTCGCTATATCGGCCATACCCAGGCACCGCTCGTCTTGCTTCCCTTGGAAGACCTGCTGGGCAACGAAGAGCAACCCAACCTGCCCGGCACCACCGAAGGCCACCCTAACTGGCGTCGTCGCTTCGACGTACAGGCCCGTGAAGTGCTTGACGATCCGCATGCCGCACGGCGCCTCGAGATCATTGCGCAGTCCCGTGAACAAGCCTGGGAGCGCGACCAGTGAAGCCCTTGACCGCGACCATCCGCCTGCAACTGCACAGTGACTTCACCCTCGACGACGCGACCCCCCTGGTGCCCTACTTCGCACGCCTGGGCATCAGTCACGTCTACGCCTCGCCGATCCTTACCGCCCGTGCTGGCTCCCGGCACGGCTACGATGTGGTGGACCCGACCCGGGTGAACCCGGAGCTGGGTGGCGAGGCGGCCCTGGAACGCCTGGTGGCAGCCCTGCGCAAGCACGACATGGGGCTGCTGCTCGATACCGTGTCCAACCACATGGCCGTGGGCGGTGCCGACAACCCGTGGTGGCAGAGCCTGCTGGCCTGGGGCCGACGCAGCCCGTACTCGGAATTCTTCGACATCCAGTGGCACTCCAGCGACCCGTTGATGGAAGGCCAGCTGCTGCTGCCCTTCCTCGGCAACGACTACGGCAAGGCGCTTCAGGACGGCGAGATTCCGCTGACCTTCGATGCCGCGCACGGTGTGCTGGAAATCGAACACTACGAACATCGTTTCCCGATCTGTCCGCTGGACTATGGTCGCGTGCTGGGGCACAGCGCGTCGGCCGAGCTTCAAGCCCTGGGCGAGCGATTCGCTGCCCTGCGTGACAGCACCGACCCTCTGGCCGAGGCCGCGCCTCTGCATCAGGCGTTGGCCGAAGCCGTCCGTGGCGGCGCTGCACTCGATGATACCCTGGCCGCCTTCGACAGCCGTACCGATGCCGGCTTCCAACGCCTGCATGCCTTGCTGGAGCGCCAGACCTACCGCCTGGCCAGCTGGCGCACGGCAGCCGACGACATCAACTGGCGGCGTTTCTTCGACATCAACGAGCTGGGCGGCCTGCGGGTCGAGCGCGCGACCGTGTTCGAAGCCACTCACGCCAAGCTGTTCGAGCTGATCGAACGTGGGTTGGTCGACGGTTTGCGCATCGATCACATCGATGGCCTGGCCGATCCCCGCGGCTACTGCCGCAAGCTGCGACGCCGCGTCGAGGGCCTGTTGGCGGCACGCCCTGCGCACGCTGCAATCGAACACTTCCCGATCTACGTCGAGAAGATTCTGGGCAGTGGTGAGCACGTCCACAAGGACTGGCAGGTGGACGGCACCACCGGCTACGAATTCATGAACCAGGTCTCGCTGCTGCAGCATGACCCGGCCGGGGAAGCACCGCTCACCGAGTTGTGGCACCGGGTCAGCGAGCGCCCGGCCTTCGACGAAGAAGTCCGTCAGGCGCGTAACCTGGTGCTCAATGGCACGTTGGCCGGCGATTTCGAGTCGGTCGCCCAGGCCTTGTTGGCCGTGGCGCGCGACGACCTGATGACCCGCGACCTGACCCTGGGCGCCATTCGCCGCACCCTGATGGCGCTGGTCGAGCACTACCCGGTCTACCGGACCTATATCAACGCCTTGGGCCGTCCGGCCGAAGACGAGCCGTTCTTCCAGCAGGCTGTGAACGGCGCCCGGGAAAGCCTCAGTGAGAACGACTGGCCCATGCTCGAACAACTGCAATGCTGGCTGGGCGGCCAGCGTTGGCGCAGCCTTCCGCCGGGCCGTGCGCGCAAACGCTTGCGCCACGCCTGCGTGCGCTTCCAGCAGTTGACTGCACCCAGTGCGGCCAAGGCCGTCGAGGACACGGCGTTCTATCGCTCGGCGCGCCTGCTGTCGCGCAATGACGTGGGCTTCGAGGCGGATATCTTCAGTGCCGATCCTGCCCACTTCAACGACGAAGCCCAGCGGCGCCTGCGTGATTTCCCAGACAATCTGCTGACAACGGCCACCCATGACCACAAGCGTGGCGAAGACTGCCGGGCACGTCTGGCCGTGGTGAGCGAGCGTGGCGGGTGGTTCGCCCAGTGTGTCGAGCAATGGCGTGCACTGGCAGCACCCTTGCGTCAGGACCTCGAAGAGGGTCCGGCGCCCAGCCCAGGCGATGAGATGCTGCTGTTCCAGACCCTGCTCGCCAGCTGGCCGCTGGACCTGTCCCTCGACGACCAGCCTGCCCTCGAGCAGTACGCCGAGCGGTTGCGTCAATGGCAACAGAAGGCCCTGCGCGAAGCCAAGCTGCGCAGTAGCTGGAGTGCGGCAAACGAGACGTACGAAGGCATCTGCGCGGCCTACATCGATGCCCTGCTCCTCGATGCCGGACAATCGGCTCTGCGCCAGGCCATCGCGGACGCTGCACACTCGATCGACAACGCAGGTGCCCTCAATGGCCTGGTGCAAACGTTGCTGCGCATGACCGTGCCAGGCGTGCCGGACCTGTATCAGGGTAACGAGTACTGGGACCTCACGCTGGTCGACCCAGACAACCGTCGCCCCGTGGACTACCCCGCCCGGGAAGCGTCGCTCGAACAGCAGGCGCCGCTGCCCACCCTGCTGGAGCATTGGCGCGACGGGCGCATCAAGCAGACCTTGATCGCACGCGTGCTGGACTGCCGACGCCGTCATCCACAGCTGTTCGCACGTGGCGACTACGTGCCGCTGGCCGTGGAAGGCGCCCACGCCGGCCGTGTGATGGCCTTTGCCCGAGTGGGCGATGCGGCACGCGCCATCGTGGTCGTGCCACGCCTGGCCAGCACGCTGCTCAAGGATGCGGCGACGCCGCGGGTCTCGGCACAGCAATGGGGCGATACGCGGGTCATCCTGCCGTTCGACTTGAACGCTGCCGATTGCACGGGACTTTTTGCCAGCGATGTGGTCAGCCAATCAAGGGAGCTGATGTTGAGCGCAGTACTGGCAGAGTTTCCGGTCAACCTGTTGATTGAACACTTTTGAACACCAGGAGCGTCGTGATGAGTGTCGATGAAAAACGTATCCGTGAATTCGCCTACCAGATCTGGGAGTCGGAGGGCAAACCCGAGGGCCGTGAAGAGGAACACTGGACCAAGGCCCGCAAGCTGGCCGAGGCCGAGTCCAAGGCGCCCAAGGAAGCACCCCGCAAGAAGCCGGCGCCTGCCAAGTCGAAGCTAGCGGCCGAGGCGCTCGAGTCGGCGCAGGCTGGCAAGACCGCATCGAGTGCGGCAAAGCCTGCCAAGCCCGCGAAATCGGCAAAGCCTGCCAAGGCACCGGCTCCCAAGCCTGAGGCGTCGGCCAAGCCCGCTGCCCCCAAGAAGCCTCGCGCTGCCAAGAAGCCCGAGGCTGGCTAAGTCGGCAGCACCCGGCTCGATTGACCCAGGCGTGCACCACGCGCCTGGTTTCCACTGAACCCCCACTGTGTTTTTCACGGCTCCTGCTGAGCTGCGGTGCGCCTGTGCGCGCATCACGGTGCTCAACCGTTTCATGAGGCCTGTGTGGGGTTCAATGCGCAGGGAGGCGCTCACAACTGCTGTCACTCGCCTGATGTCAGATCACTCGACCTGCCGAAGGGCTTCAGTCACACGGTTCCACTGCAATGTTCGGTCGAATGAGAGAACGCCATGTCTTCGCAAACGCAAAAAAAGAAGTCCAACCGCTCCGTCGCGCCTACGCGCATCCGTGAAGGCCTGCCATTCCCGCTGGGTGCCACCTGGGATGGCGTGGGCGTCAACTTCGCACTGTTCTCGGCCAATGCCACCAAGGTCGAGCTGTGCATCTTCGACTCCACGGGCGAACACGAACTCGAGCGCATCGAGCTGCCGGAATACACCGACGAGATCTACCATGGCTACCTGCCCGATGCGCACCCTGGCATGGTCTACGGGTATCGCGTGTACGGTCCGTACGAGCCACAGAACGGTCACCGTTTCAACCACAACAAGCTGCTGATCGACCCCTATGCCAAGCAACTGGTCGGCGAGCTGAAATGGTCCGAAGCGCTGTTCGGTTATACCCTGGGCCACCCCGATGGCGACCTGAGCTTCGACGAGCGCGACAGCGCGCCGTTCGTACCCAAGTGCAAGGTCATCGATCCGGCGTTCACCTGGGGCCGTGACGAGCGCGTGCAGATTCCGTGGGAACGCACCATCGTCTACGAGGCCCACGCCCGTGGCCTGAGCATGCGCCACCCGGACGTGCCGGAGAAAGACCGTGGCACCTTCGCCGGCTTGGGCAACGACCAGTTGCTCAAGCACATCAAGGACCTGGGCGTCTCGTCCATCGAGCTGTTGCCCATCCATGCCTATGTCAACGATCAGCACCTGCTGGACAAGGGTCTGAACAACTACTGGGGCTACAACAGCATCGCGTTCTTCGCACCGCACCCCGACTACCTGTCCAGCGGCAAGATCGCCGAGTTCAAGGAAATGGTCGGGCGCGTGCACAGGGCAGGTCTGGAAGTCATTCTGGACGTGGTCTACAACCACACTGCCGAAGGCAACGAGCAAGGCCCGACGCTGTCCATGCGCGGCATCGACAACGCGTCCTACTACCGCCTGATGCCGGACGACAAGCGCTACTACATCAATGATTCGGGCACCGGTAACACCCTCGACCTCAGTCACCCCTGCGTGCTGCAGCTGGTGACCGACTCGCTGCGCTACTGGGCGGGCGAAATGCACGTCGATGGCTTCCGCTTCGACCTGGCGACCATCCTGGGCCGCTACCATGACGGTTTCGACGAGCGCCACAGCTTCCTGGTCGCTTGCCGCCAGGATCCTCTGCTGCGCCAGGTCAAGCTGATCGCCGAGCCGTGGGACTGTGGTCCGGGCGGCTATCAGGTCGGCCACTTCGCGCCAGGCTGGACCGAGTGGAACGACAAGTTCCGCGATACCGTGCGGGCGTTCTGGAAAGGTGACGAAGGCCAGTTGGCCGACTTCGCCGCCCGCTTGACCGCCTCGGGCGACATGTTCAACAACCGCGGACGTCGCCCTTACGCCTCGGTCAACTTCATCACTGCCCACGATGGCTTCACCTTGCGCGACCTGGTGTCGTACAACGACAAGCACAACGAGGCCAATGAGGAGAACAACCAGGACGGCACCAGCAACAACATTTCCTGGAACTGTGGTGCCGAAGGCGAGACCGACGATCCAGAGATCAAGGCACTGCGCATGCGCCAGATGCGCAACTTCTTCTCGACCCTGCTGCTGTCGCAAGGCACGCCGATGATCGTCGCAGGTGACGAGTTCAGCCGCACTCAGGGCGGCAACAACAACGCCTACTGCCAGGACAGCGAGATCGGCTGGATCAACTGGGACCTGGACGAGGAAGGCACCGAGCTGCTGGCCTTCGTCAAGCGCCTGACCAAGCTGCGTCGCACTTACCCGATCCTGTGCCGCTCGCGCTTCCTGGTGGGTGAATACAACGAAGCCATCGGGGTCAAGGACGTCACCTGGCTCGCACCGGACGGCAACGAGATGTCGGTCGAGCAATGGGAAGATCCGAACGGTCGTTGCCTGGGCATGCTGATGGACGGCCGTGCCCAGGTCAGCGACATCGCGCGCCCCGGCTCGGACGCCACCCTGCTGCTGATCGTCAACGCCCACCACGAGGTCGTGCCTTTCCAGCTGCCTGAAGTGCCGGAGGGCGAATACTGGAATTGCCTGATCGACACCGATCGCCCGACACTGCGCAAGAAGGAGCGCCTGGAGTTCGGCTCGACGTTCGAGGTGACGGGTCGCTCCCTGCTGCTGCTGGAGCTGCAACGCGACGAGGAATGATGGACGGTGTCGCCTGGCGAAGGGATCGCCAGGCGACGCGCCTTTCAGTCTTCCAGCGGTTTTGGCGGCTTGGCAGGTGCGGCGGGTTTGGCCGGCTTACCTGCCTTGGCGTCCCTGCTGCTCGCTTCAGTCGTACTGGCCACTGGTTCAGGCGTCGATGCCGCTTTCTCACTGGCTGGCAGCTCGTCCACCGCCTTGAACACCGCCTGCGCATCGATCACACCGGTCGTCTGCTCGTCCTTGAGCATGTGCTGCTGTCCATCCTTCCCGATCAGAACGACCTTGGTGCCCTTGCTGGCGCCCAGTTTCAGCTCGCGGATCAGGGCCATGGTCGCCTGCTGTTCGAGAAACTTGTCGTCTCGCTTGCCGACCAGGCCGGCCACGCTGAACAGCACCAGGCTGCGTTCCTTGAACCCTGCCTGCGTCTCGGGTGCATTCAAGGCCTCGGTCAGTTGCTTGAGTGTCGGGTCAGCGGTACTCGGGGCAATCACCACCAGCGGTCTCGACTTGCCCAGTTCCTGGGCCAGGGGACCATCATTGGTGGCCGCCCACAGCGGTCCGGCAACGGCGAGCAACGTGGCGAAGGTCAATGACCGCGCGAGCATGGTTCTCTCCTTACTTATCTATAACTACGAGACTACAGTTCAAAGCGAAATGTCTGACACGAAAGCCTAAACCATCTGGTCGCTCGGCTCACGCCGAAACGTGTAATGGATGGTCCCGAACGTCGTAGGGGCGCTGGATTGCCCTGCTTCCTCGAGCATAGCCCATGGCCGTCCGCTGACAGTCGAGACTGGCGCCTCAGCCTATAGGGTGTGCTGACAGAGTACCGTCAGAACAGCGGCATCTGCTGTCCGGTCAGCGCCGTGAAGTCATCGCCCACGAACGGCAGGATGGCATCGGCGATGGGCTTGAGCTGGCGTGACACGTAGTGCTCGTAGTCGATTGGCGACGGATGATGGTCCAGCGGTTCAGGCCCGGACAGCGTGATCAGGTAGCTGATCCAGCCACCTTTCGTGTAGACGCTGGGCCGCCCCAGGCCGGCATGGTAGGCCTCGGCCAGGCGCGCGGCGCGCACATGCGGCGGTACATTGCGCTCGTAGTCCGCCAGGGGCCGACGCAGCCGCTTGCGGTACACCAGCAGTTCATCATGCTCGCCGGCCAGGGTCTGGCGCACGTACTCGCACACATACGCCTGATAAGGCTGGCGGCGAAAGATGCGGCCGTACAGTTCACGCTGGAACTCGCGCGCCAGTGGCGACCAGTCGGTACGCACCGATTCCATGCCCTTGAACACCAGCATGTCCTCACCTTCGCCGTTGCGTGTCAGGCCGGCGTAGCGTTTCTTGCTGCCCTCCTCTGCGCCGCGGATGGTCGGCATCAGGAAGCGATGAAAGTGCGTGTCGACCTGCAGCTCCAGGGCACTGTCGAGCTGCTGGGTCTGGCGCAGGTGATCGCGCCACCACTGGTTGATCTCGGTGACCAGCGCGTGCCCCAGGTGCATCGCCTCGTCCTCATTGAGGGCCTGGCGCAGGCACACGAAGGTGGAGTCGGTGTCGCCATAGATCACCTCCAGGCCACGCGCCTCGATCAGGGCGCGGGTCTGGTGCATGATCTGGTGTCCGCGCAGGGTGATGGACGACGCCAGGCGCGCATCGAAGAACCGGCAGCTGGGGGTCCCCAGTACGCCATAGAACGCGTTCATGATGATCTTCAGCGCTTGCGACAGTGGCGCGTTGCCGTCCCGCTTGGCGGCTTCGCGCCCCTGCCATACGCGTTCGACGATGCGCGGCAGACAATGTCGAGTACGGGAGAACCAGGCCTCGCGAAAACCCTCCACCGCGTGCGTGGGGTCCGGGTCGGCCAGCCCTTCGACCAGACCGACCGGGTCGATCAGGAAGGTTCGGATGATCGAGGGGTACAGGCTCTTGTAGTCGAGCACCAGCACCGAGTCATAGAGGCCAGGCCGTGAATCCATGACGAAGCCACCGGGGCTGGGCAGGTCCGGCTGGCTGCCCAGGTTGGGCGCGACGAACCCCTGGCGATGCATCGCGGGCAGGTACAGGTGGCTGAACGCGGCCACCGAACCGGCACTGCGGTCCACGGGCAACCCGGTCACCGTCGCCCGTTCGAGCAGGAACGCCATCAGCCCGGTGTAGGCGAAGATCCGTGTGACCAGTTCGCAGTCCTTGATGTTGTAACGCGCCAGGGCGGGCTTGTCCTCGGCGAACAGGCGATTGATCTCGTCCATGCGGTGGTAGGGCGTGGCAATGGCCTTGCCGTCGCCCAGCAGGGTACGCGAGACGTTTTCCAGGCTGAAGGACGGAAAGTTCCAGGTTGCCGCACGCAGAGCGTCGACCCCGTCGATCAGCAAGCGTCCGACGGCGCTGATGCTGGCATGCCCATGCTGGCCTTGTTCACGCACCTGCAGGGGGCTGCCGTCGCGCCCCATGCGCAGGGGCACCTGGAGATCGGCCGCGTGCTTGTGCAGCAGGCGCAGGTCGAACTGCACCACGTTCCAGCCGATGATCGCGTCGGGGTCATGCTGCTGCAGCCAGTGGTCCAGGCATTCGATCAGCTCGGCACGCGTGGCGCGGTAGATCAGCTCGACGTTCTGATCGTCGTCTGATCCAGTGGGCGGGCCGAGCATGTAGACCTGTCGCTGTCCGCAGCCCTCCAGCCCAATGCAGTAGAGCTCGCCCTGGGCGGTGGTCTCGATGTCCAGCGATACCACGCGCAGGGGGGGACGGTAATCGGGCTCCGGCCTGAGGATAGCGTCGCCAAACACGCCGTCGGCTCGGCGTGTGCCGGTGAAACGCACGGGGGCGGTGATGAAGCGCTCCATGAGGTAGCGCTCGGGCGGCCTGATGTCGGCTTCGAACACGTCCACGCCTGCGGCCCTCAGACGGTGCTCGAGGGCCAGCAGTTGCCGGTAATGGCGGCAATACAGGCCGAATACCGGCCGCCGAGCGAAGTCGCGCAGCGCAAGAGGCTTGAGCTCGACGTCAGGCTCCTCGCCCACCACGGCCAGGGTCAGGTCACGCTGCTCGACCGGGATGAACGCGACCGAGGTCTGAGGTGCCAGGCGTACGCAACGTGGCCCGGCATCGGTGGCCAGCCAGAAAGTCACCACGGTGCCCTCTGGCAGGTCCTGCCAATGCCGGGTGAGGACGAAGCCCTGCTGCCATTCCACGCTCACGCACTGACTCCCCCTTGAACTGAGTGGAGTGCAGTGTACGTGGGTTGGCGCCTCCTCAGCCGCGTTTTTTGACCCCGCCTTGGCGGGCCTTGAAGCGGGGATTGGACTTGCAGATCACGTAGAGCCGGCCCCGACGCTTGACCACCTGGCAGTCACGATGACGCAACTTGGCATTCTTGAGAGATGACAGCACCTGCATGATGACGCTCCTGTTTATGTAATACTATTACATTACAGCGAATGCTTTTGGGTGCGCAAGGTCCAATCGAGCATCCATGGGTGTCTGCGTCGCAGCGTGGTTCCCCTGGATCATCGAAGATGAACCCGCCCAACTGCCTGCTGAAAAGGAACGCCCCATGTGTGGACGAGTGACCCAATACAGCGATACCGCCGAATTCGTCGCCGCCCTGGGATGGGAGCGCACCTGGGACGACAGGCTCGAGGGACAGGCAGTGCCGCGTTTCAACGTCGCGCCTGCCACGCCCGTTACCGTCTTGCGCCAGGAGGCCCAGGCCTTGCGTGCAGAGCAGGTCCGATGGGGCTGGCGTCCGCACTGGGCGACGGACCGCGCCGCGCCGATCAATGCACGAGCAGAGAACGTCGCCCATGGCGCCTTCTTCCGCGCCATCTGGCCCCATCGTGCGATCACACCGATCGACGGCTGGTACGAATGGGTCGACGAAGGCGGCCCTCGCAAGCAGCCCTACCTGATTCGCCGGCGTGACGGTCGCCCGGCCTTGTGTGCCAGCATCGGTCGCTTCAAGGGCGATGAGCAGGATGGTTTCGTGATCATCACGGCCGATGCACAAGGTGGGATGGTCGATGTGCACGACCGGCGGCCAGTGGTGCTGGCGCCTGAGCTGGCGCGTGCATGGCTCGAGAGGACGCTGGAAGGCGAGCGCGCCGAGCAGATGGTGTTGCAGTTGGGCGAGCCGGCCGAGGTGTTCGAGTGGTACCGGGTGAGCCCTGCGGTGGGCAACGTCCGTAACCAGGAGCCTGAATTGATTCGTCCGCTCGAGTGAGATCCGGCGCGGGGCCGGATCAGAGTGCGAATCATCCAGTCTCGGGCGGCTCAGCAGGAGCCTGGTGGAATACCGTCCTTGTTGACGTCCTTCAATCG
The DNA here is from genome assembly GCA_046940335.1 of Enterobacterales bacterium AN_CKDN230030167-1A_HGKHYDSX7. Lineage (GTDB taxonomy): Bacteria > Pseudomonadota > Gammaproteobacteria > Pseudomonadales > Pseudomonadaceae > Aquipseudomonas. Next base: position 506,879 of record JBKYML010000002.1, read on the forward strand.
CTCGCGCTCTTGCGGGGTCGAATGCGCAGGCACGTCATCCTGTGCAGGCTTTTCGGCAGGCTGCTCGTTCGTCTTTGGGTCTGTCATGGTCATGATCTCCAGAGTGGTCTGCATTGGGCACTGTCGAGCCCACACGGTTCAGTCCTAAACCGACACGCGAGACCGCCCTGGAATGTAAAAATAAATTTCAGCGCGCCACGGTTGTCACACGCTCCATTCATTGCAAAAAAGGAGCCACACCATGACGTTCTCAAGATTCTGCCAATGGCTGTCCAACCGCTCCGGCAGCTCAGGGACCTTCTTGCTCGCCCTGGCGCTGATCATCGTCTGGGCCACCACCGGCCCCTATTTCGACTACAACGACACCTGGCAGCTGATCATCAACACGGGTACCACCATCATCACGTTCCTGATGGTCTTTTTGATCCAGAATACGCAAAACCGTGACAACGACATCCTTCACGTGAAGCTGGACGAGCTGATCCGGGCCACCAAGTCGGCGGAAAACTCGGTACTCGACCTGGAAACCATGAGCAGCCGTGAGCTGCAACGCCTGCGCAAGGCCTACCGGGCGATGGCAGAGCAGCAGATCGAAGAGGCGCAGGAGCAAGCGCAAAAGGCGTCGAAAGAATGAGGTGATGGTCGGGGCATCGGTCGATGCCCCTCATGCTGGGTTCGTCGGACTTGCCTAGGCAATCCGTTCGACGGGAACACGCAGACGTCGGGTGCGCCTGTGGCCCGTCGTTGGCATCAGCGATTGGGGGTCGGTGTCTCGGTCTTGGCTGTCCCGTTATCGCGCTCGACCAGCGAATCCTGGTCGGAGCCTGGGTTGCCAGCCGGTGGCGTCCAGTCTTCCGGTTTTTCGGCCTGTTCGCCAGTGCCCTGCTTGGGTTCCGAGCTGGCCTGTTCGATGCCGGAGCCGTGCTCGTCGCCGGTATCACGGGGTTCCGACGGACCTGGGTAAGGCGCTGCCGGACCGTTGTTGTCTTTGACCATGATGATGCTCCTCCTTCATTGCACTATGACTGACTACTCAACTGTGAGGGGTCGATCACGTCAAAGGGTCCTTATGGTCGATGAACGGTTCTTCGTACAGGCATGGCTTGTCGGATCGATGCCCTGCTGAATCAGCAGACGCTCCGCCGACTTCGTGTTAGCCTGCCGCCGTCACCCTGGCCGCCCTTCGACCACCGCTTGAAGCAGCCGCCACTTTTCCCGAGGTTTTCCGTGCGCACCCTTCTCGACCGCTTCCGCGAACGTGCTCTGGACACCATGTCCACGGGCAGCCCCGTCGAACCTGTGCTGAGTGACCTCGCCCTGGCGTTGCAGGCGGAAATTCCCGGCAGCCTGATCGGCATCACGGTACTGGACACGCCTGGCCGCACGTTTCGCCTGGCGCTCTTCCCTACCCTGCCCCATGCATTCGGTGCAGCTTTGACAGGCCAGGTGATCACCGGCAAGCGCGGCGCATGCGGCTTGGCAGTGGTGACGCGGCAAACCCTGGAAGTGCCCGACGTCGCACTCGACGAGCGGTTTTCCCCGGCCTGGCGAGACTTGCTGTACGCGCACGGACTCAAAGCATTACGTTCGATCCCTGCGCTCACCCAGGATGGTCAGGTGCAGGGCACACTGGCGATGTCCCACCCCGTGGGCCAGCCACCCACACCTCAACAGCGTACCCTGCTGGACGAAGCCTCCCGGCTCTGCGCCACACTGTGCCGCTACGGCCGTACGTTGGAAACCAGGCAACTGCTGATCGGTGAGCTTGAGCACCGCATGCGCAACCTGTTTTCGACAGTGGGTGCAACGGCCGTGCTGACCCATAGGCGCTACCCAGGCATCGACGCGTTTCGCCGCGTGCTTGAAGGACGTTTGCAGATGATGGCCCGGGCTCACGATTTCGCGTTCCATGACCGTGAAATCGAACTGGAACCCCTGCTGCACGAGCTGCTTGCACCTTATACCGACAGGGCACGCCTGTCAGTGTCCGGGCCTCGCCTGCTGCTGTCGGCGCAGGCCGCGTCGGCCTTCGCGCTGGTGGGGCACGAGCTGGCAACCAATGCCGTCAAGTACGGTGCGCTTTCTGTTCCAACCGGCCGGCTGCACGTGACATGGACGGTCGACGAAACGCCACAGGGCGCAGTCTTTTCCCTGTCTTGGGACGAGCGCCAGGGTCCTCTCGTCGTCGCCCCCACGCGCACTGGCTATGGTACCCGGATGATCAACGGCACCCTGCGCAACGCGTTCGAAGGCGGCGCCACATTCACGTATGCACCTGAAGGGTTACGCTGCTGCATCGAGGCGCCCTTCAGTGATCGGCTGGCACAGAGTCCTTCCTCCGACGTGGCATGACCCTGCCGACCAGCCCGGTGGATTTTCCGGCCTGTCGCCCGCTCGGAAGCACAAGGCGCCTGTCCTCTCAAGGCACGTGCGATCCGGCCGATACAGAGGCGAATCCTCACTTCCAGGGCCGGAGCCATGTTTACCCCTCTTTCAGCGACGAACCAGACCGCATACGCCGCCACTCAAGCAGCCGCTCCGACGCCAGACCGTGACAAGGCCACCGATCAGTCATCCGCCACGGGCCGTGCGCCTGACGGAGCGGTCAAGGTCTCGCTGTCGGGCGTGGCGCTGCAGAGGTCGGCTTCTGCGCAAAAAGCCACATCGAATCGGGACATCGAGCAAAGCGGTCTGCCGGACACGACTCAGAAGATCCTGAAGATGATTCGCGAGCTGAAGCAGAAGATCCAGGAAAAGCAGGTCGAATTGCAGGCCGTGCTGGTGGACGCGCGGCTCGATCCTCAGACGCGGCAGGTGAAGGCCGCTGGGCTACAGTCGGAGCTGGGCGCGTTGTCCGCTGCACTGACCACCGCCAGTACAGCATTGAACAAGCAGATCAAGGATGGCCTCTTGTCGGCCGAGCAGGGTCAGCAGGCCGCCATGCTCGCCATGAAATGACCCCTGGCCTCATCAGCCTTTCCCACCACGGCATGCCTGCGGTCAGCCGTCACGATCGCGGCCTTCGCAGGTGTCATGCAACGCAGGCGTCATCAGCTCGCGCCTTCTGTGCTGCTCCTCATGGCGCATCCGTTCGCGTCGCTGCTCCATCTCCTGCATCGCAGCCTTGCTTTCGGCAAATGCCATCCATTGTTCGAAGGCCTGACGGTGGGCGCTGACGACCTCGCGCCACTGCACATCGGGTAGATGGCCATAGGCAACATGCTTCATGGTGTCCGTCACGACCTCATTCAGTTGCTTGATCAACTGATACGCCTCGAACTGTGCAGCATCGTCTTTTGGCGACATGACATCGATTCCCTGGAAAGAAGTGTTTTTACAACTGCTTAAGCGGGTGACCTGATGTGGGATGTCATGGTTCAGAGAAAAATCGATTCCCCGATGAGGGGAACTAATGACAGGGGCACTCATGATTGGAGACAGGCGTACCCCTGTTCAATGCTCAACCGTTGGCCTGGCTGTCGACAGGCCCCGTTGCGCGGACTCGCTTCAGCGCGCCGTACGTGTCAGCTTGAGCAGCCCGCCGTCATACCAGACCAGGCCCAGCGTGCCGTCCGCACCGACGAAGAACGCAGGGTCTTCCTCACCCAGGGGGCCCCAACTGCCCGAGCCACACCGTACGCTGTAGGGCGTGGCGCGTGACAGGCCCAGCTTGTCGAGCCGACCCTGGACATCCGGGTCGGGCGCCACGGTCAGCTTGCGGAAGGTGGGCTGCTTGCAAGCGTCTTCGGCACTGTCTGCGGGCACCCAGGCCAATGCATCGGGCGTGAAGCTGGCGTGTTTGCCCATGAAGGTAGGGTCGTCGTCCTGCAATGCCTGCACGCCGGTATCCGAGACGGCCACGCTCGTCACCTTCCAGTCGCCCTGAAAGGTCGAGATCAGCTGCGCTGCGTTGGTCTTCGAGGACGTGTTGGCATCGCATCCCGACAGGATCAAGGCCAACAGTGAAAATGATGCGCTTCTCAAGGAGAGTGTCATGGCCGCCTCTTTTGAATGACTGGAAAAATCATGCCTTGGATGTGCCCGCGCCGGTAGTGGTTGCACGGTATGGCCTGGTTGAGACTGCTCTGGCAAAAACAGGTTCAGGGGCGTCAGGCATTGAGCTACGCTCGATGCACTGCCGTGTCCGATCGATCGGGTGCGGTCAATACCCCGATCCTGGACCGACCCGCAAGGATGCCGATGAACGCCACGACCCTGATGCTCTTTCTGCCCGCGTGCTTCGCACTCAATCTGGCGCCGGGGCCCAACAACCTTCTCTCGATCCATAACGCGACACGCTATGGATGGGGTTCCTCCTGCGTCGCCGGACTGGGCCGCCTGCTGGCCTTCGCCTTGATGATCACCCTGGCCTCGGCGGGGCTGGCCGTGGTCTTGCGGACGTCAGAGGCGATTTTCCAGGCTATCAAGATCGTCGGCGGGCTCTACCTGCTCTACCTGGCGTATCGGCTCTGGCACGCGGACGTCGCCGCCGAGCAGGATTCTAAGGGTGGCGCAATCCACAGCCTGTGGGCACTGGCCAGGCAGGAGTTCTTCGTGGCAGCGGGCAACCCCAAAGCCATTCTGATCTTTACGGCGTTTCTCCCTCAGTTCATTGAGCCTGCGCAGCAGGCCGGCCCACAACTGGCCCTGTTGGGTACCCTGTTCCTGGTGCTGGAAGCCGTGGCCATCGGGCTCTATGCCTACATGGGGCTGCGCCTGCAACGTTGGACACGCGAGCCTGTCGCCTGCCGACGTTTCAACCGCGGCTGCGCACTGCTGCTATCGCTGGCAGCCTCATTGCTGCTGACTGCGCGACGCGCCTGAAAGGCTGAAGGTTCAGGACCGCTCTCCTACGGCCTCGGTTTCGTCCTCGGCATACAGCGCTCGGTCGAGCAGGCGCCGCTGAAGCGCGGCGTCGGGCTGCTCACCACCGAACAGAGTCCTGAAGATCAACGGCGCCACCAGGCCGTCCATCAGGGTGTCGATCGATGGCGCAGGCTCACCACGACCCTGTGCACGTTCGAGCAGCATCGTCAGCCGCTCACGGGTCGGTTCGGTGCAGCGTACGGGGCGCCCCATGTCGGTCGCCATCAGCGCATCGCGCAGCATGGCTTGCCCAGGCCGGGAGACGAGATCGTCGACATAGCGCTCCAGCCAGATTACCAGGTCTGTGCGCAAGCTGCCGGTGTCCTCGGGCGGCGCGTCGGGCTGGAGCCGTTGCAGGTCGACATCGGCCAGCAGGCTCGACAGGTTGCCCCAGCGACGGTAGAGGGTCGAAGGCGTCACACCTGCGCGTGCGGCGATCAGCGGAACCGTCAGCGTATCGCGGGGTTGCTCGTCGAGCAGCGCCCGCACCGCTTCGTGGATGGCATGCTGCACCCGGGCGCTACGGCCACCGGGGCGAGAGTGTTTGGTCGTCATGCGGGCATGATACCTCACCGTTAAAGCTAATTAATTGCTTTTAAGGAGAAGACGCTCTACCCTAACGCAACTTTTTAGCTTTAGTGGTGAGTGGATGATCCTTCCTCGTTTCGATACCCGTGTGCGCCTGATCGTATTGGGCGCCCTGCTTTTCACCTTCATGGCCGCTTCCAGCGCTCCGACCCCTTTGTATGCACGCTACCAGGAGGCTTGGGGGTTCTCGACATTCTGGCTGACCTGGGTCTTTGCCGTGTATGCCTTTGCGCTGCTCGCCGCCCTGCTGGTGGGCGGTCGACTGTCCGATCACCTGGGACGTCGCGTCGTCATCCTGGCCGCCGTGGTGATGGAGGCCGGCGCACTGGTGCTGTTTCACCAGGCTCAAGCGGTGGCCGATCTGCTGCTGGCCAGGGCCTTGCAAGGGTGGGCCACCGGTATCGCCACCAGTGCCCTGGGCGCAGCGTTGCTGGACAGCGATGCACGCCGTGGCCCCTGGCTCAACAGCCTGGCACCGCTGCTGGGCATGACGGCGGGGGCACTGGGCTGTGGCCTGCTGGTCACCTTTGCCCCGGCACCACTGCAGCGGGTCTACCAGGTGTTTCTCGGTGTCTTCCTGGTGCTGGGCGTCGGGCTGGCGATGCTGCCTGACGTGTTGCAGCCACGCCCTGGCCTGCTGGCTGGCCTGCGACCTCGGCTGGCAGTACCGCCCCAGGCACGCGCGATGCTTTGGCGTGTGCTGCCGGTCGAGTTGGCGGTGTGGGCCATCGGCGGATTCTACCTGTCCCTGATGCCGGGCTTGATCAAGACTGCCACCGGAACCACATCGGTACTCGTCGGCGGTGCGGTCGTGGCGGGCCTGACCCTGAGCGGCGCAGTCTGCCTGCATGGGTTGAGGCACTGGCCTTGCGAACGCCTGCTGCGCCTGGGCAGCGGCGCGCTGTGCGCGGGTCCATCGGTCCTGTGGCTGACCGTGGCGAGCGGCCACCTCTGGCTGTTCGCCCTCGGCACCCTGATCACCGGCATCGGTTTCGGCAGCGGGTTCCTGGGCGCCACGCGCAGTCTGTTCCCGTTGGCCGAACCCGACCAGCGCGCCGGGCTGCTGGCAGCGTTCTACGCGCTCAGCTACCTGGCCTTCTGCGTGCCCGTACTGCTGGTCAGCGTCACCGTGTCCTGGCTGGGTCTGGCAGGTGCAGCCCAGGTGTACCTGGCAGGTATCGTGCTGTTGACGCTGCTGGGCAACTGGACACTGGCGCGCCCTCATCCCGTCCAGCCCGCCTGAAGCGAGACGCCGATGCCTGCTCATCGGGTTGCGCGCAGCGCGTCGTTTTCGTACGGTGCGTGGCACTACGGACTGATGGCTTCAATGGCCAAGGAGAATAAGGGATGTTCGAGTTTCTGACGGCTCTGTTCGAACGCCGCAAGGTGCGCAAACAGCAGCGTACCTCGACGGCGTCCGGCACCGGTCATGTGTCCGATGTGCCCGCGCCTGCCCTCCTTGCGCCGCTCGTCCTGCTGCCGGACGCATGCGAGCCTTCCCGCTCGAATAGCGCATGCGAACCAGGGCACTCTGGCAGTCACGACAGCGGCAGTTCATCGGGCGACAGTGGCAGCTCGAGCGATGGCGGGGGCAGTTGCGACTGACCGCTCCCCCTGTCACGTGTGACGTGCTCAATCAGGCAGGCAGACGCGCAGGCGGTGATCATCCAGGTCCAGGGCCACGAACGTCAGCCCGAACACGGCTTCGTGCAACGGTTGCTCGATACGCACACCCTGTTCGGCCCACTGGCGGTATAGCGTCTCCACGTGCTCGGGCGTATCCACCAGGAACGCGACCTCGCCACGATGACCACGACCGCCACTTTTGAAATCACGGGCCGCGATGGACCATAGCCCCAGCGCTGTCCCTTCATTCAGCGCGAAAGAAACATAGTGCGGAAACATTGACTGCGCACTCGTGCCTAGCAGCTGTTCATAGAAAGCAGCGCTTGCCTGCGGGTCGCGTACGTACAACACGATCAGATGCTGATGGCTCATGACACCTCCTGGTTCGAAGAAGCCACAAGGCTATTCGACACTGCTGACAGAACCTGTCAGCATCCGTCCATGACCCGTGCCGAACGCCTTCTTGCCGTGGTGCGCCTGTTGCGCGCGCATCGCTATCCCGTGACGGGCCGGCAGCTTGCCCAGTCGCTCTCCATCAGCCTGCGGACCCTGTACCGCGACATCGCCGCCTTGCAAGCCCAAGGCGCAGACATCCGTGGCGAACCCGGCCTGGGCTATGTGTTGCACCCCGGCTTCACCCTCCCGCCGATGATGTTCACCGAACACGAGCTCGAGGCACTGATGCTGGGAATGCGCTGGGTCGCGCAACGTGCGGATCCGGCGTTGTCGCAGGCGGCCCATGATGTGCTGGCCAAAGCCGAGGCCATCTTGCCGCCCGGTGGCGCCGAGCGCTTGAACCGCACGGCGCTGTTTGCCGCCGGCGCTCGATCGGACACCCCTCTTGCCTTCGATCCACGAACCTTGCGTGAGGCCATTCGGAGAGAACGCAAGGTCAGATTGTCGTACCACGGTGACAGTGCCAGCCTGTCGGTGCGAGTCGTCAGGCCGTTGGGGATCGGCTATTTCGATCAGACGGACATCCTGGCCGCCTGGTGCGAGGCCCGACAGGACTTCCGGCATTTCAGGCTGGACCGTATCCAGGCGCTGACGCTGCTCGAGGAGGGGTTCAAGGGTCAGGGGGGCTGGCTGTTGAGGCAGTGGCGCACGGCGGGGTTGGCTGTCGTGCCACGGGCACAGGGGTAACGCCGACGAGCCTTGTGATCCGCGCGCCTGGGGATGTCAGCGATGACGGGGTCGACGCCAAGTCGCGAACAGCCAGATAACGCCCGTCGCGAGCACCCACGGCCATCGACTCGCCGGATTCAACACCATGCCCACCAGCGCGAGCACGATCAGTACTGCACCCGTCCAACGCTTGCGCCGCGGCGTGAACCACCGCTGAAGCGCTCTGTGCCCTGCTTGCAGACGCATACGCTTTCCTCTTGCCCGATCAGCCATGGAGCATACCCTCCGTCCTGCCCAACGCTGCCGCCATCGCTGGCAGCAGGCATGGCGTCATCCGCCCGAGGCGAGTGCCTTGTGTCTTTAGAAGTCTGCGTGCGTCCAACCCGCATCCATCACGGCATGAGACGAGACAATGAGAACGGGATGTTCATTAGTCAGCCTGGCGCTCGTGATGCTCGCAGGCTGTTCGCACTACTCGGCTCAGTACCCTGGCCGCTCAGCCAGCTCGATAGCGTGTGATGCCTCCCCGCCCAACCAGCCGGGTTGTTACGAGCGTAATCCGCAAGAGGAAGGCCTGCTCAATCGACTGGTCGATGCCGTTCGGGAGAAGCGTTGAGACGCGTTTCTCCCGCTTGCGTGGCGTCGCCTGTCTCGCTACCCTCGGGGCCGCAAGGGGTCGAGCAAGTGCCAACAGTTCTCTTGCTTGAACGCTTGGCGTTCGCGCGTCACCCCTTCGCAACGGACTCTGTACATTCAACGATAAGGACATGTATGAAAAATCGCGTCATTGCATCAGTTGCCCTGACCGTCGCCGCATTCAGCTTCACGGCAATCGGTGGCGAAAGGGTGCCAGCGCCCAATGAAGAAAACTGCTCCGGCGCCATGTACGAGCAGATCCTGGCCTCCTTGTCGAGCCAGGCTGATCGCAACGAGTTCGTCCACAACTGCAAGGGCTTTCACGAGGCACGGAAGATGACGGAATGGACGTTCAAGAAAAGTCCTCCGGACGACTTCTGAACACACCCTGCCCCTCCACAACAGGCCAGCGTTCCTCAACTGGCCTGCACGCCAAACGGTCATCAAAGATCGGCGGGCGCCATCGCATTGCTGACACGCTGCCTGGACAGACGGGTATCTGATCGACGTGCTCATGATGACCACGACCCGGTATCATCGCGAAGCACAGTATCGCCCAAAGCCCTGCCGACACAGATAACGGCGGCTTCCTTCTGGTTTCTTGTCTGTTCTTAGCAGCTTCATGCACGCCCTCTGCCAATGCAGCGCGCCCGGTCGACATCAGGCCGTTGTCGACCACAGGCGACATCAGCGGAACCAAACCGACGAAAACCGAACAAAGCGTACCAGTGATGTTACGATTGATGGCACGGTGCTATCGCCTCGTGCTGCCAAAACAGGCATGACCACCGCAGCGAACAGAACACCCACGTAGCGCGCTTTAGTGTTCCTCACGACATTTCAGAGGCGGCAGAACCAGAGTGCCGGCTTTTCTACATTCGAGGAACGCTGGATGGACCTGATTACCCTTCACATCACCGACGCCTTGGTCAACCTTACCTGTGGCGCGATGTGCTTTTCGATCTGGGCCAGTCGCCTCCAGGACAGGTGCTTTGCGTTTTGGGGCATGGGCAGCTTGCTGTATGGATTGACGGCCTCCTGGCTGCCTTACTTGCCGGACGGCACCGTAGGGCTGGGGCTGGGGTACGCAGCCCTGCAGGTGGGCAACATCATGTTCTGGGCGGGCTACCGAGCCTTCGACGGTCTTCCCGCGCTCCCCCCCTTGGCTGCTCGCCTTGCCTTCACTGCCTTTGATCATCGGCCTGCTGGCAAATGCACTCACCCAGAGCGAGGCCTGGACGTACCGTATTACCGTCATTGGCTATTGTGCCATTTCAGTCAGCCAGGTCATTTACGTCCTGCGCGGATGCGAGTCCTGGTACGGTCCGCGCGCCACCTCGGCCTACGCGGTCATCCTCATTCTTGCCTCCATCCTGATCACCAGCTTCTTGACCGGGACATTCATCACGTACGAGACAGGCGGCATTCTCTTCATACTGACCGACCATGTGATGTCCATCGTTTTCACGCTGGCCGTGATCGCCATGGTCGGTCAACGGGACCTTCGACATCTCGTCGACACGTCCCACCGTGATCCCTTGACCGGCGCCTTGAATCGCGCAGGGTTGACGGCGGTCATGACGGACAACCCTCTGGACGCCGAGTTGCTGCTGCTCGATGTGGACCATTTCAAGGCGATAAACGACCGCTACGGTCATGATGCCGGGGATGAGGTGCTGCGAGAGCTGGTCGCGCGCACGTCCGGCATCCTGCGTGCCACGGACCACCTGATCCGCATGGGTGGCGAGGAGTTTCTGGTCATCGTCCGTGTGACGAATGCCAGCCAGGTGGCTGAACTGGCAGAGCGGATCCGGCGTGCCGCGCGTGACAGCCCTGTTTACCAGGGTGAGACGGCGATCCCGTTCACACTCAGCATCGGTTTCGCCTTGCGCACGCAGGGTGAGCCCTTCATGCATACATTCAAGCGCGCAGACTTGGCCATGTATCATGCCAAGCAAGCCGGGCGCGATCGGGTGGCCGAAGGTGCTGCTCTCGGCCCAAGGACGCTATGAATGGCTGAGCGGGCGCGGGATGGACAGGCTGCAGACGGCTCGCAGGTCAGGGGCTGCAAGGCTTTCAGACGGGGGCCGAGGTAGGCCTAGCATCTGACTTTCCAAAGCTGGTCTATTCGCGTCGTATAGGATGGGCTCATCATCGCCCGCTGCATTCCCCAGTCAGGCGAGGCCGGTACACTGGCCGCTCGCACCGTCCCCCTCCCCCAGCGTCCGTTGATGGCGTCCATCACACCCATCAGTCGATCACATGTCTCCGGCTGTTTCGGCGCAAACAAATCCCCCGAAAAGGCTCCAGGCTCCCTCAGGTCCATCAACAGCACTTCCGCCTTGCTGTACCGGCAACCCTGCCTGTAAAGGCGGGCAACCGCTTCCGTGGCCAATTTCGTCATCAGCAACGTGTCGCAGGTCGGATACGGCAACTCCACCTGCACACCCTGGGCATGGCGCACTTCGTCTGGATTGAACAGGCCGGTACGGATGCTCACGCGCATGCGCTTGCATACCGAGCCCTGCGCTCGCAACTTCTCGGCAGCGCGTGCGACATAGGTGGCCACTGCCTGCTCGATCGGCGCCAGCGTCTCCAGACGTCGGCCGAACATTCGGCTGCAGCAGATCTCCTGCTTTGGCGGCTCGGCCTCATCCAGCCCAAGGCACGGCATGCCGGTCAATTCTCGAGCAGTCTTCTCGACGACCACGCTGAATGTCTGGCGCAGCGTCCTGGCGTCAGCGCGAGCAAGATCCATGGCGCTATGGATACCCATGGCTTGTAGGTGCGCGGTCATGCGTCTGCCGATGCCCCACACTGCTTCGACTGCCGTGTTGCGCAGCACCCAATCACGCTTGAAAGGGTCGCAGATGTCGACCACGCCGCCGGTATGCGACATCAGTCGCTTGGCGGTGTGGTTCGCCAGCTTGGCCAAGGTCTTGGTCGGTGCGATGCCGACACTCACAGGGATACCGGTGCACTGCAGCACCCGCGCCCGCATGCGGCGGCCGAACCGAGTCAGGTCCTCGTCGATGCCCGTCAGGTCAGCGAAGCATTCATCGATGCTGTAGACCTCGGTCGCAGGCACCATGGACTCGATGGTGCACATGACCCGCTCGCTCATGTCGCCGTACAACGCATAGTTGCTGCTGAACGCGAGGATACCGTGCTTGCGCAGCTTCGGCTTGGCCTGGAAGAACGGTTCCCCCATCTTCACGTAGGGCTTGGCCTCGGAAGACCGCGCGATGACGCAGCCGTCGTTGTTGCTCAGCACCACGATGGGCACCTTGGCCAGGTCGGGCCGGAAAACGCGCTCGCAACTGGCGTAGAAACTATTGCAGTCGATCAGCGCGAAGACCCGATCACTGCGCATGATCGCGCACGCTGTAGCGCACCACGCCCCAGATCACCAGGTCATCGCCTTCCAGAATGTAGCGGTCGGCATAGGCTGGGTTTTCGGATTTCAGTATCACGACCCCATCACGGCGGTACAGGCGCTTGCACACTGGCTCGCTGTTCACCGCCGCGATGACGATGTCGTCGTGCTCGGCTTCACGGCCACGGTCGACGATCACCAGGTCGCCAGAGTAGATGCCCGCGCCCTGCATACTGTCCCCCTCGACCTTCACCAGGTAGACATGAGGGGCACGGAGGGCGAAAAGCTCGTCCAGCGATATGTGGCCTTCCAGGTGATCGGCCGCCGGTGATGGGAAACCGGCGGGCACGTGGAAAGAGTAAAGAGGCAGCTTGGTGGTGCCGCCGGTTGGCGTACCCAGGTAGGAAACGGTCATGGTGAAGGTCCGGTGAGTGATCTGTATGCATGTACAGTAAATAACGTGATGGGCCTTCGGTCAATTGCGCACGAGATAACGCCGGACGAACGAACACGCCCGGACGGGTGTATCGATCACATCGATGGCGATTTCTGAAGAGAGACTCAGTCGAGGTCATCGTCATTCGTGCCTTCATCCTCGACGTTGTCATCGTCGTAGAAGTCGGTCACGAATGGATAATCAGCCTCCATCAACAGCGTCAGGTATGCTTCGAAGCTCGGTGCGATCACCCTGTATTCGTCTGGGTCGTGGAGAAAGCGCACCACCTGGCCCACGGTGCCGCCAGGCGCTGGGTTGAAATCGAGGTAAAGCGCCGAGGTGCCGCCATTGTTGGCGCATTCGGCGAAACACAGGTAGTCGCACAATCGCACGTGCGGATCGATACCCGGTCCGTAGGGATCGCGCGAAATATGTGGCGCCCCGTCATACATCTCATAGAGCGTATCGCGGCGGTATGAGGCATTGGCATATTCAAGTATCTGTTTGACCGAGCGCAGATAGTACGGGCAGCCGCCGAGGTCTGAGCCGAGTACCAACAGGGCCACGGTGCCGCCGGGGTACAGGCGGAAATGTGTGCCATCCATCCTGCGCAACAGCTCGAGCAAAGCTGCAGGGGACGCGGGAAACCGCGCCAGCAGCCGTTCCAGATTAGCCTCACTCGCGCCTTTGGTGATTGTCAGCTTGGCGCGCTGCACGCTTGTCGTGACCGCTTCGAAGCCCGCGAGGTAGCGTTGAACGATGGACATCTTGATCTCCGTCATAGGCGCATGCTTGGGCAGCCCTTACGGGTCTTGCGGAGCAGCGCTGAATGGGGACGCCAGTACGCTTGCACACCACTCCCAGCAACTGCCGCACACCACAATAACCTGAGGATTGTTCGCATTCGACCGCCCCGATGTCAAACCGTGGGGCCGAGTACGTAGTACGATGCCCCCCTGGGCGTCCACCTCAGCGAAGAAACGAAGACATGGCCACCGCATCGACTAGAATGCTTCTCGCGTCAAAGAACGGCGACAGTTCTGCCGCAAAGCTGATCAGTCAAACCCCTGATGCTTGGAGGCTGGAAGTTGAAACGCGTGAGGGACGAGTCAACCAATGGGATACTCGCCAGCGGCTTTGCGCGACATGACCGACGCCTTGCGATGGGTCGAAGCTGATCCAGAGCTGATCGAACATTTCAACCCGCTGATGGCTGCTAACACTACCCCCGGCAACCCACACTGAATCCACGGAAAACCCCTCCGAGCAACCGCCCGCCCTAGGCGCGCCCTGTCGGTAGGAACAGGCACTTTGGCCTATAGGATCAAGCAGGTAAAATCAGATGGAAATGCATGATGATGTGAGTTTCAGCGACCGGATGCCTAACGGGCGCGACAGCTGCAACTTCCAGACTAAAGACCTTGAATGCCGCCTGGATGAATACGAGGTGCCTCCTAGGAGCGAGTGGTTCACACCTCCATCAAAGAGGAAACCGAACAGCCTGAGCGCATGGGGTCTGAACGTCAAAGCGGGGTTGGCGGGCATGCTGGCAGTGATCGCGCTGTCGGGTTGCACGTTGAATGGCTATAGGGGCAGTCTTACACACCTACCAGTCCGGGTCAGGACCTCCGTGTGAATCGTGCTGCTCCTGCTCCGGAACAGCCCGCCGTCAGCGTGGTACCCTCTGGTAAAATCAAGGAAACGAGCGAAGCCCTGGTACGCAGAGGATTCGCACCGCTTGGCTACTCCAGCTTCAACAGTCCTGACAGTGTGCCGGACAGCATGGCTATCAAGCAGGCCAAGCGCCTCGGCGCCGATCTCGTCATGATCATGACCCCCGAATATGCAGGCAGTTATACAACGACCGACAAGGTGTCGGAACCCGTTGGTACTACAACGTCCCGCACCACGATAGTCGACCACAAGGGCCGCGCTACGGGTGAGACTGCAATAACTGAAAGCACTGTTTACGCGACTCGGTATGTCTCGAGGACCGTTGACCTGACCAGCTATGGCGCCATGTACTGGGTTCGTTTAAAACGGGCATGGGTTTCGTCTCTAAAGATCTGACGGATGAACAGAAGAAGGCACGTCAAACGAACGCTGGCGTACAGATAGCAACGATCATCCATGACAGTCCTGCCGAACGGGCGGATTTGATGGAAGACGACATCATCGAGTCGATCGACGGCAAACGCATTGCCAATAATGAGGCGCTAGGTGCCCTATTCTATGTACCCGGCCAGACGCTGAAATTAGTCATCACGCGCGGCAACAAGCAATTGGAAAAAACGCTTATCGCAGATGAGCAGGCATCGTCTCCACGTTCGTGAGGCAATGCTGAAATCGTTGGGTGCTGAAGCTTCGTGTTTTGGCACTCCGCACGCTGCAATGACGGACCTCGCCCCGAGCAGCTCGACCTGCATGCGGCTTGGTGCTGCCTTCAGCGGGGCAAATGTCGGCAGCGCACGTGTTGCGAAGTGGCGGTGTTCGACGAATGACATCGTGGCGGGTATGCCCGGGAGCGTGGTGCTGCCGGACATACCTGGTCAGATCACTTGTCGGAGGACAGTTCGTCCAGCAGACCTTTCAGGTAGGCACTGCCTCGAGCGTCCAGAGGCTGCAGAGGCAGGCGCGGCACACCAACGTCCAGTCCCAGCATGTTCAGGCCAGCCTTGATGGTGGTGGGCAGACCGCGACGGGTGATGTACTCCAGCAGCTCGTACTGGCGGTAGAACAGCGCGCGCGCTTCGGGCAGGTCGTCGTTCTGAACGGCCTCCCAGAGCGCCAGGTTCAGCTCAGGGATGAGGTTAGGTGCGGCGGTGCACCAGCCCGTGGCGCCGGCAACGAGAGCCTCCAGCGTCAGCGGGTTGCAACCGTTGTAAAACGCAACCTTGCCACCGGTCGCCTTGTACAAACGGTGCATGCGCTGAATGTCGCCAGTGCTTTCCTTGACCATGGTGACGTTCTTCACTTCACCCAGAATGCGCAGGATCAGGTCGACTGACAGGTCGGTACCGCTGGTACCCGGGTTGTTGTAAAGCATGATCGGAATGTTGATCGCCGCATCGACAGCCTTGTAGTGATCAACGATTTCGGTCTCGGTCAGCTTCCAGTAAGAAACTGGCAAAACCATTACAGCAGTCGCGCCACAGGACTCAGCCAACTGGGCACGCTGAACAGTACGTGCCGTGGTCAGGTCCGAGACGCTGACGACGGTAGGCACGCGGCCAGCAATCTTTTCCTGGCTGAAGCCTACGACCGACTCCCACTCGCTGTCGGACAGATAAGCGCCTTCACCGGTACTTCCCAGCGGAGCGATGGCATGCACGCCGGACTGGATGAGGCTTTCGATGGATTTGCCCAGAGCATTCAGGTCGACCGAACCCTCTCCTGCGAAGGGAGTGATGGTGTAGCCGATAACGCCTTTGATTACGGGTGTGGACATACAAGGTACCTTTGCCGTTTTCCAAGAATGAGTACAGCTGCCATTAGCTCAGGCAGTCGCCATGCGTACGCAGGGCGCGACGAGCGTAGTAACTGAACGCTGCGCCGTGACGTTTGGGGGTAGAAATCCAGTCATGCGCTTCTTTGCCGAGCACGTCTGGAATGGGACGGATTTCACCGGCGCTCATGGCCAGCAATTGCATCTTGGCTGCCCGCTCAAACAGCAAAGCCAGCACACAGGCTTCTTCAACGGAACGGCCAGCAATCAGAAGGCCGTGGTGAGAGAGCAAGATCGCCCGCTTGTCGCCGATGGCCTTGGAGATGATCTCTCCTTCCTCGTTGCCGACAGGTACACCAGGCCACTCTTTCAGGAAGGCGCAATCATCGAAGAGTGGACAAAGGTCCATGTGCGAGACTTCCAGCGGCACTTCAAGCATCGAGAGGGATGC
Organism: Enterobacterales bacterium AN_CKDN230030167-1A_HGKHYDSX7; assembly: GCA_046940335.1. Classification (GTDB taxonomy): domain Bacteria; phylum Pseudomonadota; class Gammaproteobacteria; order Pseudomonadales; family Pseudomonadaceae; genus Aquipseudomonas. The sequence goes on from JBKYML010000002.1 coordinate 523,428, forward strand.
GCTATGCAAAGGGTGGGTGTGGATGATGCAGTTCACATCGGGGCGGGCGCGATACAGCCAGCTGTGGAACCGGTTGGCCGGGTTAGCCATGCCGCTTCCATCCAGTACGTTCACATCTTCGTCCACGACCAGTAGGTTCGATGCTGAGATCTCATCGAAGCCCAGGCCCAGTTGTTGCGTATAATAGGTCCCCGGTTCTTCGGCTCGGGCCGTGATTTGGCCTGCAAGGCCCGAGTCGTGGCCGCCATCGAACAGGATGCGACAGGTCAGCGCGAGCTTCTCGCGTGGCGTGTAGACATTATCGATCAGCGCAGTGAGCATCTGCTTCTGGGCGAGCTTGACGAGCTGGTCCTTCGAGGTCTGCATGGTCGTGGTCACGGTCGGCACCTGGACGAAGTAGTAGGCTATTTTTCCCTCAGGCCGCTGCAACGGCGCGAGGACACACAGCGATCCTAATGACACCTTGTGTCATAAGCAAGATCTGTGTCATTACTTTTCAAGGAACAGCTTTGGATGTCGGTTCAGCTGAGAATTTTGCGTAAGAAGATGGGGATCACCCTGGAGCAGCTGGCCGTTCAGACCGGGCTGACGAAGAGCTACCTGTCCAAGGTTGAGCGCGGGATGAGCTCGCCTTCGATCGCGGTGGCACTGAAGTTGGCCAAGGCGCTCAACGTTCAGGCTGAGGAGCTCTTCAGCACCGAAGCGGTGCCAGTCGAGGGCTACAGCCTGGTTCGCCGTCAGCAGCGTGATGTGCCGGGTGAACAGGCGGCTTCAACGCATGTACCTCTTGCGCGGCACATTGGGCAGAGGGCGTTGTTGCCCTTCATGGTTTACCCACCTCGCTCGTTTGGGCATTCCGCTTTCAAGGAGCACTTCGGAGAAGAGTTCGTCTACGTCCACCGCGGTAGCGTGGAAGTCGATTTCGGTACCGAGCGCCTTATCCTGGAAGAAGGTGACGCCCTGCATTTCAATGCGCAAAAATCTCACCGCATCCGCACGGTTTCAAAGACGCAAGCAGAGCTGCTTGTGGTGGTACACAGTTCGGAATAAGCGAGGCGCTAGATCAGTTGATCAGCCCCTCGCCTACTGACCTTCTTCGGCCTGGCATCCAAGCTGTCCGCTGTCGAACAGAGCCGCATCAGCGACCGACTCAGCAATCGCTTGTCAACGTGCGATGAGAGTACGCAGGACCGACGTGTTCTGCGTTTTCCATCGAGGACATCCGCGCCTGTCAGACAGTGATTTGGACCCCTTGTGTGGAAGTTCACCCATGACAGCCAAAGAAACGCTCGATACCGTGTCGGCAAGGCCCCAAGCCGTTGAGCCTCAGCCCCAACGGCATGACTTCATGCTCAAGATCGTGGGGGGCGCAGCGGTTGCCCATCTCCTCAACGACCTCGTCCAGGCCAATTTGCGGGAGGGCCGGTGGGTGACAGGATGGGTCGCAAGGCGGTCATCTGGCTTTCGTTCCTAGGCGTTGCGCCCCTTGCCCTAGCGTTGCCCTATGCGAACCTCGGTTGGACGGTTGTGCTCGTCGTGCTGATCGGCCTCATCATGTCTTCGGCGTTCTCTGCACTCGTCGTGTACGCGCAGGAAGCCGCCCCTGGTCGAGTGGGCATGATCTCGGGTGTGATGTTTGGTTTGATGTTTGGCGTCGGTGGTATCGCTGCAGCAGGCCTTGGCGGGCTTGCTGACAGTCACGGCATCGAGTGGGTCTACAAGGCCGCCTCCTTCCTCCCGCTACTGGGTTTGGCAACGGCATGCCTGCCCTCGACAAGGAAGGGAATCTGAGACGCAAACTGCGGGTGCCGGTAGTGCCTGCGCGACGATCAGGCTATGTTGAAAACACGCTCGGAATGCTCATTCACCCTGTGTAAAGTCGAGCGCGACTCCGACCATTCCTCGCCTGTTTTCGCCTTGCCTGCTTGCCTGCTTGCCGCTCGGCGATTTTCCGTACAGAGCCTAGCGAGACTGCGCTACTTGTTGACTGAAAGACGTTGCAGCACACTAAGCGTCCAGCGTAAGGAGACGACCCCACATGAAGGGTACGCCTAGCATTCCTCTGATTATCCTTGATGTTCAGGATGCTATCGATCAGCCTGTCTGGAAGGGTAAAAGCCACCCTGACTATTTGTCCGCAATCCAACGCCTTCTGCGGCACTGGCGATCACATGGCTGGCCTGTCCTTCATGTGAAACATGATGAAGGGAATCCCGCCTCCAGCTATCACGTTCATGGCCCCTGGAATGGGATCAAGCAAGAAGTGGCTCCGGTAGAGGGCGAGGTTGTCATCATCAAGCATGAGAACTGCGCATTCATAGGAACCCCATTGGATGCCATGCTCAAACGCATGCAAGTAAAACGCCTTGTTTTGACCGGTGTTGTGATTCATCACAGCATGGATGCCACTATCCGAGCCGGGAAGGCGCTTGGGTACGACATTATTCTTCCTGCGGATGCCACGACTGCTGTACCCGTGATCGGGCCGCAAGGAACGTGTTGGGATGCCTCAACCGTGTATGCGCTGACCTTGGCCATACTGGGCACCGAATATGCCCAAGTCATGTCTTCAGATGAGGTGGTCGCACAGCTCTGCTTATAAGGCTTTGCGAGGGCGCACGCCGTTCAAGGTGACCTGTGAAGCCTGGACGAAAAGCCCAGAGCGATTCACTCTCAATCCGCACCGTCTCATTCCAAGACTGTACATACGAAACGCTGGGCGATTCATGGAGCAGGGCGTTGGGCAAAATCAAAAGTACACCTCTGGCGGACGTGGGCCTTTCTCGGCCACGGCAAAACGGCAAAAGTGCAGGTAGCGACACGTAAAACTGTTGAATCCAGGATATGTTTAAAAGAACATGCACATGAAAAAGCTAAGCAATGATTTCAGTGGAGCACTCCGAACATTCGCGTACTTCATGGCAAGTGGAAGCCACTCCATGCTTAAACATGTGGAATACCTCGACCTCTATGGCTCTGAGCCGAGTGCGATTGAGATGGTTTTCGCGATATTCGCAAATGTCATAGAAATGGACAGTGAAGGCAACGTGCTAAATTTCACCTATGCCCAAACGAGAGCCACTGACTACTTAAGATCATACTGCGACCCCGCCTTCGACGTGACGCCGCCTCTGGAAGACTGGGAAACCAAGCTGCATCGGCCACCCTCGCCCACCCGCTGAGAAACGTTTTTGCTCTTGGCCATAAGAGGTCGGAAAGGGTCAAAAGACCCAGGCCAGTGGCTGTTTTTGGCCGAACGCTGCTAGCGTTCAGTGGATTTTCCATTCCCGCTGGCACCCCTATTTATCAGGGTGTTCATCGAGTATTTCCGCATGCTCGGGGCCGTGATCGGAATCCGGCCCCACGTTTTGTATCCAGCCGATAAGACAGTCACTGTTAACTGCTGAGTGCCCTGAGGACCACCATGTACCGTTCTGGCAGACACCGAGCAACTGAAAGCCTGGCACTGTAAAGCTCCAGGCACCACCTGCTATGCCTTCGACATCCTGATCACCCGCTTCGGCCTCATCATCGTCGGGGATATCAACGGCCTGACGTTTAGCGTCGGTCTCTCATAGCGCCACCGCGACTATCAGGCGGCAATGGCCTACTGCTGGGGGCATTCCAAGGAGGGAATCACCGAGCGGGTGTACCGCCGCGTGGGGGCCATCGCCAGCTCCACAAAGTGATCGAGTTTTGGAACTCATGCCGAAAAGTTTCGGAGCGCTTGGCTTTCTGACGCCCAAAGAAAAACCCCGCAGACCAAGATCTGCGGGGCTTTCGAATATGGAGGCCGAGGTCGGAATCGAACCGGCGTAGACGGATTTGCAATCCGGAGCATAACCACTTTGCTACTCGGCCTCAAAGTCGGATCAGATCGGCATCGCCTCTCTTCACCTCGAACCGCCTGACTCCAAGAGCCTGCTGCGTTTCGATGGGCGCCATTATGTCCGCATTCGATCCACCTTGCAACCCCCTCCCCTTAAAAAATTTCCAAGAGGTTCAAGGTCTTAGCGCAGACGGCTCAACTTGCTCCATAGCCCGACCAGTGCATTCTCCACCGAACCGCTGGCCGCCATGCCGATGCGCTCCTGCAGGCTCTTGCGCTGGGCGTACTGCAGATGGAACACGCTAACCTCGCGCGCACGGTCGTTGAGGTACTCATCGCTGGTGCGCAGTTCGTCGACCAGTTGACGATTGAGCGCGGCCACGCCCAGCCAGACTTCGCCGGTGGCGACCTCGTCGATGGACAGCTGCGGGCGGTAGCGGGAGACGAAGTCCTTGAACAGCCGGTGCGTGACGTCCAAGTCTTCCTGAAACTTCTCACGACCCTTCTCGGTGTTCTCGCCGAAGACCGTCAGGGTGCGCTTGTATTCGCCCGCGGTCAGCACCTCGACGTCGATGTCGTGTTTCTTCAACAGTCGATTGACATTGGGCAACTGCGCCACCACGCCGATCGAGCCAAGAATGGCGAAGGGCGCGCTGATGATCTTGTCGCCGATGCAGGCCATCATGTAGCCGCCGCTGGCAGCGACCTTATCGATACAGATGGTCAGCGGCACGCCAGCCTGGCGAATGCGCGCCAGCTGGGAGGCGGCCAGGCCGTAGCTGTGGACCAGGCCGCCGCCGCTTTCCAGGCGCAGCACCACTTCGTCGCGCGCGGTGGCCATGCTTAGCAAGGCGGTGATTTCATGGCGCAGGCTGTCGGTGGCCGAAGCCTTGATGTCGCCATCGAAGTCCAGGACGAACACGCGGCCCCGGTCCTCGGTACCTTGCTGCTTCTTCTGCTTCTTCTCGGCCTTGGCCTTGCGCTTGCGCAGGGCCTTGAGCTCGGCTTTGTCGAACAGACCCGCTTCGAGGCGGTCACGCAGGCCGTCGTAGAACTGATTCATGCGCGTGACCTGCAGGTGCCCACCTGGCTTGCGGCGGCCCTTGCTGCGCAGGCCGGCGATGGCCGACAGCACGATCAGCAGGGCGATGACCACGGTTGCGGTCTTGGCTAGAAAGCTTGCGTATTCGGCAAGAAACTCCACGATGACTCCTCATTCAACCCACGCCCTCACGGCGCGTCAGGCTTGCCAGCATACCGTTGCGCCTGACGCCTCGCCAGCGGCCCGCGCGGCCTGGACAAGGTTCAAACGACCTTTTCAAACGCCCGTATGTTTTTCCGTTGACAGCGTTCGAGCCGCACCCTACCCTCGGAGCGTTTCAGCCCCTATGAGGGCGAACGTTCGCCGTACGCACATCCGTACCTCCACGACAAGGAAACCGCCATGACCTCCGTAGCTGATGCCGTGAAAAAGATGCAAGAGAAGTTCAACCCAGCCGCCGCCCGAGGGCTGGATCTGGTGTTCGGCTTCAATGTCACCGATGAAGACAAGCATTACGCCCTGATCGTCAAGGACGGCACCTGCGAGCTGCAGGAAGGCGAGAACCCGGATGCCAACTGCACCCTGGTCATGGACAGCCAGACCCTCAAGGACATCGTCAGCGGCGAACTCGATGGCATGCAGGCCTTCATGGGCGGCAAGCTGCGCGTCGAAGGCGACATGATGCTGTCGATGAAGCTGGGCGAGCTGTTCCCGAGCTGATCGAGCACCTGCGCTAGACGTACGCTTGCCGGGCCCTGCGCCCGACGAGGCATGCCGACAGACGATGGCGCCTGACCTGGGTCCGGCGCCATCGCCGTATCAATGCATGGCGTGACCGTGGTCGGCAGACGCGGTCAATGGACGCACCGGTGCCTTGATCTCGATGACCTGACGCTCGCCCTTGTCATCCTCGACCGTCAAGGTCAGCGGCACTTCGGTGCCCTCCTTCACCTGGGTGTTCAACCCCATCAGCATGACGTGATAACCCTCAGGGTCCAGGCTCACTGCCTTGCCGGCAGGCAGCGGCAGGGCGTCGACCTTGCGCATGCCCATGACATCGCCCTTCATGGTCATCTCGTGCACCTGCACGTCTTTGGCCACCGGCGAAGCGACGCTCACCAGTGTGCTGTCGGTGCTGGCGGTCAGCGTCATGAACGCACCGGTGGATGGCTGTTGCGGCACGGTGGCGCGCACCCAGGCATCGCTCACCGTGGTGTCGGCGAGGGCGGGCAGGGTCAGACCTGCCAGGGCCATGAGGGCCAGGCCACGCGCGAGGACGGAACGGGAAACGGGCATCAGCAGATCTCCATGAGGGTAAGCAGGTCTTCGGCGCATTCCTTGGCGTTGAGCGAGTGCGACAGGCTCAGGCGCAGGGTGCCCCGCGAGTCATAGACGTAGCTGGTGGACGTGTGGGTGATGGTGTAGGTATCCCCGGTGCGTTCTTTCTCGTAGAACACCTTGAACTCCCGGGCCACGTCGGCAATTTCTTCCGGGGTGCCGGTCAACGCGGTGAAGGACGGGTCGAACGCCTTGACGTAGGCGTCGAGCACTTCGGGCGTGTCGCGTTCCGGGTCCAGGGTGATGAACACCACCTGCAAAAAGCCGGCGTCACGGCCCATCAGCTTCTTGATCTGCACCGCGCGCGCCAGGGTGGTCGGGCAGACCGCCGGGCACTGGGTGAAGCCGAAGAAAATCATCGGCATCGAGCCATAGAAGCTGGACAGGGTGCGAACGTTGCCCTCGGTGTCCTTCAGGCGGAACGAGCGGCCGAGGATCTCGTTGCTCATGTTCTTGCCGTACTTGAACTCCAGGCCACGGGCCGGGCTGCACCCGGCGAGCAGGCCAAGGCCCAGTACGCCCATCCCGGCGACGAGCGTGCGCCGGGTCAACAGATCATTCATGGAACCATCCTTTACAGGGAAGGTGCCGGCCCTCGGGCAGGGCCGGGCGACGACGGGCGCATTCTGGCATGGCCCGGGGTGCGCTTCCACCCGGCGACGGACCATTGGCCTCAAGCCCTTGAAATACGGCGTGCGGCCTGTTGTCGCAGCCCTTGAATCAGTAACATTTTATTGCTAGTCAGCCGCCGGGAGGCAGGCTTCGACCCCTTCCTGCTCAGGGAGAGGCTGGGCTGGCGTCCAGCGCCCGCTTCAAGGCTTGCGCCTCGACGTAGGTGTCTTGCGCCACCAGCGTGCCGTGCTCCAGGCGCATGAGTCGCACGCTGGCATCGGGCACTCCGTAGCGCTCGACCACCCGACCCTGACGATCGAGCATGACCCGATAGGTGTAGCCCCGCATGGCGGGGATGGCGAACAGCGTACTGATCACGGCGGGCATCCGTTCGATGTCGGCCACGAAGACAGCGCCTCGAGCCTCCAGATAACCTGCCGGCTGCCCGGCCAACGCCGCCTTGACCAGCCTGGCGCCTTCCATGTCGCGGGCCACCAGCAGCACACGCGTCTCTGGCGTCAGGCTGTAAGGTTGCTCATGCTGATCGAGCAGCGTCCAAGGCGCCAGACGGTCTCCGGGCTCCAGGGCATGGGCCAGGCCTGGCAACAGGCACAGCAGCAGTGGCAATCGTTTCAAGAAAGAGACTTCAGCACGTCACGAAGGCCGACAGGATAACCGAACCGCCCTGTCGCCGCGTGCGACATGACGCCTGCCACGGTCGCCCCCAGACACGTGCCTGACGCAGCGCCCGGTTGTCTTTCCCAAGACCGGCGAGCACACTCATCGGCGCCAGCCTGCCCCGGGAGCCCGCAGTGCCCACCATTCGCCAGTTCAGCAAGAAAGCCAGCACCACCAACATGGTCAGGCTCAAGCCGACCGCTGCCGATGTCACGCCGTCCTATGGCGTGGGCTTCGTCCTGCTGGAACATTTTTCCATGGCCAGCTTCACGGTGGCCATGGATGTCCTGGTCACGGCCAACCTGTTGCGCGCCGACAGCTTTCGCTTCTCGCCGCTGTCATTGGACGGCGAGCGCGTCTTGAGCGACCTGGGTCTGGAGCTGATCGCTGGCGAGCTGGAGCCGCGCGCCCTGCGGGACCTGGACTTGCTGGTCGTCTGCGGCGGTCTGCGCACCCCCTTGAAGTACCCGGAACTGGACCGTCTGCTGGTGGACTGTGACGCCCATGGCCTGCACCTCGGCGGGCTGTGGAACGGGGCCTGGTTCCTCGGCCGGGCCGGTGTGCTGGCAGACTATGGGTGCAGCGTGCACCCCGAGCAGCGGGCCAGCCTCGCCGAGCGCAGCCCGCAGACTCGCATCACCCCGGCCAGCTTCACGCTGGACCGTGACCGCTTGACCGCCGCCAGCCCCAACGGCGCCATGGAAATGATGCTCAGCCTGGTGCGCCGTCTGCATGGCGATGGACTGGCCGAGGGCGTGGAAGAAATCCTGTCGTTTTCCGGTGCACGGTATCGTCAGGTCGGGCCAGGGGCGAAAAAATCCATGAGCCTGCACCTGCGTACCATCGTCGAGCTGATGGAAAACAACCTCGAAGAGACGCTCAGCCTCGACCAGCTGGCGGCCTACAGCGGCCGCTCGCGACGGCAGATCGACCGTTTGTTCCAGGCGCAACTGGGCACCTCGCCGCGCCGTTACTACATGGAGCTGCGCATTACCAAGAGTCGCAGGCTGCTGCAGTATTCGGACTTGTCGGTGATGGAGGTGGCGGTGGCCTGCGGGTTCGTGTCGGTGTCGCACTTCAGCAAGTGCTATGCGGCGTACTTCGGCTATCCCCCATCGCGGGAGCAGCGGCTGGGCGAATGACCCAGCCGCTGTACCGAACGCCTGGAAGGACAGCCTTCATCAGCCCCCCTTCCCCGCCAGCGTCAGGCAGGCTTCATGATCAGCACGCCCAGGGGCGGTAGCTGCAAGGTCAGCGACAACGGCTGGCCATGGGCAGGGACAGGCTCGCTGCCTACCGTGCCGAAGTTGCCGACGTTGGAGCCAGCGTACCCGTCGGCATCGCTGTTGAGCACTTCCTGCCACTGCTCGCCGAACGGCACGCCGATGCGATACCCCTCACGCGGCACCGGCGTGAAGTTGGCCACCACCAGGACCGGCTCACCCTCACGGCTCCAGCGCAGCCAGGCGAACACGCTGTTGCGCGCATCGTCCCCCACCAGCCACTGGAAGCCTTGGGGTCTGCCGTCCTGCTCGTGCAGCGCCGGCAGCTCGCGGTACAGACGGTTCAGGTCGCTCACCAGGCTTTTCACACCCTGATGGTCGGACTGCTGCAGCAGGTACCAGTCCAGCTGGTTATCGTGATTCCATTCGCGCCACTGCCCGAATTCACAGCCCATGAACAGCAGCTTCTTGCCAGGGTGCGTCCACATGTAGGTGAGATAGGCCCGCAGGTTGGCGAACTTCTGCCAGCGATCGCCTGGCATCTTGTCGATCAGCGAGTGCTTGCCATGCACCACTTCGTCATGGGAGATCGGCAGCACGAACTGTTCGGAAAACGCGTAGTGCAGGCTGAAGCTCAGCTCGTTGTGGTGGTAGGGCCGGTAGATCGAATCGTTCTGGATGTAATGCAGCGAGTCGTGCATCCAGCCCATGTTCCACTTGTACGAGAAGCCCAGGCCGCCCTCTTGGGTCGGGGCGCTGACACCCGGCCACGCAGTGGACTCTTCGGCGATGATCAGCGCGCCTGGTGCCTCGTAGGCCGCGATCCCATTGAGGTGACGCAGGAAGTCGATCGCCTCGAGGTTCTCGCGGCCACCATAACGGTTCGGTATCCATTCGCCCTGCTTGCGTGAATAGTCGCGGTACAGCATCGAGGCCACAGCATCGACGCGCAGACCGTCGATGTGGAAGTGCTTGAGCCAATGCAGCGCCGAGGCCACCATGAACCCACGGACCTCGTTGCGTCCCAGGTTGTAGATGAGCGTGTTCCAGTCCTGGTGATACCCTTCGAACGGGTTCTGGTACTCGTACAGGGCAGTGCCATCGAAGCGGGCCAGCCCATGCTCGTCGGTGGGGAAATGCGCTGGCACCCAGTCGAGCAGCACGCCGATCTCGGCCTGGTGGCAGGCGTCGATGAAGGCTGCGAAGTCTTCGGGCGAGCCGTAACGCGAGGTCGGGGCGAACATCGACAGCGGCTGATAGCCCCAGGAGCCACCGAAGGGGTGCTCCATGATCGGCAACAATTCGATGTGGGTGAAGCCCAGCTCCTTGACGTAAGGCACCAGGCTGTCCGCCAGTTCACGCCAGTTGTAGAAGCCGGCCACCTCGCCCGCCTCGTCCAGCTTGCAGCGCCAGGAGCCGGCATGCAGCTCGTAGATCGACAGCGGCTGATCGAGCCCGTGCCGCTGGGCACGCTGCTCCATCCACGCCTGGTCCTGCCACGCGTGGCCCAGCGGTCCGGCGACCTTGGACGACGTGCTCGGTGGCAGCTCGGTGGCACGCGCCAGGGGGTCGGCCTTCAGCGGCAGGACACCGTCCTTGCCGAGCACTTCGAATTTGTACGCTTCGCCCACGCCAAGCCGTGGGATGAACAGCTCCCAGACGCCAGCCTCGTGACGAATGCGCATGGGGTGGCGGCGCCCGTCCCAGCTGTTGAAGTCGCCGACGACCGACACGCGCCGGGCATTGGGCGCCCAGACCGAGAAGCAGACGCCCTCCACGCCGTCGACCTGGACAGGCTGCGCACCGAAGCGACTGGCCAGGTCACGGTGGTTGCCTTCGGCGAACAGGTGCATGTCCATTTCGCCCAGCTGCGGGCCGAAGCTGTAAGGGTCCTCGGTCACCTGCTCGCCACTGGCCCAGACGATGCGCAGTTGATACGCCATCGAATGCGCCAGGTGGGCGAAGAACAGGCCCGGCAGCGAGGCCTGGTGCATGTCTGCCAGGACGCGGCCGTCCTCGCGTGCGATGACCTGCGCCCTGAGCGCGTTGGGCAGGTAGGCGCGCACCCAGATGCCGCCTGCGCCATCGCCGTGTGGTCCCAATACCGCGAACGGGTCGGCGTGCTCGGCGCGAGCCAGGGCGTCGAGGTCCCGTCGCTCGAGGCCGCCGTTGTCACGCGTGCTTGCATTCATTTATGACTCTCCCCAGGTACTGATCAGTCCATGCAAGCCGTGCAAGGGCACAGCCAGCCAGCTTGGCCGGTTTTCGGCTTCGTAAGTGATTTCGTAGGCCGCCTTCTCCAAGGTGAACAGGTCCAGCGCCGCGCGCGCGCCACTGCCCTGTGTCCAGGCATGGGGCAAAGCGGCGGTGGCTTGGCTGTAGGCCTCGAGAAACGCATGCCGTGAGTGGTGCAGGTACTGCCGGGCAACCCGTTGCCGCGCCTGTTGCGCCGCCTCGGAAAGGTCCACGCCAGAGCTGCCGCGCAGCAACATGGCAGCAGCATAGTCGAACGAGCGCACAACGCCGCCGACATCTTTGAACGGGCTGAGCTTGGCCCGGCGCTCGTCCAGCGGCCGGGACGGCTCGCCCTCGAAATCGATGAGGTAGGCATCGCCCTGGCGCACCAGCACCTGCCCCAGATGCAAGTCGCCATGCACCCGGATCAGCAGACCGCCCTGCGCCTGGTCGGCCAAGGCCTGGACGTTCTGCAGCAGCCCCTGGCGCTGTTGTTGCAGGTCATCGACCAAGGCCTGCGCGTCGCTGTCCAGCGCCCCGCGGTGCTGGGCCAGCAGGTCGAGCGCATGTTCGAGTTCGGCTGCGATCTGACGGCCCCATTGCTCGCTGTCCTGCTGGGCGCTGACACGCGGTGCGAACGCTTCGTCGTCGGTGGGTTCGGCCAAATGCGCATGCATCTCGCCCAGCCGTTGACCGAACAGCGCTGCAAAGTCCTTCAGCTCGGCCAACGCATTGGCCCGGCCTTCCCCATCGCTGACGCCCGGTTCGAGTTCGTCGCGAATCGCCCGCTCCAGGGTGTCCTGGGTCCATGCCCAGGCGTCGCCCTGGTTGCTCAGGTAGCCTTGGGCGATCATCAACAGGTGCGGCTGCTGCTGGTCGTCCACCCGCTCGACCCAGGCCAGCAGCGGCGAGATGTTGGCAAAGCCTGCAGCGGTCAGGTAGGCGCTCATTTCCAGTTCGGGGTGAATGCCGCCATTGACGCGGCGGATGAGCTTGAGCACCAGCTTGTCGCCGACCACCACCGAACTGTTGGATTGCTCGGCCCCCAGGTAGCGCACCGAACTGTCGGCATTCAGCCCAAGGCTTGTCAGCTGCTCGGTGGACTCGAAGCGCAGCTCGCCAGCACTGCTGGGCAGACGCGTGTGGTTCTGGCAGGCCTGCAGGACAGCGCGCACGAACGGCTCGAGCACGAAGGCATCGGTGATCAGGCCAACCTGACCTTTGCGGCGGACCCGTGACAAGGCCAGCTGCTGCGGCAGTGCGGCCTGCACCTGGTCCTCGGCCAGCAGGCCGAACGGCAGCTGATAATGGCTGACGGTGCCCTTGCTGGTGACTTCGAGCTCGCTGAGCAGCACGGGCGTGGTGGCGGTGTTCAGGCGCACGCCATAACGCAGGCGAACCTGATCGAGCGGCCCTTCCTTCCCGGCGAACCAGCGTCGCTTGGGCAGGTACTGGGGCAGGATGCTGTCCTGCAGGGCATCTCGGGAGGGGCTGTCGAGCAGTTCTTCCATGCGGGCTTTCAATACCAATGTGGTCAATTCGGGTAACCCCTCGGCAGGTTCGACATGCCAATGCGGCATGCGTTCGCGGGGCGCCAACAGGAACCAGTAGAACCCGTAAGGCGCCAAGGTCAGCAGGAACGGCAGTTGGCCGATCGGTGGGAACGCGCTGCCGCCGAGCATCTCCACCGGCACCCGCTCGGCATAGGCCGACAAGTCCAGTTCGGCGGCCTGGGCCGCGCGTGAGACGTTGGCGACGCACAGGATGGTTTCACTGTTGCCTTGCGCATCGGTGTATTCGCGCAGGTAGGCCAGGATGCGGCGATTGCTGGGCGACAGCAGGGTCAACGTGCCCCGGCCGAACGCCTTCTGCTGCGCGCGGACCGCCAGCAACCGGCGGTTCCAGTTGAGCAGCGAATGTGCATCGTGAGCCTGGGCTTCGACGTTGATGGTCTGGTAGCCGTACAACGGGTCCATGACCGGCGGCAGCACCAGGCGCTGTGGCTCGGCACGCGAGAACCCACCGTTGCGGTCGGACGACCATTGCATGGGCGTGCGCACGCCATCCCGGTCGCCCAGGTAGATGTTGTCACCCATGCCCAGCTCGTCGCCGTAGTACAGCGTCGGCGTACCTGGCATGGACAGCAGCAGGCTGGTCAGCAGCTCGATGCGTCGGCGATCACGTTGCAGCAAGGGCGCCAGACGCCGACGGATGCCTAGATTGATGCGGGCGCGACGGTCTTCGGCATAGTGATTCCATAGATAGTCACGTTCACGGTCAGTGACCATTTCCAGGGTCAGCTCATCGTGGTTGCGCAAGAAGATCGACCACTGGCAGTTGGCCGGAATCGCCGGGGTCTGGCGCAGGATGTCGGTGATCGGAAAACGGTCTTCCATGGCCAAGGCCATGTACATGCGTGGCATCAAGGGGAAGTGGAACGCCATGTGGCATTCGTCACCGTCGCCTTCACCGAAATACGGACGCGTGTCTTCCGGCCACTGGTTGGCCTCGGCCAGCAACATGCGGTCAGGGTAGTTGGCATCGATTTCGGCACGGATCGCCTTGAGCACCGCATGGGTCTCGGGCAGGTTTTCGTTGTTGGTGCCGTCCCGTTCGATCAGGTAGGGGATGGCATCCAGGCGCAGCCCATCGACGCCCAGGTCGAGCCAGAAGCGCATCACCCCCAGGACGGCCTTGAGCACCTGGGGATTGTCGAAGTTGAGGTCCGGCTGGTGGGCGTAGAAGCGGTGCCAGAAGTACTGCTTCGCGACCGGGTCCCAGGTCCAGTTGGAATGCTCGGTATCGAGAAAGATGATCCGGGTGCCGTCGTACTTCTGGTCAGTGTCCGACCAGACATAGAAGTCACGGGCCTTGCTGCCAGGTTTGGCATGCCGCGCGCGCTGGAACCACGGATGCTGGTCGGACGTGTGGTTGATCACCAGCTCGGTGATCACCCGCAACCCCCGCCTGTGCGCTTCGGCGATGAAGCGCTTGGCGTCGGCCAGAGTGCCGTAGTCGGGATGCACGGCCTTGTATTCGGAGATGTCATAGCCGTCATCGCGCCGTGGCGAAGGATAGAACGGCAGCAGCCACAAGGTGTTCACACCCAGCGCCGCGATGTAGTCGAGCTTGCTGATGAGCCCTGCGAAATCGCCGACGCCATCGTTGTTGGCGTCGAAGAACGACTTCACGTGAAGCTGGTAGATCACCGCGTCCTTGTACCACAACGGGTCATCGATGAAGGCTGCCGGGCGAGAACGCTTGGCCATGTGCGACTCCTTTCAGTTCCAGGCGGGCTACCCTGGTAGCCCCTTCTCTCGAACGGTTCACGCTCCCTGTGGGAGCGGGCTTGCCCGCGAAGCAGACGACGCAAGGCCCGGCATCACCCATGACGGTGACCCAGGCACGCCGGCGCTTACGACACCTTTTCGATCCGCCAGATCCCGAACGGCTGGTAGGCCGGGTCGATGCGCATCCACTGCGTTTTCCCGTACCAAGTCCAGCGATGGCCATTCATCAGGTCTTCGCCATGCGTATGGGCATCGTCATCCAGCCCCAGCTCCCACAAGGGAAGCTCGAAATGCGCCTCCTGAACATTGTGCGGGTCCAGGCTGATGGCGATCAGGATGAAGTTGTCCCGCGCCGGTGTGCGTTTGGCGAAGTACAGGATGTTGTCGTTCCAGCAGTTGAAGAACGCCACGCTCAGGTGCGTTTGCAGGGCAGGGTTCTGACGACGGATCCGGTTGAGCTGGGCGATCTCGGCGATGATGTTGCCCGGCTGGGTGTAGTCTCGGGGACGGATCTCGTACTTCTCCGAATCCAGGTACTCTTCCTTGCCCGGCAGCGCTGCGCCTTCGCACAGCTCGAACCCGGAATACATGCCCCACAGGCCCGACCCCATGGTCGCCAGCGCGGCTCGGATCAGGAAGCCTGCACGCCCCGAGTGCTGCAGGAAGAACGGGTTGATGTCCGGCGTGTTGACGAAGAAGTTGGGGCGGTAGCAGTCACGCCACGGCGCCTCGTTGAGTTCCTCGAAGTAGGTGGTCAGTTCCTTCTTGGTGTTGCGCCAGGTGAAGTAGGTATAGCTCTGGGCATAACCGACCTTGCCCAGGCGTGCCATCATCGCCGGCTTGGTGAAGGCTTCGGCGAGAAACAGCACGTCGGGGTACTGACTGCGCACATTGGCGATCAGCCATTGCCAGAACGGCAGCGGCTTGGTGTGCGGGTTGTCGACGCGGAAGGTCTTGACCCCCTCCTCGACCCAGCCGATCACCACATCGCGCAGGGCCAGCCACAGCGCCGGGATGGCATCGGGCGCATAGAAGTCCACGTTGACGATGTCCTGGTACTTCTTCGGCGGGTTCTCGGCGTAGCGGATGGTGCCGTCCGGGCGCCAGCTGAACCAGCCTGGATGCTCGGTGAGCCACGGATGGTCCTGCGAACATTGGATGGCGAAGTCCAGGGCGATTTCCAGGCCATGCTCGGCCGCAGCGGCGACCAGGCGACGGAAGTCGTCACGCGAACCCAGCTGCGGGTGGATCGCATCGTGACCACCGTCGGCACTGCCGATGGCGTATGGACTGCCTGGATCGTCCGGGCCGGCATGCAGCGAGTTGTTCGGGCCCTTGCGGTGCTGGCGCCCGATCGGATGGATGGGCGGGAAATACAGCACATCGAAGCCCATGTCACGAATCATCGGCAGGCGTGCATGCACGTCATTGAAGGTGCCATGGCGCGCCTTGTCATCGGTGATCGAACGCGGGAACAGCTCGTACCAGCTGGCGAACAGCGCCGCCTCGCGGTCCACGTCCACGGCGAATTCGATGCTGCGCGTCAGGTAGGTACGGTGCTCGGCCTGATGCATGAGGCGCGCAGCGTCCGGCGCCAGCAGCGTCGCGACCTGATCATCGATCGATTGACCGGCCAGCCCTTGCTGGAGGGCTTCCAACTGCTGGCGCAACGCGCCTTCGGTGCGCTCGATGCCCTTGCCCAGGAGCAGGCGGCCTTCTTCGAGTTCCAGCGTGACCTCGACACCGGCATTGAATTTCTTGCTCAGGTCGTAGCAGAACGTGGCATAGGGGTCGATCCACGTTTCGATGCTGTAGAGGTGCGGTCCCAGCTCGCGGGGCGTGAACTGCGCCAGCCACAGGTCGTTGCCGGCCGATTCCATCGGCACGCAATGCCAAACCCGGCTGTGGGCCTGACGCCAGTTGAGCATCACGGCCAACTGGTCGTGCCCGTCGCAGTAGACCTTGGCCGACACATCGACCGGTTGGCCGCGCACGGCCTTGGTGGCGAAGGTACCGCCGTCGAGGGACGGCTGCACGTCCTCGACCACGATCCGCGGGGCCATCAGCGCTTGGGACAGGCTGATGGCCTGGTCCGGGTGATCATTCGCCATGGGCACGCTCTCAAAGGGCTCATTACGTGACATCGAACCTTGCTCCGTTTAGCTTGGACGGTAAGGGTTCAGAGCAGCGCCCGGGAGTGGGGTTCAATAAAAAACGGAGCGTTTGACCACCGGCGTGTGTCTGAACAGACGCACCCTTCAATCAGCCGTTTGCGAGGCGCGATCATGAACATCCCTACCCCACCGGAAACCCCTGATCCGAACATCGACGACCCATCTCTGCCGCCGCCCGCGCCACAGGATGATCCCGATGAATTGCCTACCCAGCCGACCACGCCGCCGACGGTGGGTGATCCGCCGAGCGAAGAGCCGCCTGTGAAAGCCTAGGCTCGCCTTCTGGAAGTAAGCCTATGTAACCAGAGCCCCTCCCACGGTATGTACACAGCACTGATCTGTCTGGACACTGCCGTACTCATGTGGGAGCGGGCTTGCCCGCGATGATACCGTCCTGCCCCCTTCACTGCGCCCTCATGTACGCCTCGATGCTGATCTCCCGCATCCGAAACTTCTGCACCTTCCCCGTGACCGTCATCGGAAACGCCTCCACGAAGCGGATGTGCTGGGGCACCTTGAAGTGTGCGACATGCGCCCTGCACCAGTCCTGCAGTTGCGCGGCCGTGACCGCCTGGCCAGGGTGCAGCCGGATCCAGGCGACGAGCGCCTCCCCGTACCGGTTGCACGGGATGCCGACCACCTGCGCCTCGGCCACCGCTGGGTGCGTATGGAAGAACTCTTCCAGCTCGCGCGGATAGATGTTCTCGCCCCCACGAATGATCATGTCCTTGTTGCGCCCGACGATACGCACGTACCCCGCCTCGTCCATCACGGCCAGGTCTCCGCTGTGCATCCAGCCTGCCGCATCGATGGCCTGACCGGTGGCCTCGGGGTCATTCCAGTAGCCAAGCATCACGCTGTAGCCACGGGTACACAGCTCGCCGATCTCGCCCCGGGCGACGGTCACGCCCTCGGCATCCACCAGCTTGGTCTCCAGGTGCGGTTGCGTACGCCCGACGGTGGTCACGCGCAGTTCCAGCGCATCGTCCGGGCCGGTCTGCAACGAGACCGGGCTGGTCTCGGTCATGCCATAGGCGATCTGCACCTCGGCCATGTGCAACTGATCGATGACCCGGCGCATGACCTCGATCGGGCAGGTGGCGCCGGCCATGATGCCGCTGCGCAGGGTCGACAGGTCCAGCTGCGCGCGCACGGGGTGGTCGAGCAGCGCGATGAACATGGTCGGCACGCCATAGAGCACGCTGGCACGCTCCTCGGCCACCGTGCGCAAGGTCAGCTCGGCGTCGAAGGCATCGTTGGGGTAGATCATCGTGCTGCCGTGGGTGAGGCAGCCGAGGTTGGCCATGACCATGCCGAAGCAGTGGTACAGCGGTACAGGAATCACCAGGCGATCGCGTGCGGTCAGGCCCAGGCTGCGGCCGACCATGCGCCCGTTGTTGAGGATGTTGCCGTGGCTCAGAGTGGCGCCCTTGGGCGCGCCGGTGGTGCCGGAGGTGTACTGGATGTTCACCGGCTGTTCGCACCGAAGCTGCCGCTGACGCGCTGCGTAGGCCTCGAGCGAGGTCTGCCCTGCCCGCTCGGCCAGGGCACGCCAGGGCAGGAAACCGCGGGGTGGCGCGTCCGCCAGGCTGATCGCTCCGCGCAGGTCGGGCAGGCGCTCGCTGGCCCACTCGCCGGATGCGCACTGGGCCATCTGCGGCACCAGCGCCTGCACCATGGCGTGATAGTCCGACGTCTTGAAGGTGCCCGCGCAGACCAGCCAGCGACACCCGGACTGGCGCAGGACGTACTCCAGTTCGGCGACCCGGTAGGCCGGGTTGATGGTGACCAGGATCGCGCCGACCTTGGCACTGGCGATCTGCAGGATGCACCACTCGGCACAGTTGGGCGACCAGATGCCGACCCGGTCTCCCAGGCCGACCCCCAACGCCATCAACGCACGGGCCTGCAGGTCGACCTGCTCGGCCAATTGTCGCCAGGTATAGCGCAGGCCCTGGTGGCGTACGACCAAGGCTTCGCCGTCGGCGTGGCGGGCGACGGTGGCATCGAAGGCCTGGCCGATGGTCGTGGTCAACAGCGGCACGTCCTGGTGACCGCAAGTACGGCTGGGTTGATTCATGGGCGACCCTTGTTTGTGATTGTTCTGGGCACGACTGAAGTCAGCGACGATAACTCTGGACCACAATGACGTTTACGTAAAGGAGAGGAACAGATTGACAGTCTTCACTTGCAGGCTTACGTTTACGTAAAGGCAATGAGCGATACGTCACGCCCTGGCATGACGCATGGACCTTGTGGGGCTTGCCCGCGATGACGATCGTCCAGGCCAGGGTGATGGCCTGCTGACGCTTTCGCGGGCAAGCCCGCTTGCGCAGAGGCCTGGCGTCAGGTACGCGAGCCTGTGTGTCGTCTTCCCATCCAAGAACAACAAGGTGCCCTCGCATGCATTACCCTTCCCTGAATTTCGCCCTCGGCGAGACCCTCGACATGCTGCGCGATCAGGTCCGCACCTTCGTTGCCGCCGAAGTGGCGCCGCGTGCCGCGCAGATTGACCGCGACAACCTGTTCCCCGTCGACCTGTGGCGCAAGTTCGGCGACATGGGCCTGCTCGGCATCACCGTGCCCGAAGAACTTGGCGGCGCTGGCCTGGGCTACCTGGCCCACGTGATCGCCATGGAGGAGATCAGTCGTGGCTCGGCGTCGGTGGCGCTGTCCTACGGCGCCCACTCCAACCTCTGCGTCAACCAGATCAACCGCAACGGCACATCGGCGCAAAAGCAAAAGTACCTGCCCAAGCTGCTCAGTGGCGAACACATCGGCGCCTTGGCCATGAGCGAGCCCAATGCAGGCTCCGACGTGGTGTCGATGAAACTGCGCGCAGAGCAGCGCGGCGACCGCTATGTGCTCAACGGCAGCAAGACCTGGATTACCAACGGCCCCGATGCCCATACCTACGTGATCTACGCCAAGACCGACCTCGACAAGGGCGCCCATGGCATCACCGCGTTCATCGTCGAGCGCGACTGGAAAGGCTTTAGCCGCGGCAACAAGTTCGACAAGCTGGGCATGCGCGGCTCCAACACCTGCGAGCTGTTCTTCGATGGCGTGGAAGTGCCGCAAGAAAACATCCTCGGCCAGCTCGACGGTGGCGTGCGCGTGCTGATGAGCGGCCTGGACTACGAACGCGTGGTACTGGCCGGTGGCCCCACCGGCATCATGCAGAGCTGCCTGGACCTGGTGGTGCCCTACATCCACGACCGCAAGCAGTTCGGCCAGAGCATCGGCGAATTCCAGCTGATCCAGGCCAAGATCGCCGACCTGTACACCCAGCTCAACGCCAGCCGTGCCTACCTGTACGCCGTCGCCCAGGCCTGCGACCGCGGCGAGACCACCCGCAAGGACGCCGCCGGGGTGATCCTGTACACCGCCGAGCGCGCTACGCAGATGGCCCTGGAGGCGATCCAGATCCTGGGCGGCAATGGCTACATCAACGAATTCCCGGCGGGCCGTCTGCTGCGTGACGCCAAGCTGTACGAGATCGGCGCGGGCACCAGCGAGATCCGCCGGATGCTGATCGGTCGTGAACTGTTCAACGAAACCCGCTGAGCACAAGGGGCAGCGCACATGGCAACCTTGCATACCCAGATCGACCCGCGTTCGGCCGAATTCGCCGACAACCGCGCGGCCATGCTCGCACAGCTCCAGGCCCTGCAGGACCTGCTCGCCCAGGTGGCCCAGGGCGGTGGGGCCAAGGCCCAGGAACGGCACACCGCCCGCGGCAAGCTGTTGCCACGCGAACGCATCGACCGCCTGCTGGACCCCGGCTCGCCGTTTCTCGAGATCGGCCAACTGGCCGCCCACGGGGTGTACGACGAAGACGTGCCCGCCGCCGGTGTGATCGCCGGCATCGGCCGCATCGAGGGCGTGGAATGCATGATCGTGGCCAACGATGCCACGGTCAAAGGCGGCACTTATTACCCGCTGACGGTGAAGAAGCACCTGCGCGCCCAGGCCATCGCCCAACAGAACCGGCTGCCCTGCCTGTACCTGGTGGACTCCGGCGGTGCCAACCTGCCGCGCCAGGACGAGGTGTTTCCTGACCGCGAACACTTCGGACGGATCTTTTTCAACCAGGCCACCATGAGCGCGTTGGGCATTCCGCAGATCGCCGTGGTCATGGGCTCGTGCACCGCCGGCGGGGCCTATGTGCCAGCCATGGCCGACGAAGCGATCATGGTGCGCCAGCAGGCGACCCTCTTCCTGGCCGGGCCGCCCCTGGTGAAGGCTGCCACGGGCGAAGTGGTGAGCGCCGAAGACCTGGGCGGCGCCGACGTGCACTGTCGCATCAGCGGTGTGGCCGACCACTACGCCGAAGACGACGCCCATGCCTTGGCGCTGGCCCGGCGTAGCGTGGCCAACCTCAACTGGCGCAAGCTGGGCCAGGTGCAGCGTCAGGCGCCGGTAGCGCCGCTGTATGCCGCCGAGGAGCTGTATGGTGTGGTGCCGGCCGAGGCCAAGCAACCGTTCGATGTGCGCGACGTGATCGCACGGCTGGTCGACGGCTCGGTGTTCGATGAGTTCAAGGCGCTGTTCGGCACTACGCTGGTTTGCGGTTTCGCGCACCTGCACGGCTACCCGGTGGCGATCCTGGCCAACAACGGTGTGCTGTTCGCCGAAGCGGCGCAGAAAGGCGCGCACTTCATCGAGCTGGCCTGCCAGCGCGGTATTCCCCTGGTGTTCCTGCAGAACATCACCGGCTTCATGGTCGGACAGAAGTACGAGCATGGCGGCATTGCCAAGCACGGCGCCAAGCTGGTCGCTGCGGTGTCCTGCGCGCAGGTGCCGAAATTCACGGTGATCATCGGCGGCAGCTTCGGTGCCGGCAACTATGGCATGTGCGGTCGCGCCTACGACCCGCGGTTCCTGTGGATGTGGCCGAACGCGCGGATCGGCGTGATGGGTGCCGAGCAGGCTGCCGGGGTCCTGGTGCAGGTCAAGCGCGAGCAGCAGGCGCGTCAGGGTCAGTCATGGGATGCCGACGACGAAGCGCGTATCCGCCAGCCGATCGTCGACCAGTACGAGCGTCAGGCCCATGCCTGGTACTCCAGCGCGCGCCTCTGGGACGACGGCGTCATCGACCCGGCGCAGACCCGCGATGTGCTCGCCCTGGCCCTGTCGGCTTCCCTCAACGCCCCGATCGAAGCCAGCCGCTTCGGCATTTTCCGGATGTGAACCATGAACGACTTCGACACCGTGGAACTGGTCAGAGACCCGCGTGGCTTCGCTACCCTGTGGCTGAGCCGGGAAGACAGGCACAACGCCTTCAACGCGCAGATGATCCGCGAACTGATCATGGCCATCGCCCAGGTCGGCGAGGATCCGACCCTGCGCTTTCTAATCCTGCGTGGGCGCGGCAAGCACTTCAGTGCCGGCGCCGACCTGGCCTGGATGCAAGCCTCGGCGGACCTGGACTTCAACACCAATCTGGACGACGCCCGGGAGCTGGCCGAATTGATGTACGGCCTGGCTCGCCTCAAGCTGCCGACCCTGGCCGTGGTGCATGGCGCAGCCTTTGGAGGTGCACTGGGGTTGATCAGTGCCTGCGACATGGCCCTGGGCACCGAGGATGCGCAGCTGTGCCTGTCGGAGGTGCGCATCGGTCTGGTACCGGCCGTCATCAGCCCCTTCGTGGTCAAGGCCATCGGTGAGCGGGCGACCCGCCGCTATGCCTTGACCGCCGAGCGTTTCGACGCGCACGAGGCACGCACGCTGGGCCTGTTCGCCGACACCTGCCCGCAGGAGGCGCTGGAGCAGCGTCTCGAGGGCTGGATCGATACTCTGCTGCTCAACAGCCCGCAGGCCATGCGCGCCTGCAAGGACCTGCTGCGCGAGGTGGGGTCGGCCGACCTGACCCCGGCCCTGCGCCGGCACTGCGAGAACGCCATCGCCCGGGTCCGGGTCAGCCCGCAGGGTCAGGAAGGGCTGCGCGCCTTCCTGGAGAAACGTCGTCCCGACTGGCAGACCCCTGCGGAGGTACGCCCATGACCCGCCCTACCCTGACCCGCCTGCTGATCGCCAACCGTGGCGAGATCGCCTGCCGCATCATGCGCACCGCCAAGGCCATGGGCCTGACCACCCTCGCCGTGCACAGCGCGGTCGACCGCGAGGCGCGCCACGCCCGTCAGGCCGACCAGTGCATCGACCTGGGAGGGACCAAGGCCACCGAGAATTACCTGGACATCGACCGCCTGCTTGAGGCTGCGCGCGCGAGCGGCGCCGATGCGATCCACCCCGGCTACGGGTTTCTGTCGGAGAACGCCGCGTTCGCCCGGGCAGTCGAGCAGGCCGGGTTGATCTGGATCGGTCCGCCGTCGAGCGCCATCGAGGCAATGGGCAGCAAGTCGGCAGCCAAGGCCTTGATGCACACGGCAGGCGTGCCGCTGGTACCGGGGTATCACGGCGACGACCAAGGTTTCGAGCGGTTTCGCCAGGCCGCGCGCGAGATCGGCTACCCGGTGCTGCTCAAGGCCAGCGCCGGCGGGGGTGGCAAGGGCATGAAAGTGGTCGAGCGCGAGGCGGACCTGGCCGAGGCCCTGGCGTCGGCGCAGCGTGAGGCCCAGGCGTCGTTCGGTGAGGCGCGCGTATTGCTCGAACGCTACGTGCTCGATCCGCGGCACGTGGAGATCCAGGTGTTCGCCGATCAGCATGGGCGCTGCCTGTACCTCAACGAACGTGACTGCTCGATCCAGCGGCGCCACCAGAAAGTCGTCGAAGAGGCACCGGCGCCCGGTCTGGACGCCAGACTGCGCCAGGCCATGGGCGAGGCGGCCGTGCGCGCGGCGCAGGCGATCGGCTATGTCGGTGCCGGTACGGTCGAGTTCCTGCTCGACGCCCAGGGCGCATTCTACTTCATGGAGATGAACACCCGCCTGCAGGTGGAGCATCCGGTGACCGAAGCCATCACCGGCCTGGATCTGGTGGACTGGCAGATCCGCGTGGCGCGTGGTGAACCGCTGCCGCTCGAACAAGCCGACGTCCCGCTCAACGGCCACGCCATCGAAGTACGGCTGTACGCCGAGGATCCCGCCCATGACTTCCTGCCCGCCACCGGCACCCTGGCACTCTATCGAGAGCCGGCGCCGGGTATCGGCCGACGAATCGACAGCGGTGTCGAACAGGGCGACACGGTCTCGCCCTATTACGACCCCATGCTCGGCAAGCTCATCGCCTGGGGCGCCGACCGCGAGCAGGCGCGGCTGCGACTGCTGGCGATGCTCGACGAGCTGATGATCGCCGGTGTGCGCACCAATGCACGGTTTCTGCGAACGATCCTGGCACACCCGGCGTTCGCGGCAGGCGAACTGGACACCGGCTTCATCCCGCGCTTTCACGAGGCCCTGCTGCACGAGGCGCCGTCGCTGGACGCGCGGTTCTGGGCCGTCGCCGCACAGGCCTGGCTGGACACTTCGCCTGCCTCCACCGATGAAAGCGATCCTTGGAGCCCTTGGGCGCGTACCGATGGGTTGCGCCTGGGTGCGCCAGGCCTCGCCTGCCTGACGCTGACCTGTGAAGGTCAGGCCCAGACCGTCAGGCTCGCCCCCTGCCCGTCACCCAATGGATCGTTCGTCGAAGGTCGCCTGAGGGTCGAGCACGGGGGCGTCAGCACGCGGCATGCAGTGTTCCGCCAAGGCGATACGCTCTACCTGCATTGGCAGGGTGAATGTCGAGCGGTGCGCTGTCACGAGGCAGACGCCGCGCGCGAGGCCCGGCAGGCTCAGGGCAGCCTCGTCGCGCCCATGAACGGCAGTATCGTGCGGGTGATGACCCAGGTCGGCGACCGGGTCGAGGCGGGCATGCCGCTGGTGATCGTCGAAGCGATGAAGATGGAGCACAGTGTACGCGCGCCTTTCGCGGGTACGGTGACCGCCCTGCCCTGTGGCGAAGGCGACATGGTCAGTGAAGGCGCGGTACTGGTCGCGCTGGAGCCGTCTGCGGCAACATCGCCCGAGGCGACATCGACCTGACGCAGGCCACCGTGTTTTCAGAAACGGATATGCGCGCGCATGACCACGCCCAGAATCTCCAGCGCCGGGTCGCAGGCCACCGTGGGATACATGGGGTTGAGCGGACGCAGGTAGCGTAGACCGCCTTCCTCGACCCACTGGCGGAATACCGTGCCGATGCCCGGTTGGCGCGCGACGATCAAGCGCCCTGGAGCGGCTGGCACGCCTGGATCGACCAGGATCAACATGCCTTCCGGCACGCTGAGGCCGCTCGGAGCGTTCATCGCATCGCTCTCGACCCGCAGCCAGAAGGCCTTGCCGCAGGCCTGGTAGTCGGACAGCTGATGGACCAGGCTCTCGCTCGGTCGCTCGCCATCAAGCTCCAGCCAGGCCAGGACCGGGTAACGAAAGCCTTGGGAGTCGGCCAGCGCGCTCAAGGTTTCATCCGTAGGGGTGCCATAGGGCGTCACCTGCTCGGCGATGTGCTCCCCTTGGGCAACGATGTGCAGGCGTACCTGCAGGTGCGGCATGCCCAACGCCTCGAGCACCGCGTTCATCATGTCGAGCTTGGGTTGCCGTTCACGACGCAGCCAGTGTCCGACTGCACCTTGGGTGACGCCCACACGCTCGGCGAGTTTTTCTTGCGTGATGTCGAGCTCACGCATCTTGGCTTTGACCAAGGCGATCCATTTTTCCATGGCAGGCACGATACGGGCTGCCCATGGGCGCTCAATACACATAATGTATTATTTTGACGCCCCATCAAAATACGGTAGGTATTAGCATGGCGCTCCCGCATTTTCCTGCTAGGCAATCAAAGGTAACAGGATGAAACCATCTACATATCTGGAAAGGGATTTGGACAGTGAAGCGGCCCGCCGGGCGCTGGATTTCTACCTCAACCCGCCCGCTGCCAAAGTCGACCCCGACGCTTCGCTCTGGATACTGCGCCCGGACATCACGACCGAGCAGGCACACGACCAGGCCATGCGCCTGTTGCGCTGCGCCGCGACCACGGCCGGCGAATCGGCTCACGGCCAGCAAGGTTCGGCGCGAGAGCTGCTGTTCGCCTTGATGCACATGGTCAACATGGCACGCGCGCTGCTGGACCATGCGCAGGCACAGACGGAAATTCAGGAAATGAGCAAGGTGCCGGGGGCATGATTACGCACCGGCAATCATTATTTTTCGCAAAGGAGCAAAAAACATTTGACGGTCAAATGATAACGATTATTATTGCACCTAGCAGATCGCGAGATCTGCTGGGTAACCTGAACGCCTTTAGGTCGGACGCTCAGATTATCTCCTCATCAGGCTAATCACGGTTTTTGACCCGGCTTTTTGCTGGGTCTTTTTTTTTGGCTCTTCAGGCTAATGAAGGCAGGTGACCGTGTTGGAGGCGATGATAGCAAGCCTCGGCTATTTCGTGAACGGATGTTGCAACGTTTCCCACGTCAGCACTTGAGAATCAATCGTCTTTTGGGTGCTTCCGGCCTGGATACCGTTTCGCTGTTTTCAGCAAGGAGCTGCGCATGCCCCGTCTTCTGTCCTCCCCTCTCCCGGAACCGTACACCACCGCCTTCTCCACGGAAGCCGTGTGCCTGCACCACTTCAAGCATTTGCCGCGACGGGTACAGCAGGTCTGGCTGCTCAGTGGCCTGGACGGCCTGGATTTTCGTCAGATCGGCGAACGCCTCGGCCTGTCGATGCAGGACGTCGAGCACCTGATGCACCAAGCCCTGCGCGGTACCTGGCCAGCACGCGACCCCGCCACACGCTGCGCAGGGCGATGGTACGTGCGCTTGCAAAGCCCTCTGGTGACAGCATGCGAACGCATCGACTTTCGTCGCTGGCTGGATGCGCACCCCGATCACCTGCACGCCTTTCACGCCACCGAGCTGCAGTGGCGCAGCCTGACGGCCTGCACCGCGCAGCTCGGCGCCTCGGGCTGGTACCGGCACGGCCGTACCGCCCTCTCCTTCAGCGGCTGCTCGCTGGTCGTCGGCCTGAGCCTGGCCGCCGTGCTGGCGCTCGGTTATTGGGCCTGAATCGAAGCGGTAGTACAGTAGCGGTACAAGAAACGCCACAGGAGCCTGGCCATGACCGCGACGCCGATTGCGCTGCACATCGATTGCGACTTCGACGCTGGCAACATCGAGGTGATCGATGCCCACGATCCCGCTGACATTCGCTTGAGGATCCGCGCCGACACGGGCAGCGCGCATTTCCAGTGGTTTCACTTCAAGGCCCAGGGTCTGATACCAGGCCAGCCCTATCGCTTCGTGCTGGAGAACGCCGGGCAATCGTCGTACCCCACCGCCTGGCAGGGCTATAACGCCGTCGCGTCGCACGATCAGCAGGCGTGGTTCCGTGTGCCCAGTGACTTCGATGGACAGGCGCTCTCCTTCACCCTCACCGCTCAGGGCGACACCGCCTGGTTCGCCTATTTCGAGCCGTATCCACGGGCGCGTCACCACCAACTGATCGAAAAGGCCCTGGCGCATCCTGCAACCACGCTGCTGGCCAGCGGCCGCAGTGTCGAAGGCCGAGACATTCCCCTGCTGCGCGTCGGCGATGGCGCCACGCACAAGCGCAAGCTGTGGCTGATCGCCCAGCAGCATCCTGGCGAGCACATGGCCGAATGGTTCATGGAAGGCCTGATCGAGCACCTGGCTGCCCCTACGCCAGGTACCCAGCGCCTGCTCGACGCGGCCGACCTGTACCTGATTCCCAACATGAACCCCGACGGCGCCTGGCGTGGCCACCTGCGCACCAACCTCAAAGGGGTGGACCTCAATCGCGCCTGGCAGCACGCCAGCCTCGAGGAAAGTCCCGAGGTGTTCTTCGCCAAGGCGCAGATGCAGCAGCATGGCGTGGATGCTTTCATCGATGTGCACGGTGACGAAGAAATCCCCCATGTCTTCGTGGCCGCCTGCGAAGGCAACCCTGGCTATACGCCACGCATCGCTCACCTGGAGGCGCGCTTTCGCGAGACGCTCTGTGCGATCACCCCGGATTTCCAGACTACCCATGGCTATCTGCGCGATCGACCGGGGCACGCCAACATGGCCTTGGCCTGCAATGCCGTGGGACAGGCCTACGATTGCCTGTCGCTGACATTGGAGATGCCGTTCAAGGACCACGACGATGCCCCCAATGCATTGACCGGTTGGTCTGGCGAGCGCTCCAAGGCCCTTGCCGGCGCGGTGCTCGAGACCCTCGAGCGTCTGGTGGGTGAGCTGCGCTAACGACGCGTGCCCTGACTACCCAGCCACTCGATCCCGTCGGTGAGCCGTGCCGGCGGGTGTTGCTGCAGGAAGTCGCACAATCGCTGGAGCACTGCACGCCTGGGGCTGCTGCCTGGCCAGTGAATCCAATAGCCATCGCCGGTGGCCACGGCCTGCCGGAAGGGCATCACCAGGCGACCGCTGAGCAGTTCCTCGCCAGCCAGCGCCAGGTCCACCACCGACACGCCAAGCCCCTGCACGGCGGCACTGATGCCTTGATCGAGCGTGTCGAAGACTTGACCACGCGTGATCTCGACATCCGTGCGCCCCACGGCAGCCAGCCAGCGTCGCCAGTCGCGTCGGTCGAGCGAGGGGTGAAGCAATTGACACTGGTTCAAGGCGGTCAGGCCCAGGTGAGTCTCGATGGGGTAATCGGGGCTGCAGACCGGCACCAACCATTCGTCGAACAACAGGGTGCTGTCGAGGCCAGCACGGTTTTGAGCGTTGCCTAGCAGAATGGCGCAGTCGTACGGCTCGCGCTGGAAATCCACCTGGTCGATGTCCATCCATACGCTCGCCAGGTGCACGGCGGATCCTCCCTGCTGCTGGAAGGTGTCCAGCGCCCGCAACAGCCAGCGTACGCTCAAGGTCGACGGCGCCTTGAGCCGGATGTCGTGATGCGCTCGCTTGAGTACCGCGCAGGCTTCTTCGATCAAGGTGAAACCGGCACCCAACTGCATGGCCAGCGAACGGCCGTGCTCGGTCAGCGTCAACTTTGGGCCACGACGCTCGAACAGCGCGCAGGCGAACATCGCCTCCACGGTCTTGACGTGTTGGCTGACGGCCCCCTGACTGATGCAGAGTTGCTCGGCGGCACGGGTAAAAGAACCATGGCGCGCCGCGACTTCGAAGGCGCGCAGGGCTTGCAGGGCGGGAATACGTTCTGACATGGAGGCGACTCTAGCATTAGCTGCACTTATCGTCAGGTGCAGTTTCAGGTCTTTTACAGTGTCTTTCTCAGGCTCGAGAATATGAGCCCAAGGCCGGACTGTCCGTGAGAAGGCCCTGAAGCGTCCTTGGCGACGCGACCGTGAATCATCTGGAGCGCCTCCTTGAACACTGCCCTGCTCGCGACCTATGCCTTGACCGTGCTGCTGTTGATCGCCACACCTGGACCCGTCGTCGCGCTGGTACTCGCGGCCGCCACGCGACAGGGTGCACGACAGGCCCTGATGACCGCCGTGGGTAGCAACGCGGCCTCGTTGATCCTGATCGCTGTGGCAGCCTGGACGCTCGTCGCGGGCGCGGCGCTGGACCCGGCCTGGCTCCTGGGGTTGAGCCTGGCCGGCTGTCTGTACGTAGGCTATCTGGGGCTGGAGACGGTACGCAGTGCATCGAGCCTCCCGGCTACCTCAGGCGCTCCGTCGACGCCAGGTCGCACATCGGCGTCGGCCCGATCGAGCGGACTGCGGCGGGGCTTTCTGGTCGGCTTGTGCAACCCCAAGGACATCCTGTTCTTCGTCGCGTTCTTCGCGCAGTTTCTCCAGGTGACCCATACCTTCGGGGCCAGTCTGGTCGTGCTGACAGGGGTGTGGGTACTGATCGACCTGTCGGTACTGGGCCTGTACATCGCACTCGCTCAACGCCTTGCATCGGCGCAGCTTGCCCGCCGCGTGAGCCTGGTGTCAGGCGTGGCCTTGCTGCTGATCGCCCTGTTGGGACTGCTCCACAACCTGCACACGGTGTGGGAGCAGCTGTCGTGAGCGGCAGGCCGATGAACGGACAGCGTCGCGGTGAAGACTGGCGCTGAGGCGGTCGAGTGGGCCTCTATACGCCACTTCCCGTCAGTGGCGACCGTCTCCGCTTGTCCAGTCGAGTCGAATGGATGTCGCGATGGCTTTCGGCAAACGCGCGAGCGTGGCTAGAATAGCCCCCTGTAGCCCAGATAGGCCGAGGCGCCACGACACCCGCATGAATACTGACATCGCCTGCTCGTCCCGGCATCTCGCCGATGCGTTCCCCATCCTGCGGACGTGCCCATGACCAGGGCGCGGGCTGTGCCTGTCCTGCTGGCCGTCCTGATGCCGGCCGCCGCTTCGGCCGTCGAGGTACGCATCGATGCGCATGCCGACCTGCTCTACCGGCAGGCATTGCCCCTGCTGGAACAGGCGGACGTGCAGAACGATGCCAGCCCCCTGCAGACGGCGGACAATGATCCCGAACTGAGTCGACAAGGCCAGGCCATGGCGCGCACGTTGCCGACCGCCGTGGCGCTGCTGAAGAAGTCCGTGAGCCTGGGGCACCCTGTGGCGCAATACCGGCTGGCGTTGTACTACATGAACTACCTGCCCGCCGACGAGATTTCCGATGCGGCCTGCCCGCTGCTCGAGGCCAGCCTGAAACAGGGCTTTGCACCGCCAGCCCCGGCCATCGCCACCTGGTGCCCGCCATTCAACGCCAGCGCTCGCTACCGGGAGGCATTGGAGGCGATCCCAGGCATGGCCACGCTGTATGCCGCCTACTATCCGCAGCCTGCCGTGCGCCTGGAATGCAGCCGCGATCGTCCTCAGGGGCTGGCCATGCAGTGGGGTCGACAGCGGGACTATCAGGCCGAGGTGTATCGCCTGCTGGGGGACCTGGACACCTCACAACGCCAGGACTTGCTGCTCAAGGCGGTGGAAATCAACGGCTGCGCGGCGGCGCAGCGGCGATTGCTGAGCAACCACTGAGAGCTCTCGACAGCACTACGCCAGGCCACGGCCGCGCTCATTCAAGCCCATGGCCTTACAGGCAGGTGGCGGCCGTCGCACGACGTTGTAGCGCAACCCCGTCCTGCTGCCGGGCATAGAAATCGATCTGGCTGCCGCCGGCATGCGGTCGCACATCCACGAACGCGTCGGCATCGCGCACGTGCACGGTGTAGACGCCGGCTTCGCGAGCCTCCAGGTAACCACTGGCATCCACGCCGAAGGTGCGTTCGTCCTGCCAGCTGTACTGGATGCACTGGGCGACCTGCACGGGCTGCTTGGCCGAGTCCATTCGTGCGTCTGGGGTGCCAAGACGTGCGTCCTGCATCACCGAGGATGCACACCCCACCAGCAGCATCGCCACGCCCATCGTCAGGATCAGTCGCATTTGTCGCACTCCTTGAAAAAGGAGCCGACTCTAGCACTCGCACGCAGGTCGAGTGAATTGTTCCGGACCTGTCATTGTCAGAGGGGTACATGCCATGTCAGAAAGGAGTACCGCATGAACCCTCGCACCCTGTTGTCCGCACTGTTGCTGACTGGCACCTTCGCGTGTCTGCCCATGGCCGCCCAGGCTGCCGACACCGGCAAGTCCGATGAATCCATCCAGAACGACCAGACCCGCAACCGCGAGCTGAAGGTGGGCGACAAGGCGCCCGATCAGTACAAGCGCGAGGAGGCGGAGATCAAGAACTGGCAAGCCAAAGGCCTGAAGGCACCGGAGAAAGACGTCAGCCACTGGGTGGACATCGATGACCATTACGTTCTGGTGCAGATCACCAATGGCGTAATCATGGACATCGTCGACAAGAAGCAGTAATCAACCGTCGCATAGGTAACGGCCTGATCGGTGAACCCTTGCACTGATCAGGTCGACCCTCCCGCTTCTGTGAGTCATAGCCGCCTGCCTGACCCCTATACCCCAGCGATTTCCTTGATTGCCGACACCCTCTTCCCGCCACCCTGCCCACCGCTATATAGTCCTGTCTATAACGAAAACCCAGGACTTGACCCATGCGTACTCTGCTTCCCCGTTTCGCGGCTCCCTTGGTGATGGTCCTCGCTTGCACCCAGACGGCGTCCGCCGACGACGTCAACGTCGCCGTTGCGGCCAACTTCACCGCACCCATCAAGGCCTTGGCCGAAGGGTTCGAGCACGACACCGGCCATACGCTGGTCGCTGCCTATGGCGCTACCGGACAGTTCTACGCACAGATCAACAACGGCGCCCCCTTCGATGTATTCCTGGCTGCCGACGACACCACCCCGGCCAAGCTCGAACAGGAAAAAGCCACCGTCCCCGGCTCACGGTTCACCTACGCCATCGGCACACTGGCCCTCTGGTCGCCCAGACCCGGCTACGTCGATGCCCAAGGCGAAGTCCTCAAGCGAGGTGAATTCAAGCACTTGGCCATCGCCAACCCCAAGACCGCGCCCTACGGCCTGGCGGCCACGGAGGTGCTCGACAAACTGGGGCTGACCCAGGCCACGCTCGACAAGCGCGTCGAGGGCCAGAACATTACCCAGGCCTATCAATTCGTTTCGACCGGCAACGCCGAGCTGGGCTTCGTGGCGCTGTCGCAGGTCTACAAGGACGGTGCGCTGCAGCAGGGTTCTGCCTGGATCGTGCCCGCTGACCTGCACACGCCGATCCGCCAGGATGCGGTCATTCTCAAGAAAGGCCAGGACAACCCGGCCGCTCGCGCCTTCATGGACTACCTCAAGAGCCCGAAGGCCGCCCAAGTGATCAAATCCTACGGTTATGAGATCTGATGCCGCTCGACGCCGGTGACCTGGGCGCGATCTGGCTGACCGTCAAGCTCGCCAGCCTGACCACGCTGATCCTGCTGGTGATCGGCACGCCGATCGCCTGGTGGCTGGCGCGCACCCATTCCTGGCTGCGCGGCCCGATCGGCGCGCTCGTGGCGCTGCCCTTGGTACTGCCGCCGACGGTGATCGGCTTCTACCTGCTGATCGCCCTGGGCCCCCACGGCTGGATCGGCCAGGCGACCCAGGCTTTGGGGCTGGGCACCGTGGTGTTCAGCTTCACCGGCCTTGTGATCGGCTCGGTGGTGTACTCGCTGCCGTTCGTGGTGCAGCCCCTGCAGAATGCCTTCAGCGCCATCGGCCAACGCCCCCTGGAAGTCGCGGCCACCTTGCGCGCCGGGCCCTGGGACCGCTTCGTGCACGTGGTCCTGCCCCTGGCTCGCCCCGGCTTCGTCACGGCCGGGATCCTGGGCTTTGCCCATACGGTCGGTGAGTTCGGCGTGGTGCTGATGATCGGGGGCAACATCCCGAACGCGACGCGGGTGGTGTCGGTGCAGATCTTCGATCATGTGGAATCGATGGCCTACCCCCAAGCCCACTGGCTGGCGGGGGTGATGCTGGTGTTTTCCTTCCTGGTGCTGCTGGTGCTGTATGCCGGCCGGCGCCGTCACGGCAGCTGGAGCTGACATGCACGAAAGGCTACGGGCCACTCTGCGCCTGGTACGCCAGGACTTCACGCTGGCCGTCGACCTGAACCTGCCGGGCCGCGGCGTCAGCGCGCTGTTCGGTCAATCCGGCTCGGGCAAGACCACGATTCTGCGCTGCCTCGCAGGCCTGGAGCAGGCCGACGCGGCCTTCATCGAGGTCAATGGCGAGGTCTGGCAGGACAGCACCCGAGGTCACTTTCTTGCGCCCCACCGTCGTTCGATCGGCTATGTGTTCCAGGAAGCCAGCCTGTTCCCGCATCTGGACGTGCGCACCAACCTCGCCTTCGGCTGGCGGCGTGTTGCCCGTGCGCAGCGCAAGGTCGACCTGGCACACGCCTGCGCCTTGCTGGGCATCACCCACCTGCTCGACCGTCGCCCCGCCACCCTGTCAGGCGGTGAAGCGCAGCGGGTGGGCATCGCCCGCGCGCTGCTGACCAGCCCTAGGCTCCTGCTTATGGACGAACCGCTGGCCGCACTGGATGGGCCGCGCAAGCGCGAGATCCTGCCCTACCTGGAGCGCCTGCATGATGAGCTGGATATCCCGGTGGTGTACGTCAGCCATGCCCAAGACGAAGTGGCGCGGCTGGCCGATCACCTGGTGGTGCTCGAGCAAGGTCGGGCGCTGGCCAGTGGGCCGATCGCCGAGACCCTGGCCCGGCTGGACCTCTCGCTGGCACAGGCCGACGATGCCGGCGTGACGCTCGACGTGCTCGTGCGAGGCCACGATACCCAGTACCAATTGCTGGAGATGACCCTGCCCGGCCACGAGGCCTGCCTGCGGATCGCCCATGCGCCGCGCCCGCACGGCAGTCGGCTGCGCGTGCAGGTGCAGGCACGCGATGTCAGCCTGAGCCTGGGCGATGCCCCGGCCTCGAGCATTCTCAACCGTCTGCCGGCGACGGTGCGCGCCTGCCGTGCCGCGGACAACCAAGCCCACCTGCTGGTCTCGCTGGAGGTCGCCGGGCAACCTCTGTTGGCACGTATCACACGTTATTCGGCCGACCACCTGGGCCTTCACGTCGGCCAGGCACTGTGGGCGCAGATCAAGTCGGTAGCGCTGCTCGGCTGAAAATGCGGCACGCTGGCCGGTCGCTGGTGTCCATCGAGTGAACACCTCGAAACGGACTCTGCCATGCCCGAGTGTCTGCTGCCTCCTTCCCTGCATTACGTTGACGACACCCACCCCGGTTACAGCCGCAAGCGCTGGCGTGATCGCTTCATCTACCTCGACACCGAGGGTCAGCGCGTGCGCGACGCCGAGGTCCTGGCACGCATCGCGGCCCTGGCCATCCCACCGGCCTACACCGAGGTCTGGATCTGCATCGACCCGCAGGGCCACCTGCAGGCCACCGGTCGCGATGCCCGCGGACGCAAGCAATACCGCTACCACGTGGAATGGCGTAGCCTGCGCGACGGCCACAAGTATGGTCGCATGCTGGCATTCGCCCAGGCCTTGCCTAAGCTGCGCCAGCAGATCGACCAGCACCTGGCACGGCCTGGCCTGGACCGCGAGAAAGTCATGGCGTTGGTGGTCAGCCTGCTCGACAGTACGCTGATCCGCATCGGCAACCACCGCTACGTGCGCGACAACAAGTCCTATGGGCTCACGACCCTGCGCAACCGCCACGTGGACGTCAAAGGTCACACCATTCGCTTCCATTTTCGCGGCAAGAGCGGCGTCGATCACGACGTCACCCTGCGTGATCGACGCCTCGCGGCCGTGCTCAAGCGCTGCCTGGAGCTGCCGGGCCAGTCCTTGTTCCAGTACTTGGACGAACACGGTGAACGCCACAGTGTCGGCTCCAGCGACATCAACCAGTTCCTGCAGCAGTTGACAGGGGCCGACTTCACCGCCAAGGATTATCGCACCTGGGCTGGCAGCGCCCTGGCGCTGGATTTGCTACGCCCCTTGCCCTGGGAGCCGCCGACCCATGCCAAGCAGCACGTCGCGACCATCGTCAAACAGGTCGCGCAAAAACTGGGGAACACGCCTGCCGTGTGCCGCAAGTGCTACATCCACCCGGCCGTGCTCGAGCACTTCAGCCAAGGCAAGCTGGCCGAACTGCGACAGGCGCGTGCGCGCAAGGGGCTGGAACCGGAGGAAGTGGTGCTGCTCAAGTTCCTGGAGGCCCTGGAAGTCCTGGAAACGGCCGCCGATTGAGCCTGACTATCCCGGCCATGCTTCAGAGAAATTTCCCATCCGACGCGAAGCCCCCTATCCTTGGCACCAGAGCACCTCGCCGACGGTTTTCGAATCGGAAACCGCTGGCTCCTGCAACGAAGACCGGCAGGAGATTTCACCGCTAAGGGAATTACTCCGCGCTGCGAGCGTCTTTAATGATTAGGAAGAGGGACAAGGCCATGGGGCCCCGCTCCCGACCGTGGCAGGACCTTCTGCACGGCGCAGTTCATCACCAAGGAGAAGTACATGCTGATACTCACCCGCAAGGTTGGCGAAAGCATCGTCATCAATGACGACATCAAGGTCACCATTCTAGGTGTCAAAGGGATGCAAGTGAGAATTGGCATCGACGCACCCAAAGATGTCCAGGTGCACCGCGAAGAAATCTTCAAACGTATCCAGGCAGGCAGCCCAGCGCCAGAGCGTGCAGAAGAGTCGCACTGAGTCCATCTGCCTTCATTGCCTTTCGATGCGCTCGCCTGTCCGCCCCGTCGGGCAGCGCATGATTTTCACCGCTTCCCCTCCAGCAACTCCCGCACCTTGGCGATCATGCGCCGGATGTCGAACGGTTTTTCGAACACCGCGCAGAACGCCGTGGGGCCGACCTGTGCCTGACTGGCCTGGGCGCCACTCATGAGGATGACGGGAAGACGCGACAAGGCCGGTTCGGCCCGAATGGCCATGACCAACTCCTGACCATTGAGCACCGGCATCATGTAATCGGTGATCACCAGGTCGATCGGCTGGGTGTCGAGCAGATCCAGCGCCATGCGCCCATTGCTGGCCGTGCGCACCTGGAAACCTTCGTCCTCGAGCGCGAAACCGAGAATATCGGCGATCAGGTACTCGTCATCGACCACCAGGACGGTTGGCATGCCTGAGCCATTCATGGAGTCAGAGGTTCGCACTGTGCACCGGCAAGCCCGCGTCAATCGCGGTACCGCCTCCGAAGAACCTGCGCAAGTCCAGTCCTTTGGCTTTCATCAGCACCTCATAGAACGCCGGGTCGAAATCGCTGTCGCGCACTTTGACGACCGACAGCACACGCTTGAGCCTGGCTTCGTGCTCCACGAAGCGCATCAGCACCAGATTGTCGATGATGCCCGACAGATCGGGCGCCGGCGCGCTGAACGACGTCCCCAGCAGATCGCGCATTTCCCAAGTCGCCATGCTGCTGACGTTGCGCGCACGCAACTCACTGGTCAGCGCACGATAGAACTCGTTGAGCCGCGTCGAATCGTTGGCCAGACGCCCGAACGCGCCCAGACCGTCGAGCAGCACACGTTGGATGCCGTGGGTATCCACGTGGCGCAGCAAACGCTCACCGACCTGGTCCAGCAGCCCTTCGGTCGTCGGTTGCCAGCACCAGTGCAAGGCGCCCTGCTCGGCCAGTGCGGCGAAATCGAACCCCAACGCTGCCGCCTTGAGCACCAGGCGCGGTGGCGTTTCGTAGAACCCAAAATGCAAGCCTGGCGCGTCGGGCGTGGCCGCTGCCAGGAAACTTAATCCTAGCGATGTCTTGCCGATACCCGACGGCCCCAGGACCAACGTCACGCCGCCCTCGGGCAGCCCCCCGCCAATCATGTGATCCAGCGCTTCGGTACCGCTCGAAATCCGCTGCAGTGTCGCCTCGCCCAGGTGCGTGGGACGGCTGTAGCGCGCCTCCAGACGAGGGTAGACCTGCAAGCCATCCTGGGTGATCTCGCACTCGTGCACGCCTGACAACGCACTGCTGCCACGGGTCTTGCGCAACTGCACCTGACGCACCGCACGACTGCCCAAGGGCATTTCGCTCAGCTCGATCACGCCGTCGACCATGGTGTGCTCGGGGCTGCCCTCTTCCAGACGCGAACTGGTGAGCAGCAATACCGTACACCCGGCGAAGGCCGCATGCCCTTGCAGCTCGGAAATGAATTTCTTCGTATCCAGGCTGCTGTCGGCGCGCGAGCGCGCATTGAGTAGACCATCGATGATCAACAGGCTGGCCTGCTGGCGACCGATTTCCCGACGCAACAGCTTGACCACGGCGGGCAAGCCTTCCTGCTCCAAAGTGCCGAAGGCACTCAGGTACTGGATTTCCCGCCCCACCAGCGCCGGATCGAAAAAGGTCAGACCCGACAGGTACTGGAACAGGCGGTCATGGGATTCGGCCAGCAAAGTACCGACCAGGACACGGCCACCTTGACGCACATGATGACAGGCCATCTGATTGGCCATGATCGTCTTGCCCGATCCGGGGTTGCCTTGGACGATGTAAGCGCCGCCCGTCAGCAGGCCGCCCTTGAGCAGTGCGTCCAGCCCTTCGATGCCCGTGGTGAGGCGCTTGAGTGTTTCAACCATGTGCGTGACCTGTGTCCTGTGCCGCATCGTACTCACCGGCCCAGACCGGTATAAAAAGACTCATGCAGGTGCCCTCGCCCACGGTGCTTCGCACCTGGACGGCGCCCTGACTCTGTTTGGCGAACCCATACACCTGGCTCAAGCCGAGCCCGGTGCCTTTACCGAAGGCTTTCGTGGTGAAGAACGGTTCAAAGACCCGCATCATCACCGCAGGTTCAATGCCCTGCCCGGTATCGCAGACGTCGAATCTTACGTAGGTTCCTTGCAGACCATCCGGTTCGCCGTCGAGTTTGACCTGTTCGGCACGCAGGCTGACCGTTCCACGGTCTTCGATGGCATCCCGCGCATTGAACACCAGGTTCAACAGCGCCATCTGCAATTGACCCACGTCCACCTCGATCAGGGGTAGCGCTGGGGCCACCGACTGTTCCAGCCTGATGCGTTCGGGCAGCGCCTGGCCGATCAGGCCATGGGTGGATTCGATCGCGGCCGCCGGTGCGATCGTGGTCACTTCCAGCTGCCGGTGACGGGCAAAGCTCAACAGCTGCTGGGTCAACGCGGTACCGCGCTCACCCGCCGCGACGATATGCTCGAGCAATGTCTCGATCCGCACCGGATCCTGACTGGCCAAGGCCAGTCGGGCCGAGCCGAGAATGATCGTCAGCAGGTTGTTGAAGTCATGGGCCAGGCCACCGGTGAGCTGCCCGAGCGCTTCGAGCTTCTGGACCTGGAACAACTGCGCACGCATGGCATCGAGCTGCGCGGCAGCGTCCTTGCGGTCGGTGATGTCGCGCGTCACCTTGGCCAGGCCGACGATGGTGCCTTGCTCGTCGCGGATCACATCCAGCGCGACCAGTGCCCAGAAGCGCGTACCGTCCTTGCGCACCCGCCACCCCTCATCCTGGGAGGCGCCTTCACGCAAGGCACGTTGCAGCAAGGTCTCAGGGCGGCCTTGGGCGCAGTCCTGTTCGGTGAAGAACACAGAGAAATGCTGACCGATCACTTCCTCGGCAGCATAGCCCTTGATACGCTGGGCGCCGTTGTTCCACGACACGACATGGCCGGTAGGGTCGAGTCGATAGATGGCGTAGTCGATCACCGCTTGGACGAGTTGCTCGTAGGCATTGGCCTGGTCATCACCAGACACGAAGCGGTCGCCAGAAACCATGGAAGCTCCCTACCGCGTAAGAATTCGACAGGCAGGGTACATCAGCCACGCGCATGAAGCGATCAATGGTCGAAGACTTGTGCAGATCGCAGGGTTTATGCCGGGATGGCAGCCCTACCGGGAGTGGCCTATAGTCGCCACGTACGCTGCCACCTTACCTGCCGCCCAGGAACGCTCATGTCCGCACCCCGCCGTATGCAGAGCCTGCAAGAAGACCTCAGACGCACCGCTGGCGAACTCGAAGCCATCTCCAGAGCCTTGCAGGGTCATGCCGCCTACCTGAGCCGCAGCTCTCAGCAGGGAGACGTGGCGCTGGTGAACCGACAGATCCACGACCTGCAGGCCTCGGTAAGCGAGCTGCGCGGCATCGCCGACGCCATGAGTCCTGCCCCCAGAGGTGCTGGTGCGCGTACCGACGGCCCGGCTTAAGCTATTGATTTGCGCGGCCTTTCCGTGTCTAATTGGCCGCTTCGCATCACGCCCCGATGGTGAAATTGGTAGACACATCGCACTTAAAATGCGCCGCCGCAAGGTGTGCCGGTTCGAGTCCGGCTCGGGGCACCAGATCAAGACAGAAAAGCCCAGTGTTTACTGGGCTTTTCTGTCTCTACGCGTTGAGCGTGCACGATTCCAGCTGTGCGTGTGGCAGTGTCCCCCAGCCTCACGGTACTTGTGGTGATGCGCGTGCTTTTAGGCATCGCGCTGGGGGATTTTGGAGCATGGCTGCTGCTGTTGCCATGCGCTTGGTTCCGGCAAACCGTGCCGCGTGCATTGTCCATCGTCTTCAGCGGCATCGCCATCGGAGCCGTCGTTTCGCTACCCCTTGGCAGTGACCTGGGCGAACGCTTTGGCTGGCGGAGTGCATTCTTTGCTGCGGCAGGCGTTAGCGTGTTGACGCTGGTGGTTCAGTACTTCACCTTGCCACGCATGGCGCCGCGTCGAGGCCACGCAGGATGCCTCGGTGCTTGAACTGCTCCGCCGTCCAGCTGATCGGAATGGCCATGCTTGTCGCGCTGTGGGGGCTGGCATTCGGCGGCGTCCCTGTGGCGTGGTCGAGCTGGGTCGCACAATCGGTGCCCGATCAGACTGAGACCGCAGGGGGCATGCTCGTCGCATGCGTCCAGACGTCGATCGTGGCCGCCGCTGCTCTGGGCGGAACCATCTAGGGGGGTGGGTGGCATACAGAGCGTATTTCTCACCGCAGGCAGCGTGATGCTGTTCGCAGGGCTTTTCATTGCCC
Source organism: Enterobacterales bacterium AN_CKDN230030167-1A_HGKHYDSX7 (assembly GCA_046940335.1). Taxonomy (GTDB): domain Bacteria; phylum Pseudomonadota; class Gammaproteobacteria; order Pseudomonadales; family Pseudomonadaceae; genus Aquipseudomonas. Next base: position 563,191 of record JBKYML010000002.1, read on the forward strand.
TCTGCGTGCGCACAGAAACGCCTCGGCACAGTGCGCGGGCGGCGCGACAGGAGAAAAGCCTCACGCGCTACTTGAAAGCCAGCTTCCAGAACGAGCACGCCAGTCCGACAAAGATCGGCACTGCGAGCAGGTTCCAGTGGTTTGCCGCGACGCCTTTGAAGGTAACGGCGATACTCGACAATGCCATTAGGGCAGCGCCGGCAGTCAACGTCACTGTCCTGAATCCTCTCATGCGCCCTCCTCGTACTGAGCTTCAACATGACAGAATACTAGGTGACACGCAAATGGGCGTCGTCTGGCCCAGAAGGTGTACAGGCTGGCACGTCACGTGGTCGCGACAGTACCCGGCTGCGCCAAGTGCGCTCAGGTCCAGCAAAAAGGCAGGGGATGAGACACAGAGGGACCGGGGCTGACCTCGGTCCCTGCACCACGACTCAGATTGCGTGGCTATAGAACAGCGAGAACGACTCGATACCGTCGTTAGGCTGCTTGATGCCCGCGTTGGAGTAGTGAATGGCGCGCAGACCAACGCGCTGGGTCTCGCCGATCTTCAGGCCGGCCCCGATGCGGTCTTCGAAGTTGAAGGCCGAGCCGAACTCCTGGTCGCCCGCCGATGTGCCGGAGAACACCGCCACCCCGATGCCGGCTTCGATGAACGGCTTGACGTTGCCGCCACCGAACTCATAGACGAACACCGGTGCGAACGACAGCGAGTGCGCGCCGCCCGAGGCATCGCCCGCTTCCCAGTAGGTGTAACCTGCGTCCCAGTAGCCGGTCAGACGGCCGGTGTCGGTTTCGAACCAAGACTTGTCCCAACCGAAGCCCATCCCGACGCGAGCGGTCAGGCCGCCCTGACTGGTGGCACCCACGGCACCCGAGATCTCGGCGGCGGACACCGAAAAGGCCGAAAGAGACAGCAGTGCGGCGACGATAGTTTTTTTCATTTCACGGTGGCTCTGAATGGTGTTGTTTGAACGTAGCCTATCAGAAGCATAGTGCCATCAAATCGTTCCCTGACAACGTGAAAAATTTTGAAACGTCTGAAATCGGACCAAAAAAGGCACCTCAGTCATCACAGTCGTCGAACCAGGCCGGATGGTCCCGCTCTTCGTCGTCGAGGTCCAGCAGGTCATCCGCTTCTTCATGTGCCCCAGGCGAGTCTAGGTCGTCGAGCGCATCGGCAGCGTCTTCATCGTCCTGATCATCGAGAAAATCATGGTCGAGCAAATGATCGTGTTCGGGCTCGTGCAGGTCTTCATCGTCTTCGTGCATAGGTCAGCGCTCTGGTCGGGCCGGCCTGTATAGGCCGATCCGCACGTCAGGTCAACCGACCCGTAAGAACAGGGTCGGTCTCTCAGCGCCAATGTCAGTGCGTGTTGCCAGACGCTTCACGCGCATCATGCTCGCGGATCGACTGACGCTGCAGCTGCGGGTCGGCGGCGATCTGCGCTTCGGTGAACGGCAGATCATGCCACTGCCCTCGGGCGAACGCCTGGGTCTGATCATCGGCATGGGGCGAGGACGCTTCGCTGGACAGCGAGAACGCCAGCACGCCTTGGGCCTTCGGCCCCTGGTCGGTGAAGCTGACCGTTTGCAGATAGCTCGAACCACTGACCACCAGGCGCTTGCCTGGCCCGTGCGGCACGCTCTGCATGGCGTTGTAGATGCCCAGTTCCTGAGGCCCCCCAGGAACGGGCGTACCCAGCACCGAGCGCTGAATCTGGCCCCACGTGGCGTACTCGTCGATGCCCGCCTGTGCCAGACTGGCCTGCGAGGCCAGGGCCGCCTCGTGCAATGCCGTGCGTGTAGCGGCTCGGTCAATCGCCAGGCCCCGCGGCGTATTCGCCGGGTCGGCAGGGTCGAAAGGCACGCGCCAGCTGTCAGGGTGCGCGGCCAACGCCTCGGCCAGGGCCTGCAGGTGCAGCAGCCCGATACCGCTGTCGAGCCCGGCCTTGCCGTTCCAGGCGTGCAGGCGTGCACACACGGTTTTCACCTCGGCCCCGGCCTGCTCGCACCAGCGCAGCACGTCCGGCAGGATGAGGCTGGCCAGGTAGACGTCGTTGTCGGTCACCAGTCGGCGCAGATCCTGCGCGTCGAGAGCCTGGGAGCCTTGCAGACGATGCAAGGCATAGCGACCACGTAACCCCATGGGTTCGCTGTCGCGGCTGACGATCGGGGAAAAGCCAGTCATGGGGTGCGCGGGGTTGGTCATCCAGGCCGATTCGTTGGAGTTCTGCACGAAGTCAGCCCGCTCCAGGCTTGGCAGCAGGCGCGCCGGGAAAATGCCCGGCTGGGCGGCCTGTGGGTCGGTCTTCCACTGGCAGGCGCTGCGTGATCCATCGAGCACGACCAGCCCCATGGCCTTGCCGCGCGGGTCTGCACAGCGTTCGAGCAAGGCATGGTCCACGTAAGGAATGACCGATTGGGTCATGTACAGCGCCTGGCTACCCCCATCGACGGCCAGCGTGTTGACCCACGGCATGCCCTGGATCGTCTCGGCCGAGGTCTTCAGGCTGGCCAGGCTGTCGGCGTGGTTGATCGCGTACCACTGCTGCATCACGCGGGTGTTGTCCAGGTTGGCGTCACGCAGGGCATAGGCATGCCCGGCATCCCAGTCCAGGCGACCGGGCCACTGCACGATCGGCCCTTGGCGAGAGGCGTACACCTGGCGCTCGACCTGGCGCAGCTGCCCATCTTCACCCTTCACGCTCACCACCACGCGCTGCTTCGACAGCGGCAGTGACTGGCCATCCCAGAGGTAACGGGTCGGGTCCTTGGGGTCCAGGTCCAGGCGATGAAGAGTGAAGTGGCGCGCCGTGTCGACGGTGTGGGTCCAGGCGACATGCTCGTTGAAACCGATGTTGATCAAAGGGAAACCGGGCAAGGCAGCGCCCATCACGTTCAACCGGCCAGGGATGGTCAGTTGCATCTGATAGAACCGCAACCCACCCCTCCACGGAAAATGCGGATTGGCCAACAGCAGCCCCTTGCCATTGGCGGAGCGCTGCCCGCCGACCGCCACGGCGTTGCTGCCGCGCTCCAGAGCGAAGCGTGCCTGACGCATCGCCAGGCGACTGACGTCGGGGCTGGCCCCTTGGCCCGTGGCCGTCGGTGGCGAGGCGCCCACCAGCGCCTCGGCGAACTGGCCCAGACCGCCTTCGACCAGCACGCGGCGGGTGAGCTTGACCACGTCGTCCGGTGTGATTGCACGGACCCAGTCGCCCGTACCACATGCCTCCGGCAGCCCCTGGACGCGGCGCTCGGCCAGGGCGCGGTTATAGCCGCGGGCGTAGCCGTCGAGCAAGGCGCGGATCGGGGCTGGCTGTGCGTCTCGGAAGGCCTTGACCGCCTCGGGCGTGTTGAGCCAGGTGAAGAACAGGTCGCTGTCGAGGTTGCTGCGCTGCTCGAACGTCTGGCCATCGGCACCCAGGTAACGGGAGCGCTCACCGTTGACCGTCAACACTTCGTTGGCCAGCAGGCACAGGTTGTCCTGGGCGTAGGCATACCCGATGCCGTAGCCCAGGCCGCGCTCGTCACTGGCCAGGATGTGCGGCGTGCCGAACCCGGTACGACGGATCTGCGCCGAGGCCTCGCCAACCACGTCATGAGCCTGGGCGATCAGTGGGACCAAGGCCAACGTGGCGATGAAGGCAAGGCAGGGCACGGGGCGAGAATGGCGGATCACGAGGCTCTCCTGGGATTCTGGGGTCATCCCGACCTGACGAATCAGCCAAGGTGTTGTTTAACCCCCGCGTCGCAAACACGTATCGACGGTACGCCCGCTGACCTTTATTTCACGCAAGCCTTGCAGATTGACGCGGCTCGTTCGTCTTACTGCTTAAGGCCATGATAGTTCGGGACCGTCCACGAAAAGGAGTATTCGCATGCACAACCCGCAGCCGTCGCCGCCAGTGCGGTCATCCCCGGTGAAAGCCGCCACCCGAGCGCCGAACGAGGCGCAGGATCGGGTGTGCAACGAACAGATTCGCGAGCTGTTGCGTGTCTATGGATTGCGCACCAGCCTGATCCGACTCAAGGTGATCGACGCCCTGCACAGCGCCGAACGCGAGGGTCGGCGCATCGGTGTGCGCGGCGTGCATGTACAACTTGAGCAACTGGACATTCCCTTGTCCTTCCTCAGCGTTCGTGAAGTGCTCAAACGCCTGTGCAGCGAGGGTGTGATCCAACTGGGCGACGACAAGTGCTATGCCCTGCACGCTCAGGCCAGCGCACTGCTCGACAGGCCCTTGCGCTGACGTAGAGCCGACCTGCCCAAGGTCGGCTGACGTCAGGGCTTGACCTTGCGTCGCAGGATCCCGTTGATCACCACGACTACCACCGCCACGGCGATGGCCAGGTACTGGAAGGTCTGCTCGCTGATGGTGCCCTGCTTTTGCAGATGCGACAGCCCCAGCATGATGCCCAGTACCACCAGGATGATCAGGAGCGAGTATTTCAGGCGCTGCACGTGTGTCATTGAAAAAATCCCATTACGTTGAAGCCGACTGGCCGTTTTGCCGCGGCAGCATAGCGTATCAAGCCGGCGCATGACGATGCCTGGTCGCCTCGCAGGTCCTATCGCGGGCTTACCTCCTCTCCTTCGATGTCGACACACAGGGTAGGCGAAGCTTCCCTGCCAGGTACTGTGACGCACCCGGGAAAAACCTCCGCTGCACGGTTTTAGTGAGGCAACTTCCTACGTCGGAAGCTCTCACTGCCTGCAAACCTAGACTGCCCTAACTACAAACCTGGAGCCGGATAGCGCCTAGCGACCCATTGAGTGCTCGCCGAGAATCATCACGCCGCCCCGCTGAGGATCGGCGAACCTACGGCGTAGGACGACTCGACCACGCCTTGGCATCTACCTCTCGAAGGGAGCCTACCCATGGAACTGCATGACCTGAAACTGATCGACGTCGAACAACTGCCCTTGTCGCTGCAGTCGCTGATCGAGTGCATCGGGCTCGAAAATGCGTATCGCCTGACCTGCGCCTATGGCGGACGTCCGAAGTACATCCCCAAGTACCGCGAACGCACCAAACTGGTCGACATCCTGCCACCTGAAGCCCTGGATGCCCTGATCAGGCGTTATGCCGGCATGGCGCTGGAAATTCCCAAGGCCGATCATTTCGAGCGCCAGATACGTAACCTGCGGATTCAGCGCGAGAGCGCCGACGGCCTGTCACGCAGCCTGCTGGCCGACCGCTACGGCCTGAGCCTGCGGCAAATCGGCAACATCCGCCGCCTCGACAACGGCCATCGTCCTGCGACTTGAGGTGAGTGGGTCGTGGGGCCGCAACCGGTATGCAAAAGCGGGATCGAGCATGTACTCGATCCCGCTTTTGCATACCGTTTTTCGCTGACCGCTGACTACTGACCGCTCAAAAATCCCGCTTGTAGAAGATGTCCAGAGAACTGGCCACCCCACTGGCGGCCTCCACGTACACCTTCTGGCTCAGCTTGTAACGCAACGCGATGGTGTTGGCCGGCTCGAAGACCCCGACACCGTAGCGCAGGCTGAGCTTGTCCGTCAGGTTGCCGCTGGCGACCACGCTGGTCGCATCGCCACTGCCTTCGGTGTCGAGCTGGAAATCCTCGATGCCCAATCCGGTCGCCAGCTTGCTGGTGATCCCCGCGCTGCCTGCCAATCCCAGCCCCAACGCAGCCTGGGCGAGCATGTTGTTGTCTTCACCGGTATTGCCCAACGGGCGACCCAGCACCAGGTACGACAGCGCCTGCTCCTGGCTCATGGCCGGTTCCGAGAAGACTTCGGTGGTCGGCTGCTCGGCGTTGCCGGTCAGGCGAATGCCCGCCGTCACGTCGTCGACCTGGCGAATGGCCTCGATGTCCAGGTACGGCTGGTCGAGCGGACCGGCGAACAGCAGACGGGCACGCCGGATGGTCAGCCGCTGGCCATAGGCACGGTAACGTCCATCGGCCAGGCGCAGTTCGCCACGCGTGTCGAGGTTGTCACCGATGTGCACATGCCCCAGCAGGTTGGCGGTCAGGCCGAAACCACTGAAGGCCAGCTTGTCGCGCCCTACTTCCACATCCACATCCATGGCGATGGCCATCGGTGGCTTGCCCTCCTCGGTCTGCTGCCCGACGATCACCGTGTCGTCGGACACCTTGACCGTCGAAGGCGGCAGCTGGCGAATGGTGATCTGGCCTTTGGGTACCTGCACCTTGCCGGTGACCGCCAGCTTGTCGTCGACCAGGCGGATGTTCAGGTCGGGGGCCACGTCAAGCGTCGCATACGGCTCGACCGTGACCGGCAACTGCTGACCGGTCAGGCGCAGATCCATCGCCAGGGCCTGGCCCCAGGTCAGGTTGCCGTTCAGCTGACCACGCCCGGCGCTGCCGCTGCGCCAGTCACCGTTGAGCTGGACCTGTTCGCCGGCGATGGCTGCGCGCAGGGTCAGGCCCTCGACACTGATCGGCAGCTCGCCGCCTGCGACCTGCCCACCGGTCAGGGCGACGTTGCCGTTGACCTGAGGCGCCATCAGCGTACCGCTCAGTTGGCCGGCGCCGTTGAGCTGGCCGGCCAATTGTTCGACCATCGGCAGGAAGGGTCTGGCGATGGACAGGTCGAGCCCTGCCAAGTTGAAGCTGCCGGACAAGGGCTTGTCCTTGCCCAGTGGATCGAGGCGGGTGTCGAGCGTGAGTTCACCCAGGCGCCCCCCCTGGAACGTCAAGCGCGTGTCCACGCGGCGCGGGGCCAGGGTGCTGGACAGGCGCAGGGTGCGGTACGGGAAGTCCACCCACTGCCCGTGCTGCTGTTCGCGCACGCGCAAGGTGCCGCCGCTGGCATCCACCTGGACCGTGCCCTTGGGGCCGCTGGCAGGAATGTCGACGTTCAGGTCGGCGTTCAGCAGGCCCTGCCAGCGGAAATCGTTCGGCATCCACTGCGCCAGACTGTCCAGCGGGAACTGCTTGAGGTGCATGCGCACGCGTGGTTCGGGCGCCAGGCGCTGCTCGTCGCCACACAGGCTGGCAGAGCCCGAGCGCCAGCAATGGGCGCCGACATCCACCTGCCCGTTGGCCAGGTACTGCACCCGCGCCGGTGACTGCAACTGCCAGTCCTGGCCGCCAGCCTGGATACGCCCGCTGCCCAGACGGCCTCGCCAGTTGCCCTGGTCGAGCTTGCCGTCGGCGCCGAGCGCCAGCTTGAGTTGCGGGCCCTCCAGCGCCACTTGCATAGCCTGCTGCACGCTGTCGCCACGGCCGGTCATCTGCAGGTTGCCCAGCGCCGTCTCACCCGCCTGAATGCCCGTGGCCTTGAGGTCCACGGTCGCCCGCTGCTTGCCATCCAGCCGCGCCTGCACATCGAGCCGTTGCAGACGGTTCTGCTCCTGGGCCAGTTGCAGACCGCGCAGTTCCAGGCGCCCTTCTGGCGCCTGGAGGGTACCGGCCACATCGAGCTGACCTTTGACCTGACCCTGCAAGCGCGGCCACAGTTGCCCCAGCCGTGGCAGGTCGATGTCGACACGCCCGGCCAGCCGTTGCTCGAGGCTACCGCTGCCCTTGATACGGTTGTCGCCCAGCTGGACCGCCAGATCGGCCAGCGTCCAGCGCTCACCGGCACCGCCTGCCTGCACCTTGAGCACCGCCGGCTGACCCCGCAAGCGGCCCTTGAGGTCGAGCTGTGCGGTCAGGTCGAGCCGATCGCCCTTCTTTTCGCCCTGGCTGCGCAGGGGCCCGCCCAGCGTGCCAGGCAGTTCGGCAACCCAGTAGGCCGGGTCGAGCTTCGACACCTGCAGGTCGACGTCCCAGGCCAAGGTATCAGCGAACCGCAGCGCCACCTTGCCCGTTGCGCGACCCTGCCCGGCCACCAGCGCCAACGCGGGCAGGTTGACCTGGCCCAGATCACCCTTGAACGGGCTGGCCAGGCTAAAGGCGCCAGCCGGGCCGTTCAGGTCGCTCTTGAACTCGCCTTCATAGACGCCGTCGCGATAATTCACCTGCCCGCTGAAGCGATGCAGACTGACGGCAGGCGCCTGCTCCATGGGGTAGAGGCGCAGCCAGGGGAAGTCCAGCCAGTCGATGCGGGCATCGGCGCTCACGCCGGACGACCAGTTGGCGTTGGCCTGAAGCTTCAGGTGTTGCTGGTCACCGGCCACCAGGTCCAGCCCGGACAATTGCGCCCCCTGCGCATCCACACGCCCTTTGAGCAGCAATGGAATCGCCCCCTGCTCGGCGGGCAGGGAGGCCGCCCCCGTCAACGCGAAGCCCTTGAGCAGGTCGCCCTCGGCATTGAGGCTCAGTTGATTGAACGCCAGGGTATCGGGCAAGGCCGCGCTGGGCTTGAAGGCCTCGGACGTGAGGTGCAGCGAGGCCGGCAGGTGTTCGGCCAGTGCCTGGACCTGCCCTTCGAGCCGACCGTCGAAATAGCCGCTGCTGTCGGCAGCCACGTTGAGGGCCTGCTTCAAGGGCCCGTTCACGTCGACCTGCAACTGCCAATCGCGGCCATCGACCGCAGGCAACTGGACGAGTCCAGCCACCTGCAACGGCCAGTCACCCACAGGCTTGACCAGGCCTTTCAGATCGACGCGCAGATCGTCGCGCTGAAGCTTGAGCGTGTCGATGCGCAAGCCGGCCGGCTCCCAGTGCGCCGCCAGCTGCAGATCCCCTAGCAGCTCACTGCCGTCGAGCCGCAATTGACCGACGCTCAGCTCGCCCACCTCGATGTCCAGGGGCAGGTCGAGGTCGGGCAACTGCAACGGACCGCTGTCCGGGTCGGCCTGGCTTGGCGCGAAGGCCATGTCGATGCGCTCGGCCCGCAACTGGTCGATGCACAGTGTGGCCCGCAGCAGACAGGCAGGCGACCATTCGAGCAGCGGGGCCTGAAGGTCGATGCGCGTTTCACCCTGGGCCCACTGCACATGGCGAGCCTGCCAGCGTCCGCCCAGACGGCCCTGGAAGTCGTCCACCGTCAGGCCCGGCACCAGGCCCAGCGCCCAGCGGCTGCCGGCCGCGGTGCCCAGTACCAGGCCAAGGGCCAGAAGGATCAGCACCAGCAGGGCCAGCACGCTCAACAATACCGGTTTGAGGAAACGCCTCACAGTTCAGGCCCCATGGAAAAGTGCAAACGGATCCCGCCGTCGTCATCCAGCGCGTGGGCCAGGTCCAGGCGCAGTGGCCCGACCGGCGACACCCAGCGCACGCCAACGCCGACGCCAGTCTTGAGACTGGGCAGGTCGAGGCTGTTGAAGGCGTTGCCCTGGTCGATGAAGGTCGCGATCCGCCACTTGTCGGCGACCTCGTACTGATACTCGGCACTGGCCGCGATCATGTAGCGTCCACCGATGCGGTCACCATCGCTGTTTTCGGGCGACAGCGTCTGGTAGTCGTAGCCACGCACGCTCTGGTCGCCACCGGCGAAGAAGCGCAGCGAGGGTGGCACGCTGTGGGTGTAGTCGTTGGTGAAGTTGCCGCCGAAGGCCAGGCGCCCGAGCAGGCGGTGCCGTTCGGCCACGGTGGTCAGGCCCTTGAGCAGCACGTTGCCGTAGAGCAGGTCGGTGTCCGAGACCAACCCTTCCTTGGCGGCGCGGACGTCGAACTGCAGGCGGTAGCCGTTGCGCGGATCGATCTTGTTGTCGCTGCGCAGGAAGGCATAGGTCACGCCCGGCATCAGCAGGTTGCTCAACCCGGAATCGTCGCCCAACCGATACTCTTCTCGCTGGTACTTGAGGGAGATCACCCGGTTCCAGCCACTGGGCAGCTTGCTGTGCCATTCGGGGCCGACCGTGAGCAGCTTGCTGAGCGTGTCGGTGCCGGCAATCTCTTCGTTCTGGTAGCCACCGGCAAAGCGCAGCTTGTCGGTCAGCGGCGGGTCGAGCGGTACGTCGTACCACAGGCCGACGTTCTGCCGAGGCGCGGACAGCTCTGCCTCCCAGCCATAGCTGTGACCTTGGGGGTTGACCCAGTGGCGCGTCCAGTTGGCCCTGCCGCGCGGACCCACGTCCGTCGAATACCCCAGACCGAGGCCCAAGGTACGCGGCTTGCGGGTTTCCAGCTGGACCTGCACCGGCACCTCGTCGTTGACGGCCGCTGTCGGTGAGGCATCGACCCGAACGCCCTCGAAGTAGCCACTGGACTGCAAGTCGTTGTTCAACTCGGCGATCAGTTGCGAGTCATAGGGTGTACCGGGCGTGAACGAGACCATGCGCTGCAGCAGGTCCTGGTCGAGCGGCGTGTCGCCACCGAAGCGCACCGCCCCCAGGCGATAGCGAGGGCCACTCTGGTAGACCAGGTCGATGTCGGCGATGCCGGCGCGCGGGTCGACCGCCAGCCGCTGCTCGGTGAAGCGACCGCTGAAGAACCCATAGCGCGAGGCCTGGTTCTCCAGTTGATGCTTGGCGCTCTCGTAGTTGCCATGGTTGAGCACCGCGCCCGAACGCAGCCCGGGACTGTCCGGGACGCGAAAACGGTCGAACGTGCTGGCCGGGCCTTCGACCCTGATGGTGACGTGGCGCAGCCGCACCGGCTCGCCCGGCACGATCTTGATCACCAGCCGCGCTGGCGTGTCCGGACCGGCCGCAGGAACCACTTCGCTGTCGATCTGCGCCTGGTAATAGCCCAGTGCCTGAGCCGCCTTGCGCGCCTGTTCCTCGGCGCCACGGCTGAAGCGCGTCAAGGCCTCCGCGTCCCGATCGCCCAGGCTACCGATGTAACCTTCGACGTTGGACCTGAGCGCCTTGTTGGCGGGTTTGACCTGAACGCGCAACTCGCTCTGAGCGCTTGCGGCCAGACTGGTGGCCAGCAGCGCCAAGCCCCAGATGATTCTTCCTGTATGCGTCATGCGGGGCATGCTACCAGAGCTGAGTACGAGGGGAAGCCTGACATGTCTGCCAGGTCAGGCCTGAGGCACCTCGGTCGATGAAGGCAACGGGTGGTGAAAGACCCGCTCGCGTACCGGACCCAGCGCGACTTCGCCAACCTCCTCGTACCCCTGCTGCAGGCAGAAATTGAGGTAGTGGGCATTGCCGGTCGCCAGCACGACACCGTGCGAATCAGTGTCTTCGGCGCACCAGGCATGGACCGCCTGCAGCAATTGCTCGCCGTAGTGCCGCCCCTGGAAGCGCGGGTCGATGCCCAGCCAAGGCAGCAGGTGCACCTGGGGGCTGGCCAGGCAGCCGTTGATCGCCCACTGATAGTCCAGGTAACGCCGAGTACGTCGCAGCCCCACCCCTGACCACATCCACAGACGCCAGACCCAGCTATCGGTGACGCCCAGCCTACGCAGGGGTGGTGTAATCAAGGCGACACCCACCAGGTCGTCGCCGACCATCAAGCCGAGGGCGGGCAATTGCAGATAGTAATGCTGACGCACCCAGGCACGGATCACCGTGCGCAGACGGCGCTCGAAGCCGGGTCGGTCGGCGTCGAGCAGGTGACCCACGGCCGGTTCGCGGCGATAGGCCTCGAACAGCAAGGCACGGGTTTCACGGCGATAGCCTCGGTCGAGCAGGCAGAGGCGTGCGGGTGCGGCAATGGTGTCGGGCATGGCGGGCTGGCCTCCTGGCAGCGGCATCGTGAAAGCCTTGGAGGCTCGCGCAGACCCAATCGTTCACCGCCGACGCGACTGCCGCATGGCCTGGGCCTGTCGAGCCTGGCAGCGCCCATGATCCGGCGCCACGCTGGTGAGCCACGGCAATGTCCGTTAGGATCGGCACCTTTTTCTCAGGATGGCCCTGCCCATGAAGATCATCTCGTTCAACATCAATGGCCTGCGCGCCCGCCCGCACCAGTTGGCCGCGCTGATCGAGAAACACCAGCCCGACGTCATCGGCCTGCAGGAAACCAAGGTCAGCGATGAGCAGTTTCCCCTCGCCGACATCCAAGCCCTGGGCTATCACGTGCACTTTCATGGACAGAAAGGTCATTACGGCGTCGCCCTGCTCTCGCGCCAGGCGCCCCTGAGCGTGCACAAGGGCTTCGCCACTGACGAGGACGACGCACAGCGGCGCTTCATCTGGGGCACCTTCGCCGATGCCGATGGCGTGCCGATCACCATCATGAACGGCTACTTCCCTCAAGGTGAAAGCCGTGACCACCCCACCAAGTTTCCAGCCAAGCAGCGTTTCTACCATGACCTGCAGCAGCTGCTGGAGGGCCAGTTCGCCCCTGACCAGCCGCTGGTGGTGATGGGCGACGTGAACATCTCGCCGCAGGACTGCGATATCGGCATCGGCCCGGACAATGCCCGGCGTTGGCTCAAGACCGGCAAGTGCAGCTTCCTGCCGGAGGAGCGCCAATGGATGCAGCGACTCAAGGACTGGGGACTGACCGACAGCTTCCGCCACCTGCACCCCGAGGTGAACGATTGCTTCAGCTGGTTCGACTACCGCAGCCGTGGCTTCGAGGACACCCCCAAGCGCGGCCTGCGCATCGACCTGATCCTGACCTCCAACGGCCTGTCGCCACGACTCAAGGCCGCAGGCGTGGACCTTGAGCTGCGCGGCATGGACAAACCGTCGGATCACGCACCGATCTGGCTGGAGCTGGCCTAGGCCTCATGCCGCAAATCCCTGCCCTGCGTACAGCGCGTCGTCCGGCGGAGTGTGTTTTAATGTTCCGCCCATCATTTTCGATACCTCTCATCTAAGGCGGCTATGGACACGGGGACACGACTCAAGCTGGTACGCGAACGCAGCAACCTGTCGCAACGCGAGTTGGCGCGCCGCAGTGGCCTGACCAACTCGACGATCTCGCAGATCGAGCAGAACCGGGTCAGCCCATCGGTCAGCTCGCTGAAGAAGCTGCTCGAAGGCATCCCCATGTCCCTGGCCGAGTTCTTCAGCTTCGACGAGCCTGCGCGCGAAGAGCGCTACGTATTCCGGGCAGGCGAGCAGCCGGACCTGGGCCGCAACGGGCTGCGCATGCTGCTGGTCGGTGCCAGCGTCGAGAACCGGCAGATGCGCCTGCTGCGCGAGCTGTATGCGCCCGGGGCCGATTCAGGCGAGCCGATCGTGCATACCCAGGGCGAGGAATGCGGACTGGTCACCCGTGGCACGGTGGAGCTGTGGGTCGATGGCCAGGTCAGCGTGCTGGGCTCGGGCGATGGCTACTACATCCCGACCACCTTGCCGCACAGCTTCAAGAACATCGGGCCTGATGAAGCCGAGATCATCAGCGCCAACACACCGGCGAATTTCTGAGGCGCAGGGTGGGCGCTGGCGTGTCGACGGACTCCGTGGGCCCTGCGGGCCCAATTGCGGCCGGTACGGCGCCCGCTCCCACAAGGACCGCGATTGCCTGCACCACGGTGGATGGGCCGCGAAGCGGTTCTAAAATCGATCGGCAATGGCTGGCAGACCGTGACCACGCCGCTCCCCTGCCCTCCATCCTGTCGAAGCGTTCCGACACGGCGTGACGATGTCTCGACCTGACCCCACCACCCGACCTGCATCCACCCTGCCATCCCTGACCAGCCGCGAAGTCTGCCAATGGCTGCGCGATGCAGCCCTGGGCACCGCCCGACTGGACGTACTGGTGGTCCGGCACGACCGCCTGAGCCTTGCCATCAACGGCTGCACGCTCGTCCTGCTCACCGATGAACAGCGCTTGTCCTGCTTCCAGGCGTGTGACCCACAAGGCCGCCAAGGCATGGCCGACCAGTGGGATCGGCCCGGGACTGACCCCATCGAACTGCTCAGTACCTGGGAGCGCGCGCAGCTCGACCGTCTGCTCGACATCGACACAGGTGCCTGACCGCCTGCGCCTTGTCCCATCAAGCCGCTCTGCATGCAACCGCCAAAGACCCTGCAAGCCGTTTCATATTTGAAACACCCTCACGGTGTGTCTATATGAACCCCACGAAGTGTACTTTGTACAAAAAACAAACAAACAGCAAAATATGACGATTTTCTGGCGCTAACCGTGCCTGATATCTTGGCGCCTCCACGCACGCTCATTTTCCTCTCTCTATCACCAGAAACCCTTATTTTCAGTCACTTACGACCGTTCATCGGATTGATGACCGCGTCCCGTCAAATAAGTTTCACCGCCAAACCCCCGATTCAGAAGGGTTTGATGGCAAAGAGCCTTAATCTGACTCCGTGTAATCCCCGCTTAACATGCCATTCATTTGACGCAAAGCTGATCAGCTGCGCTATAAAGAATTCCACACAGTCAGTTCGCCCTTTCCTTCAATCCTTCAATGCGAGGCACGCCGACATGGACGTGAGCGTATTTGGCACCGGCTACGTCGGTCTTGTACAAGCAGCTGCCCTGGCAGACGTCGGGCACCGCGTCCTGTGCGTGGACATCGACACGCACAAGATCAACCAGTTGAGCATGGGGGTGCCTCCCATCAGCGAGCCCGGCCTACCGGCCATGCTCGAAGACAACATCAAGCAGGGCCGCCTGCTGTTCAGCACTCAGGCCAGCGATGCGGTCGCCCATGCCGAGCTGATCTTCATCGCGGTCGGCACCCCGCCTGACGAAGATGGCTCGGCCGACCTGTCCCATGTGCTCGAGGTCACTCGGCAGATCGCTCGACTGATGGAGGCCGACCGCACGCTGATCTGCAAGTCCACCGTACCGGTCGGTACCGCCGACAAGGTGCTGGCCCTGGCCCGTGACGAACTGCAGGCCTTGGGCAAGGCGCACCTGCAGGTGCGCGTGGTCTCCAACCCCGAATTCCTCAAGGAAGGCAGTGCCCTGGCCGACTGCATGCGTCCGGACCGGATCATCGTCGGCACCCCGGACGAGGTGGCACGCGCGCAGATGGCCGAGCTGTATGCGCCGTTCTGCCGCAATCACGAAAAGCTCATGTTCATGGACAACCGCAGCGCCGAACTGACCAAGTACGCCGCCAACGCCATGCTCGCCACGCGCATCAGCTTCATGAACGAGCTGGCCAACCTCAGCGAGACCCTGGGCGCCGACATCGAAGCGGTCCGCCGAGGCATTGGCTCTGACCCGCGCATCGGCTATCACTTCATCTACCCTGGCTGCGGCTTCGGAGGCTCGTGCTTCCCCAAGGACATCAAGGCACTGCTGCACACCGCCGAGCACAGCGGCATGCCCCTGCGACTGCTGCAGAGCGTCAGCGACGTCAACGACCGCCAGCGGCAGGTGCTGTTCGCCAAGCTCAAGCAGCAGTTCGGCGGCCAGCTGGCCGGCAAGTCCATCGCCCTGTGGGGGCTGGCCTTCAAGCCCAACACCGACGATATGCGCGAGGCGCCCAGCCGCTACCTGATGGAAGCCCTGTGGGCCGAGGGTGCCAGCGTGCGTGCCTACGACCCCGAGGCCATGGACGAATGCCGACGCCTCTACGGCTACCGTGACGACCTGCACCTGTGCGCCACCCGTGACGACACGTTGCAGGACGCCGACGCGCTGGTGATCTGCACCGAGTGGAAGAACTTCAGGGTGGTCGACTTCGCCCTGCTGGCCACCAAGCTGCGGGCCAAGACCGTCATCGACGGACGCAACCTGTACAACCCCGAGCACCTGGCCGCCCATGGCCTGAGCTATGCCGGGATCGGCCTGCGCCAGGTCGCCCCGCAGGGTGTCGTCTCGTGAAGGTCCTGGTCACCGGCGCGGCCGGTTTCATCGGCGCGCACACCACGCTGCGCCTGCTGCGTGATGGCCACGAGGTCATCGGCCTGGACAACTTCAACGACTATTACGACCCCGCGCTCAAGACCGCGCGAATGCGCTGGGTCGAAGCGCAGGTCGGACCGTTCGCGCTGCACACCCTGGACCTGGCCGACCGCGATGGCGTGGCCCAGCTGTTCGCCGCCGAGCGCCCGGACGTAGTCGTCCACCTGGCGGCCCAGGCCGGGGTGCGCTACTCGCTGCAGAACCCCCAGGCCTACGTCGACAGCAACCTGTGCGGCTTTCTCAACGTGCTCGAAGGCTGCCGCCGCAACCCGGTGCAGCACCTGTTGTACGCCTCGTCCAGCTCGGTGTACGGCGCCAACCAGAACACGCCCTACCGCGTGCAGGACGGCGTCGACCACCCGCTGTCGCTGTACGCCGCCACCAAGAAAGCCAACGAGGCCATGGCGCACAGCTACAGCCACCTGTTCGGCATCCCGTGCAGCGGCCTGCGCTTCTTCACCGTCTACGGCCCCTGGGGCCGTCCGGACATGTCGCCGATCCACTTCGCCCGCTCGATCAGTGAAGGCTGGCCGATCCAGCTGTTCAACCAGGGCCGTCACCAGCGCGATTTCACCTACATCGATGACATCGTCGAAAGCCTGGTACGCCTGATCTCGCGTCCGCCAATCGCGCGCCCCGACTGGACCCCCACCCAGCCGGACCCGGCCAGCAGCCAGGCCCCCTGGCGGCTGTTCAACATCGGTGGGCAGCGCCCGGTGGAGCTGATCGACTACGTCGCCTTGCTCGAGCATCACCTGCAGCGCGATGCGGTCATCGAGCTGCTGCCTCTGCAGCCGGGCGATGTCCTGGCCACCTGGGCCGATGCCAGTGCCCTGGAGCAGGTGACCGGCTTCACCCCACGCATTTCCCTGGACGAAGGGCTCGGGCGCTTCGTCGCCTGGTTTCAACAGTACTACGCGCCGGAGGTCGGCCAAGACCCGACGTTCGGCGAGCAGACCGACCATCGGAGGCTGGCATGACCGGACCGGCAAAAAGCATGACCCTGGAAAGGCTCACACACGACAAGCGCCTGGACCCGGCGCATCGCCAGCGCATCGACGCGGCCATCCACATGCAAGGGCGTGGCTGGCTGACCGGACGGGCTGGTGGGCGTGCCTGGACCCTGTCGCGCACCAACCGCGTGTTGTCATGCCTGGGCGCGCTGCTCCTGCTGCTGGCGATCTCGCCATTGCTGCTGGTGGTCGCCGTGCTGGTCAAGCGCAGCAGCCCGGGGCCGGTGTTCTTCGTGCAGAAGCGCACCGGCTACCGGGGTCGCACCTTCGGCATGTTCAAGTTCCGCACCATGGTCGCCAATGCCGAGGCGCTGAAGGACTCGGTGCGCCACCTGAACAAGCACGGCGCCGACGCCATCGACTTCAAGATCGACAAGGACCCGCGCGTCACCCCCATCGGCGCCCTGCTGCGCCGTACCAGCCTCGACGAGCTGCCCAACCTGCTCAATGTCGTCGCCGGTGATATGCGCCTGGTCGGCCCCCGGCCGACTTCGTTCAATGCCTACCGCTACGAGGACGCCCACCTGGCCCGGCTGAGCATCTACCCCGGCATGACCGGCCTGTGGCAGATCTCCGGACGCAGCGACATCGACTTCGATCAGCGCGTGCAGCTGGACCTGAGCTACATCCACGAACAGAGCTTGATGCTGGACCTGAAGATCCTGCTCAAGACGCCTTTCAAAGTCTTCAGCGGCCACGGAGCAAGTTGAGATGGACGGTTCTATATCCCGGCGCCTGAGCATCGCCACCCCCAGCGAGACCAACCTGACCGCCACCGTGCTCGACCTGGAGCAGCGTACCTTGCTGCTGACCTCGGCCAACAGTGGCAGCGGCACCAGCACCAGCGCCCTGGCCTTCGCCAGCCAACTGGCGCTGATGAGCGCCGGTACCGTGCTGCTGATCGACACCTGCGCCGGTGTCGGCAGCCTCAGCCAGCAACTGGGCCTGGGCAAACTGCGCGGTTTCACCGACCTGCTGTTCGACCGCGACACGCCCCCTCTGGCCCAGGACTGCGTGGTGCGCCTGCCTGACCAGCCGTTCGACGTGCTGCCCGGCGGTACCTGGCTGCGCGGACGCGAGCGCCTGGACCCGGACCGCCTGCGCGTGCTGCTGCGCCAGTTCAGCACCCAGTACCGTTTCGTGGTGATCGACGGCGAGGCCATCTACGTCAACGCCGACAGCCTGGTGATCGGCACCATGGTCGACGGCGTGATTCTAGTGGTATGCGCCGAGCAGACTCGCCTGGAAGTCGCTCAGGCCGCCAGCCTGCGCCTGACCCAGGCTGGTGCGCGGCTGATCGGCAGCGTCTTCAACCGACGCAAGTACTACATGCCCCAGTGGCTCTACAACAACCTCTGAGCCAGGCCCAGGAGACGACCATGAACTACCCGACCATCGCTCTGTGCGTCCTGGCCCTGAGCGGCTGCGCCAGTCAGCAGAGCCGCGAGATCCCGGTGCAGATCCTCACCGCCGCTCCCGCCGAGGCGCAGGCCTCCGAACTGGGCGGCCGCGAGCAGGTGCTGCGCCCACAGGATGTGCTGGAAGTGATCTTCCACTTCCCCAACACCAGCACCGGTGCCTACACCCTGCAGCCGGGCGACACGGTGGACCTGAACTTCCTGTCCGCCAGCGGCCTGAACGGCAGCCAGCTGGTGCAGCCCGACGGCAGCATCACCCTGCCCAGCACCAACTCCGCCGTGCGCGTCGCCGGCCTGACCGCCAGCCAGGCGGAGACGGCGATCCAGCAGGCATTTCGCAACAAGCGGGTGTTCCAGAACAACCGCGACCAGGTGACCCTGCGCGTGCTCACCCCCATGAGCAGCGACGCCAACCTCAAAAGCGCCCTGAGCCACCCCGGCAGCGGCATGAGCCGCGACATCATCGTCGGCACCGATGGCCGCGCCACCTTCCCGGAGATCGGCTCGGTGCCGTTGCAGGGCTTGACCCTGGACCAGCTGCGCGACCACCTCAACCAGCGCTACGCCAACCTGCCCGGCCGGATGACCGTCGACGTGCTGCTCAAGGCCACCGCTGCCAACGAGATCTACGTGCTCGGCGAAGTCGCCCAGCCGGGGTCGTTCCCGATCCGCCGTCCGGTGTCGGTGCTCGAGGCCCTGACCCTGGCCCGTGGCCCGACCCTCAAGGCCAAGCTCGGCTCGGTGGTGATCATGCGTCGCACCGGCAACCACGTGCAGGCCGTGCACTACGACGTCGACAAGGCCCTCGACGGCAGCGGCGCGCAGATCGCCTACCTGCAACCGGAAGACATGCTCTACGTGCCCAAGACCGCTCTGGCCAGCGCCGGCGAACTGAGCCGCCAACTGGCCGACGTGGTGCTGTTCCAGGGCGTCAACTTCGGCTTCAGCTATCGCGCTGACAACAAGAACAGCATCGGCAATTGACCAGGGACATGTTCATGATTACCCAGCCCAAAGAGAACTACGTACACGAGTTCTTCAGGATCTTCTTCGCCAACCAGCAGTGGGTGAAGCGCATTTTCCTGGTCTTCGCCGTGTTCGCCCTGATCTTGCCGTTCGTGCTCAGCGCACGCTACGACATCCCTGCGCAGGTCATCGTGCAGTCCAAGAAGCTCTCGCAGAGCGACACCAGCTCGGCCCTGGGTCAGCAGGCCGACACCTTCATCCCGCCGAGCCTGGCGGACATGGAAACCGAGAGCAACATCCTGCGCTCGCCGACACTGATCCGCGAGACCATCAGCCAGCTGCGCGCCGAGGGCTATTACCAGCCTGAGCCGAGCTGGGTGCGTGACCACCTGCTCACGCCCGTGCGCCAGCACGTGATAGAGCCCGTGCTGGCGCTGTTCGCCGACGAAGACGCGGTGCCACGCGACAGCGAACTCGACGGCCTGACCGACGAGGCGCTGAGCAAGCTCGACATCGCCGCCCTGCCCGGCTCGAACGTGATCTCGCTGAACTACTCGGCCAAGGATGCGCACCTGGGCACGGTGTTCCTCGGCCGCCTGCTGGAGAACTTCCTGAAGAACCGCCAGGACCTGCAATCCAACGAACTGCCGGAGGCCTTTTACCAGCAGAAGAAGCTGCACTACCAGACCCGCCTGGGCGAACTGGAGACCCAGCGCCTGAACCTGCTCGAAGCGATCAGCTCGTCCGACCCTCGCGAAGAGATGACCTTCCGCCTCAACGCCATCAACACCGAGGAACAGGCGCTCAACGCGGCCCGCGACCGTCTGCTGCAGAACCAGCAGTGGCTGGACTACCTCAAGGCCAGCCGCGCCGCGGCCAACTCGGCCAAGCTCGCCGACTACAGCTTCCCGTACACCTTCGTCACCACCGTGGACAACCTGGCGCTGGAAGACCGTGAGATCAAGCAGCTTGGCGAACAGCTGACCAACCAGATGACCCGCTACAGCAGCGACCTGGCCATCTTCCAGGCCGGTTCCGACCCGATGCTGCTGCAACGCGAGCAGCTCAACGCTACCCGCAGCCAGCTGCTCAAGGTGGTCGACAACCGCATCCGCGAGCGCACCCAGGACCTGGCAGTGACTCAGCAGGTGATCGACCAGAAGTCCGCGCGCATCGCCGAGTACACCGCGCGCATCCACCAACTGCGCGAGACCCAGAGCCAGACGCGCCAGCTCGACACCGAGATCGAAGCGCTGCACCGCGCCTTCTCGACCTACGCCCAGCGCTACGAAGAAAGCCGCGGCCAGGGCCTGCTCGACGGCAGCCAGTCCAACGCCCGGATCCTCAGCGCGCCGTACGAGCCGGCCAGTGCAGCGTTTCCCAAGCCGGGGCTGATCATCCCGTTCGGCCTGCTCACCGGTCTGCTGTTGGCCATTGCCGTGGTCTACGTCAAGGAATTCTTCGACCACCGCTTCAAGCACCCCGCACAGATCGGCCAGCAACTGGGCCTGCCCGTCCTGCTGGTGATCAACGAGCACACACCGGCCCTGGCCAACCCGCACCGTCGCTGGAGCCTGCCACGCCTGATGCACTGGGTGCGGCATTGAACGCCGCCGCGCCCACTGCGCCACGCACGGTCCTGCACCTGCTCAACAGCGGCGGCTTCTACGGCGCCGAACGCATGCTGCTCGACCACTGCCAGGCCACGCCAGGACGGCACCGGGTGCTGTTCCTCGGCGCGCCACCGGCCCTGCTGACGCGCTTTCGCCAGGCCGGCATCGAGTGCCAGAGCTGCCCGAACCTGGCCGCGCTGCTGCGGTTACTGGCGCACGAACGCCGCCAGCGCCCGCTGCTCAACAGCCATAATTTCAAGGGGCTGTTGCTGGGTTGGGTCGGCGCCACGCTGTGGCGCCTGCCGATGGTCGTCACCCAGCACGGGTTCACCCCGCGCAGCCGCAAGCAGCGCTTCTACACCTGGCTGAGCCTGCAGCTGTGCCGCACCCCGACGGTCGATCAGGTGGTCTGCGTGGCCGACAGCATCGAGCGTCTGCACCGGCAGGCGGGCGTGGCTGCCGGCAAGCTGCAGGTGATCCGCAACGGCCTGCCCGAGCCGCAAGGCGCCACCCCGCGCAGCAACGGCCATGCCCACTGGCTGGCCGGCTTCGTCGGACGCTTGAGCAGCGAAAAGGGCCCTGACCTGTTTCTCGACACGCTGATCCCGCTGTGCCAGCGCGAGCCCCGCGTACGCGCGGTGATGCTCGGCGACGGCCCGGAACGGGCGGCCCTGCAGGCGCGCATCGATGCCGCCGGGCTGACCGAACGCATCAGCCTGCCCGGGTTCCAGGCCGACATGCGGCGCTGGATGGCACGCCTCGATGCGCTGGTGATCAGCTCGCGCACCGAAGGCACGCCGATGATCCTGCTCGAAGCCATGCAGGACGGCGTGCCGGTGGTGGCGTTCTCGGTCGGCGGCGTGCCTGACGTGATCCGCCACGGGCACAGTGGGCTGTTGGCCACCCCGCTGGACACCCACGACCTGGGCCAGCAGCTCCAGGCCCTGCTGGACGACCCGGCCCAGGCCGAGGAACTGGTGGCCCGCGCCCGTCAGACCCAACGCGAGCACTTCCACCTGCCGACCCTGGCGCACCAATGGGCGCAGGTATACCGGCTGGCCGCACGGGAGGCCCTGGCATGATCATCCCTCTGTCGCTGGTCGGCCTGGTGGCCCTGGTCAGCCTCGGCCTGTTGGCCAGCCCGTACCCGGCCCTGGCGCCGGGCGCGGTCCTGGGCCTGGCGGGCACCCTGGTGCTGTACCGCAAGCCGGCCTGGGGGCTGCTGGCGATCGCCGCGCTGGTCCCGTTGGAAGGCATCCTCAAGGACAAGCTGCTGTCCGGCGCCAAGCTGGTCGGCGTGGGCATGATCCTGATCCTCACCCTGCAACTGGCCGTGCGCCAACTGCCTGCCAGCCGTCTGGCCAGCAACCAGTGGCGGCTGCTGCTGCCCTTCCTGGCGCTGTACCTGCTGAGCCTGTGGACCAGCGACCTGCTGCCGATGTCGCTGGCGCACCTGCGCGAGATCAGCGTGGGCCTGATCGTCTTCGGCATCACCCTGCTGGTGGCACGCGAGCTGAGCCTGCCGATGCTGGCCCGGTTGGTCACCGTCACGGTGTGCATCAGCTGCCTGTTCGCCCTGTTCATGGCCAAGTACCAGCAGGGCGGCCGCGCCTCGGCCTCGCTCGACCCGAACAACTTCGCCCTGCTGATCACCTTCGCCATGCCCCTGGCCCTGTGGCTGGCGATCAAGACCCGCTGGCTGCCGCTGCGGCTGTTCTGGATCGGCTGCTGCCTGCTGTTGTTGGCGGGCATCACCAAGACCGAGTCGCGTTCGGGGCTGGTCGTGATGCTGGCGAGCCTGGGCATCCTGCTGGTGCACTACCGCGAGCAGGTGGCGCGCATCCGGCCGCGGCACCTGGGTTTCGCCATGCTCGGCCTGGCGGTGCTGATCCCGGCCGGGGCGGCGCTGATGCCCGAGGGCTATGCCGCGCGGATCCAGTCGCTGATGCTGCTCAAGGGGGGCGTCAACGCCCACAAGGACGAATCGCTCGGGCGCCGCGCCTCGTACCTCTTGGTCGGCCGTTCGATGATCGCCCACAGTCCGGTGCTGGGCACTGGGCCCGGCACCTTCCCGCTGCACTATGCCCGCAGTGGCTATGCCGTGGCCTTCGCCCCGAGCAACAAGGCTGCCGAGCTGTACCGTGCCGCGCACAACACCTATTTGCAGGTGACCAGCGAAACCGGCGTGCCGGCCGGGCTGCTGTTCGTCGGCATGGTGCTGCTGGCCATCCGCAATTTCTGGCACGCACGGCGACTGTCGCTGGCTCGGGGTGACCAAGAGAACGCCGACCTGATGACGCACCTGACCATGAGCATGATGGCCATGGGCATCTTCCTGATGTTCCTGACCGCCTACAACCACAAGTACCTGTGGCTGATGCTGGCGCTGTCCAGCGTCCTGGTCCGCCAGGCTGCCGAACCCCGTCGACAGGAGGTCGCCCCGTGCAACTGATCAGCCTCGTGATCCCGATGTTCAACGAAGCACGGCACATCGTGCGTACCCTCCAGGCCGCCCGTCATGCCGCCACGGTGGCCGGGCTGCGCTGCGAGCTGGTGGTGGTGGACAACGGCTCCAGTGACGAGGGCCCGCAGCTGGCGCGCCAGCACGGTGCGCGGGTGCTGAGCGTTCCCGGCCTGTCGATCGGCGCCTTGCGCAACCGCGGTGCCCAGGCCAGCCGGGGCGACTGGCTGGCGTTTCTCGATGCCGACATCGAAGTGCCGGGCGACTGGCTGCAGCGCCTGCTGGCGCTGCACCGACGCGGCGAAGGCGACGTGTTCGCCCTGGACTGCGATACGCCGCGCCAGGCGCCCTGGTTCGCCTATGCCTGGCAGCGGCGCACCCTGCGGGCCGGTGCGACGGTACAGGACAGCCACTGGTTGCCGACGCCGAACCTGTTGATGCGCCGCACCTGGTTCGAGGCGGTCGGCGGTTTCGACGAGCGCCTGCGTACCGGTGAGGACAAGGACTTCACCCTGCGCCTGCAGGCGGCCGGTGCACGCCTGCGCGCCGTGCGTGCGCCGGTCGTGCTGCACTGGGGCTTCGAGGGCAGCTGGTCGGAATGGGTCGGCAAGGAGCTGTGGCGCCAGGGCAGCCACCTGGCCTTGCTGCGCAGCCACGGTGCCAGCCTGCGCCTGTTGCGTTTCCCGCTGCTGTCGCTGGGCATCTGGCTGATCGATGCATTGATCCTGGCCCTGTCGTCGGCCGGCCATGTCGGCCTGGCGCTGGCCCTGCTCGCGCTCGGCGCCCTGCCCGCCCTGGCGCTGAGCCTGCGCCAGAGCCTCAAACACCGCGACCCCCTGTTCGTGTTGCAACTGTGGGGGTTGCACTGGATCCGTCTGCACCTGGCGGGCGCGGCCTTCGTGCTCAGCCTGTTCAACCGCACCGCAAGGAGGCCCGCTCGTGGCTGAACTCGTATTCTGGATGTGCCTGCTGCTGCCTGTGTATGCCTGGATCGGCTACCCCGTGCTACTGACCTTGGCCGCGCCGTGCTTCCCGCGCCGCCGCCTGAGCCCGCTCGCGCCGCAACGGGTCAGCGTGGTGATCGCCGCGCACAACGAAGCGCGCCACATCGTCGACAAGCTGCGCAGTGTGCTGCGCCAGGACTATCAGGCCGCCGACCTGCAGGTGGTGGTGGTCAGCGACGGCTCGACCGATGCCACGGTGCAGCTGGCACGCAGCCTGGGCGACCCGCGCGTGGAAGTGCTCGACCTGCCGCGCCTGGGCAAGGCCGGCGTGCTCAATGCCGGGGTCGAAGTCAGCCGTGGCGAGCTGCTGGTCTTCACCGACGCCGACAACCAATGGGCCGACGACACCCTGGGCCTGCTGCTGGCGCCGTTCGCCGACCCTGAGGTCGGCGCCAGCGCCGGGCACATGATCATCCCGGTGGTCGGCAAGGGCCTGAGCCTGGGCGACAGCCTCTACCGACACTACGAAGCCTGGGTGCGCAAGGTGGAAAACCGCACCGGCTGCATGGTCTCGGCCGACGGGGCACTGCTGGCGCTGCGCCGTACGCTGTACCAGGCGGTGCCCAAGCAGGTCAACGACGACTTCTTCATCAGCACCTGCGCGCCGGCTGCCGGCAAACGCATCGTCTACGTCCCCGAGGCCATCGTGCTCGACCAGGGGGTGGATGAGGCGGACAAGCAGTTTCGCCGTCGCCAGCGGGTCACCGTCGGCGGTCTGTTGAGCCTGGCGGCGCGCCGCGAGCTGCTCAACCCGGTACGTCATGGCCTGTACGCCATCGCCTTGATCAGCCACAAGCTGATCCGCCGTCTGGCACCGGTGCTGTTGCTGCCGCTGCTGCTGGCCAACCTCTGGCTGGCGCTGGAGCCGGGCCTGTTCCGCTGGATGCTGGTGGCTCAGTTGCTCGGTTACGGCGTGGCGGTCCTCGGCCTGCTCGACGTGCGTCGGCGCCTGCCCAAGCCATTTCGCCTGGCGGCGTTCCTGCTGGTGACCCTGGCGGGCATGAGCGTGGGCCTGTGGCAGTTCCTGCGCGGGCACAGCTACAGCCAGTGGAACCCGAACCAAAACCGTTGAGGCCAGGACATGCCGCTCAAGACGTTGCTCAAACAGGCCAGCGGATGGTTGTATTTCCACTCCCCGTCCGGCCGCAAGACCCTGCAGCACAATGGCGTGATCCTCATGTTGCATCGGGTGCTGCCCGACGATGCCAGCGCGGCCCTGCCGCACCGCAACGAGCTGTGCATCGGCCAGGCCACCTTCGACAGCCTGCTCGGCTGGCTGTCGCGTCACTTCGACTGCATCAGCCTGATGGACCTGCTGCAAGGGCGCGGGCAGGCCGACCGGCCGGTCCGCCCGCGGGTGGCCCTGACCTTCGACGACGGCTGGCGCGACAATGCCTCCAACGCCTTCCCGCTGCTGGTCAAGCACCAGGTGCCGGCGAGCATCTTCCTGTCCACCGACTACATCGGCAGCCGTCAGCGGTTCTGGTGGGAAAGCGTCGGCGAGACCCTGTGGGGCAGCCACGGCGAAGCGCCACGCTATCGGTTGATCGAACAACTGCGCCAACTCGGCCGCCCCCTGCCGGTGAATTACTTTTTGTATGCCCAGCCCGCCGCGCGCAGTCTGTTGCTGGCGCGCTACCTGCAAAGCCTCAAGACCCTCAGCCCGCAGGCTTTGCACCTGCTGACCGACGTCTGCCCACCGGAGTCCCTGCCCCAGGCCATGGACTGGCAGCAGGTACGCGAAATGGAGGATTCCGGGTTGGTGCGCTTCGGCCCCCACGGTGCCAGCCATGCCCTGCTGCCGCTGCTCGACGACGCTGCGCTGGACGAGGAGCTGCGCCGCAGTCATGACGCCCTGCGCGCCGGCTGCCAGGCGCCGCTGCCCGTGTATTGCTACCCCAATGGCGACCATGACGCGCGGGTCCGTGCCCACGTCGCCAAACACGCCTACCCCTGGGCCTTGAGCACACGCATCGGCGTCTGCCAGCCCCATGACGACCCACTGGCGCTGCCACGCATCGGGGTCAGTCAACACAATGCCAGTCGTCCAGCGTTGCTGGCCTGGCGCATCAGTCGAGGGAACCGGCCATGAGCGGTAACAGTTATGTGCGTCACTTGGTGCTGAGCGTTGGCACCAAGCTGGCGATGATCGCGTTGCGCCTGCTACGCAACATCCTGTTGGCACGGATCCTTGGCCCGAGCGAGCGAGGCCTGTTCGCCCTGCTCAGCTCGCTGCCGGAAATGATCAGCGCCGTCACCAGCGGTGGGCTCAACAGCGCCGTCAGCTACCAGGCGGCCAAGCAGCGCTCGATGGGCCTGCTGCTGACCCAGGTGCTGGTCTACGGGTGCCTGCTGGCCCTGTTGCTCACGCTGTTCTGCGTGGCCCTGGTGCGTGAGTTCGCCACCGACCTCGAAGTCACCCTGCAGTTGGGCCTGCTGGCCTGGCTGCTGCTGATCGCCGTGCCGATGACCGTGCTCAAGAGCGGCCTGCTGAACCTGCACAACGCCAGCGGCAACGTCGATGCCTTCAACGCCTTGCGCCTGGCCGAGTCGTTGGCCCCGCTGCTGCTGTTCCTGGCGATGTTCTGGATGTGGGGTGGCCAGGCCCTGGAAGCGGCGCTGATCAGCTGGCTGATGGGCTTGGCGGTGGTACTGGCCCTGGGGCTGTGGTGGTTGTCCCGGTCGCACTCGCTGCGCCTGTGCTGGGACCGCGCCGGCCAGCGCGAACTGCTGACCTACAGCGCCCGCAGCCACCCGGACGTGATCTTCCAGCAGATCATCCTGCGCTCGGACTACCTGTTCATCGGCGCGCTGATCGGCAGCACTGCCGTGGGCCACTACGCCATGGCCAGCGCCGCCGCCGAGCTGCTGCTGATCGTGCCCGAGGCGGTCACCACGCCCTTGATGAAGCGCCTGCTGCAGCAGGACGAGAACATGCGCAAGCTGACGCCGATCGCCCTGCGCCTGACCGGCACGGTGATGCTGGGGGCCTGCTTGAGCATGGCGCTGATCGGCAAGTGGCTGATCGTCACGCTGTTCGGCGCCGAGTTCGAACCGGCCTACCCGGCCCTGCTGGCCCTGCTGCCGGGCATGTTCGCCATGTGCTACACGAGCATCCTGCGCCTGGACTTGCTGGGCAAGAACAAGCCGGGCACGGTGTCACTGATCATGGGCACGGCGGCCGTGCTCAACCTGTTGCTCAACGTCATTCTGATCCCGGCCTACGGCATCCTCGGCGCGGCCGTCGCCACCTCGACGTGCTACCTGCTGGTGACCGGCTGGATGCTGGTGGTCTACTGCCGCCTGGGCAAGGTGCCAGTGTGGCAGACCCTGATCGTGCTGCCGAGCGACTACGCGCCCCTGCGCCAGATGCTACAGGGGCGTCCGGCATGAGGCCGTGGCTGCTGGCCTGCCTGCTGGCCCTGCCGCTCGGTGCCCAGGCGCTGACCTGGGACGGCGTGCGCGACGCCAGCCTGTACCTGACGCCCCGTCAGGCCGACACCCTGCGCATCACCTGGCGTCCGGCCTGGCAGGCTCGCGCCAACGCCGAGCAGCTGTACCTGCTCGACGGTCGCGGCCGTCTGGTGGCCCAGCAGGACATCGCCGCCGACCAGCCGCGCGGCGAGTTGAGCTGGCCGATTACCCCAGGTCAGGGACCTTATCGCCTGGAAGTGCCCGGCTACAGTTTCCGCCGCTACCAGATCAGCCACGACGACAGCACCGTGGCGCAGCTGGCCCCGGCCAAGGTGCATTTCAGCCTGGACACCCGGACCGCACCGGTCTGGTATGCCCAGGTCGCGGCCGGCCAGCAGGCCGTGCTGGGCGGCAAGTACCACGGGGGGGCCCGGGCCGTGCTGGCCGAGCGCCTGAGCGACGGACGCAGCCTGCGCCTGTGGCTCAACACCTACCCACGCTACTGGCAATTCGATCGGTTGCCGCTGCCGGTCAGCGCGCACGACGAAACCTGGCGCCTGACGGTGATCGGCCAAGGCAAGACGGCGTTCTGGCTCGACGGCAGCGACAACCTGTTCGCCCAGACCCCCGAAGCCGCGGCGACCCACGCCCGGCCCCTGGCACCTGCCGACGGCGAGGTGCACCTGACCTGGCGTGGCACCGTGCTGGGCCACACGCCGGACCTGGGCGTCGCCCTGCCCTATGAACCCTTGCCGCCGGTGGCGCACGCAGCGCTCGACGCCCTGGCGCCGACGGCGGGCGGCTTCTACAGCCTGGTCGACATCATGGCCGAGCGCCCCCACTACGAGGACCGTTGGCGCGACCTCTACCTCAAGCGTTTCGGCATCCGTCACGACATCACCCTGCTCGCCGCGCGCGGCCGGGTAGCCGAGCTGTCGGCCGATCGCACCACCCTGGCCGGTCTGGATGCCTGGCTGGACGCCACCCG
The DNA here is from genome assembly GCA_046940335.1 of Enterobacterales bacterium AN_CKDN230030167-1A_HGKHYDSX7. Lineage (GTDB taxonomy): Bacteria > Pseudomonadota > Gammaproteobacteria > Pseudomonadales > Pseudomonadaceae > Aquipseudomonas. The sequence goes on from JBKYML010000002.1 coordinate 591,680, forward strand.
CACACGCGGCGGCGGTGGCCTGCACTACCTGGCCTTCGCCGACGAGCCGAACCTCAACTACCGCAGCTTCGAAGCCTTCGAGGCGTATTTCCAGACCCTGGCCGAGCGCGTGCAGCAGCGTCCCGGGGCGCGCGAAGCCGGGGTACGCATCGCCATGCCCGCCTCCTCGCGGCTGCTGGACGGCCCCTTCGTCGAGCAGGCCCGGACACGCCGCGGCATCGACTGGGCACGCCGGCTGCTGGCGGCCCACGAGGCCCGCATCGACGCGCTCGCCTGGCACGAATGGATGGTCCGCGACCTGCTGGCCACACGGCGCTACCGGGACAGCGTCCAGCACGCCGCCGACCTGGTCGGGCGGGATGCCCAAGGGCGTCCGCGCAAGGCGCTGCTGCTCGACCAGACCAATATTTCCAGCGGCGCCAGCCTCAGCCCGTATGACCAGAACACTCAGTACGCGGCGCTCTGGTGGACCTCGGTGGTGATCAATGCCTCGGCCGACGGCCTGCTGGACATGCTCAACTGGTTCCACCTGGCTGACGAGCCCGGCTGGCCGAAGGGCATGCTGGCGGTCCGCTCGCCTGCCGGGGTCAGCCTCAAGCCCGTGGGCCAGGTCCAGCAGTTCATCGCCCGTCACTGGCTCGACCAGGTGATGGCGCTGGACAACGATGCCTTCGAAGTCGATGCCTTGGGCCTGGCCCGCGACCAGCAGCGCACAGTGCTGGGCGTGAACAAGGCCGAGCGCCTGCAGCGGATCAGCCTGGTGGCGGTGGGCTGCCCGGCCGCACGCCTGGCGCTGTTCGGCGCCGATGCGCAGGTCCGTGAAACCACGCCGCGCTGCGAGGGCGATCAGCTGCACTTCGAGCTGCCTGCGCAGGCGGTGTTCGCGCTGTCCTGGAGCACGCCATGACCGTCCTCACCTGCCGCCCGTGGCCCCCACTCTTCCACCGTCGAGGCGCTTTGACATGAACCTGCGACTGACCTGGTGCGACTCGCTGCACGATGCCGCGTTTCCTACTGACGAGTACGAGCAATTGCGTCAGCGCCTGCCTGACAGCACCCCGTTCAACCACCTCGGCTGGCTGCGAGCGGCCGAAGACGCCCTGCAGCCGGGCCAACGGCTGCAGATCCTGCTGGGGTACTGGCACGACCGCCTGTGCCTGTGCCTGCCGCTGGTGCGCGAGCAGGAGCGGGCCGGGCCGCTGTCGGTGCCCGTGGTGCAGCACCTGGGGCACCCCTTGAGCGACCGCATCGCCTTGCTGATCGATCTGCCGCCGACGCTGGCCGGGCACGTGTTGCAGGCGATCCGCAAGCACCTGCCCCATGCCCTGCTGCGCCTGAGCGAAGTGACCGATGGCACGCCGCACCGCAGTTGGCTGGCGACCTGGGCTGCGCGCAGTTCGACCTTCGAGCGGCGCCTGACCTGCCAGGTGCCAGTGCACCGGATCAGCGACGCCGATCGCCAGGAGGTCAGTGGCGACCCGCGCTACAAACTGCGCCGCGCGCGCAAGCGCATCCAGGCCTGCGGCGCCACCGTGCGCCGGGTGATCGCCTGCCCAGATACCATCGAGGCCCTGCTCGACGCAGTGAGCGCCGTCGAAACCGTCAGCTGGAAGGGCGACGATGAGGTCGGCATCTTCTCCGGAGCGCAGCGTCGTCAATGGATGTACCAGGCGTTCAGCGCCCTGGCCCACGAGGGCCTGGTCTGCCTGGTGCTGCTCGAACTCGACGGGCGCTGCATCAGTTACCGCCTGGGGCTGCTCGAACGCGGGCGGGTCTACGACTACAACCTGGCGTTCGTGCCAGAACACCGCGACCTGGGCAGTGGCCGCGTGCTGCTCGAAGAGTTCATCCACTGGGGGCTGGACGCCGGCTGGGAATGGGTCGATGCCTCGCGGGTCAGCCTGGCCAACTCCAGCCACCAGTTGCACGAGCGCATGACCGGCCAGGTCGATCAGTGGCGCCTGAGCTGCTACAGCTGGCGCCTCGACGGGCTGCTGCTGGGCGCCGCCCTGCGCGGCTGGCGCTGGCTCAAGCCGCACCTGGCACGACGCAAGGCCGTCCCACCGCTACCCACGCCCTCTCCCACCCCTGCCAAGGAAGGACCGAATGCCGTCTCTGGTCATCGTCAACGCTGACGATTTTGGGCTCGATGCGCCCACCAATGCCATCATCCTGCATGCGTTTCAACGCGGCGTGATCAGCTCGGCCACGGCCATGGCCAACATGCCGGCCTTCGCCGCAGCCTGCGTGCTGGCGCAGCAGCCCGCCCTGCATGGCCGGATCGGGCTGCACTTCAACCTGACCTACGGCCGTCCGCTGGGCCGGGCCTTGCTCGATGAGCCACGGTTCTGCACGGCCGACGGTGAGCTGGACCTGTGCGTGCGCCGCAACGCGCTGCGCCTGAGCGCCCGCGAGCGCGCCGCGGTGCTCGACGAACTGCGCGCCCAATGGCAGCACTGCCTGGACCACGGACTGGTGCCTAGCCACATCGACTCGCACCAGCACGTGCACAACCTCTGGCCGATCGGCGCCATCGTTGCCCGCTTCGCCCGCGAACAGGGGGTACCGATTCGCCTGGCGCGCAACGTCGGCAGCAACATCGGGATCGTCAAGCGGGCGTTCAAGACGCTGCTCAACCGGCGTCTGAAGCACGTGTGCGGGGTGACCGCCGACCAGGTCTGCACGCCGGCCGACCTGGCTTCGGGCCAGGTCTTCGCCCAGGGGGTACTGGAAGTGGTGGCGCATCCCACGGCCCTGGGGCATGACGACTTCGGCGACGAGTACCTGGCGCCGGGGATATCGCTGAGCCAGTTGCTCAGGCGTCACCTGGACGGTGTGCCGGCGCTCGGCTATGGCCAGCTCGGCGCCACGCCCAGGCCCGCGCGCCTGTCACTGCTGCGCGCCTGGACATGGCCGGGCAAGGCCGGGTAGTTTTGCTGGGAGCCTGGGAACCCCCTGGGCGATTGGCGCGGAGCATGGCATGCGGATCATCGAAAAGAGCGGCGACCCGGTCCGTAGCCTGACACTGGCCGAAGAAGACCTGCTGGCCGGATTCGCTGCCGGTACGCTGAGCGGGCCCAGGGTACTGCAGGCCAACCAGTGGCTGATGAAGGTGCGCAGTGCAGGCCATTGGCTGGCCTGCGATTGCCGGGCCGACGAATCGCCCGTGCTCAACGTCACGCTCAACGGGCACACCGGTACCCTGTTCCTGAAGAACAACCCCGGCACGCCCGATCACGAGATCGGCTGTCCCTTCACCAAGGAGGCGCGCGAAGAGGCCGAGCGTGCTCTCCTGACCTCGGCACCGGCCGCCTGGCTGCCACCCGACACGCCCTTGCGGCTGATCGGCCCGTTCGGTGCCTCGGCGGTCGACGCCACCCTGGCAGGCACCGACTCTGGCGAACGGCGTGACCCCCAGCGCCTGCTGTCGCTGCTGCTGACCTGGATCGAGGCCAGCGGCCTGAACCTCTACGCCACCCACCTCAAGCGCGACCTGACGGGACAGTTCGCCGAACTGCGCCGGGTCGCGGCGCGCTACCCCCTGATCGAGCGGGTGCCGGCCAGCAACTACCTGGAAACCCGCCTGGACATGAAGCACATGATGATGCTCAAGGCCCGCTTGCGTGAGGCCACGGTATTCGGCAACGCGCGGCGACATGGCCTGCTGCTCGATCGCGTCGAGACGGTCAAGGCGCGCAAAGTGCTCACCACCCGTGACGAGACCGGTTTCGACGTGCAGGGTCACCACCTGTTCTGGGGTGGCGCGCGTACCGCCGGCCCGTTGCTGGCCCTGGCGGTGTATTCGCCCGCGACGGCGGGCAGCCAGTATTACGAAGTGATCCATGTCGCCAGTGTGCCGATGCTGTCGCGTGGGCACCTGTTCCCGGTCTACCGCGACGAAGAGCGCGAGCCGCTCAAGGCCTTGGTGTCGTTGATCGACTGGATGGCCAGCAAAGGGGTCAAGGTGCAGATGCGTCGCCCGGTGATCGGCGCGGCGGTGATGGACGAGCTGGTGCTGACCTCCGACCAGGATCGGGTGCTGTCGGTGTCGCTGCTGGAGCAACCGATCGGCCCGGAGCCGGACAGCGAACACTTCAAGCGCTACGCGGATTTCAAGAGCCTGGAGACGTTTCGCCGGTTCGTGGCGGGGTTCTTCATGCGCGAGCGGTGAGTCGGGCGTGGCTGTCTGGGTCGTATCGACCCGAACAAAAAGCGTGCCTGGTCGTGTGGGCCTGCAAGGCCCACGAAACCCGCCACGTTCATCTGTCAGGTCAACGCTGCGATCCATGGCGCTCACCTGATGGGCATCATTGCAAACCGAACAATCCCCGACACCACCCTCTTCAACGCCCCTTCGCCTACCGACCACTACCCCAAAAACAACCGGTACGCCGGGTTGTCCGTCTCATCCCAGTAGTCGTACCCCATGTCCACCAAGGCTGCCGGCAGGCCCGCCTGTTCATCCTCCGGCACCTCCAGTGCCACGAACACCCGGGCCTGCGCCGCGCCGTGGTTGCGGTAGTGGAACAGGCTGATGTTCCAGCGCCTGCCCAGGTGCTCCAGAAACCCCAGCAAGGCCCCGGGTCGTTCGGGAAACTCGAAGCGCAGCACGCGCTCGGACGCGCCCGGCGCAGCATGCCCGCCCACGGTATGGCGCACGTGCAGCTTGGCCAGCTCGTTGTCGGTCAGGTCCAGTGCCTCGTAGCCGCCGTCGCGCAGGGTCTCGAGCAGACGCTCACGTGGATCGTGCTGGGGATGGGTCTGAACCCCGACGAACAGCCGGGCCTCCTTGCCAGGGTGGTACCGGTAGTTGAATTCGGTGATCTGGCGATGGCCCAGCGCCTGGCAGAAGGCGCGGAAGCTACCTGGTCGCTCGGGTACGGTGACGGCGATGACCGCTTCACGCTGCTCGCCCAGTTCGGCCCGCTCGGCCACGTGGCGCAGCCGGTCGAAATTGATGTTGGCCCCTGAATCGATGGCCACCAAGGTCTGCCCACGGAGGCCTTCGCGCGCCACGTAGCGCTTGATCCCGGCCACCGCCAACGCACCGGACGGCTCGGTGATCGAGCGGGTGTCGTCGTAGATGTCCTTGATCGCCGCGCACAGCTCGTCGCTGCCCACGGTGATGACCTCATCGACGAAATGCCGGCACAGGTCGAAGCAATGCGCGCCCACCTGGGCCACCGCGACACCGTCGGCGAACGTGCCGACCTGGGGCAGGATCACCCGCTCGCCAGCGGCCAGCGCCGCCTGCAGGCAATTGGCATCGTGCGGTTCGACCCCGATGACCTTGACCTGCGGGCGCAGGTACTTCACGTAGGCGGCGATGCCCGCGATCAGCCCGCCACCGCCGACCGGCACGAAGATCGCGTCCAGGGCGCCAGGCTGCTGGCGCAGGATTTCCATCGCCACGGTGCCCTGCCCGGCGATCACGTCCGGGTCATCGAACGGCGGCACGAAGGTCGCGCCCTGCCGCTCGGCCAGAGTCAGGGCATGAGCCAGCGCCTGGGGGAAGCTCTCGCCGTGCAGCACCACCTGCCCGCCACGTGAACGTACACCCTCGATCTTCAGTTCGGGGGTGGTGGTCGGCATGACGATGCAGGCCTGCATCCCCAGGTGCCGGGCCGCCAGTGCGACGCCTTGCGCATGGTTGCCGGCGGACGCGGTGATCACACCCCGTGCCCGCTGCTCAGGGGTCAGGCGTGACAGTCGCGTGTAGGCGCCACGGATCTTGAAGGAGAATGTCGGTTGCAGGTCTTCGCGCTTGAGCAGCACCTGATTGCCCAGACGCGCCGACAAGGCCGGCGCGGGGTGCAGTGGCGTCTCGTGGGCGATGTCGTAGACCGGGGCGGCGAGGATGCGACGGACCTGTTCCGACAGCAGTTGGCGGACGGGATCGGGAACGGAAGGCGGGGTGCCGAAGCAGGTCATCGATGACTCCTGGTCGTGTCGTAAGCCCGGGAGTCAGTCGAAGAACCCGCCTCCAGGGCGGGTTCGGTGCACGTACGCGCTAGCCCGCCAATCCAATGATGGCGGTAATAATCAGGGCGGATGCGTGGCACGGTGTGAAGGTCTTCATGGGCTGGACGGTAGCCTGTGCCGCGTCCGGGCGTCAATACCTTTGCACGCCGTGTCAGGCCGGTGCGGCGCCTCTGGTCGCCGGCAGGCGGATGCAAAAGCACGCGCCGCCGAGCGCCGAAGGCACGACGCTCAGGGTCCCACCCTGGCCTTCGATGGCCCGTCGGCTGATCGCCAGGCCCAGGCCGAAGCCGCCCGTGGTGCGGTCGCGGCTGCGGTCGAGCCGGTAGAACGGCTGGAAGATCCGTTCGCGTTCCTGCGTCGGTACGCCGATCCCATCGTCCTCCACCGTCAGACGACAGGCGCCATCGGCGTCCAGGGCCAGGCTGATGCGCAGGTAGCGGTCACAGTAGCGCATGGCGTTGCGCACCAGGTTCTGCACGGCGCGAGCGGTCAGCCGAGGGTCGAGCACGAAGGGCCGCAGGTCGTCGCCCAGGCACACGTCCCACTGTACCCCGCGGTTGTCCAGTTCCTCGGCGTAGGCCCCGAGCACGCTGTCGAGAAACGCCGGCAGCTCGACCTCGACCTGTTCGCGCGCCTGCTCGGCGTCGTGCAGGCGGCTGTAGGACAGCAGCTCCAGCACCAGCGCATCCAGCTCGCGCACGTGCCCGACCATCTCCAGCAAGCGCTTGCGGCTGCTGGCAGGCACTTCGTCGAACAGCAGCACCAGGCCGAAGTCCAGCCGCGCCAAGGGCGTGCGCAGCTCGTGGGACACGGCGTCGAGCAGTTCGCGCTGGTGGTTCAGGTGTCGCTCCAGGTCGCTGGCCATGGTGTCGAACACGCCGGCCAGCTCGCCGATGTTGGAACGTCCGCCGATCCCGGTGCGCGCGGCCAACTCCCCTCGACCCAGGCGTCGGGCGGTGTTCTTCAGCCGCTCCAGGTCGCGCCAGTGTGGCCAGACCCAGATCAGCAGCCCGCCGAGCAGCACGGCGCCGATCAGCACCGTGACGCCCCAGGACAGCAGGTTGATGTCCAGGGGATCGGGCGGCGAATGCAGGCGCACCAGCCAGGTGTCGTTCAACGGCGCCAGCACCGTCTCGTAGTAGCCCCACTCACCGATGCGCACGGTGAACAGTCCCTGGTCCAGCCGCGCGCGCTCGGTGGCCGACAGGGCGGCCTGGTCACGCCGGATCAGGTGCAGCTGCAAGGGTGCGAAATCATCGGCCAGCTGCCGCTCGACCTCCGGCCACCGGGCTTCGGGCACCTGCTTGAACTGCCTGGCCACCAACGCCTGCACGCCCTTGGCCTGGTCCAGGTTGTAGGCCATGAAGCGCGCCTGGAACGCGCCGAAGATCGCCTCGGGGACCAGCAGCAAGGCCCCTGCATAGGCGACGATGATCAACAGGTACAGGCGCACCAGCAGCTTGAACATGGCCGGTCAGCACTCCCACTCGCTGCGACTGAACAGGTAGCCCTTGCCCCACACCGTCTTGATCTTGCGCGCCTCTTCGGCATTGTCGTCGAAGCGGCGACGCAGCTTGGAGATCGCCACGTCCACCGAGCGGTCGGTGCCGTTGAACTCGATGCCGCGCAGCTGCTGGAGGATGCGATCCCGGCTGAGCACTTCACCGGCATGTCGGGCCAGCACCACCAACAGGTCGAACTCGCCCCGCGACAGCTCCACCGCCACCCCGCCCCACGTCACCTGGCGTTCGGTCAGGTCCAGACACAGGCTGCCGATGGCGATGCGCGTGGGGTCCTGGCGGGGCTCATGGAAGCGGCTGCGGCGCAGCAAGGTGCGCACACGCGCCAGCAGCACGCGTGGCTCGCAGGGCTTGGTCACGTAGTCGTCGGCGCCCAGTTCCAGGCCCAGCACCTGGTCGTGGCTGTCGTCCTGGGCGGTCAGCATGAGGATCGGCAGGGTCTGCGAGGCCTGGCGCAGCTGGCGGCAGACCTGCAGGCCATCGAGCCCCGGCAGCATCAGGTCGAGAATGACCAGGTCGGGCGGATCCCGGCGCACGTCGTCCAGCACCTGGTCGCCGCGCGCCAGGCAGCGAACCTGGAAGCCGTTGCGGTGCAGGTAACGGGCGATCAGCTCGGACAGCGCACTGTCGTCCTCGACCAGAAGCAATGTGGGCATGGTGGCGGTCACGTGACGTCGGGGCAGGCAGAATAAAGAATCCTACCGCTGCACCGGACGTTTCTTCACACTTTTTCACACATGACCTACAGAGGTTCACAGGCCTGACCGGGCGCAGTGACGTAGCATGGCACCGTTGCCTGGGCAGGCCGTGCAGGGTCACCGCCACACGTTTGCCCGTAACCCTTCACGCCGCGTCGTCCGGCGATTCGCACGCCCCTTTTTCGGACCCTTCTATGTTGCCCTTGCCTTGCACCTTGCGCACCTGCACCTTGGCCCTGTCGGCCCTGCTGTGGCTGACCGGTTGCGACGACGCTGCCCAACCGGCGCCGCCTACACCGCCTGCCGAGGTCCGCGTCGAAACCCTTCACACCCAGCCGCTGACCATCAGCAGCGAACTCAGCGGTCGCCTGCTGGCCCCCCGGGTCGCCGAGGTACGGGCACGGGTGGCCGGCGTGGTCCTTGAACGGGTGTACCGCGAGGGCAGCGACGTCAAGGCCGGCGACGTGCTGTTCCGCATCGACCCGGCGCCGTTCAAGGCCGACCTCGATAGCGCCCGGGCAGCCGTCCAACGCGCCGAGGCGACGCGTTACCAGGCCCGTCTGCAGGCACGCCGCTATGGTGAGCTGAGCGAGATCGAGGCGATCAGCCGACAGGAATACGACAATGCCCGCGCCACCCTGATGCAGGCGGACGCGGCCGTGGCCGAGGCCAAGGCCGCGCTGGAGCGGGCCCGGCTGAACCTGGGCTATGCCACCGTCACCGCCCCGATCGCCGGACGCATCGGCCGTGCCCAGGTCACCGAGGGCGCGCTGGTCGGCCAGGGCGAAACCACGCCACTGGCGATCATCCAGCAGCTCGACCCGATCCATGCCGATGTCACCCAGTCGCTCGGCGAGCTGACCGCCCTGCGCCAGGCCCTGCGTGCCGGCGAGCTGCGCCAGGCAGGCGAGGCGGCGGCCACGGTCACGCTGGTGCAGCCCGATGGCAGCGTCTACCCGCACAGCGGCACGCTGCTGTTCACCGACCTGCGGGTCGACCCGAGCACCCAGCAGGTGACCCTGCGCAGCGTCTTTCCCAACCCGGACTTGGATCTGCTGCCCGGCGGCTACGTGCGCGTGCGCCTGGCCCAGGCGGTCCAGCCCCAGGGCCTGAGCGTGGCGCAGCGTGCGATCCTGCGCGACAGCGCCGGGGTTGCGAAAGTGCTGGTGGTAGGCTCCGACGACACGATCAGCGAGCGCACCCTGGTGCTGGGCAGTGCCCAGGGCGATCGCTGGGTGGTGCTCGAGGGCCTGGCGGACGGCGAGCGCGTGGTGGTCGAGGGCCTGCAGCACGTCAAGCCCGGCGACCCGGTTCGGATCGCCCCCGAGTCGACCTCGTCGGCCTCCGCCGCCAGCGCACCCTGAGGACCTGAGCCATGCCGCATTTCTTCATCGACCGCCCGGTCTTCGCCTGGGTGGTGGCCTTGTTCATCCTGCTGGCCGGTGCGCTGGCCCTGCCGCAGTTGCCCGTGGCCCAATACCCCGACGTGGCGCCGCCACAGATCGAGATCTACGCCGTCTACCCGGGCGCCTCGGCGGCGACCCTGGACGAAAGCGTGGTCAGCCTGATCGAGCAGGAACTCAACGGCGCCGACCACCTGCTGTACTTCGAGTCGCAGAGCAGCCTGGGCAGTGCCACCATCAAGGTCAGTTTCGCGCCCGGCACTAACCCTGACCTGGCCCAGGTCGACGTGCAGAACCGGTTGAAGGTGGTGGAGTCACGCCTGCCCCGCCCAGTGACCCAGCAAGGCCTGCAGGTGGAGAAAGTGTCCACGGGCTTCCTGCTGCTGGCGACCCTGACCTCCAAGGACGGCCGCCTGGACGAGATCGCCCTGAGCGACTACCTGGCGCGCAACGTGATGAACGAGGTGCGCCGCCTGGAAGGGGTCGGCAAGGCGCAGTTGTACGGTTCGGAGCGCGCCATGCGGGTCTGGATCGACCCGCGCAAGCTGGTCGGCCTGGGCCTGACGCCCACCGACGTGGTCGATGCCATCACCGCGCAGAACGCCCAGGTGGCACCGGGCAGCATCGGCGATCTGCCCGGGCGGGCGACCCAGGAAATCACCGCCAACGTCATCGTCAAGGGGCAGTTGAGCGATCCGGCCGAGTTCGCCGCCATCGTCCTGCGGGCCAGCCCGGACGGTGCGGTGGTGACCCTGGGGGATGTCGCCCGCGTCGAGATCGGTGCCCAGGAATACCAGTACGGCACCCGCCTCAATGGCAAGCCCTCCAGCGCCTTCGCGGTGCAACTGTCGCCCGGGGCCAATGCCATGGACACCGCGACACGGGTGCGCGCGACGCTCGAGCAGCTGTCGCGCCAGTTCCCGGAAGGCGTGACCTACGACATCCCCTACGACACCTCGCCCTTCGTCAAGGCCTCGATCAAGCAGGTGATCATGACCCTGTTCGAAGCCATGGTGCTGGTGTTCGCGGTGATGTACCTGTTCCTGCAGAACCTGCGCTATACGCTCATCCCCACCCTGGTGGTGCCGGTGGCCCTGGCCGGCACCTTCGCCCTGATGCTGGCGCTGGGGTTCTCGGTCAACGTGCTAACGCTGTTCGGCATGGTGCTGGCCATCGGCATCCTGGTCGACGACGCCATCGTGGTGGTGGAGAACGTCGAGCGCATCATGGCCGAGGAAGGCCTCGACCCGCGGGAGGCGACGCGCAAGGCCATGGGCCAGATCAGCGGGGCGATCATCGGCATCACCCTGGTGCTGGTGGCGGTGTTCCTGCCGATGGCCTTCATGAAGGGCTCGGTGGGGATCATCTACCAGCAGTTCTCAGTGTCCATGGCCGTGTCGATCCTGTTCTCGGCCTTCCTGGCCCTGAGCCTCACGCCGGCCCTGTGCGCGACCCTGCTCAAGCCGATTCCGGCCGGCAGCCATGAGCGCCGCGGTGGCCTGTTCGGCGCGTTCAACCGCGGCTTCGAGCGCATGAGCGGCGGCTACCAGCGCTGGGTCGGTCAGGCGCTGGCGCGCAGCGGGCGTTACCTGCTGGCGTACGGCGTGCTGCTTGCGGTACTGGGGTATGGCTTCAGCCAGTTGCCCAGTGCCTTCCTGCCGACCGAAGACCAGGGCTACACCATCATCGACATCCAGCTGCCGCCAGGCGCGAGTCGCCTGCGTACCGAGCAGGTGGCCGCGCAGATCGAGGCGCACAACGCAGGCGAGCCTGGGGTGGGCAACACCACGGTGATCCTGGGCTTCAGTTTCTCCGGCAGCGGCCAGAACGCCGCGCTGGCGTTCACCACCCTCAAGGACTGGGCCGAACGCGGCGCGGCGGAGGGTGCCCAGGCCATCGCCGACCGTGCCAACCAGGCCTTCGGCCAGCTCAAGGACGCGGTGGCCTTCTCGGTGCTGCCCCCGCCGGTCGACGGGCTGGGCGAATCGGGCGGCTTCGAATTCCGTCTGCAGGACCGCGGCGGGCTGGGCTACCAAGGGTTGATGCAGGCCCGCGACCGCTTGCTGGCGCAGGCCCGGGACAACGCGCTGCTGACCAACGTGCGTGAAGCATCGCTGGCCGAAAGCCCCCAGGTCGAGCTGGAGATCGACCGCCGTCAGGCCAACGCCCTGGGCATCGCCTTCAGCGACATCGGTACGGTGCTCGACACGGCGGTCGGCTCGACGTACGTCAACGACTTCCCCAACCAGGGTCGCATGCAGCGGGTGGTGGTGCAGGCCGAAGGTGACCAGCGCAGCCAAGTCGAGGACCTGCTGAAGATCCACGTGCGCAACGCCAGCGGCCAGATGGTGCCGCTGGCCGCGTTCGTCCAGGCGCGCTGGGTCAGCGGACCGGTGCAGTTGACCCGGTACAACGGCTACCCGGCCGTGTCGATTTCCGGCGAACCGGTGGCCGGGGTGAGTTCCGGGCAGGCCATGGCCGAGATCGAACGCCTGGTGGCCGCGTTGCCGGCGGGCGTCGGCCTGGAGTGGACCGGTTTGTCGTTGCAGGAGCGCCTGTCGGGCAACCAGGCACCGCTGCTGATGGCGCTGTCGCTGCTGGTGGTGTTCCTGTGCCTGGCGGCGCTGTACGAGAGCTGGTCGATCCCCACGGCGGTCCTGCTGGTGGTTCCACTCGGGATGCTTGGCGCGATGCTGGCCGTCAGCCTGCGCGGTCTGCCCAACGACGTGTTCTTCAAGGTCGGCCTGATCACCTTGATCGGCCTGTCGGCGAAGAATGCCATTCTGATCATCGAGTTCGCCAAGCACCTGCTCGACCAAGGTCACAGCCCGGTCGACGCGGCGCTTCAGGCGGCCCGTCTGCGCCTGCGGCCGATCGTGATGACCTCGCTGGCCTTCATTCTCGGGGTGGTCCCCCTGGCCATCGCCAGCGGTGCAGGGTCGGCCAGTCAGCAGGCGATCGGCACCGGCGTGATCGGCGGCATGCTCAGCGCCACGCTGGCGGTGGTCTTCGTGCCGGTGTTCTTCGTGGTGGTGATGCGCCTGGCACGGCGGCGCCAGCCCGTCGCGGCACCTTCGATGGCGTCACCCGATGAGCGCTGATCTGGACACGCCGAACCAGGCGTGGGAGGGTCTGGGCAGTCATCGCTCAGGAGTCCGCCCCATGCCCTCGCCTCGTTATTCAGTGCTCATCCTGGCCGGTGGTCGCGGGCAGCGCATGGGTGGACGTGACAAGGGGTTGGTCGAGTGGCAGGGCGAACCGCTGGTGGCGCACCTGCACCGTGTGGTGCGTCCGCTGACCGATGACCTGGTGATTTCCTGCAACCGCAACGCCGCTCGCTATGCCGGCTATGCCGATCGGTGCGTGGCCGATGCCGAGGCGGATTACCCTGGCCCGCTGGCGGGCGTCATCGCCGGGCTGAACGCTGCGAGGCATGCCTGGGTGGTCCTGCTGGCCTGCGACGCGCCGCGTCTGGATCGCGCCTTGGTCGAAGCACTGGTCCAGTTGGCGGTGACCCACGACCAGCCCGCCATGGTACGCCAGGGCGGGTACTGGCAACCGATGTTCAGCGTGCTGCCACGCGCGCTGCTGCCCCAGTTGGAACGTGCGTGGACAGAGGGCGAGCGAAGCCTGCAACGGATCCTGCGGCAGAGGCCCTTGCAGGCGCTGGAGTGCGCCGAGGACGATGCGCGGCTGGATAATTTCAACAGCCCGGCGTGGTTGTAGCACACCGTGGGGCGGGTTGGGCGTGGTACAGGCTGCGTCGTGTGGGGGCGGGTTTTGTGGGCCCTGGGGGCCCATGACATCAGCCTGCCGTCTGTCAGGCACACACGAGCCATTGCCCCCCGCGGAACACTCACCCCGCCCGCATCACCCACTGCCCCACTTTCTCCAGCAACTCACCAATCTGGAACGGCTTGATCAGCATGTCCATGCCCTCGCCCAGGAATGCCTGGCGATCCAGGGCGGTTTCGGCGTACCCGGTCATGAACAGCACCGGCAACGCCGGCTGCAAGGCACGGGCGCGGTCGGCCAATTCGCGGCCGCTCAGCACCGGCAGCCCGACATCGGTGAGCAGCAGGTCGATGCTGTCGTCGGACTCCACGTGCATCAACGCCTGGGCCGCGCTCTCGGCCAAGGTGCAGCGGTAGCCGGCATCGCGCAGCACCTCGGCCACCGACAGCCGTACCGAGGCCATGTCCTCGACGATCAGCACATGCTCGCCCGCACCTTGGTGATGGGGCAAGGGCTCGGGGCGTACATCGGTCGCAGGCTGGGTGCTGGCCGGCAGCATCAGCATCACCTCGGTGCCTCGGCCGATGGCACTGCGGATCGCCACATGGCCGCCGGACTGGCGGGCAAAACCGTAAATGGTCGACAACCCCAGACCCGTGCCCTGCCCCAGAGGCTTGGTGGTGAAGAACGGGTCGAACACCTTGTCCAGCACGCCTGGGTCGATGCCGGTGCCATCATCGCGGACGGTCACCGTGACGTACGTGCCATCCACCAGGTTCGGATCGCCCAACGCGCGCGTGGTCGCGGTCTGGACCCAGATCCGCCCGCCGCGAGGCAAGGCATCGCGCGCGTTGATGACCAGGTTGAGCACCGCACTTTCCAACTGCACCGGGTCGACCAGGGCTACCACCGGCTGAGCGCTCAACTGCAACCGGAGCTCGACGCGCTCGCCGATGGTACGTCCCAGCAGCTCTTCGAGCGACTGCACGTGTTCGTTGACGTCCACCGGTCGGGTATCGAGCGGCTGCTGGCGGGCGAACGCCAACAGGCGATGGGTCAGGGCCGCGGCGCTCATGGCGGAGTTCAAGGCCGCTTCGGTGTACATCGGCACCCGCTCGCTGCGGCCATCGGCCAGGCGTTTGCGGATCAGCTCCAGGCTGGTGATGATGCCGGTGAGCAAATTGTTGAAGTCGTGGGCGATGCCGCCGGTCAGCCGCCCCAACCCGTCCATCTTCTGCAGCTGCAACAGTTGCGCCTCGGTCCGGGCCCGCTCGGCCACTTCGTGGGCCAGCTGCGTGGTGGCATCGTCGAGCCTTGCCAGGTGCGAGCGCTCGCGGTGGCGGTGCTCGGTGACATCCTCAATGAACGCCAGGCTCAGCCCTTGCTCTCGGTAGGGCGACAACTGCCATTCGGCATCACGCTGCTCACCCTGCACGTTCATCACCAGCGTGCCCTTCCAGCGCGTGCCCTGCAGCAGGTGCTCGCGCAATTGCGCGAGCATGACGTCCTGCCCCGCAGCGAAGCACGCCTCGAGCCGCTCATGACCGTGATTGTCCTGGATCATCCCGGCGAAGGCCTCGTTGCATTCGTGAACCCTGAAGTCGGCATCGAGCACGGCGATCGGTGCCGAAACATGGGTGAAGATCTCGCGAAAGCGCGCTTCGCTTTCACGCAGTGCCCGTTCGGTATCACGCACCCGCAACAGCGTACGCAAGGTCGCCAGCAGCACGTCCGTGTCGACAGGATGCACCAGGTAGGCATCGGCGCCCGCGTTCAGGCCGGTGATGATGTCGCCGGTCATGATCGAGGCGGCCGACACATGGATCACCGGCAGCAGCGCGGTCCGGCTGTCGGCGCGCAGGCGGCGGACGATGTCGAAGCCGCTCATGTCCGGCAGGTTGACGTCCAGGATCAGCGCATCGAGCGGCTCGCTGTCGAGCAGCGCCAGGCCCTCGGTGCCGGTGGCCGCCTCGAGGATCCGGTAGCCATGCTGGTCCAGCCGACGACGCAGGGCGTAACGGGTAGCGGCGTTGTCATCGACGATCAGCAAGCGAACGTCAGAGACCATCGGCACCCTCCTGGGCCAGCGCCAGCGGGATGATCACCGAGAAGGTCGAGCCGACGCCGGGCACACTTTCGACCCGGACGCTGCCGCCGAGCAGCGCAGCGAACTGCTTGCACAACGACAACCCAAGACCGGTGCCGCGCAGTTTCTTCTGCAAGGGCGAGTCGACCTGGGCAAAATCTTCGAACAAGGTGCCATGCAGTTCCTCGGCGATGCCGATACCGGTGTCGCTGACGGCGAAACGCACTTGGTCGGCGCCTTCGAGCTGGGCCGAGATGCGCACCTCGCCTCGCACGGTGAACTTGACCGCGTTGGAGATGAAGTTGCGCAGGATCTGCGCCAGCTTCTTGTCGTCGGTGTACAGCCGTGGCAGGCCCACCGGCTCCTCGAAGATCAGGTCGACCGCCTTGGTGTCGACGATCGGCCGAAACATCCCGCGCAAGGCGGCGAACAGGTCGAACATGTCGAACCAGGCCGGCGAGATGGTGATGCGCCCCGCTTCGATCTTGGCCAGGTCGAGCAGGTCGTCGACCATGTCGCTGAGCTCGCGCGAGGCATTGCTGATGAAGGCCACCTGCTTGTGCTGCTCAGGGCTCAGGGGGCCGTCGAGCTCGTCGGCCAGCAGGCTGGTGATGCTCAGGATCGAGCCCAGCGGCGTGCGGAACTCGTGGCTCATGTAGGACAGGAAACGGCTCTTGAGGTCCGACGCCTGGCGCAGCTGCTCGGCCTGGGTGTCCAGCTCGGCATACAGCGCCAGCACGCCCTGGTTGGTTTCGTCGAGTTCGGCGCGCAGGGCGTCGTTCTCGATCCGCAGGCGCTGGTTCAGCAGCGCCTGGTCGGCGGCATTCGCGCAGGGCTCAGCCATGGGGGCTCTCCAGGTCGATGGCCACCACCGTCACGTCGTCCCGCCCTCGGCAGAAGTCGCGGTGCAACACGGCAGCGATCACGGCCGGATGGCAATGCACCAGGCCAGGGTAGTCGTTGAGGTTCCAGCGCGACTGCAGGCCATCGCTGTGCAGGATCAGCCAACGCGCGCTGGGCTCAGCGTAATCGAACACATGCACCTTGCGGTAGTGCCCGCCGACGATCCCCGGGTGCGAGGCCAGCCCCTGGCTACGGGTGGCATCGACCAGGCTGGCGCTGATGTTGCCGATGCCGGCGAAGCTGAAGCGCCGGTGCGCCCGTTCGTAGCGTGCCAGGGCCACGGCGCCACCCCGGGTGCCGGTCATGGCCTGGTGCATCGCACTGATGGTGTCCTGCAAGTCGGCGAACGGCGCCGCCTCGAACACGCGTGCACCGGCGAGCGCCGCGTGTTCGGCGTCCTCGCCATGGCCCAGCCCATCGATGACCAGCGCGGCGACGCCCTGCTCGGTCAATGCCAGCGCCCAGGTGTCGCCACAGGCCGGGTCGTCGTGCAACGAATGCTGGCTGACGCCGAAGCGCAGGTCCACACGGGCACTGTCACGGGCGTACAGCCGCGCCAGCACGACCGTGCCGCGAGCGTCGCTGTAGTGATCGCACACCTGCGCCAGGCGCGAAATGCTGCCCAGGCCCAGGCCCTGGGTACCGCAGGTGGAGTAGCCATCGGTCATGCACACGGCGGCGTCGAGCCCTTGACCGCGGTCGATGGCCAGCAGCTCGAGGCCGCTGCCCGAGGGCGCTGGTACGACGCGCACATGCAACTCGCCCCGGCCGGCGTGCTTGAGCAGGTTGGTGGCCAGCTCCGTGGCGACCAGCGCCGCACGGCCGGCGTCCACCTCGTCGAAACCCTGCCGTTCGGCCAGGCGCTGCACGCTGCGCCGGGCATGGCCGACCTGGCTGTCGTCATCGATCGGCAGCACGTGGGTCAGTGAAGCTGAAATGATCATGTCCATCGGGTGATCGTGATCCGCGTGCCTGCGCCGGGCGTGGTGTCCAACTCGAACTCATCGACCAGGCGGCGTGCGCCGGTCAGGCCCAGGCCCATGCCGTTGCCCGAGGTCCAGCCATCGGTCAGGGCCAGCTTGAGATCCGCAATGCCCGGGCCTTCGTCGCGAAACAGCAACCGCACGCCGACCTGCACTCCGTCTTCCAGCACGCTCCAGTCCATGTCGCCACCCCCGCCGTAGACGACCGTGTTGCGGGCCAGCTCGCTGACCGCCGTCACCAGCTTGGTCAGGTCCACCAGGCGCATACCGGCCTCGCTGGCCAGCTTGCGCACCAGCTGCCGGGCCAAGACCACGTCCTGTTCGAGGCGCACCGGCAGCGTTCCGCTGTCGCGCACCTTCATCGCGCGTTCACCCGCTGGCGCAGCTGCGCCATGCCGCGCTCGACGTTCAGCGCCGTGCTCACGCCCGGCAAGGTCAAGCCCAGCTCCACCAGGGTGATGGCCACCGCCGGCTGCATGCCGACCACCATGGTCTCGGCGTCCATGATGCGCGCCAGCGCGGAAATGTTGGCGATCATTCGGCCGATGAACGAATCGACCATGTCCAGTGCGGAGATGTCGATCAGCACGCCACGCGCACTGGTTTGACTGATGCGCTCGCTCAGGTCGTCCTGCAGGCGCAGCGCCAACTGGTCGTACATGTCGACCTGGATGGTGACCAGCAGGAACTCGCCCATCTGCAAGATCGGGATGCGCTCCATGGGGTCACGCTCGCTTGCCGATGTCGACGCCCAGGCGGCTGAGCGCCAGCTTCAAGGCATCGGCCAGGCTGGCCTTGGTGGTCAGGGTGCCGAGGTCCAGCCCCAGGTGCACGATGGTCTGGGCGATCTGCGGCCGCACGCCGCTGATGATCGCGTCGGCGCCCATCAGGCGGATGGCCGTGACAGTCTTGAGCAGGTGCTGGGCGACCAGGGTATCGACCGTGGGTACGCCGGTGATGTCGATGATGGCGATTTCCGCGCCCGTATCGACGATGCGCTGGAGCAGCGACTCCATCACGGTCTGGCTGCGCTGCGAGTCGAGGGTGCCGATCAGTGGCAGGGCGAGCACGCCGTCCCACAGCTTGACGACCGGCGTCGACAGCTCGAGCAGTTCTTCCTGTTGGCGCTTGATCACGCCCTCGCGGGACTTCTGGTAGGTACGCAGGGTATACAGGCCGAGGCTGTCGAGCAGCTCCGACACGCCGAGCAGCTGGCTGGCCAGTTCGGCGGGCTGGTCGCGCAGGGCTTGTTGCAGCAGGCGGAACAGGGGGCCTTTCAGGGCGAAGATGAACGAAGCGGCCTGGTGCGAGTCGTGCCCTTGTTGCGCGCGCGACGCCGAGAGTTTGTCGAGGAAACGGCGCGTCTGTTCCCACTGGACGGTATTGATGTCGGCCTCGCCGCTCAAGCCGTCGAGCAACAGCTGCAGAAACTCGGTGGTCTGCTGCCGGATGTCGTGCTCGCGCAGGTTGCGGGTCGCGCCACGGGTGTCGAGGTCCGCGATCCATTCGCCCAGCAGTTGCGTCTGGTGCCGCTTGAGGGTGTGCAACGTGCTGTCGTGCAGTACTGCCATGGTGCGCTCCTGAAGGATGATGCGGCCGGTACCGACGTGACACCGGCCAACGTGCTGACAGTGACCATCGTGCGATCGAATAGTTGTGCGCGCGCGCAAATAATTGCATTGCGCCATCCTGGCGCAGGACATGACGGCTTGCTGCCTGTCACGAACCCATGTCATACCTGCGCGGTCCACCGTTTCACGCGACCTTTTTCGATCACAGGAGACCGATTGCATGAGCGATACCGACTACGTTCCCCCACGCGTCTGGAAAGCGCCCGCCTCGCCCGATGGCAAGTTCGCCAGCACCAACCGCGCCGTCGCCGGCCCGACCCACGACAAGGCACTGCCGACCGGCGAGCATCCGTTGCAGCTGTACTCCCTGGCCACGCCCAACGGCGTGAAGGTCACCATCGCCCTGGAAGAGCTGTTGGCCCTGGGGCATGAAGCGGCCGACTACGATGCCTGGCTCATTCGTATCGGCGAGGGCGACCAATTCTCCAGTGGTTTCGTCGGCGTGAATCCGAACTCCAAGATCCCGGCCCTGCTCGATCGCAGTGTCGAGCCGCCGGTGCGGGTGTTCGAGTCCGGCTCGATCCTGCTGTACCTGGCGGAGAAGTTCGGCGCCCTGTTGCCCCGCGAGCACGCGGCACGCACCGAAACCCTGAACTGGCTGTTCTGGCAGATGGGCTCGGCGCCCTACCTGGGGGGTGGTTTCGGGCATTTCTATGTCTATGCGCCGCAGAAGATCCAGTACGCCATCGACCGTTTCAGCATGGAGGCCAAGCGTCAGCTGGACGTGCTGGAGCGGCGACTGGGCGAAAGCGCCTACCTGGGCGGTGACGACTATAGCATCGCCGACATTGCGGTCTGGCCGTGGTACGGGCAACTGGTGCTGGGCAACCTGTATGGGGCGGCGACCTTTCTGTCGGTGCAGGACTACCCGAACGTGCAGCGCTGGGCCAGGACCATCGCCGAGCGTCCGGCAGTCAAGCGGGGCACGCGGGTGAACCGGGTATGGGGTGAGGAAGGCAGTCAGGTGCCGGAACGGCATTCGGCGGCGGATCTGGATTGACGGCAGGTCGGGCGTGCCTGCGGCGCCGTGTGTCAGTGCCGGTCTGACTGACACACGGTGTGGCCGGTTTTACGGGCTCTGCGAGCCCGATCGCGGCACGGGCGCGCACGCAGTTCAATCGATACGATGCCCTCGACTTGTTCGGCAGGCCCTGTCCAAGCGACCTGCCACGCGGCCCTCAACCCACCAGGTGCAGGTAATGCATGTGCCGCTCGAAGTGATCGAGGATGTCGCCGATCACCTCGTCCTTCGACCAGCCCATCACATCGTGATCCTGCCCACCTTCGCGCAGGTGCACTTCGGCGCGGAAGTACTTGCGTTCTTCGTTCGGCGTATCGCTCATCACGAAGCTCGGCATGGCGTAGGCATGGGGGCGGATCTCGTAGAGGAACGGGTCGTCGGTCGGGCCGACCTTGAGGATCACGCTGCCCTCCTCGCCTTCGTCCACGCTGCATTCATACCCCTGACGACGCCATTCCTCGGCGACCGACTCGCAGGCCGGGCGTCCCACGTCGGCGATGAAGCGTTGCACGTGCGAACGACGTGGGAACATCGCCAGGGTGCGCAGGCGGCGTTGCCAGTTGCCGGCATTGCGCGAGGCCGTCGGCGAGATGGCCAGGGCCTGGTGGCGCAACCCCCGCTTGGTGGCATCGAGCTTGAGCGCCTTGAGCAGGCCGCGCATGCTGAACAGCAGGGCCAGGGTGAAGGGCAAGGCACTGGCGATGGTCGCGGCCTGCAAGGCCTTCAGGCCATCGGCCAGCAGCAGCGCGATGGCCACCAGGCCCATGCTCGAGGCCCAGAAGATGCGCTGGCGCACCGGCGTCTTGTCCTGACCATTGGAGGCGATCATGTCGACCACCATGGCGCCCGAGTCGGCCGAGGTGACGAAGAACACCACGACCATGACGATGGCCAGGGTGCTGATGGCGGAGGCGAATGGGAAATGCTCGAGGAAGGCGAACAGCGCCAGGGAAGTGTCCTTGTCCACGGCCATGGCCAAGTCCGTCAGTCCTTGGTCAAGGATCATGTGGATGGCGGTATTGCCGAACACGGTCATCCACAACAAGGTGAAACCGCTCGGCACCAGCAGTACGCCGGTCACGAATTCGCGAATGGTGCGGCCACGGGAAATGCGCGCGATGAACAGCCCCACGAACGGCGACCAGGCCAGCCACCAGCCCCAGTAGAACAGCGTCCAGCCGCCGATCCAGTCGCTTGGCTGATAGGCGTAGAGGTTCAAGGTGCGGCTGACGATCTCACTCAGATAACCGCCGGTGTTCTGCACGAAGGTCTGGAAGATCAGCACGGTCGGGCCGAGTACGATCACCATCAGCATCAACAGCACCGCCAGCCCCAGGTTCAGCTCGGACAGCCGGCGTACGCCCTTGTCCAGACCCGACACCACCGACAAGGTCGCCAGGAAGGTGGTGCCGATGATCAGCACGATCTGGATCGGCGTCGATATCGGTAACCCGAACAAGGCGTTGAGCCCGGTATTGATCTGCGCGACACCGAAGCCCAGCGACGTGGCCACGCCCAGCACCGTGCCGATGATCGCGAAGATGTCCACCGCATGACCGATTGGCCCGTAGATACGCTCGCCGATCAGCGGATAGAGCGCCGAACGCAGAGTCAGTGGCAGCCCATGACGGTAACTGAAATACCCTAGGATCAGCGCCACGATGGCGTAGATCGCCCAAGCGTGCAGCCCCCAGTGGAAGAACGTGATGCGCATGGCTTCACCGGCGGCCTGGACCGTCCCGCCGTCCCCGAAGGGTGGCTTGGCGAAGTGCATGACCGGCTCGGCGACCCCGAAGAACATCAGACCGATGCCCATGCCGGCCGAGAAGAGCATGGCGAACCAGGTGGTGCTGCTGTAGTCGGGCGTGCTGTGATCAGGCCCGAGCTTGATGTCGCCATAACGACTGACCGCCAGGAACACCACGGTGCCCAGGATCACGGCGACGGCGAGAATGTAGAACCAGCTGACGTTGCCGATGATCCAGCCCTGGATCGTGGCGAACAGGTTTTGCGCATGGGTATGAAAGAGGCTGGCGTACAGCACCAGGACCAGCAGAATGATCGCCGAGATCCAGAAGACCGGCGGGTTGACTTTGGCAAGTTCAGCGGGTTCGTTCTTCTTATTCATTAATAGGCAACTCCTTGATGCGACGGCAACGCTTTATGCTTGCGCTAACACTCCGACCGACGGCGCAACAGGACGTTCGCCCCCAGGAGACGGGACGAAGAACGACGCCGGATGCACGATCTGCAGAGCCGCCCGGCCGCGGCCGGGCGTGCGTTGCCCTTGGTACGATTCACCACGTCCGTGGCCTCCCGAGGGGGCGGCATGAAAACACAGGATACCGTTGCAGGGCCACCCATGGAGCAGTCGCAAGCCGACCGGCCCACACCCGGAAGGGTGCTGCCAAACGGACGCGCCAGGTGCGACACTTCGCCGCAGACGCGCGATAGAACGCGTGCGCAACCGTTGTCGATGCGTGAAATAGAGCGGCCGAACCGTTGGTTGGGCACTGCGCCTCCGACGAAAACCACTCGCCTTGAGCAGGCTTCCCAGTGCACCCTATGGCCTGGTCAGTAGACGATTGAGCAAGCAGGAATCACGATGTACAGGGCACGATGGCTGGAAGGCGGCGGTTTCATGGCGGACCGCATCGCACATCACGACTGGGGCGGCTCTCCCCTCGGGCCGCTCGAGCACTGGCCGGACACGCTCAAGACCACCCTGGCGCTGTGCCTGGCCTCCCGCTTTCCCCAGGCTGTGCTATGGGGGCCGGACCTGCTGACGTTCCACAATGATGCCTTCGCCACCATCCTGGGGGACAAGCCTTCCGCACTTGGCCGGCCCTTCCGCCTGGTATGGGAAGAGGCCTGGAGCGAAATCGACGACATGGCCCAGCGCACCTTGCAGGGCGAGGCCTTCTACATCGAGGACTTCCCGCTGGCCATCGACCGCAGCGGCAGCCCTGAGCGCGCGTACTTCACGTTTTGCTACAGCCCCATCCGCGACCGCGAGGGTCAGGTGGTGGGATTGCTCGACACCATCACCGAGACGACCGCGACCGTCCTCGCCAACCAGCGCCTGCAGTTTCTCGATACCCTGGGGCGGGCCGTGGCCAGTGCCACCGATCCGGCCCTGATCATGGCCATCACTACCCGCATGCTGGGTGAACACCTGAACCTGTCCAGCTGTGGCTACGGCATGATGGAGCCCGACCAGGACAGGTTCAGCATCGACGGCGATTGGGTGGCAGGCGACGCGCCGCGCCTGGTGGGCCGCTACCACCTGTCGCACTTCGGCAGCCTGGCGCTGAGCCGTCTGCATGCCGGTACGCCGTTGGTAATCGACGCCGCGGATGAACTGCCGCCTGCGGACGCTGCCACGTACCAGCAGCTCGGCATTCGCGCCTCGGTGTGCATGCCGCTGTTCAAGGAGGGTCGCCTGATCGCGCTGATGGCCGTCAACGACCGGGCGCCACGCCGCTGGAGCCTGTACGAGCAGGCGCTGATCCGCGAAGTCACCGAGCGCTGCTGGGCGCACATCCAGCGCGTGCAGTCCTTCACCGAGGCACGCGCTGCGGCCACCGCCCTGGCCACGCTCAATGCCACCCTCGAACAGCGTGTCGGCGAGCGTACCGCGCAGCTGCAACACGCCGAGGCCGCCTTGCGCCAGTCACAGAAGCTCGAGGCCATCGGCCAGCTGACCGGTGGCGTCGCCCATGACTTCAACAACCTGCTCACCATCATTCGTTCGTCGATCCACTTTCTCAAGCGGCCGGACCTCGACGAGGCACGGCGCGCCCGTTACATCAAGACCATGGCCGATTCGGTCGACCGTGGCGCCAAGCTGACCGGGCAACTGCTGGCGTTCGCACGCCGTCAGGCGCTGGTGCCAGAAACCTTCGCCGCCGCCCCACGCCTGGCGGCAATCGCCGACATGCTCGACACCGCCACCGGTTCGCGACTACGGGTCGACCTGGAGCTGCCCGATGCGCCGTGCTATATCCACGCCGACCTGGCCCAGCTGGAAACCGCCATCGTCAACCTGGTGCTCAATGCCCGCGACGCCATGGGCGGCGAAGGGGTGCTGCGTCTGCGCCTGCAACCCGACCACGCGGTACCCGGTGTCGGTGGGCATCCACCGCTGCTCGGGCGTTTCGCGGCGATCTCGGTGATCGACAGCGGGACTGGCATCGCTCCGGAACTGCTCGAGCGCATCTTCGACCCCTTCTTCACCACCAAGGCTTCTGGCCAGGGCACCGGCCTGGGTCTGTCCCAGGTCTTCGGTTTCGCCAAGCAGTCGGGTGGCGAGGTGCAGGTACGCAGCGAGCCAGGGCAGAGCACGACCTTCACCCTGTACTTGCCACAGGTCGCTTCGCCAGCGCTTCTGGCGCCTGCGCAGACCCGCGATGCCGAACGCTCACCGCACGCGGCAGGCCGCCGTCATGTGCTGGTCGTCGAAGACAATCTGGACATTGGCCGTTTTGCCGAGCAGATCCTTCAGGACCATGGCTACCAGGTCAGCTGGGCACGTGATGGCGAAGCCGCGCTGGCGCTGCTGGACAGCCGCGTCAGCGAGGTGAACGTGGTGTTCTCGGACGTGATGATGCCCGGCATGAACGGCCTGGCGCTGGCCAAGGCGATCGGTCAGCGTCACCCGCAGTTGCCGGTGATCCTGACCTCGGGTTACAGCGATGTCATCGCCGAGCGCGGCGTGCAGGGCTTTCCCTTCGTTGCCAAGCCTTATTCGGCCGAGCAGGTGTGCGCGATGCTGGAGAAGGCGCTGGATCGAGCCTAGGACGTGACCGATGTGGCCGTCGTCAGGCGCGCCAGGCTCTGTGCCAGTTCGGCGCGGCGGAACGGCTTGCGCAGGACCTCGAAGTCCTGCAGCTCATCAGGCGACAGGTTGGCGTAGCCGGTGATGATCAGCACTGGCAGTTCAGGCCGCTGCCGACGCAGCAGGCAGGCCAGGCGCGCGCCAGTCATGTCCGGCATGATGTGGTCGGTGACCAGCACGTCCACCTCAAGTCCTTGCTCGATCAGCGTACGGGCGGCGGCGGCACTGGCGACGTCGGTGACGTCGTACCCCAGGGTGCGCAATTGCAGGCCGGTGGCGTGTCGCACGATGTCTTCGTCATCAACCAGCAGCACCCGGATCGCCTGTCGGGCCATGGGCGTCTCGCTCGAAGGCTCGCAGGCCATGGAGCACTCGGTGTGACTGGCCGGCAACCAGATGATGACCTCGGTGCCCTGCCCCAGCGTGGAGTGAATGCTGAAGTCGCCCTGCGACTGCAAGGCCAGGCCTTGCACCATCGGCAGACCCAGCCCTGTGCTCTTGCCGACGGTTTTGGTGGAATAAAACGGCTCCATGCAGCGAGCGAGCACTTCATCGCTCATGCCGATCCCCGTATCGGCCACGCGCAGCCAGACACTCGGCGCATCCTCCGCCGTACGCGCTTCCATGCCAGCGCTGAGGGTCAATCGTCCACCCTGGGGCATGGCATCGCGCGCATTGACCACCAGGTTCAGGATGGCCAGCTCCAGTTGGTGTGGATCGACGGTCACCGAGGGCAGGCAGGCGTCGATGGCCACGCCGATCTCGATGGTCGGGCCCAGGGAGCGTCCGATCAGCTCACGCATGTCGCCGATGAGCGTGGCCAGCGAAACCGGCTGCGGCTTGAGCGTCTGCCGCTGGGCGAAGCTCAGCAGGCGGCCGACCAGGGTGCGCGCGCGGTCGGCCGCCTGCAGCGCGCCGTCGGTCAGCCGGGTACTGCGAGGGTCGTCATGGCGCAGGCGCAGCAGCTCCAGCGAGGCGATGATGGGCGTGAGCATGTTGTTGAAGTCGTGGGCGATGCCGCCCGTCAACTGGCCGACCATCTCCATCTTGCGAGTCTCGTGCAGTTCGGCCAAGGTGGCTTCGCGTTCGGCCAATGCACTGGCCACGCGTTCTTCCAGGCTTTCGTTCAGGGCCAGCAGTTCGGCCTGGGCCTGGACGCGTGCGGTGACGTCGATGCACATGCACAGCATGCCGGCCAGCTCGTCCTGCTCATGGCGCAATCGGGTGACCTGCAACTGGACCCAGACCGGCTGACCATCGGGGCGTAGCACACAGCGGGTGACCTGGCGCGGGCCGGTGTGTCGCGCCATGTCCAGATCGGTCACCCAGGCATCGGGAAGGTCCTGAAGGCGGGTGCCGAGCACGCTGGCACGTGTACGCCCGAGCATGTCGCAGTAGCGGTCATTGGCACGCGTGATGGTCCACGTACGGTCGCACAGGACGATTCCCGCGCTGGCCTGGTCGAACATGGCTGCCAGTTGTGCGGAACTGGCCTTGAGCGCCTGCTCGGCCCGTGCATGCACGACGGCCGCCCAGAGATGCTTGCCCGCCTCGTCCAACAGCTGCAGCTCCTGCTCGCGCACCAGACGCCTGTCGTGCAGGTGTACCACGAGCAGGGCCTCCAGGTCCTCGGCGCGAATGATCGGGACGTACAAGGCCGTTGCGCGATGCCCCTGACTGACCACCTCGCCCTGGACCACCCGGCCCTGGTGCAGGGCCTCGAGCGTCGCCTCGTCGAACGAGGGACACAGTGGAAGGTCGACTGGCCACATGCTCGCCCTGGCCCACGCCTCGCACACGTGCCACGGCGTATCACGGACGTCGCACTGAAGCAGGCTCAGGCGTGCCGCCCCCAGGTCCTCCCCCAGCAGGCCCAGACCGGCCCGCTGGATCTGCTCGGGGCCACTCAGGGTGGGCAGCAACCGGCCCAACGCCAGGAGCGAGGCCTGGCGCCGTTGAAACTGCACCTGTTCAGTGGTCTCGGTGACGATGCACAGCACCCCGCCCACTTCGCCATGCTCGTCGTGCACGGCAGAATAGGACACATCGAACCAGGCCGTCTCCCCCAGCCCATGGCGCTCGATGTAGAACGGACGGTCAGTGGCCGAGAATGTCTCACCCGTCTCGCGCACGCCTCGCAGCAACGGCTCCAGATCGTCCCACAGCTCACGCCAGTGTTCGATCGCCGGACGACCCAGGGCATGGGGGTGTTTCGCACCAATGGTCGGCGCATAGGCGTCGTTGTACAACGCAAGGTAATCGGGTCCCCAGAACAACACGATCTGTGCCTTGGAAGGCAAGAACGTGGCCATGATGGTCTTGAGCGCCATGGGCCAGTCGCGCGGCGCGCCCAGGGGCATCGCCGCGGGATCCTGATGGCACAACAACCGCGCCACCTCGCCACCATGGCGCAGGAAGCCGGGTTGCTCGTAGTCGGTGCAGGTCATGTCTGGGGTGATGGATCGCGTCATGTCAGCGTGCCCGGGGTGCATCGGTCTGGGCATCTGGTGGCCGTCTGTGCATAAGAGCGTGTTGTTGGCGAGACGTTCAATCTGTCGGCACACCGGCGTGCGGCAGACCGTCGCGGGTGAGATACTGCCCTTTTCCCGGCCATGGAGCACGTCATGCACAGCAAATCGGTACTGGACCACAAGGACATCCTGCGCATGCTGCAGGCCGCTCGCCAGCATGCCAGCGACCATCAGTGGCCGGTGTGCATCGCCATCGTCGACGATGGCGGCCATCCCCTGGCCCTGGACCGACTAGACGGCTGCGCCCCGGCCAGCGCCTACATCGCCCTGGAAAAGGCGCGTAGCGCCGCCCTTGGTCGGCGCGAGACGGTGCAGTACGAACGCATGGTCAACGAAGGCCGCACCGCTTTCGTGACGGCACCGCAGCTGACCTCGCTCGAAGGCGGCGTACCGGTGCTGGTCGACGGCCTGGTCATCGGTGCCATCGGGGTGTCGGGGGTACAGGCCGCCCAGGATGCTGAAATCGCCAAGGTGGGTGTCAGCGCCTTGTAGGCCCGTCGGCTCACCGTCGGGGGTCGACCACCACGGACTCGCCGATGGCGTAGAACTGCCCGCCTGCGACGTAGTGCAGGCTGCGCCAGGCAGGCGAGGCCTCCTCGAACAGCCAGTGCCCTTCGCGAAACGCCCGCTCGTCCGCCCAGGCGGCCACGACCTCGGCGATGAACAGGTCGTAGGTCTGCTGGTTGTGCGGTTCGTCGATCACCCGGCACATCAGCCAGGCCGAACACCCTTCGACCAGCGGCACCGGGTAGTCCTCCACGGTGCGCAACACCACGCCACTGGCAGCCAACTTGTCCGGTCGGTCGAGCAGGCTGTGGGTACCGACCTGATGCGTCAACGCGGCTTGCTCGACCGTCGGCACCTGAATCGCCAGCCAGCCGCTGGCTTCGACCAGAGCACGGGTATGGGCGATCTTGTCCAGAACGATGCTGAGCTTCGGGGGAGCAAAGTCCAGGGCGCAGGCCCAGGCGGCGGCCATGACGTTGTCGACACCGTCATGACGGGCCGACACCAGCACGGTCGGGCCGTGATTGAGGAGACGGTAGGCCTTTTCCAGCGCTACCGGTCGAACGTGTTCATTCATCGCTCTGGCTCTGCCTGGCGCTGCCGCACGGGGCGTCAGCGCAGTTGGTCGTGGATCTTGCTGCGCAGGGTGTCGAGGTCGAACGGCTTGGCCAGGATCGGCGCCTTGCGGGTGATCGGGCTGTTGGATTCGAGGATCTCGGCCGGATAGCCGCTGATGAAGATCACCTTCAGGTCAGGGCGCAGCTTGACCGCAGGTTCGGCAATCTCCACGCCCGAAATACCGCCCGGCAGACGGAAATCGGTGACCATCAGGTCCAGGTGCGGCTTGCTGGCCAGGATGGCGAACGCTTGCTCGCCGTTCTCCGCCACCAGTACGTGATACCCCTCGCCGGCGAGGTAATCGCGCAAGATCATGCGGATCGCCTCCTCGTCCTCGACGATCAGTACGACATCTTGTGCATCTTCACTCATTTCAAAACCTAGATATTCGACAGGATTGGCCATACGACCTTGGGGTCACGCAGAGGTTGCCTGCGTGCGACCAGTTTCATGAAGGGTTTTCGGCAAGGGCAGCCAGATGCTGAACAACGACCCCTGGCCCTCCTCGCTGTAGACCTCGATGCGCCCGCCATGGGCCTGGACGATCTGGTCGGAGATGTACAGCCCCAGCCCCAGCCCGGCCACCGAACGGCTCTGGGCCACGCGCTCGAACTGCTGGAAGATGCGCTGCTGATTGGCCAGGCTGATGCCGATGCCCTGGTCCTGGACCTGCACGCAGGCCATGCCGTCCTGCTCGAACACGCGTACCTGCACGGGGCGCTGCTCGCCGTAGCGCAGGGCATTGGACAGCAAGTTGGCCAGTACCTGTTCGATGCGCAGCGCATCCCAGCATCCGCGCAGGGTTTCGCACGGCTCCAGTTCGATGGTGGTGCCGAGCGCAGCGGCCTGGGCTTCGAAATTCTCGACCAGCGCATGCACCACACGGTCCAGCTCACAGGTGGCGGGCTTGATCGACAGTTTGCCGGTGCGTATGCGTGATACGTCGAGCATGTCGTCGATCAACCGGATCAGGCTGTTGATCTGCCGCTCGTCGCGCTCGTTCATGGCCTTGAGCTTGTCGAAGGTGAAAGCCTCCAGGTTTCCGTTGGTCAAGTGCATCTTGCGCAGCTGTGTTTCGAGGATGAGGCCATTGAGCGGCGTACGCAGCTCGTGCGAGACGATGGACATGAAATCGTCGCGCATGCTCACTGCCCGTTCCAGCTCGGTCTGGGTCGCTTGCAACTGCCCCAGCAGCACGGCCTGCTCCTGCCGGCTGCGCTCGATCGCCTCGAGCTGACGCCCCAGAATCTGCCGCTGGCAGTACAGGTCGACGAACACCGACACCTTGCTTTTCACCGCCTGGGTATCCAATGGCTTGTGCAGGAAATCCACCGCGCCGCTTTCATAGCCCTTGAAGGCATAGTTCATCTCGCGCCCGGCGGCGCTGACGAACACGATCGGGATGTGCTTGGTCTTTTCCGCACCGCGCATCAGCTCGGCCAGCTCGAAACCGTTCATGCCCGGCATCTGCACGTCGAGAATGGCCAGGGCGAATTCATGCTCGAGCAGCAGCATCAGCGCCTGCTCGGCGGACAGCGCCTGATGGACCTCGCGGCCATCGCCCCGGATCAAGGCGTCGAGTGCCAGAAGGTTCTCCGGCAGATCGTCGACGATCAGTAGCTTGGCAGTGATGTTGTTCAGCATGCGCTCGATTCCAGGGTAGCGAGCAATCGCCCGATACCGCTCAGGGTAAGAATATGGTCAGGTCGATGCAGGGCCAGCGCGGCCTCCGGCATCAAACTGACCTCGGCATCGCGAGGATCCTGGACCACGGTCCGACCACCCTTATGTTTGATACAGGCCAAGCCACGGGCGCCGTCCTCGTTGGCACCGGTCATCACGACCCCCAACAACCCGTCGCCATAGGCATCGGCAGCCGATTCGAAGAGGATGTCGATGGCTGGACGCGAATAATGCACGGGCGCCTCCTGACTCAGCGACAGACTGAAGTCGCGCTCGATCGACAGGTGGTACCCTGGCCCGGCCACGTAGATCCAGCCAGCCTCGAGTGTCGCCTTGTCGAGGGCTTCACAGACAGGCCGCGAAAGACGCCGCTGCAAGACCTCGGCCAGGTGGCTGGTTCGCCCTTCGGGCACGTGCAGCACACACACCACGGGCAACGCGAACGCCGGTGGCAGCGCGCCAAGCACCTGAAACAGCGCAGAGACGCCACCTGCCGAGGCACCGATGACGACGGCCCGTATCGCATTCATGATTTGCGATAGATCCGTTCAGGCTTGACCAACTGCGTGAAGCGATCGCCATACGCCGAGAAATCGATCGATTCCTTGCTGCCCAGCAACAGGAAGCCGCGATGACATAACGACTCATGAAACAGGCCGAAGGCACGGTCTTGCAAGCTTTTATTGAAATAAATCAGCACATTGCGGCAAGACACCAACTGCGTTTCGGAAAATACGCTGTCGGTGGCCAGGCTGTGGTCGGCGAAGGTGACGTTCTCACGCAGGCTGCCATCCATGATCACATGGTCATAGGCGGCCGTGTAGTAGTCGGCGAAGTCACGTCGGCCACCGGCCAAGCGGTAGTTGTCGGCATACTGCTCGATGTCGCTCAGGGCATAGATGCCTTGCTTGGCCTTTTCCAGCGAGTGCGGATTGATGTCGGTGGCATAGAGGATGGTGCGCTCCAGCAGCCCTTCCTCGCGCAACAGGATGGCCATCGAATAGACCTCTTCGCCCGTGCTGCACCCGGCGATCCACACCTTGATCGACGGCCAGGTGCGCAGCAGCGGCACCACTTCGGTGCGCAGCGCCAGGAAGTGCCCGGGGTCGCGGAACATTTCGCTGACCGGAATCGTCAGATACTGCAGCAGTTGCATGAACATCGCCGGGTCGTGCAGTACGCGCTCCTGCAGGGCCGACACCGTACGGCACTCGAACTGGCCGAGCGCGTGCTGGATGCGGCGCTTGATCGACGCGCCGGAATAGTCGCGGAAATCGTAGCTGTACTTGAGGTAGATCGCCTCGATCAGCAGCCGGATCTCGATATCGGTGTTGCTATGGGTACTCAAATTCGCTCCAGTTGCGGCAGCCAGACGCGGATCAGGGAGAACAGGCGGTCAAGGTCGATCGGCTTGGCCAGGTAGTCGTTGGCACCGGCCTGCAGGCAGCGATGCTGGTCGTCCTTCATGGCCTTGGCCGTGACGGCGATGATCGGCAGCTTGCGCCACTCGGGGCGCTGGCGGATTAGGCGGGTGGCCTCGTACCCGTCCATTTCCGGCATCATCACGTCCATCAGCACCAGGTCGATGTCATCGTGCTGCTCGAGGCGCTCGATGGCTTCACGGCCATTACGGCCGATCTCCATACGGGCACCCTTGTGTTCCAGGGCACTGGTGAGCGCGAAGATGTTGCGCACGTCGTCGTCGACCAGCAGGATCTTGCGCCCTTCGAACACCTTGTCGCGACTGCGTGCAGTCTTGAGCATGCGCTGGCGCTCGTGGGAGAGCTGCGACTCGACCTTGTGCAGGAACAAGGTGACCTCGTCGAGCAGGCGCTCGGGCGAACGCGCGCCCTTGATGATGATCGAACGCGAGTACTTGAGCAGGTCGGCTTCCTCGTCGCGGGTCAGGTTGCGCCCGGTGTAGACGATCACTGGTGGGAAGGCGCGGATGTCTTCGGTGGTCATGCGCTTGAGCAGTTCGTTACCGAGCATGTCCGGCAGTTTCAGGTCGATGATCATGCAGTCGAAGACATGGGCATGGAGCAGTTCCAGGGCTTCGCCAGCCGTGCCGACCGCTGTGATCTCCACGTCGTCGTCGCCGATCAGCATGGCGATGCTCTCGCGCTGCAGGGCATCGTCCTCCACCAGCAGGATGTGCTTGAGCTTCTGCGTCAGCTTGGCTTCCAGGCGACCGAAGACTTCCTTGAGCTGCTCGCGGCTGGCCGGCTTGACGGCGTAGCCCACCGCGCCCATGTGCATGGCAGCCTCGACCCGGTCCTCGACCGAGATGATGTGCACCGGAATGTGCCGGGTATCGGCCTGCTCCTTGAGCCGCTGCAGCACGGTAAGGCCGGAGTGATCCGGCAGACGCATGTCCAGCAGGATGGCATCGGGGACATAACGGGCGGCCAGCTCGAACCCGTCGTCGGCGGCATGGGCGACCAGGCAGTGATAGCCCAGTTCGTGGGCCAGATCGTAGAGGATGCGGGCGAAGTTCGGCTCGTCCTCGATCACCAGGATGCAGCGCTTGTCGAAAGGCGCGTGCTGTCGGTCGTCGGTGAAGGTGGAGGCGACCCGCACCAACGGCGCTTGCGGCAGCGCGGGCGGTATGGGTGTGGCAGGCGGGGCCACAGGCGCGGGCGCTTCTTTCTTGGGCACCCGTGCTTCATCGGACTCATAGTGTTCCGGCAGGGTCAGGGTGAACAGGCTGCCCTCCCCTGGCGTGCTGTTGACCTGGATCTGCCCGCCAAGCAGGCGCGCCAGGTCGCGGGAAATGGACAGGCCCAGGCCGGTGCCGCCAAAGCGCCGGTTGCTGGTGCCATCGACCTGGTGGAAGGCCCCGAAGATGGCTTCGTGCTGATCGGCGGGAATGCCGATGCCGCTGTCGCGCACGGCAAACACCACGCCCTGGCCAGGCGCCGGGCTGACCGTCAGGCTGACGCGCCCCTTGTCGGTGAACTTGATGGCGTTGGACAGCAGGTTCTTGAGAATCTGCTCCAGGCGCTGGCGATCGGTGAACAACGCCGCCGGCACGTTCGGTTCGAGGTCGACGTCGAAGGTCAGGCCCTTGTCCTGGGCCAATGGCTCGAACATCGACTGCAAGCCGCCCACCAGGCGCGTCACGGGAGTATGTTCCGGGCGCATGTCGAGCTTGCCGGCCTCGACCTTGGCGATGTCGAGAATGTCGTTGATCAGGTTGAGCAGGTCGTTGCCGGCCGAGTAGATCGATTCGGCGAACTTCACCTGGTCGGCGCTGAGGTTGCCCTGGGCGTTCTCGGCCAGCAGTTTGGCCAGGATCAGCGAGCTGTTGAGCGGCGTGCGCAGCTCATGGGACATGTTGGCGAGGAACTCGGACTTGTAGCGACTCGACTGCTGAAGCGCATCGGCCCGGGCCTGCAGTTCGATCTGCGCCTGGTTGAGTTCGTTGTTCTTGAGGTCGAGTGCATCGGTGCGTTCGGCCAGCTGCTCGTTGGTCTGTTCCAGCTCGGCCTGCTGCGTTTCAAGGTACGCCTGGGATTCCTTGAGCACGCGCGATTGCTCTTCGAGCTCTTCGTTGGCGGTCTTTAGTTCTTCTTGCTGGACTTGCAACTCTTCGTTGAGCTGCTGAGTCTCGGCCAGCACTTCCTGAAGACGCTGGCGGTAGCGGGCCGTCTCGATCGACAGGCCGAGGTTGTCGGCCACCTGCTCGAGCAGTTCCGCATCACGGTCCGACAGGGGGCGCAGGAAGCCCAGCTCGAGCACGCCATTGACCTGACCATCGTCCCGCGTCGGCACCAGTAGCGCGCTACGCGGCAGGCCTTCGCCGATACCGGAGCTGAGCCGGTAGTAATCCTCCGGCAGCGTATCGAGCCGCAACAGCCGCTCCTGTCCCACCGCCTGGGCCAGCAGGCCTTCGTGGCCTTGGTACACCTGCTCGCGCGCTTGTGCTTCGGCGCCCAGGCCATAACTGGCCACGCGCGTCAGCTGGCCATGCTGGTTACGCACATAGAAGGCACCGACCACGCTGCCCAGATAGCCGGCGAAGAAGCGCAGCGTGTTGTCACCGAGCATCGCCAGCGTGAGCTGGCCGAGCACCTGCTCGGCCAGCTGCGTCTGCCCATTGCGCAGCCAGGCCTGATGCTCCAGGCGCTCGGCGGCGCGCTGCTGGGCCTGCAGGTTGGCGACGTAACTGTCCGACAGCGCCAACAGGTCACGGCGCCCCAGGTAGGCCAGCAGGCCGCTGAGCGAGAGCATCAGCAGGATGAAGGTGGTGATGCCGGTCACGGTGGCCGTGCTGACCGTGTCGTGCCGTGTAATGCGCAGCTGCTGCTCTTGAGTGATGAAGGCGTCGAATTCGCGGCGGATCTCGTCGGTCAGGCGCTTGCCCCGGCCGTTGCCGATCGCCTGCTGATAGGCGCCTTGGCTGCGGCGCAGCGCGATCATCTCGCCCGCGAACTGGTTCCAGGCATTCTGCAGCGCGATCAGGCGATTGATCCGGTCGACCTGTTGCGGGTTGTCGTCGACCAGGTCGCGCAGGTCCCTGAGCCCTTCGAGCACGCGCGGCTTGGCCACCTCGTAAGGGTCCAAAAAGCTTTCATTGCCGGTGATCAGGAAGCCGCGCATGCCGGTTTCGAGGTCGATCGACAGCTTGACCGCCTCGTTGGCGTTGCCGATGGTGCGGTCGGTGTGTTCCACCCACTGCATCGCGGACAACAGGTAGGCGACCACGCCGACGAAGGCGATCGTGCCGAGCAGGCCCAGGCCCAGCGGCAGGCCGACGTTGCGCGCCAGCAGCTTGCGAAAACTGCGCTGGTCCATGGAAGCGGCTTGAATCATGTATAGAGGCCCGAACGAAAGGTCCAAAGAAAATAAAGCATGATCGAACTGCGCGAGGTGTGCGCTCTCAACGCTGGCGTTGACACCGGTCATGTCCTGAATCAGGGCATCGGACAGGGGGCTGTTCGACCGGAATCAGAAACCCGCGTGCGACAAACGTTCCCTCGCTGCGATGGCAACGTTATGCTGACGGAACTTCTGCCCCGTCGCGGGGCACAGAATATAGAATATTTGCGTACAGGATTCTAATGATGCCCACCCTGCTCGTCGTCGAAGATGATGATATCGTCCGCATGCTGACGGTCGAAGTGCTCGACGAACTGGAGTATTCCGTCCTCGAGGCCGAGGATGCCGCCACGGCGCTGAAGATTCTCAGCGACGCTGGAACGGTGGTCGACCTGATGATGACCGACATCGGCCTGCCCGACATGAAAGGTACCGACCTGGCGCTGCAAGTGCGGGCCGAACGCCCGGACCTGCCCATCCTGTTCGCCAGCGGCTATGCCGACAGCCTCGAGGTGCCTGAGGGCATGCATTCGATCGGCAAGCCCTACAGCATCGACGCCTTGCGCGACAAGGTGCAGAGCATCCTGTCCTGATGTCGCACGCCTGACGGATGGCCCTGCTCAGATCCGTCTGAGCAGGTAGACGTCCATGATCCAACCTTTCTGCTCCCGCAAGCGCTTGCGGACGTCGAGGATCCGCTGGCGGACCTCGAACAACGGACCGGCAATGAGCACCTCGTCTGCGCTACCCAGGTAAGCCCCCCAGTAAATGAGCAGGCCAGGCTCGTCGAGTTCGGCGAAGGCGCACTGCCCATCGAGCATCACCACCCGGTCGTCCTCTGATCGATACCGTGCCAGCTGTCGGCCAGGCAGAATCGTCAGCGGTCGACCCAGACGGGTCAAGGGCACCCGGTGGCGCGCCGCCAAGGCCTGAACACTGCTGATGCCAGGGATGACCTCCAACCTGTACACCCCGCGTTGGCGGGCAACCTCCTCGAGCACGCGCAGCGTGCTGTCGTACAGCCCTGGATCACCCCACACCAGGAATGCGCCAACCGTCTCTGTCGTCAGCTCGTCCTCGAGCGCTTTGGCGTACAGGCTGGCGCGCTGGCGATGCCACTCGCGCACGGCGCCAGGGTAATCATCCACGCGCGTTTCGCGCTGCGGATCCTGAAGTTCGACCACACGGTACCGGTCGGCTGCCAAATAGCGACGCAGCATCTCGTGACGAGCCTGGCACAGCTCTGCGGTTCGCGGCCCTTTGTCATGCACGAAGAATACCGACGCACGGCGCATCGCCTCTACGGCTTCGAAGGTGACCTGTCGTGGGTCGCCAGGCCCCATGCCAATGAGCAGCAGCTGTTTCATGAAAGCGTTTTCCCAAAAGCGAAAGAGGCGTTCGCCCGCCTTCGCCAAGTCGGCAGGCTATTGCATTACCCAGCACGCCTCCAAAAGTTCCTTACAGACACACGGAATGTTTTAGTTTACCTGGCTTATCGGCGCTACTACACTCGATACTGTTCATGTCTGTGAAGTCGTGTGTCTTCACCTTCTTCGTACTTCCCCTTATCGATCGACGCCCAGGAGTATCCCTCGTGTCCAGACTTGTCGAGTTCCGTGCTGCCGAAAAAGCCTTGCAGGCGCAAATTGCGCAACTTGAATCGATGAAACAAGACAGCAGCCTCAAGCGCGAAATCGAGTTCGAAGAAAAATTGCTGGAACTGATGAAGGGCTACAAGAAAGGCCTGAACGACATCGTCGACATCCTCGATCCGCATCAGCGCGAGCAGGCATCCACCCGCGCCGGCAGCCCCTCCAAGAAAGCCACGCGCCGCGCCCGCCAGGTCAAAGTCTACGAAAACCCGCATTCCGGTGAGTTGATCGAGACCAAGGGCGGCAATCACCGTGGCCTGAAAGCCTGGAAACAGGAATACGGCGCCGATACCGTAGAAAGTTGGGTTCGCTCATGATTCATCGACGCCCACTTCACACTTTTTTCACAGCCACTCTTTCATCATTGAGCCAGCTAACGGATTAGCGACCCCATCACGCGCCCGCACATGCGGGCCTCTCTTCCAGCGCCCTGCTCCTCTCGAGCAGGGCGCTTTCATTTGCGCAATCGATTCACTGCCGTATCATGGGTCCTCGTCCCACTGCCGGACCTGTCGTCCGGCCCAGCCTTGGAGCTTCCATGAGCCTGCAAACCCTCGCCAATCTGCCTGGCGTCACCGCGCAACCGGATGCCGCCACCGCACAGTTCGTGTTCAATCACACCATGTTGCGGGTCAAGGACATCACCCGTTCGCTGGACTTCTACACGCGCATCCTGGGTTTCACCCTGGTCGAGAAGCGTGATTTCGCCGAGGCGCAGTTCAGCCTGTACTTCCTCGTACTGGCAACACCTTCTGATATTCCAGAAGACGATGCCAAGCGTACCGAATGGATGAAGTCGATCCCAGGTGTGCTGGAACTGACGCACAACCACGGCACCGAGAACGAAGAAGGCGATGTGTACCACGACGGCAACAGTGACCCGCGTGGCTTTGGCCATATCTGTGTGTCGGTACCCGATATCCAGGCCGCGTGTGCACGTTTCGAACAACTGGGCGTGACGTTCCAGAAGCGCCTGACCGATGGCCGCATGAAGAGCATCGCGTTCATCAAAGACCCGGACGGCTACTGGGTCGAGATCATCCAGCCTACTGCGCTGTAAGCACGTTCGTCGGGCCAGGCGTTCCTGGCCCCTTTGGCGTGGTATATCGAAGAGACCGCACTTCCCGACCATCTTTCACGAGGTAAGGACGATGCATACGCTCAGTTGCCACTACCGCGACCACCTCATCACCGCACGCGTCGAAACCCATCCTGGGCTCATCACCCCGTACGCAGGCGGTTGTGCCATCACCGACCCGGACGGTCATACCGGGCGACGCATGCCCTTGCCCTACAGCGGCCATTTCATGGCCGACCTGAACAATGCGCAGCGTGCCTCGCTGGCTCATGGCCGCTGGTTGGTGGACCAGAAGCTCGATCACCCTCATTGACCTCGAGCGGTTCTGACATCAGGCCTGGCGTGCGTAGGCCACGGCAGCGGCCACCTGGTCATCAGCCGGTCGAATACCGGTGTAGAGCACAAACTGCTCCAGCGCCTGCAAGGCAATCACGTCAAGCCCAGTGATGACCGGCTTGCCGGCGGCCTGTGCGCGTCGTATGAACGGTGTCTGGGCCGGCAGCGCGACCACGTCGATCACCCGTTCGGCCGCATCGACGGCATGCTCTGGAAACGCCAGCGTCTCGGCGTCAGGGCCACCGCTCATGCCGATCGGCGTGACGTTCACCAGCATGGGTGGGCACAGGTCGCCCAATTCGCGCTGCCAGCGGTAGCCGCACAGATCGGCCAGGTGACGGCCGGCCTGCTCGTTGCGTGCGACGATCATGCCTTGGGTGAATCCTGCATCACGCAAGGCGCAGGCGACAGCTTTGGCCATGCCGCCGCTGCCGCGCAAGGCGAACGCCGTGGACGGATCGACTTGATGCCGATCGAGCAGCTGACGAATGGCCAGGTAATCGGTGTTGAAGGCCTTGAGGTGGCCATCGGTGTTGACCAGCGTGTTGACCGACTCGATCGCAGCTGCCGAAGGGTCCACCTCGTCCACCAAGGCCAGGCAGGCTTCCTTGTAGGGCATGGACACACCGCACCCGCGAATGCCCAAGGCCCGGATACCCGCCACGGCCGCAGGCAGGTCGTCGGTGCTCATGGCCTTGTAGTAGTAGTCCAGGCCGAGCTGCTGGTACAGGTGATTATGAAAGCGCACCCCGAAGGTGCCGGGTCGTCCAGCCAGCGATATGCACAGTACGGTGTCTCGACTAGGGGGGACGGCGATCATGGAAGCTCCTTCGGGTGACAGGTAGAGGACATCGGCCGCTGGTCGGGCCTTACACAACCTTTACCCATCACGCGTGTTCCGGCAAGCGGTTTGGCGGTCAAATAGGCAGTCCCCGAACGTGGGGTTTAGCGAGGATAGCAGCAATGAACCGTCTTCTTCCCAGCGTGGTCCTGTTGACCGGCATCCTGGCCTTCAGCGGCCCGGCAGCTGCCCATGGCGGTGGCTGGCGCGGCGCAGGCCCGGTGCTGGGCGCTGCCGTGGTGGGTGCCGTGGTCGGCGCCGTGGTGTCAGGAGGGCATGACCGGCCGGCGTACGTCGAGCGGCAACCGGTGTACATCGAGCGGCAACCGGTCTATTACGAGCCCGCGCCGGTGTACATCCAGGCGCCACCGCCACCGGTGTACTACCAGCCTCAGCCCTATGTCGTGGAGCGTTATACCCGCGTACCACCGCCGCCACCGCCGCAGTACTACCGCCAGTATGGCCCGCCGCCGGTCTATTACGGCCCGCCGCGCTGGTGAGGGGTTAAGCAGCAAGCTGCAAGCTAGCAGGTTGAACCTGTGGGCGCTGGCTTGCCAGCGATAGCGAGGGTGCCGGCACCGCCGTCATCGCTGGCAAGCCAGCGCCCACAGGTTGCTTGTAGCGTTCGGCTTATGGTTTGAAGCTTGAGCTTGAACTTGAAATCCGCAGCCCACGCTCTCGATTAACTTTCCTTCATCTATCCTGCTTCTTTCACGCGGCAATCGACAGCTTCTCGGCCATCCTCCAGAATGCCAGCGCCTCGTCAGCGCC
The DNA here is from genome assembly GCA_046940335.1 of Enterobacterales bacterium AN_CKDN230030167-1A_HGKHYDSX7. Classification (GTDB taxonomy): domain Bacteria; phylum Pseudomonadota; class Gammaproteobacteria; order Pseudomonadales; family Pseudomonadaceae; genus Aquipseudomonas. The sequence continues at coordinate 631,317 of JBKYML010000002.1, forward strand.
CTTTCCTGACAGGCCAATGACAGACTCTTTTCTAGTGAGCTTCGATGTGAAAACCGCTCTTCCTTTGCTCAGCCTGCTTGCGTTGCTCACGACCTCGACCCTACTGCCCGGCCCGGCGCTTGCCGCCCCATCGGCGACGGCGGCCCAGCGCGACCCGAGTGCGCTGCACTTGGCCTCGGGCAGCGCCCTGCTGATCGACCTGAACACCGGCAAGCAGCTCTACGCCAGCCATGCCGACCGGGTCGCGCCCATCGCCTCGGTGACCAAGCTGATGACCGCCATGGTCGTGCTGGACGCCAAGCAGCCGATGAACGACATGCTGACCATGACCATCGCCAACAACCCCGAGATGAAGGGGGTGTACTCGCGCGTGCGCCTGGGCAGCGAGCTGGACCGCCGCGAGACCTTGCTGATCACCTTGATGTCGTCGGAAAATCGCGCCGCCAATACCCTGGCCAACCATTACCCGGGAGGCTACCCGGCCTTCATCAAGGCCATGAACGCCAAGGCACGCAGCCTGGGCATGAATCACACGCGCTATGTCGAACCCACGGGTCTGTCGACCCAGAACGTCTCCACCGCCCGCGACCTCAGCAAGTTGCTGCTGGCGGCGCGCAACTACCCTTTGCTCAGCGAGCTGTCGACCACGCGCGAGAAGACCGTGGCCTTCCGCAAGCCCAACTACACGCTGGGCTTTCGCAACACCGACCACCTGGTCAACAAGAGCAACTGGGACATCAAGCTGACCAAGACCGGTTTTACCAACGAAGCGGGTCACTGCCTGGTGCTGTTGACGCGCATGGACAACCGTCCGGTCGCCATGGTCATCCTCGATGCGTTCGGCAAGTACACCCACTTCGCCGATGCCAGCCGTTTGCGCCAATGGCTGGAAACCGGCAGTGCCAAGCCTGCCCCGGCTTCCGCCCTGCAATACAAGGCCGATCGTCATGCGCGCACTGGGCTGGCGGCCGATTGAGCGACACGTCCCAGCATCGCGACAGAGAGGGCTTCGTCTGCACCTCTCTCATCGCCTTGCTGCCCGCTTGAAGTGAAGCTCGTACCCACCCCCTGCCACATAAATTTACCCACAGACCACTCGTTCCCCTGATGACCCGAACCCTGCGCAGCGTGCTGTCGCGCGCTGGCAGGCCGTTCTGCATCCGCCTGCAACGAGATGGCCATGATCACGACCCGTTCTCGCAATGCCCTGCTCATCAGCGCACCACTGGCCCTCGCGGTCGCCGTGGGCAGCGCGCTCGCCTACTCTTTCTGGCCTCGTGAGCCCGCCTACCCGGTGAAGATCGTCGAGCAGGCCGAGCGCCTGCACCGGCACATGCTGTCCTTCGACAGCCGGGTCACGGTGCCCCTGGGCTTCGGCAGCGCCGGGCAGGAGGCGGACAAGGACGGTCCGGACCAGTTCGACCTGGTCAAAGTCGGCAAGGGACGTCTGTCAGGTGCAGCGCTGGCCATCTTTGGCTGGCCGGAGATCTGGAACGGACCGAACGCCCCGCACCGGCCCACGGCCGGATTCGTCGAAGAGGCGCGTCATCAACAAGAGGTGCGCTACCAGATCATCACGGGCATGGTGCGCGATTTCCCTCACCAGGTCGGCATCGCCTACAGCCCAGCGGACTTCCGGCGCCTGCACGACGAAGGCAAGTTCGCCGTGTTCATCAGCCTGCTCAACGCCTACCCGCTTGGCCATGATCTGTCGCAACTGGACCGCTGGACCCAGCGTGGCATGCGCATGTTCGGCTTCAGCTACACCGGCAACAACGACTGGGCCGATTCCTCGCGCCCATTGCCGTTCTTCAACGACACTGCCGATGCCTTCGGTGGCCTGTCCCCGCTGGGCGAACAGGCCGTCACCCGGCTCAACGACCTGGGCGTGATCATCGACGTGTCGCAGATGTCGACCCCGGCCCTGGAAGACGTCGCGCGCTTGAGCCGTTCGCCCTTCGTGGCCTCGCATTCGGCGCCGCGTGCCCTGGTGGACATCCCGCGCAACCTCAGCGACCGGGAAATGCGCCTGATCAAGGACAGCGGCGGGGTCATTCAGGTGGTCGGCTTCGGCCAATACCTCAAGCCGCTGAGCGCGCCGGTTTTGGACAAGCTCGCGGCTCTGCGCGAACGGTTCGGCCTGCCGCCGCTGCAGGGCAACCTGACCAATGCCTTGATGCCAGGCGATGCCGTCATCGCCGGTTGGTCCGAAGCGCGCTTCGGCGACTACGCCAGCCAGCTGTACGGCATTCTCGAAGAGGAGCCCAAGGCCACCGTCGCCCAGTTCGTCGACGCCATCGACTACACCGTCGCCAAGGTCGGCATCGACCATGTCGGCATCAGTTCGGACTTCAATGACGGGGGCGGACTGGACGGCTGGAAGGACGAGAGCGAGATCCGTAACGTGACGGCGGAGCTGCTCAGCCGAGGCTACAGCGAAACCGACATCGCCAAGCTGTGGGCGGGTAACTTCCTGCGGGTCTGGGAGCAGGTCGAGCAGTTGGCCAGGCCTGTGGCGATGCGAGCGCCTTGAGGGCAGACCGTACCGGGCGAAGCGCGCGAGCCTTTGCGCGCCTGCCATGAAAAAGGGGCCATGAACGGCCCCGACACAGGTGTCCAGCGACGGCGGGCGGGCTTCGCTCGGGTACGCCGCTTGCGGCAAGGCCCTGCCAGGGCTCCCGCCTCGCTCGCCTACCCCGCTGCCGCCAGCCGTGTCTGCTGCCGCGCTTGGGCATGGCTGCGTGCGCGCTCCTGCTCATAGAGCGACGCCGCGATCTCGTCGGCGCGCACCGGCAGGATCGACAGCAAGGTGTCGCTCAAGCCGTGGCTAGCCTGGCTGAAGCCCTGCATGTAGATGGCTGCCTGGCAGCGTTCGTCGGTCAGCACACGGTAGTTGCGGTCTACCTCGAAGCCCTTGAGGTAGCCCTCCAGCGGCGCCAGCAACTGGCGGTGCATCTGCCGCTCGTAGCCGGTGGCCAGGACCACTGCATCGTAACGTTCGACGTGGACATCGCCGGTGGCATTGCTGCGCAGGGTCAGTTCGATGCCCTGATCGGTGGCCTGGGCCTGCTGCAGCGTGGTCAGGGTGCGGAACGCGTGGCGCGCCACGCCTGAGACCTTCTGCCGGTAGAAAATGCCGTAGATACGCTCGATCAAGTCCAGGTCCACCACCGAGTAGTTGGTGTTGTGGTACTCGTTGACCAACCGTTCGCGCTCGTCGGCGGGCTGCTGGAAGACCAGGTCAGTGAATTCCGGTGAAAAGACTTCGTTGACGAAAGGGCTGTCATCGGCCGGCTTGAGCGCCGAGCCACGGATGATCATGTCCACCTGCACGCCTGGGTAGCTGTCGTTCAAGTCGATGAAGGCTTCGGCCGCGCTCTGACCGCCGCCGATGATGGCGACGCGCATCGGCTGGCCGTCAGCGCAGGGCTGCTCGGCCATACGTGCCAGGTAGTGGGAGTGATGGAAGACGCGCGGGTCGTCCTTGAGCCCAGCGAAGGCCTCCGGGATACGCGGCGTGCCCCCAGGGCTGACCACCAGCGCTCGGGTGGTGCGGGCGATCTGTCGGCCCTGGACATCGCGGGAGACGACACGCAGCGCTTCGACCGTCTCACCGCGCAGCACGGGCTCGACCCTCAGCACTTCTTCACCATAGCGGCTGTGCGCCTCGAAGTGCGCGGCGACCCAGCGTAGGTAGTCGTTGAACTCCATCCGGCAGGGGTAGAACGTGCCCAGGTTGATGAAGTCGACCAGGCGACCGTGGTGTTTGAGGTAATTGACGAACGAGTACGGGCTGGTTGGGTTGCGCAAGGTAACCAGGTCCTTGAGGAAGGAGATCTGCAACTCACTCTGGGTGACCAGGGTGTTGCCATGCCAACGGTAATCGGCCTGCTTGTCCAGGAACAGCACGTCCAGCGGGCCTTGGACCTGCCCGCGCTCTTCCAGCGCGATGGCCAGCGCCAGGTTGGAAGGGCCGAAGCCGATGCCGATCAGATCGTGCACGACGGTCGATTCGGTTGCCTGAGTCATGTCCAGCGTCCTCTAGATGGATCTCCTCGAAAGGAGGAAGAAGTTGACCTTGTGACCGGTCAGCCAGGAATCAGGCGGCAGGTCGCATGTGTCTAGGGGACGACGCAGATGTAAGAAAATTTAACTGGCAGAAGCATCATGCGACGGGGAGGTGGCAGGCCCTCATCGCAGTCAGGCTTGCACCGCCTGCATCGCGGGCAAGCCCTACAGGTGAAATCACACGCACACCTGCACCGGTGATCGAGCGGGTCTAAATTTTCCACGCGCAAGCTCGTCCATCGAGCAGCTCCCCCATTGCCCTCCGAGACCGCTCCGCATGGCCATTCCCCGTCCCCGCCGGCGCGCATGCGCGATCCTGGGCCTGCTGCTGGTGCCAGCGGCGGCGATCATCGCCTGGCTGGCCTGGATCCCGGACAACCCCGGTTATTCGCGGGCGATCATTCGCCAGGCCGACGCCTTGCAGGCACGCGTGCTGACCTTCGATGGCCATCTGGTCGCACCGTCCGGGCTGAGCAGTCTAGCCCCCCGGCAGAGCAGGGGTGATCGCTCGCTCTTCGCGCTACCCGCCCTGGAAAAAGGCCACCTGTCGGGCGCGGCCTTGAGTCTGAGCGACCACGCCCCTGCCTGGGGGGATGACGGCAGGCCACCTCGAACCCAAGCCCAGGCCGCCGAACGTGATGACGTGCAGCCGCTAGCACGCTTTACCGCCATTGCCGATCAGGTCCGTGACCATCCCGAGCAGCTGGCCTTCGCCTACGGCCCCGACGACGTACGTCGACTGCATGGCGAAGGCCGCTTCGCTGTGGTGCTCGGCCTGCACGATGCCGACTCACCGGGCGCTGACCTCGACCAGCTCGACGCCTGGGCAGCGCGCGGCGTGCGCCTGTTCGGCTTCACAGACGCAGGTCACACGGCTCGGCCCGACCGCGCACTGCCGATGCCCTGCGTCGACGACCGCAGCGGAACGCGGGACGGCCTGTCGCCATTGCGCGAGCAAACGGTAGTCCGGCTCAATGACCTGGGTGTGATCATCGACGTCTCGCTGCTGTCGAGCCAGGCCCTGCACCAGGTCGCACGGCTCAGTCGCGCCCCGCTGGTCGCCTCGCGACCGGCATCGCGTGCAGCGCTGGGACTGCCCCACGACCTTGGCGACGAAGACCTGCGGGCGATCGCCGCCACCGAGGGCGTGGTGATGATCCCGATCGACAACCAAGGACGCCCGTCGACTGCCAGCCAGAAAACCCTGCTGCGCGACTATGGCGATGCCATCGACCAGGCGGTGAAGACCGTCGGCATCGCACATGTCGGCCTGAGCTCAGGCCTCGACGATCGACGTGGCGTCATCGGTTTCGAACCGGTCGGCCAGGCACGCAACGTCACCGCCGAGCTGCTGCGTCGTGGTTACGACGAAGCCGACATCGCCCAGCTCTGGGGCGGCAACTTCCTTCGCGTCTGGACGCAGGTCCAGCGTTCTTCCACCTCCCTGCTCACCCGTTGACCAGCGTACGGCGCCCTCTTCATGTCCAATCGCAGAACCTTCATCAAACAGGCCGGCCTGCTGGCCGCCTCGTTGCCGTTCACCAGCCTGGCCAGTGAGCCCGCCATGACGGCGGCGCCCCAGGGTGCCGCCAAATGGACCTGGTTGCGTTCGCTGTTCGAGCAGGACCCGCGCTACCTGCACTTCGCCAACTTCCTGATCACCTCACACCCACGCCCGGTGCGTGACGCCATCGCCCGCCACCGCGCCGACCTCGACCGCAACCCAGGCCTGCTGATGGACTGGGACCTGGAAGAAGGCTGGAAGCGCGAAGACCAGGTGCGCCGCGCCGCCGGCGCCTACCTCAAGGCGCCACCTGCGCAGATCGCCCTGACCGGCAGCACCACCGATGGCTTGGCCATGGTCTTCGGCGGTTTGCACGTACGCCCTGACCAGGAAATCCTCATCACTCACCACGAGCACTACTGCGTGCAGAACGTACTGGACTTTCGGACGGCGCGTGAAGGCACGCGGGTGCGTCGCATCAGCCTGTTCGACGATCCGCAGCGGGTGAGCACCGACGAAATCCTCGGCAACATCGCCACAAGCTTGCGCGCCAATACGCGGGTACTGGGCATGACCTGGGTGCAATCGGGCAGCGGGGTCAAACTGCCAATCGGCGAGATCGGCCAGCTGGTGGCCGAACGCAACCGGGACCGCGATGAGAAGGACCGGATCCTCTACGTGGTCGATGGCGTGCACGGGTTCGGCGTCGAACACCTGGACTTCCCCGACATGCACTGCGACTACTTCATCGCCGGCACGCACAAGTGGCTGTTCGGCCCACGCGGCACCGGCATCGTCTGCGCACGTTCGTCCCAGGTCAGGGACATCACCCCCCTGGTGCCGACCTTCTCGGCCGACAAGGATTTCGCCACCAGCATGAGCCCTGGGGGCTACCACAGCTTCGAGCACCGCTGGGCCCTGGACCAGGCATTCAACCTGCACCTGCAACTGGGCAAGGCCGAGGTGCAGGCGCGGATCCATCAGCTCAACGGCTACCTGCGCGAGCGGCTGGTGGCGATGCCCCAGGTGGAACTGGTCACGCCTCTGGACCCGGCCCTGTCCTCGGGCTTCAGTTTCTTCCGGGTCAAGGGGCAGGACTGCGATCGTGTGGCGGCGCAGCTGATGCGCCAACGGGTGGTGGTCGATGCGGTGGATCGGGATGTCGGGCCGGTGGTGCGCACGGCACCGGGGCTGCTGAATGACGAGGCGCAAGTGGAAGGGTTGCTCAGGGCGCTGCGAACGGTGGTGTGAAGCAGGGATGGCTGATCGCTCTTGGGGCCGCTTCGATAGGCCCAGCTCGCAGGCCCCATGACACCCGCGTGCGACGCGCATGGACCAAGCGAAGACGACAGACGCGGCTGTCCCTCGATCCTGCACGGCAGAAACATTTGCTTGCACTTAACCTGCGAGGAATTTCGATTCTCGTTCGTCTTTAGGGTTAAATCCCAGGCTTCGCTCAGGGCGCGCCCTTCCCTGCCTACGGTGCGCCCAGCCCATCCCTCGACACCGCGACATCCAGGTTGCCCGCTCATCATGTCCAAAAAATCACGCTCGAAACTCTGGTTCCTGGTTCACAGCTGGCTCGCGCTACCCATCTGGTTCTTCGTGCTGATCGTCTGTTTCACCGGCATGCTGGCGGTGGTGAGTCAGGAGATCGTCTGGCTGGCCAACCCGGACGTGCGTGCCAGCAAGCCAAACGATGAGGCCGAGCGCCTGAGCTACCAGCAGATCCTCGATGCCCTGCACAAGGCCGAGCCGGACATGGCCGTGCGCTCGTTGCGCCAGCCGGACGGTTCGCATTTTGCGCTCAACGTCGACGTCACCTTCCCCGACGGTACCGCGCCGACCCTGTACGTGAACCCCTACACCGGCGCGATCCAGGGCAAGAGCCCGGACTTCAGCTTCGAGCAGTTCACCCGGGCCCTGCACGGCTGGTGGCTGGTGCCGTTCACCAACGGCTACAGCTGGGGCTGGTACCTGGTTTCGCTGCTTGGCCTGCCGATGCTCGCCTCGCTGGTCACCGGCCTGGTGGTGTACAAGAAGTTCTGGCGTGGTTTCTTCAAGCCCGTGCGCACCGGTCATGGCTCACGCATCTTCTGGGGCGACGTGCACCGTCTGGCAGGCGTCTGGTCGATCTGGTTCGTCGCGGTCATCTCGATCACCGGCACCTGGTTCCTGATCCAGGCGATCCTCGGCGACAATCACATCACGATCTCCAGCGAACCGGTGGTGCCCGTGATCGCCCGCGAAGACGTGCCACGCACCACCGACGGCACCCCCGCGCCACGCATCGACCTGGACGAAGCGGCGCGCATCGCCAGCGCCCAGGTCCCAGGCCTGGACATCAGCTTCATCGCCCTGCCCGCCACCGCCTACAGCCATGTCAGCCTGGGCGGTCGCGGCTGGTATCCGCTGATGTTCCAGAGCGCCGACGTCAACCCCTACACCCGCCGCGTGGACAGCCAGTTCCTGCTTGAAGATCGCTCGGCGCTGGAATTCGTCACCGAGTCCATGCGTCCCCTGCACACCGGCGACTTCGGCGGCCTGCCGATCAAGCTGATCTGGTTCTTCTTCGGCCTGATCCTGACGCTGATGGTGCTGAGCGGGCTGCTGATCTGGACCAAGCGCACCGCCCAGGCCACCGCCGCGGCGCTCAAGCGCAGCGAACGCGGCGTACGCCCGCGCACCCGGCGTCTCGACACCCCCGTGGAGGCGCAACCATGAGCCAGGCCCAGACCCTGCACCCCAGTCCCATGCGCCAGTTCTGGCTGAAATGGCGCTTTCACCTGAACATCCTGCTGATCCTGATCCCGCTGGGCTTCATGCCCAAGTACTTCGCCGACGCCAAGCTGTTCCGCGGCGAAGGGGGCCTGGGTGCGCACCTCGTCAAGGACATCCAGGTCGGCCCCTATCGCATCGATCTGGCCGAGTTTCGTGACGAAGCGCCGCTGTCCGATGGCCCGGCCGGGCACTTCAAACTGTTCAACGCCGCCCTGTGCACGACCTGCACCGAAGGCGCCAAGGCCGTCTACCTGCGTATCGGCAAGCCACGCAGCCTGCGCGCTGCCGGGACGATCTTCTTCGGCCCGCCGTATCGCATGATCACCTCACTGCCCATCCCGCCCCGCACCCGTCCCGATGCCGAACTCTGGATCAGCATCGAAGGCTGGGACGGTAGCCTGCATCAGGCCTCGATCCCGCTGGCCCAGGCCTCGCCCGCCACCGTCGCCTGGTTGAACCGACAAGGAGCCAAGAAATGACCCCTCCATTGCGCATCCTCACCCTGCCGCTCCTGCTGCTGGCCGCGACACCCGCCCTGGCGCACAACCCGATGTGCGAATGCGCCCCAGTGGCAGCCGATCAGATCAAATGCACCGGCGGCTTTTCCGACGGCAGCGGCGCGCCGGGGGTGACCCTCGACGTGATCGGCTACGACGAACAGGTGCTGGTCGGCGGCAAGCTGGGCGACGACTCGAGCCTGACCTTCAAGCGCCCCGATGGCGAGTTCTACGTGCTGTTCGACGCGGGGCCCGGCCATGTGGTGGAAGTCGATCACGCCGACATCGGTGCGCCATGAGTCATACCCAGGTCGTTCGCCCGGCCGGTGCCGGGCATGAATCGCTGTACGTTCTGCTGGTCGCGTTGCTGATCGTGGCCGTGGCCGGCACGGTGGTGATGCTACGCGGCGAGCGCGAGGACGAGGTGCATTTCGCCGCGCACCAGATCGACGCCCGGCGCGACCTGAGCGCTGCCGAGCAGGGCCTGTTCACCGACCTGCATGTGGCCTTCGACGAGATCCGTCTGCTGCACGAGGAAGAGGGTCGATTGCCCGATGTCGCACAACTGGCCGACGAGGGCCTGCCACCGTTCGTGACGGACGCCAGCAGCGCCACCCGCGGCGGGCACCGCTGGACCCTGCTCGACTCGGGGGCCTACCTGGGGCGCAGCCAGGACCGTGAGATCGCGGGCGACCTGCTGCTGCTGCCACCGGGTGCACCCGAGGCCGTGGCCGAGGTCTGGCTGCGGCGCGAGCCTGACCAGCCGCTGCCCGACGCACTGACCCCACCAGCCCTTGCCGGCCAGGGCTGGCGGCAGGTCACCACGCACTACGATGCCGGGGTCACCCGCCAACACCGTCACTGAACCGAACCCAAGGACTCCCCATGCTTCGCTCCGCCTTCGCTCGCCGCCTGCTCGGCCTGTTCCTGGCCTGTGCCCTGCCCGCCGTGGCCCTGGCCGACGGCGCCAAGCCGCTGCGCATCGGCATCACCCTGCACCCTTACTACAGCTACGTGAGCAACATCGTCGGCGACAAGGCCGAGGTGGTACCGCTGATTCCGGCCGGCTTCAACCCCCATGCCTACGAGCCACGCGCCGAGGACATCAAGCGCATCGGCACGCTCGACGTGATCGTGCTCAACGGCGTCGGCCATGACGACTTCGCCGACCGCATGATCGCCGCCAGCGAGACGCCCGACATCAAGACCATCGAGGCCAACGCCAACGTGCCGCTGCTGGCGGCCACCGGTATCGCCGCGCGTGGGGCCGGCAAGGTGGTCAACCCGCACACCTTCCTGTCGATCAGCGCGACCATCGCCCAGGTCAACAACATCGCCCGCGAACTGGGCAAGCTGGACCCGGACAACGCCCGCTACTACACCCAGAACGCCCGCGCCTACGCCAAACGTCTGCGGGCCCTGCGCGCCGAGGCCCTGGCCAAGGTGTCCCAGGCCCCGGATGCGACGTTCCGCGTGGCCACCATCCATGCCGCCTACGACTACCTGGTGCGTGACTTCGGCCTGGAAGTCACGGCGGTGGTCGAGCCGGCCCACGGCATCGAGCCGAGCCCGGCGCAGCTAAAGAAGACCATCGACCAGCTCAAGGCGCTGGACGTGAAGGTGATCTTCTCGGAGATGGACTTCCCCTCGGCCTACGTCGAGACCATCCAGCGCGAATCGGGCGTGCGCCTCTACCCGCTGACTCACATCTCCTATGGCGAGTACACCGCGGACAAGTACGAGGTGGAGATGAAGCGCAACATGGACACCGTGGTCCGCGCCATCGAAGAGCGCCGCACATGACCGCCGCCTACCAGATCGCCGAACGCGCCTGCATCGCCTGCGGCCCGCGCATCGACTTCGACGGCATCGACCTGACGCTCGGGCGCACGCGCATCCTGGACCAGGTGCGTTTCAGCGTCACGCCCGGCAGCGTGCATGCGATCGTCGGGCCCAATGGCGGTGGCAAGAGTTCATTGATCAAGACGCTGCTCGGGCAGATGCCGCATCGCGGTCGCCTGACGCTGGAGTGGCCGGGCGAGGACCAGGTGATCGGCTACGTGCCTCAGGCTCTGGAATTCGACCGGGGTCTGCCAATGACGGTAGACGACTTCATGGGCGCCTTGTGCCAGCGTCGTCCGGCCTTCCTGGGGCTGTCCCGGCGGGTGCGCGCGTCCATCGACGACGCCCTGGCGCAGGTGGGCATGCTCGACAAGCGCACCCGGCGCATGGGTGCACTGTCGGGCGGTGAGCGCCAGCGCGTACTGCTGGCCCAGGGCCTGGTGCCCACGCCGCAGTTGCTGGTCCTGGACGAGCCGATGTCGGCGCTGGACGAGGCCGGTATCCAGGTGTTCGAGCGACTGCTCGACGGCTGGCGCCAGGCAGGCACCACGGTGCTGTGGATCGAGCATGACCTGCAGGCCGTCCTGCGCCTGGCCGACCGGGTGACCGGGCTGAGTCGCCAGGCGCTGTTCGACGCACCGCCGGCTCAGGCCTTGACCCCCGAGCGCCTGCTGACGCTGTTCTCCGTTCATACCCGCAGCGAGGGCGCCGCCTGATGAGCCTCGATACCCTTCGTCAACTGGCCCAGGACGGGGCGCAGGCCGGTTGGTTGCCCGAGGCCCTGGCCTATGGGTTCGTGGTCAACGCCCTGCTCGCCGGTCTGATGATCGGCCCGGTGCTGGGCGGGCTGGGCACGCTGGTGGTGGTCAAGCGCTTCGCGTTCTTCTCCGAAGCGGTGGGCCACGCGGCGTTGACCGGTGTCGCCATCGGCATCCTGCTCGGCGAACCCTACACCGGCCCCTATGGCAGCCTGTTCGGCTACTGCCTGCTGTTCGGCCTGCTGCTCAATTACCTGCGCAACCGCACCGGCCTGTCGCCCGACACGCTGATCGGGGTCTTCCTGTCGGTGTCCCTGGCCCTGGGCGCGAGCCTGCTGCTGATGCTGGCGGGCAAGATCAACGTGCACATCCTCGAGAACGTGCTGTTCGGTTCGGTGCTGACTGTCAGTGGCCAGGACCTGCTGGTGCTGGGCATCGTCGCGCTGCTGGTGCTGGGCCTGGCGCTGCCGTTGTACAACCGCATCATCCTGGCCAGCTTCAACCCCCAGCTGGCAGCGGTACGCGGCGTGGCGGTGAAGCGCCTCGATTACCTGTTCGTGGTGCTGGTGACCTTGGTCACGGTGGCGGCGGTCAAGGTCATCGGCGCGATCCTGGTGGGCGCCCTGCTGGTGATCCCGGCCGCCGCTGCGCGCCTGGTCAGCCAGTCGCTCAAAGGGTTCTTCTGGCTGTCGGTACTGATCGCCACCCTGAGCACCCTGCTGGGGATCCTGCTGCCGATCATGTTCGACCTGCCCGTGCCCTCGGGCGCCGCGATCATCCTGGTGGCCGGTGCCTGCTTCGCCCTGGCTGCCCTGGCCCGCGCCCTCGTCCCCCGCCTGCAAGGAAATCCGGCATGACCTTCGATCTCAAGCCCCTGACCCTGGCCCTGGCCTTGTCGCTCTGCCCAGGCCTGGCGCTGGCTGCCGCCCCTGCCCCCGGCCCTGAAGGGGTCAGCGTACTGACCACCCTGCCCGTCACCCACAGTCTGGCCAGTGCCTTGCTCGCCGGGACCTCGGTGGAGGTGAAGCGCGCGGCACCCGCCACCTTGCCGGCCAGTCGCCAACCGTCGTATTTCGAAGGGCGCGGAGGCGCCAGCCTGGTCAAGGCTGCCCAGCAGGCGGATGCAGCCATCGGGCTGCGCTCGATCTGGCAGGACGACCCGCTGTACCCCATGGCCCGGCGCAGCAACATCCGTATCGTCGAGATCGACGCGGCCCGTCCGGTCGACGGCGCTCTGCCGGGCATCGCCGTACAGGGCGAGCATGCCTTCGCCCACTACCCTTGGCTGCACCCGACCAACCTCGGGCGCATGGCCGACGTGCTGGCCAACGACCTCGAGCGCCTGGCACCGGCTGACAAGACGACGATCCAGGCCAACCTGGCAAGCCTCAAGCGTGAGCTGCTGACACTGACGGCCACCAGCCAGACGCGCCTGGCCGAGGTCGACAACCTCAGCGTGGTGAGCCTGTCCGAGCGCCTGGGGTACCTGGCCAGTGGCCTGAACCTGGACGTGGTCGAGCAGCCGCTACCAGCCGATGACACCTGGGACGAAGCGTCGCTCACGGCACTGACCGAGCAGCTCAAGGCGCAGGATGTGGCCCTGGTGCTGCACCACCGCCAACCACCGCCTGCGGTGGTGAGCGCGATCGAGGCAAGCGGTGCGCGCCTGGTGGTGGTGGACAGCGATGCACCGGATACGCTGGCCGGGTTCAAGGGGGCGGTGGATCAGGTGGTGAAGGCGCTAGTAGAAGGTTGACTGCACGGGCGGTGCTGGGCAGGTTTTGATCACCCGAGAGCCGGCGATAGCGTCCGGTTCGTCACTGCCTGACAGGGCCCTATCGCTGGCAAGCCAGCTCCCACCCCGATCTCTGTAGCCTGTCGGTGTAGACATGGCTGTGCAAGCACCCCGTCTGGGCTTGCCCGCGATGCAGGCATGGCTGTGCAAGCGTCCTGTGGGAGCGGGCTTGCCCGCGATAGCGTCCGGTCCGCCACCACTTGCATCGCGGGTAAACCACAGAGGGGTTGTGCCGTCCCGACAAACCAGTGTTGAGATCAACTGAAGCGGCGGGCCACAGCGCTGGTCCAGCTCTGATCGGCCTGGAATGCCTGCAGCTCGACCAGGCCGAAGGGGCATGGCAGACAGGGTCTACCGCGCCATGCACCGCTGGTAGCGCTCATCCACCCGTTTGGCGAACCAGGCGGTGGTCAGCTTGCGGGTGATCTTCGGGCTCTTCAGTTCGATGCCTGGCAGAATCGCCCGGGGCACGGGCTTCCCAGCCTTGGCATCGGCCAGGGCGAATACGCGCGTGTGAATCACCGTCTGCTCGAAGCTCAGGTCATTGCCCTTTTCCAGCTGGCTGCGGATTTGCGGGTTGCGCAGCCCCAACTGGCGCCCCAGCAGGCGCGCTGCCTTTTCGGTCGTGCCAGGCAACAGCGAGCCGGGCGCGATCAGGTCACCATCCAGCGCCAGCTCGACCCCGGTGACTTGGCTCAGCGCCGCCTGAAACGCCGCGTTGCGACTGGCGTACCAGCCGGCATTGAAATCGGCGAAGCGGTACAGCGGACGCGGATAGTTGACCGGATAACCCAACAGGTGCGCGATGCCGAAGTACAGGCCGCCACGCCGAGTGAACACCTCCTGACGAATCGTGCCCGGTACGTCGTAAGGATAGTCCTGGGCATGATGTTCGGCGAAATCGACGCTGACCTGCATCGGCCCCCCCGTGTGTACCGGGTTGAGACCGCCCAGCAGGGTGTTGCCCAAGGGCAAGCCACTGATCACGTCGTCATACAGCGCACTGAGCTGCCGTTCGCTGCGCACTGCCTGCAGACGCTCTTCATAGGTCTTGCCGTTGTTCGAGCGGGTACGTAATGCAGCATCCACCAAGGCACCCGGAATCAGCACCCGCTTGGCGCGACGCTCGATCTCGGCGCGGGCGATGCGCCCCAGGCCCGGCACCTGAGGGTCGGCATTGAACGTGGACTCCTGCTCGGCCACCGCCAGGACGGCGCACAGGTTGTCCTGGCTCGGCTCGAGACGCTGGGCCGCGAAGGCCACCTGGATGTCTTGTGCCCAGCCGGCCCGATCCTTCACGTTGCCCGGCATCAGGCGCAGCACGGTCTGGCGTACCTCGGCCGGGTCGGCTTGCGGCACGCGATCCTGACGCCCGGCGCACCCTTGCAGCAACGCCAGGGCCACCAGCAGCCCGCCCAGGGCACGGCGGTTCAGGGCTGTTCTCCGACCAGGTAGGTCTTGCTGATGTGACGAAACGCCGGATGCGCCGAGCTGCCGAGCAATTCGAACAGCACCATCTCGCGGGTGACGATCTGTGCGCCGGCATGGCGCATGCGTGCCAGGCCCAGCTGCTTGTTCTCCGCCCGGCGGCTGTCGCAGGCATCCTCGACGACGAACACGGTCTTGCCCAGGGCCAGCAGGTCCATCACCGTCTGCAGGACGCAGACATGGGTTTCCATGCCGCACACGATGACTTGCTGACGCGCCAGCAGCGCAGCAGGCAGACATTCGCCGGCCACGCAGGAAAAGTGCACTTTCTCCACCACCTCGGCCTGCGGCGCCACCGCCACCAGTGCGGCGACGGTCGACCCCAGGCCTTTGGGATACTGCTCGGACATGACCACGGGCAATGCCAGGTCCGTGCAGGCCGCCAGCAGCCAGCGCGTGCGCGCCAGCATGCCGTCGGGGTCACTCATGGAGCCGATGAGTTTTTCCTGGATATCGACGACCAGCAACGTGGCCTGCGCGGGATCGATCAACATGTGCGGTCCTTGCCTGGGTACGGTGTCGCCAAGCCTCCATCAACCCAGGGGCCGGCGTCAATCCAACCGCCGAGGGCGGTGGAAGTTCCCCAGGCTCAGGCGTGCCCGCGTAGCGGCTCCAACACGGCGGTGAGCGTGCCCAGCACGTCAGCCTCCTGCTCATGGATGAAAAAATGCCCGCCGGGGAACAGGCTGAGGGAGAAGTCACCCGCACTCTCCTGGCCCCAGGCCCGCAATTGCGCGTCGTTGGCTTTGTCCTGCTCGCCAGCGAACACATGCACGGGGCACTGCAGCAAGGGCCGCTGGCGATAGACATAGCGGCCGCACAATAGAAAGTCTGCGCGCAGGACCGGCAAGGTCAGGCTCATCAGCTCCTCATTGGCCAATACTTCTTCCGGCGTGCCCTGCAACGTGCGCAACTCGTCGATCAACGTGGCATCGGGCTTGGGCTCGCGCCAGTCGGCCCCGTCGTAACCCTCACGGCGCGTCGGCGCAGCCGTCCCGCTGGCGAACAGAGCCACCGGTGACGGGCATCCCAGTGCGCGCAGGGCATGCACCAGCTCGAAGGCCAGCAACGCACCCAGGCTGTGGCCGAGCACGGCATAGGGTGGCTGTGCGTGGTGACGCACCTCTTCGGCCAGCTGCCGGGCCAGTGCCGACAGATCGGTCTGCAACGGTTCGCCCAGCCGCGCGCCACGTCCTGGCAACTCGACCGGCGTCACCCGCACCCAGGCGGGCAGCGTGCGCCGCCAGCGGCTGTAGACCATGGCACTGGCGCCGGAGTACGGCAGGCACAACAGGTTCAGGACGGACATCGCGGTTACGGCGCGCTGGCCGATTCGGCCATCTTCTGCCGCAGGCTCAGCGGACGCATGTCGGTCCAGACCTCTTCGATGTAGGCCAGGCAGTCCTGCTTCAGGCCACTCTTGCCGACCGCGCGCCAGCCGTTGGGGATCTCCTTGTAATCGGGCCAGATGGAATACTGTTCCTCATGGTTGACCACTACCTGAAACACGATGTCGTCGCGATCGAATACGGAAGTCATTGCCTGTCTCCTTGATTGTCAGGGGCGCGCGAGGCGGTTGGGCGTTCGGCGGCTATGGGGGAGACGAGCCTGAAGGCCGGGAATTTACCCCGCGCCTTGAGCACCTGGTCGCGAGGCCTGCCTTCACCCCAGCCCACCGAGCAGGTCATGCGCGTCGAGCAACCGGAACGCGACCTCCGGGTTGCGCTCCAGGCCGCGCCGGATCGCGGCAGGGACCGCCTGACGCGTGCGCCGGCACAAGCCTGGCTGGGGCGTGAGCTCGATCACGATGCCGCGCATGCTGCGCACTTCGTTCGCACCGGGTGCGATGCGCACTTCGATGCCCAATTGCTCGCGCAATCGACGCTGCATATGTTGAAGGTCGTCGAAATCCCGCAGGTGCTCGAGCCGCTCGATCAGGCGCTTTTCTTCCTGGCGCGTCAGCAGCAGCACCCGACAGGCTTCGCCCGGGGCCTGGGCAAGGAACGCTCGGCCGCAATCGCAGACACCGGCCGGACAGGAGGGACGCAAAGGCATGGAGGACGTCATGGGACTGAGCATAGCGTGAATCGAGTTCGTGCGGTTGAGTCGCCAACACCTCAAGCAACGGCGCGAGGGTACCCCTTGTATTCTTTATTGACGTCAATAAAGCCTTTTTATTCGTTTCGTTGTTCGCGGCCGGCAATGTCACGCGTAGAACACGAAGTTTTTCAGTCTAATTGGCGTCATTAAATCGGCACGTCTCATCAACTTTACTGACGTCAAAATAGTGTAAATAAAACATTACACGATTAATGGCGCATGGCCATTTTCTCGCATACAGTGGTTCCAACTTCACGGAACTACTGCCGCTTATGAACGTCGCCGCCCTGACCACCGTCATCGCATTGTCCCTGTGTGCGGCGTCCATCGCTCACGGGCAGACCGCGCTCGATGCCACCGGCAGCCTGACCGACTCGCGCACCCTGAACCGCGAACACTTCGGCGGCCTGGTGGTCGGGCAGACGGTGACACTGGCAGGCCGTGCGTTCTACGACAGCTTCGCCGCCGCCTGGCAGGAGCTGGACGAGCCGGGTCGGTTCAACGTGGCCATCAGCGAACGGCCGACCGCCCGCCTGGGCAGCCAGGTGTTCGTCGACTACGGCAACCGTCGGCTGTTGCAGATGTTCATTCCGCCCAACCGTGCGCTGATCCCGGCAATCGGTGCAGAGGCCGCAGCGCAGGTGTTCCAGGCGATTCTCGATTACCAAGTGGCCCAGGTGTTCGGCGACCCCGACCTGGCCCGTGACGAACTGTGAAAGGAGGTCGAATGTCTCGCCTATCCCCTGCCCTGCTTGGCCTGGCGCTGAGCCTGGCGACCGGCGCCGCGGCCCAGGCCAGCGAGCTGGTCTACGTGCCCAACAACCCGTCGTTCGGCGGCAACCCGCTCAACGGCCCGGTGCTGCTCAACCAGGCCACGGCACAGAACAAATTCACCGAGAAGTCGGCGTCCGGCTCGGCCTCCGCGCAGAACGCCCTGACGCAATTCAACAGCATGTTGCAGAGCGCCATTCTCAGCCGTGTGTCATCGGCCGTGACCTCCAGCATCGTCGGTGCCGATGGACGCCTGACACCCGGCACGGTGGAAACTACCGACTTCACCATCAACATCACCAACTTGTCCGGCGGACTGTTGCAAATCGTCACGACCGATAAAACCACCGGACAAACGACCCAGTTCCAGATCAATCAGCCGTAACGCTTTCGTTGTAACCCCCCGCTGTACCGTTGTGTGGTGCGTAGTGCTGTGCACTCGACGGGCAGGCCCGCCTGTGCAAGAAAAACCAATACTCACTTGAATACGAAACATAGGAAGTCAATCATGAACGCACGTAAATCCCTTCTGTCCATGGCTGTCCTGGTTGCCGTCTCCGGCGTGGCCTTCGCTGACGGCGGTTCGGTCAACACCTCGCAGACCGGCGACAAGAACCTGCTCAACGTCCTGCAGTCCGATGCCAGCGGCTCGAACGTCACGGTCAACCAGACCGGTGCGCGCAACGACTCGATCGTCAACCAGAACGGTGCCCGCAACAGCGCCAGCGTCAACCAGAACGGCGGCTCGCTGCAGGACGGCGTCGAGCAGTCGGCGCGCCTGAACCAGGGCGGCGATCACAACGATGCCAAGATCCGCCAGGAAGGCACCACCGCGTCCAAGGTCGGCGCCACCATCAACCAGGCTCTCAATGGCGGCAGCTTCAACAAGGCGAGCATCACCCAGGTCGGTGGTCGTGACGATGCCCAGGCCCGTGTCGACCAGGCCGGCAACGCCAACAAAGGCTACATCTACCAAGAGCAGACCGTTGGCGGCGTGGCCAGCGTCAATCAGTCGGGTCAGTTCAACCAGTCGCAGATCAACCAGAGCGACAGCTACTACAGCCAGTCGGTCAAGGTGAACCAGAACGGCTTCGCCAACAAAGGCCTGATCACCCAGACCGACACCGACTTCAAGAACGCCAGCATCAGCCAGAACGGCCATGGCAACTACGGCTATGTCGAGCAGACCGGTACCAACTTCGGCAGCGCCGACATCACCCAGAACGCCTGGGGCAGCGAAGCGACCGCCACCCAGCGCAACGGCAACAACCTCAACGCCAGCATCTCCCAGACGGGCCTGGGCAACCGCGCCATCACCGACCAGACCGGCCACAACCACACCGCCACGGTCAAGCAGGAAGGCGCCAGCCTGGGCTTCGCCTCGGTCGACCAGAGCGGCCTGAACAACACCGCCAGCGTGACCCAGAGCTGGGGCAGCAACAACGCCGGCTACGTCACCCAGTCCGGTGCCTACAACGAAGAAGCCCTGCTGCAGAGCGGCCGCAACAACACCGCCAGCATCACCCAGAGCGGCTTCGGTGGCGCCGGCCAGGCCATGGTCAACAGCGTGAACGTGACCCAGACCGGCAACCTGCACTCGGCCACCGTCAGCCAGGCCGGTGGTGCCAGCAACAGCGCCGTGGTCGTACAGCGCTGATCGCCCCACCGTTCTCGATGATGCCGTTCCCTGCCGCGCCATGCGGCAGGGAGTTCACTGGAGTAGACCCATGCGTGCCCGCACCTTTTCACTGATGATTCTCGCGGCGGTCCTGGCCAGCGGCTGCGCCACGTCCCGCCCGGCTGGCACGACCTCGGCGGCCAGCATTTCACCACCGACCCACAGCACCCGAGACCTGATGCGCCTTCCGGCCCCCGCCGGCCCGATCGCCGTGGCGGTGTATGGTCTGCGCGACCAGACCGGCCAGTACAAACCGTCTCCGGACAGCTCTTTCTCCACCTCGGTCACCCAAGGCGCCGCGTCGCTGCTGGTGACCGCGCTGCGCGACTCGCGCTGGTTCAAACCGGTCGAGCGTGAAAACCTGCAGGACGTGCTCACCGAGCGCAAGATCATCCGCGCCCTGGAACAACCACAGGACCAGGCCCAGGCCATGCTGCCCTCGTTGCGCCCGGCCAACCTGCTGATCGGCGGCGCCATCGTCGCCTACGAAAGCAACGTGCGCACCGGCGGCATCGGCGTGCGCTACCTGGGCATCGGCCCGTCGGAGCTGTACCGCCAGGATCAGGTCACCATCAACCTGCGCGCGGTCGACATCCGCAGCGGCGAGATCATCCAGAGCGTGACCACCACCAAGACCGTGTACTCGACCCAGGTCGACTTCGGCGTGTTCAAGTTCGTCTCGCTCAAGCACCTGCTGGAAGTCGAGACCGGTTTCTCGCGCAATGAACCGGTCCAGCAGTGCGTGCGCGAAGCGATCGAAAGCGCACTGATCCACCTGATCGCCCAGGGCGCCCGCGATGGCAGCTGGCGCCTGCGTGACCCCGAGGCGCTCAAGCAGCCGTTGCTGCAAGGCTACCTGAGCAGCTACGACGAACAGACCATGACCCAACCGGTCGCACCGACCCAGGTCAACTGACGTGACGGAGGTATCCATGACTCAGCCTATGCTGCGCTGGTCGGCGGCCCTGGCGGCGACCCTCTGGCTGTACACCGGGCCAGGCCAGGCGAACGACCTGGTCGCCGAAGGCCGCTATGCCGGCCTGGGCAACGGCCATCGCGTCGAACTGGAGCAGGCAGGCGGACTCAACCGTGCGCGCATCGATCAGACCGGCGTGGCGCAACAGCTGGTGCAGTCACAGGCCGGGCTGGCCAACGTCGCCCGGATCGACCAGAGCGGGGCCCACAATCTGGCGGCTGCCTACCAGGTCGGGCTGGGCAACACCCTGAACCTCGACCAGTCCGGCAGCTACAACCAGGCCGCCCTCGTCCAGGCCGGGACGCGCAACCAGGCCAACGTGGTGCAGAGCGGCGCCTACAACCAGGCGTTCGTCGGCCAGTACGGCCAGGGCAACCAGGCCAGCGTCACCCAGAGCGGCTTCGGCGGCACGGTGTCGGTGACGCAGTACGGCAACCATTCCACGGCCACGGTGACCCAGCAATGATCATGGATTACGCGCACCTGACGGTGAGCATCGACACCGAGCGCAGCGACAACGCCGTGCTGATCCGCCCACGCATCGACAACCCGGTGCCGCTGACCCTGGGCTATCGCATGACCATCCGCCAGGACAGCGGCGGCAACACCTCGAGTATCAACCAGCAGGGGCAATTGCAGACGGGGCAGGCATCGTCGAGCGTGCGCCTGGGGTGGGTCGAAGGTGGGTCGTGTTCGGTGCACTTGGAGGTATTCGCCGATCAGACCCTGATCACGGCGGTTGATCGCGATTGCTCGGTGCGCTGAGGGGGCTGGCGCTGTCAAGGCACGCTCAGAGGTTGGATGTAACGGCCTCATCGCGGGCAAGCCCACTCCCACAAGCTGGATCGCATGGCTGATCTGCCAGACTTGCGCGGCCAGCCTGTGGGAGCGGGCTTGCCCGCGATGAAGCCATCATCGATCCGCTCCCCCACGATTGCTCTGCTCACGCTGGCCGCAGGCGCGCCACGGCACGCTTGCCGGCCAGACGCGAGGCGCGGCGCTCACGGTCGCCCTCGCACATCGAACGCAGGTTCTGCTCGATGGTCCGGCACAGGTCGTCGGTGCGGATTCGGTGCTGGCTGTCACCGAACGGCGCCTGCAGGTCCGTGCCGATACGCTCCATGGCCAGCAGCATGCAGCCCACCACGGTGGATACCACCGGCGTGAACCAGCCCAGCGACGGCACCAGGCTCAGCGGCATGATCACGCAGAACAGGGTGCTGAACAGGCGCGGGAAATACACATATGGATAGGGCAACGGGGTATTGGCGATGCGCTCCATGCCGCCCTGCCAGTTGGACACGTCCACCAGCGTCGACTCCAGCCGCGCCAGCCGTACACTGTCCAAGTGACCGGCCTTGAAGGCCTGGGCGATGAGGTCGGCCGAGCCGCTGAGGATGTCGTTGGGCAGGTTGCTGGCCCCGTCGAGCTGGCGCAGCTCCTGTTCACCCAGCAGCCCCACCAGCGCCGAAGGATCGCGCTCGCCCTTGAGGTGCAGACGCAAGGCATGCAGGTACGCCACGTGGCGCTGGATCAGGCGGGCCTTGAGCGGCTGGGTGGTGCGCTCGTCATCGATCAAGGTCAGCACCTGCCGACCGAAGCTGCGCGAGCTGTTGACCATCGCGCCCCACAGGGTGCGGGCTTCCCACCAGCGGTTGTAGGCGCTGGAGTTCCTGAAACTGATCAGTACCACCAGCGCCGAACACAGCAGCGTCAGCGGCATCAGCGGCAGTTCGAGGCCCAGCCCTTCGGCGAGCATGGCCTCGGCCGTGACCACCACGTCCCACAGCAGCAGCCAGAACAGCGACCAGCCGACGTACCCAAGCGTACGTACCAGGCACTTCCATTTGTCTTCCAGTGCGATTGTCATCGCCTCACTCCTGTCCGAACCGTGCGACGCTGCGTCCCGGCTTCCTGACTGGCATCGTAAGGCGCGATGCTTAAATGCAGCTTAATCTCATTTTCAGCTGGCATTGCCCTCCGGCAGCAGGCTGCGTTCGAAGGTGAAGACCCTTCCCTCGCAGGGCGTATGCCTGTAGACCTGTTGCGGTCGGCCGAGCTTGGGCTGCAGGGTCTGGCCAGTGGCCTGGATCCAGCCTGCCTCGCGCAGACGCTCGAGGCGCTTGCGCAGCGAGGTGTTGTTGACCGGTGCGCCCAGGCAGGCCTGGGTCGCCTGAAGCGCGTCGAGCACGGTGAAGCACGCAGGCGTCAGGTACAACGGCAGGCTGCTGTAGACGGTCTTGCTCGCCAGCCGTTCGCGGGCCAGGCGCACCAGCAGGCCATGGTCGAACGGCAACGCCAGCTCGCCATCGAGGATGCGTTCGAGGTCGAAGAAGGCCAGGCCCTCCCCCTCCACCGGCGCGTCGGGGTCGAGCAGCGCCAGGTAGTACGTGCTCATCGACCAGCCGCGCGGATCGCGCTGGGCATTGCCTTCGGTGCCCACCTGTTCGACATGACGGGGCGTCACCTGGGCCTTCTCGCGCAACGCGCGCTCGGCTGCGGCCGCCAGGCTGGCATCGGCACTGCGCCCGTTGACCAGTACGCCCGGCAGGGCCCACTGGCCTTGGTATGGTGTGCGCTCCCGTCGGTGCAACAGCACTTCCAGGGCGGGGGTACCGGCGACCTTGCGCATGGCCACGA
Source organism: Enterobacterales bacterium AN_CKDN230030167-1A_HGKHYDSX7 (assembly GCA_046940335.1). Classification (GTDB taxonomy): domain Bacteria; phylum Pseudomonadota; class Gammaproteobacteria; order Pseudomonadales; family Pseudomonadaceae; genus Aquipseudomonas. The sequence goes on from JBKYML010000002.1 coordinate 654,215, forward strand.
TATCCACGCTGGCCAGGACTTCGGCACGGCTCATCGTTCACTCCTACGGATTCGGGCTGACATATTCCACCAGGAACACAAAGTTTGGCAAGCCGACGCACAAAGACTTGACAGACTTATATCACCAGGTGAAATATATAGCCATTCCCGCACAGGAGCTTCCCGATGAAGATCGCCAGTTTCGACGTCGACGCCCAGAACGGCTTCACCCGCAACGCACCGGACGAGCTGCCCGTGCCTGGTGGCCACGAAATCGCCCCGGCGCTCAATGCCATGGCCCGCCGTGCCAGTGTGCGCCTGGGCAGCAAGGACGCCCACCCGCGCAACGCCGTCTGGGTCGTGCCCGAACATGCCCAGATGCTGCAGCCGCTGACCTTGCCCAACGCCGACCTGACCTGGGTCAGTCACTGCGTGCCCGGTACCTACGGCTTCGAACTGCTCGAAGGCCTGCCGGCGCCGATCGACTACGACTACTTTGTCTGGAAAGGCGTCGAACCTGACCTGCACCCCTACGGTGCCTGTTACCACGACCTGGCCGAGCGTCGCTCGACCGGGGCCATCGAATACCTCAAGGCCCAGGGCGTCGGCCTGGTGATCGTCGGCGGTCTGGCCCTGGACTACTGCGTCAGCACCACTGCCCGGCAACTGCGCGAGGCTGGCTTCGAGGTGCTGCTGTTCCTGCCCGCCTGCCGGGCCTTGAGCGAAGCGGGTGCCGACGGCGCCTGCACCACGCTGGCCACGGCCGGCATCCGCCTGTGCGCCGACGAAGCGGCGCTGGACCAGGCGATCAGCGACTATCGGGAGGCACGACCATGAGCGAAGGCGTCTTTGGCGAGCGGATCGTCCAGAATTTGCTGGACACCGACTTCTACAAGATCACCATGATGCAGGCGGTGCTGCACAACTACCCCAACGCCGAAGTGGAGTGGGAGTTCCGCTGCCGCAACGACGAAGACCTCTCCCCCTACCTGGCCGAGATCCGCTACCAGGTCGAGCAGCTCGCCGACGTCTCGGTGACCCACGACCAGTTGGCCTACCTGGAGAAGATTCCGTTCATCAAGCCGGACTTCATCCGCTTCCTGAGCCTGTTCCGCTTCAACCTGCGCTACGTGCAGATCGGTCTGGACGACAGCGGCCAGCTGGCGATCCGCGTACGCGGGCCCTGGCTGCACGTGATCCTCTACGAGATCCCGCTGCTGGCGATCGTCTCGGAGGTGCGCAACCGCTACCGCTACCGCGACGTGACCCTCGACCAGGTCAACGAACGCCTCTACGAGAAGCTCGACTGGCTACGCCGCGAGGCCAGCCCCGATGAACTGGCCGGCCTGCAACTGGCCGACTTCGGCACCCGCCGACGCTTCTCCTACCCGGTGCAGGAAGAGGTCGTGCACACCCTGACCCGCGACTTCCCCGGCCGCTTCGTCGGCACCAGCAACGTGCACCTGGCCCGCGAGTACGACCTGCGGCCCATCGGCACCATGGCCCACGAATGGTTCATGGCCCACCAGCAGCTCGGCCCCCGCCTGGTCGACAGCCAGGTCGCCGCGCTGGAATGCTGGGTCCGCGAGTACCGCGGCCTGCTCGGGATCGCGTTGACCGACTGCATCGGCATGGACCCGTTCATGCGCGACTTCGATCTGTACTTCGCCAAGCTGTTCGACGGCTTGCGGCATGACTCGGGCGACCCGCTGGTGTGGGCCGAAAAAGCCATCGCCCACTATCAGCGGCTGGGCATCGACCCGGCGAGCAAGACGCTGATCTTCTCCGACGGGCTGGACTTCGCCAAGACGCTGGAGCTGTACCGCGCGCTGCACGGGCGGATCCACGTGAGCTTCGGGATCGGCACGAACCTGACGTGCGACATCCCTGGGGTCAAGCCGATGAACATGGTGATCAAGATGACGGCGTGCAACGGGGCGCCGGTGGCGAAGATCTCGGACAGCCCGGGCAAGACGCAGTGCCGGGACGAGAATTTCGTGGCGTATTTGCGGCATGTGTTTGGGGTGCGGTGAGGGGGTGCTGCGCTACGCTCTGAATGAAACGAGGGTGTTGCGCTTACGCAGCTGGACTGCTTGACAACCTTTCCAGTTGATCGAGCGATGTCCCCTGTTCCCAGAACCGATGCCTGGCACCTCGCACTAGAACTCCACCTTCCCCCGCCCCGCCTTGACCGTACCGCGCCGAGCCTTTCCCTCAAGACGACGGGTCTTCGAGCCGAGGGTCGGCTTGGTCGGCCGGCGTTTCTTCTCGGTCTTGCCAGCCGCGATGATCAACTCGGCAAGGCGCGCCAACGCGTCGGCCCGGTTCTGCTCCTGGGTGCGGTACTGCTGGGCCTTGAGGATCAGCACGCCGTCGCTGGTGATGCGACTGTCGCGCAGCGCCAGCAGCCGTTCCTTGTAGAACGCGGGCAGCGACGAGGCGGGAATGTCGAAGCGCAGGTGCACCGCACTGGACACCTTGTTGACGTTCTGCCCCCCTGCACCCTGCGCGCGGATGTAGGTCAGCTCGATGTCGGCATCTGGCAGGTGCACGGTATTGGAGATGGTCAGCACGGTATGGCCTTGTTCATCGGTATGAATTAAGTGGTGCACGATCCCTATTCGAAACAAGAACCCGCTGTATCAGCCACGCCCCTGCCCGCTTTTGCTCGCCTTCTTGCTATTCGAAAAGCGCTTGGACGCGCGCCAGCACATCATCCATGATGACCGCAGGCACCGATTCAACGCGTTTGGCACTACGCGCTTCAAGATCGACCGTGCGAATTTGATTGCACAGAACGACACCTTGGGTTTCGGTACCACTACCACTCAAGGTCACCACAAAGCCGGCGTATCGCGCGAAGTCGCCGCCTTGCGTGACAGGTGCAATCACGGCGAGTCCGGTCGCGTTATAGGCAGCTGGGGTCAACACTAGCGCAGGCCGGAAGTTGCCTTGCTGCTCTTGTCCCTCGGTAGGGTTCAGGTTCACACGCACGATGTCGCCGCGGTTGAATTTGATCCGTTTCACGCCTCGCGCCCCACTGGCCTGAGATCATTCCACGCGGCAAGTTCTGTCGGCTCCGGTGCCGATAGATCGCACTGCTGCATCAGGTCTGCCAGTCGATACCGCGGCTTGGCTTTCGCCGGTTTGAGCGTCATGACTTCCGCAGACACATCGAGCGTCAGCACATCACCACTGCCCAGTTTCATGAGTTTGAGCACGGCCGCAGGCAAGCGGATCGCCGCGCTGTTGCCCCACTGTTGGACTTTGACTTCCATAGGCACCCCATATTGTTTAAACATTGTAGATACGCTTTACGCTACCCGCAACCACTACCTTGACTGCACATTCATGCCACATTGCAGCTCCTCGCCTTTTACGAGCACCTGCAGCCCCATCTGAATCCTCGGCTCGAAATGACATCGCTGAAGACACATGCGGCAAGTCGAACGCCTGCTATTTATCGCTCAAGTCACCGTCATCAGATCTGCCTGACCCTCCCCCCGCTTGCTGAAACGTTTCCCCCGGTCTATAAAACGGCACAACCCTAAGAAAGGCCACCCGCCATGACCCTGCTCAGACTGTCCCTTGCCTTCGCTGCCCTGTCCGCCACGTCCCACGCCATGGCCTGGGACTACGTCCTGCTCGACACCGACAAGGCCGCCCAGCCCTGGCAGATCACCAGCGCGCAGCTGGGCGTCAAGACCGACAAACCCTTCAGCGTCACCCTGCGTACCCTGCATGGCGGTCGCCAGGAAGGTGTCAGCATCGTCGACATCGACAACGGCACGATGAAGCTCTCCGTGGTGCCGACCCGTGGCATGAACGTGTTGCAGGCGTCGGTCGGTGACGTGCGCATGGGCTGGGACTCGCCGGTCAAGGAGGTGGTCAACCCGTCCTTCATCGAGCTCACCGGCCGTAACGGCCTGGGCTGGCTGGAAGGCTTCAACGAGCTGGTCGCCCGTTGCGGCTACGAATGGGTCGGCCACCCTGGCGTCGACAACGGCGAGCTGCTGACGCTGCATGGACGGGCGGCCAACATTCCGGCCAGCACAGTGACGCTGCACATCGACGAGAAGCCGCCGTACGCCATCACCTTGCGTGGCGAGTTGAAAGAGCAGGCCTTCAAGAAGGTCGACTTCTCGGTCGCCACCGAACTGGTCACCGAACCTGGCAGCACGACCTTCACGCTCGACGACACCCTGACCAACAACGGCGACTACGCCAAGGAATACCAGGCGTTGTACCACAGCAACTTCGGCGCCCCGTTCCTGGAACAGGGAGCGCGCTTCGCCGCCCCGGTGAAGCAGGTGTCGCCGTTCAACGACAAGGCCAAGGGCGACCTGGCCGACTGGCAGACCTACCGTGCGCCGACCCAGGATTACGACGAGACGGTCTACAACGTGGTGCCATACGCCGATGCCAAGGGCGACACGCTGACCGTGCTGCACAACAAGGCGGGCACGCTGGGCGTCTCGGTCGGGTTCAACACCGGCACGCTGCCGGTGTTCTCGCTGTGGAAGAACACCGACACCCAGGGGCAGGGTTACGTCACGGGGCTGGAGCCGGGGACGAGCTTTTCCTACAACCGTCGGTATCAGCGGCCGCTGAACCTGGTGCCGAGCATCGAGCCGAAGGCACACAAGCAGTTCCGCATCCAGTACAGCCTGTTGGCGGACAAGGCGGCTGTGGACAGCGCCTTGAAGCAGGTGAGCGACATTCAGGCCGGGCGCGAGACCGAGGTGCGGCAAACGCCCTTGGTGGACCTGAGCAAGGAGTGATGTCCGTCTGAAGGCCCGAAGGATCGCCTGGGATCAACCCCCAGGCATCATGGTGTCGGTGCTCGATCGCGCGTCTGCTCGGAAAGCGCCCTGACGGCGCGGTACAGCTCGCCCACGTCTTGCTCGAGCGTCCTCAGGCACTGGTCCTGCTCGGCGATCCGCTCGTGCTTCAGGCACCGCGCCGCGTCTTGCGCGACGCCCTGCTGCCTGGCGCCGAGCGTGTAGGCCAGGACCACGGCGCAGACGGTGATGAGCAGGTAGATCGCATACAACGCCTTCATGATTCTTTCTCATCCTCGTGCAATGCCTTTACAGGCGCATGGCTGTTGATCTCGACCTGGTTGCCACCGGGATCCTTGACCACGAGCTTGCCGCGGCCCGACGTCGTCGTACCTGGCTCGACGTCCTTGAGCAGTGAATGGCCTTCGGCGCGCAGCCGATCACGGATCTGCCACCACTGTTCGGGCGAAACCACCTGCCCGAAGTGCATCGCCTCACGCCCCGCCGCGCTCAGCGCCGTACCTGGCGCGTCATGGAACGTGACCTGCGCACCGAACACGAACAGATTGGCCGCCCGGTCACTCAGCATCACGATGTCGGCCCCGAAGCATCGACCATAGAACGCCAGGCAGGCCTGGAACCGATCGACCGGTAGCGAGAGATGGAACATGTGATTCTCCTTATCGAGCAAAGGTACGGGCTGACCTCGAGTGTTCGTTCACCGGCCCACCGCCCTCACGCCTGCGCCTTGAGAAACAACGCAAACAGCTCCGACTGCGACTTGATGCCCAGCTTGCTGTAGATGTGCTTGCGGTGAACCCTCACCGTTTCCGAGGAGATGGCCAGCTTGCGGCCGATCTCCTTGCTCGAACACCCACTGAGCATCATGCGCCCGACCTCCAGCTCCCGAGCCGTGAGCGGCGCATCGAGTCTGCCACTGCCCTGCTCCAGCTGATGTTGCCACTGCGGTGCAGGGGCCACCTCGAGCGCGGCCTTTTCGAAGCGCAAGCGCTGGCGCATCATCGCCAGCACCCAAGGCTGCGCCAGGTGCAACAACGCGATCTGCGGCCCGCTGAACGCCGAGCGGCTGCCCAGCGACAGGCACAGCGTGCGCCCACCCTCGAGCGGCACATTGTACTGCACCTCGTCGGCCACCACGTTGAGGCGAAAGTAGCGCTGGTAGTAGTCGGTGCGCTCGAAGCACTCCGGGGCCACGTCGACCAGGTGCACCAGACCACCGACCCGCGCTTCCCGGCTGGCGATGTAGAACGGATCGAGCAGGTAGAGGCCCTTGAGGTAATCCTGGAACAGCGGGTCTTCGCCGCCGTCCGTGCCTGGGCATTCGGCATACACCAGGGGGCGCCCTTCGCTGAAGAGCAGGGCCACCCAACTGTCGAACGTGACGTACTGCCCCAGCACGCGTACCAGGCGCAACCAGAACGACGGCTGGTCCAGTACCTCGATCAACTGGCCGACCGAGCGATGCCAGGCGATGTCCTGCAGTGTAAGGTTCATGTCTACCCCATATGGGTTACCACAAGGGCGTAATTACCCCGACAGGCGCGGCGGCGGCATACTCGATCGGGCATGGCCGACCCCGGCGCGCCGTGACCATGTTACCTCAAACGGTCATGGGATCCGTCGCCCGGCCTCTTCGCTGTCAGGACGTCGGCCTTCGCCGCGTTGTCAGGAGCAGACATGAACGTAGAACTCGTCCAACTGGCCGGTCGCGATGGCGACACGGCCTACAACCTGGCGCGCACCCTCGAGGCGATCCGCGCCTGCGCGCCCGGCACCGACCTGGTGGTGTTCCCCGAAACGCAGTTGATGGGCTTCCCCACGGCACGGAACATCGCCCACCTTGCCGAGCCGCTCGATGGCCCGACCCTCACGGCCGTGACGCAGGCGGCCCAGGAAAAGAACCTGGGCGTGGTGGTCGGCCTTGCGGAAGTCGGCGACGACGGCCACTTCTACAACACGACCGTGCTGGTCACGCCCGAGGGCATCGCCCTGATCTACCGCAAGACCCACTTGTGGGCCTCGGACAAAGGCATCTTCAGCGCAGGCGACCGCTACGCCACGACGCTGTTCAAGGGGGTGCGGGTCGGGCTGCTGGTCTGCTTCGACATCGAATTCCCCGAGAGTGCCAGGGCGCTGGGCGAGCTGGGTGCCGACCTCATTCTGGTCACCAATGGCAACATGGACCCCTACGGCCCGACCCATCGCACGGCCATCAGCGCACGGGCCATGGAAAACCAGGCGTACGCCGTCATGGTCAACCGCGTCGGCGCTGGCGATGGCGACCTGGTGTTCGCCGGTGGCAGTGCCGTGGTTGACCCTTACGGGCAGGTGCTGTGTGAAGCTGGCCGGGAGCCGTGCCGGCTGCACATGACCCTCGACCTGGCGCGCGTGCAGGAAGCCCGCCAGGACTACAGCTACCTGGCCGAGCGCCGCGTCATGTTGCCCGGCCGACGCGTCGAGCACGCCAGCGGCCTGCGGGAGCTGCTGATCCAGACCGGCTGATCGCCAGCGCCCTGCCGCTCGGATCCGCGCACGCCAGGGCCACGGCTGCCCCTGGCGTCTCCACTCCATAACAAACACAATCCGGAGTCACGCACATGCCCCAATTGAAGCGAACCCTGTCGCTGGGTGCGGTCACGCTGTTCGGCATCGCCTACATGACGCCCATCATCGTCCTGGGCACCTTCGGCATCCTGGCCGACACCACCGGCGGCGCGGTGCCCGCCGCTTACCTGGCCGCCGCCATCGCCATGCTGTTCACCGCCCTGAGCTACGGGAAGATGGCCAAGGCCTTTCCGGTCGCAGGCTCAGCCTATACCTACGTGCGAAAATCCATCAGCCCCAAGCTTGGGTTTCTCGCCGGTTGGGCAGTGCTGCTCGACTACCTGTTCCTGCCCATGGCGATCTGGCTGATCGGGGCGGCCTACCTGCACTCGGCCTTCCCGCACGTGCCGCAGTCGATCTGGGTGATCGCCTTCATCGTGGTGACCACGGCGATCAACATCGTCGGCCTGCAACTGGCCAAGACGGTGAATGGGGTGCTGATGCTACTGCAGTTCCTGGTGCTGGCAGCCTTCGTCGGGCTGGCCGCCCACTACGCCACGGGTGACCTGCGCCAGCCGTTCTGGACGCTCGCGCCGTTCTACCAGGAAGGGTTCCAGCTGCCGCTGGTGATGAGCGGTGCGGCCATCGCCTGCTATTCGTTCCTGGGGTTCGATGCGGTCAGCACCCTGACCGAAGAAACCCATGAACCCCGCAAGACCATCCCACGCGCGATCCTGCTGATCACCTTGCTGGGGGGCATCCTGTTCATCGGCGTCAGCTATGTGGTCCAGTTGGCCCACCCTTCTTCCGAATTCGCCAACGCCGATTCGGCAGCCTACGAGATTGCGAAAGCCATTGGCGGCGACGTATTCGTCAGTATCTTTCTGATCGGCCTGATCGTGGGCCAATTCACCTCGGGCTTGTCTGCCCAGGCCAGCGCCTCGCGGCTGCTGTTCGCCATGGGTCGGGACGGCGTGCTGCCCAAGCGCTGGTTCGGGCGCCTGAGCGAACGGTTCGGCACGCCCGTGATCAGCCTCGTCCTGTGCGGTGTCGTGGCGCTGCTGGCGTTGCGCATGGACGTGACCACCTCCACCTCGTTCATCAACTTCGGCGCGTTCCTGGCCTTCAGCCTGGTGAACCTGTCGGTGGTCTTCCACTACTGGATCGGTCAAGGCGCGCGTGGCGCCAAGGCAGCGGTGGTCTACCTGCTCTTCCCGCTGATCGGCCTGGTCGCCGATCTCTGGCTGATGGCCAGCCTGGACTCGATGGCCCTCTACCTGGGGGGCGCCTGGCTGGCCATCGGCCTGGGCTATCTGTGGGTGCTTACCGGCGGCCTGCGTCGCCAGCCGCCGGAAATGCAGTTCGAGGAGGCCTGACGCACGCCTGGATATGCTGATGACCCTGCCCCCTGGCAGGGTCATGTCGGCCTTACGCCGCCACCTGCCATAGCCAGCACAGAACGCCGCTCGCCAGAACCACCCCCCATGACGGCCACTTCCACCTCATCAGGGCCACCAGGGCCAGCAGTATCAGCCCCAAGTCTTGCCAGGTCTGGACCGTGCTCGTCCACACCGGGTCATACAAGGCCGCCAGCAGCAATCCCACCACGGCCGCATTGAGGCCCTGCAAGGCAGCTTGCAGACGAAGCTCACCGCGCAGGTGTTCCCAGAATGGCCACGCACCCACGACCAAGAGAAAGGCAGGTGTGAAGATCGCCACCAGACAGATCAGCCCACCCCACACGCCCGTGGGCGCCTGGTTCATCGACGCGCCCAGAAAGGCCGCGAAGGTGAAGAGCGGCCCTGGGACCGCCTGCGCCGCCCCGTAGCCAGCCAGGAAGAGATCGTTGCCCACCCAGCCAGAGGCCACGACCTCGGCCTGCAGCAGCGGCAGCACCACATGCCCGCCACCGAAGACCAGCGCACCTGCTCGGTAGAACGCGGCGATCATCGACAGCGTGGTGCTTGGCCACCAGGCCGCCACGATCGGCAAGCCCACCAGCAGCGCCAGGCACAGTACCAGCCAGCACAGCCCCGTGCGCCGTCCAATGCCGAGCGCCAAGGGTTCATGAGCGTCCGCCAGTTCAGGTTTGAACATCAGCAGCCCGATGCCCGCGGCCACGGCGAGCGCGCCCATTTGTCCCAGTGCAGAGGGGACGAGCAACACGAAACAGGACGACGCGGCCATGAGCAGACGACGCCGTGCATCCGGGCACAGCGTGCACGCCATGCCCCAGACCGCCTGAGCGACCACCGCCACGGCGACGAGCTTCAATCCGTGCAACGCGCCGGCAGGCAGTGCTTCGGCCTGCGTGATACCCAGCGCGAACACGATCAAGGCCACTGCGGACGGCAAGGTGAAGCCCAGCCAAGCCGCCAGTGCCCCGCCATACCCGCCACGTGACAGCCCGAGGACGATTCCGACCTGGCTACTGGCAGGCCCAGGTAGCAGCTGGCACAGCCCCACCACATCCGCATACTGGCGTTCGCTCAACCACCGGCGCTGCACGACGAATGCGTTTCGAAAATAACCCAGGTGGGCGACAGGGCCGCCGAATGAGGTGAGGCCCAGACGCAGGAAAATCAGGAAAATGGCCCAGCGGCCATGGTCATGCTCGACAGAAGGGATCGTGTTCATTCTGAGACGACGCGAGGACGCAGGTGGGCGATTCTTAGCACGTTTTCAATAGCGCGCAATGCTCCAGCTCCAGCACTGCACCAGGCACCATGACGCGAGGCTCATGGCGTCTTGCCGAGCGTACCGTCCTCGAGCTGGGTCGCGCTGTCGCATCGACAGGCGTTGAATACTCCAAAAAAACCCGCGCTCACCTCCCCAGGCAAGCGCAGGTTTTTCATCACACCCGAATCAGACCCGCTTGGCACCCCGGATCTGGTGCACCACACCCATGGCCACCACGATGGCCGCTGCCGCGCCCGTGGAAATCACCAGGATCTGGTAGTCCGGCATGAAGGCCATCACCACCAGGCAGACCACGATGAACGCGATCACCAGGTAGGTCAGCCAGGGGAACAGCCACATCTTGAGCTGGATCTCCTTGCCCTCGGCGATCAGCTTGCGGCGCATGCGCAGCTGCGAGAAGGCGATCACCAGGTACACCAGCAGGGCGATCATGCCGGTGGTGTTCATCAGGGTTTCCAGCACGTCCTGCGGGCGCAGGGTCTCGCTGAAGTTGATCAGGGCGCAGAACACCGCGACCAGGCACGAGCCGACGATGGCGAACACCGGCACACCGGAGTTGGCGCGGGTGCGCTTGAAGATCGACGGTGCATCGCCGCGCTTGGCCAGGGAGAACAGCATGCGCGAGGCGGTGTAGTGGCCGGAGATCAGGCAGCTGCTCACCGAGGTCAGCACCACGAAGTTCATCAGCAGCTCGGCATACGGCACGCCCAGCAGTTCCAGGGTACGGCGGTAGGCGCCATAGCCGGAGACGCCCAGGTGCGGGTCGTTCCACGGCACCAGGCAGACGATCAGGAAGATCGAGCCGACGTAGAACAGGCATACGCGCCAGACCACGGAGTTGGTGGCCTTGACGATCTGACGGGCCGGGTCCTTGGACTCGGAAGCGGCGATGGTGACGATTTCCGCGCCGAGGAAGGCGAACATCACGCCGAGCAGTGCGCCGATCACCGTAGTGAGGCCGTTGGGCATGAAGCCTTCGGCGGTCAGGTGGGTCATGCCGCGCACTTCACCGAACTGCCAGATGTTCATGACGGCGGCAGTACACACCACCAGGAAGCAACAGATCGCCACGACCTTGATCAACGCGAACCAGAACTCGAACTCGCCATAGTGCTTGACGTTGAAGAAGTTCACCGTGATCAGCAGCAAGGTGGTCGCCAGGACGAACACGTTGACGCTCACGTCGGGGAAGAAGCCGTGCAGGATCTTGCCCGCCACGTAGGCTTCCCAGGCCATCAGGATCACCCAGTACCACCAGTACAACCAACCAATGGTGAAGCCGGCCCAGCGCCCGATGGCGCGGTCGGCGTAGGTGGAGAACGAGCCGGTGTCCGGCGAGGACGTCGCCATCTCGCCAAGCATGCGCATGATCAGCACCACCAGGATGCCGCCGGCCAGGTAGGCCAGCACGGCGGCTGGACCGGCGCTGTGGATCACGCTACCGGAGCCGACGAACAGGGCGCCGCCGATGACCCCGGCGATCGACATCATCGTCAGGTGGCGCGGCTTGAGAGAAGCGCTAAGCTTGCTCTCGTGCGCCTCGTTCGCAGCGAGGGTGGAGGAAGATGTTGCGTCCATCAGTTGTGTACCCCGTGTTTCTTTTTATCCAAGGAAGATCCGTGAAACCCCGATGGCTATCGGTTTCACCCGTACATCAGTGCTGGGCGTTGTACGGAAAGTCGCCGAGCGGCGAGCAGGCAAGGCGAAAACAGGTGAGGAAGCGCAGTTTACATAGGGTAAATGAGCATTCCGAGCCTGTTTTCAACGCAGCCTGATCGTCGCGCAGGCACTTTACGTACAACGCCTAAGCGAGCAGGAGGGCGTGCACAGCGTACACGCAGGCCTTCCATGGCGGCCTGCCTACGCGTCCGGAGAGCGATCTCCGGACGAACTGAACCGTGCGACGGCCGAATGACGGCTAGACTCCGTCATACCTGGCCTGGAACAGGACGCGAGGCGGACCTCGGCCGTGCTGCGGCGGTATCTTTGCTGTCGTTCACGACGCATTGTCATGCTGGGTGTGGCGATAACTGACACCTAATGTAAAAATGTCCGTCGCAATGAGCCATGCACAGGCAGGTGAAATCCTCACTGCACTGTACAGGCCGCCCATGCAATACACCCGCGATACCCTGCTGGCGCCTGGCTGCCACGCCCTCCCCTGAAGGCCTACCCCATGCTCGAACTCCACCCCGACTCCCCCATCCCGTTGGTCAACCAGATCATCGACGGGCTACGCGAGCGGATCGACGATCAGACCCTCAAGCCGGGTGCCAAGGTGCCTTCGATCCGCGCCTTCGCCGCGACCTATTCGGTCAGCACCTTCACCGTGGTGGAGGCCTATGATCGCCTGGTGGCCCAGGGCCTGCTGGTGAGCCGCGGCAATGCTGGGTTCTTCGTCAATCGTGCGGTGAACGAACTGCTCGAGCAGCACGCGCACCGCCCCGACACGCCGCGTCCGAGTTTCAACTCGGAGTGGTACCTGCAACAGATCTTCGAGACCCGTCAGCTGCCCTACAAGCCCGGCTGCGGCTGGCTGCCCAACGACTGGATGTACGAGGACGGTCTACGCCGCGGCATGCGTCAGGTCGCAGGCAGTCCTCTGGAATTGTCGGGCTATGGCGATCCGATGGGCCTGCCCGAGCTGCGCGCACTGACCGCGCAGAACCTGCAGCAGGAGTTGAGCATCGTCGCCAACCCGACGCAGCTGCTGCTGACCCACGGCGCCAGCCAGGCGCTGGACCTGGCGGTGCGCACGTTGGTGCGACCCGGCGATGTGGTGCTGGTGGATGACCCTGGCTATCCCAACCTGATGAGCATCCTGCGCTTCCAGGGGGCGACACTGGTCGGGGTGCCGCGGACACCGGCCGGCTATGACCTGGACCAGCTCGAACGCTTGCTGGACCAGTACCGCCCGACCGTGTTCTTCACCCAACCGCACCTGCACAGCCCGACCTGCTCGCGCACGCCCCTGGCCCAGTTGCACCGGCTCTTGCAGCTGGCCTCGCAGCATGGGTTCCGACTGGTGGAGAACAACCTGTACGCCGACATGATGGCCGAGCCCCAACCTTGCCTGGCCAGCCTGGATCACTTGCAGCAGGTGGTGTACGTCGGCAGCTACTCCAAGAGCATTTCACCGAACGTACGCGTCGGCTACCTGCTGGCCAATGCCGAGTCGATCCAGCAATTGTTGCGGTTGAAGATGCGTTCGGGGTTGACCACCTCGCAGGTGATGGAGCGGGTGGTGTATGCGGCGGTCATCGATGGACGCTGGCGCAAGCACCTCAAGCGTCTGCGCCAGCGACTGGCCGACGCGCACCGGGTGGTCGGCCAGCACTTGCATCGCCTGGGCTTCGAGCTGTTCGTCGAGTCGGACGAGGGCATGTACATCTGGACGCGTCACCCTGACTTGTCCGACAGCGCCGCGTTGTTGGACGACGCGCTGGAGCACGGCATCATGCTGGGGCCTGGCCAGTTGTTCATGGTCGATGCGCAGGCGAGCGGCTGGATGCGGTTCAATGTGGCGTTCAGCACGGAGGCAGCGATGTGGGGGTTGTTCGAACAAGTCCTGGCGCGGCATGTGCGTTCGGGGGCACTACCTGCCAAGGCCTAGGGCCAGTCCTGGAAGCCAGGCACACAGCCCGACGCTGCGGTGCGGTCCATCGCGGGCAAGCCCCCACACGTTGGACCGCATGGCTGAGCGGCCAGACTGGGGTGACTTTCTGCAGGAGCGCCCCCGTGGGGAGCGGGCTTGCCCGCGATGACGGAGGCAACCGCACCGCGATGCCAAGGCTGCTCCGCCCGACCGGAAGCGTTTCTGCGCGTTACTCGCCGTACCCCATCGACCAGAAGTCGGCCTCCAGCCGTGACGCCTGAGCGAAGGTCGCGGTCAGTTCGGTAAAGCGCTGTTCGGTCATGCCGCGGCGGGCCAGCGCGTCCAGGTGAACACGCGCTGCCGCCGCAACGCCCTGGTAGGTTTCACCCGCGTATTCGCCGATCCACTCACCGTAGGGATGGCCCGCCAGGTCCGGGACGCCCTTCGCCAGGCGCTCGCCGATCTCGGCGTAGCCCATCACGCAGGGCGCCAGGGCCACCTGCAAGTCGAGCAGGTCGCCGGCGGCACCGCAGTCGAGCACGAACCGGCTGTAGGCCACGGTGGCGCGGTGCTCGGGGGCACGCTCGACATCGTCACGGGACAGCCCCCAGCGTGCACAAAGGCGCAGGTGCAGCTCGGTCTCGTCGAGGATCGCCGCCAGTCCTGCCTGTGCCGCCCGTATGTCGTCGGGGCGTCGGCTCTTGTAGGCGGCCAAGGCCCAGGCACGGGCAAACTGGATCAGGAACAGGTAGTCCTGCACCAAGTAGGTACGAAACACCGGCTCGGGCAAGGTACCCTCGCCCATCTGCCGAACGAAGCGATGATCGACGTAAGCGCTCCAGTCAGGTAGCGCAGCGGCCTTGAGGCGATCGAAGAGGTCCATGGATCACGCCTCCTCGGCATAGGCTGCGTCGAAGAACGCGTGCTCCAGCGCCACTGCGCGCTGGAAGAAGGCCTGGCTGATCTCGGCCTGCTCGGGTCCGACACGGTCCAGTTCATCGCGCAGGAAGCTGACGACGTCCCGAAAGGCCGGATTGTCGTGCAAGGTGATCCATTCGGCATGTTCGAAGCGCGTGGGCAATGGACGAGGCGCACGGCTGGCCCAGTCCAGGTACAGCCACTCGGCCACCACCAGGACCGACAGTGCAGCGGCATAGCAGCGGGTCTGCGCCGCTTCGTGCATCAGCGCCTTGAAGCCGGCGGTCGGTGCGGCATCCTCAGGTGAATGACGCTGAGCTTCGCTCACGCCCAGCGCTTCGAATGCCCGTAGAAAATAGGTGTTTTCCTCGCCTGCGATCAGCCCGACGAAGCGCCCCAGCCGAAGCCGGGCATCGAAATGGTCGGCGCTGGCGATGGCAGCGCCGAGCAGGGTCAGGAACCTGTCGAGAAAGCGATGATCCTGCACCAGGTAACGGGCCATGACCGTATCGGCCACACGGCCCTCGCACAGCTCGATGACGAATCGATGTTCGACGGCAGCGGCCCAGGCGGATGCGTTCTGGCGGCGCAAGGTATCGGTGAAACGTTCGGTCATCAGGCTGTCCTCGTACAGATGGCAGCGAGACCGTGGCGGGTCGACATGGGCTGGCCTCGCAATGAGGCCGGCAGAAAGGCAGGGGCTTGCACCCATCCCTCCGCCGGCATGATCCGGATCAGGTTCGAAGGGTCACCGCGCCAGCGGTCTCTCAGTCCCTTGCAGGACGCCCCTTGGTACAGGCCCTGTATACAGGAGGCGAGCGCCGGTGTCATGCACGGACCTGCTGCTGTCTGTCGCGCCTGGAGACACATGCACCGAAGAGCGAACTTGGATCCTATCCAGGCGCAGGGTAAGCTGTGGGATAGCCTTGTGCCATTAGCTACACCCATGCCCTGTCGAGACCTTGCCTTGCCCAGCCACTCCACACGCCAGACCCTCGCCCGACAATGGGCCATCCTCACCTTGTTGCCTGAAGCAGGCCCCGGGCTGAATGCGCGTGTACTGCAGCAGTTGCTGCTGGGTGTCGGCCACGACACCAGCAAGCGCACGGTGGAACGCGACCTGCTGGAACTGTCGAAAGTCTTCCCCTTGCGCTGCGAAGACCACACCCTGCCCTACAGCTGGTCCTGGCAAATCGGCTGCAAGCCTGCCTCGACAGGCTCCGTCGAGCTTGCTGCCGCACCTGATGCCTGCCCATCGACCGTCATCGAGCCTCGGCATGTCCGCATCATTTTCAAGGCCGGGCTCAGGCTGACGCAGGATTTCGCCCAGACCTTCGGTGTGTCGGACCTGACGCTCGAGCCGACGTCAGAAGGCGAGGTCCTGGCCTGCGCCACACTGGAAGACACACCGATGCTGCTGAACTGGCTGCTTTCTCAGGCGGGCGTCCTGCATGTGCAAGCGCCCGTTGCGCTGCGTGAGGCAATGCTTGCACGGCTGCGAAAGGGCCTGGAACTGCACGAGCGCCGAGCGTCATCGCCTCGGCAACAGTGACTATTTTGAAACACTCTGAAACGTCTGACCGCGCTATCCGTGCCGCTTGTCCGTACAGACCTGCGCGCTGTGCCATTGGAGTGAACTTCTTCGATTGACGCCTCGTCCCCCGTTGTAGCGGCACCTGAACCGGCTGCGTGCCGGGACCACTCATCGAAGGGAGATCACCATGGACAAGACCGATCGCGATCCAGCCGCCTCGGCGGCTGCCGGGAGTACGCAAGATCACGTGCACGCCATTGCCGACGAAGCAGGTTCGTTGCTCAACGAGGCCAAGGCCCAAGGTACCGAACACTACGAGCAGTACCGGGACACGGCCGCCGACCAATTGGAAACGCTCAAGCAAGGCGCGCAGTCGGCTGCCGAGGCACTGCAAGGCAACGACACTCTCGGGCTGTCGCAGTACCTGGGCCAGCTGGCCGGTTACCTGGGCAACTTCGCCGAGCAGGTCCGTCACCAGAGTGCCGAGGAGTTGCTGCAGAAAGGCTCGCGTCTGGCCAAGGACAATCCAGGGCTGTTCATCGCCGGCAGTGTCGCGATCGGGTTCGGCCTGTCACGCTTCCTTCGCGCCAGCGAGCATGGCCACGGCACGCCCTCAGGCAATCATCCACCAGCGGCCTATGGGGCCAGCGAACCGTTCCACAGCACGCCACCGACGCCGGATCGCTCCAGCGACGTGTCCACGCACAAGCCCTACACGCCTGTCGATGCCCAGGGCAGCGCAGCCCCGATCGACCCCATTGGCGCCACCCACGTAAGCCCGATCACCGGCTCGAGCCGCGACAACGACCCGCTCAAAGGAGGCCTGTGATGAACCATGATCCGCTCAACCCCACCAAGCCCACGCCTCCTCATGCGGAAGACTCGGTCGGTATCGGTGGCCTGTTGCGCCAACTGATGCATGAAGTGCCGGCCCTGTTCACCAAGGAACTGGCGCTGGCCAAGTCCGAACTGCAGCACAACCTCAACACGCTGAAGGCAGGCACCGCTGCCGTGGCGGCCGGCGCAATCGTGCTGCTGGCGGGCTTCATCATCCTGCTGCTGGCGGCCGTCTACGCCCTGGCGACCGTGGTGGCCCCTTGGCTCGCCGCGCTGATCGTCGGCGGCCTCACCGTGATCGTCGGCTTCGTCATGCTGCAATCGGGCAAGAAACAGTTCGAGCCGTCGCACCTGACGCCAGACCGCACGCTCAACGCCATGCACCAGGACAAGGAAGCGATCAAGAGGAAACTGCCATGAACCCGTCGTTCGAACATGAGTCGCACAAGAACCCTGACCAGCTGGAACAGGAAATCAACGCCAAGCGCGAACATATCAGCCACCTGGTCGATGCCCTCGAGCAGCGCATGACGCCAGGCCAGCTGTTCGATCAGGCATTGGCCTACACCAAGGGCAATGGCGGCGAGTTCTACCACAACCTGGCGACCACGCTGAAGAACAACCCGGTGCCCACAACCTTGACGGCCCTCGGCCTGGGCTGGCTGGCGCTCAACCAGAACAAGCCGTTCAATCCAGGGCCGGCCTCCCATGGACCCGGGCTGGGCGACAAGCTGGGTGACATGGTCGACACGGTCAAGGGCGCGTTCGCACACGCCGGTGACAAGCTGCACGATGCGAGCGACACCGTCCGCTCCAAGGCTTACGATTTGCGTGACAAGGCCAGCGACATGTCCGAGAGCACGCGCCACTCCGCGGGCGACACGGCGGATTCGCTGCGTCGCACCGCACACGATGCGACCGATTCGCTACGCCGTACGGCCCATGACACCACTGATTCGCTGCGCCGCACGGCCCATGACGCACGGGACCAGATCAAGCAGCAGACGGATGTCGTGAAAGGCCAGTTCGACACCTTGCTCAAGGAGCAGCCCCTGGTTCTGGCGGCCATCGGTATCGCGCTGGGTGCGGCCATCGGTGCTGCGCTGCCGTCGACGCGCAAGGAAGACCAGCTGATGGGCAGTGCCAGCGATCGATTGACCGACACCGTCAAGGCCAAGGGTGAACAAGCCTATAAGGAGGCCAAGGACACCGTGACGCAGACTGTCGCCGAGCAGAAGACGGAGCAGACGAACGAGAAGCAGGACACGACCAAGCCCGTGAGCCATGCGTCAGGTGCGCAGACGTCGCCCACCCAGCCGGGCACCGATCTGTCTTCGGGGTTGGGCTTTGCGCCTGAGACTGACAGGACATGAGGCCCCACAGGCCCTGACCTGGGAATGAAGCGAGCTTGCCAGCAGGATGATGGGGAGATCACTGACCCCATCGCTGGCAAGCCAGCCCCCGCACTCGACCCACCTAGCCCATTCCAATGAGCACACTCCCCAGAAACACCTTTGCCTTTCTATAAGGCATGTCCTTAGAAACGCTTCACCTACCCCTCCAGGCATCGCTTTGAAACGCCTCGTCTGCGCCGACAGATCTCTCTGGTTGCGCTCCAGGCTTTTCTCCTAGCGTCACGCCACGACCGCTCATCGCCCGGTGCAAGCAAGCAACGCGCCAGTCATCCTGTGATGGCACATTTCATGGAATTTAGCCGTTGCAAGGGTAGTCAGCTTAAGTACATGCAAGAGAAGTGGCCAAAGCACAGGGGGTATTTCATGAGCCTTGCGATGATACTTTTCAGCCTGATCAGTGCATGGATGGCGATTGCGCTGGCGATGTTGTGGGGTGTGTTGCGGATTGCCAAACGGCATCAGGGACCGGCGACCGTAGCGCCTGTCGAACGCGAACAACGGCCGGTGAATCGCGCAGTGCCTGCCTTGTCACTGCACTGACGCTTGGCATCAAAGCGGCCAGCGATGACAGTCAGACGCTGCCAGCCCGTCAGGCACCGTGCCGACCAGGGGTGTGAAGGCGCCGACGCTGTGCCAGGCATAGACAGGTGAGGCCAAGCACGCCTGCCAGCGAGCAGCCCAGCAACCACAGCAGCGGTGCGCGATACTGCGCCACGTCCGCATCGAGCCCCGTGAACGCACGATAGACATGCAGGTCGGCCTTGCCTTCGGCGTCTCGGATCGAAATGCTGCCTTGGCGTATTTCGCTGTAGTCACTGTCGAAATAGACCCAAACCTTCGCGCTCCCGCCTGCGGTGATTTCGGGGATGTCCACTGCACTGGCTGGCAGATCGTGGACCTCATCGTCCCCGGCATCGTTGCGCACCTGCACCAACCCTTTGGCTGGCAGGCGAATGTGGATGTCCCTGACGGTCTGTTCACTGGTGTTGTTCAGGTCGATGTACAAAGCCGTACGGTGATCCACCAGTCCGGCCTCGAACGGCTTGGCGAACATTTGCCGGAACGGGGCCTGGGAGACCTCGACCAACTGGGCGACTTGATCCTGGTCAAGTGCACCGGCGCTGATGCGCTGCACCTGCCGGGACAACACATCGTACTTGAGCTGCTCACTGGCCGCACTGATGCGTGCGCTGAACTGGGTCGGATAGGTCAGGCTATCGTACGTCAGGTAAGCCTGCAGTCTGGCATCGCCTCGGGTGAGCACGAACCCCATGATCACGAGGACCACTGCGGCCAAGACGCCCACGAGGGATTTTCCAACTTTTTCCCAGCTCAACGGTACGCTCCCTTTCTATGAACGGCATGGGGGTGGTCGATTGCGGGCAAAGCGTGCCAACTTCGACGCGCCTGGGCAAGCACAGACTTGCATCCGGCGTAAAAACCCCAGGGCTTCGTCGTAATGCGCCGTTACAGACGGGTCACGTCGCGACGGAACAGGTCCAGCTGCACCGCACTCCATTGTGTCAGAGCCTTCATCGCGCCCTCCGGGAGACTGCATGCTGTCCAAGACCGGATTCACCCGTAGGCAGGCACTCTTCGCGTCCTTTGCAGGGGTCTTCGTCGTCTGTGGCTGGGCCCCTCTGGACCGTACCACCTGGCTGGTAGAAAACAGCCTGGTCCTGATCGGTACCGCGCTGGCCTGGATGTACCGCGATCACCTGGCGCTGTCCACCCGGGCCTGGGCGATGATCGTGGTCTTTCTGTGCCTTCACGAGATCGGCACGCACTTCACCTATCCCAAGGTGCCTTACGACGCCCTGTCGCTTCACTGGCTCAACGTCAGCCTCGACCAGACCTTCGGTTGGCCGCGCAACCAGTACGATCGGCTGGTGCACCTGGCCTACGGCCTGCTGCTGGTCCTGCCTTTCCGCGAGCTGCTGGTGGCACGCTGCGCGCTGCAGGGGGCCTGGGCTTCGCTGATCGCCTGGTCCTTCATCATGGCAACCTCCCTGCTCTATGAACTGATGGAGTGGGTCGGGGGTGCCTACCTGGGCGGCGGCGACGCGTCGTTCGTCGGTGCCCAAGGTGACTTCTGGGACGCCCAGAAAGACATGGCGCTGGCCACGGTCGGCAGTCTCTTGGTGCTCATGTTGCGAGGCCGGCAGATCCGGGCCAAGGCTGCCGCGCTGGTGCAGCATTTCCAGCGGCCTACGTAGAGGTCCCGCCCCGAAGTGAAAACGCACCGACATTTTTCTGAACCTCGCGTGCGCCCCCCTAGTCACACGAATGCGGACCCCACCGCCACATGGATATGACTTAAGGAGCTATCGCCCATGAACAAGAAACTTCAAGCTGGCATCTGCAGCGTCCTCTTCGCCTTCGCCGCTCAGGCCGTCATGGCTGCCGACCCTGCCGATTTCGTCGATGAAGCCTCTGCCAAGGGCATCGCTGAAATCGAAGCCGGCAAGCTGGCCCTGGAAAAGAGCCAGTCCGCCGACGTGAAGACCTTCGCCCAGATGATGGTCGATGACCACACCAAGGCCAACGAACAACTCAAAGGCATCGCCCAGACCAAGAACATCAAGGTCGCGACCGACGCCGAACTGATGGACAAGGCCAAGAAGCTGATCCTGGACATCCGTGAGGACTCGTTCGATCGCTCCTACGCCAACAACCAGGTCAAGGCCCACGAGCAGACCATCGAACTCTTCAAGGAAGAGATCAAGGATGGCAAGGATGCGGACGTGCAGGCGTTTGCAAAAGAAACCCTGCCTAAGCTCGAAGCCCACCTGACCCAGGCCAAGAAACTGGCCGCTGCCCACGGTGGCGACGCTGCCCACGACAAGACCCAGTAAGCTCCAAGGGTTGGTCGACGAGGCGCCGTGATCACGATCCGGCGCCTTTTTTCATTGTTCATTGCCTCGCCAGGATGCCCCCGATGAATCCACCGCCTGCTCGTGCCCTCAAGCGTGTCGTCACCCTGCCCTTGCTGGTGTTCTTCATCCTCGGCGACGTGCTCGGCGCGGGCGTCTACGCCTTGGCGGGTGCCATCGCCGACCGGGCCGGTGGTGCGATCTGGGCGCCCCTGGCGGTCGGCCTGCTGTTCGCCCTGTTCACGGCGGCGTCGTACGCCGAACTGGTCAGCAAGTACCCCCGGGCCGGTGGCGCCGCAGTCTTCGCCCAGCGTGCCTTCGGCTCGCCCCTGCTGTCGTTCCTGGTCGGCTTCGCCATGCTGGCAGCCGGCATCACCAGCGTGGCAGGCCTGGCACTGGCCTTCGCCGGGGAGTACCTGCGCGTGTTCCTGGACTGGCCGACCCACGTGCTGGCGCCCTTGTTCCTGCTGCTGATCGCCGCGCTCAACCTGCGCGGCATCAAGGAGTCCCTGGGGGCCAACCTGGTGATGACCGTGATCGAGCTCAGCGGCCTGGTGCTGGTGATCGTCGCAGTGGCCGCGCTGTGCGGACAGGGTCGTGCCGAGCCTGCGCGGCTGCTGGACTTCGGTGGCCACGCACCGGCCGGCGCGATCCTCGGTGCGGCGCTGCTGGCGTTCTACTCGTATGTCGGCTTCGAGACCTCCGCCAACCTGGCCGAGGAGGTACGTGACGTTCGCCGCGCCTACCCCAAGGCCCTGTTCATGGCCCTGCTGATCGCCGGCCTGGTCTACCTGGCGGTCGGCGCCGGGGCGGCCCTGGTGATGCCGGCGAGCGACCTGATTGCCGCCAAGGCTCCGCTGATGGACATCGTCGGCGACTCGGGCCTGGGCATTCCCCGCAGCTGGTTCGCGGTGATCGCCCTGGTGGCGGTCGCCAACGGCGCGCTGCTGACCATGATCATGGCCAGTCGCCTGACCCTGGGCATGGCCCGCGAAGGCCTGCTACCGGCCTGGCTCGGCCAGGTATTGCCGAACCGGCGCACACCGGCACCGGCCATCCTGGCGACCACCGCGCTGGCGGCGCTGCTGACCCTGACCGGCACGCTCGAAGTACTGGCCGAGACCGTGGTGCTGCTGTTGCTGTTCGTGTTCCTGAGCACCAACCTGGCGGTGCTGGTCCTGAAAAAGGACAGGATCGACGCGCCGCATTTCAGCATCCACCCGGTGGTGCCGCTGCTGGGTATTCTCTCCTGCTTGGTGCTGCTGACCCAGCAGCCGGCCGGGAACTGGTTGCGGGCCGGTATCCTGCTGGCCGTCGGCGTCGGCCTGCATGCCCTGGCGCGCCGCTACGGCAAGCAAGCGATCGCGCACTGAGGACGCCCCGGCCATGGCCCGCTGCAAGCGCCCCTTTACGACCTGCCCGTGCATGCACCGGCCGAACGAGGACCTGTGAACGTGACCCCTCAAGCCCCCTGGCACGCTGCCGACACGATCGAGCAGATGCAGCGCTTCAACCGTACACTGGCCTGGTTGCCGCGGTTCCGTATCCGCAATCGTCTGGCCCCGACCGCGATCCAGACCCTGCTGCGCGCCGGCCAGTTCGCCGGCATGCGAAGCCTGAGCAAGCATGGGTTGCAGGCCCGCACACGCCTGGGCGGGCTGCCGCACACGCCCGTCCCGGTGCGCATCATCCATCCGGACGGCCCATCCAAAGGCCTCGTGCTGGACATTCACGGCGGGGGCTGGGTCATCGGCAACGCGCAGATGAACGATGACGTCAATGCCGCGTTGGTCAAGGCCTGCCACGTGACGGTGGTGTCGGTGGACTATCGGCTGGCGACCACCACGCCACTGCAGGGGTTGCTGGACGATTGCCTCTCGGCCGCGCGCTGGCTGCTGGAAAGCGAGGACGAGGCCTTCGCCGGCCTTCCGGTGATCGTCATCGGAGAATCGGCCGGTGCCCATCTGGCCGCGGCGACCCTGTTGTCACTCAAGGCCTGGCCCGATCTGCTGGCACGTATCAAGGGCGCGGTGCTCTACTACGGCGTCTACGACCTTGCCGGCACGCCCAGTGTACACAGCGCCGGGCCCGACACCCTGGTGCTCGATGGCCCGGGCATGGTCGAGGCGTTGCGTCGCCTGACGCCGGACATGAGCGATCAGCAGCGCCGTAGCCCGCCGCTGTCACCCTTGTACGGGGATTTGGAAGGTCTGCCGCCGGCCTTGCTGTTCGCCGGCGAAATCGACCCGCTGCGTGACGATACGCGGCTGATGGCCGAACGCTGGTCGCAGGTGGCGTCAGCCGAAACGCACCTGCTGCCGGCTGCGCCCCATGGCTTTCTCCACTTCCCGGTGCCGCTGGCTCAACAGGTGCAGGCCCACACCCATGCCTGGGTGAACCAGCGCCTGGTCGGCTAAGGCGCTGCCTTCGCCCCGTCGGCCACGCCGCCGTTGTCCGCCAGCAGGTGCCTCACGGAGCGGCTCATCGGGGCGCACCTTGTGCATGGGCGGCGCTGGCCACGGCCTGTTGCCGGTCATGCCGGTACAGCCACGCCAAGGGGGGCAGCAACGCCAGCAACGCCAGGCCATCGATCACCCCGTGGGACCACAGGCCCACCCGCAGCGACAGCCACAGGTCCTGGGGCGCCCACAGCAGCAGCCCGGCCATCAGCCAGGCCCAGACGCGGTGGTCGGCGAAGCGGTCGCCGACCTGGATCAACGCCAGCATGTACAGCGCGTAACTCTGCACGGTGGCGGCGAACAGTGCCATCCACCACACCTGTTGCTGGCGCGCGGCGACAGGTGTGGCCTCGGACCAGAAGACCTGCTCGATGCTGGCGAAGTAGCCGTCGAACCAGGCCATGTGCCCGGCCCAGGTCAGCATCAGGCCACCGCCCAGGTGCGCCAGGGCTACAGCCTGCAGCCAGCGGACACACTGCCGCCGAGCGGGGTGCAAGGGAGGACGATAAGACGTCATGGAGACTCCTGAGTGTCGCACGCGGCGACGTTACATGGCCTTGAAGCCGGCTTGCACATCGCACGGCCGGCGGTCGCCGTGGGCTCCAGGCAGGAACGCAGCGACAGGGCATGACGTCATGTCGAAGGCGCATCCTTGAGTCGAGAGGGTGTTGCCCGGCCTCTGCGAGCGCCGTGCCAGGCGGTGCTGAGTGTCAGGGCTGCGCTGGCTGCTTCAGCCAGCGCAGCCCTGTCGTACAGGTCACTCCACACTGTCGAGCACACCCTGATCCTCGCCCAGGAAACCGCCGCTCTGGTGCTGCCAGAGCCGTGCGTAGACGCCGTTCTTGCGCAGCAGTTCGGCATGGGTGCCCTGCTCGAGGATCCGTCCGGCATCCATGACGATCAGGCGATCCATGGCCGCGATGGTCGAGAGCCGGTGGGCGATGGCGATCACGGTCTTGCCTTGCATCATCTCGTCCAGGCTTTCCTGGATGGCCACCTCGACCTCCGAGTCCAGTGCACTGGTGGCCTCGTCGAGCAGCAGGATCGGCGCGTTCTTGAGCATCACCCGGGCGATGGCGACCCGTTGGCGCTGGCCGCCGGAGAGCTTGATGCCGCGCTCGCCGACCAGGGTGTCGTAGCCGGTGCCGCCCTGACGGTCGCTGAGCTGGCTGATGAACCCATCGGCCTGGGCGGCGACTGCCGCTTCGTGTACCTGTGCGTCGGTGGCGTCGGGCCGACCGTAGGCGATGTTGTCGCGGATCGAGCGGTGCAGCAGCGAGGTGTCCTGGGTGACCATGCCGATGGCGCTGCGCAAGCTGTCCTGGGTCACCTTGGCGATGTCCTGCCCGTCGATGCGGATCTGCCCGCTGTCGACGTCGTAGAAGCGCAGCAGCAGGTTGATCAGGGTCGACTTGCCCGCCCCCGAACGCCCGACCAGGCCGATTTTCTCGCCTGGGCGGATGTCCAGGTTCAGACCCTGCAGGACCTGGCGTTCGCCATTGTAGTTGAAGCTGACGTTGTCGAAGGTCACCGCGCCCCCGTGGGTCACCAGGGTGCCGGCGTCGGGCGCGTCCTGCACCTTGGGGCCGCGGGTGAGCGTGTCCATGCCGTCCTGCACGGTACCGATGTTCTCGAACAGCGAGGTCATCTGCCACATGATCCAGTGCGACATGCCGTTGATGCGTAGCGCCATGGCGGTGATCGCGGCCACCGCGCCGGTGCCGACATCGCCCTGGTGCCACAGCCACAGGGCGTAGCCGCCAGCGCCCATGATCAGCCCGACCACCAGCGCCTGGTTGACGATCTCGAACTGGCTGACCAGACGCATCTGGCGGAACCCGGTCTGCTTGAAGTCTTCCATGGCTGCGCGGGCGAAATGGGCCTCGCGCTTGGAATGGGAGAACAGCTTGACGGTGGTGATGTTGGTGTAGGCGTCCGACACCCGGCCGGTCATCGACGAACGCGCGTGCGCCTGCTCCTGCCCGACCTTGCCCAGGCGCGGCACGAAGTACGCCATGGCCAGGCCGAAGAGCACGATCCAGGCCACGAACGGCAGCATCAGCTTGAGCGCGAAGCCGCCAGCCAGGGCGACGATCGCCACGAAATAGACGCCGATCCCCGGGATGATCTCGACCAGCGTGAACAGCACCTCGCGCACCGACAGCGCGGTTTGCATCACCTTGGTGGTGACGCGGCCGGAAAACTCGTCAGAGAAGAAGGACAGGCTCTGGCGCAGCATCAGGCGGTGAAAGTCCCAGCGCAGCCGCAGTGGCAGGTTGATCGCCAGGATCTGGTGCTGGACCATGGTGCGCAGCGCCACCAGCCCGACACTGGCCACCAGCACGAGGCCGATGCCCCAGAGCACACGCTGCTCCTGACCGGTCGCATCGCCCCCGGCCTGCCAGGTGGTCAGCAGGTCGACGACCTGACCCAAGAAGGCGAACAGCCAGGCTTCGTAGATCGAAACACCGGCGCTGAGCACGGCGAAGGCCAGGATGTACCGGCGTGCACCACGGGTGCAGGCCCAGAGAAACCGCGCCAGGCCAGCAGGCGGTGGCGGTGCCTCATCGGGCGGGAAAGGGTCGAGCCGCTGCTCAAATGCACGCAACATGAAGGTCTCCAAAACGATCGAATCAAAGGCATTGTGCCACCG
Source organism: Enterobacterales bacterium AN_CKDN230030167-1A_HGKHYDSX7 (assembly GCA_046940335.1). GTDB lineage: Bacteria > Pseudomonadota > Gammaproteobacteria > Pseudomonadales > Pseudomonadaceae > Aquipseudomonas. Next base: position 680,524 of record JBKYML010000002.1, read on the forward strand.
CAGGGCCGGAAGGCCGTCCGGGTAGGCCACGGGCGCCTGAAGGTAGGACCGTGTGCGGCGGCGTGTGTGCCGCTGGCGTGAACAGATGTTGACAGCCAGGACACGGGTGTCTGTTGCGGCCCTATCGCCGGCCAGCCGGCTCCCACAACGTCAGCGCCGCGCTCGTGCCTCGTAGGCGCCTGCTTTCTCAGCCGCAGCGTCAGGCGCGTGCCTTGCGCAAGCAACTGTCTTTTCTGCTACATCGCATTGGCTGTTTCCTGGGCCCTGCGGGCCCGGCTGCGGCCGGCCCGACGCCCCGGCAGGAGCCGCTCAGAAAAGTCGCGCCAGTCTGTCAGATCAGCAACACGATCCTGCATGTGGGAGCCGGCTTGCCGGCGATGACGTTCGATCCACCGACACCAGACGCTCCAGGGACTCGACAACTGCCACTCACCCCCACACCTGCACCACCTCGCGCATCGCTGCGGCGATGAGTGCACTGTCGCCTGGTGATGAAGGGTCGGGGCCTCGGGTGAACACCGCCACGATCCAGGGCGCACGGTCAGGGGGCCAGACGATGCCCACATCGTTGGCCACGCCGTAATCGCCCGTGCCGGTCTTGTCGCCGACGCGCCAGTCGGTGGGCACACCTGCTTGGATCCGGGTGGCGCCGGTGGTGTTGCCCTCGAGCCAGGTCTGTAACTGGCGGCGGCCCTCCACGGCCAGCGCCTCGCCGAGCAGCAGCCGCTGGAGCGTCATGCCCATGGCCAAGGGCGTGGTGGTGTCGCGCGGGTCATCCGGTAGCGCGGTATTGAGCGTTGGTTCGTCCCGGTCCAGGCGGAACACGGCGTCGCCCAGACGTCGGGCGAACGCGGTCACGCCGGCCGGCCCGCCGACCTGGGCCAACAGCAGGTTGGCGGCTGTATTGTCGCTGTACTGCAGCGCGGCAGCGCACAGGTCGGCCACGCGCAGACCCGTCTCCAGGTGGCGCTCGGTGATCGGTGAATACGTGACCAGCGTGGTCGCGTCATAGTGGACGTGGCGCTCCAGCAGACCGGGTTCGGTTTGGTGGCGGTGCAGGATGGCACCGGCAAGCACCACCTTGAAGGCGCTGCAAAACGCGAAACGCCGATCGGCCCGGTAGGCCAGGCGTTGCCCGCTGCCGGTATCGAGCGCCCACAGGCCGAGGGTACGGCCATGATCGTGTTCGAGCTGTGCCAGGCGTCGATGCACGGCATCGTCGGCCCGGACCGGGAGTGTCAGGGCGGCCGCACCGCCCACGGCGCCGGCCAGCAGGAGCCGGCGGCTGATAACAGGACGCATCGTCTTTCCTTGAACGATCAGAAGGCGCCGAGGCTAGAGCCTTGGCGCGCAAAAGCCAAGGGGACAGCGTCCCAGATGAGCCTCCGGGCTGACGGGCAGGCGTTCACGGGCTACAGTGAGCGGCACCTGCTCGCCACCGGAGCTCTGCCGCATGAGTCCCACCGTCCCGTCCCCGCGCAACTGGTTCGACCAAGGTGGCCAGGCCTATGCCAGCTTCAGGCCCGAGTATCCTGCCGCGCTGGCCGCCTACTTGGCCGGCACCGCCCATGACCGCACGCTGGCCATCGATGTGGGGTGCGGCAATGGCCAACTGACCACGCTGCTGGCCGGGCATTTCGACACGGTATGGGGATTCGACCCCAGTCAGGACCAGATCGACCATGCCCAGGCACGCAGCAACCTCCACTACGCCTGCGCCCCGGCCGAAGCCTTGCCGTCGGTGGCCCAGGGTGCCCAGCTGATCACGGTGGCCCAGGCCGCGCACTGGTTCGACCTGCCGGCCTTCTACGCACAGGCTCGCGCCCTGGCGGCGCCGGGTGCGGTACTGGCGTTGATCAGCTATGGGGTGCCATGCCTGGAGGACGACCTGCAGGCACGCTTCCTGGACTTCTACCGGCACGAGATCGGCCCGTTCTGGCCGCCCGAGCGGCGACTGGTCGACGAGGGTTACGCTACCCTGGACTTTCCGTTCACCGAGTTCGCGGCGCCGACGATGAGCATCGAGCTGACGTGGGCACTGGAGGCGTTCCTGGGCTATGTCTCGACATGGTCAGCAGTGCGCAAAGCCCGTGAGGCAGGCGAACAGGCCGTGCTCGAACGGTTCGCTGCCGACCTGGCCGCCTGCTGGGGGCAGGCGCAGGTCCCGCGGCGGGTCCGTTGGCCGATCAACCTGCGGATCGGCCAGGTGTGAAGCCAGACTGCCCGCGACTCGCCCGTGAAGGCGCGAGCAGGCGTGTGGCCTGGGCGTTCAGTCGCTCTTGGACGTATTGTCGGCCATGGTCTGTCGGTACAGCTCGATGAACGGCGCCTCGGCCGGGTCGATGCGGTCCATCTGAGCGGCGATGCGGTGCCAGTACGGATACTGGGGCGCCAGACGGGTCGCCCGCTCGAGTTGATCGAGGTCGTCGGGCTGCAACACCAGTTCGACCGCCTTGAGGTTGTCCTGCAACTGCTCCTCGGAGCGCCCGGCGGTGATCACGCTGGTGATGCCAGGACGGTCCTTCAGCCAGGCCAGGCACGCGCGCGAGGGCGAGCAGTCATGGCGCTTGCCGACCTCGATCAGAGTCTCGATGATGTCGTAGGCGCGCTCGCGATCATGCACGTAGGGTTCCGGCCAGTCGTTGCCCTGGCGGGTGCCCGGCGGGGTCTTCTGGCCACGACGGACCTTGCCGGTCAGCAGCCCTTCGCCCAACGGGCCCCAGACCAGGGTCGCGACGCCCTGGTCGAGGGCCATCGGCAGCAGCTCGTATTCGGCCTCACGGGCTTCAGGGGTGTAGTAGATCTGCTGCGACACCGGTTGCTGCCAGCCATGCAGGCGTGCGCTGCCGAGGGTCTTCATCATTTGCCAGGCGGTGTAGTTGGAGGTGCCGAAATAGCGGATCTTGCCGCTCTGCACCAGGTGATCCAGCGCGGCCAAGGTCTCTTCGATCGGCGTGACGCCGTCCCAGTTGTGCATCTGGTACAGGTCGATGTGGTCGGTGCCCAGGCGCTTGAGGCTGGCCTCGCAGGCACGGATCAGGTGATAGCGCGAGGCGCCGCTGTCATTGGGGTTGTCCCCCATCGGACTGCGGGCCTTGGAGGCCAGGATGATCGACTGGCGACGGGCGCCGAGCGCCTTGCCGACGATTTCCTCGGCCAGCCCCTGCGAGTACAGGTCGGCCGTGTCCACCAGATTCACGCCGGCCTCGAAGGCCAGGTCGAACATGCGGGTGGCTTGACCGACGTCCACGCTGCCGGTCTTCTCGAAGGCACCACGTCCGCCAAAGGGGACGCTGCCGATGACGAGTTCGGACACGAACAGGCCGGTGTTGCCGAACGCACGGTATTTCATTGAAGCCTCCTGGATGCCGTTGAGTCGTGAAGGCGCCCGGTCGAGTGTGGCGGCCTTCAGAGGTACGGACGGCAACGGGGGGAGGAACGTTCAACTGGATGGGGCAGGTTGGGGTGGACGGTGGTGTGGGGTATAGCGCGGAAAATGCCTGACCGGCCGAAGTCGCCGGTCTTGTGGGCCCACAAGGGCCCGCAAGATCAGCTACACCGTGGCCAGGCCAACGTGCCCCAAGCCACTCGGGGCTTGCCTGCGATACAGGCGGCGCCTCACCGCCCCCTATCGCTGGCGAGCCAGCACACCGTCACTCATACCGCAACGCATACGCCGGCTCGACCTGCGAGGCGCGGTACGCCGGGTACAGGGTCGCCAGGAAGCTCATCACCAGCCCGGCGCAGCAGATCAGCCCGACATCCCCCCACTGCAGCTCGGAAGGCAGGCTGCTGACGAAGTACACGTCCGAGGTGAAGATGTGCTGCCCGGTGGCCCGCTCCAGCGCCCCGACGATCGCGCTGACGTTGAGCGCGGCGATGACGCCGAGCACCCCGCCGATCAGCGTGCCGACGATGCCGATCAAGCTGCCCTGGACCATGAAGGTCCCCATGATCTGCGCCGGCGTGGCACCGATCGTGCGCAGGATGGCGATGTCGGCGCCCTTGTCGTTCACCACCATCACCAGCGTGGCGATGATGTTGAACGCCGCCACGGCGATGATCATCAGCAGCAACAGGCCAATCATGGTCTTTTCCATCTTCATGGCGCTGAACAGGCTGCCCTGGGTGTGCGACCAGTCATCGGCGCGGTAGCCCTCGCCCAACTGCGCGGTGATGGCCTTGGAGACCTGGGGCGCGGCATACAGGTCGTGCAGCTTGAGGCGCACGCCCTGCACCTGCCCCGGCGCCCAGCGCTGCATCTCGCCGGCATCGGCGACATGGATGTAGGCCTGGGAGCCGTCCAGCTCGGCGCCGACCTTGAACACGCCGACCACCGTCAGGCGCTGCATGCGCGGGGTGATCCCGCCCGGCGCGCTACTGATCTCCGGCACGATCAGGGTCAGCTTGTCGCCGCCACGCAGGCCGAAGCGTCGCGCGGTCAGCTCGCCGACGATCACGCCGTACTCGCCGGGACGCAGGTCCTGCAGACTGCCCCTGAGAATATGCTGGCCAACGATGGACACCTTGCCCTCCTCGGCCGGGTCGATGCCACTGACCTGGATCGGTTGCATGGCGCCCTTGTAGGACAGCATGCCGTCCAGCTCGGTCAGCGGCGCGGCGGCCATCACCGCCGGGTTCTTCAGGGCGGTGTCGGCGACATGGCGCCAGTCGTCGAGGGGACGTTCGCCCAGCAGGCTGGCATGGGGCACCAGCCCGAGGATGCGTGAACTCATCTCGCGCTGGAAACCATTCATCACCGACAGCACGACGATCATGGCCAGCACGCCCAGCGCCAGGCCGATCATCGAGGTCATGGAGATGAACGAGATGAAGTGGTTGCGGCGCTTGGCACGGGTGTAGCGGGCACCGATGAACAAGGGCAAGGGTCTGAACATGTACGAAAGCACCAGTTGAACGGGTAGACGGACCGCGCGGCGGCCCGTGGGGTCGACTCAGGGCGGGACCACTCAGATGGGCACCAGGTGGCCATCTTCCAGGCGCAGCACCCGGTCCATCTGCCGGGCCAGGCTGAGGTCGTGGGTGACCACCAGGAACGCCGTGCGCGAGGCACCGGACAGTTCACGCATCAGCTCCTGGATGCCCTGGGCCGTGTGGTGGTCGAGGTTGCCGGTCGGCTCGTCGAGCATCACCAGGCCGGGCCGGTTGACCAGGGCCCGGGCGATCGCCACGCGCTGACGCTCGCCGCCGGACAGTTCGGCCGGCTTGTGGCTCAGGCGGTGGCCGAGGCCAACGCGCTCGAGCAGGGCCTGGGCCCGCTGGCGTGCTTCGGGGATCGGCGTGCTGCCGATCAGCAGCGGCATGCAAACGTTCTCCAACGCGGTGAATTCCGGCAGCAAGTGGTGGAACTGGTAGACGAAGCCCAGCGCGCGGTTGCGCAGCAGGCCACGGGCACGCTCGCCGAGTGCCGACAGTTCCTCGCCGGCCAGCCAGACGCTGCCCTCGGTTGGGGTGTCCAGGCCGCCCAGCAGGTTGAGCAAGGTGCTCTTGCCCGAACCGGAACTGCCGACGATGGCCACGCGCTCGCCCGGCTGGAGTTCCAGCTGCAGACCGGACAGCACCTGCACCCGCTCCGGGCCTTCCTCGTAGGACTTGCCCAGGTTGCGGCAACTCAGTACGGCTGTATCACTCATGCGCGACTCACTCATAACGTAGCGCCTCCGCCGGTTGCGTGCGCGAGGCGCGCCAGGCCGGGTAGAGGGTGGCGAAGAAACTCAGGATCAGGGCGGCGCCGCAGACCATCCAGACGTCGCTGGCCAGGATCTGCGACGGCAGGTAATCGATGAAGTACACATCGGCATTGAGGAACTTGTGGCCGATGAGGCGTTCCAGACCGGCGATGGCGGCGCTGACGTTGAGCGCGGCGAGAATGCCCAGCACCCCGCCGATCAGGGTGCCGAGCACGCCGATGATGGTGCCCTGAACCATGAAGATGCCCATGATCTGCGCTGGCGTGGCGCCCAGGGTGCGCAAGATGGCGATGTCGCCCTTCTTGTCGTTGACCACCATCACCAGGGTGGAAATGATGTTGAACGCCGCCACGGCGACGATCAGCAGCAACAGCAGCCCGATCATCGCCTTTTCCATGCGGATGGCCTGGTACAGGTTGCCATGGGTGCGGGTCCAGTCACGCGAGTAGTACTGGTCTTCACCCAGCTGCTGGGCGATCTGGTAGGCCACGCGCGGCGCCTGGAACAGATCGTCGAACTTCAGGCGCAGGCCCTGGACCTGGTCGGCCTTCCAGCGGTGCAGCCGGGACAGGTCGGACAGGTTGGTCAACCCCAGGTAGCCGTCGATCTCGCCAGCCCCGACGTGGAAGATGCCGACCACGGTGAAGCGCTTCATGCGCGGGAACATGCCGGCCGGCGTCACGCTGACTTCCGGGGCGACGAAGGTGAGCTTGTCGCCCACGCCCACGCCCAGCTTGGCGGCAGCCTTGTCGCCGATCATGATGCCCCAGCTGCCGGGCGCCAGCTGATCCAGGCTGCCCTGGCGCACGAACTGGTCGATGATCGAGACCTGCCGCTCGCGGGCCGGGTCGATGCCGTTGAGCAGCACCTTCTGCACCTTGCCGTCACTGGTCAGCAGCCCCTGCATCTGGGTGAACGGCGCCACGGCCGTCACCTGAGGGTTCTGCTGGACCTGTTTGGCCAGGGCCGGCCAGTCGTCGATGGCCTGCCCGGTCTCCAGGGTGGCATGGGGCACCATGCCCAGGACGCGGGTGCGCATCTCGTGGTCGAAACCGTTCATGACCGAAAGCACCACGATCATCACCACCACGCCGAGGGCGAGGCCGATCATCGAGGTCAGGGAAATGAACGAGACGAAATGGTTGCGTCGCTTGGCACGGGTGTAACGTGTGCCGATGAATACGAAAAGAGGTCTGAACATGAGGGGGCTTGTTCGGATGAAAGGGAACGTCCTTGGTGGCGAGGCGCCCAAGGCAGCTTTACACTCGGACCATCGCCGCCACCCTGGGTTCGCCATGACGACAACAGACGAAGAAGATCGCCGCGAATACTACCGCATCGAAGATCACGTCGCACTGCAAATCAGCCCACTGAGCGCGTCCCAGGCGGACCCGGCCACTGTGTTACGGGATGCGTCACCGCTGTTCAACCTGCTGGGCGAGCTGCACGTGGCCGAATTCGAATCCCAGCACCTGCTGCGCCAGCTGAGCGACAAGGACCGCACATTGGCGGCCTTCCTGCGCGCGCAGAACAAGCGCATCGACCTGCTCGGCGCCGTGCTGGCGCAGACGCTGCTCGGCGAGCTGGGCGAGCCGCGCCGGGTGATCCTCTCCGAAGGCGGCATCGAGTTCACCCAGGCCGAGCCCTTGCAGGCTCAGGCACGGGTGGCGGTGCGCATGCTGCTGATGCCCCAGGGCCTGGGCCTGCTGCTGCGAGGCCGCGTGGTGCACTGCCAGGCCAACGCCCAAGGCCGGCATGACGCTGCCGTGGAATTCGTCGACCTCAGTGATGCCCAGCGCCAGCTGCTGGCGCGCCATGTCCTGCAACGCCAGCAGCAGCAACGCCGAGACGCGCTCGAGCATCCCCAGGCCAAGACCGACTGAGCCCTACCCCATTCCCCTGACTGAAGGAACGAACGTGACCTTGATCTACGGCCATCGCGGCGCCAAGGGCGAAGCCCCCGAGAACACCCTGAGCAGCTTCGAACAATGCCTCTCCCACGGCATTGATCGGTGCGAGCTCGACCTGCACCTGTCGGCCGACAATCAGCTGATGGTGATCCACGACGCGACGCTCAAGCGCACCACTGGGCGTCGCGGCAAGGTCGCCGAGCATACCGCCGAGACGCTGGTGGCGCTGGACGCACGGGCGAGCGGTCCGCAGTGGCCCCGCCCCTGCCCCGTGCCACGGCTCGAAGAACTGTTCGAACGCTGCGCATTCACCCACTGGCAGCTGGAGGTCAAGAGCGCCTCGCGCACACGGGCCGCCAGCACGGTCCTGGCGATCCGCGACCTGGCCGAGCGTCATGGCCTGCTGGACAAGGTGATGGTGACGTCAAGCTCGCGTACCGTGCTGCGCGCCGCCCAGGAGCTGGTGCCGGACCTGGCGCGCGGCCTGGTGGCCGAATACGCCTGGCTCGACCCGCTCAAGGTCGCACGCAACTACGGGTGTACGCTGCTGGCGCTGAACTGGACGCTGTGCACGCCCGAGCGCCTGCTCAAGGCGCAGAAGCAAGGGCTGCATGTGTCGGTGTGGACGGTCAACGAACCGGCGCTGATGCGCCGGCTCGCCGACTTTGGCGTGGACAGCCTGATCACAGACTTTCCCGGTTTGGCCAAAACCACCCTTGGGAAGGACTGAAGCCACTCTCCCCGGCCGGCTCAGGCAGCCGGCCGGAGCCGCTCAAAAAAGCCGGTTCAGGCCGTCGTAGGCGGCGACCCGGTAGGCCTCGGCCATGGTCGGGTAGTTGAAGGTGGTGTTGACGAAGTACTTGAGCGTGTTGAGTTCGCCCGGCTGGTCCATGATCGCCTGGCCGATGTGCACGATCTCCGAAGCCTGGTAGCCGAAGCAGTGCACGCCGAGGATCTGCAGCGTCTCGCGGTGGAAGAGAATCTTCAGCATGCCTTGAGGCTCGCCGGCGATCTGTGCGCGGGCCATAGACTTGAAGAACGCCTTGCCGACCTCGTAGGGCACCTTGGCCTGGGTCAGTTCCTGCTCGTTCTTGCCGATCGAGCTGATCTCGGGAATGGTGTAGATCCCGGTCGGCACGTCGTTGACGAAGCGCCAGCTGCCGTTGTCGACGATGCTGCCCGCCGCCGAGCGGCCCTGGTCGTGGGCAGCGCTGGCCAGGCTCGGCCAGCCGATCACGTCACCGGCGCCATAGACGTTGGCGACCCCGGTGCTGTAGGTCTCGTCAACCTCGATCTGACCACGGCTATTGGGCTTGATGCCGATGTTCTCCAGCCCCAGGCGGTCGGTGTTGCCGGTCCGGCCGTTGCACCAGAGCAAGGCGTCGGCCTTGATCTTCTTGCCGGACTTCAGGTGCAGGATCACCCCGTTGTCCAGGCCTTCGACCCGCTCGTACTCCTCGTTGTGGCGCACGGTGATGTGGTTGTTGCTGAAGTGGTAGCTCAGCGCCTGGGAGATTTCCGAGTCGAGGAAACTCAACAGCTGGCTGCGGTTGTCGATCAGCTCGATCAGCACGCCCAGGCCGCTGAAGATCGAGGCGTATTCGCAACCGATCACCCCGGCACCGTAGACGATCAGCTTGCGCGGCGTGTGGCCGAGGCTGAGGATGGTGTCGCTGTCGTAGATGCGCGGATGATTGAAGTCGATGTCCGCCGGACGATAGGGGCGCGAGCCGGTGGCGATGATGATGTGCTTGGCCACCAGTTTCTCGACCACGCCGTTGGGGCAGACCACTTCGATGGTCTGCTCGTCGGCGAAGCTGCCGGTCCCGAAGAACACGTCCACCCGGTTGCGCGCATAGTAGCTGGTGCGCGACGCCACCTGCTTGGCGATGACCGTCTCGGCACTCTTCAGCACGTCGGGGAAGGAGAACCAGCGGGGGTCGCCAATGGCGCGGAACATCGAATTGGTGTTGAAACGCATGATCTGCCGCACCGAATGGCGCAGCGCTTTGGACGGGATGGTGCCCAGGTGGGTGCAGTTACCGCCGACCTGGCGGCGGCTATCGACCATCGCGACCTTGCGCCCTGCCTTGGCGGCGTTCATCGCCGCGCCTTCACCGGCCGGGCCGGAACCCAGCACCACCACGTCGTAGTTGTAGACAGCCATGCGTACTCCTTCAGAACTGACCCGCGGTCACGGTCGCCACGGGACTCACTCATGCCGCCTTCGGCGTCATGAAAAAAATTCGCGTACAGTCTACTCAAGACCGGACAGCGTGCACATTAACCCTTGGTCGTGTCGTAGGCCATTTTCGGCTGCACTACATCGTCTTGGGGCCGTTGCCGCTCGCCCCAACGAGAAACGGGAGCCCATGGGCTCCCGTTTCTCGTGAAGGCATCGCTTAGCGTGGGAACGCTGGCGGGTTGACCCCGGCCATGTCTTCCATCACGCGCACGACCTGGCAGCTGTAGCCGAACTCGTTGTCGTACCAGACGTAGAGCACGACACGGTTGTCGTTGCTGATGGTGGCTTCGGCATCGACCACACCGGCGTAGCGCGAGCCGACGAAGTCGGTGGAGACCACTTCCTGCGAGCTGACGTAGTCGATCTGCTTGTGCAGTTCCGAGTGCATGGCCGTCTGGCGCAGGTACTCGTTGATCTCTTCGCGGGTGGTGGCCTTCTCGAGGTTGAGGTTGAGAATGGCCATCGAGACGTTCGGCGTGGGCACGCGAATGGCGTTGCCGGTCAGCTTGCCCTTGAGCACGGGCAGCGCCTTGGCGGCGGCGGTGGCAGCACCGGTCTCGGTGATGACCATGTTCAGCGGCGCGGCGCGACCACGGCGGCTGCCCTTGTGGAAGTTGTCGATCAGGTTCTGGTCGTTGGTGAACGAGTGAACGGTTTCGACGTGACCGTTGACGATGCCGTACTGGTCGTTGACGGCCTTGAGCACCGGCACGATGGCGTTGGTGGTGCAGGAGGCCGCCGAGACGATCTTGTCGTCCGCGGTGATCTCACCGTGGTTGATGCCGTGCACGATGTTCTTCAGCGCGCCCTTGCCCGGTGCGGTGAGGATCACGCGGTCGACGCCCGGGCACTTGAGGTGCTGGCCCAGGCCTTCGGCATCGCGCCATTTGCCGGTGTTGTCCACCAGCAGGGCGTTCTGGATGCCGTACTGGGTGTAGTCCACGGTGGTCGGATCGTTGGAGTAGATCACCTGGATCAGGTTGCCGTTGGCGGTGATGGTGTTGTTGGCTTCGTCGACCACGATGGTGCCGTCGAACGGGCCATGCACCGAGTCGCGGCGCAGCAGGCTGGCACGCTTGACCAGGTCGTTGTCGGCGCCCTTGCGCACGACGATCGCACGCAGGCGCAGGCCGTCGCCACCCCCGGTCTTCTCGATCAGGATGCGCGCCAGCAGGCGGCCGATGCGACCGAAGCCGTACAGCACCACGTCGGTGCCCTTGCTCGCGGCGGTGCTCTGCTGACCGACGACATCGGCCAGTTCTTCACGCACGAACTGCTCGGCGCTGCGGCCATTGCCTTCGCGCTTGAACTTGTTCGCCAGCTTGCCCAGGTCGACCGAGGCGGCGCCCAGCTTCAGCTCGCTCATGGCCTTGAGCAGCGGGAACGTCTCGTGAACCGACAGCTCGGCTTCGTCGCTCTGACGGTGACGGGCGAAGCGGTGGGCCTTGAGGATCGAGATCACCGAACGGTTGATCAGGCTGCGGCCGTAGATCGAGCTCACCACGTTGTTGTTGCGGTAGAGCTGACCGATAAGCGGGATCATCGCTTCAGCCAGGGCTTCACGGTCGATCCATTCACCAAGACACTGGTCGGGCTTCTGATTCACGTTAACCTTCCACATGTAGGGACAGAAAAAAGGGGCTACATTATGACGCCCCGCGCTGCATCGGGCAATGCGTCCCTGCCAGGGTCGTGAAACCCGTGCACCGACCGAGCGCGAACCTGACAGCAGGCACGCGCCCCGGTACAATCGACCTCTTTGCCGAAACGCTGGGAGTCCGAGAGACCGTGTCAGTTCTGCGCCTACCGCACCTGTCGGCCACGGCCGGCAAACAAACCTGGGGCAATCTCCCCGGCGCCTCCCTCAGCCTGGCCATCGCCGAGGCCGCCAGCAGCGCCAAGCGCTTCACGCTGCTGCTGACCGCCGACAGCCAGAGCGCGGACCGTCTCGAACAGGAGTTGCGCTTCTTCGCGCCCGACCTGCCCGTGCTGCCGTTCCCCGACTGGGAGACCCTGCCCTACGACCTGTTCTCACCGCACCAGGACATCATCTCCCAGCGCATTGCCAGCCTCTATCGGTTGCCGGAGCTGCAGCACGGGATCCTCGTGGTACCGATCACCACCGCCCTGCACCGCCTGGCACCGACGAGCTTCCTGCTCGGCAGCAGCCTGGTGCTGGACGTCGGCCAGACCCTCGACGTCGAGCAGATGCGCAGCCGTCTGGAAGCGAGCGGCTACCGCTGCGTCGACACCGTCTACGAGCATGGCGAGTTCGCCGTGCGCGGCGCGCTGATCGACCTGTTCCCCATGGGCAGCCGCCAGCCCTACCGCATCGACCTGTTCGACGACGAGATCGAAACGCTGCGCACCTTCGACCCGGAGACCCAGCGCTCGATCGACAAGGTCGACTCGGTGCGCCTGCTGCCGGCGCGCGAATTCCCCTTGCAGAAGGACGCCGTGACCCGCTTCAAGGCGCGCTTTCGCGAACGCTTCGACGTCGACTTCCGGCGCAGCGCGATCTTCCAGGACCTGGCCAGCGGCATCATCCCGGCCGGCATCGAGTACTACCTGCCGCTGTTCTTCGAAGAGAGTTCGACGCTGTTCGACTACCTGCCGGCCGACACCCAGGTGTTTTCCCTGCCCGGTGTCGAGCAGGCCGCCGAGCACTTCTGGAACGACGTGCGAGGCCGCTACGAAGACCGGCGCGGCGACCTGAGCCGGCCGCTGCTGCCGCCGGCCGAGCTGTTCCTGCCGGTGGAAGACTGCTTCGCCCGACTCAAGCAATGGCCGCGGGTGGTGGTCAGCGCCGACGACCTCGACAGCGGCGCCGGGCGCCAGCGCTTCCCGGCGCGCGTGCTACCCAACCTGGCGATCGAGGCCAAGGCCACCCAGCCGCTCGCTGCGCTGGCCGGCTTCCTCGAAGGGTTCGACGGGCGCGTGCTGTTCACGGCCGAATCGGCGGGCCGTCGCGAGGTGATGCTGGAGCTGCTCGAACGCCTCAAGCTACGCCCGCGCACGGTCGATGGCTGGCTCGACTTCGTCACCGGTGACGAACGCCTGGCGATCACCATCGCGCCGCTGGAGGACGGCCTGCTGCTGGAGGACCCGGCCCTCGCGCTGGTGGCCGAAAGCCCGCTGTTCGGTCAGCGCGTGATGCAGCGTCGTCGTCGCGAAAAGCGTGGCGAGGTGGCCAACGACGCGGTCATCAAGAACCTCACCGAACTGCGTGAAGGCGCGCCGGTGGTGCACATCGACCATGGGGTCGGGCGCTACCTGGGCCTGGCCACCCTGGAGATCGACGGCCAGGCCGCCGAATTCCTCACCCTCGAATATGCCGAGAACGCCAAGCTGTACGTGCCAGTGGCCAACCTGCACCTGATCGCCCGCTACACCGGCAGCGACGACGCCCTGGCGCCGTTGCACCGCCTGGGCTCGGAAACCTGGCAGAAGGCCAAGCGCAAGGCCGCCGAGCAGGTGCGCGACGTGGCCGCCGAGCTGCTCGACATCTATGCCCGGCGTGCGGCGCGCAAGGGCCATGCCTTCGCCGACCCGGCAGCCGACTATGCGGCCTTCAGCGCCGGCTTCCCGTTCGAGGAGACCCCCGACCAGCAGAACGCCATCGAGGCGGTGCGCCTGGACATGCTCGCCGGCAAGCCGATGGACCGCCTGGTGTGCGGCGACGTCGGTTTCGGCAAGACCGAAGTGGCCATGCGTGCGGCCTTCATCGCCGTGCACAGCGGGCGCCAGGTGGCCGTGCTGGTGCCCACCACCCTGCTCGCCCAGCAGCACTACAACAGCTTCCGCGACCGCTTCGCCGACTGGCCGGTGACGGTCGAGGTGATGAGCCGCTTCAAGTCGGCCAAGGAAGTCTCGGCCGCCGCCGCGAGCCTGGCCGAAGGCAAGATCGACATCCTCATCGGCACCCACAAGCTGCTGCAGGACGACGTCACCTTCAAGGACCTGGGCCTGGTGATCATCGACGAGGAGCACCGCTTCGGCGTGCGTCAGAAGGAACAGCTCAAGGCCCTGCGCAGCGAGGTGGACATTCTCACCCTGACCGCCACACCGATCCCACGGACCCTGAACATGGCCGTGGCCGGCATGCGCGACCTGTCGATCATCGCCACGCCGCCGGCGCGGCGCCTGTCGGTACGCACCTTCGTCATGGAGCAGAACAACAGCACGGTCAAGGAGGCGTTGCTGCGCGAACTGCTGCGCGGCGGCCAGGTGTACTACCTGCACAATGACGTCAAGACCATCGAGAAGTGCGCCGCCGACCTGGCCGAACTGGTGCCCGAGGCGCGCATCGGCATCGGCCATGGGCAGATGCGCGAACGTGAACTCGAGCAGGTGATGAGCGACTTCTACCACAAGCGCTTCAACGTGCTGGTGGCCTCGACCATCATCGAGACCGGCATCGACGTGCCCAGCGCCAACACCATCGTCATCGAGCGGGCCGACAAGTTCGGCCTGGCCCAGCTGCACCAGTTGCGTGGTCGGGTCGGGCGTAGCCACCATCAGGCCTACGCCTATCTGCTGACCCCGGCGCGTCAGGGCATCAGTGCCGACGCCGAGAAGCGTCTAGAAGCGATCGCCAACACCCAGGACCTGGGTGCAGGGTTCGTGCTGGCCACCAACGACCTGGAAATCCGCGGCGCCGGTGAGCTGCTCGGTGAAGGCCAGAGCGGTCAGATCCAGGCGGTGGGCTTCACCCTGTACATGGAAATGCTCGAACGCGCGGTCAAGGCCATCCGCAAGGGTACCCAGCCGAACCTGGAGCAACCGCTCGGCGGCGGCCCGGAGATCAACCTGCGCTTGCCGGCGCTGATCCCGGAAGACTACCTGCCCGACGTGCATGCCCGTCTGATCCTCTACAAGCGCATTGCCTCGGCCGCTGACGAAGAGGGCCTCAAGGACCTGCAGGTGGAAATGATCGACCGCTTCGGCCTGCTGCCGGAGCCGACCAAGAACCTGATCCGGCTGACGCAGCTCAAGCTGCAGGCCGAGACGCTGGGCATCAAGAAAGTCGACGCCGGCCCCCATGGCGGCAAGATCGAGTTCGAGCCCGACACGCCGGTGGAGCCGATCACGCTGATCAAGCTGATCCAGTCCCAACCCAAGCGGTACAAGCTCGAAGGCGCCACGCAGTTCCGCTTCATGGTGCCCATGGAACGGCCGGACGAGCGCTTCAACACCCTGGAGGCGCTGTTCGAGCGCCTCGCCCCACAGCCTGCCTAAGGACGAGCCATGCGAACCTTGCGTCTTCTGATCCCGTTGCTGGCGCTCGTCG
This sequence comes from Enterobacterales bacterium AN_CKDN230030167-1A_HGKHYDSX7, assembly GCA_046940335.1. GTDB lineage: Bacteria > Pseudomonadota > Gammaproteobacteria > Pseudomonadales > Pseudomonadaceae > Aquipseudomonas. The sequence goes on from JBKYML010000002.1 coordinate 695,680, forward strand.
CCCCCGCCGCCTTCGGCGACACGCTGTACCGTGTGGAGATGGTCCTGCTGCGCCAGAACGGCGTGCCGGCCGTCACCAGCCCGTATGCCGCGCCGCACTGGAGCGCCAATGTGCTGCGCCTGGGCGAACGCGACAGCCGGCCTACCACGCTGGATGAACGGATCGAGCCACTGGCGACCAACACCGATTACAGCATCCTGCTGCACCGCGCCTGGCAACAGCCGGTGGGTGCCGAGCCGGTGACCGTGGCCGTCAGCGCCGGTGACGAACAGTTCGGACGCTTCCCCATCGAAGGCACCCTGTCGATCGCCCAGGCGCGCTTCGTCGAGGTGCAGGCGCGCGTACGGGTCAACCAGTTGGACGGCAACGGCAGCGTGGTCCAGAGCGAGCTGTTCGAGCAGGACAACCGCACGGTCAAGCACAACCAGCTGATCTACCTCGACGGCGGGCACCTGGCCATGCTGCTGAAGATCGCCCCGGTCGGTGCCCGTACCGCACCCGTGCCGGCCGAGCAGATGCTGGAGCCTTGAGGTGAGCGAAACCGACCTGCCGCACCGCCTGTTGAAGTACGACACCTGGTTCAGATCCTTCGACCGCGCCACCCTGGGCCGCGCTCGCAACTATGCGTCACAAGGCCGGGTAAGGCTGATCCAGGTGCAGGCGCATCACGTCGAAGCCACCTGCGAGGGGTCCGCCGATCAGCGCTACAGGCAGTTCATCGAGATCTCGAGCGGCCGCGACTTCACCATCATGGGCGCCTGCTCGTGCCCGGTCGCCCTCAACTGCAAACACTGCGCCGCCGTGCTCTTCACCTTGCGCCAGGATGCCTTCCAGGACACGCCTGTCGAACACGCCCCGACGCAGTTGTCACCGCGCCTCAATCACTGGCTGTCGACATTCACCTCGGCCGATGCCGACCCGTCGGTGCGCATCGACAAGAAAGGCCGCGCGCTGTTCTACCGCGTCGGGATGGATGAGGACGTGTGCGTGCTGCAGGTCTGCAAGGGGACACGGATACCTACCGGTGGGTTGCACTTGGCACGCCAGGGCTCACTGGTGGACCTGCTCTATTACCCGCCCAAGTTCGTCACCGAGGACGATACGCGGCTGCTGCGGCTGATGGAAACCCAACGGGTCGAGCACCGCCATGCCGATGGCATCGTCCTTGACGGCAAATCCGGCGCCGAACTGCTCGAGTATGCATTGGCTACCGGACGCCTGCTGCATGACGAGCAGACACTGCCGTTGCAGGCCGGCCAGGAGCAGTCAGCGGAGTTTCGCTGGGTGCGTCAGGACGACGGCAGCTACGAAGGCGCCTGGCACCCTGTCGACGGTGCGTTCGACCACGTTCTGCCGCTCAATCCGCTGTACTACATCGACAGCGCAACCTCCCGGCTGGGCAAGCTGCGTCACGACTTCGACCCGTTCATCGCCAGCCAGCTGGCCCGCGCCCCCCGGGTGCCAGAACACCTGATCGTGCCGTTGAGCCTGCGCCTGAACGAACTGAACCGGCAGGTACCGACCCCGACCCAGGTCAAGACCGAACAGCTCGACGACATCAAGCCCACCCCCTACCTGGCGCTGGGCAGCGTCGAATTCAGCGCCTACGCGCCCAAGAGCGGGCGCATGCAACGACAGATGCAGCACCGGGCCGCGCTGGCGTTTCTCTACGACGGCACGCGCGCCAGTGGCGAGGCGAACCAGCCGTTGACGCGCATCAAAGGCGACGTCAGCCAGCGTATCCAGCGCCAGCCCGCCGAAGAAAAGCGTCTGCGCCAGATTCTTAAGACCCTGGGCTTCACGCCGGCCACGCGGCAGAGCAAGGCCCTGCCCGCGCAGGCCGGCGAAATGTTTCAACTGCCCGACGACGAAGCCTGGCTGCGCTTCGTCCGCGACGACGTGCCTGCCCTGCGCGACGCTGGCTGGGAAGTGCACGCACAGCGCGACTTCGCTTTCGACCTGCGCCCGGTGCAGGACTGGTACGCCGACATCGATGAAGCCCAGGGTCGCGAGTGGTTCGACCTGGAGCTGGGCATCGTGGTTGACGGCGAACGGCACAGCCTGTTGCCGATCCTGCTGCACCTGCTGCGCAGCAACCCCGAACTGCTCCGCCCCCACGAGCTGGCCAAGCGTGGCGATGACGAACATTTGCTGATCGACCTCAACCGTGTGCGCCACGACAGCCCACCGCTGCGCGTCGCCCTGCCCTACGGACGAATCAAGGCCGTGATGGGCACCCTGGCCGGGCTGTACATGGAAGACCCGGCGCACGGGCCGAGCATCCGCCTGGACCGGGCGGACGCCTCGCGGCTCGATGCACTCGAAGGTGTGCCGCTGCACTGGCAAGGGGGCGAGAAGACCCGCGCCCTGGCCACCGGCCTTCGTCAGGCACGCGAACGGCAGGTCCAGCCCCCGGCGGGCCTGAACGCCACCCTGCGCCCCTATCAGCTGGAAGGGCTCAACTGGCTGCAAGCCCTGCGCGAGCTTCAGATCGGCGGCATTCTTGGCGACGACATGGGGCTGGGCAAGACCCTGCAGACGCTGGCGCACCTGCTGTTGGACAAACAGGCCGGGCGCTTGACGACGCCGGCCCTGGTGGTCCTGCCTACCAGCCTGATCCCCAACTGGCTGGACGAGGCACAGCGCTTCACCCCGCAACTGAAGGTACTGGCCGTGCACGGTTCCGGCCGCGCCAAACTGTTCGATCAGTTGCACGAGCAGGACATCGTCTTGACCACCTACGCCCTGCTGCCGCGTGATCTCAAGCACTTCAAGCCGCTGAGCTGGCACGCCCTGATCCTGGATGAAGCGCAGAACATCAAGAATGCCCGCAGCAAGGCGGCGCTGGCGGCGCGCGAACTGCACGCCGGGCAGCGCCTGTGCCTGACCGGCACGCCGATGGAAAACAACCTGGGCGAGCTGTGGTCGATCTTCCACCTGCTCATGCCAGGCTGGCTGGGTGACCAGAAGCACTTCAACCAGGCCTACCGCACGCCGATCGAAAAGCACGGTGACACCGAGCGCCTGGCACACCTGGTGGCACGGCTTCGCCCGTTCCTGCTGCGCCGCACCAAGGAGCAGGTGGCCCGCGAACTGCCGCCCAAGACCGAGATGGTGCACTGGGTCGAACTCAGCGATGCCCAACGCGACACGTACGAGACCGTACGCGTGGCCATGGACAAGAAGGTCCGCGACGAGGTTTCGCGCAAGGGCGCGGCGCGCAGCCAGATCGTGATCCTCGACGCCCTGCTCAAGCTGCGCCAGGTGTGCTGCGACCTGCGCCTGGTCAAGGGGCTGGAGCCACCTGCCAACCAGGCCGACAAGGGGAAGCTGGGCAGCCTGTTGCAGGTGCTGGACGAACTGCTGGGCGAAGGGCGGCGGGTGCTGGTGTTCTCGCAGTTCACCTCGATGCTGGCCTTGATCGAAGAGGAACTGATCAAGCGCCAGGTGCGCTACACCGTGCTCACGGGCGATACCCAGGACCGGCGTACGCCGGTGCGGCTGTTCCAGGAAGGTGAGCGCGATGTGTTCCTGATCAGCCTGAAGGCCGGTGGCACCGGCCTGAACCTGACGGCGGCCGACACGGTGATCCACTACGACCCCTGGTGGAACCCGGCGAGCGAGAACCAGGCCACCGACCGCGCCTACCGTATCGGCCAGGACAAGCCGGTGTTCGTCTACAAGATGATCACGCGCGGTACCGTCGAAGAGAAGATCTACGCGCTGCAGCAGGAAAAGTCCGCCCTGGCCAACAGTCTGCTGGAGGGTGGCGAAGCCAACCAGTGGAAACTGGGCGACGACGACATCGACGCCCTCTTCGCCCCACTGCCCAAGGCACGCTAGCCGCGACCGACCGTATCGACTCAGTAAGAAACGCAGCCTGTGAGCGGGCCTGTCCGCAATGCAGGCGGCGCCTGACGGCGCCTGTCGCTGGCAAGCCAGCGCCCACCCAGATCGCTGTAATCCGTCGGTGCAGGCATGGCTGCGCACGCAACCCTATGGGCGCTGGCTCACACCCGTTCAGCCTGCCAATACCTGAATGACCTGAGGTAACCCCACACCGACACACCCGCCACTGGACTCAGAGCGGGAACACTTCATCCAGCAGGTTGTACATGGCCCGGAACGCTCGTGCCGAGGTGCGGGGGTCGTACTGGGTCTTGCCAGGCACGTTGGCCTGCGGGTCGGTGAACGAATGCACCGCGCCACCATAGCTGACCAGCTGCCAATCGACCTGGGCGGCGCTCATTTCCTGCTCGAACGCCGGCAACTGCTCCTTCGGCACCAGTGGATCGTCTGCCCCATGCAGCACCAGCACGGAGCCTTTGATGCGCCGGGCCTCGGACGGATCGGGTGTGTCCAGCGTGCCGTGGAAGGAGATCGCAGCCTTGAGTTCGGCACCGGCACGCGCCAACTCCAATGCGCAGCAGCCACCGAAGCAGAAACCGAACGCAGCGACCTGCCCCGGCTCCAGCACGGCCTGGGACTGCCCGAGCAGTTGCGCCAGCGCAGCCTCCATGCGTGTGCGCAGCTCGGCGCGGTCGTTCTTTAAAGGCATCATGGCCGCGGCGGCCTCATCTGCATTCGAGGGCCGCACCGATTGCCCATACAGGTCGGCGATCAAGACCACATAGCCCTGTTCGGCGACCTCACGGGCGATGCGCTCGGCGCCTTCACCGATCCCCATCCAGTTCGGCGCCATGATCAGCGCCGGACGGGGCACGCCGTCCTGCTCATAGGCCAGACGGCTCTCGTAGGCCTGGCCAGCGACGTGATACTTCAGCGACTCGATGATTACCTTGCTCATTGAATTCTCCTGGTCCATGAAAAAGGCCCGCCAGGGCAACGCGCTACGCGTCACCCTGGCGGGCCTCTTGTACGTCAGACGTCACTTCAAGCAGACAGCTCGACCAGCAGCTTGTTCAGACGGCGCACGTAGGCGGCCGGATCCTTCAGGCTGTCGCCCGCGGCCAGGGCGGCCTGGTCGAAGAGGATGTGCGACAGCTCGGCGAAGCGGTCCTCGCTCTGCTCATGATCGAGCTTCTCGATCAGCGGGTGAGTCGGGTTGAATTCGAAGATCGGCTTGGAGTCCGGTACCTTCTGCCCGCTGGCTTCGAGGATCTGGCGCATCTGCAAGCCCAGGTCCTGTTCGCCGATGGCCAGGATCGCCGGCGAGTCGGTCAGGCGGTGCGAGACGCGGACTTCGGCGACGCTGTCGCCCAGTGCGCTCTTCAGACGCTCGACCAGCCCTTCCTTGTCCTTGGCGACTTCTTCCTGGGCCTTCTTGTCTTCCTCGGAATCCAGCTGACCCAGGTCCAGGTCGCCACGGGCCACGTCGACGAACGACTTGCCATCGAACTCGCTCAGGTAGCTCATCAGCCACTCGTCGATACGGTCGGTCAGCAGCAGCACTTCGATGCCTTTCTTGCGGAAGACTTCCAGGTGCGGGCTGTTCTTGACCTGCGCGTAGGACTCGCCGGTGAGGTAGTAAAGCTTGTCCTGACCGTCCTTGGCGCGTGCCAGGTAGTCGGCCAGGGAGACGCTCTGCTCGCCGCTGTCGTCGTGGGTCGAGGCGAAGCGCAACAGGCCGGCGATCTTCTCCTTGTTGGCGAAGTCTTCGGCAGGGCCTTCCTTGAGGACCTGGCCGAAGTTCTTCCAGAAGCTCTTGTACTGCTCGGGTTCGTTCTTGGCCAGCTTCTCCAGCATGTCCAGCACACGCTTGGTCAGCGCCGACTTCATCGAATCGATGATCGGATCTTTCTGCAGGATCTCGCGCGAGACGTTCAGCGACAGGTCGTTGGAATCGACCACGCCCTTGATGAAGCGCAGGTACAGCGGCAGGAAGGACTCGGCCTGGTCCATGATGAATACGCGCTGCACATACAGCTTCAGGCCACGCGGTGCTTCACGCTGGTACAGGTCGAACGGTGCACGGGCCGGCACGTAGAGCAGCGAGTTGTACTCGAGCTTGCCCTCGACCTTGTTGTGGCTCCAGGCCAGCGGGTTTTCGAAGTCGTGGCCGATGTGCTTGTAGAACTCCTGGTATTCCTCGTCCTTGATCTCGGTACGCGGACGGGTCCACAAGGCGCTGGCGCGGTTGACGGTTTCCCATTCCTGGGCTGGCTTTTCCTCGCCTTCGGCCGCTTCGACCTGCTCCTTGGGCAGTTCGATCGGCAGCGCGATGTGGTCGGAGTACTTCTTGATCACGTTGCGCAGGCGCCAGCCATCGGCGAAGTCCTGTTCGTCCTTCTTCAGGTGCAGGACGATGCGGGTGCCGCGCTCCGGCTTGTCGATGGTGGCGACTTCGAACTCGCCCTCACCCTTGGAGGACCAGTGCACGCCTTCGGAAGCGGACGTACCGGCACGGCGGGTGTAGACATCGACCTGGTCGGCAACGATGAACGCGGAGTAGAAGCCCACGCCGAACTGACCGATCAGGTGCGAATCCTTCTTCTGGTCACCGGTCAGGTTCTTCATGAAGTCGGCGGTGCCGGACTTGGCGATGGTACCCAGGTGCGCGATGACGTCATCGCGGTTCATGCCGATGCCATTGTCTTCCAGGGTGACCGTGCCGGCCTCCTTGTCGAAGCTGACGCGGATCTTCAGCTCCGAGCCGTCTTCGAGCAGTTCCGGCTTGGCCAGCGCTTCGAAGCGCAGCTTGTCGGCGGCGTCCGAGGCGTTGGAGATCAGTTCCCGCAGGAAGATTTCCTTGTTCGAGTACAAGGAATGGATCATGAGGTGCAGCAGCTGCTTCACCTCGGTCTGGAAGCCCAGGGTTTCTTTTTGAGTATCCACACTCATGGTCTTCAAACTCCGATCAATGGCAGATGTCGCCACACGCCAGGTGCGTGATGGGCGCGATGACTTCCAGATGGGGGCAGGCGAAGGCTTTTCAAGTGTGCGGTGCGTTGCAGGGCAAAAAACCGATTCGCCTCACAAGGGCATGCCCCCTTGAACGGACCGGTGGCGCGGGTACGCCGGGCGCCTCGAAACAGCGCATCGCGCCGGCGTTAGATATCTTTCGAGTGCGTGGAACTAATGCCACAGGCCCAAACTCGAAGGAACAACTCACTTATTCAACAAGGAGAAACACCCATGCGTAAACCTTTTGCTTTTGCTCTGATGCTGGCTGCTGCCATGGGCCTGGCCGCGTGCGATAAGGCAAGCGAAAACAAGGCGCAAGATGCACAAGAGCACCGTGAAAATGCTCAAGAGAAAATGAACGACGCCCAGGACAAAGTGAACGACGCTGCCGAAGAAAACGCCGAAGCCGCCAAAGACCAGGCCGAAGCCAACCGCAAGGCCGCTCAAGAAGCTTCGCCGAACACCACCGCTCCGGTGACTGCTCCGGCCGAGCCTGCTCGTCAGTAAGACGGCACGCCGTTCAAGAAAACCCGACGCTGTCGGGTTTTTTTATGGGCGATCGTCGCCCTTCTGCTTCACTGCTGACTACACGACCGGCTCTTTGCCAGGCTCGGAAACCTGCAACTGCGTCGGGGTGAACACCATGACCGACAGCACGTCCGAATGAAACTCCCGCCGATACAGAATGAACACCACGCCGATGCTCATCGCCATGAACAACCACGGGCTGATGAACCAGCTCAACATCACCATGCCGAAATAATACGAACGCAGGCCGAAGTTGAACTGGTTGGCTGCCATCGACAATACCCGCGCCGCCCGCGTGGCGAACGCCTGGCGCTCGAGGTCGCTGACGTTGCGCTCGCTGATCATCGGCGCCGAGCCCACCAGGGTGGCGGCGAAGTTGTACTGACGCATGCACCAGCTGAAGGTGAAGAAGGCATAGACGAACACCGTGGCCAGGCACAACAGCTTGAGCTCGGACACCCCTTGCGAGGTCGGCTGGACGAGTGGCAGGTCGGCCAGTAACGACAGCGCACGGTCGGACGCGCCGAGCACGGTGAGGATGCCGGCCAGGATGATCAAGGTGCTGGAGGCGAAGAACGAGGCGTTGCGCTCCAGGTTGCCGATCACGCTGGCGTCGGCGATGCGGTTCTCGCGCAGCAGCATGCGGCGCATCCAGTCATGCCGGTACAGGTGCAGGACACTGGCCAGGCAAGCCGTGTCGCGGGCCTTCCAGCTGGCATAGCGGGTGTAGCCGGCCCAGCAGGCGATGAACCAGCAGGCGGCGAGCAGGTTGGCCAGATTGTTGTTCAGGTAGTCCATGGCGTTCTCGTGCGTGTTCGGTGCAGGGAATGACGTCGGCATTCGACAGCGTGAAGGGCGTGAACGACACCCCGATGGGCATAAAAAAACCCCGCCTCTGCACGAGACGGGGTTGGATCGGCTTACCGAAGGGCGCGACAGGGCTTGTGGCCAGCGCCATTCGGGTTACCCATCAGGCCAGCACGTGGCGGGGCTTGCCGAGCATCAGGTCGATGACGACCACCACGGCGAGCGTCGCCACCGACGGGACGAGCCAGGCCAGGTTCTGTTCGCTCAGCGGCAGCTGGTTGACGACTTCAGGCAGATAGACCTTAAGGCCCGTGCCCTTGAGTGCATCGATCAGGCCGAAGATCAGCGAGACCAGCATGACCGGGCCGAAGATGCGTGCGGGCGACTTGAACAGACCCTTGCAGAAGCTCAACGCCACCACCACGATGCACGGCGGGTAGATGGCCGTCAGCACCGGGACCGAGAACAGGATCAGCTTGGTCAGGCCCAGGTTCGACACCAGCAGCGAGAAGCCTGCCAGGATGACCACCAGGGCCCGGTAGGACAACGGCAGCACCTGGCTGAAGTACTCGGCGCAGGCGCAGGTCAGGCCCACGGCGGTGACCAGGCACGCCAGGGCGATCAACACTGCCAGGAAGCCGCTGCCCAGGGAGCCGAAGGTGTGCTGCACATAGGCATGCAGGACGGCAGCGCCGTTGCTGGCACCGGCGGCGATCGCATGGCTGTCCGAGCCCAGGCGGAACAGGCTGACGTAGACCAGCGCCAGGCCGACACCGGCGATCAGACCGGCGATGATGGCGTAGCGCGTGATCAGCTTGGGCGACTCGACACCCCGCGAGCGAATCGCGTTGACGATGACGATGCCGAAGACCAAGGCACCCAGGGTGTCCATGGTCAGGTAGCCGTTGATGAAGCCGTTGGAGAACGGCGCCGCCACGTATTCCGGCTGAGCCTCACCGACGCTGCCTGCCGGCAGCATGAAGGCCGCGATGCCCAGAGCGGCCAGGGCGACGATCTTCAGGGGCGCGAGGAAGCGACCCACGGTGTCGAGCAGCTTGCCAGGGTACATGGACACGGCCAGCACGATCAGGAAGTAGACCAGGCTGTAGAGGAACAGCGCCGTGGGGCTCTCGCCGGTGAGCGGCGCAATGCCCACTTCGAAGGACACGGTCGCGGTGCGCGGGGTGGCGAACAGCGGCCCCACCGACAGATAGCACACAGCCGCCAGCAGCCCACCGAAGAACTTGCCGATCGGGCTGCTCAGGGCATCCATGCCACCACCGACCTTGGCCAGGGCGATGACCGTGACGACCGGCAGGCCGACGGCGGTGACCAGGAAGCCAAGCGCCGCCATCCACACGTTCGGACCGGCTTGCAGGCCGACGATGGGCGGAAAGATGATGTTGCCCGCGCCGACGAAGAGCGCGAACGTCATGAAACCAAGTGCCAGGATGTCCTGGCCTTTTAAGACTTTCATCGAAAGAAGTACCACACTGCTGAAATCGGGGTTCGAGAGGGGAATTCCCATGGGATAGCGGGAATGCTGCCCGGCTTGGTTGAGCCAGACCCGTTTAGCGTGTCGTCCCCTTTTGGGAGACGGGCACAGAGTGGCGCGTAGGGTACCGAATTTACCGGCTGAACGCACTGAAACAGTGACGGCAAGCGCGGCTTGGGAAGCCTTCGCCTTCTGTGCGGATGACGATGGGCACCATTATCGGGCGTTTGGCGGCGGTGTCTGTCGGAAAATTCCTATCATGGCGATAGAGGTGGGCTACAAGCTCGCCCAAACGCAAAAGGCCACCCGAAGGTGGCCTCTCGACTGCGTGGGGGTGCTGCTTAGTGCTTGGCTTGCCAGCCAGTCAGCTCGGCCAGGGCCTTGCCGATGTCGGCCAGCGAACGGACGGTTTTCACACCGGCGTCCTGCAGGGCGGCGAACTTCTCGTCGGCCGTACCTTTGCCGCCGGAGATGATTGCGCCTGCGTGGCCCATGCGCTTGCCGGCAGGTGCAGTCACACCGGCGATGTAGGACACGACCGGCTTGGTCACGTGGGCCTTGATGTAGGCCGCCGCTTCTTCTTCGGCCGAACCGCCGATCTCACCGATCATGACGATCGCTTCGGTCTTCGGGTCTTCCTGGAACAGCTTCAGGATGTCGATGAAGTTCGAGCCTGGGATCGGGTCACCGCCGATGCCGACGCAGGTCGACTGACCAAAGCCGGCGTCAGTGGTCTGCTTGACGGCTTCGTAGGTCAGGGTGCCGGAGCGCGACACGATACCGACCTTGCCTGGCAGGTGAATGTGACCTGGCATGATGCCGATCTTGCATTCGCCCGGGGTGATGACACCTGGGCAGTTCGGGCCGATCAGAGTCACGCCCAGCTCGTCGCACTTGACCTTGGCGTCCAGCATGTCCAGGGTCGGGATGCCTTCAGTGATGCAGACGATCAGCTTGATGCCGCCCAGGGCCGCTTCCAGGATCGAGTCCTTGCAGAACGGCGCCGGTACGTAGATGACCGAAGCGTCGGCGCCAGTGGCTTCGACGGCTTCTTTGACGGTGTTGAACACCGGCAGACCCAGGTGCGTGGTGCCGCCCTTGCCCGGGGTCACGCCGCCGACCATCTGGGTGCCGTAGGCGATGGCTTGTTCGGAGTGGAACGTGCCCTGCGAGCCGGTGAAGCCCTGGCAGATGACCTTGGTGTCTTTATTGATCAGGACGCTCATTACTTGCCCTCCGCAGCTTTGACAACTTGTTGAGCAGCGTCGGTCAGGCTGGTTGCAGCAATGATGTTCAAACCGCTTTCTGCCAGTACTTTAGCGCCCAGTTCGGCGTTATTGCCTTCCAGACGGACGACAACCGGTACCTTGACGCCGACTTCTTTCACAGCGCCGATGATGCCTTCGGCAATCATGTCGCAGCGAACGATGCCACCGAAGATGTTGACCAGCACGGCCGCGACATTGCTGTCGGACAGGATGATCTTGAAGGCTTCGGTCACGCGTTCCTTGGTGGCGCCACCGCCGACGTCCAGGAAGTTGGCCGGCTTGCCGCCATGCAGGTTGACGATGTCCATGGTACCCATGGCCAGGCCAGCGCCGTTGACCATGCAGCCGATGTTGCCCTCGAGGGCGACATAGTTCAGTTCGAACTTGGCAGCGTGGGCTTCACGGGCGTCGTCCTGCGACGGGTCGTGGAAGGTCTTCAGCTTGGGCTGACGGTACATGGCGTTGGCGTCGATGTTGATCTTGGCATCGAGGCAGTGCAGGTCGCCATCGGCTTTGATCACCAGCGGGTTCACTTCCAGCAGTGCCAGGTCGTGATCCTTGAACAGCTTGGCCAGACCGACGAAGATCTTGGCGAACTGAGTGACTTGCTTGCCTTCCAGACCCAGCTGGAACGCCAGCTCACGGCCCTGGAACGGCTGAGCGCCGACCAGGGGATCGATGGTGGCCTTGAGGATCTTCTCGGGGGTGTCGTGCGCGACTTTCTCGATGTCCACGCCACCTTCGGTGGAGGCCATGAACACGATGCGACGGCTCGAACGGTCGACGACGGCGCCCAGGTACAGCTCCTTGGCGATGTCGGTGCAGGATTCGACCAGAATCTTGGATACCGGTTGGCCATTGGCGTCGGTCTGGTAGGTCACCAGGTTCTTGCCCAGCCATTGTGCAGCGAACGCCTTGGCGTCTTCCTTGCTACGGACCAGCTTGACGCCACCCGCCTTGCCGCGACCACCGGCGTGGACCTGGGCCTTGACGACCCATTCGTTGCCACCGATCTTGTCGCAGGCTTCTGCGGCTTCTTCAGGGGTGTCGACCGCGAAACCCTTGGAAACTGGCAGGCCGTATTCAGCGAACAGCTGCTTACCCTGATACTCGTGAAGATTCATGCTTTTTACCGTCTTCGTTAGTACTGCGCTTCGGCGCTGCCCCATCGCTGGGGCCGCACCACCTGTGACCGTCAACCCTCGGCCAGTGCCTCGGGCCCGATCCGGCGGACATTCCGCGGTGAGTCATGCACGCAAGACTCACGACGGGCAGACCGCCGTGGTTTCTTATGATTAACGCTTCTTACGGTTGGCAACGTGAATGGCACCGCCATTCACCGCCAGCGCGGCTTCGTGCAGCGCTTCGGACAGGGTCGGATGGGAGAAGACCATCATGCCCAGGTCTTCAGCGCTGGTGCCGAATTCCATGGCGATCGCGCCCTGCTGCACCAGCTCCGCAGCCGATGGGCCGATCACGTGAACGCCCAGCACGCGGTCGGTCTTGGCATCGGCGATGACCTTGACGAAACCACCGGTGTCGTTGGCCGCCATCGCACGGCCGCTGGCCGCGAACGGGAAGGTGCCCACGTTAACCTCAACGCCTTCGGCCTTCAAGGTCTGCTCGGTCTTGCCGACCCAAGCGATTTCCGGGTGGGTGTAGATCACGGACGGGATCAGGTCATAGTTCATCTGGGCCTTGTGACCCTTGATGCGCTCGACGACCATGATGCCCTCTTCCGAGGCCTTGTGCGCCAGCATCAGGCCACGTACCACGTCACCGATGGCGTAGACGCCCGGGACGCTGGTCGCGCACTGGTCATCGACGTAGATGTAGCCACGCTCGTCGATGTCGACGCCGCTGTCGCTGGCCAGCAGGTCAGTGGTCACCGGACGGCGGCCGACCGCGACGATCAGGCGGTCGAAGGTGATCTTCTGCTCGCCGTTGGCATCGGTGTAGGTCACTTCGACTTCGTCGCCGTTGACCTGGGAACCGGTCACGCGGGCACCGAGCTTGATGTCCAGGCCCTGTTTGGTGAGGATCTTCTGGGCTTCCTTGGACACGGCAGCGTCAGCGGCCATCAGGAAGGTGTCCAGGGCTTCCAGCACGGTGACCTGCGCACCCAGGCGCGACCATACCGAACCCAGTTCCAGGCCGATCACGCCGGCACCGATGACGCCCAGGCGCTGTGGCACCTGCTGGAATTCCAGGGCACCGGTGGAGTCGACGATGACCTTCTGGTCGACTGGAGCCGGCGGGATGTCGATCGGACGCGAGCCGGAGGCCAGGATCACGTTCTCGGCTTCGATGATCTCGGTGGAACCGTCCGGCTTGGTGACTTCGACCTTCTTGCCAGCCAGCAGCTTGCCGTGGCCCTGGATCGAGGTGACGCCATTGGCCTTGAACAGCGTGGCGACGCCGCCGGTGAGGTTCTTGACGATGTTGGCCTTGCGGCCGACCATCGCCGGTACGTCCATCTTCACTTCACCGGTGGAGATGCCGTGCACGTTGAAGCTCTCTTTGGCTTCCTTGTACTTCCAGGAGCTGTCCAGCAGGGCCTTGGAAGGAATGCAACCCACGTTCAGGCACGTACCGCCCAGCGCTTGCTTGCCGTCGGCGTCGGTGTACTTCTCGATGCAGGCAGTGGTCAGACCGAGTTGGGCGGCCTTGATGGCAGCCACGTAGCCGCCAGGACCTGCACCAATCACTACCACGTCGAATTTCTGGGTCATAAGGGATTCCTTTTCAGCAACAAGCTACAAACTGTGAGCGGCAAGCTGAAAGACGCTCCGCTTCGACTCGAAGCGTGACGCTTGGGACTTGCCACTCACAGCTGTGTGATTAGATGTCCAGCAGCAGGCGGGACGGATCTTCCAGCAGGTTCTTGATGGTCACCAGGAAGGTCACGGCCTCTTTGCCGTCGATCAGGCGGTGGTCGTAGGACAGCGCCAGGTACATCATCGGACGGATGACCACCTGGCCATTGACCGCCATCGGACGCTGGATGATGTTGTGCATGCCCAGGATCGCTGCCTGAGGCGGGTTGACGATCGGCGTGGACATCATCGAGCCGAATGTACCACCGTTGGTGATGGTGAAGGTACCACCGGTCATTTCTTCGATGGCCAACTTGCCGTCACGGGCCTTCTTGCCGAAGGTGGCGATGCCGTTCTCGATCTCGGCCAGGCTCATCTGCTCGGCGTTGCGCAGCACCGGTACCACCAGGCCACGGTCGCTGGACACCGCCACGCCGACATCGGCATAACCGTGGTAGACGATGTCGTTGCCATCGATCGAGGCATTGACCGCCGGGAAGCGCTTGAGCGCCTCGGTGGCCGCCTTGACGAAGAACGACATGAAGCCCAGGCGTACGCCATTGTGGGTCTTCTCGAACAGGTCCTTGTACTTCGAGCGCAGCGCCATGACTTCGGTCATGTCGACTTCGTTGAAGGTGGTCAGCATGGCCATGTTCGACTGGGCTTCGACCAGACGCTCGGCGATCTTGGCGCGCAGACGGGTCATCGGCACGCGCTTCTCGGTACGGTCGCCACCGCTGGTGACCACCGGTGCCGAGGCAGGCGCGGCAGGCTTGGCGGCAGGTGCCGGCGCCGACTTCTTGTTGGCGATGGCCGCGACCATGTCTTCCTTGGTCACACGACCGCCCTTGCCGGTACCGCTCACGGTCGCCAGGTCGATGCCGTTCTCTTCGGCCAGCTTGCGCGCGGCGGGTGCCGCGATCGGGTCGTCTTCGCCCGCCTCGGCAGTGGCGCTCGGCGCAGCGGCAGGCGCAGCAGCCGGTGCAGCCGAAGGCGCGGCGGCAGCGCCGCCTTCCACGATCGAGCCCAGGACTTCGTCGGACAGGACCGTGTCGCCCTCGCCCTTGACGATGTCACCCAGCACGCCATCGGCGGTCGCCAGGACTTCCAGCACCACCTTGTCGGTCTCGATGTCGACGATCAGTTCGTCGCGCTTGACCGCTTCGCCCGGCTGCTTGTGCCAGGTGGCAACGGTGCCGTCGGCGACCGATTCCGGGAAGGTTGGGGCTTTGATCTCGATAGCCATTCTCAGGTTTCCTTAAATACGGTTTCTTGTGCGAAGCATCAGACAGTGAAGGCGGCTTGCAGCAGGCGTTCCTGCTGTTCGGCGTGCATCGAAGCGTAACCACAGGCAGGCGCGGCGGACGCGTCGCGGCCGGCATATTCCAGAACCAGCGACGGATCGAGGCGGTTCAGGATGCGGCGCATGTGGTGCTGGCTGCTGTACCAGGCGCCCTGGTTCATCGGTTCTTCCTGGCACCACACCGCATGCTTGAGCTGGGTGTAGGACGCAAGGATCTCGACCAGGTCGTCTTCAGGGAACGGGTACAGCTGTTCGATGCGCAGGATGACCGTGTCTTCACGACCTTCGGCACGACGTTTTTCCAGCAGGTCGTAGTAGACCTTGCCGCTGCACAGCACCAGGCGCTCGACCTTGGCCGGGTCGAGGGTGTCGACTTCCGGGATCACGGTCTGGAACGAACCTTCGGCCAGGTCTTCGAGGGTCGAGACCGCCAGCTTGTGACGCAGCAGCGACTTGGGCGTGAGCACCACCAGCGGCTTGCGCAGCGGGCGGATGACCTGGCGGCGCAGCAGGTGGTAGATCTGTGCGGGCGTGGTCGGGACGCAGACCTGGATGTTGTGCTCGGCGCACAGCTGCAGGTAGCGCTCCAGGCGCGCGGAGGAGTGCTCCGGCCCCTGCCCTTCGTAGCCGTGTGGCAGCAGCATGGTCAGGCCGCACAGACGCCCCCACTTGTGCTCGCCGCTGGTGATGAACTGGTCGATCACCACCTGGGCGCCGTTGGCGAAGTCGCCGAACTGCGCTTCCCAGATCACCAACGCGTTCGGCGTGGTGGTCGAATAGCCGTACTCGAAGGCCAGTACCGCTTCTTCGGACAGGAACGAGTCGTACAGCTCGAAGCTCGGTTGGCCCGGGAAAAGGTTCTGCAGCGGCAGGTAGGTGCTGGCGTCCTTCTGGTTGTGCAGCGCGGCATGGCGGTGCGAGAAGGTGCCGCGGCCGACGTCCTGGCCGGTGATGCGCACTTGGTGACCTTCGAACAGCAAGGTCGCGTAGGCCATGGTCTCGGCGTAGCCCCAGTTGATCGACAAGCCACCGGCCTGCATCTTCTGGCGGTCTTCGTAGATCTTCGAGACCTGGCGCTGGACGACGAAGCCGTCGGGCAGCGTCAGCAGCTTGCCGGACAGGTCCTGCAGCGTCTTGAGGTCGAAGCGCGTGTCGTGGCGAGCGGTCCAGGTGTGACCCAGGTACGGACGCCAATCGACGAACAGCTCGCGGTTCGGCTCCTTGACCAGGCTCTTGACCACGTGCAGGCCGTTGTCCAGCGCACTGCGGTAGTCGTCGATCTTGGCCTGGGCACGCTCGGCCTCGATGCGGCCTGCAGTGATCAGCGCCTCGGCGTACAGCTCGCGCGTGGTGCGCTGCTTGCCGATCTGCTGGTACATCAATGGCTGCGTACCGTTCGGCTCGTCGGCCTCGTTGTGGCCGCGGCGGCGGTAGCAGACCAGATCGATGACCACGTCACGCTTGAACTGCATGCGGTAGTCGATGGCCAGCTGGGTGACGAACAGCACCGCTTCCGGGTCATCGCCGTTGACGTGCAGGATCGGCGCCTGGATCATCTTGGCGACGTCGGTGCAGTACTCGGTGGAACGCGAGTCCTGCGGGTTGCTGATGGTGAAACCCACCTGGTTGTTGATCACGATGCGCACGGTGCCGCCGGTCTTGAAACCGCGGGTCTGCGACATCTGGAAGGTTTCCATGACCACGCCCTGCCCTGCCACCGCGGCGTCGCCGTGGATGGTGATCGGCAGAACCTTGTCGCCGACGCGGTCGTTGCGGCGGTCCTGGCGGGCACGTACCGACCCCTCGACCACTGGCGAGACGATCTCCAGGTGCGAGGGGTTGAAGGCCATGGCCAGGTGGACTTCGCCACCGGTGGTCATCACGTTGGAGGAGAAGCCCTGGTGGTATTTCACGTCACCGGAGCCCAGCTCGTTCATCTTCTTGCCTTCGAACTCGTCGAACAGCTCGCGAGGGCTCTTGCCG
Source organism: Enterobacterales bacterium AN_CKDN230030167-1A_HGKHYDSX7 (assembly GCA_046940335.1). GTDB lineage: Bacteria > Pseudomonadota > Gammaproteobacteria > Pseudomonadales > Pseudomonadaceae > Aquipseudomonas. The sequence continues at coordinate 712,744 of JBKYML010000002.1, forward strand.
AAGGTGTTGACCAACACGTTGAGACGGCCACGGTGGGCCATGCCGATGACCACTTCCTTGATGCCGTAGGACCCGGAGCGCTGGATCATCTCGTCGAGCATCGGAATCAGGCTTTCACCGCCCTCGAGACCGAAACGCTTGGTGCCCGGGTACTTGGTGCCCAGGTACTTTTCCAGGCCCTCGGCCGCGGTCACGCGTTCGAGCAGGTGGCTTTGCACGTCGGCGGAGTAGTCAGGACGGCCACGCACGCTCTCCAGACGCTGCTGGAACCAGCTGCGCTGCTCGGAATCGACGATGTGGGTGAACTCGGCGCCAATGGTGCGACAATATGTCTTCTCGAGAGCCTCAATGATTTCGCGTAGGCTCGCCTCCTCTTTGCCGATGTACAGGTCGCCGGCACGGAAGGTCGTATCAAGATCGGCATTGGTCAAGCCGTAGTGATTGATCGACAGGTCAACAGGCGCAGGACGCTGCCACAACCCCAGCGGGTCGAGTTTTGCAGCCTGATGGCCGCGCATGCGGAAGGCCTGGATCAGTCGCAGCACCTCGACCTGCTTCTTCTCGTGTTCACTGCTCACGCTCCCGGCGGATACCGGTTGGGCGCGGCGCTGGTTCTTCGCCAGTAGCACGAAATGGTCACGGATCGCGGAGTGCGGAACATCGGTAGCGGTGCTGCCTTCGGCGGGCAACTTCTGGAAGTAAGTGCGCCACTCTTCTGGCACGGCGTTAGGGTCGTGCAGGTAAAGCTCATAGAGCTCTTCCACATATGCAGCGTTACCACCTGAAAGGTGGGCGCTTTCCCACATGCGCTGCATCACGCTTTCTTGCATGCTTGGTCACCCTCGGTTAGGGGACGATCGACAAGAGCCAGGGAACGCCTGAAAAAGCCCGAGTACAGCGGCTCAATCACGCCACCGAGGATCCTGCAGATTTCCGGGTACCAGCCCGGAAGCCCCTGCTGGTCTCATAGCTTCATGGGTAATGAGCGGGGCCTTATGGGCCCATGCCCGGGTTTCACCTCGGCGCGGGTTCATCCCCCGCGCGTCGGTGTCTTGCAGGTACTGCGGATCGATCAGGTACCGCTTTGCAGCAGCATGTTACGCACGTGGCCGATCGCCTTGGTCGGGTTCAGACCCTTCGGGCAGACGTTCACGCAGTTCATGATGCCGCGGCAGCGGAACACGCTGAAGGGGTCGTCGAGCGAAGCCAGACGCTCCTGGGTCTTGGTGTCACGGCTGTCGGCCAGGAAGCGGTAGGCTTGCAGCAGCGCGGCAGGGCCGAGGAACTTGTCGGGGTTCCACCAGAACGAGGGGCACGAGGTCGAGCAGCAGGCGCACAGGATGCACTCGTACAGACCGTCCAGCTTCTCGCGCTCTTCGGGCGACTGGAGACGCTCGATGGCCGGGGCTGGCGTGTCGTTCTGCAGGAACGGCTTCACCTTCTCGTACTGCTTGTAGAAGATGCTCATGTCCACGACCAGGTCGCGGATCACCGGCAGGCCTGGCAGCGGACGCAGCACGAGCTTGTTGCCCTTGACCACGGCCGACAGCGGCGTGATGCAGGCCAGGCCGTTCTTGCCGTTGATGTTCATGCCGTCGGAGCCACAGACGCCTTCACGGCAGGAGCGACGGTAGGAGAACCCTTCGTCCTGCTCTTTGATCAGCGCCAGTACGTCCAACACCATCAGGTCCTTGCCGCCAGTGTCGACGTCGAACACCTGCGTCTTGGGCGCGGTGTCGGTATCCGGGTTGTAACGATAAACTTCGACTTTCAACATGGTAGCCACCCTTAGTAAGTCCGGACTTTAGGTTCGAAGGCCGGAACGGTCTTCGGCGCAAAGTTGACTGCACGCTTGGCAACCCGCTTCTCCCCGGGGAAGTACAGGGTATGGCACAGCCAGTTTTCGTCGTCACGGTCTTCGAAGTCTTCACGGGCATGGGCGCCGCGGGACTCCTTACGGGTTTCGGCCGCGATGGCGGTAGCTTCTGCGACTTCCAGAAGGTTCTGCAGTTCCAACGCTTCGATGCGGGCGGTGTTGAACGCCTGCGACTTGTCGTTGATCTTGACGTTCGAGATACGCTCGCGCAGGCCCTGCAGCTGGGCAATGCCCTTCTGCATGTACTCGCCGGTGCGGAACACACCGAAGTAGTTCTGCATGCAGCTCTGCAGTTCACGCTTGAGGCTGGCGACGTCTTCGCCGGTGGTGCGCTCGTTCAGCTTGGCCAGACGGTTCAGCGCCACGTCGACATCGGTGTCACTGGCGTCACGGTACTGCACGCCCTCGCTCAGGGCTTTTTCCAGGTGCAGGCCCGCGGCACGGCCGAAGACCACCAGGTCGAGCAGCGAGTTGCCGCCCAGGCGGTTGGCGCCGTGGACCGACACGCACGCCACTTCGCCGACGGCGAACAGGCCCGGGATGATCTGGTCGACGCCGTTGGCGTCCATGGTGATCGCCTGGCCATGGATGTTGGTGGCCACGCCACCCATCATGTAGTGGCAGGTCGGAACGACCGGGACCGGTGCAACGACAGGGTCGACGTGGGCGAAGGTCTTGGACAGCTCGCAGATGCCTGGCAGGCGGCTGTGCAGCACTTCCTCGCCCAGGTGGTCGAGCTTGAGCATGACGTGGTCGCCATCCGGGCCACAGCCATTGCCGGCGATGATTTCCTTGACCATCGAACGGGCCACGACGTCGCGACCCGCGAGGTCCTTGGCGTTCGGCGCGTAACGCTCCATGAAGCGCTCGCCGTGCTTGTTGATCAGGTAACCACCTTCACCACGGCAGCCTTCGGTGACCAGTACACCGGCGCCGGCGATACCGGTCGGGTGGAACTGCCACATCTCGATGTCCTGCACCGGCACGCCAGCACGCAGCGCCATGCCGACACCGTCGCCGGTGTTGATCAGGGCGTTGGTGGTCGAGGCGTAGATACGACCGGCACCGCCGGTCGCCAGCACGGTGGCCTTGGCCTTGATGTACATGGTTTCGCCGGTTTCGATGCAGATCGCGATCACACCGACGAACGCGCCGTCCTGGTTCTTCACCAGATCGACCGCGTAGTACTCGTTCAGGAAGGTGGTGCCGGCCTTCAGGTTGCCCTGGTACAGGGTGTGCAGCAGCGCGTGACCGGTACGGTCGGAGGCTGCGCAGGTCCGTGCGGCCTGGCCGCCCTTGCCGAAGTCCTTGGACTGGCCACCGAACGGACGCTGGTAGATACGCCCGGTCTCGGTGCGCGAGAACGGCAGGCCCATGTGGTCCAGTTCGAAGACCGCGGCCGGGCCTTCTTGGCACATGTATTCGATGGCGTCCTGGTCACCGATGTAGTCGGAGCCCTTGACGGTGTCGTACATGTGCCAGCGCCAGTCGTCGTTCGGGTCGGCCGAGGCGATCGCGCAGGTGATGCCACCCTGGGCGGACACGGTGTGCGAACGGGTCGGGAAGACCTTGGTGACCACGGCGGTCTTGTGGCCGCCCTGAGCCAGCTGCAGCGCTGCGCGCATGCCGGCGCCGCCGCCACCGATGATGATGGCGTCGAAGGAAATGGTTGGAAGACTAGCCATGAATCAGATACCCCAGAGAATCTGTACGCCCCAGACGAAGTACGCGAACATCGCGATACCACAGATGGCCTGGGCCAGGAAACGCACCGCCGTTGCCGACTTGCCGATCGCCAGCGGCGTCAGGTAGTCGGTGGTGACGGTCCACATGCCGACCCAGGCGTGTGCGCCCAGGGCCACGAAGGCAAGCAGACTGAAGATGCGCATCAGGTTGCCCGAGAACAGCGCGTGCCACTGGGCATACTCGAGCCCAGGGTGCGTGACCAGGTAGCCGAACAGAAAAATGAAGTAAGCCGCGAGAACGACCGCCGAAACACGTTGCGCCATCCAGTCATAGAGGCCCGAACGCGACAGGTTGGTGACGTTGGTTACCATATCCAGACTCCCGCCAATACGCACAATACCAGGGAGATGGCGACGATGAGCTTGGAGCCCAGTCGACCACCTTCGAGCGTTTCACCCACGCCCATGTCCATGATCAGGTGGCGAATGCCGGCCACCAGGTGATACAGCAAGGCGGACAGCAGGCCCCATGCGATGAACTTGGCCAGAGGGCTGCTCAGGTAACCCTTCACCTCGGCAAAGCCTTCTTCGGACTGCAGCGACGTGCTCAACGCGAAGAGCATGAAGCCGAGGCCCAGGAAGACGATGATGCCGGATACGCGGTGAAGAAATGAGGTTACAGCAGTGATCGGGACTGTGATGGTCCTTAGGTCTAGGTTTACAGGTCGTTGGCTTTTCACGGCTTTTTTCACACTGAAGAGCCCCTAGCGAACAGGGCAAGGTTGTTGGTAAGTGTACTGGTCAGGTACCCACCACCCAGGGAACGGCGACCCCCAGCGGAACGGGCTTGCTAGCCCCTGGCGGTCGGCTGTCGAGTATAGACAGTTAGGCTACTAATGACAACGTGGCGGCCTAGCCCGAAGAGCGCATTGCCTTTACTGGATAAATGGCGTAAATGGCTGGCAATTTCGTGAAAAAACCTTGCCGCACAAGGGTTTCAACCTGTCTTTAGGCAAATTGACAATCGGATTTATCCCTCTATAGTGATGCGGGCCCTGCGTGGGGGGCTGTCTGATGATTTCAAGCATTGAATAGGAGGCCGCATGGCTGACAAAAAAGCGCAGTTGGTCATCGAGGGCGCAGCCCCCGTCGAACTGCCCATTTTAACCGGCACCGTTGGTCCCGATGTCATCGACGTCCGCGGGTTGGGGGCGACGGGTCACTTCACCTTCGACCCGGGCTTCATGGCGACGGCGTCGTGCGAATCGAAGATCACCTACATCGACGGTGACAAGGGCATCCTGCTGCACCGTGGCTACCCGATCGAGCAGCTGGCCGAGAAGTCCGACTACCTCGAGACCTGCTACCTGCTGCTCAACGGCGAGCTGCCCAATGCCGAGCAGAAGGCCCAGTTCGTCAGCACGGTGAAGAACCACACCATGGTGCACGAGCAGTTGAAGACCTTCTTCAACGGCTTCCGTCGCGACGCCCACCCGATGGCGGTGATGTGCGGCGTGGTCGGCGCCCTGTCGGCGTTCTACCACGACTCGCTGGACATCAATAACCCGCAGCACCGCGAGATCTCTGCGGTACGCCTGGTCGCCAAGATGCCGACCCTGGCGGCGATGGTCTACAAGTACTCCATGGGCCAGCCCATGATGTACCCGCGCAATGACCTGACCTACGCGGAAAACTTCCTGCACATGATGTTCAACACCCCGTGCGAGATCAAACCGATCAGCCCGGTGCTGGCCAAGGCGATGGACCGGATCTTCATCCTCCACGCCGACCATGAGCAGAACGCCTCCACCTCCACGGTCCGCCTGGCCGGCTCGTCCGGTGCCAACCCGTTCGCCTGTATCGCCGCCGGCATCGCCGCGCTGTGGGGCCCGGCGCACGGCGGCGCCAACGAAGCGGTGCTGACCATGCTCGATGAAATCGGCGATGTCTCGAACATCGACACCTTCATCGCCAAGGCCAAGGACAAGAACGATCCGTTCAAGCTGATGGGCTTCGGTCACCGGGTCTACAAGAACCGCGACCCGCGCGCCACCGTGATGAAGCAGACCTGCGACGAAGTTCTGGGCGAGCTGGGCATCAAGAACGACCCGCAGCTGGAACTGGCGATGCGCCTGGAAGAGATCGCCCTGACCGATCCGTACTTCATCGAACGCTCGCTGTACCCGAACGTCGACTTCTACTCCGGCATCATCCTCAAGGCGATCGGCATTCCGACCAGCATGTTCACGGTGATCTTCGCCCTGGCGCGCACCGTCGGCTGGATCTCGCACTGGAAGGAGATGCTCTCGAGCCCCTACAAGATCGGGCGTCCGCGCCAGCTCTACACGGGCGAAGCGCAGCGTGACATCCTGCCGCTGGAGCAGCGCAAAGGCTAAGCGTCACGTCGCAGCCAAAAAGGCCCGCACAGATGACTGTGCGGGCCTTTTGCTTTGCGTCTGCGGTCGGCGGGGCATGCCTGGTCAAGCGTAGGTCAGCGCCAGCCGCTTCTTGTCGATCTTGCCGACAGCCGTCAGCGGCATCTGTTCCAGCACCACGACGGCATCAGGGTACTTGAAATCGGCAAGTCCGAGCGAGTGTAGATAATCACACACCTCTCGGCGGGTAGGCGGCGCGCCCAGTGGACGAATGAAATAGACGACCCGCTCGCCCAGCTGTCGATCCTCAAATCCGACCACGGCGCATTCGCCGATCCGCGCCCAATCGACCATCAGCTTTTCCATGTCGGACGGCGAGTACTTTTCCCCACCTCGGTTGATCTGCTCCTTGATCCGCCCCACCACCGTCACGTTGCCCGCCTCGTCCAGGCAGACCAAATCGCCGGTACGATAGAAGCCCTGTTCATCGAAGGCTGCGGCATTCACTTCAGGCCGCGCATGGTACCCCCGGATGGTATAAGGCCCACGCACGTGAAGCTCGCCCACGGTACCGGGCGCTACCCTGTCGCCCTGCTCGTTCACGACTCGCAGTTCGTCGAAGGGCGACAACGGACGACCCTGGGTGTCGCGCTTGGCACGTTCGTCATCCTCGGGCCGGTTGAAACACAACAGGCCTTCAGCCATGCCATAGATGTGCTGCAGCTCGCAGTCGAGCAGCGCTTTCAAGCGTTGCGCCGACGTTTTCGAGAAACGTGCCGCACCGACCTGCACCAGCGTGAGCGCGTCGAAGCGCTGTCCCGTCATGTCCAGGTATTCGATGAGCAATTCGGCCAGCGAAGGCACCAACGACGTCACCGTGATGCGCTCATTGTGCAACACATCGCACAGTCGCAGGATATCGGGCTGTGCCTGCAGGTGGACTTGCCCACCCGCCGACAGGACGCCCAGCACGCCAGGGCAGCCGAGCGCGAAATTGTGCGCCGCAGGCACCACGCACAGATACCGGCTATCGGCGTTCAGGCCACAGGCCTGAGCCATGGCCGTGATGTTGTAGGCATAGTCGGCATGCGTGCGCGGAATCAGCTTGGGCACCTGCGTGGTACCGCCTGACAACAGGAGAAACGCCACGTCATCCGGTGCGGGCGTAACAGCCGTCAGCCGCTCGCCCGACTGTCGCCAGGTAGTCTCGGGAACGTCGTCCAGGTACACCACGCCCGTTTCGGGCAGTCCGTTTTCACACAATGCGTCGGCCAGCACCGAGTAGGCGAAATCACCGAGCTGGCGTTGGGCAATGTACATCCTGGCCTGTGCGACGTCCTGAAGCCCGATCAGTTCGTACTGACGGTGTCCTGGCAGCGCCAGGACCGCTACCGCACCCAGCTTCATGACGGCGAACAACGTCACGAAGAAGCCTGTGCCATTAGGCAGTTGCACGATGACGGTGTCCTCGGCACGCAGGCCTCGTGCACGCAGATCGATCGCCAGGGCATCGGAACGCTCCGCAAGCTGGGCATAGGTCAGGGTGCCGTGCTCATCCTTCAGGGCGAGACGATCGCCATAGCGCGTGCTCCACTGCTCGAGACAGTCGACCAGGGTGGTCGCCGGCAGCGCACCCAGGTCCAGGTAATGCGCGAAGGTCGCGGGATCGACATGGGATTTCATGGCTGGAGTTCCTGGTTGAAACGGTCGCGGAAACGCTGCAGGTGGGATTCGGGGAGGTTGACCTTGACAGTCAGGGCGCCTGGGCGGGACAGGCAAGGGAAGAACTGCACGAAACGCAGCGGATCGTGCATGGGCGCATCGACGTGCACAGGCGCGCCCTGCCCCAGGTCGAACCGTTGCCAAGGCATGCCCGTCAGGTTGTTGAACAGCACCGAATGGCCATACAGGCTTTCGTAGAGGGGTTGCAGCAGATAACGACCCTGCCCGCCTGACTCCACTTGCGCGCAAATGGCTTGCAATTCCTCTTGCAGGGTGTCGCTGTCGAGCACGCGAGCGGTCGCCGCGTCGCGGATGTAGCTCGCCAGCTCGGCCAGACCCGCCTCACGCACCTGGCCTGCGCGCAGTGCCACGGTGGGGTAACACAGCAGATTGCCGACCTGCGCCGGACTCATGTCCATGAGCTGTCGCGCGTCATAGACCGGATAGAGCGCTGTCCGCTCGCCGGCTTCGAGCGTATCGGTCATGACGATCAGGCGCCACACGTAACCGATCAGGTAGTCCTGGCGCATGAAGCCTGGACAGACGCAACCTTCCAGCAGGCGATCGATATCCGCCTCGTGCAAGGTGAAGGCGCCCTCGGCGAAGACGGGCGATTGCTGCACGGCCTCCGGGTACTGCCAGCGGTCGACCAGTGCGCCTTCTGGCACCGCGCCCGGAGCAGCCCGGAACGGCTCGAACACGGGCAGACGCATCGGCATGTCCCGCCCCTGGCAACACTCGGCCAATCGCTCAAGAAACTCGAAGAAGGTCGTGCCATCGCTCAGGCCGTGCCACACGCTGAAACCGATCACCGTCGCATCGTCGAAAACGCTCAAGCGAATCTGCAGCAACGGCTGCTTCAAGCTGGTTTTCGAGCGTCGATGCTGCTCACGGCGCGTCCGGTCACAGAAGGGATCGATCTGATCGTACCGCCCCATCAGCACGCCGTCGGGCAACCTGCCAGGGATCCGGACCTGCTCCAGGCGCGCGCCCTCGTTCCCGCCACTGACGACCATGCCCTGGTCCAGGGTCATCTTGCGCCCGGCGAAATAGGGGTTGAGGTCCAGAGCCTTGGCCAAGTGCTCGGCGAAGACGCCACCTTCGATGCAATAGGGGTACACGAGCAGGTAGTCGGCCCAGGACTCGACCATCCTGTCCAGACCACTCAGGCGCCACGGTTCGCGCTGGCAGCGCCCACGCACTTCGAGCACGTGCGTCGTCATGCGCTCACCCCAGGTTCGACATTGGAAAACACCAATGACACGTTCTGCCCGCCGAAACCGAAGGAATTGGACAACACATGGGTCAGCGCGACCCCGCTCTGCGCCTGGCCGGCGACACGGACGCCCTGCGCATCCAGGCTATCGTCGTAATGCAGCGTCGGCGTCACAGCCCCGTGGATCAGACTCAGCACCGAGACCGCTGCTTCCACGACACCTGCGGCATGCACCGTGTGGCCTACCATGGACTTGACCGACGTCACCCAGGGTTGATGTGCAAACAGCTCGGCGATCACCAGCGCCTCCATCCGATCGTTCTCCGGCGTGCTGGTGCCATGGGCGTTGATGCAGTCTATGTCGCTCAACTGCAACCCGGCGCGCTCCACGGCAAAGCGCATGCAGTCGCGCATGCCACTACCGGTCGGATCACCCTTGGTACGGTGGACGTTGTCGGTCGTGCTGGCGCATCCCGAGAACCGCGCCAGGACCTGTGCCGAGCGTGCCGCTGCACTCGCCTCGCTTTCCAGGATCAGACAGGCACCGCCTTCGCCGATCACGAAGCCATCGCGGTCCTCGCTGAACGGCCGGCAGGCCGTTTCGGGCGACTCGTTGCGGGTGGACAGCGCCGACAGGTTGTTGAACTTGGTCACGGTCTCGTCGTAGATCGAGCTGTCCGATGCCGCCACGATGACCCGCTCGGCCAACCCATGGGCGATGGCCTCATACCCCAGTTGCAGCGCCGAAGCCGAAGACGCGCAAGCGGTGGCGACCACGGCGGGGTATTCGCGCAACTGATAGGCACGGGCGAACTCACTGCTGAGCGACTCTTCCGACGATAGCGCGAAGAAGGCGTTGTCAGTGCGTGGGTGCGCTTGGTCATGCAAACGCTGGGACCAGTAGTACATGCCGTTCGGGAGGCTGTAATACATTCGATCGAAACGCGTTTGCCCACTGCTGGCGGTGGCTTCTGCCACCACCTCGCGCAGGTAGGTTTCGATGACGACGCGTGGGTTGGACTCGCCCTCGAAGCGCTCGTCGACTGCGGCGAACCGCGTACGGATCGACCCCGGCGCCAACCGTGCGCTGTGCTTGATGTGGCTGGCACCGGCCAACAGGGCCTGCCAGTTGGTGTGCGTACCGCGCCCGAGCGACGTGCTCAGGCCTAGCCCGGTGACAACCACGCGATGTGTGTTCATAAGGTCCTCGATGTCAGAGATAGGTGGCCACATGGGCGATGGTCGGCTGGCTGAGAAACGCGGTCATGTCCAGGCGTACGCCACACTCGCGCTCGACCAGTTGCACGAAGCGGATGGCGAGCAACGAGTTGCCGCCCTGGGCGAAGAAATCCATGTCGGCATCGGTCACGGTCACTTTCAACAACCGGGCGAACAATTGCGCCACTCGCGCCTGTTCGTCGCTAAGGCTCGCCTGCACCGCACTCGGTGCCTGCGACAGCGCCAGAAGCGCGCGCTGGTCGACCTTGCCGTTGGTGGTCAGGGGCAGTCGCTCGATCACCACGACCCGCTGCGGCCTCATGTACACCGGCAGCGTTTCGACCCAGGGCGTGATGCGCGCCAGGGGCGTGATACCGGGTTCACCAGGGTGAGCGGATGCGTACAGCACGAACGCCACCAGCAACTGACCGTCAGCGTGCCCCGTCAGTGAATCAGCCAGCACCACCGCCTCGCGCACCGCAGGATCACGCTTGAGGTTGGCCTCGATTTCCGTCAGCTCGACGCGCTGCCCATTGATCTTGACCTGCGTATCCATCCGTCCCAGGTACAACAGATCGCCTGAGGTATCGCGCATCACTCGGTCCCCCGTCCGATAGAGCCTCAGGGATTCGCCTTCGGGCGACCGCCAGGTGGGGAAGCGACGCGCGGTTTCTTCCGCACGCCCGGCGTAGCCGTTGGCCAGGCAGACGCCGGCCAGGCACAGCTCGCCCTCGGCGCCCTCGGGCATCACCTGCAACTGTGCATCGAGCACGAAGGCCTGCACGTTCGCGATGGGCTGACCGATCGGTACGCGGCTCGGCCATTGATTCAAGGGGCGTGTGCTGTGGTACTGCGTGACGACATGGGTTTCGGTGGGGCCGTAATGATTGATCAGTTCGCAACCACACCCCTGCAGCCAATCGATGATCTGCGGCGTCAATTGAAGCGCCTCGCCCGCCGAGATCACCTGACACACGCGCGCCTCGGCACCCACTCGACGCTCGTGGGCGATGGCCAGCGCTTGCAACACCGAGTAGGGCAGGAAACAGCGCTGTACCTCGTTGGCCTGGATGAACGCGTAGAGCCGGGACAGGTCTTGCCGTACGTCGGGCGGTACAGTATGCAGGACGCCCCCGCAGGCCACCGCGCTCAAGACTTCCTGAACGGAGACATCGAAGCCCGGTGAAGCGAACAGCAGCGTCTTCAGTGGCTGGGTGAAGGCGCCACCGCTTTCGAGCTGATGGTCGATCAAGTTGCACAGAGCGCGCCGCGTCATCTCGACACCTTTGGGTTGCCCCGTGGAGCCGGAGGTGTACAACAGATAGGCGGGTGCCGCCTCGTCGAACACCCACTCCGCCAACGGGGTACGCTGCGCGGGCTGCTCGCCTTCGATCCGCCACACGGGCAACGAACGCTCGCCCCGAAACACGTCGTCGGCCTCGCTCTGGGCATCGACCAGAACACAGGCCATCGCACAATCGTCGATCATGTAGCCGCGACGCGCCGCTGGTAGCGTCGGGTCCAACGGGACGTAGACCATGCCCGCACGGAAGATGGCCAGCATGGCCAGCACCCCCCAACGCCGCTCGCCGACCTGGACACCGACCCGCCAGGGTCCTTCGCCCAGCCGGTCGACCAGCTCCGCAGCCAACTGCTCGACCCGCTGATCCAGCGCTTCGTAGAGCCAGCACTCCCCTTCTCCGATCAGGGCCGGCGCCTTCGGCGTACGCTGTGCCTGAAGGCGCAGATAGGCAGCCAGGTCGCGACCTGCTTGCAACGTGTTCATGATGACGGGCTCCTTGCCACGTAGGCGGTCAGGTGAAGGCCTGCTCCAGATGGCTGGACACCTGGGCGATCAAGGCTTCGTTGTCATGATCCCAGGGATGGAAATCGGGCCGATAGAAATCTTCGACATGCACCATGAGCGCCGTGAGAAGCCCATGCTCACCGTGCAGGAACGGGGTTTCGCGCAACCATTGGCGAATCTCGCGGGGCCGCCCACCTTCCATTCGGTACATCTGACAAGCGGTGAATTCCAGGTTCTTGGCCAACTGCACGACCGTACTGCGCATGACTTGGTCGAGGAACGCCTTGTCGGCGCAAATGCACGCATACACATCGAACGCCACCGCCTTGTGCTCGACTTCCTCGACCGAGTGCCATAGCCAGAAGTCGCGCACCACCGGGTCGGCCTGCGCCAACCAGCGTGGTTCGCTGATCAGCAGATGGGAGACGATGGCAGTGAGGTGCTCCATGCACACGGTCGTGGCCAGTAGCAAACGCGGATCGGCGTGCTCGCACAGGTATTCGTTATGGTCCTTGTACGTCGCTTCGATCGGCTCAAGCTGATAGCCCCGGTGCTCGCAGACCCACCGGTTGTACTTGACGTGCTCCTGCGTATGGGAGGACTCCTGCTTGAAGAACACTTTCACCGCGTCGCGCAACGCCGGGTCGGCGAGCTGATCGAAGTAGTGTCGCAGTGCCTTGATGAACAGGCGCTCCCCACTGGGCAGGGGCATCGACAGCGCATTGGCGACGATGGTGCGGAAACGGTCGTCGCCGTACCAGTTTCCGGCCAATGCCGCCTTCAGGTCGAAGGGGTAGCGGCGTACGACCATGGGGGCGTGGTGGCGATGGGCGCTCACCGTAGTGTCCGTGTGCATCGAAGGTGTCCTCTTGGACGCGGCCAGCGGGCGAATCGTCATGCCGGCGTAGCACTGGGCGCAGGTTGCGGCAGTGACTGCAACGCCTTGAACATGCCCGACAGCTTCAGTTGGGTTTCCTGAAACTCTGCTTCGGGGACGGAGTCGGCCACCACGCCGCAGCCGGCAAATAGGTAGGTAGTGTGAGCGCGCACCAGCATCGAGCGCAAAGCGACGACGAAATCGCCTTGGGCGTACTCGTCCATCCAGCCCACCGGGCCTGCGTACCAGCCGCGGTCCAGCCCCTCGTGCTCGCGAATGAACGACAACGCGGGCGCCAGCGCCAGGCCGGCCACTGCAGGCGTCGGGTGCAACTGTTCGACCACATCCAGCACGCCCACCTGCTCACCGAGGTCTGCCTGCAACGGAGTGGTCAGGTGCTGCAATGTGGCAAGCCTGCGCAGCTGCGGAGAATCGACGGCCGCGGTATGGCCGCCCAGTCGCGCCAGGCCCTCGACGATCGTGCGCACGACCAGGTCATGCTCCTCACGCTCCTTGGGCGAGTCCATCAAGGCCTGACCGAGCTGCCGGTCGGCCTGCATATCACCGCCGCGCGGGGCCGTACCTGCCAGGGCATGGGTGTGGACCACACCCTGTTCCAGGTGCGCCAGACGCTCGGGGGTCGCCCCGAGAAAACAACTGCGGCCCCGGCTCACGGCGAACACATGGGCGTCACTGTCGCGTGTCCGCAAGCGGCGCAACACGCTGGCCACATCGATGGGCGTGGTATGCGTGCGCTGAACATGGCGCGCCAGCACCACCTTGCGCATCTCACCTGCGCGAATGCGGCGCACCGCCTGGTCAGCCATGGCCTCCCATGCCCGACGCGGTATCGAATCACGGTCAGCTTCCAGGGCCAGGTGGGCACTGAACGGCGGATCGAAGGCGGGTTCGCCCAGGCAAGCCAGCAGGCCGCGCCGCTCGTCGGTCAGCGCGTCGATGTCGCTATCGTGGGCAACCCGGGCTTGCAGCAGTAGCCATGCGCGCTCGGCCTGGCAAGACCACTGCACGGCGTGAAGGGTCATGACGGCCGCGGGGAAATCCTCCCAGTGCGGCGCACGCTGCGACAGCGGATCGAAACGCGCGCCCCCCATCAGCAGGGGGCCGACGTCGCCTTCCTGCACGCGGTCTTCCAACCAGTGTTGCCACTGTCCGCCCATGGCGCCCAAGGTAGCCTCCGGCCGCTCGCGCAGTTCGGCAGCGCAGCCGACACCGAACAGCAAGCGATCGGGCGTCCGCGTATCGAGCAAGGCATAGGTCAGCTTCGAGGCCTCGGCTCTGGCGACGCAGGCGAATGCATCGGGGCGAGGCGTCGCCAGCGCCAGGCTCGCCAGTACGGGCTGGCCTCGCGAACTCGCACGCTGGCGGGCCTGTTCGAGCAGACCGCGCCAGGCTTGCCAACCTTTCTCGTCGATCCACATCATGAGGCCTGCCCCTGCTGCTGGCTCTCCCAATAGGCCATCTGCTGACGGATGTACCAGTCGATCAGGCCGCTGAAAAGCGCTTCGATATAGTCGGGATCCAGATCTGCCTCGGCGGCCCATTCACGCCGTTGTGGCAGCATGCGAGCGACGCGATCCGGCGCCGGAATGCTCTGCAGGTCAGGCTTGAAGCGCGACGCAGCCTTGACGTACTGCATGCGCAGTCCAAGGCGCTCGATGATCTGCCGATCGAGGGTATCGATGCCGACGCGAACGTCCGCGAGCCCTTGGCATTCACTAGGGGTTTTCATTGCTCGTTTTCATCCTTGAACGACGATCCGCCCAGGGCGGTCGATGGTTGAGAAGACAGGCCTACACGTAGAACTGGTGTGCCCAGGCCCGGAAATGACGAATCGGACCGTCGACCCGACTCAACGGCGGGCGCTCGATGTAGACCTTGTGCTCCCAGATGTCGAAATCCTTGGCCAGCTCGCTGGTCAGCCGCGGCACCAGGTACTTGACGAGCATCCGATCCTTGCGCACATCCCCGGTCTGCTTCACCGAGACGGTCATGCGAATGTCGATCCGCCCGTCGGCCACCGGCGTCACGTACAGGAAGCTGCGAAACGCCAGCTTGCCGTCATCGATCTGCACCTGCACGCGGTGCAGACCCAGCGCATCGAGCACCACCTGCGCGACGGCGATCGAAGGCTTGCCGCTCAGCTCGCTGGCGCTGATCGACGTCCACCGCGCCAGGGCACCTTCGAACCGGACATCGTTCAGCTCGCCAATGGCCTGGGCTCCATGCACCGTCGTGAAGTGGGCGACGTCGACGCCGTTTTCCGCGATGTCCTGCACATGCGCACGCAGGTTCCAGGCACAGTCCGGGCCGTGTACCGGCAGCGTCCACCCGTGGTGATCGGCCTCCAGCGGCGTCCATACCGGAGGGTTGCCCTGGGTATCGAACCAGGCTTGTAACATCCCGCCTCGTACCACCGTAGGCCATTCGCGCAGACCGACCTTCATCGGCCCGTCCACGAACGGAATCTTGCTGCAGCGTCCGCGTCCGTCGTATTCCCAGCCATGGAATGGACAGCGCACGTGCTCGCCCTCGACGACGCCACCGTAGCCCAGGTGTGCGCCCAGGTGCGGGCAGTGCGCGTCATAGACCGCCAGCTTTCCCGAAGCCGTGCGAACGATGACGATATCGCGATCGCACAGCCGTGCCGGGGTGATGGAGGACGGTTCGAGATGATCGACCCACGCCACGGCATACCAGCCCTGCGGGGAAGCGCTGAACGGGAATCGCTCTGCCTGTACAGACCGTGCGGCAGGCACGACAGAGGGGATGATCGGTATGTTCATGGTGTCAGAAGACCTCGAGCACAAAGGTCTCGTAACGCTCAGCGCCGATCTGCGTGAGCAACAGCGCACGGCGCGGCCCCACGGCCGGCTCGGCGCGCAGCGCCACCGCGGCCAGGTAAGCCTGGACCGAAACGGTCGCTTCGTGCAGTTGACCCATCAGGTGCCCGACGTCCAGCACGGGCACGTCCACGGTCAGCGACTGCGTCCACCCTCGCCCGGCCGCAAAGCCATGACTGACCAGCAGACTTGCCTCGCAGCCGACCAGCCGATCGTCGAGTTGGTCGCGGGTGACCGGGCCCGTTCGGGTCAGGCTGGCGATCGCATTGACAGGATCGCGCTCGAGCACCAGGCAGCAGGCAGCCGTGCCGAATACGCCCAGCGCTTGTGCATCGGGACCTGCCAGGTATTCATCGTGCATCGACTGATCGCCATTGAAGACGCCGCCGACCAAGATGCTGGACGTGCGCTCGGTGGCAAGTTTCTCCAGCGCATGGATCAAGGCCTGCGCGGAGGCAGCCGCCTCGCCGACGAACGTCAGGCTCTCGCCTTTGAGCGCCAGTAGCATGGCGATGTTGGCGGCATACAGGTTGGGCAGTTCTGCCAGGAAATGCGTCGGTCGCAGGCGCGCCAGCTCCTGGTTGATGTCGAACGACGCGCGCTCGGCACCTTCGAGGATCGCCGCATCCACGGCATCGTTGCGCTCGCCGATCTTGGCGGCCATGTACAGGTCGCAGCCCTGACGCGCCTCGGCGTCCAGGCCGGCCTCCTCCAGGGCCAATCCAGCGGCGCAGACCAGCATCTTCTGCCCGTTGCCCATGGCATTGAGGTCGCGGACCTTGGTCACGAAGCGTTCCAGGGGGAACGCTGGCAACGGCACCTTGCCTCGCACCACCGGCGCCTGGGGCGGCAGTGAGTGCGTATCGCGCAGCCCCGTCGCGCCGCCGCTGTGGACGATACCCATGCCCTTCACGTAACAGGTGTTGATCATGCGTGCCTCTCGATACGCGCCAGCACGGTGCGCTGGAGCGACTGACGAAGGATGTCGTTGGGGAAGGGCATGAGCCGCAGCATCCACTGCGCTTTCGCGACCACCTGATCACGCGTGAGCACGCCCTCGCAGACCAGGTAGCCTTCGGCACGGTGGACGATGCGTACCTCGCAGCTCAGTCGATCGCCCGGCGCGACGAAGCCGGTGAACTTGGCCTGCTTCACGCTGATCAGGAACGCCATGCCCGCAAAGTCCGACGACAACAGGTACAAGAACCCGCTGGCCTGGGCCATGAGTTCGACCATCAGCACACCAGGCAGGATGGGATGGCCGGGAAAGTGCCCTTCGAAGACCGGCGCTGCAGCCGGGACGTGGCTGATACTGTGCAGCGACGTCCAGGGCTCCCACGTCACGACCTCGTCGATCAACAGGTTCTGTTCGATGTTCATGCGCTGACAGGTGCACCGACGACAATGCGATGGATAGCCGCCACGAAGTCGCTCAGGGTATGTCGATTCTTTTCACCGTTTGGCGCACTGGCCGACCATTGCTCCAAGGGAAACTGGATTTTGTAAGTGTCTTCGATTTCAAACACGATATCGAGAAAGTCGACGCTGTCGATACCCAAGTCCTGGGTCAGGCTCGTGTCATCTTGCAAACGCTCGATACCCAAATCGGTCACGTCGCAATATTGCAGGATGATCTTTTCGACGGTGTCGCGTACGTGCTGGATGGTAGGCTGGCTCATTGAGTTACTTCCTGTGCTCTCTCAGTCATGGAATCGGCGAGAAATGCCACGAGGCATTCAAGCAGTGGTCTATTTCGGAACACACCCGCATGGCCAAGCCCTTGCGTTTGTATATAACGCGACGTTGGCCAGGCGGCGTGCAGTACTTTGCCACCCGCGTCCAGTTCAATGACCGGATCGTCTTCGTCATGGTGAATCAATGCGGACAGCGTCAAGGTCTTGCACAGCTCGATTGGCGAATACGCCTGACGCCATGTGCTGCCGAAGGCTTGGTCGATCTCTTCTGCCAAGTCATCAAAGGTCAGGCCTTGGGCCTGCTGCAGCTCGAGGAAACGCTTGAAGACATAATCCTGCGTGGCCGCTGGGGACAGGCATACCAGTTGCCGCGCAGGCAAGCCTGCGCTCAGCGCCTTCATCACCCAGCCGCAGGCCATGGAGTGCGCGACCACCGCGGCAGGCGTGGCGTAACGCTGCATGCCCACCAGGGCCTCCCAGATGTAGCGTGACGGAATGAAACGCCCATTCGGATCGTGCGAAGGAATATCCAGGGCCATGACGCCGCGGCCGGCGTCACGCAGGCGCTCAATCAACGCGCCGAATTGCGTCGCGCTACCGTTGGCGCCATGCACGCACAGGACCGGGGCCGGACCTTGCCAGACCTGCGTACGCACCTCCAGGTCGCCTACCACGAAACGGTCGGTCGTGGCCTGATCGAACAACGATGCATAGGCACGTGGCACACGCATTGGCGCGGGCCGTGAGAAGGCTTGGGCGACCACTTCAGGCATGCGAAGCCTCCGAACAGGCCGTCACGATGAAGCGTGCCTGCTGCTCAATGGTCTGCAAGTCGGGATAACGCGCCATGTCCAGCCGCACACCGAAAGCACCTGTGCATTGCATGAACAGCCGCATTAGGGTCAACGAATTTCCACCGGCCTGATGAAATGCCGTGGTGTCGTCGAAGGGCTCATCTGGCAACAGAGCGCTCCACAGCGCCCTGAGTTTCAGGCGCACTGAAGGTTCATCCATGACGCGTGGCTCCTGCAAGCAGGACGTGCCGGCACTCCGAATGTCCAGGCATTCGAAAGCGTGCGTGCGGCCCGCCCGGTAAATGGGCTGGAGCACTCGAGAAAACAGCGGCGTGCCACGTCAGACTGCAATGAACCGACATCCTGTCGACGGGGAGCGAGCGCTTCGTCCTGAAGTGCTGTGTACGATCTTTCTTTACTTCATCAGGATTTACAAAGCGCTGTCAAGCGCCCCCAACGTCGAAAAAAGACGACCTGCACACAAAGACAAACTTCCATGAAAAGTGCGTTGCAACGCGTGAGTGTATCCACTAGGCTGGCCCGCTCGAAAAAGCGCCCCGATGGAACGGGTGATCAAAAACGTTATTCAAGGATGCACGTGCCATGGACTTTGGCTGGAACAAGATTTCGCGTTTCTTTCATCCCGTCTGCGCCGAAGAGGCTGTACGCGACACGCCGATCAGTGTGGAAGTCGGTGGCTTCAAGATCGTTCTGTTCCGTGATCAGGCGCGTCGCCTCGTCGCCATGCCGGACCGCTGCCCTCATCGGTTCACGCCCCTCTCGATGGGCCGCGTGAACGAGCAAGGGCATCTCGAGTGCCCGTACCATGGCTGGAGTTTCGATGCCCAGGGTCAAGGGCATATCCCGGCCATGCCCGAATCGCGCAAGTGCAAGATCGAGGTCCTCAAGACCTTTACCCGACATGGCGTGATCTGGGTTGGCGGCCCCGATGCCGAGCCGCTCGATGACTTCGCCGACCCGGCCTACACCTTCATGGGCCAGTTCCCTGTGGTCTTCGACTGCCCGCTGCATGTGGCCTTGGACAACTTCTCCGAGGACGAGCACTTTCCCTACGTGCACCAGACCTTTGGGTGGGACCGCGAGGGCGCCAAGCACGTCGAATACGAGTTCGAACAGGATGAGCACAGCACCCTGAACTACTACCGGGGGCCCATTCGCAAGTTTCCGTTCATGTTTCTGACTGGCGTCAAGCCAGGGGACATCTCGCACAATCGCTTCCACACCTTGTTCAACCCAGTGCGCAGCACCTACGAGTCCTGGGTGACGTGCAAGACTCGCCAGACCGACATCGGAGGGCACGTCAAGACCACGATCTTCTTCGTGCCCAACGCGGCCAACCGGACGACGCTGTACAGTTTCGTCTATGCCCAGGCCAGCGACCGCAAATCAGCGTTTTTCCAAAAGCACTTCCGCTCGTTCATGCTGCGTTTCATCAAGAAGGAATTCGAGGCCGATGGTGCGTTTTCCAGCCAGCTCGCGCACCTGCCGTATGCCTTGAACGGTGCGCGGCTGGGCAAGTATGACAAGCCCTTGGTCGTGCACCGCAGAATGCTCGAGCAGATCTACCTCGGCGACGCTTGACGCCCCCGGTTCTTTCGCTATAAGCCCATGAGGAGCACAGGATGTGCGGAATTTTTGCGTCTGTCGGTCATGCACCCGAGCAGGTCGACCTTGAGGCCGCGCTGACGGCATTGACTCACCGTGGACCAGACGGACGCGCCGGGTATCGCGACCCCGAACACGCGGTGGTATTGGGTCACACCCGGCTTTCGATCATCGACCTGGCCACCGGCGCGCAACCCCTGTTCAGTCAGGACGGCCAGAAGGTGCTGGTGTGCAACGGCGAAATCTATGACCACGCCCGCCTGCGCGCCGAACTCATGGCCGATGGGTTCACGTTCGCGACCGGGTCCGATTCGGAGCTCATCCTGTACCTGTATGAGCGTGATGGCCTGGATTTCACCCGTCACCTGCGCGGCGAGTTCGCGTTCGTGCTGCTGGATCGACGGCTGGGCCGCGTGGTCGCCTGCCGTGACCGCTTTGGCATCAAGCCACTGTTCGTGCACCAGGCGCCTGAGCGTCCCGGTGGACTGCTGTTCGCCAGCGAGGCCAAGGCGCTGTTCGCCAGTGGGCTGGCCACAGCCTCCATCGATCCGGTCAAGCTGCGTGACATGCTCAGCTTCGTACCCATGGACAGCCCGTTCGAACATGTCAGCGTCGTCGCGCCTGGCCATTGCCTGGTAGTGGACATCAAAACCCTGAAGTGCAAATCGATTCCTTACTGGCCGCTCGACCTGTTGCCCGAGCCACTGCCGGCGACCTGTGGTGAGCCCGACCTGCGGCACACCTTGCGCGCTCACCTGGAAGAAGCCGTAGCGCTAAGGCTGCAAGCCGACGTGCCTGTCGGCGTCTACCTGAGTGGCGGCCTGGACTCCACCGCAGTGGCTGCTCTGGCCGCACAGTTGTCCGATCAGCCGATCGACGCGTTCTGCATTTCCTTCAGCGATCATGCGGAATTCGACGAGGCGCTGATCGCCGAACGTACCGCGCGCCACCTGGGTGCACGCTTTCACAAGGTCGAGTGCACGCGCGAAGATCTGCTGACCCACCTGGAAGACAGCCTCTGGTTCTCGGAAACCCCGGCCGTCAACTACAACGGGGTGGGTAAATTCCTGCTCTCCAGGCTCGCCCGCCAGCATGTCACCTGCGTGCTCACCGGCGAAGGCGCGGACGAGGCACTGCTGGGGTACGGCTACTTCAAGGCCGAAGGACAAGGCTTGTCCAGCCACGCCTATGGACGCCATGCCAAACGTGCACGCCCTAAACACTCCGGCGGTACCAGCCAATTGAACGACGCCTTCGGGTTCGTCCCGCAGCCGGAAATGGCCGAGCTGTTCGCTCCGGCCGCCCAGAACACGCTCAACCGTCTGTTCGCACCCCGCCACCGTCGACACCTGGCGCTTACCTCGCCTCTGCAAGCGTTGCGTCGCCGCCTGAACCGGTCTGAACTCGATCGCCTGCCATTGTTGAACAAGTTGCAGACGTTCAGCATCCGTGGGTTACTCAGCCCCTTTATCCTGGCAAACCTGGGCGACCGTCAGGAGATGGCTCACTCGATCGAAGGCCGCACCCCGTTTCTCGACCATCGGCTGTTCCAATGGCTGGCCAAACTGCCGAACGAGTGGAAGCTGCGCGGCGACGTAGAAAAATACCTGTTGCGTGAGGCCGTAAAGGACATCATCCCCGAAGAGGTGTACAGCCGTCGAAAGTGGCCTTACATCACACCGCCGCTATGGGTGCATAAGCGCTCAGGCCCTGTCATGGCACGTCTGATCGAAACTTACCTAAGCAAGGATGCCCTGGCTGCAGCCGGCCTGTTCGCGCCGGGCACGGTACGGATGATGCTGCTGGCCGTCAGGACTGGCCTGGTGCCAGGCAGGGTACGTGAGAAACTCAACAACCTTCTGTTGTTTATCCTGAGCGTGCAGATTCTGGAAAAGCAGTACGTTCAGCAATTTGCCCACCATCTGCAGGCCAGGGGCCAGGCCACACAATCTGTGACCGAGCCAGGCATGACGGCCGTCGACGCAGCCGCCCGTACCCTGAACGCCTCTTAGGCTACACGTCCTCAAGGGCGCTCAGCGCGCGCCCTGAGGTGCTTCAATGTATTGAACGGCGCCTCGACCACGAACTTGTTGGCCAGCCACGACGGTACGCTACCGCCCGGCTCGGTGTGCACCTGGTAGGTGACTTCGGTCGCATCGCCTTTGGGTACCAGCTTCCAGAAGCCGGTGACTTCGGCCACGCGCACGTATCCCTTCTCGTCCGGCACATAGGTCGGCTCGCCCTTCAGCGTCCGCGTCAGGCTGCCATCGGCCCCCTGGCTGTTGACCACATGCACCACTGAGTCGCGCGGGGTGACTGGCCAGGGGGTGTTGAAGCGGCTATAGGTCCAGCTCTGATCGCCCTCGTGCTTGAGCAGCTTCTGCGACTGGCATTCGTGTATCCAGGCGCAGGCACCCACCACGTCTTCCTGCAGCGCACGCACCTTGGCCAGGGGCGCCTTGATCAGGGTCACGCCGCGGTAGGCCTTGTATTTGGACCCCGGCACCTCGCTCAGCGACACCTGGATGCCCTCTTCGTCCTTGGCCACCTTCCAATCTTCGGCCCAGGCGACGGGCGCCATCGACAGTCCCAGGGCAACCACCAGTGCGACTCGCGTGAAAGATCTCATCGTGTTGTTCCTTTTATCGAAGATCTGAGGGTTCACGCCGCCGTCATGCGCTCCAGCCAACTGATGATCCTGATCGCCTCGTCGCGGTCGCCGCCGCACACCTCGACCTCGGCCTTGAACCCACCACACACCGCTGGCCGTTCAGGCTGTCCGAACAGACCACACAGGTTCTCGGGCGACAGGTGCAGGCAACGCTCCCCCGCCGGCTTGCCCTGTGGCATGCCGGGGATGGGCGAACTGATGGAGGGCGCGATGCAGCAGGCACCACAGCCTTGACGGCAGATCATGAAACACGACTCCTGGAACAGGACGGGACGTCCTGGGATAGTAACCGGCGAAACGGACGTTTGACATTGCCCGCACCGGGAAAAGGGGAATGACCGAGCAGTCAGTTGTTGCTCACTGGCGGAACTGGAATTCGATGGCCGCGCCCTCGACATCGCGCTGACTGTCGTTGCGCAATTGTAGCTGCATTTCGTTGCTGATCAGCCGCCCGTTGAGCTGGAAGGCGCTGTCCTGGGTGGGATTCTCCGGGAACATCGCTGGCAACAAGGCCTTGCGCTTGGGCGTGTTGTTGCCCACCGCAGGCTCGAGTTCCTTGACCATCTCCTTGGGGATGCTCAGGTCCAGCGGCGCCTCGGCCACCGGCGTGGCCACCGCCTTGCTCTGCACGGCCTTGCGCCTGGTCTTCTTCGTGCGCGCCTTCTTCGCTGCTGCGCTCGCCTTGCTCGGCTTGGCCGCTGGCTTGGCGTCCGACTTGGACGACTGGGCAGCCGGACGCGTCTGGGCCTGGCCCTGCTTGCCGTCGGCACTCGAGGCAGCACTGGCCTGTGCGGCCTGAGCCACACCCACCGCACCCAACCCGCAGGTCAACCCCACCACCAGCACGAACAACCGAATACGTTTCATGGGCACCACAACGTCTTTGCCTAAATCCGGATGCTGGCCGTTTGCCGCACGTCTGGCAAGGCTAAAACGCCAGTGCTGCGGACTCTGTACACAGTTGTCGGGCCAGCATCCCCAATGTCACGAGCGCGCGTTCAGCCTCGCGGTTCCAGGGAATACCGCAGTTCAGACGGATGCAGTGATTGAATTGTTCAGTATTACTGAAGATCAACCCCGGTGCGATGCTGATGCCCTGCTCCAGCGCCCGCACGTGCAGCTCCTGGGTGTTGACCCGCCCCGGCAGGCTCACCCACAGGATGAACCCGCCGGTGGGCCGGGTCATCTGCGTGCCCTCGGGGAAATATTGCTGGACGGCGAGCTGGTAGGCGCTGAGGTTCTTGCGGTACTCCTGACGGATGTAGCGCAGGTGCCGGTCATAACCGCCGTTCTCCAGATAGGCCGCCACACCCATCTGCGTCACGCTGCACGCCGAATGGGTGGTGAACGTCTGCAAGCGCTGGATGTCGTCCTGGTAGCGGCCAGGCACCATCCAGCCCACGCGCACGCCGGGGGACAGCGTCTTGGAGAAGCTCGAGCAGTAGATGACCCGGTCGAGTCGGTCATAGGCCTTGAGCGCCTTGCTGCGCCCTTGCTCGAACATCAGCTCGCCATAGATATCGTCCTCGACGATCTGGATGTCGAAGTCCGAGGCCAGGCGCAGCAGCTGCTTCTGACGCTCTTCAGGGATGGTCCCCCCGAGTGGGTTGCTCAGCCGTGCGGTCAGCACCAGGGCCTTGATCGACCACTGGTTGGCCGCCAGCTGCAAGGCTTCGAGGCTGATGCCAGTGGACGGGTCGCTGGGGATCTCGATGACCTTCAGGCCCAGCAGGTCGGCCAGCTGCAACAGACCATAGTAGGTCGGGGACTCGGCCGCGATCAGGTCACCCGGCTTGGTCAGCACCCGCAGTGACATCTGTAAGGCATCGACGCA
Source organism: Enterobacterales bacterium AN_CKDN230030167-1A_HGKHYDSX7 (assembly GCA_046940335.1). GTDB lineage: Bacteria > Pseudomonadota > Gammaproteobacteria > Pseudomonadales > Pseudomonadaceae > Aquipseudomonas. The sequence continues at coordinate 737,000 of JBKYML010000002.1, forward strand.
GCCGTGGGTCACCACGATCTCCCGCGGATCGACCAGGACCCCGGCATCGCGCATGCGAATGGCGATCTGCCGACGCAGCGGCTCGTAACCGGGGCTGAACATGTAGCTGAACGCACGGGGGCTGTGGAACCGCGTGACCTTGGCCAGCTGCTGGTGCAGGGCCCGCACGGGCAGGTAGTCCACATGGGGCACCGCGGCGCCGAAGGCAAAGACGCCGTCGCGTCGCGCCTCGGCCAGGACCTGCTGGATGATGCTGGCGCGCGTCACCAGCCCAGGGCGCTCGACCCGGGCGATGTCCGGGGTCGGCGCGGTCAGCGCAGGCGTCTGGTGCACGTAGTAGCCCGACTGCGGGCGCGCCCGGATCAGGCCCTGGTCCTCGAGGTTGGCGTACGCCTGAAGCACCGTGGCATGGCTGACGTTGAGCTGCGCGCTCATCTTGCGCACCGACGGCACCCGCTCGCCTGGACGGTAGACACCACGGCGGATGTCGTCCGCCAGTTGCTGGGCGATGCGCTGATAGAGCAACAGGTTGGTCATGGCAATGTCTCGATGCGCAGGCTTCGTTATTCTTATGGAGCTCACAGACGCAGAATACCGTAACAGTCGCAAAGTGTACTGATACAGATCGTCGATTCATCGACCGTACAGCCTTGCTTCCCAGGGCGACGCACGACCCGGCGGCGCCCTGAGCCTCTCGTGCGCCGGTCAGCGCAGCGGTGCCAACCGGCCCTTGTCGTCCGAGAACACCACTTCCACACGACGGTTCTTGGCCCTGCCCCGTTCGGACGCATTGGCTTCCACCGGGTACTGGTCGCCATAGCCCATGACCTGGACACGTTTTTCCTCGACGCCCAAGTCGATCAGCATGTCGGCCACCGACTGCGCACGGTCGCGCGACAGCTGCAGGTTGTCTTCGGTCGAGCCGGTGCTGTCGGTGTAGCCTTCGATGCGGATCACTCGCCGGGGGTTGAGCTGAAGGAACTGCACCAGCTTGAGCACGGTGCGGCTGGCCGAATTCTTCAGTTCGGCTCGCCCGGTGTCGAACAGCACGTCACCCAGGGTCAGGACCAGGCCGCGATCGCTGTCCTCGGAGGCCAGGGCGGCGATTTCCGCTTCCAGCCACTTGCCCTGCTGCTGGACGCTGGCCAGCTTGGCCTCGCGCAGGGCCAGTTGCAGTCGCTGGCGCTTGAGGTCGAGCGTGACCAGTTGCTCTTCGCTCAGGGCCAGGCGCGTGTGCTCACGGGCGATCTCGCTGTAGCGCTGACTGAGGTAGGCGTACTGGCGCACGTCGCTGCCGCTGCCCACGTAGGTGGCCAGGCGCTCGGCACGGCCGAGGGACTCACCGGCGCGGATCACATCGCGTGGCGCGCTGCGCAGCACATCGGCATCGTCCTTGACCTGCTGGAACGCGGCCGACGCCTGCTCGAGCGCCGTTTCGCTCCGCTGACTGGCGCAGCCGTGCAGGCCACCGACCGAGGCCAGCAGCACGGCCGCCATCCATGGGTTCGACAGACGCATCATGGGCGAGCCTCCAGTTGCTTGCGCAAGCGCTGGATGCGCGCCTGCAACGCCTGCACTTGCTCGTCGCGCTTCTGCGTGAGCACCTGGGCTTCGGCCAGGCGTGCGTCCAGTTCGGCCTGCTCGGCACGCATCCGCGCTTCGCGGTGCTGGCCGGCCGCCAGGTCCGCACGGGCGCGGGCCAGCTTGTCTTCGGCCAGCGTCAACGTCGCTTGCTGGTCGGTGGCGCCGACCGACTTGGCCTGTTCGAGGGCCTGCTCGGCCAGACGCATCTGCTCATGGGGGGCGGGGTCGGTGGCGCAACCGGCCATGACGCCGAACACCAGGGCCAGGCCCAGTGCCCGCACAGGCATGCGCTGGACCACGGTCAAATCCAATCTGTTCAAAACGGCTTCAGCTCCTGGGTAAGCGGTGGGCGACACGGGGTCGCGAAGCGGTGGCGCACCGCGGGTCGCGCATAGTAACCCGCTTTGCGCGCGGGCGAGCACGGGTGCCGGCCAATCATTCGGCCACGTCACCAGCATGGATCGTCGCCCCTGGTTGCGTCTGCCAGCGTTGCAGGTTGCGCTGCAAAGCCTGCTGCCGGGCCGGTTCGGCTGCACCGTCGAACAGGCGTCGCGCCAGCTCGCCGCGCAGCCAGGCATCGTTACAGGCCGAATTGTGCGAAACCGCCAGGTAGCGTTCGACACGCTGCGCCGGGACGCCGCTGGCGATCACGTCGGTACTGAGCCCCAGTCGCTGCACGGTTTCCAGACCGACGAAGCGCTGGGCGATGACATAGTCAAGCTGCCCCAGCGCCAGACGCTGGAAGGCCTCCACCGGCGTCTGGGCACGTTCGAGGTCGAGCCCTGCCTCGCTCAAGGGCTGCCCTGCTTCAGGCAACCGGGCCACCTCGACCAGGCCGCCGTGCAGGGGCTGCAATTGCGCGAGCGACGTATAGGCGATGGCGGCATCATGACGCGTCCAGACCAGGTAATCGTCGACGTGCAGGGCAGGATGCAGGTAGTCGAACGCCGTCAGGTGAGCGGCTTCCAGCGGCAGGTCCAGCAGCAGGTCCAGCCGCCCACTGCGTGTCTCTTCGATGGCCTGCTCGCGCGTTCCGCTCGAGCGCACCTGGACGGTCACGCCGAGGTCACGGGCGATCTGCTCCAGCAGGTCGACGTCGGCGCCGATCAACCGGCCGGGATGACGCGGGTCCTGCCAGACATAAGGCGGGTTGTCGGGGCTGCCCGTGGCCACCAGCCGCTCGCAACGCCCTGCTGCCCCTGCCATGGGCGACAGCGACAGCCCATACAAGGCAGTCGCGATCATGATTCGGCCCAACCCCGCCATCCTCGCCTCCTTCGCACGCACAAAAAAGCCCGGCGTTCGTGGGAACACCGGGCCTCTTTATAAGTGACGCGGACGAATCAGACCAGCTTTTCCAGTGCCGGCACCGCTTCGAACAGGTCGGCGACCAGGCCGTAGTCGGCGACCTGGAAGATCGGCGCCTCTTCGTCCTTGTTGATCGCAACGATCACCTTGGAGTCCTTCATGCCCGCCAGGTGCTGGATCGCGCCGGAGATACCGACGGCGATGTACAGCTGTGGGGCAACGATCTTGCCGGTCTGACCGACCTGCATGTCGTTGGGCACGAACCCGGCATCGACCGCAGCGCGCGATGCGCCGACGGCAGCACCCAGCTTGTCGGCCAGGCTGTACAGATGGCTGAAGTTGTCGCCGTTGCCCATGCCGCGGCCACCGGAGATCACCACCTTGGCAGCGGTCAGCTCGGGACGGTCGGACTTGGCCAGCTCTTCGCCGACGAAGGACGACAGACCCGCGTCATGCGCAGCGCCAACGGGTTCGAGGGTGGCCGAACCGCCCTCGGCGGCCACGGCATCGAAACCGGTGGCGCGCACGGTAATGACCTTCACCGAGGCGCTGGACTGCACGGTGGCGATGGCGTTGCCGGCGTAGATCGGACGCTTGAAGGTGTCGGCGGACTCGACCGAGATGATCTCGGAGATCTGGTCGACGTCCAGCAACGCGGCGACACGCGGCAGGATGTTCTTGCCGTTGGTGGTGGCAGGCGCAAGCACGTGGCTATAGCTGGCGGCCAGTTCCTTGACCAGCGGCGCGACGTTTTCCGGCAGGGCATGGGCGTAGACGGCATTGTCGGCGACCAGCACCTTGGCGACACCGGCGATCTTGGCAGCGGCCTCGGCCACGGCGCCGACGTTCTGGCCGGCGACCAGCACGTGTGCCTCGCCCCCGATCTTGGCGGCAGCGGCCACGGTGTTGAGCGTGGACGGCGCGAGCGCGCCGTTTTCGTGTTCAGCGATGATCAGGACTGTCATTTCAGATTACCTTCGCCTCGTTCTTCAGTTTCTCGACCAGTTCGTCCACCGACTTGACCATGATGCCGGCGCCACGGGCGGCCGGGGCTTCGACCTTGAGGGTCTGGGTGGTCGAGGCGATGGACACGCCGAGCGCATCCGGAGTGACGGTTTCCAGCGGCTTCTTCTTGGCCTTCATGATGTTCGGCAACGACGCATAGCGCGGCTCGTTCAGGCGCAGGTCGGTGGTGACGACGGCCGGCAGCTTCAGCGCGACGGTCTGCAGGCCACCGTCGATCTCGCGGGTGACGTTCAGCGTGTCGCCTGCCCGTTCGACCTTGGAGGCGAAGGTACCCTGGGCGAAGCCGGTCAACGCGGCAAGCATCTGGCCGGTCTGGTTGTTGTCGCTGTCGATGGCCTGCTTGCCGAGAATGACCAGTTGCGGTTGTTCCTTGTCGACCACGGCCTTGAGCAGCTTAGCCACGGCCAGCGAGCCGAGTTCGTCGGCGGCTTCGACCAGGATGGCACGGTCGGCGCCCAGCGCCAGCGCGGTGCGCAGTTGCTCCTGGGCGGCGGTCGGACCGACGCTGACGGCGATGATCTCGGTGGCGACGCCCTTTTCCTTGAGGCGTACGGCTTCTTCCACGGCGATCTCGCAGAAGGGGTTCATGGACATCTTGACGTTGGCGAGGTCGACGCCGGAGTGATCCGCCTTGACGCGAACCTTGACGTTGTAGTCGACCACTCGTTTGACAGCTACAAGAACCTTCATGGATTCCTCGTTACTCTCCGGTGAATAGATAGTCGCCTGGGCATGCCCGGCGATGCGCGTGGGTCTGGACACCACTGGAAACGGATGGCGGCGGGCGGATTTACCATGGACCGACCGGCCCGGTCCGCGCCAGGGCAAAACCTGCGGGCGATTTGCTGTCGCGACGTGTAAACTGCGCTGCAACGCGGGTCCTGGCGGGAATCCCCTGCTGTTCACCTGGGTTTCCAGCGTGCTCACTTGCCCAACGGTCAGCCTACGGCGAGCGTAAAACCGCTCGTATCTTGACCGCATCACCCCATCGGGTCAATACGGCAAATCGGCCAGCGTCCAGCCGTGTCCTGGCGTTTTTACGCGCTTCTCGCACATTCAAACAAACGTTTGTATTGGACCCTTCCCTTGGTGTAGATATAATGCTCGCCACGACAAAGCGGTGCAGTGCGGCGTTGGAGAAAGCCACGGCCCAGGCGCCGTGCACCTAGAGTTGCGCCCACCCGACAAGCAACCGCTGATGAGCCTTGAGTAGGAGAGAACCTGTGGAACGCGAATACATGGAATTCGACGTGGTCATCGTCGGCGCAGGCCCTGCCGGTCTGTCGGCTGCCTGCCGCCTGAAGCAGCGAGCCGCCGAGACGGGTGCCGAGATCAGCGTCTGCGTGGTCGAGAAAGGCTCGGAAGTCGGTGCCCACATTCTCTCCGGCGCCGTGTTCGAATCCCGCGCCCTGGACGAGCTGTTCCCCGACTGGAAGGCCATGGGCGCGCCGTTGAACACCGAGGTCAAGCGCGACGACATCTATGTGCTCAAGGACCCGGCCGGCTCGGTCAAGGTGCCGGACCTGTTCGTACCGCGCACCATGCACAACCAGGGCAACTACATCATCTCCCTGGGCAACCTGTGCCGTTGGCTGGCCCAGCAGGCCGAGCAGCTCGGCGTGGAGGTCTACCCCGGCTTCGCCGCCCAGGAAGCGCTGATCGACGAGGCCGGCGTGGTGCGCGGCATCGTCACCGGCGACCTGGGCGTGGACCGCGAAGGCCAGCCCAAGGACGGCCTCTATACCCCGGGCATGGAGTTGCGCGCCAAGTACACGCTGTTCGCCGAAGGCTGCCGTGGCCATATCGGCAAGCAACTGATCCGCCGTTTCGACCTCGACAGCGAGGCCGACCCGCAGCATTACGGCATCGGCCTGAAGGAAATCTGGGAAGTCGACCCAGCCCGCCATGAGCAGGGCCTGGTGGTGCACACTGCCGGCTGGCCGCTGGACGTGGTCAATGCCGACAACACCGGCGGCTCGTTCCTCTATCACCTGGAGAACAACCAGGTGGTGGTCGGCCTGATCGTCGACCTGGCCTACAGCAACCCGTACCTGTCGCCGTTCGACGAATTCCAGCGCCTCAAGCACCACCCGGTGATCAGCCAGTACCTCGAAGGCGGCAAGCGCATCAGCTACGGTGCGCGGGCCATCTGCAAGGGCGGCCTGAACTCGCTGCCCAAGATGGTGTTCGACGGTGGCGCGCTGATCGGTTGCGACCTGGGCACGCTCAACTTCGCCAAGATCAAGGGCAGCCACACGGCCATGAAGTCCGGCATGCTCGCGGCCGATGCGGTGGTCGAGGCCCTGGCCGCCGGCCGCGAGGGTGGCGACCGTCTGGACGGCTACACCAGCGCCTTCAAGGCCAGCTGGGTCTATGAGGAGCTGCACGCCAGCCGCAACTTCGGCCCGGCCATGCACCAGTTCGGCCCACTGTTTGGGGCAGCGTTCAACTACATCGACCAGAACTGGTTCAAGGGCAAGCTGCCCTTCACCCTGCGCAACAAGAAGCCGGACTATGCCTGCCTCAAGCTGGCGGCCGACTCGAAGAAGATCGACTATCCCAAGCCCGACGGCAAGCTCAGCTTCGACAAGTTGAGCTCGGTATTCCTCTCCAGCACCAACCATGAAGAAGAGCAACCGTGCCACCTGAAGCTGATCGATCCGAACGTCCCAATCGCCAGCAACCTGCCGCTGTACGACGAGCCGGCCCAGCGCTACTGCCCTGCCGGCGTCTATGAAGTGGTCAGCCAGGAGGACGGCAGCAAGCGCTTCCAGATCAACGCGCAGAACTGCGTGCACTGCAAGACCTGCGACATCAAGGACCCTGCGCAGAACATCGTTTGGGTGACCCCGGAAGGCGCAGGCGGCCCGAACTACCCCAACATGTGATCGCCAGCAGCGTCGATGAAAAAAGCCCAGGTCCTGCGACCTGGGCTTTTTCGTTCATGGGCCTGCGCGAGACTGTGGCGCCTAGTCCTTGGCGTACGCAGCCTCCTGGGCCAACGGCGGTGTCGGCGACGTGTGGCGTATGAAGCGCCACGCCGTCGAGGCCCCGACCAGCCCCATGATCGCGCAGAACGCCACGCAGACCCAGGGACTCCACGGCATCAGCGCGATCAACGCCAAGGGCGTCGTGCTGGCCCACACCGCATAGGCCAGGTTGTAGGTGAAGGAGATACCCGACACCCGCACGGGCGCCGGGAACAACCCCACCATGATCGACGGCACGACGCCGACCACACCGCATGACAACCCGGCCAGCGCATAGGCCACGCCGGTCCAACCTCCGCCCGCGACCAGGCTGGCGTACAACGTCCCGATACCCACTGGCAGGAGCAGGCTATAACCCATCAAGGCACGCCATGCGCCGAAGCGGTCGACCAATAACCCGGCGATCACACACCCCAGGTTCAGAAACACGATCCCCAGGGCGCTCAAGGCGAACGTCCGGCCCGCGTCCAGGCCAAAGCGCTGCTGCATCACGGTCGGTGTGATCACCACCAGCACCACCACCGCCGAGGTCAGCACACAGGTCAGCAGGGCTGCCGGGATTAGCGCGTGACGGTGTTCGGTCAGCACCTGGCGCAGGGGAAACGCCACGGGACGCTCACGCCGCTCGCGCAAGGCCAGGAACACGGGTGTCTCGCTGAGCCAGCGGCGCAGCCACACCCCGATCAGGCCGAACACGCCGCCCAGCAGGAACGGGTAGCGCCAGGCGTGATCGAGGATCTCCTGCGGGCTGTAGACCTTGGCCAGGGCGGTCGCGGTCAGCGCGCCGAGCAGGTAGCCGAAGGTCAGCCCGGCCTGCAGGAAGCCCAGGGCGTAGCCACGCCGGCCCGGTGCCGTGTGTTCGGCGACGAAGGCCCAGGCGCTCGGCACTTCGCCGCCGACCGCCGCGCCTTGCAGGATGCGCAAGGCCAGCAGGATCAACGGGGCGGCATAGCCGATGTCGGCATAAGTCGGCATCACGCCGATCAGCAGGCACGGCAGGGCCATCATCAGGATGCTCAGGCCGAACACCCGTTTGCGACCCAGATGATCGGCGAAATGCGCCATCACCAGGCCGCCCAAGGGGCGCGCCAGGTAGCCGGTGACGAAGATGCCGAAGCTTTGCAGCAGGCGCAGCCATTCGGGCATCTGCGGCGGGAAGAACAACTGGCTCAGGGTCAGCGCGAAGAACACGAAGATGATGAAGTCGTAGATCTCCAGCGCACCACCCAGTGCCGCCAGGCCCAGGGTCCGATGATCGGCGCGACCGAGCTGGCGCGTGTGGTCGAAAGCAGCCATGACAGCTCCGCTCTGAAAAAAGGAGCAGAGCATAACAAACCGAGGTGCAGGACGTGTCTGCAACTCGGTGAGCGGCGGGTTCACCGATCCGTGAAGGCCGTCTTGTGCAAGCCATTGTCTTTGGTCCATCCCGGGTGCGTCACTGCGTGGACGGGGCGTGCGCACGCGATCACGGCCGGTCCGGCGCCTCGGCAGAGGTCGCTGCACCCGCCGCAGCGGTGCAGGCCATCGCGGTCGATGGAGGTCCTATGGTGTCTGCCAAGTACGCAGGTTCAGCGCACGCCTGCCCTCCTCTCTCACCCCGACACTGGCATCGTTCGACTCCCGCTAAATTAGCCCATCGCCCCTTCGTCTAACTGACAGTTTCTTGGGCCAGCCCCAAGCCCCCTCCCTGTCGGCCGGAATCTGCATGAGTCGTCCCCCGCACACACGTCGGCTGTTGATCGGCACCCTTGGCCTGCTGGTCATCGGCGCACTGACCGCCTGGAAGTTTCTGCCCGACCCCAACGCATCGCTCGCCACCGTGGCGGTCAGCCGCGGCGACATCGAGAGCAGTGTCACCGCCCTCGGCACCCTGCAACCGCGTCGCTACGTGGACGTCGGCGCACAGGCCAGCGGCCAGATCCGCACGCTGCACGTCGAGGTCGGCGACCGCGTCGAGCAGGGCCAACTGCTGGTGGAGATCGATCCATCCACCCAGCGCGCCCGCCTGGACGCTGCCCGCTATTCGATCGAGAACCTCAAGGCCCAGCTGGACGAGCAGCGGGCCCAGCAACGTCTGGCCAAGACCCAGTACCAGCGCCAGCAGCACCTGGCCAAGGGCGGCGCCACCCGGGACGAGGACGTGCAGACGGCCCTGGCCCAGCTCGAGACCACCCAGGCGCGCATCGCCATGTACCAGGCGCAGATCCGCCAGGCCCAGGCCAGCCTGCGCAGCGACGAGGCCGAGCTGGGCTACACGCGCATCTACGCGCCGATGTCCGGCACCGTGGTCGCCGTGGACGCGCGCGAAGGCCAGACCCTCAACGCCCAGCAACAGACGCCGTTGATCCTGCGCATCGCGCGGCTGTCGCCGATGACGGTGTGGGCCGAAGTCTCCGAGGCCGACATCGGCAAGGTGCGCCCGGGCATGCAGGCCTACTTCACCACCCTGGCCGGCGGCAAACGCCGCTGGAGCACCACCGTGCGGCAGATCCTGCCGATCCCGCCCAAGCCGCTGGACCAGTCCAGCCAGGGCGGCGGCGCACCCAATGCCTCGGGCGACAGCAGTGGCAAGGTGGTGCTGTACACCGTGCTGCTGGACGTCGACAACGCCGACGACGCGCTGATGGCCGAGATGACTGCGCAGGTGTTCTTCGTCGCTGGCCAGGCGGACGGCGTGCTGACCGCGCCGGTGGCCGCGCTCGAAGAGGACGATTCGGCCGAAGACCGACGCATCGCCCGGGTGCTCACGGCCAAGGGCAAGGTCGAACGCCGCGAGGTGCGTATCGGCCTGAGCGACCGCCTGCGCGTGCAGGTGCTCGACGGCCTGGCCGACGGCGATCGCCTGGTGATCGGCGGCCCGACCGATGGAGGCTGAGATGAACGCGCCGCTGATCGAACTGCGTGACATCCGCAAGCGCTACGGAGGCGTCGACACGCCCACGGTCGAGGTGGTGCGCGGTATCAGCCTGCGCATCCATCCTGGCGAGTTCGTCGCCATCGTCGGCGCCTCGGGGTCGGGCAAGTCGACGATGATGAACATCCTCGGCTGCCTGGATCGCCCCACCAGCGGCCAATACCTGTTCGCCGGCCGCGACGTCGCCGAGCTGGACAATGACGCACTGGCCTGGCTGCGCCGCGAGGCGTTCGGCTTCGTGTTCCAGGGCTATCACCTGATCGCCTCCGGCTCGGCCCAGGAAAACGTCGAGATGCCGGCGATCTATGCCGGCACCGCACCGGCGCAGCGCCATGCAAGAGCCCGCGCCCTGCTCGAGCGCCTGGGCCTGGGCACGCGCACCGGCAATCGCCCGCACCAGCTCTCCGGGGGCCAGCAACAGCGCGTGTCGATCGCTCGGGCGCTGATGAACGGCGGCCACATCATCCTCGCCGACGAACCCACCGGTGCGCTGGACAGCCACAGCGGCGCCGAGGTGATGGCCCTGCTCGACGAGTTGGCGGCCCAGGGCCACGTGGTGGTCCTGATCACCCATGACCGCGACGTCGCAGCCCGCGCGCAACGGGTGATCGAGATCCGCGATGGCCTGGTGGTCAGCGATACGGCCAACGAGCAGGCGCCCGCGCGCCCTGCCGTGCAGAGCTTAGATGCCACGGCACTGCGCCAGCGCCTGGACGAGGGCGCTACCGCCCGGGGTGCCTGGCGCGGCGAGCTGGTCGAGTCCTTGCAGGCCGCCTGGCGGGTCCTGTGGATCAACCGGTTCCGCACGGCCCTCACACTGCTCGGCATCGTCATCGGCGTCGCTTCGGTGGTGGTGATGCTGGCGGTAGGCGAAGGCAGCAAGCGCCAGGTGGTGGCGCAGATGGCGGCGTTCGGCTCGAACATCCTGTACCTGGGCGGCGATGCCGCCACGCCCCACTCCAAGGTCGGCATCGTGAGCCTGGACGATGTCGCCGCCATCGCCCAGCTCCCCGAAGTGCAGCGCATCATGCCGGTCAACGGCAAGGACCTGACCGTACGCTACGGCAATGCCGCCGAGCAGTTCTACGTCGGCGGCAACAACACCGCGTTCACCTCTATCTTCAACTGGCCGGTGGTCGAAGGCAGCTACTTCACCGAAGCCGACGAGCGCAGCGCCTCGGCGGTGGCGGTGATCGGCCACAAGGTGCGCACCAAGCTGATGGCCGGCGTCGCCAACCCGATCGGCCAATACATCCTGATCGGCAACGTGCCGTTCCAGGTGATCGGCGTGCTCCAGGAGAAAGGCTCCAGCTCCGGCGACACCGACAGCGACGGGCGCATCGCGGTGCCCTACTCCGCCGCGTCCATCCGCCTGTTCGGCAGCCGCGACCCCGAGTACATCGCCATCGCCGCAGCCGATGCGGCCCGCGTCAAGGAAACCGAGCACGCCATCGACCGGCTGATGCTGCGCCTGCACCATGGCACGCGCGATTATTCGCTGACCAACGCGGCGGCCATGATCCAGGCCGAGGCGCGGACCCAGAACACGCTGTCGCTGATGCTCGGCGCCATCGCGGCCATCTCGCTGCTGGTCGGCGGCATCGGGGTCATGAACATCATGCTCATGACCGTACGCGAGCGGACCCGGGAGATCGGCATCCGCATGGCCACCGGGGCGCGGCAGCGCGACATCCTGCGCCAGTTCCTGACCGAAGCGGTGCTGCTGTCGATGGTCGGCGGCGTCACCGGCCTGGTGCTGGCGCTGGCGACCGGTGCGTTGCTGGCGCTGTTCGACATCGCCGTCGCCTTTTCGGCCGGCGCCCTGTGCGGCGCCTTCGCCTGCGCGGTGGCCACCGGCGTCCTCTTCGGCTTCATGCCGGCGCGCAAGGCGGCCAGCCTTGACCCGGTCACCGCCCTGACCAGTGAATAGCCCAATGACCCTGCCCTGCCGCCTAGGCCCCTTGACCCTGAGCCTGTGCCTGACCGCGTGTGCCACCGCCCCAGCGCCACAGACCGACGTCACCGTACCGCGCGCCTGGCAAGGCCAGACCGAGGTCCGCGCCGAACGCCCGGATGCGGCCTGGTGGCGCGCCTTCGGCAGCCCTGAACTGGAGCGGCTGGTCGCGCGCGCCCTCGCCAACAGCCAGGACCTGGCGGCGGCCGTGGCGCGGGTGCGTCAGGCCCAGGCGCGTGCCACCATCGCCGGGGCGCCCTTGCTGCCCGAGGTGCAGTTGGGCGTGGACGCCAGCCGCCAGCGCCTGCTCCGGGGCGAGGGCTACGATCAGCTCGACGTGGATCGCTTCGAGCGCACCAGCACGGCCTTCGCCACGCGCCTGAGCGCCCGTTACGAGGTGGATTTCTGGGGGGGCCTGCGCGCAGCCCAGACCCGTGCGGTGCGTGACCTGGAGGCCACCCGGCTCGACCGCCAGACCGTCGAGCTGACCCTGCTCGCCGCCGTGGCCGACAGCTACCTGCACTGCCTGGCCCTGAACGAGCAGGCGCGCATCGCCCAGCTCAACCTGGACAACGCTCGCGCGGTGCTGGCCTGGGTGCAAGCGCGCCAGCAGGCCGGCTCGGCCACCGCGCTGGAGGTGGCGCAGCAGCACAGCCTGGTCGCCGCCCAGGCGCGTCAGTTGCCGCGGCTCGACCAGCATCTGCACGAGGCGCGCATCGTCCTGGCCACGCTGCTGGGCGAGCCGGTCCAGGCGCTGCCGCCGTTCAACGAGACCCTCGCCACACTGCACTGGCCACGCATCGATGCCGGCCTGCCCAGCGACCTGCTCACCCGCCGTCCGGACATCGCCGCCGCCGAGGCGCGCCTGGCTGCGGCCAGCGCCAACGTCCAGGTCGCCCGGGCGGCCATGCTGCCGCAGCTGGTGCTGGGCGCCGAGCTGGGCAGCGGCGCACGCACGTTCGCCGACGTGATGGCCAGCCCCTACTACACGTTGACCGCAGGCCTGCTCGCCCCGGTCTTCGACCGTGGCCGCCTGCGCGCCGGGCATACCCTGGCCAAGGCCGAACAGGAAGAACTGCTGCACGCCTACGGCGCCAGCCTGCTCGCCGGCTTCGCCGATGTCGAGCACGCGCTCAACGCCATCGACGGGGTCGAGCGCCAGCGTCGCTGGCAGGACGAGCAGGCACGTCAGGCGCAGATCGCCTCCGACCTGGCCCAACAGCGCTATGCGGCGGGTGCCGAGACCTTGCTCACCGTGCTCGACACCCAACGCACGCTCTATCAGGCCCAGGACGAACAGGTGCAGCTGCGCCTGGCTCGCCTGCAAGGGGCCGCCTCACTGTACAAGGCCCTGGGCGGCGGCTGGGCGGTCGCCCCATCGCCCAGGCCCCACGCTCGACCCGCGGCGGTCGATGCCGCCGCGCACCCGCTCCCTTGAACGAGGCTTCGCCATGACCCCGCCGCTCCAGACCTTCACCCTCGCCGCCCTGCTCGCCGCCTGCAGCCTGCCGCTCCAAGCCGCCGAGCCCGCCCAACGACCTGGCACGGTGTTTCGCGACTGCGACACGCTCTGCCCGGAGATGGTCGTGCTGCCCGCTGGCACCTTCACCATGGGCACGCCGGACAGCGAGATGGGTCGCCAGGAAGACGAAAGCCCGCAACACCCGGTGACCTTCGCCCAGCCCTTCGCCATCAGCCGCTTCCAGATCACGGCCGGTGAATGGGCGGCGTACCAGAAAGAGGCGGGCGTGATCATCGCCGATGGCGACGATCGTCCAGGTCGACGCTGCACCAACAGCAAGCCCAGCTACGCCCAGGGTCCGCGCCAGCCTGCCGTGTGCATGAGCCATGGCGATGTCCAGGCCTACGTCGCCTGGCTGTCGAAGAAGACCGGCCAGCCCTACCGCATGGTCAGTGAAGCTCAGCGCGAATACGCCGCCCGTGGCGGGACCGAAGGGGCCTTCCCGTTCCAGCCCGATGCCAACTACGAAATCAGCAAGAACGCCAACGTCTACGGCCCCAAGGACGGCTACAGCTACACCTCGCCGGTCGGCAGCTTCCCGCCCAACGCCTACGGCGTGTACGACATGCACGGCAACGTCTACGAGTGGGTCGCCGACTGCTACCACGACCATTACCGCGGCGCGCCCAGTGACGGCAGCGCCTGGAAGGACGGCGCGTGCACGCTGGTCAGCATTCGCGGCAACGACTGGGGCGAGGCGCCGATCTTCTCGCGCTCGGGCAACCGCAACAACGCCTATGCCACCGACCGTGGCGACTGGATCGGCTTTCGCGTCATGCGCCCGCTGTGATCCGGCACCGACGGTAAATTAGGCCGCCCCTGGCTCGTTCCTTCCGGTGTACGCGCGCAGGACAAGGGGCACTTCCTGCGCGTGCCCCCTTCACTGCCCCAGGAACCGTCACCATGAGCCAGACCCTCGTGTCCACGCCGCGCCCTGCCCGCGTCGTTCATCCACGTCCGACCCCGGACCTCGCACGATGAGCGCCTCTACCCCAGGCGCCCTGCGTGAGCTGATGGGCCTGCTCAAGCCCTTCAGGCTGATCGTCGGCGTGTCCATCGTCTTGGGGATGCTCGGCGGCCTGAGCGTCACCGTCCTGCTGGCGACCATCAACACGGCCCTGCATGCCGACAGCGAGCTGAGCCATGGACTGTTGCTGGGCTTCGTGGGGCTCTGCGTGCTGGCGCTGGTCAGCACCATCCTGTCGGACATCGGCACCAATTACGTCGGTCAGCACATCATCGCCACGCTGCGCAAGGCGCTGGGCGAGAAGGTGCTGGCCGCACCCATCGAGCAGATCGAGCGTTACCGCAGCCATCGGCTGATCCCGGTGCTGACCCACGACGTGGACACCATCAGCGACTTCGCCTTCGCCTTCGCGCCGCTGGCGATCTCCCTGACGGTCACCCTGGGCTGCCTGGGCTACCTGGCCCTGCTGTCGTGGCCGATGTTCCTGCTGATGCTGGTGGCCATCGCCGTCGGCGTCACCGCCCAGGCCGTGGCGCAGTCGGTCGGCGTGCAGGGCTTCATGGCCGCGCGCGACGCCGAGGACGAGCTGCAGCGCCAGTACAACGCAGTGGCCGGCGGGGCCAAGGAGCTGCGCATCCACCGCCCGCGTCGCCACCGGATGTTCACCCAGGGCATCCAGGCGACCGCCGACTTCATCTGCAAGACGCAGATCCGCGCGATCAACACTTTCGTCATCGCCAAGACCTTCGGCTCCATGCTGTTCTTCGTGGTCATCGGCATCGCGTTGTGGATGCACGGTGCCGGACCGGGCCAGGACAAGGCGGTGATCAGCGGCTTCGTGCTGGTGCTGCTGTACATGAAAGGCCCGCTCGAGCACCTGATCGGCACCCTGCCCATCGTCAGCCGCGCCGGCATCGCCTTCCAGCGCATCGCCGAGCTGTCGCGCCAGTTCTCCTCGCCCGAGCCGCACCTGCTGCTGACCGATGCCCCGGCGGCACAGGCGTCGATCCGCACGCTGGAACTGAAGGACGTGAGCTATGCCTTCCCACCGGTGGGCGATGCGCCACCCTTCCGCCTGGGCCCGGTCAATCTGCGCATCGAGCAGGGCGAGATCGTCTTCATCGTCGGCGAGAACGGCTGCGGCAAGACCACCCTGATCAAGCTGCTGCTGGGCCTGTACGCCCCCCAGCAAGGCCAGGTGGTGCTCGATGGGCAGGTGGTGGAGGCCGCCGACCGCGACCGCTACCGCCAGCTGTTCACCACCATCTTCGCCGACTACTACCTGTTCGACGAGGTCATCCAGGGCGATCAGGCCATCCCCGACGAGGCCAATCAGTACCTGGAGCGGCTGGAGATCGCGCACAAGGTCAGCATCCAGAACGGCACGTTCACCACCACCGACCTGTCCACCGGCCAGCGCAAGCGCCTGGCGCTGGTCAACGCCTGGCTGGAGCAGCGCCCCGTGCTGGTGTTCGACGAATGGGCGGCGGACCAGGACCCGACCTTCCGCCGCATCTTCTACACCGAGCTGCTCCCGGACCTCAAGCGGATGGGCAAGACCCTCATCGTGATCTCCCATGACGACCGCTATTTCGACATCGCCGATCAATGCGTGCGCATGGAGGCTGGCCGCGTCGTCAGCGAATACGCCACAGCCTGACCCAGGCAAGCGCAGCCCGCTCCCCCACAGGGGGTGAACCGCCCTGCCAGATCAGCAAGGGGGTCCACACCGTGTGAGGGAGAGACGTTGAAAGGCCTGCCCTCTCTGCCTTGCAACCGGTGATCGGTGCCGCAGCGGTTTTTTCGGCGCAGGGCTAAAGATTGCTGCGCGCATTTCGTTGGTGAGGGGTCGAGACATTCCGATCGGTCCTCAAAAGAATAACTGCCCGCTTCATTCAGGAGCCTTGCCCCCATGCGCCACCCGACGCTTCGCCCCACCCCGCTGACCCATGCCGTACGTGCCTCGCAGGCGCACCGCTTCGTACTGCCTGGCGCCCTGCTGGCACTGACGCTGCTGGGGAGCAGCGCCGTGCACGCCGATCAGGTCGCGGTCGACATCGCCGCGCAGCCCTTGGCCAGTGCCTTGCAGCAGCTGGGCCAGCAGACCGACATGCAGATCCTGTACAGCCCGGAGCTGGTCCAGGGGCTCAATGCCCGCGCGGTGTCCGGTCCGGTATCGACCCAGGAGGCGCTGCAGCGCCTGCTGAGCGGCAGTGGCCTGTCGTACCGCATGGAGGGCAACACCGTGCTGCTCATGGCGCCACCGTCGGCCGACAGTGGCGCGCTGGAGCTGGGCATGACGTCGATTTCCGGGATGGCGCCGGGCTCGGTGACCGAAGGCAGCGGCTCGTACACCACCTACATGTCCAGCAGCTCGACGCGGCTGAACCTGACCCAGAAGGAAACCCCGCAGTCAGTCACCGTGGTCACCCGCCAGCGCCTGGACGACCAGAAGCTGACCAACCTCACCGAGGTGCTCGAGGCCACCCCTGGCATCACCGTCCTGCGCACCGGCATCGGCGCCGAGAACGACACGTACTGGTCGCGGGGCTTTCAGATCAACAACTTCGAGATCGACGGGGTACCGACCTCGCCGCGCCTGGACAACACCACCCAGAACACCGCCATGTACGACCGTGTCGAAGTCGTGCGCGGCGCCACCGGCCTGATCAGCGGCACCGGCACCCCGTCGGCCACCATCAACCTGATCCGCAAGCGCCCGACCGCCACCTTCCAGGGCAGCGTGACCGCCGAAGCGGGCAACTGGGACCGCTACGGCACCGGTTTCGACGTGTCCGGTCCGCTGACCGACAGTGGCAACGTCCGTGGTCGCCTGGTGGTGGACTACAAGACTCAGCATTCCTACGTCGATCGCCTCAAGCAGGAAACCCAGCTGGTCTACGGCATCACCGAGTTCGACCTGAGCGAGGCGACCATGCTCACGGCCGGCTTCAGCTACATCAATGCCCAGGCCGACGACCCGCTGCGCACGGGCTTCCAGGTCCGCTTCGCCGATGGCAGCAAGACTGACTTCGGCCGCTCGAAGAACAGCGCCCCGACCTGGTCGTACAACGACCGCAAGACCACCAACGTCTTCAGCTCCCTGGAGCATCAGTTCGGCGGTGGCTGGAGCGGCAAGATCGAAGTCAGCCACAGCGTCATGGAGTTCGACGAGCTGATCAACTACATGAACGGGGAAATCAACGCCGCCGACGGCTCGGGCGCCTACCTGTACCCCAACCGCTGGTCGGGCAGCCCCCGCCAGAACAACCTCGACGCCTACGTCACCGGCCCTTTCAGCCTGTTCGGGCGCGAGCATGAGCTGATCGCTGGCGTGACCCTGTCGCAATACGATGAAAACACCCCGAGCCATGGCGGCTGGTTCGGCCCGTGGACCGGGTACGACGGCACCATCGACAACATCTTCGGCTGGGATGGGCAAGGCCCACGCCCCGACACGACGCCGGTCGGCAAGACCTACATCGAAGAAAACCAGTACGCCGCCTACCTCACCGGGCGCTTCCACGTCACCGACGACCTGGCCGTCATTCTGGGCGGGCGGGTCACCGACTGGAAACGCACCAGCGATTATCAGGACTGGGTCGACTCGGCCAACAGCAACAAGAGCGAAGAGGACCGCCATGGCGTGTTCCTGCCCTATGCCGGGGTGGTCTACGACCTGGACGACACCTGGTCGGTGTACGGCAGCTACACCAAGATCTTCAACCCCCAGCCCTATGGCGTGCGTGATGCCAACTACAAGCCGCTCGACCCCCAGGAAGGTACTGGCTACGAACTGGGCATAAAGGGCAGCTTCAACGACGACAGGCTCAACGCCAGCCTGGCGCTGTTCCGTATCGAGCAGGACAACCTGGCGGTCTACGAGCGCTCGCCGGACATCTACCGCGCCGAGCAGGGCACCACCACCAAGGGTGTGGAGCTGGAGTTCAATGGCGAACTGGCCGAGGGCTGGCAGGCGTTCGCCGGTTATGCCTACAGTGTCAGCACCGACTCGGACGACAACCGCATCGTCACCAACACCCCGCGCCACAGCGCGAAGACCTTCACCACCTACCGGATACCCGGCCTGCTGGACGACAAGCTGACCGTCGGCGGCGGCGTGAACTGGCAGAGCAAGACCGGCCAGGACCTGCGCACCTACACCCAGGGCAGTTACGCCCTGACCAACCTGATGGCCCGCTACGACATCACCGACAACCTCAGCGCCTCGCTGAACGTCAACAACGTGTTCGACCGCAAGTACTTCTCCTACGTCGACGCCTGGGGCGTGTACGGCGCCCCGCGCAACCTCATGACCACCGTGAAGTACACGTTCTGACCCGACCGCACGTGTCATGACACGCCCGCGCCCTCGAACGAGGTCGCGGGCGTTTGCGTTCAGAGGTCGGGCCAGGTGAAGAATGCATCCGCCTGAACACCTTCTGTGTGGGAGCGGGCTTGCCCGCGATAGCGTCGACAGCCTCGCTGCATCGCCGACAGACAGAGCGCCGGCCTATTCACCTTGCAGTGGCTGCACAGGCCCAATCGCTGGCAAGCCAGCTCCTATAGAACAAAAAATAGCCTGTTGATTTCAAAGGAAATAATTTTAGAATTTTGTGGGCCCTGCGGGCCCAATCGCGGCACAGGGGCCGCACACAGGTGACCGCGATAGCCTGCAACCCTGCGGTGGGACTACGGGAGCGGCCCCTGTGCCGCGATGGGCCGCAAAGCGGCCCTAAATCGATCAGCAACAAAGCTCCGGGTCCTGCCAGCTACTGTCATGTTCTCTGCGCGACAGCGCGGCGCCAAGGCGGCGGGCAGATTCCCACCCAGCCCGCATAAAGCCTGCCGGCATGCATCCGCTCGGACACCACCCTGTGGGAGCGGGCTTGCCCGCGATGGCGGCGGCAGCCTCGCTGCACATGTACAGGCTTTGTAGGCCGTGCGTCGGCGCTCAGCGCAGCGCCTCTCGCAGCACCTGAGACAGGAGCGCGTAGACCCCGTCGATCTCGGCCGTCACCCACCGCATGCGCAGGAAATCGTGCACCAGACCGTCGAAGGTCTCGCAGCGCACCGCGACCCCCTCCTCGGCCAGCCGTGCAGCGTACGCCTGGCCTTCATCCAGCAAAGGATCGAAACCCGCCAGCGCCAGGTAGGCTGGCGCCACGCCGTCGAGCCCATCGGCGAGCAACGGCGAGAAGCGCCAGTCCGCGCGGTCCTCGGCCTGCCGGGCATAGTGGTCGTAGAACCACTCCAGCGTCTGGCTCTCGAGCAGGTAACCTTCGCTGAACAAGGTGCGTGACTCGGCAGCGGTCGAGGCGTCGGTCACCGGATAGCACAGCAGCTGCAACCGCGGCTGGATCGGGCCGTTGCCGCGTGCGGCGTCGATCGCCAGGACGGTGGCCAGGGTGGCGCCGACGCTGTCCCCGCCGAATGCCACGCGCTCCAGGTCCAGGCCCCAGTCCTGCGCGTTGGCCGCCAACCAGGCCAGCGCATCGGCGCCGTCGTGCAGTGCCGTCGGGAAGCGATGCTCCGGTGCACGGCGGTAGTCGACGGTCAGCGCGGCGCAGGGCGTGCGCGCGCAGAACTCGCGGCAGACCCCGTCATGCGAGGCGATGCTGCCGACCACGAATCCTCCCCCATGCAGGTAGACCAGCACCGGCAACGGCCGGTCGACCTGTCCGGGCGGCAGGTAAAGGCGCAAGGCCAGGGTCGCGCCGTCCCGTGCCGGGCATGTCACGTCCTCGGTGTGCACCTGCGGCCAGGGCCATTGCATACGCTGCGAGGCCTGCTCGAACGCTTCTCGCGCTGCCGCTGGCGTCAGGTGATGCAGGGCCTGGGCGCGGGCCTGCTCGGGCGTGCTGTCGATCACGTCGAGAAAGTCGGCGATCTCGGGGTTCAAAGGCATGATTCGGCTCCCAGGTCAGAGGCGACCCTGTACGAGGTCTCGGAAGAAGCGGCCAGGCGTTCGGCCTGCACCTGTACGCAATGCATGGTCAGTTGCGTCAGGTGTGCCTGGAAGGCGGCCATGAGCGCATCAATGGTGCCTCGGCGGAAACGCCGGTGGCTGTAGATGCAGCGCAACGACAGCTGGCCGCCGAACACCTGGCCGACCACCTCCAGCGTGTTGGCCAGGTGCGCCTGCTGGGAGAAGCTGTCGCCGACGCTTTCCGGCGCCGGTAGGAACAGCGCGTCCTCGGCCTCGAAGCTCTGGTCGAGCTGCCCCAGGTAGTTGAAGGTCACCGGCGCTTGCGGCAGCGCCGCCAAGCGCGCCCGGGTTTCGGGGTCGGCCATGTGCCGCAGCACGCCATAGCCGATGCCTTTGTCCGGCACCTCGCTCAACTGCTGGCCAATACGCTGGATCGACGCGCCTGGCTCGTCCAGGGGGGTCAGGCGCACCGGGTACATGCTGGTGAACCAGCCCAGGGTACGGCTCAGGTCCAGCGTGTCGAACAGGTCTTCACGGCCATGGCCTTCGAGCAGCACCACGGCCGAGTCCGTGTCGCCCCACTGGCACAAGGCCTGGCTCAGGGCAGTCAGCAGCAGGTCGTTGATCTGCGTTCGGTAGGCAGCCGGTGCCTGCTTGAGCAGTTGCTCGGTCAACTCGGCCGTCAGGCTGAAGGCAGCCTCTTCGCGGTGGCACATCAGGTTGGCGCCACGCGGGTTGTCGCAGCGCAACGCCGTCGCCTGGCGGTCGAGCTGGGCCATCCAGTAGTCCAGCTCGCGCTCGCGCACGGTCGGCGTCTGGGCCGCCAGGCTCGCGGCCCATTCGCCGAAGCTGCTGGTGCGCTGCGGCAAGGTCGGTTCACGCCCTTCCCGGTAGGCCTGATAGGCCACCGGCAAGTCCTGCAGCAGCACCCGCCAGGACACCCCGTCGACCACCAAGTGATGGATCACCAGCAGCAGGCGTTCCTGGCCATCGCCCAGGGTCGCCAGCAACCCACGGATCAGCGGCCCCTCGGCCAGGTCCAGGCTGCGTTGCAGGTCGTTGGCCAGGTCTTCCAGTGCCTCTTCGTCGGCCACGTCGCAGACCCACAGCAAAGGGTCCTGTTCCAGGTGCTGCAGGCAGGTCGACAGCGCCTGATAGCGCTGCACCCATTGGCCCTCCTCCTGGGTGAAGCGCAGCCGCAGGGCATCGTGCTGGCCGAGCATGCAGGTCAAGGTCTGCGCCAGCGCCTGGGCATCGAGGGGTTCACGGGCGCGCAGGATCAAGGCTTGGTTGAAGTGCGCCGGCGTCTGCGTCTGCGTCTCGAGGAACCAGGCTTGGATGGGAATCATCGGGAAGGCGCCGTCCAGGACCACGGCACGCGGCGCGGCGCTGACCTGCGAGACCGCTTGCTGGTCGAACAGGGTGGCGATGGTCTGGCAGCGCATCAGGTCGCGCAGCTTCAGTTCACGCTCGAGGTGCGGATGGTTGCGCACGTGCGAGACCACCTGCAGGCTCAGGATCGAATCGCCACCCAGCTCGAAGAAGTTGTCGGTGATGCCCACCCGATCGACCTGCAGCACGTCGGCCCAGATCTCGGCCATCCACTGCTCCTCGGCCGTGCGCGGCGGGACATGGCGGGCCAGGTCGAAGGTCGGCTCGGGCAGCGCCTTGCGGTCGAGCTTGCCATTGGCCGACACCGGCAGCTGCGCCAGGCAGATCACCTGCGTCGGTACCATGTAGGCGGGCAAGGCCTCGGCCAGGCGGGCCTTGAGCTGCTCGCCGCTGACCGCCTGTGCGGCCACATAGCCGATCAGCTGCTTGCCGGACACGCCGTCACGGGCAACCACCAGCGCCTCGCCGACCTCCGGCTGCTGGCGCAGGTAGGCCTCGATCTCGCCCAGCTCGATACGGAAACCGCGGACCTTCACCTGGTGGTCCAGGCGTCCGACGTAGTCCAGCACGCCACTGTCACGCAGCCGCACCAGGTCACCCGAGCGGTACAGTCGTGCCCCCGGCGCCCCGAACGGATCGGGCACGAACCGTTCGGCGGTCAGGCCGGGGCGCTGGTGATAGCCCCGCGCCAGGCCCTGCCCCCCGATGAACAGCTGCCCGGCGAACCCGGCAGGCAGCGGGTTGAGGTCGTCGTCCAGCACGTGCAGCGAGCGCTGGCCCACGACCCGGCCGATGGGTGCGTAGGCCGCACCACAGGGTTCTTCGGGCGCGGCTTTCCAGAGCATGGGCGTGACCACGGTTTCGGTCGGGCCATAGCCATTGACGATGTGCTGCGGGCGCAGCGCCTGGCGCACCTGGGCCAGGGTCTGCTCGGGCACGGCGTCGCCGCCCAGGCAGTAGATGCGCACCGCCGGGGCCTGGACGCCGCTGTACTGTACATACTCGGCCACCTGCCTGAGGTAGGCCGGCGGGAAACAGGCGACGTCGATGCGTGCCCGGTCCAGGACCTCGCAGGTCTGCTGCGGCGTCCACAGTTCATCGTCACGCACCACCAGGGTGCCGCCCACCGACAGCGTGGTCAGCCAGCGCTCGTGGGCCCCGTCGAAGGCGAACGACATGAAGTGCAGCTCGCGGGTGCCGACCGTCATCTGGTACAGCTCGGCGATGACCTGGCAGTGCATGCTCAAGGGCCCATGGCTCACCGCGACGCCTTTGGGCACGCCGGTCGAGCCCGAGGTGTAGATCAGGTAGGCCAGGCTGTCTTCATGCAGCGCTGGCGTCACGATGATCTGAGCGTCTTGCGCGTAGGCACCGTCGGCCGGGTCGAGCAGGTCAAGCCCGTCCGGGAGCGCCAGGCGCTGCCCCAGGTCGGCGCGACCGATCAGCTGGCGCATGCCGGAGTCCTGGATCATGAAAGCCAGGCGTTCGGCCGGGTAGTCCAGATCCAGCGGCACGTAGGCCGCGCCGCTCTTGAACACCGCCAGCAAGGCCACCACCAGGTCCACCGAGCGTGCCAGCGCCACCCCCACCGTCACCTCGGCGCCGACGCCACGGGCCTGCAGACGGTGCGCCAGCCGGTTGGCGCGCACCTCCAGCTCACCGTAGCTCAGCGTCTGCCCGGCGCATTCGACGGCGATGGCCTCCGGGCGCTGCGCCGCGTGCCGGGCGATCAGCGCCGGCACGTGCAGGGGCTGATGGCGGGCGGGCGCCGGGGCACTCCACCGGGCCAACGCCTGGCGTTGTGGCACGGTCAGACGCTGCAGGTTGCCCAGCCGTTCACCTGGGCTGTCGAGCATCGCTTGCAGCACGGTCTCCATCAGTTCGCGGATGCCTTCCACCGCCGTCGGGCTGAAGTGACTGCGCAGGAACAGGTATTCGATCGTCAGGGTCTGGCCGAGGGTCACCGCCAGGTCCATGGGCATGTGGGTGACATCGTGGCTGTTCGATGCGCCAAAGCGCAGGCCGCCCTGGGCCTGTTCCAGACGTTGGTCGATCGGGTAGTTCTCGAACACGATGATGCTGTCGAACAACGCCTGCCCGCCCTGCCCCGACCAACGCTGGATGTCGGCCAGCGGCGCGTGGGCATGCTCGCGCAGGTCCAGGTTGTCGCTCTGCAGTTGCTGCAGCCACTGATCCAGAGGCTGGGTCGGCTCGACGGTCTGGATGACCGGCAGGGTGTTGATGAACAGGCCCAGCATCTGCTGGGCCTGGGGCAGGCTTTCGGGACGACCGGCCGCGGTGGCGCCGAACGCCACGCAGCGCTGGCCCGTGTAACGCTGCAACACCAGCAGCCAGGCACCCTGAATCAGGGTGTTGGCCGTGATGCCGTGCTGCCGGCAGTACTGTTGCAGAGCAGCCGTGCGAGTGGCGTCCCACCGGGTATACAGCGCCTGGTGCCCTGGCAGGTCATCGGTCTGCCGGGGGTGCACCGCCTGGCTCAGCAGGGTCGGCGCATCGAGCGGTTGCAGGCGCGTCTGCCAGTACGCCTGCAACCGTTGCGGGTCCTGCGCCTGGAGCCAGCCGATGAAATCGCGGTAACGGCCGCTGTCGCCGCTGATGCGGCCGTGCGCGTACTGCTCCAGCACCTCGCCGAACAACTGCGAGCTGCTCCAGCCATCCATGAGGATGTGGTGGCTGGTCCAGATCAGGTGATGGGCCTGATCAGCCGTGCGCACCAGGGTGAGCCGTTGCAGGGGCACCTGGTCGAGGGCGAAGCCTTGCTCACGGATCGCTTTGGCCAAGGCATCGAGGTCGTCGGTCGCCACCGCACGGTCGCGCCAGTCGAGCACGTGCATGGCCACCTCGACATGGCGATGAACCACTTGCAGCGGCGCGCCCTGTCGGCCCTCCCAGTGGAACGAGGTGCGCAGGATCTCGTGGCGGTCGATCACCTGCTGCCAGGCGGCGCGGAAACGCGCTTCCTCCAGCCCTTCGACGGGCAAGCTGAGCTGATTGACATAGAGCGCATCACCTTCGTCGGACAGGGTGTGGAACAGCATGCCCTGCTGCATCGGTGACAGCGGGTACAGGTCCTCCACTTGAGTCAGGTCGAGCGGCAGTGCATCCAGCTGCGCCTGGCTCAAGCCCGCCAGCGGCACGTCCGACGGCGTCAGCCCGCGCGGCCTGTCGCAGTGAGCGATCAACGCCATCAGCTCGGCCTCGTACGCCCGCGCCAGACGCTCGATGGTCGCCGGGGCGAACATCTGCGCGCTGAAGCTGAACGCCAGGCTCAGCTCGCCGCCGTAGACCTGGCCGTTGAGCACCAGCCAGTTGCCCAGCGGCGCCCGTGGGCTCTGCTCTTCGCCCGCACTTTCGGCGGCT
>JBKYML010000020.1:0-1618 GCA_046940335.1 Enterobacterales bacterium AN_CKDN230030167-1A_HGKHYDSX7
AGTCACGGTGTAGGTGACCTGACCGCCTTCGGTGACGGTGGTCTTGTCGGCCGTCAGGGTCGCTACGACTTCGCTAGTGGTGTCGGTGATCTGCACCGTGGCAGGCCCGCTGAGTTGCAGGTCTTCGAAGGCGCGTCCGTCGACAACCGCATCCTGGACGCCAACGGTCACCGATCCGGCATCCTTGAAGACGTCGTCGCCCTGGGCAGCGACGCTGTAGACCGCCTCGGTCTTGCCAGCGGCGATGACGACCTTGTCCCCATTACTCAGGGTAACGGTGAGATCACGATCCAGTGCCTGATTCACACGTACGGTAAAGGTCGGCTGCTGATCTTCGGTGACATTGCCATTGCTGACGATGGAAACGGTCACTGTATCGACTGTGTCATTGACCGTTGTGCTGACAGGCGTCTTGTCTAGCGCGACGCTTTCGAAGTTGCCGCCGGACGTGCCGACGATACTGGTGGTGACGACCGGATTGTCGGTGTAGACGTTGTTCGGCGCAGTGTAATCCACCGAAGCCGAGCTTGAGCCGACCGGGATGGTGATGGTCTGGCCATTGGCAAGCGTCACCACCAGAGGCGATTCAGTTACGGGTGCCGTGATGCTGGCGGTATAGGTGATGACACCGCCTTCGGTAACCGACGGGGTGGCCGTCAGAGTCACCGTCGAAATATCGATGGTGTCCGTAACTGCGGTTACTGCTGGCGTGCTGTTGATTGCCAGGTTTTCGAAGTTACCGCCGGTAGCATTCGCGATGGTTGCGTTGACCGAGCCGGCATCGATGTATGGATCGTCGCCAGGCGCCGCAACGGTAATGCTGCCTGCAGTCTGACCAGCCGCGATGGTGATGGCCGAACCGTTGCTCAGCGTCACGGTGACCGGCGTCTGGGCTGCGTTGGTCAGGGTCGCGGTGTAGACGATCTGGCCGCCTTCGGCCACGGTCGGCGTAGCGCTCAGCACTACGGTCGTGGTGTCGTTGGTACCTGGACCGTCGGTCACGGTAGTGCTTGGCGTGCCGGCAGCGACCAGCTTCTCGTAGTTGCCACCGCTGACGTCAGTGATGCTATTGGTCACGGATGGGTTGGTGGCGTACACGTTGTCCGGCGCGGTGAAGTTCACCGAGCCCGAACTTGCGCCGACTGGGATCGTGATGGTCTGGCCGTTGGCCAAGGTCACGACCAGCGGGGCTTCGGTTACTGGAGCAGTGACGCTGGCAGTGTAAGTAATCACACCACCTTCGGTAACCGACGGGGTGGCCGTCAGAGTCACCGTCGACGTATCGATGGTGTCGGTAACAGCAGTGACGGCTGGAGTAGCGCTGGTAACCAAGTTTTCGAAGTTACCGCCAGTGGCACTGGTAATAGTCGTGCGCACCGAGCCCGCATCGATGTATGGATCGTCGCCAGGCGCCGCGACAGTGATGCTGCCGGCGGTCTGGCCAGCTGCAATGGTGATCACCGAGCCGTTGCTCAGGGTCACGGTCACTGGCGTCTGGGCAGCATTGGTCAGCGTCGCGGTGTAGACGATCTGACCGCCTTCGGCCACGGTTGGCGTCGCGCTCAGGGCAACAGTCGTGGTGGTGCTAGTGCCCGGGCCGTCAGTGACGGTGGTGCTC
>JBKYML010000021.1:0-1101 GCA_046940335.1 Enterobacterales bacterium AN_CKDN230030167-1A_HGKHYDSX7
AGGGCGCGCAGCAGCAGCGACTGGTTCCAGTGCGCCGGTTCGGGCATGGCACGCTCGACGAACCAACGCTGGAACGGCAGCAACGGTACGCTGCCCATGATTGGGCCCTGCTCGGCCAGCACCGTCGTTTCGCCATCCTGCAGCGCGGCGGCCAGGCTGCGTACCGTCTGGTGCTGGAACAAGGCCTTGGGCGTGAAGTGCAGGCCTTGTTGGCGCGCGCGGCCGACCACCTGCAGGGAAACGATGGAGTCGCCGCCCAGCTCGAAGAAGTTGTCGGTGACGCCCACGCGCTCCAGGCGCAGCACGTCGGCCCACACGGCGGCCAGGCGCTGCTCGTTGCGGGTGGCCGGCGCTTCGTAGCGCCCCTGTCTCGCCTCAGCGCTCACCGTCGGCAGCGCCTTGCGGTCGAGCTTGCCGTTGGGCGAGAGCGGCAGGCGGTCCAGGGCCAGCCATTGGCTCGGCACCATGTAGTCCGGCAGGCCGTGGCCCAGGTGCTGGGCCAGTTCGGCTTGCCAGCCTTCGGTTTCCTGCTCAAGGACCACGTAGCCGACCAGTTGCTTGCCGTCTGGCACGGTCACCACGGCTTCACGCACCGAGGCGTGCTCCAGCAGGCGTGCTTCGATCTCGCCCAGTTCGATGCGTAGGCCGCGCAGCTTGACCTGATGGTCGATACGCCCGGCGTACTCGATGACACCATCGAGGCGTTGGCGGGCCAGGTCGCCGGTGCGGTACAGCCGCTCGCCAGTGCCATAGGGGCTGACCACGAAGCGTTCGGCGGTCAGGCCCGGACGGCGGTGGTAGCCGCGCGCCAGGCCTTCACCGGCCAGGTACAGCTCGCCCAGCACGCCCACCGGCACCGGTTGCAGCTCGGTATCGAGGACGTAGCAGGCCAGGTTGGCGATGGGCTGGCCGATCGGCACGCTGTCACGGCCTTCGTCGCGGCAAGTCCAGTGGGTCACGTCGATGGCCGCTTCGGTCGGGCCGTAGAGGTTGTACAGCGAAGCGCCCGGCAGTTTGGCGAAGACCTGCTGCTGCGCATCGACCGGCAAGGCTTCGCCGCTGCACACGATGCGCTTGAGGCTGGTGCAGTGCGAGACGTTC
>JBKYML010000022.1:0-986 GCA_046940335.1 Enterobacterales bacterium AN_CKDN230030167-1A_HGKHYDSX7
GGGTCACGACCAGTGCCGAACCGGTAACTGGCGCAGTCACGCTGGCGGTGTAAGTGATCACACCACCTTCGGTAACCGATGGGGTCGCAGTCAGCGTTACAGTGCTGGTATCGATGGTATCGGTAACCGATGTCACCGCAGGGGTGCCGTTGACTGCCAGGTTCTCGAAGTTGCCACCGGTGGCACCGGTGATGGTCGCATTGACCGAACCGGCGTCGACATATGGATCATCGCCAGGCGCCGCGACAGTGATACTGCCAGCGGTCTGGCCAGCGGCGATGGTGATCACCGAGCCGTTGCTCAGCGTCACAGTGACCGGGGTCTGTGCAGCGTTGGTCAGGGTCGCGGTGTAAACAATCTGGCCACCCTCGGCCACGGTCGGCGTAGCAGTCAACGCTACGGTCGTCGTGGTGCTGGTGCCTGGGCCATCGGTCACGGTGGTGCTTGGCGTGCCGGCAGTGACCAGATTCTCGTAATTGCCGCCGCTGGTAGCCGTGATGCTGTTGGTCACGGGCGGATTGGTGGCGTAGATGTTGTCCGGCGCAGTGAAGTTCACCGAGCCTGAGCTTGCACCGACCGGAATCGTGATGGTTTGGCCGTTGGCCAAGGTCACGACCAGCGGAGCTTCGGTAACGGGAGCAGTCACGCTCGCGGTGTAGGTGATCACACCACCTTCGGTGACCGATGGAGTCGCAGTCAGCGTTACAGTGCTAGTATCGATGGTATCGGTAACCGATGTCACCGCAGGGGTGCCGTTGACTGCCAGGTTCTCGAAGTTGCCACCGGTGGCACCGGTGATGGTCGCATTGACCGAACCGGCGTCGATGTATGGATCATCGCCAGGCGCCGCGATAGTGATGCTGCCGGCGGTCTGGCCGGCCGCGATGGTGATCACCGAGCCATTGCTCAGGGTCACGGTAACCGGGGTCTGGGCAGCATTGGTCAGCGTCGCGGTGTAAACGATCTGACCGCCTTCGGCCACGGTT
>JBKYML010000023.1:0-914 GCA_046940335.1 Enterobacterales bacterium AN_CKDN230030167-1A_HGKHYDSX7
TAGGCTTTGTACGAAAAGTATTGCCGCATACAGCGGAAGCTGCAGGCCAAGGTGACCATGGCTGCAAAGCTCTTGGCCAGCTTGTCGTAGCGAGTCCCGATCCTGCGATTTTCCTTCAGCCAGCCAAACATTCGTTCGATGATGTTTCGTTGACGGTATTTTGGCCGGTCAAACAGCCGAGGCAAGCCAGGTCGGGGTTTGCGCGGCATGGCACGCAATGGGATTACCGGCTGCATCCGGTAACGATCGCAGTACTGACGCAGGTGTTCGGCATCGTATCCCTTGTCAGCCAGCAACCACCGGCTACGTTTACGCGGTCGTCCCGGCTTGCCAGCAATTCTTACAGCATCCAGCAGCGGCTGAGCGTGGGAAATATCACTGGCCTGCCCTGGTGAAAGCCTGAAATGCAATGGCACGCCATTGGCATCGCACACCATGTGAATCTTGGTGGTCAGACCGCCTCGACTGCGCCCCAAGGCATGGTCTAACGGTTCTTCAGGCCCCCCTTTTTCCCGGCGCCTGAAGAGGCTCGGGTTGCTCGTACAGCGGTGGAGTCGATCATCCAGGTGTCCAAGTCGATCAGTCCCTCTCGGTTCAGCTGGATGTGCAGACGCTCCAGTACTCGCTCGAATGTGCCGTCGTCGCGCCAGTCACGGAAACGCTGATACACGGTTGACCAGGGCCCAAAGCGTTCAGGCAGGTCACGCCAGGGAGCACCCGAGCACAGGATCCACAAGATTCCATGGAGAACCTGACGATCATCATTGCGAGGACGGCCCATTTTCTGCTCTGGAGAAACCAGATCCTTGATCAGTTCCCATGATGCATCAGAGAGTTCGTAACGCCTTGCCATGCGGGCCTCCAACGGGTCATGGCGGCAATTTTAGCTAAAACGACTTTTCGTACAAAGCCTA
>JBKYML010000024.1:0-738 GCA_046940335.1 Enterobacterales bacterium AN_CKDN230030167-1A_HGKHYDSX7
GCTGTACCGCACCGGCGACTTGGCGCGCCAACGCCTGGACGGAGTAATCGAATATGCCGGGCGTATCGACCATCAGGTCAAGCTGCGTGGCCTACGCATCGAACTGGGCGAGATCGAGGCACGTTTGCTGGAGCAAGCCTCGGTGCGTGAAGCCGTGGTGACCGTGCCAGACGGCAAGCAACTGGTCGGCTACGTGGTCCTTGAGCAGGAAGCCGAAGGCTGGCAAGCCGCATTGGCCCAGCACCTGGGCCACGGCCTGCCGGACTACATGGTGCCGAGCCAATGGCTGGCCCTGGATCGCCTGCCGCTGTCGCCCAACGGCAAACTCGACCGCAAGGCGCTGCCGCCCCTTGACCTGTCGACCCCGGCCCAGGCCTACCAGGCGCCGACCACGGACATCGAGACCCGCCTGGCCGAGATCTGGGAAGCGGTACTGGGCCAAGGGCCCGTCAGCGTCACCGACAACTTCTTTGCCCTCGGCGGCGACTCGATCTTGTCGATTCAGGTGGTCAGCCGCGCGCGCCAGGCAGGGCTTCACATCACGCCCAAGGCCCTGTTCCAGCATCAGACCATCCAGCGCCTGGCGGCGGTCGCCGAATGGCGGGAGGCGGTGACCAGCCACGTCGAACAAGGCTCCGTGACGGGGGTGGCGCCTTGGCTGCCGTTCCAGCACTGGTTCTTCGAACGGGGCATGCCCGAACCGGCGCACTGGAACCAGTCGCTGCTGCTGCGCGCCCA
>JBKYML010000025.1:0-712 GCA_046940335.1 Enterobacterales bacterium AN_CKDN230030167-1A_HGKHYDSX7
CGCCGCGACAGTGATGCTGCCAGCGGTCTGGCCAGCGGCGATAGTGATCACCGAACCGTTGCTCAGGGTCACGGTGACTGGTGTTTGAGCAGCATTAGTCAGGGTCGCGGTGTAGACGATCTGACCGCCTTCGGCCACGGTTGGCGTCGCGCTCAGGGCAACAGTCGTGGTGGTGCTAGTGCCCGGGCCGTCAGTGACGGTGGTGCTCGGCGTACCGGCAGTGACCAGATTCTCGTAATTACCACCGCTGGTAGCCGTGATGCTGTTGGTCACGGGTGGATTGGTGGCGTACACGTTGTCCGGTGCGGTGAAGTTCACCGAGCCCGAGCTGGCGCCGACCGGAATCGTGATGGTCTGGCCGTTGGCCAGAGTTACAACCAGCGGGGCTTCGGTTACTGGCGCAGTCACGCTAGCGGTGTAAGTGATCACACCACCTTCGGTAACCGATGGGGTCGCAGTCAGCGTTACAGTGCTGGTATCGA
The DNA here is from genome assembly GCA_046940335.1 of Enterobacterales bacterium AN_CKDN230030167-1A_HGKHYDSX7. GTDB lineage: Bacteria > Pseudomonadota > Gammaproteobacteria > Pseudomonadales > Pseudomonadaceae > Aquipseudomonas. Next base: position 483 of record JBKYML010000025.1, read on the forward strand.
TGGTATCGGTGACCGACGTCACCGCTGGCGTGCCATTGATTGCCAGATTTTCGAAGTTACCACCAGTGGCGTTGGCGATAGTTGCGTTGACCGAGCCTGCATCGATGTACGGGTCATCGCCAGGTGCCGCGACGTTTACCGAACCGGAAGTCTGGCCAGCGGCGATGGTGATCACCGAGCCGTTGCTCAGGGTCACGGTGACTGGTGTTTGAGCAGCATTAGTCAGGGTA
>JBKYML010000027.1:0-655 GCA_046940335.1 Enterobacterales bacterium AN_CKDN230030167-1A_HGKHYDSX7
AGTCGGTGCAAGCTCGGGCTCGGTGAACTTCACCGCTCCGGACAACGTGTACGCCACCAATCCGCCCGTGACCAACAGCATCACGGCCACCAGCGGCGGTAATTACGAGAATCTGGTCACTGCCGGTACGCCAAGCACCATCGTGACCGATGGTCCAGGCACCAGCACCACGACCACCGTAGCGTTGACCGCCACGCCGACCGTGGCCGAAGGCGGTCAGATCGTCTACACCGCGACGCTGACCAATGCTGCCCAGACCCCAGTCACCGTGACCCTGAGCAACGGTTCGGTGATCACCATCGCCGCCGGTCAGACCTCCGGCTCGGTGAATGTTGCTGCTCCTGGCGACGATCCGTACATTGATGCGGGCTCGGTCAACGCAACCATCGCCAACGCAACTGGCGGCAATTTCGAAAATCTGGCGGTCAACGGGACGCCAGCAGTGACCGCTGTCACCGACACCATCGATACCAGCACCGTCACGCTGACGGCGACCCCATCGGTCACTGAAGGTGGTGTGATCACTTACACCGCTAGCGTGACTGCGCCAGTGACCGAAGCTCCGCTGGTCGTGACCTTGGCCAACGGCCAGACCATCACGATCCCGGTCGGTGCAAGCTCGGGCTCGGTGAACTTCACCGCACCGGACAACGTG
>JBKYML010000028.1:0-652 GCA_046940335.1 Enterobacterales bacterium AN_CKDN230030167-1A_HGKHYDSX7
ACCGTTCGATGTACCGGTACCACCTGGGTTACCTGGAGTACCTGGCTCGTCGGTCACATCGGTAGTGACATAGCCAGAGGTCGACAGCTTCTCGAAGACGTTGCCACCGGTGATGCCGGTGATGGTCTTGACGATGGTGCCCTGCCCGCCGACGTACACATCGTCGGTCGTGGTCAGCACGTAGCTACCACTTGCCTTGCCGGCCTCGATAGTGACAACACCGCCGCCTTCCAAGGTGAAGGTCATGCCTTTATGGGCAGTGACTGGCAGGCCGTCCTTGCTGATCAGGGTCACGGTGTAGGTGATCTGACCACCTTCGGTGACGGTGGTCTTGTCGGCCGTCAGCGTTGCAACGACTTCGTTGATGGTGTCGGTAATCTGCAGCGTGGCTGGCGTAGAGCTCAGTTGCAGGTTTTCGAAGCCTTTGCCGCCCGCATCGGTCGCGCTCTGTACGCCCAGCTTCACGGTTTCGCCGTCTTTAAAGACGTCGTCGCCTTGCGCTGCCAAGGTATAAGTAGCAGTGGTCGCGCCCGCTTTCACGGTCACGGTAGCGCCGTTGCTGAGGGTGACGTTCAAGTCACGCTCCAGCGCACGGTTGATCGTGACGGTAAAGGTCGCTGGCTGGTTCTCGTTGACGCTGGTCTGGTCGGCA
>JBKYML010000029.1:0-620 GCA_046940335.1 Enterobacterales bacterium AN_CKDN230030167-1A_HGKHYDSX7
TGATTTGCAGCGTTGCTGGCGTATTACTCAGCTGCAGGTTTTCAAAGTCCTTACCACCAGCATCGACTGCGCTCTGTACGCCCAGCTTCATGGTTTCGCCATCTTTGAAGACGTCGTCGCCCTGTGCTGCCAAGGTGTAGGTCGCAGTGGTCGCGCCCGCTTTCACGGTCACGGTAGCGCCGTTGCTGAGGGTGACGTTCAGGTCACGCTCCAGTGCGCGGTTGATCGTGACGGTGAAGGTCGCTGGCTGGTTCTCGTTGACGCTGGTCTGGTCGGCAGTGATGCCGACAGTCAGCAAGTCACCACCGTTCGAGGTGCCGGTACCGCCTGGGTTGCCAGGGGTACCCGGCTCGTCAGTGACGGTCGTGGTGCGGGTTTCGCCGCCCAGGGTCAGTTTCTCGAAGTTGTCGCCGCCGCTGACGGAGACCAGCTTGTTGACGATGTCGGCTTGACCACCGACATAAGCGTCATCTTTAACCGTGATGGTCGCGGTGCCCGTAGTGCTACCTGCCGGGACTTTGACCACGGTGCCGTCAGTCAGGGTGAAAGTCAGGCCGTTATGGCCGCTGACCGGCAGACCTTGGGCATTGGTCAGGGTCACGGTGTAGGTGACCTGGCCA
>JBKYML010000003.1:0-516069 GCA_046940335.1 Enterobacterales bacterium AN_CKDN230030167-1A_HGKHYDSX7
TCCTAACAACTTCAACCACTTGACTCGCTGCGATCTCTCGAAGCGGGAGGCGAATCATACAGCGTTACAACCTGCTGTCAACCACCTTTTTTCACCGCTTCCGGTCGAAACCGAAGCCCTTCCAGCGCTATCTCGATTCACGCAACCTGTTGATTAACAAGGCGTTTATCGTTCCGACTGCGTTGGAAGTGGTGCGCATTATAAGGGGATCTGAAACCTCGTCAACCCTTTATTTCAAATAAACTTCAAATACATACGCGGCCTTCCAAGTGCCTCAGATCACCTGCGCTTCGCGCAGGGCAGCCACTTGGGTGTCATCCAGGCCCAACACGCCTTTCAAGACCGTCGCCGTGTGCTCTCCTAATAAGGGAGGCGCATGACGATACTCCACAGGTGTCGCAGACAAGCGCAATGGACTGGCCACTTGAGGCACGTGACCTGCCAGCGCATGGGGCAACTCGAAGGCCAGGCCACGGGCAATCACCTGGGGGTCTTGAAAGGTCTGCGCGACATCGTTGACCGGGCCACACGGCACCCCCACCGCCTCCAGTTCACTGACCCACTGCGCCGTCGTCTTGAACACGGTGGCTTGGCGTATCAGCGGGATCAGCTCGGCCCGGTGCAGCACCCGCGCGCGGTTGCTGCAAAAGCGTGGATCCTGCGCCCACTGCGGCTGTCCGGCCACCTCGGCAAAGCGCTGGAACTGCCCATCGTTGCCGACGGTGAGAATGATGTCGCCATCGGCCGTGGGAAAATCCTGATAAGGCACAATGTTCGGATGTGCATTGCCCAGCCGCTTGGGCGCCATCCCCGTGGTCAGGTAGTTCATCGCCTGATTGGCCAGACAGGCGACCTGGACATCGAGCAGCGCCATGTCGATGCGCTGCCCGACACCCGCACGTTCCCGATGGGCAAGTGCGGCCAGGATCGCCACGCTGGCATAAAGCCCCGTGAGGATGTCGGTCAGCGCCACACCGACCTTGACCGGCCCCGCACCGGCTTCAGGCTCCGGCTTGCCGGTCAGGCTCATCAGCCCGCCCAACCCCTGGACCATGAAGTCATAGCCGGCACGTCCGGCATAAGGTCCCGTCTGACCGAAGCCCGTGATCGAGCAGTACACCAGGCGCGGATTGAGCGCCGAGAGGCTTTCGTAGTCCAGGCCGTACGCCGCCAGCCCACCCACCTTGAAGTTCTCGATGACCACGTCCGAGGCAGCAGCCAGCTCCCGGACCAGGCGCTGACCTTCGGGCTGCGTGAAATCGATGGTCACCGACTGCTTGTTGCGGTTGGCTGCCAGGTAATAGGCCGCCTCACTGGTGTCATGGCCGTTGGCGTCCTTCAGGAAAGGCGGCCCCCAGGCCCGGGTATCGTCGCCACTACCCGGCCGCTCCACCTTGATGACCTCGGCGCCCAGGTCAGCCAGGATCTGGCCCGACCACGGTCCGGCCAGCACGCGCGACAGGTCCAGCACACGCAGATGTGACAGCGCCCCCATGCTCGCCCCCTTTCTTTCTCTATTAATAGAACGCCTGAATACCCGTCTGGGCCCGCCCCAGAATCAGCGCATGGACGTCGTGGGTTCCTTCATAGGTATTGACGACCTCAAGGTTGACCAGATGCCGCGCCACGCCGAACTCGTCGGAGATGCCATTGCCGCCGAGCATGTCCCGGGCCAGGCGTGCGATCTCCAGCGCTTTGCCACAAGAGTTGCGCTTGAGCATGGAGGTGATCTCCACCGCCGCACTGCCTTCATCCTTCATCCGCCCCAGGCGCAAGCAGCCTTGCAGCCCCAGGGTGATCTCGGTCTGCATGTCCGCCAGCTTCTTCTGGACCAGCTGGTTGGCAGCCAATGGCCGACCGAACTGCTTGCGGTCGAGGGTGTATTGGCGCGCCGTGTGCCAGCACGCTTCGGCCGCACCCAGCGCGCCCCAGGAGATTCCATAGCGCGCCGAGTTCAGGCAGGTGAAAGGCCCCTTCAAGCCACGCACCTCGGGGAAGATGTTGTCTTCGGGCACGAAGACGTTGTCCATGACGATCTCGCCAGTGATCGAAGCGCGCAGCCCGACCTTGCCGTGAATGGCCGGTGCACTGAGCCCCTCCCAGCCTTTTTCGAGCACGAACCCGCGGATGTCGCCGTCATCGTCCTTGGCCCAGACCACGAACACATCGGCGATCGGACTGTTGGTGATCCACATCTTGCTGCCGGAGAGCCGGAACCCACCCTCGACGCGCCTGGCACGGGTCAGCATGCCGGCCGGGTCGGACCCATGGTCAGGCTCGGTCAGGCCAAAGCAGCCGATCCATTCGCCGCTGGCCAGCTTCGGCAGATAACGCTGCTTCTGCGCTTCACTGCCGAACGCATGGATAGGCACCATGACCAGCGAGGACTGCACGCTCATCATCGAGCGATAGCCCGAATCGATCCGCTCCACCTCGCGCGCGATCAAGCCATAGCAGACATAGTTCAGGCCGCTGCCGCCATATTGCTCGGGGATGGTCGCCCCCAGCAGCCCGACCTCGCCCATTTCGCGGAAGATCGCAGGGTCGGTGCGTTCGTGCCGGAAAGCCTCCAGCACGCGCGGCGCCAGCTTGTCCTGGGCGAACGCCGCCGCGCTGTCGCGCACCATGCGCTCTTCTTCGGTGAGTTGCTGATCGAGCAACAGCGGGTCGCTCCAGTGGAACTGCGCCTTCGTCGTCATGAACACCTACCTTACGGTCATTCAAGGGGATCGGTGTTCAGCCTAGGCAGGGCCTGCGTTGAGAGCAAACGAGGATTGCGCACGCAGTTGTGCAATAACCTCACTCCATAGAGACGGTTGAACAAGGCCTACGAGCCTGCGAAGTGAGATTTTCGTATGCGACGCAAGATTCCAAGCACCACGGCTTTGATCTGTTTCGAGGCAGCCGCCCGTCACCAGAGCTTCACCCGCGCCGCCGAAGAGCTGGCCCTGACCCAGGGCGCTGTCTGTCGCCAGATAGGTGGCCTGGAAAGCTTCCTCAATGTCGAACTGTTCCACCGTACCCAGCGCGGTGTGCGACTGACCGAGGCAGGCTTGTCGTATAGCCGCCGCATCGCTGCCCAATTGGACGCGGTGGAACGGGATACCTTGTCGGTGATGCGCCAGCAGGGGGCCAACGTCATCGAGCTGGCCGTCGTCCCGACCTTCGGCACGCAATGGCTGCTGCCACGGCTGAAAGACTTCCAGCAGCGGTTTCCCGAGGTGACTGTCAACCTGACCAATCGCACCCGGCCTTTCCTGTTCGCCGATACGACGTTCGACGCCGCGATCTATTTCGGCGAGGGCGAGTGGCCCGGCACCCAGGTCGATCGGTTGATGGGGGAGGGCCCGGTCCCGGTCTGCTGCCCCTCACTGCTCGAAGGTCACCACACGCTGAGCGCCCGCCAGATCGGCGAGCTGCCGCTCCTGCAGCAGACCACACGCCCCTATGCCTGGCGACAGTGGTTCGACAGCCAACAGGTGAGCGTGGCCCTCGACATGACAGGCCCACGCTATGAGCTATTCTCGATGCTGGCCCAGGCGGCCATGCACGCCATGGGCATTGCGCTGATCCCACCCTTCCTGATCCAGCGCGAGCTCGAGGAGGGCAGGCTGGTGGTCGCCAACGCGCATGCCCTGACCAGCACCAAGGCGTATTACCTGGTCGTGCCCGAGCGCAAGACCGAGTCGGCGTCCCTGCGCGCGTTTCAGGCCTGGCTGATCGAACAGGCACAGCGCTATGCAGCAGGCGGAGAAGCCTAGTAAACAATTTTAAACACTCCCGGGGCGTGCCGGCTGCCGCTTGGAGGTATGTTGTCACTCGTCATACAACTATACAAAGTCCCCGTTTCTCGGGCGCTTTCGATCATTTGCGACGCCCACGTTTGCAATCGCGCACCGGCGCTCGTACTTGCGATTTTTTCTTTTACTCTGCGTAACGCCCGGCCTTTCCGGGTGGCCCAGCCGTGACTGCGATACACAACTACAAAGGCTCAGCGCAGGAGAGAGGACGTGCACATTGGTGTTCCGTTAGAGACGCAAGCAGGCGAAGCGCGGGTTGCCGCCACGCCGGAAACCATCAAGAAGCTGGTCGCTCAAGGCCATCGGATCACCGTCCAGCGCGGAGCCGGCCTCAGGGCCAGCGTGCCGGACAGTGCCTACGAAGCGGCAGGCGCGACGTTGGGCAGTGCCGCGCAGGCCCTGGGCGCCGAACTGGTCCTCAAGGTCGCCGCTCCGGACCCTGAGGAGTTGAAGCAGATCCAGCCCGGCGCGGTGCTGATCGGCATGCTCAACCCGTTCGACGCTGCGCGGATCGCCCAATTCGCCGCCCACGGCATCACGGCCTTCGCCTTGGAGGCTGCACCCCGAACGTCCAGGGCGCAGAGCCTCGACGTGCTGTCCTCCCAGGCCAACATCGCCGGCTACAAGGCGGTCCTGCTGGCCGCCTCTCACTACGCACGCTTCATGCCCATGCTGATGACAGCAGCAGGCACCGTGAAAGCGGCGCGCGTGCTGATCCTGGGCGCGGGCGTGGCTGGCCTGCAGGCGATCGCCACCGCCAAGCGTCTAGGCGCGGTGATCGAGGCATCGGATGTGCGCCCGGCGGTCAAGGAGCAGATCGAATCACTGGGCGCCAAATTCATCGACGTCCCCTACGAGACCGATGAGGAGCGCGCCTGCGCCGAGGGCGTCGGCGGTTACGCGCGCCCCATGCCTGCCAGCTGGATGCAGCGTCAGGCCCTGGCCGTGCACGAGCGCGCCAAGCAGGCCGACATCGTCATCACCACGGCGCTGATTCCGGGCCGCCAGGCGCCGACGCTGATCAGCGCCGAGACGGTCGCACAGATGAAGCCAGGCTCGGTGATCGTCGATCTGGCGGCCGCCCAAGGGGGCAACTGCCCGTTGACGGTGGCCGACCAAGTGGTGGTGGAGCAGGGCGTGATCATCGTCGGGCCGACCAATCTGCCCGCCCAGGTCGCGGCCGACGCCTCGGCCTTGTACGCGCGCAACCTGCTGGACTTCCTCAAGCTGGTCTGCACGCCGCAGGCCACGCTTTCGATCGACCTTGAAGACGACATCGTCGCCGCCTGCCTGATGTGCCGTGATGGCAGCATCAGCCGCGCCGCTGCCTGAGGAGCCAGAACCATGCAAGACATGCTGATTTCAGACGGGTTGTACAACCTGATCATCTTCGTGCTGGCGATCTATGTGGGTTACCACGTGGTGTGGAACGTCACGCCCGCCCTGCACACCCCTCTGATGGCCGTGACCAACGCCATCTCGGCCATCGTGATCGTCGGCGCCATGCTGGCGGCGGCCCTCACGGTGACGCCGGCCGGCAAGGTGATGGGCACGCTGGCCGTAGCCCTGGCCGCGGTCAACGTGTTCGGCGGCTTCCTGGTGACGCGGCGCATGCTGGAGATGTTCAAGAAGAAAGCCAAGACCGAGGAGCGCAAGCAACCATGAGCATGAACCTGGTAACGCTGCTCTACCTGATCGCCTCGATCTGCTTCATCCAGGCACTCAAGGGCCTGTCGCACCCGACCACCTCGCGGCGCGGCAACCTGTTCGGCATGGTCGGTATGAGCCTGGCTATCCTCACCACGGTCGGGCTGGTCTACAAGCTTGGCGCGCAGATGGGCTCGGTCGGCATCGGCTACGTGGTCCTGGGCCTGCTGGTGGGCGGCACGGCCGGCTCGATCATGGCCAAGCGCGTGGAAATGACCAAGATGCCCGAGCTGGTCGCCTTCATGCACAGCATGATCGGTCTGGCGGCAGTATTCATCGCCATCGCTGCGGTCCTCGAGCCGCAATCGCTGGGGATCGTCGCCGGCATCGCAGACCCGATTCCCACCGGCAACCGCCTCGAACTGTTCCTCGGCGCGGCCATTGGCGCCATCACCTTCTCCGGTTCGGTGATCGCTTTTGGCAAGCTGTCGGGCAAATACCGCTTCCGCCTGTTCCAGGGTGCGCCGGTGCAGTTCGTCGGCCAGCACACACTCAACCTGATCCTGGGCCTGATCACCGTGGCGCTGGGTCTGCTGTTCACCTTCACCGGTCACTACAGCGCGTTCACGCTGATGCTGGTCCTGGCGTTCGTCATGGGCGTGCTGATCATCATCCCGATCGGCGGCGCCGACATGCCGGTCGTGGTGTCGATGCTCAACAGCTATTCGGGCTGGGCCGCTGCCGGGATCGGCTTCTCGCTGAACAACGCCATGCTGATCATCGCCGGTTCGCTGGTGGGTTCCAGCGGGGCGATCCTGTCCTACATCATGTGCAAGGCCATGAACCGCTCGTTCTTCAACGTCATCCTCGGTGGCTTTGGTGGCGATGTCGAAAGCGGTGGCCCTGCGGGCGCTCAGGAACAGCGTCCGACCCGCTCCGGCTCGGCCGACGATGCGACCTTCCTGCTCAGCAACGCCGACAGCGTGATCATCGTACCGGGTTACGGCCTGGCCGTGGCACGCGCCCAGCACGCCTTGAAGGAGCTGACCGAAAAGCTGACCCACCAGGGGGTCACGGTCAAGTACGCGATCCACCCGGTGGCCGGTCGCATGCCGGGGCACATGAACGTACTGCTGGCCGAAGCCGAGGTGCCGTACGACCAGGTGTTCGAGATGGAAGACATCAACGCCGAGTTCGGCCAGGCCGACGTGGTCCTGGTACTGGGGGCCAACGATGTGGTCAACCCGGCAGCCAAGAACGACCCCAAGTCGCCGATCGCCGGCATGCCGATCCTGGAGACGTTCAAGGCCAAGACCATCATCGTCAACAAGCGTTCGATGGCCAGCGGCTATGCCGGCCTGGACAACGAGCTGTTCTACCTGGACAAGACCATGATGGTGTTCGGCGACGCCAAGAAGGTGCTGGAGGACATGGTCAAGGCCGTGGAGTAAGCCCCAGGGCGAATGCCGTACCCATTGCGCTGCTGCGTGTCAGGACCTGTCCAGGCACACGGGGACGTACGGGCAGCGGCATTCGACCTTGGTCGCGGGACGGGGCAGGGCGAAATCACTAGACTGCGCATCTAGCTTGAGCAGCCCGAGATAACAACCATGTACCGTGATCGTATCCGCTTGCCCTCCCTGCATGACAAGGTCATGAGCGCGGCCGACGCCGCCAGCCTGATCCAGAACGGCATGACCGTCGGCATGAGCGGCTTCACCCGCGCAGGTGAAGCCAAGGCCGTGCCACGCGCCCTGGCCGAACGGGCGCGTCAGTCGCCCCTGAAGATCAGCCTGATGACCGGCGCCAGCCTGGGCAACGACCTGGACAAGCAACTGACCGAGGCCGGTGTGCTGGCCCGGCGCATGCCCTTCCAGGTGGACAGCACGTTGCGCAAGGCCATCAACGATGGCCAGGTGATGTTCATCGACCAGCACTTGTCCGAGACCGTGGAGCAGTTGCGCAACCAGCAGCTCACCCTGCCGGACATCGCGGTCATCGAAGCCGTGGCCATTACCGAGCAAGGGCACATCGTGCCAACCACGTCGGTGGGCAACTCGGCCAGCTTCGCCATCTTCGCCAAGCAGGTCATCGTCGAGATCAACCTGTCGCACAATGCCAACCTCGAAGGGTTGCATGACATCTATATTCCGACGTACCGTCCGACCCGCACCCCGATTCCGCTGGTGAAGGTCGACGATCGCATCGGCAGCACGGCGATCGCCATCGACCCGGCCAAGATCGTCGGCATTGTCATCAGCGAACAGCCCGACTCGCCCTCGACCGTCCTGCCCCCGGACAGCGAAACCCAGGCCATCGCCGATCACCTGATCGACTTCTTCAAGCGTGAAGTGCAGGGCGGCCGCATGACCAACCGTCTCGGCCCTTTGCAGGCCGGTATCGGCAGCATCGCCAACGCGGTGATGTGCGGCTTGATCGAGTCGCCGTTCGAAGACCTGACGATGTACTCCGAAGTCCTGCAGGACTCCACCTTCGACCTGATCGATGCTGGCAAGCTGAGCTTTGCCTCGGGCAGCTCGATCACCCTGTCCGAACGCCGCAATGCCGATGTCTTCGGCAACCTCGAGCGCTACAAGGACAAGCTGGTGCTGCGGCCGCAGGAGATCTCCAACCACCCGGAAGTAGTACGCCGGCTCGGCATCATCGGTATCAACACGGCGCTGGAGTTCGACCTGTATGGCAACGTCAACTCCACCCACGTCTGCGGCACCCGGATGATGAACGGCATTGGCGGCTCCGGCGACTTCGCCCGCAACGCCCACCTGGCGATCTTCGTCACCAAGTCGATCGCCAAGGGCGGTGCGATTTCCAGCGTGGTGCCGATGGTCAGTCACGTGGACCACACCGAGCACGATGTGGACATTCTGGTGACCGAGCAGGGCTTGGCCGACTTGCGCGGGCTGGCGCCACGGGAACGGGCGCGCGCAATCATCGATAACTGTGTGCACCCGGACTACCGCGCGGCCTTGAACGACTACTTCGAGCGTGCCTGCGCACGGGGCGGGCACACGCCCCACCTGCTTCGCGAAGCGCTGGCCTGGCATGACAACCTGGAAATCACGGGACGCATGCTGGCGGTCTAAGGCCGTTTCGAAGCCTGGCCGAACGTCGCCCAACAGCGACGGGGCCAGGCTTCGTCGTCTTTGCCGAAGCGCCCGTGCCGTACCTGAAAGACAACGGCCGACTGTTCTGAATAAAACTGTTCTACTGTTACGGTAATTCTTCAAATTTCCAGTCGAAGTCTCAATTTTCCCATCAGGTAAGCACCCTTATGGTGCAGACCAGTACAGTTGTGCAAATTACCAGTGCAACAGTCGTCGTCAACAGTTAACTGAGGCACTGCAATACCCCCTAACTGTACCTACAGTAATGGACGCGAGAGGAGGATCATTGGCATCAGTTGAAATCACTTACTCGATGCCGCCACAAGCGGAAGGATGACTCATCATGGAACGTACCCTCAGTTCCGGCCTGGTTTTCGAAACCAACACCCAAGAATCCAAAGCGTCGCTGCCCCTGCGCGTCGCCTCCAACCTGCTGCTGTGGCAGCGTCGCGTTTCCAGCCGCCGTCAACTGGCTCGACTGGACGCCCGCCTGCTGGCCGATGCCGGTATCAGCGAAGCCCAGCGCCAGCAAGAGCTGAGCAAGCCGTTCTGGCGTTAAGCAGGTCGCCGGCCCCGCCAGCACCTTCAGAGAAACCCGTCGTGGACATCACGGCGGGTTTTTTTTGGTCTTGAGAAAAGCGCGCCGACGCACGAACATAACAGTTCGCATAAAATCATTAACGACAAGTACAGTTGTACAGACTACCTGCGCCTATCGGTCCAACTCCCGTGATAGTCTTGCTCTACCCTGGCTACCGAAATCGCGGCGATTGTCCTACAGTCCGCTTTAGACGTTCATCCTCTGTCTTTCCCTTTAGGAGTTGTCCCATGCCTCGTCTTTCTCTGCTCGGCGGCGTCGCCCTCTTGGCCCTGGCCGGCATGGCCCAGGCCTCCAGCTTCGTCGTCACGACCGACTCGCTGGTACGAGGCATTGCCGCCTCGACCGATGCCACTTCCGATGCCTCGTCTTCGCTGCGTGATAACAAGATCGTCGAAGCCGCACGTGACGATGCCGCCAGTTTCGTGGGCAGCCAGGGGGCTATCCGCGGTGCCAAGCTGGAAAGCGCGTTCGCCTACCTGCGCCAGCAGGCCCCCACGCTGCAGGCCAGTGACGCCCAGCTGGCACAGGCCATTCTGGCCCATTGAAGTCTGCAATACCGTCGCGCACCCAGCGCGACGTCCTGCTCCCGTTCGAGATCCGTGTGAAACGTTCCATGCGTCAGGTTCTATCCTTTCTGCTGCTCTGCATCTGCCTCGACAGCGCACAGGCCTTCGATGCCACGACCCAAGGCCTGGTGATCTCAGGCTATGCGACCAGCCAGGTCACCACCGGGCCCTTCGACAGCAAGCTCGTGCGCCAGGCGCGCGACGATGCCGCCGTGTTCGTGGCGACCGACGGCCAGGTAGAGGGTGTGCGCCTGCGTGCTGCGCTCGACCACCTGCGCCATGCACTGCCTGCGCAGACCCACGATGACCTTGAACTGGCGCGGGCAATTCTCGTCCAATGACCATTCCTCGATGTCCTGTCCTTTCCGGAGATGCTCCATGCGTAAACCGCTGATCGCCGCCGCTCTCGGCTTCCTGCTCCTGGCCGACGTGGCCCATGCCCAGACCCTGGTGGCCACCAGCAACATCATCGTGCGTGCCTTCGGCCGCTCGATCGACTTCACCTCGGACACCACCACCTCGATCCGCGATTCCAAAGTCGTGCGCGAAGCCCGTGACGATGCGGCCAGCTTCGTCGCCAGCCGTGGCGATATCCGCGGTGCCCAGCTCGAAGCCGCCTTCACTACCTTGCGTCAGCGCGTCCCTGAAGCGCGCGAGGCCAGCGACCAGGTCCTGGCCGAAGCCATCCTGTCCCTGTGAGGCGGCTGCGTGCCTGGCTGCTCGGCTGCGCTCTGACGCTGCTCGGCACGCCCGTCCTGGCTGACCTGCACTTACAGATGCAGGTGCAGGATCTCGACGCCCCCCAACGCCAGGCGACCCAGGCCCTGCTCGACGAAGCACTGGCGAAACTGCCGCCGTCGTTCAAACAGCGCCTGGACCGCACGGTCCAGGTCAGCTGGGCCTCGGGCATGCGGCACGACGCCTACGGTCAGGCCTCGCCGAATGCCACGCTGACCCTCAATGCCCGGCTGCTGCCGGGCCTGGTCGATGGCAGCGCCGCCACGGCCTCAACGGGCCGCACCCACGGCACAGTACGCCAGGAGTTGCTGGCCACGGTCCTGCACGAACTGACCCATGTCTACGATCGAGCGCGCCTATGGCCCGAGGCCGAACGCCGCGTGATCAACCGCTGCCGACGCCAGCACGAGACCCTGGGCGCCGTCGGCCTGCCCCAGGAGTGCCGCGGTCAGACCGAACGACGCTTCACCCTGAGCGACGACCCACGCCTGCTCGATGTGGCGGGCTGGCCGCAGTACGTGGGCCGGCGTGGTGAACGCGAGCGCCACAACGGCCAAGTCGCACGCAGTCCAGACAGCTACGAGCTGGACAGCCCCAAGGAATTTGTCGCGGTCAACATGGAGTACTTCCTGCTCGACCCGAGCTATGGCTGCCGACGTCCGGCCATGAACGCTTACCTCGCCGAGCGTTTCGGTTGGACACCCGCACAGTCGGCCTGCCCCAAGGGCCTGCCGTTCCTCAACGCCGGCAATGACTTCGCCCGCGAACCGCTGGGCGAGATCGACCCAGAGCGCGTCTATGCCGTCGACTACCTGCTCGCTGAGGCCAACCAGAACTGGGTCAGCCGCTGGGGACACAGCATGTTGCGCTTGGTCATCTGCGCGCCAGGACGGCCTCGCGGACCGGACTGTCGCCTCGATCTGGACCAGCACCTGGTGCTGTCGTACCGGGCTTTCGTCAATGACGTCCAGCTGTCGAGCTGGGACGGGCTCACCGGTGCCTACCCCTCGCGGCTGTTCGTGTTGCCCTTGGGCCAGGTGATCGACGAGTACACCAAGACCGAGCTGCGCAGCCTGGCCTCGGTGCCGCTCAAGCTGGACCGTCCTGCGCTGGAGAATCTGGTCCGCCAGGCGGCCGAGATGCACTGGAGCTACGACGGCAGCTACTACTTCATTTCCAACAACTGCGCGGTCGAAACACTCAAGCTGTTGCGCAGCGGGACCGGGGACCCGCGTCTCAACGACCTGGACAGCATCATGCCCAATGGGCTGCTCGAGGTGCTCGAGAGCCGTGGGCTGGCCGACACCCGCGTGCTGGACGACCCGCGCGAGGCACTGCGCCTGGGATACCGGTTCGACTCGTACCGCGACCGCTACCAGGCGATGTTCAAGGTGCTCAAGCAGCAGTTGCCGGTACCTCAGCCCACGGTCGAAGACTGGCTGGCGCTGGAACCCGAGGCGCGTCGGCCTTGGTTCGCCCAGGCGGACCTGCGCACCAGCGCGGCCCTCCTGCTGCTGGAGCAGGCCAGCCTGCGCCGTCAGTTGCTGCTGGCCCAGGACGAGGTCAAGCAACGCTACCTCAATGCCCAGGCGCTCCAGGACGGCACCATCGACAAGGCCAATGCAGCCTTGCAGCAGATCCTCGCCAACAGCGGCTTCCTCAGCCGTCCGGCCGAGCTGCTGCCGAATACCGGCTACGGACTGCCCCAGGACGACGAGCGCAGTGCCTTGCAGACGGTGAGTCGTGACCGCCAGGCCCAGTTGAACCGGCTCAGTACCCACCTGGACCAGGAAATCCGCGCCTTGCTCGAGCCTGCGCGAGCCGCCGCCATCGTGGCCGTGGAAGGGAACGTGAAGCAGATCGGCGAGCACCTGCGTGGGCTGCACAAGGCGGCAGGGGGGCTGGAGCTGCCTTGACGCAGCGACGCCTGCCCTGCGTCCCTGCTTCAAGGCGTCGAGGGGGGAGGTGCCTCGGCACGACCTCTGGGGCCGCTTCTAACTCGACGTAGCGGTGCTGTCAATCACGGTCCATGTGGGCGGCCCCAGTGCCGCGATTGGGCCCGCAGGGCCCACGAAACCAGCCCACCTCAAGCATCAGGCAACAGGCAACAGGCAACAGGTTGCCGGTACCGCTCGCCTGAGGGAGCCGCTGTCTTTGGCTCGATTCCTGCGCCATGGCATGGCGGAAGCGGTCATCCCTGCTTCGCCCGCCCAGCCTCGACCCGACCTACTCGATCCGCCCCAGGTTCTCGGCCACATGATCTTCCACCACGTCACACCCGAGCGTCTCGCCCTGCTCGCCGGGCAGGTGTTCGTCCAGGTGCAGCCACGACAAGCGGCTGTCGAGCCAGACATGCCCCCGCGGCCTGACCTGCTCCGGCTCATCCAGCGTACCGACCGTCACATCCACGATATCCGGGCAACGCTGGGTCAGCAGCGCCACCTGCGCACCGCACTCGCCGCAGAAACACCGCACGCAGCTCGAGGGCGCCGTGTAGCGACGCGGTGTGCCCTGCAGCCAGTGAAAGCCCGAGCGCGGCACGGTCAGCCAGGTCAGCACGGGCGCCCCGCTGGTCCTGCGGCAGATCGAGCAATGGCAATGGGCGACGTCCGACAGATCGCCCTCGACCCGATAGCGCAGTGCGCCGCAATGGCACCCACCTTCCAGCACAGTCGACATACGTCCTCCGGTCAGCTTTCGTGAAGCGAAAGCTCGGTGAAAGCTTTCGGCAATAGGATTAGGACACCACCGGCACAAGACCGGTCGGCCAGCGGTCAGGAAAAACCCTGACGCGGCTCAAATCAACAACAACAATGGTGATTCCGATGTCCTTCCGTGCCCGCCTGCACCCCGCATTCCGTCCGCCCCTCCTCGCGCAGCGCCAACCCCGCTGATCCGCCCCGAATCGTCCTGACTTTCGCCGCGCCACGCCTGGAGTACCGCCATGCTGACCTTCCTCGGCTTTGCCATGGTCATCACCTTCATGTACCTGATCATGACCAAGCGCCTGTCGGCCTTGATCGCGCTGATCCTGGTACCGATCCTGTTCGCCCTGTTCGGTGGTTTCTCCGCCGACATCGGGCCGATGATGCTGCAAGGCATCAGCAAGCTGGCGCCCACGGGCGTGATGCTGATGTTCGCCATCCTGTATTTCGCCCTGATGATCGACTCCGGCCTGTTCGACCCGGCCGTGCGCAAGATCCTCAAGCTGGTCAAGGGTGACCCGCTCAAGGTGTCGGTCGGTACCGCCGTGCTGGCCCTGGTGGTCTCGCTGGACGGTGACGGCGCCACCACCTACATGATCTGCTGCGCGGCCATGCTGCCGATGTACAGCCGACTGGGCATGAGCCCACGGATCATGGCCGGCCTGATCATCCTGGCCGGCGGCGTGATGAACATGACGCCCTGGGGCGGGCCGACCGCCCGTGCCGCCAGCGCCCTGCACGTCGACCCGTCCGACATCTTCGTGCCGATGATCCCGGCCATGGCCTTCGGCGTGCTGGCGATCCTCGGCATCGCCTACGCCTATGGCAAGCGCGAGCGCGCACGCCTGGGCGAGCTGAGCCTGCCGACCGATGACACCGACCACAGCCAGATCAGCGTCTCGCAGTTCCCGGAAGCCCGGCGGCCCAAGCTGCTGTGGTTCAACGCCGCCCTGACGCTGGTGCTGATGGTGGCGCTGATCGCCGGCCTGCTGCCGCTGCCGGTGCTGTTCATGATCGCCTTCAGCATCGCCATGATCGTCAACTACCCATGCCTGCAACAGCAGAAGGACCGGATCGCCGCCCATGCCGGCAGCGTCCTGGCCGTTACCGGGCTGATCTTCGCCGCCGGGATCTTCACCGGTATCCTGTCGGGAACCGGCATGGTCGACGCCATGTCCAAGAGCCTGCTGGCGGTCATCCCGGATGCCCTCGGCCCTTACCTGGCGGTGATCACCGCGATCGTCAGCATGCCGTTCACGTTCTTCATGTCCAACGACGCGTTCTACTACGGCGTGCTGCCGGTGCTTTCCGAAGCCGCCGCGCATTACGGCATCACCCCGGTGGAAATGGCCCGTGCCTCGATCGTCGGCCAGCCCGTGCACCTGCTCAGCCCCCTGGTACCCTCCACCTACCTGCTGGTGGCCCTGGCCGGCATCGAGTTCGGCGACCACCAGCGTTTCACCCTCAAGTGGGCAGTGCTGGTCTGCCTGTGCATAATGTTCGCCGCGTTGCTGATGGGGATCTTCCCGCTGTTCAGCAGTCTGTAGTACAACGACCTCACACTGCACGCCCCGTCTTCTCGGGGCGTCGCCCCCATCGCCCGAAGGAATTGACATGGAATGGCTGACCAGCCCAGAAATCTGGGTTGCCTTTTTCACGCTGACCGCGCTCGAGATCGTGCTCGGGATCGACAACATCATCATGATCTCGATCCTGGTCAGCCGCATGCCCAAGCACATGCAGCCCCGCACGCGCATCTTCGGCCTGGCCCTGGCCATGGTCACACGCATCCTGCTGCTGCTCTCGATCACCTGGGTCATGCGCCTGACCGCCGACCTGTTCGTGGTCCTGGGCCAGGGTATTTCCGGACGTGACCTGATCCTGTTCTTCGGCGGCCTGTTCCTGTTGTGGAAAAGCTCCCAGGAGATCTTCCATGGCCTGGAAGGTGAGGAAGAAGCGTCCGAAGAGCCCAAAGGCGGCGGAGGCAAGTTCTTCTACACCATCGTGCAGATCGCCATCATCGACATCGTGTTCTCCCTGGACTCGGTGATCACGGCAGTGGGCATGGTGTCCCACGTGCCGGTGATGATCGCCGCGATCATCGTCGCCGTGCTGGTGATGATGCTGTGCGCTGGCACCATCGCCGACTTCATCGACAAGCACCCGTCGCTGAAGATGCTGGCGCTGTCCTTCCTGATCGTCGTGGGTACGGTGCTGATCGCCGAAGCCTTCGATGTGCACGTGCCCAAGGGCTACGTGTACTTCGCCATGGCCTTCTCGCTGGCCGTGGAGGCCATCAACATCCGGATGCGCACCTCGATCGCGCGCAAGAAGGGTGAGGCCGCCGAAGCAGTCAAGCTCAAGGACACCGCCGGCCATTGAGGCCAGGACGTGCTCGTCGAACAAGGCCGCCTCGTGCGGCCTTGTTCGTTTCTGAGCCGTCCTTGGCCTTGATCGGGCGTGCGCGCTGGCGACCTGACCGGGCAGCGACTACAGCTTAAATCAGTACCATGCAATCGCTGGCCACCGGGCCAGGCGTCATTGGGGGACCTGGCCATGCTGACCTTGCTCGACCTGCTGTCTGCCGTCACCCTGCTGGTCTGGGGCACCCACATCGTGCGCACGGGCATCCTGCGGGTCTACGGCTCGAGCCTGCGCCGCGTGCTGGGGCAGAACATGAGCCGGCGGCCCCTGGCCTTCCTGGCCGGCATCGGCGTGACCGCCCTGGTACAGAGCAGCAATGCCACGGCGATGCTGGTCACCTCATTCGTCGGCCAAGGCCTGATGAGCATGACGCCGGCCCTGGCGATCATGCTTGGCGCCGACGTCGGCACGGCGCTGATGGCCAGGGTGCTGACCTTCGACCTGTCGTGGCTTTCGCCGCTGCTGATCTTCCTGGGGGTGATCTTCTTCCTGTCGCGCAAGCAGACCCAGGCCGGGCAGCTGGGCCGGGTCGGCATCGGGCTGGGCCTGATCATCCTGGCGCTGCAGCTGATCGTCCAGGCTGCGACGCCCATCACCCAGTCCCAGGGCGTGCAGGTGCTGTTCGCGTCGCTGACCGGCGACATCCTGCTGGACGCGCTGGTCGGCGCCCTGTTCGCGCTGGTGTCGTACTCCAGCCTGGCAGCCGTCCTGCTGACCGCCACCCTGGCCGGTGCCGACCTGATCGGCCTGCCAGTGGCCATCGGCCTGGTGATCGGCGCCAACATCGGCAGCGGCCTGTTGGCCTTTCTCACGGCCACCTTGCAGAACGCCGCCGGCCGCCGGGTCGCACTCGGCAGCCTGCTGTACAAGCTGATCGGCCTGCTGCTGGTGATCCCCGTACTGAGCCCGCTGGTGGACTGGATGCAGACCTTGAACCTGCGCGCCCAGGAACTGGTGATCGGCTTTCACCTGCTCTACAACACCCTGCGCTGCGTCCTGCTGTTGCCCACGGTCGGGCTGATGGCCAGGCTGTGCGAGGCCTGGCTGCCCGACCGTCGCGAGCCGGTCAATGCCGCGCAGCCGCGTCATCTGGACCCGACCGCGCTGGAGACCCCCAGCCTGGCCCTGGCCAATTCGGTGCGCGAGACCCTGCGCCTGGGCGATCTGGTCGACAGCTTGCTGGACGTCCTGCGCCAGGCGTTGCGGGGCGACGGCAGCGCCTTGCCCCGGCAGGCGCGCCAGCTCAGCGAAGAAGTGGATGTGCTGTACAACGCCATCAAGCACTACCTGGCCCGGATGCCCCGCGAGGACCTGCCCGAGCAGGACAGCCGACGCTGGGCCGAAGTGATCGAATTGGCCATCAACCTCAAGCTGGCCAGCGACGTGATCGAACGCATGTTGCGCAAGATCCAACAGCAGAAGACGGCCCAGCGCCGCGCGTTTTCCGAGGTGGGGCTTGAAGAGCTGACCACCTTGCAACAGCCCTTGCAGGCCAACCTGCGCCTGGGCCTGTCGGTCCTGCTCAGCGCCGACCCAGACAGCGCACGGCAACTGCTGCGGGAAAAGCGCCGGTTTCGTGCGCAGGAACGGCGTCTGGCACACGCTCATGTCAGCCGTCTGCAACGCCGCGTCGTGCAAAGCATCGAGACCAGTTCCCTGCACCTGGAGCTGATCGCCGACATGAAGCGGTTGAACTCTTTGTTTTGCAGCAGTGCCTATGTGGTACTGGGTGGCTCGGACACGGGTGGGCTGATGCTCGACACCGTGCCGGATGAAACCCGCCTGCCCTGAACGCGTCTTCGACGCAGACTGGCCTGGAAGCTTGCCCATGCGTTGCCTGATGTTCGTTGTGCTGTTGCTCTGTGCGCTCCCCAGTTTCGCCCTCGACCGCTCGCGCGTGGAAGGCTACCTGCTGCCCAATGGCCTGCAGGTCCTGCTCAAGTCGGGCTACGAACGCGACCATGTGTCCATCCGCCTGGTGGTAGGCGTCGGGTTGGACGACTTCGGCTGCGACCAGCGCGAGCTGCCCCACCTGCTCGAGCACATGCTGTTCAGCGGCCTGGACGGGCAGGACGAAGGCGGGCTGGAGGCACGCATGCAGGCGCTGGGCGGCGAATGGAACGCCTTCACCAGCAGTGCCGATACCACCTTCGTCATCGAAGCGCCCGCCCGCAACCAGCGCAAGGTCCTGGATTTGCTGCTGGAGATCATTCGCGATACCCGCTTCGACGAGAAAGACCTGGCAACCGCCAAGCAGATCATCGAGCGCGAGGACGGCGGCCACTACGGACACCTCCAGCGCTGGCTGGACCGTCAGGACATCGGTCACCCCGCCAGCGACCAACTGGCCACCGAACTGGGCCTTAAATGCAGTGAGCGCTCCGACGTGCAGGCCATGACCCTGAAACAGGTCGAGGACCTGCGCAACCGTTGGTATGCCGCCAACAACATGAGCCTGATCGTGGTCGGTGGCCTGGACAAGCTGTTGCCGGCCTACCTGGAGCGCACCTACGGCGAGCTGCCGGCGACCGAGCCGGAAGACCGCCGCGCACTGGACAGCATCACCGAGCAGGCCGAACCGCGCCGCGAGCTGGTGCGAGGCTGGGTCGGCGACAACGTCAAGCTGCACTGGCTGTTCATCGAGCCGGTACTGGACACCGCCCATGACCAGACCCTGGAGCTGGTGGCACGCTACCTCGACTGGGCTCTGTATGACCAGCTGCGACTCAAGCAGGGCCTGTCCTATGGTCCTTCGGTGAAACGCCAGAGCTTCGGCGATAGCGGCATGCTCAGCCTCAACGCGGACCTCGAGCGGGGCGATGTGGATCAGGCCGTCGAGGCCCTGCAAGGCCTGTTCGAGCATCTGCGCCACGACGGTCTGGACCCGAAGACCTTCGCCCGTATCCAGCAAGCCGCGATCGCCCGGGAACGTTGGACGACCCAGGGCAATCCGGCGCTGGCCGACTATTACTGGGGCGCGCTCAACGCCTATGCCGACGGTCGTGTGGCCGACCCGGCCAGCACCCTGCGCGAGGTCACCCTCGAAGACGCCAACGCAGGACTCAAGGCCCTGCTGGAAGAGCCGGGGTACGTGCGTATCGAGGCGCCGCTGCTGGGCGACGATGGGCTGTATGGTGTGCTGGCTCTGCTGGTCGCCCTGGTGCTGGCCCTGATCTGGCTGCGTCGACGTCGGCGCCGTCGGCGCCAACGCGCCCCCCAGGCCCGCCCGAGCGGCGCTACACGGCGGCGCTGAATCGACGGTATGCTGTGCGAGGTTTCCCATGCAGTCCTCATCGATGTCACGACTTTCTCTCTGGCTGCACCGCCTGATCGAGCTGCTCAAGCGCTATCCGGGCGTCATCGCCCTGGGTGGTTTCCTGTCCGGTATCGGCAGCTTCATCCTGGTCGATCGCCAGGCCAGCCTGGCCAGCTGGATCGCCGTGGTGATGCTGGTCAGCTGGGTCTGGCTGATGCTCGAGAACACCCTGACCCGACTGTTCGCACGTGCCTTCAAGCGCGAGATCCCGCAGCCGCTGCTGCGCTACGCCACCCAGATGATCCACCAGGAAAGTCTGTTCTTCGTGCTGCCGTTCTTCTTCGTCACCACCACGTGGAACAGCGGCCAGCTGGTATTCACAGGCCTCTTGGCGGCGGCCGGCCTGGTCTCGATCATCGACCCGCTCTACTACAAGTGGCTGGCGCCACGGCGCTGGCTGTTCATGGCCCTGCACACCCTGACGCTGTTCGCCGCGCTGTTGACGGCCTTGCCGATCATCCTGCACCTGACCACCGCCGAGAGCTTCAAGCTGGCGCTGGGCATCGCCATGCTGCTGTCCTTCCCGAGCCTGGCCAGCAGCTTCCCGATCACCGGCTGGCGCCGTGCGCTGGCAGTGCTGGGGCTGACCCTGGCGGTCGGTGCAGGGGGCTGGCTGCTGCGCTCCTGGGTTCCGCCGGCCACCTTGTGGATGACCGAGGTCGCCGTGAGTACCCAGGTACAGGGCCGTGAGCCCGGCGATTCGCTCAAGGAGGTCAACGTGGACCAGTTGAGAAGCAACGGGCTGTACGCCTACACGGCCATCAATGCCCCCCGGGGCCTCGACGAGCGCATCTACCACGTCTGGCAGTTCAACGGCCAGGAAGTCGATCGCATCGCCCTGGACATCCACGGAGGGCGCAAGGAAGGCTACCGGGCCTGGACCCACAAGCAGAACTTCCCCCCAGATCCTACCGGGCGCTGGCAGGTGAGGGTGCTGACCGAAGACGGTCAGGTCATCGGCGTGCTGCGCTTCAAGGTCACTCAGGGGGCCCAGCGCACGTGACCCGTGTCGCACACGCCGTGCATGTCCTTGGCCAGCGCATGACAGCGCCTCAGGCGAAGAACCAGTAGCAGACCAGGATCGCCGCGACCACGCCAGAGAACTCGGCCAGCAGTGCACACCCGACAGCGTGCCGGACACGCTGGATCCTCACCGCGCCGAAGTACACGGCCAGCACGTAGAAGGTGGTCTCGGTGCTGCCCTGGATGGTCGCCGCCACCAGCGCGGGGAAACTGTCCACACCTTTGGCCTGCATGGTCTCGATCAGCAATGCCCGAGCAGCGCTGCCGGAGAAAGGCTTGACCAACGCCGTGGGCAAGCCGTCGACGAAACGTGTGTCCAGCCCCATCCACTGCACGGCATGGCGGATGCCGTCCAGGGCCAGGTCCAGGGCACCGGAGGCGCGCAGCACGCCGACGGCGCAGAGCATGGCCACCAGGTAGGGCAGCAGGCTCTTGGCCACGTCGAAGCCTTCCTTGGCCCCTTCCACGAACGCTTCATATACCTTCACCCGCCGCAGCGCGCCAATGGTCAGGAACAGCATGATCACGCCGAACAGGGTCAGGTTGCCGAGAATGGACGACAGGGTGGCCAGGGCAGCGGTCGACAGCGTGGCGAGCACGGCCATGAAACCGCCCAGCAACAGGGCGCCGGGCACCAGGTAGGCCAGCACCACCGGGTCCCACAGCCGCAGCCGCTGCATGACGGCGACCGACAGCAGGCCCACCACGGTGGAGACGCTGGTCGCCAGCAGGATCGGCAGGAACACCAGGGTCGGATCCGGCGCGCCTTGCTGGGTGCGGTACATGAAGATAGTGACCGGCAGCAGGGTCAGCGACGAGGCATTGAGCACCAGGAACAGGATCTGCGCATTGCTGGCGGTGGTCGCGCTGGGGTTGAGTTCCTGCAGCGCCCGCATGGCCTTCAACCCGATGGGCGTGGCGGCATTGTCCAGGCCCAGGCCATTGGCGGCGAAGTTCAGGGTGATCAGCCCCAGGGCAGGGTGACCGGGTGGCACCTCCGGCATGAGCCGGGCGAACAGCGGACCGAGCACCTTGGCCAGCCACTCGACGATACCGGCCTGCTCGGCGATCTTCAGAAACCCCAGCCAGAGCGTGAGGGTACCGAACATCAGCACCATGACGTCCACCGACAGCTTGGCCATGGCGAAAATGCTTTCGACCATCGCGGCGAAGATGCCAGCGTTGCCTGCGAACAGCCACTGGGCCATGGCCGAGACGGCCGCCACCAGGAAAAAGCCAAGCCAGAGGCCATTGAGCATGCGCGCCACCCTTTGTGAAATGCGGGCGATGATAACGCATTGCGGCGTCAGGCTTCAGTGAGCGAGGGGATGGCCTGACGGGAGACAACCCCCATCAGGTCCGGGGACGGCTCACCTGCCAGTGAGCCGTGGGAGACGTCTCAGCGCTTGGCGGCTTCGCCAACCACCGCCGACGAAGCCTGCTTGTCGCGATGCGGCAGGGAATGCCAGTAGGCCTCGCCCTTGGCTGCGTCATACATGCCCTCCCAGCGCGCGATCACCAGCGCCGCCAGGGCGTTGCCGACCACGTTCAACGCCGTACGGGCCATGTCCATGATGCGGTCGACACCGGCGATGAAGGCCAGGCCTTCCAGCGGGATACCGACGCTGCCCAGGGTAGCCAGCAGCACCACGAAGGAGACACCCGGCACACCGGCGATGCCCTTGGAGGTCACCATCAGCGTCAGCACCAGCAGCAACTGCTGGCTGATCGACAGGTCGATGCCGTACAACTGCGCGATGAACAGGGCCGCGATGCTCTGGTACAGGGTCGAGCCATCGAGGTTGAACGAGTAGCCGGTCGGCACCACGAAGCTGCAGATGGACTTGGGCGCACCGTAGGCCTCCATCTTCTCGATCACCCGCGGCAGCACCGTTTCCGAGCTCGAGGTGGAATAGGCCAGGATCAGTTCGTCTTTCATGATGCGCATGATCTTGAGGATCGAGAAGCCGAACAGACGGGCGATCAGGCCCAGCACCATGAAGGCGAAGAAGGCGATGGCGAAGTACACCAGCAGGACCAGCTTGGCCAATGGCAGCAGCGAAGAGAAGCCGAAGTTGGCGACCGTCACGGCGATCAGGGCGAACACACCGATCGGCGCGTAGTTCATGATCATGTGGGTGACCTTGAACATGGTTTCCGAAACGCCCTGGAACGTACGTACCAGCGGCTCGCGCAGGTCCGCCTGCAGGCTCGACAGGCCAAGACCGAACAGCACCGAGAAGAAGATGATCGGCAGCATCTCGCCGCGCATCAGTGCGGCGAAGATGTTGGACGGAATCAGGTTGAGCAGGGTTTCGATGAAGGCATGTTCGTGCTGCACCTCTGCGGCTGTCGCCTGGTACTTGGAAATGTCCACAGTGCCCAGGGTGCTCATGTCGATCCCGGCGCCGGGATGGAACAGGTTGGCCAGGAGCAGGCCGACCACGATGGCGACGGTGGTCACGATCTCGAAGTACAGGATGGTCTTAAGGCCGATGCTGCCCAGCTTCTTGGCATCGCCCACACCGGCGATGCCGACGATCAGGGAGGAGATGACGATCGGTACGACGATCATTTTGATCAGGCGGATGAAGATGTCACCCGCCGGTTGAAGCACGTTGCTGATCCACCATGCCTTTTCGGCACTGAAATGGTTCAGCAGGGCACCGACGGCCACGCCGAGGACCAGGCCGATGAGAATCTGCCAAGCGAGGCTTAGTTTTGCCTTCTTCATGTCTTCACCTTCTTGTTTGCACATCTTGGATATCTGTCTGGAAACCGCTATTTAGAGCGGTTCCTGCACACAATCGCTGAACCCCGGGGCGGTACATCCGCTGAGCGGTCGGCAGACCTGACACGGGCACCGGGAACTGGGCCCGGTGAAAAAGTCGGCAACTATTGCGATGACGGCCACCCCCGTCTAATGCCGTAAACGAGTAGGCCATGCCGAATCGGCATGAGATAAAGAAGATCGCTTGGTGACTTCGTGGTTGGCAGAGACGTACGTTCGGATTGCCGAACAGTCATGGAACGCCGTTGTCAGGCCCTGCATGGAAAGAACGACCACACGCGATCGATTTGTTCGACAATCCGAATGCACGCAGGCACACGCTTGTGAAATGCGCAGAGGGGAGAAAAAAAGATGTACGGCAGGCGTGGAAGAAGACGGCGCTGGTGTGAAGAAGTAGCGCTTCGGAAGCCAGATCGATCGACGCTACAGCACTGAGCGTCGATCGACCTGATGCTTCCGATGCCGCTTCGCCTGACCCGGCCCCACGAAAGGAGGTACTCCCTGTACCCCTAGGCCGCTTCGACACCGATGGTCAAAACAGCCCGGCCCCTTGGTCATGCGCTGCACCCTCATCAGGACAGCGCACCATAGAAGCTCCAACCTGGAAAAGGTTCAGCTTCCGTTGATGACTGGACGCGATCGGTGGTCAGTACCAGGCCGGGTCGCGTTTCAACTGCTCTTGGAGCAGTTTCTTCATGCCATCGTCCGGGTCACCCAACCACGTGTACGTGGCATGGCGCGTCGGCGACTTGTCCTGCGGCAATCCCTCGGGTACCTCGACCAGCATCCCGTAGGCGTCGTCCTTGTCCCAGCTGAAGGCGACGATCAACCGTTTGTAGGTACAGTTGCCTTCGGATTCGCAGACCGGACCGACCAGGTACTTGTCGCCATCCTCGGTGACGGCCGACATCTGCTGGGGCGAGCTGCCGCTCAGGTTGATGACCCAGTCGGGCAAGCGTTCCTGCTTGCGGACCACCTTGCCCCAGGTCTCACGGTATTCCTGGTCCGAGCCGAGCAGCTGGTTGGCCCGGACCTGGCCATCATTGGCCGCCATGGCCGCGCTGCTGCCGCCCAGGACGAGCGCGGCAGCCAAAGCCCGGCAGAACACTGCCTTCATTGCGACTATCTCCTGCCACGGCCGAAGAAGAACGACGCCACGAACAGCACCAGGAACACGATGAACAGAATCTTCGCGATACCGGTAGCAGCGCCAGCGATACCACCGAAGCCCAGAACGGCCGCGACGATGGCGATGATCAAGAAGGTAATGGCCCAGCTCAGCATGGTGTATCTCCTTTTTACTCTTTATTGAATCCTGATGCCGGGTCAGAAGACCCAACTGTCTTGGTGAACGACGCTGTCCGTGGTCGCGGAAGACGCTTGCGAAACGGGCAGGTGGGCTGGCGCGCTGACGGGCATGCTCGCCCGGGTAGCCTGAATGTGCGCGATCAGTGCGGTTTGTGCCGCGACCTGATCGGCCATGCGGGCGGACTGCCAGGTGTGGTACAGCTGGCCGATCAACAGGGTGACCATCAACGCGAACGTGACGAGCAGCACCTGACGCAGGGGCAGGGCAAGGTTCGTTTCGCGGTGGGTGGTCTGGCCGTTCATGCCGGTACTCCTGTTGTTCGTATTCTGCGGTTCGTGCAGATAACAGTGCAGCCAGCATGCCAGTCTTGAATTGACTTAAAAATCCTTTAAAAACAAAGGCTTAACCAAAATCAAAAAGACCGTGTAGGACGTATCCTGCACGATCTCCGAAATAGTTCCGTGCGATTTGCACGATCACCCCTCGACCTTGGTGGCCACCTTGAGCAAATCAGGGTCTACGCCTCGTACACCGAGAATCTGTCGGGCGATCTCCACGGCAATCGACTTCTGCTGGGCACTCACCACCTCGCCCGACAAACGCACCATGCCTTCTGCACTGGCCACCTTGATCTTCAGTACATCCAGGTTGCGGCTGAAGCGAAAGCTTTCCTGGATCTTGTCGATGATCCACTCATCGTTCGGCTGAACCCCCGTGGCGGTCTCGGCGGGCGCAGTACGCGCCTGGGCCATGGCCACGCTGTCCAGGCTGATGAGGTTGTTCACCATGTATACACCCTCGGTGCTGCGCGCCAGGACGCCGGCCAGTTCCTTGGCCTGTGCATTGTCGACCTTGCCACGCAGCGTCACGACACCGTCCTGTGTGTTCACCTCGACGGCGGCCTGCTGCGTCAATGTGCTCCAGGCCAGACGAGAGCGGACGATGGCGGACAAGGTCGCGTCTTCCAGGCGTTGCGCGTAGGCCTTGAGTTCCAGGGGTTGTTCGACCAGTTGAGGATTCACATGCAGTTGGTTATCCACCTGCTCGATGCCTCGTGTCGCCTGCGCCACGTCCTCTGCCAGCCGACGCTGCACGTCGTTCTCCACCTCGCCTGTCAACGTGGCGGCCTGGCCATCGACCTGGGCTTTGATCGCAAAGGTGTTGAGTACACGGTTGAGCGACAGGGCCGTTTGCACGGCGCCCTCCAGCCGTGCGTCCTGCACGGTTTCGGCCTGGGCCACGGGTAGGAGGCAGGCTTGGCCAAGCATCCAGAGGCCGATCCAGGCCGCATTTCGGTAAGGGGTAGGCATGTCCATCTCCTTTAAGGCATTAGAAACAGCAGTCCGCAATGACCATGCCAGCCCTGGCCTGAGCCAAAATCCATATTTTTCAATGGTTTAAGCCCTGCGACATAAAGCAGCTAGCATGCATTCAGCAAAATCAATCAGAATTGACCATGCAACTTGCCCGATTTTTCCGACACTAACCGAGATAATTCTTAAAGGAGCGTAGGAAATGGAGTCAGCCCAAGACAGTCAGGGCCGTATTCTGCTTGTGGATGATGAGTCAGCCATCCTGCGGACCTTCCGTTATTGCCTGGAAGACGAGGGTTACAGCGTCGCGACGGCCAACAGCGCCGCCCAGGCCGACACCCTGCTGCAACGCCAGGTGTTCGACCTGTGTTTCCTGGACCTGCGCCTGGGGGAAGACAACGGTCTGGACGTGCTCGCTCAGATGCGTATCCAGGCGCCCTGGATGCGCGTGGTGATCGTCACCGCGCATTCGGCCATCGACACTGCCGTGGACGCGATCCAGGCCGGCGCCGCCGACTATCTGGTCAAGCCCTGCAGCCCGGACCAGCTGCGCCTGGCCACGGCCAAGCAGCTGGAAGTGCGTCAGCTGTCGGCACGCCTGGAAGCCTTGGAGGGTGAAGTCCGCAAGCCCAAGGATGGCCTGGACTCCCACAGCCCGGCGATGATGGCGGTGCTCGAGACCGCGCGGCAGGTCGCTACTACCGATGCCAACATCCTCATCCTGGGTGAATCCGGGACCGGCAAGGGCGAGCTGGCACGGGCCATCCATGGCTGGAGCAAGCGGGCACGCAAGGCCTGCGTCACCATCAATTGCCCTTCGCTGACCGCCGAGCTGATGGAAAGCGAACTGTTCGGGCACAGCCGCGGCGCGTTCACCGGTGCCAGCGAAAGCACCCTGGGCCGGGTGAACCAGGCCGATGGCGGCACCTTGTTCCTCGACGAGATCGGTGACTTCCCACTGACGCTGCAACCCAAGCTGCTGCGCTTCATCCAGGACAAGGAATACGAGCGGGTCGGCGACCCGGTGACGCGCCGTGCCGATGTGCGCATCCTGGCGGCGACCAACCTGAACCTTGAAGAAATGGTCCGCGAGGGCAAGTTCCGCGAGGACCTGCTGTACCGTCTGAACGTCATCACCCTGCACCTGCCACCCTTGCGCGAGCGCAGCGAAGATATCCTCACGCTGGCCGATCGCTTCCTGGCACGCTTCGTCAAGGAATACTCACGCCCGGCCCGTGGCTTCAGCGAAGAGGCTCGCGCCGCGCTGCTCAACTATCGTTGGCCAGGCAACATCCGTGAGCTGCGTAACGTGATCGAGCGCGCCAGCATCATCTGTGGCCAGGAGCGGGTGGAGATTGCCCACCTGGGCATGGGCGAGCAACCCGCAGGCAATGCCCCCCGTGTTGGCGCGTCCATGAGCCTGGACGAACTGGAGCGGGCTCATATCGGCGCCGTGCTGGCCACCAGCGACACGTTGGAGCAAGCAGCGCGTACCCTGGGGATCGATGCGTCCACCCTGTATCGCAAGCGCAAGCAGTACCACCTATGAAGTGGGCGATGAAGCTGCGCACGCGGCTCTTTCTCAGTATTTCCGCGCTGGTCAGCGTGGCGCTGCTGGGCTTGCTGCTCGGGCTGGTGAGCGTCATCCAGATGGCCTCGGTGCAGCAGGAACAGGTCCGTGAAACCACCCAGTCGCTGGCACTGGGCCTGAAGCTGCGACAGAACCTGGGCGATCAACTGGCCCTGATCCTCAAGGCTGGCTCCGACCGGGAACGCCTGCTGAGCCTGCAGAACGAGTTTCAGACCGTGCTGGACGACAGCGCCGACCTGGCCAGCGCAAAGGCCGGTTTCGGCAAGACACGCACGACCTACCAGCGCTTCCTGCAAGCCTACCGCGAGTCCGCACAACCCTGGCAGGACATGAGTCCGGAGGCCCCTCTGGGCGCAGCGTTCAACGCCATTCGGACCGATTTGATCGAGGCGCACCAACGCGCCTTGGCCTATATCGACCAAAGCGGCGAGCAGGCCCGCGACCGCGCCCTGCTGATCGGAGGCCTTCTGGGCATCATGGGGTTGGCCGTCCTGGTGCTGGGCTTCATCACTGCGCACAACATGGCGCGCCGGTTCGGCCAGCCGATCGAGGCCTTGGCCAAGGCCGCCGACCAGGTCGGCGAGGGCAATTTCGACGTCACCCTGCCTGTGACCCAAGGCCAGGAGCTGGGCCTGCTGACCAAACGTTTCGGGCTCATGGCCGATGCCTTGCGCAAGCACCAGGCCACCAATGTCGATGAGCTGCTGGCTGGACAGCAACGCTTGCAGGCCGTGCTCGACAGCATCGACGATGGCTTGCTGATCATTGATCGACAAGGTCGACTGGAGCACCTCAATCCCGTGGGTCAACGCCAGCTTGGCTGGGACAACAGCCGTGTGGGCATCAGCCTGGCCGAGGCGCTGCAGCGACCTGAGCTCGAGCAGCAATTGCGTCAGGTACTGCGCGGCGGAAGCCTGGACCGGCCGCCCGAGGACCTGAGCCTGGAAGTGGACGACGAATCGCGCCTGCTGACCTACAGCCTCACCCCCGTCAGCCATCCCCAAGGCCCGATCTTGGGTGCGGTCATGGTCCTGCACGACGTCACCGAGCAACGGGCCTTCGAACGGGTACGCAGCGAATTCGTGCTGCGCGCCTCCCACGAGCTGCGTACGCCGATCACAGGGATGCACATGGCGTTCGGTCTGCTGCGCGAACGCCTGAAATTCCCGGCCGAGGCCCGTGAGAATGACCTGCTCGACACCATCGGCGAGGAAATGCAGCGCCTGACGCAGTTGATCAACGACCTGCTCAACTTCTCGCGCTACCAGAGCGGTCTGCAGAAGCTCGAACTGGCACCCTGTACGGTCGAGGATCTGCTTCAACGCGCCATGGACCGATTCACGACGCAGGCGCAGGCCAAGGCCATCGAGCTGGTCCAGGCGCTGGAGCACCCTCTGCCGCGCCTTCAGGCCGACGTCGCCCAGCTCGACCGCGTCCTGGACAACCTGCTGCACAACGCGATCCGCCACACGCCCCAGGGCGGACGTATCTGCCTGCAGGCACGGCGCCATGCCGAACGTGTGATCGTCAGCGTCGAGGACAATGGCGAAGGCATCGCCTACGGGCAGCAGGGCCGTATCTTCGAGCCGTTCGTCCAGGTGGGGCGCAAGAAGGGCGGCGCGGGACTGGGTCTGGCGTTGTGCAAGGAAATCGTCCAACTGCACGGTGGCCGCATGGGGGTGCTCTCCCGACCTGGGCAAGGCACCCAGTTCTACATGGCCCTGCCCGCCTAGCCATGATCAACGCGAGGTCAGTGTGTGACGCTGACCCTCGCTGACCAACTGGATGAACTGACGGGCCGTCAAGGGCCGGGCGAACAGCCAGCCCTGGCCGTACTCCACGCCTTCGCTGCTGAGCAGTTCCGCCTGGTCTTCGTACTCCACCCCCTCGGCGATGACCTGCAGCTGCAAGGCATGGGCCATGCGCACGATGTGCGGGGCGACGCCACTGCTGGCGGCATCGTGCCCCAAGGCATCGATGAAAGCCTTGTCGATCTTCAGGCAATCCACTGGCAAGGTCTGCAGGTAGGCCAGGCTGCAGTAGCCCGTGCCGAAGTCGTCGATCAACACCTTGTGGCCCATGCTGCGCAAGGCCTGCAAATGGTCGCGGGCCACCTGCACGTCCACCAGGCCTCGCTCGGTCACCTCGAAGGCGATCTGCCGCGCGGCAACGCGATGCAGGGCCAGCAGACGCGTCGCCACCAGCCCGATGCGTGGCGCGGTGACATCGCAGGCCGCCAAGTTGATCGAGATGTACAACTGCGCATGGGTGCGCAGCAAGGCACCCAGTTGCTCGAGCACCCGCTGCAGGACGAAATCGGTCAGCGCACGGATCTGGCCGGTGTCCTCGGCCAGCGGAATGAACAGCTCGGGGCTGGTCAGGGTGCCGTCGGGACGCCGCCAGCGCACCAGGGCCTCGGCACCCACGCAGCGGCGACTGGCCAGCGTGAAGATCGGCTGGTAGAGCACCTGGAGCTCACCACGTCGCAACGCCCCTTGCAACTCGGCACTCATCGAACGGCGCTGCAACGCCAGTTGCCCGACCAACCAACCGATGCAACAGGCGCTCAGCACGCTGCCGACCACCAGCAGCCACAACAGCCAGCCCAGCTCCAAGGGTGCAGACGTGCGGGGCACGATCAGCGCCAGCTGGTAGTCAGGCGATCGGGTCGGCATACGATAGATGAGGCGATCCGGCAGCTCGATCAGGGCCTGTGCCGAATCGATCGGCCAACGGGCGAGGGGTGGCCAGGGCTGCACAGGACCCAGTACCGGGATGGCCCGCGCGCCCTGATCGAGCAGCACCAGCACACTGCCACCGGCTGGCAGGTCCACCACATCGGTCAGATGCCCGCGGGAGGTGGAAACCAGAAAGCGCCCGCGCCCCAGCATCAGGACGGCCAGGTTGTCGTCGGGCTCGGTGGAGGAGTTGAGCCAGATGCTGTAGACCGGGCCATTGATATCCGGTGCCCGTAGCGGCGCTTCCCAGCGGGCACCTTCGCGTATGGAGCACACGGTGGTGCCATCGACGTAAGCGGCCTCGTAGACGAATCGGTAGCGAAACCCCACCTGCCGCAAGGCGGCCAGCATCGCGCCATCACACCGTCGCGACGGCAGCGACTGCAATTGGTCCACGCCCTGGCGCAGCTGCCCGAAGACCTGCTCCAGGCGCTCCAGAAAACGCTCGCCACGCGCGTTCATCGAGGCGATTTCCTGCTGCCTCACCTGGTGCAGGGCCAGTGTCAGGCCGATCGCCAGCAGCAGGCTTGCGCTGAACAGGGTCGCGACCAGGGCCAGTAACCGTGGTCGCTGCAACACGTAGGCAAACAGAGGGGCGAGGGCTGACATCCGAGGCATCCGGTCGAGTGTCCATGAGCAGGGCAACTGTCCGGCAAGTCAGTCTCTGGCAAGAGCGCTTCAATGCATGCTGTTCAGCACTTGCAGGATAGCTGCGGTTTGCGCATCCGCCACGCCATCGTACCGCTGGGGCCGAAAGTGCATCTGGAACGCGGTGAGCGTCGCACGGGTAGCCGGGTCCCAGACCCCGGTCGGCTCGAGAGCATAGCCGGCGCGCGCCAGCTGCTGTTGATACCAGCCGATGCTCGGCGGGTTCGCGGCATAGTAGACCTGCTGCCGGGCCACAGCCGTGGCGTCCGGCCAGAGGCCCAGGCCGGCGTCGGCCAGGCGCTTCCATGGGAACAGTGGGCCTGGGTCCTGTTTGCGGCCTGGCGCGATGTCGCTGTGACCGATGATATTGCGCGGTGAGATGCCGTGGCGCTTGACGATGTCCTTGACCAGGGCGATCACCGCCTGCACCTGGGCCTCGCTGTAGGGGTACCAGCGGCGGCCGTTTGGAGTGTCGGTGAAGCCGGGGTTGACGATCTCGATGCCGATCGAGCTGGCATTCAGCCAGGTCCGCCCCTGCCACTGGCTTTGCCCGGCATGCCAGGCCCGGCGGTTCTCGTCCACCAGCTGATAGACCGTGGCCGGGCCGTCGCCAATCAGGTAGTGGCTGCTGACTTCGCCTTGGGTCAACAGCGCCAGCGAGCGCTCCAGCGAGGCGTTGGTGTAATGCAGGACGACGAACTGGACACGGCTGTCCTGGTTGGCCGAAACGTGGCTGCGATCGATGCGCAGCCCTGACGCGCACCCGGCAAGCAAGAGCAACAAAGAGGCGAGGACGAGTTTTTTCATGGGGTGAACGAGCATCTGGTCAGAAGAGTGGCGTCAGTATAACGGGCTGACCGGCCAGCGCACGTGGTGCACGACGGGTCGCGCCCACCGCTCAGGACACGCTCGGTCGGGCTTCAGCGGTCGGTCTGGACCTGGTTGCGGCCTTGGGCCTTGGCCCGGTACAACGCCTGGTCGGCACGCTTGAGCACGGCCTCGGCCAGATCGCCGGTCTGGAAGGCGCTGACGCCGATCGACACGGTCACGGTGACTCGCTCGCCCTTGAAGTGAAACGGGCAGGCTTCCACGGCGGCGCGCAGATCGTCGCTCAACGCGCGGCCGGCTTCCAGTGCGCTGCCGGGCAGCAGCAGGACGAACTCCTCGCCGCCGAAACGTGCGATGAAGTCTCGGCCACGCAGTCGCGTGCGCAGCACGTTGGTGACGATCTTGAGCACCTTGTCTCCAGCCAGGTGCCCGTAGCTGTCGTTGATCCGCTTGAAGTGATCCAGATCGAGGATCGCCAGGCACAGCGGCTCACCAGTCGCCTGCCAGGCCTGCACGTCGTGCTCGAGACGTTCGCTCCAGGCGGCCCGGTTGGGCAGCCCGGTGAGCGGGTCGATCAGGGCTTTCTGGCGCTGCTCTTCGAGGTGACCGCGCACATCCAAGGCTTCCTGCTCCATCGCCGCCACGCGTTCGGCAAGTCCTTGCAGGCGACCGGCCAGCGCCTGCTCACGCTGGTCCCGTGCGTGGCAGTGCTCGTCCAGCGTGGTCAGCAGGCCTTCCAGGCGATTGTCCAGCAGCACACGCAGGCTCGCCAGATCGGTGGCGCCTTGGACACTGCTCTGCAAGCCGTCGACCTGCTCGCGCAACTGGTGGTCCAGCTGGCGCGAGGCCGAGCGGTGGTCGGCGTGACCGCTGCTGGCCGCCTGCAAGTGGCTCTGGAAGGTTTCCAGGCGCCCATTGAGCTGCTGCAGATAGGCCTCGAACTCGTGCTGGCCGCTGTCGTTGATCGCCAGCATCAGCACCGCCAGGTCATCCAGCACGGGAATCAGTTCGTACCAGTTCAGGCCACTGGCGACCCGTTCGCGCATGGCCAGTGCCTGGGTCTTGTGCCGCTCTGGCAAGGTCAGATCGTCGAGCAGGCCGAGCAGCGTCTGCTCGATGTGCGCCGCCACGCTGCTGTAAGGGGGCTCGACGGCATAGGGCAGGGCATAGGGGCCGTCGTCGAGCAGCGCGTCCGACACCGCTTCGTCGACGGTTGACGATGGCTGCACCGAAGCCGGGGCGGGCAGGGGCAGCACGCTCGACACAGGGGAGACGGACACAGCCTCAGGGGGTGCCGGCACGGGGGGCCTGTCGTCTGCCGCAGGAGGCTCGAGCACAGGATGCATGTCGCCTGCTACAGGCGTTGCCGACACAGGTGGTTCCGCGGATGGCGGGCTGATCGGGGCAGGAGCAGCCTCGGGGGCAGGCGTCGGCTCAGGCTCGGGCGCTGATACGGGTACGGATGCGGGTACAGCCGCGACCGGCGCGGTAGCCGGCGCCTCGCTGTCACGGGGTCCGAACAACCGTTGCAGCAGGCCGGGCCCCGAGGGCGGTGCCTGCGTACGCAAGGCCAGCAACGCACGCCCTTGCAGGTTGCTGAGTTCGCTCAGCAGAAGAGGCATCTCCCTCGCCTGGCCGACGCGCTCGTCGAGTTGCTTGGCGAATTTCTTCAGCGGCTTGCCGACGTCGCTGGGCAGGGGCAGGTGCTGCAGCTGTTGCACCAGCGCCGACAAGGCCGTACTCACCTGGCCCAGGCGCGTTTCACGGCGCTGCTCGGACTCGAGCACGGCTTTCTCCAGGCGTGGGATGAGCCCGGCCAGCGCCGTGTCGAGGTTGTCGCCGCGAACGACTTCGCGCATCTCCTTCATGCACGCGTCCACCGCCTTGTCGCTGCCTTCGGCCGCCAGCGTGCTGCGCACCAGACCACGGCGCAGCA
The DNA here is from genome assembly GCA_046940335.1 of Enterobacterales bacterium AN_CKDN230030167-1A_HGKHYDSX7. Lineage (GTDB taxonomy): Bacteria > Pseudomonadota > Gammaproteobacteria > Pseudomonadales > Pseudomonadaceae > Aquipseudomonas. The sequence continues at coordinate 33,100 of JBKYML010000003.1, forward strand.
AATCGAGACGCGCCTCCCAGCGCCGCTCGAGCGCTTCCTGCTGTTCGAGGCTTTCCAGGTACTTGTCTTTCCAGCGCTGGGCGTCGTCGGTCATGCCTGGATCCGCATTCGGAAAAAGGGCTGTCAGCTCACGACCGGCAGCGTATCCACAGTCAATGCGTCAGGCAAACGAATCTCCACGGCCACCGGCAAATGGTCGGAAATCGGCTGCGACAGTACCTCGACCCGCTCCAGCGTCAAGGTCGGGCTGAGCAGGATATGGTCCAGGCAACGCTGGGGTCGCCAGCTTGGGAAGGTGGCCTCGACCTGCGGTGCGATCAGGCCCAAGTCGCGCAGGGGCGAGTGCTCGAGCAGGTCGTTGGCATGGGTGTTCATGTCGCCCATCAGCACCTGATGCCGGTAACCACCGATCAGCTCGCGGATGTAGGCCAGCTGCAAGGCGCGGGTCTTGGCGCCCAGTGCCAGGTGCATCATCACCACGACCAATGCGTCCTCACCCTCGCCGAAACGCACCAGGATCGCGCCGCGACCTGCCGGCCCCGGCAAAGGGTGATCCTCGAGCGCATGGGGCTTGAGACGGCTCAGCACGCCGTTGCTGTGCTGGGCGAAGCGCCCGAGGTTGCGGTTGAGCTGCTGGTACCAGTAGGGGAACGCGCCCAGTTGCGCCAGGTGCTCCACCTGATTGATGTAGCCGGACCGCAGGCTGCCGCCATCGACCTCTTGCAGGGCGACCAGGTCGAAGTCGCCGATCAGCGCGCCGATCTTCTGCAGGTTGCCAGCACGGCCGGTATGCGGCAGCAGATGCTGCCAGCTGCGGGTCAGGTAGTGCCGGTAACGCTCGGTGCTGATGCCCACCTGAATGTTGAAGCTGAGCAGCCTGAGTCGCCCATCGGCAGGCAGCTCGGCGCCTTGCAGATGGGCCGGGTTGACCTGCGGCTGATGCAGGCCAACGCCTCGCGTGGTCTTCAAGCGGGCCATGGTCAGCGCCGCTACTTGGCGGCGCGCTCCTTGGCGATCAACTGGTCGGCGACCTGCAGGACACCTTCAGGCCCACCGGCGGTGCCGAGGTCGAAGCGGTACTTGCCATCGACGACCATGCTCGGCACACCTGTGATTTCGTACTTCTTCGCCAACTCCTTGGCCTGATTGACCTGGCCCTTGATGGCGAAGGAATTGAAGGTGGCCAGGAACTTGTCCTTGTCCACGCCCTGGGTGGCGAGGAACTCGGCCATTTCCTCAGGCTTGGTCAGGCGTTTGCGCTGGTTCTGGATGGCGTCGAACACGGCATTGTGCACCTTGGCTTCCACGCCCATGGCTTCGAGGGTCAGGAACATCTGCCCGTGAGCATCCCAAGGACCGCCGAACATGGCTGGCACGCGCTTGAAGACGACGTCTTGGGGCAGTTTTTCGACCCAGGGATTGAGGGTCGGCTCGAAGTGATAGCAGTGCGGGCAGCCATACCAGAACAGCTCGACGACCTCGATCTTGCCGGGCACCGAAACAGGAACCGGATTGCTCAGCTCGATGTATTGCTCGCCGGCGACAGGCTCCGCGGCCTGGACGGCAGCTACTCCGAAAGCGCTGGCGGCGACCAGCGCGGCGCTGAGAAACAGTTTACGCATGCTTTGCTCCTGAGGCAGTCATTGGCCGCTTGGCGACCGTGCTGAATAGTCTAAGACCGATCGTAAAGGGTCGAGTTCTCGAGTGTAACGGTTGCGGTCATGAAAAAGGGTGAATGGTGTCAGGCATGAACCCATGGACTTGCACTCACCCAGACACGGACGAACAGCGACCCTTGTTACTCGAGCACCATTAACCTTGTGTTAACGCCCGCTCAATGCAAGCCCTGGATGTAGCTGGACAACGCGTCGATATCCGTATCGTTCAGCCGTTCGGCGATCGAGCGCATCAGCGCGGCGGCGTCTCCTTCGGTGCGCTGACCGTCTCGGAACGCCCTCAGCTGCTTGCCCACATAGGCGGCATGCTGCCCGCCCAACCGCGGAAAGCCTGCCGGGGCCACCCCTGCGCCATCCGGCGCATGGCAACCGATGCAGGCAGGCAGGCCGCTTTCCAGCTGGCCGCCGTTGAACAGCGCGCGGCCTCGCGCGACCAGGGCCGGATCAGCGAAACCCGTCGTCGGCGGCTGACTGGCGTACCAGGCCGCCAGGTCGGCCAGGTCCTGATCGCTCGAGGATGTCAGCAGGCCGGTCATTTCCGGCACGACTCGCGCGCCCGAACGGATGTCGCGAAGTTGCTCGAAAAGGTAGCGCTCGCCCTGGCCGGCGAGCTTGGGAAAGATCGGCACCAGGCTGTTGCCATCGGGGTTATGGCATGCGCCGCACACGGCACTCTTGGCCTGCCCGGTCGCGGCCTCTCCCCGAAGCGGTTCTGCCTGGGCGACGACCGGGCCGCCCAGCGTCAGGCACAGGCCGATCGCGCACAGGCGCATGCGCTGGCACAGGCCAGCCTGGCGAAGGCGCGCCGTGGCGTGACGGGGACCCGGTTGGTCTGGGGAATCGTGCAATGCCTTGGAATCCTGTGTAGCCTGCGCGAACGGCGGTGCGTCGACGTTGCCCCGGCGGCCCGATGCCGCGGCCGGTGTCGGTGCAACGCGCACACGAAAACCGCGTCACTATATACTTGCGACCTTCAAACGGAAACGCACCGCTTGCCGCGCCCAGGCCCGGCAACGCCCCTATCGGAAACCCCATGCACGTCAAGAACCCCATCCTCGGCCTCTGCCAGCAGGCTCGTTTCGCCATCAGCGCGGCCAAGGTCGAGCAATGCCCCGACGACCAGGGCTACGAAGTCGCCTTCGCCGGGCGCTCGAACGCCGGCAAGTCCAGCGCCCTGAACACGCTGACCCACGCCAACCTGGCGCGTACCTCCAAGACGCCGGGCCGCACCCAGCTGCTGAACTTCTTTGCCCTGGACGACGAGCGCCGCCTGGTCGACCTGCCTGGCTATGGCTACGCCAAGGTGCCGATCCCGCTCAAGCAGCACTGGCAGCGTCACTTGGAAGCCTACCTGGGCAGCCGTGAGTGCCTGCGTGGCGTAATCCTGATGATGGACGTACGCCACCCGATGACCGACTTCGACAAGATGATGCTCGACTGGGCCAAGGCCAGCCAGATGCCGATGCACATCCTGCTGACCAAGGCCGACAAGCTCACCTTCGGCGCCGCGAAGAACACGCTGCTCAAGGTCCAGGCGGAAATCCGCAAGGGCTGGGGGCAGGGCGTGACCATCCAGCTGTTCTCGGCGCCCAAGCGCCAAGGGCTGGAAGAGGCCTATGGTGTCCTGGCCGGCTGGATGGAACTGGAAGACAAGCACGCCGCCGAGTGAGCCGCGGTGCCTGGCGAACCACCAGGGCCGGTCGACCGCTGGCCCGGATCGCCAAACGGCAGGCAAAAAAAACCCCGGACTTCATGGGGGGAGGGGGAAGTTCGGGGTCCAAGTTCGGACCGCTAGGGCGGGGTCCGAATATCTGCCAACACTTAACACAACATAGGAGCATCGAACGGCTTGCTCAGCCATTCAGTGACTCTGAGTGGCATTTCACCGCTTAAGTTCCCTTGGCAGTGAAAATGATTTTTATCCCCGCGTCCGACCCGGCACACTCGCCAGCGGCCGGACACCTGAAGGCGTCAGTGCGCCTCGTCCCAGTTGGGGCCGGTCCCGACCTCCACCAGCAACGGCACGTCGAGTTGCGCCGCGCCGCTCATGTGCTCGCGAATCTCCCGGCTGACCTGTTCGACCAGGTCTTCGCGCACCTCCAGCACCAGTTCGTCGTGCACCTGGAGGATCACCCGGGCGTCCAGCCCGCTCGCCTCCAGCCACTGGTCCACCGCGACCATGGCGCGCTTGATGATATCGGCCGCCGTGCCCTGCATGGGCGCGTTGATCGCCGTGCGTTCGGCGCCCTTGCGCAGGGAAGGGTTCTTGGCATTGATGTCCGGCAGGTACAGGCGGCGGCCGAACAGGGTCTCGACGAAGCCTTGTTCGGCGGCCTGCTTGCGGGTGCGGTCCATGTAGGCCAGCACGCCTGGGTAGCGCGTGAAGTAACGGTCGATGTAATCCTGGGCCTGCTTGCGATCGACGCCGATCTGGCGGGCCAGGCCGAACGAACTCATGCCGTAGATCAGGCCGAAGTTGATCGCCTTGGCGCTGCGGCGCTGATCGTGGGTGACCTGCTCCAGTTCGACGCCGAACACCTCGGCTGCCGTGGCCCGGTGCACGTCCAGATCATTGCGGAACGCGTGCAGCAACCCTTCGTCCTTGGCCAGGTGGGCCATGATGCGCAGCTCGATCTGCGAGTAGTCGGCGGCCAGCAGGCGGTAACCTGGGCTGGCGACGAACGCCTGGCGGATGCGACGGCCTTCGGCGGTCCGGATGGGAATGTTCTGCAGGTTCGGATCGCTCGACGACAGCCGTCCGGTCGCCGCCACCGCCTGGTGGTACGAGGTGTGGATACGCTGGGTGCGCGGGTTGATCTGCTCGGGCAGGCGGTCGGTGTAGGTGCTCTTGAGCTTGCTCAAGGTGCGGTACTGGGTCAGTACCTTGGGCAGCGGGTAATTCTGTTCGGCCAGCTCGGTCAGCACCGCTTCGGCCGTGGACGCCTGGCCCTTGGCGGTCTTGCTCAGCACCGGCATGCCAAGCTTTTCGTACAGGATGGCCCCCAGCTGCTTGGGTGAGCCGAGGTTGAACGTCTCCCCGGCGAGGTCGAAGGCTTCGCGCTCCAGCTCGGCCATCTTCAGTCCCAGCTCCTGGCTCTGCACCGCCAGTGGCGCCGGGTCGACCAGCGCACCCTGGCGCTCGATCTTGGCCAGCACCTGCACCAGCGGCATCTCGATGTCCATCAGCACCGGTTCCAGGCTCGGCGTCTTGGCCAGGCGCTTCTGGAAGACCTGGTGCAGGCGCAGCGTGACGTCGGCGTCCTCCGCCGCGTACGGCCCGGCCTTCTCCAGCGGGATCTGGTTGAAGGTCAGCTGCTTGGCGCCGCGACCGGCGATGTCTTCGAAGGCGATGGTCTTGTGCCCCAGGTACTTGAGCGCCAGGCTGTCCATGTCATGGCGCGTGGCCGTGGAGTCCAGCACGTACGACTCGAGCATGGTGTCGTAGGCGACGCCGCGCAGCTGGATGCCCTGCGCCGGGTCACCGCCGAGCGCGCAGTTGGCGAGGATGTTGATGTCGTACTTGGCGTTCTGCGCGACCTTGGCCTTGGTCGGGTCCTCCAGCAGCGGCTGCAGCGCGCGCAGGACCGTGTCACGGTCGAGCTGGGCCGGGGCGTCGGGGTAGTCGTGGGTCAAGGGTACGTAGGCGGCCTCGTGCGGCTCGACCGCGAAGGACACCCCCACCAGCTGCGCCTGCTGGGCATCCACGCTGGTGGTCTCGGTGTCGAAGGCGAACAGCGGGGCCTGGCGCAGCTTGTCCAGCCAGGCCTCGAAACGCGCCTGATCGAGCACGGTCTCGTAGTTCGGCTCGACCATGGCCACGGGCTCCTCGGCAGGCTCCAGGGCCGCGCCGGCCTGTGCGGCCTCACGCTGCAGGTCGGCGATCCAGCCCTTGAATTCCATCTCGGTGTACAGCGCCAGCAGGGCGTCGCGATCCGGTTCGCCGCACACCAGTGCATCGACCTCGATGTCCAGGGGCACGTCGATCTTGATGGTCGCCAGCTCGTAGGACATGAACGCCGCATCGCGATGCTCCTCGAGCTTGGCAGGCAGCCCCTTGGCGCCACGGATGGGCAGCGCCGGAACCTTGTCGAGGTTGTCGTAAAGATCGCGCAAACCACCGCCGATGCCCGTCAGCAGGCCGACGGCCGTCTTCTCGCCCACGCCCGGCACACCGGGAATGTTGTCGACCTTGTCGCCCATCAGCGCCAGGAAGTCGATGATGTGTTCGGGGCCGACGCCGAACTTCTCGCGCACGCCGTCAACGTCCAGCACGCTGCCGGTCATGGTGTTGACCAGGGTGATGTGGCCATCGACCAGCTGCGCCATGTCCTTGTCGCCCGTCGAGATGATCACCGGGCGACCTGCCGCGGCACTGCTGCGTGCCAGGGTGCCGATCACGTCGTCGGCCTCCACGCCTTCCACGCACAGCAGCGGGTAGCCCGAGGCGCGCACGCTGGCGTGCAGCGGCTCGACCTGCAGGCGCAGGTCGTCCGGCATCTTCGGCCGGTTGGCCTTGTACTCGGCGAACAGGGTGTCGCGGAACGTGCCGCCCTTGGCATCGAAGACCACGGCGAACAGGCTGTCCGGGTACTGCCGGCGCAGGCTCTTGAGCATGTTCAGCACGCCCTTGACGGCTCCCGTGGGCAGGCCCTTGGACGTGGTCAGCGGCGGCAGCGCATGGAAAGCTCGGTACAGGTAGGACGAACCGTCCACCAGGACGAGAGGGGGTAGGCTCATGAGCAGAATCAACCTTTTCGACGGGTCCGGCGCTAGAATGGCCAGAATCATTGACAACAAAGGGACAAGGTTATCATGCGCTCATTCAATCGCCTGTTATTGCTCGGTCTGCTGGTCACCCTGCCAGTCGTCGCCCAGGCGGCGGACGAGGCGCCCTCGGCCGACCCCGAGGTGACCATTCGCACGGAAGGCGACCGCACCATCCAGGAGTACCGGCAGAACGGTTTCCTGTATGCCGTCAAGGTCACGCCCAAGCATGGCAAGCCTTACTTTCTGGTCCGTGCCGACGGCACCGACGCCAACTTCATCCGCTCCGACCAACCGGACATGCTGATCCCTGCCTGGAAGATCTTCGAGTGGTAAAGTGAGGCGCTTTCACATCAACTCGGCGCCTTCGAACAGAGGCGCCCCCACGAGCTTTCTTTCATCATGTCCGTCTTCACGCCCCTGACCCGGCCGCAACTGGAAACCTTCCTGGCACCCTACGGCCTGGGCCGCCTGCTCGATTTCCAGGGCATCGCCGCTGGCACCGAGAACAGCAACTTCTTCATCAGCCTGGAACAGGGGGAATTCGTGCTGACACTGGTCGAGCGCGGTCCGGTCGAGGACCTGCCGTTCTTCATCGACCTGCTGGACGTGCTGCACGAAGCCGACATGCCGGTACCCTATGCCCTGCGCGATGTCGAGGGCAATGCGTTGCGCGAGGTCGCCGGCAAGCCGGCACTGTTGCAGCCGCGCCTGTGCGGCAAGCACATCAAGACGCCCAACGCCCAGCATTGCGTCCAGGTTGGCGAGCTGTTGGCGCACATCCATCTCGCCACCCGCGAACGGATGCTCGAGCGCACGACCGACCGAGGCCTGGCCTGGATGCTCGAGGCCGGTGCAGACCTGCTGCCGCGCCTGGACGCCGGTCAACGCCAGTTGCTGCAGACCACGCTCGACGAGATCGGCACGCACCGCGCGCAGATCCTCGCCCTGCCGCAAGCCAACCTGCATGCCGACCTGTTCCGCGACAACGTGATGTTCGAAGGGACCCACCTGACGGGTGTGATCGATTTCTACAACGCCTGCTCCGGGCCGATGCTGTACGACATCGCCATCACCCTGAACGATTGGTGCTGCACGGCGGACGGCAGCCTCGACCTGCCACGCGCCCAGGCGCTGCTCGGTGCCTATGCGGCCCTGCGGCCTTTCACTGCCGCAGAGGCCGAACTGTGGCCGGTCATGCTGCGCGTGGCCTGTGTACGGTTCTGGCTGTCACGCCTGATCGCGGCCGAGTCGTTCGCCGGCATGGACGTGATGATCCACGACCCGGCAGAGTTCGAGGTGCGCCTGGCGCAACGGCAACAGGTCATGGTGCGGTTGCCGTTCGCACTGTGAGGCGGCGCTCACGCCGCTGCAGGCGGTGACAGGTCGGACGTCATCGCGGACAAGCCCGCTCCCACAAGCGGCTTGCGCAGCCGTGCCTACACTGGCGGCTGCAGAGATCTGGGTGGGAGCTGGCTTGCCAGCGATAGGGCCCTGGCAGGCGCCGGATCGACTGCAATGGCGTCCGCAGAACTCGTCCAGGCAGCCACCTCTCGCTGTCAGCCAATTTTGATGGATCGGTTGCTCCAGCTTACGGCTTGAGGGGTGGCGGCTCTCTGCCTACCACTCCTTCAAAGCGACTCCAGACACCCCGCCAGCCCGTTCCCCAGGTTCTCCAGCAGGCGTTCATACCCGTGGGCGTCCACTGGATCGGTGCCACCGAGCGCGTCGAGTTCCGCCAGGCGCACCGGCAAACCGGCCGTCAGGGTCTCGGCCAGGCGTGGGCGCAGGGGCGGCTCGCTGAACACGCAGGTCTTGCCCACCGCTTGCAGGCGCTGGCGCATCGCGGCCACGTGCTGGGCTCCTGGCTGGACCTCCGACGCCACGCTGAACACACCGGTGTGCTTGAGGCCGTAGGCCGCCTCGAAATAGTCGAAGGCTTCGTGGAAGACGAAATACGGCTTGTCGGCCACCTTCGCCACACGCGCCTGAATACGCCGGTCCAGCCCATCCAGACGCTCGGTGAAGGCCACCAGGTTGGCCTGGTAGCGTGCCGCATGGTCAGGATCGACCTGCGCCAGATCGGCGGCCATCTTCGCGGCAATCACCCGCGCGTTGGTGGACGAGAGCCACAGGTGGGCATCCAGGCTGCCCGGCCGATGGTCATGGTCATGCTCGTCGTGGCCGTGGGCGGCGTCATGGTCATGCGCGTCATGATCGCCCTCGTGGGAATGGCTGTCCTCCCCGAAGTGGCGCAGCTTCAGGCCAGGCAGTGACTGCACGGCGACAGTGGTCTTGCTGCGACTGCCCAGTACCCGTGGCAGGAAATTCTCCATGTCAGGGCCGATCCAGTACAGCAGGTCAGCCTCACCCACCCGGCGTACGTCCGAAGGACGCAATGCGTAATGATGGGGGGAAGCCCCTGGCGGCAGTAGCACATCCGCCGTGCCCACCCCGTCCTGCACGGCAGCGGCGATCTGCTGCAAGGGCTTGATGCTGGTCAGGACGCGCACGTCGGCCTGAGCTTGCAGGGCCGTGAGCGACCCCAGGAAAACGACGAAAAGAACCAGTAATCGGGACACGATGCGTACTCGAAAGGGCCATAAACGGGTAACATAATAACGTCTCTGCCTGGAATCGTCGCTCCCCATGCCCATCACGCCGCTGGCCCATCGTCCTCATGACCACTCTCATTGCGTCCATAGCGCGCTCTCCGAAGCCGATGCCATCTGCACCCGCCAGGGCCTGCGCCTGACCGCGCTGCGCCGTCGTGTGCTGGAGCTGGTCTGGCAGAGCCACAAGCCGCTGGGCGCCTACGACATCCTCGCGGTGCTGAGCGAACAGGACGGCCGCCGCGCGGCACCGCCCACGGTCTACCGCGCGCTGGACTTCCTGCTGGACAATGGCCTGGTGCACCGCATCGCCTCGCTCAACGCCTTCATCGGCTGCAGCCACCCGGAACACGCCCACCAGGGGCAATTCCTGATCTGCAAGGTGTGTCACGTCGCCCTGGAGCTGGAGCAGGACAGCATCAGTGGCGCCATCGTCAGCAGCGCCGAAGCCGTGGGCTTCGTGGTCGAAGGGCAGACGGTGGAAGTGGTCGGCGTCTGCGCCCGTTGCCGGAGCGCGGCATGAGCGAGGCGCTCATCCGTCTCGATCAGGTCGGGGTCACGTTCGCGGGCGAAGTGGTGCTCGACGCCATCGACCTGAGCGTGGCGCCTGGTCAGATCGTCACCCTGATCGGCCCCAATGGTGCCGGCAAGACCACCCTGGTGCGCAGTGTGCTCGGCCTGCTCAAGCCGCACCGCGGTACGGTCTGGCGTCGTCCGCGCCTGCGGATCGGCTACATGCCGCAGAAGATCCAGGTGGACCCTACGCTGCCGCTGTCGGTGCTGCGCTTCCTGCGCCTGGTGCCGGGCGTGGACCGGGCCGCTGCGTTGCAAGCCTTGCGCGAAGTCGGCGCGCAGCAGACCATCGACAGCCCGATCCAGACGGTGTCCGGCGGTGAAATGCAGCGCGTGCTGCTGGCTCGGGCGTTGCTGCGCAAGCCAGAGCTGCTGGTGCTCGACGAGCCGGTACAGGGCGTCGACGTGGCCGGACAGTCCGAGCTGTACAGCCTGATCACCCGGCTGCGCGACCGCTACGGCTGCGGTGTGCTGATGGTCTCCCACGACCTGCACCTGGTGATGAGCACGACCGATCAGGTGGTCTGTCTGAACCGGCACGTCTGTTGCTCGGGTCATCCCGAGCAGGTCAGTGGTGATCCGGCCTTCGTCGAGCTGTTCGGTCATCATGCCCCGAGCCTGGCCGTCTACCACCATCACCACGACCACAGCCATGACCTGCATGGCTCGGTCATCACGCCTGCACCCCATGTTCACGGAGACCATTGCAAGCATGGCTGATTTTCTACTGTATGCCCTGCTTGCGGGCCTGGCCCTGGCCGTGGTGGCCGGTCCGCTGGGCTCGTTCGTGGTCTGGCGACGCATGGCCTATTTTGGCGACACCCTGTCCCATGCCGCGCTGCTGGGCGTGGCACTGGGCTTCGCGCTGGACGTCAGCCCCACGCTGGCGGTGACCATCGGCTGCCTGCTGCTGGCGTTGGCCCTGGTCACCTTGCAGCAACGCCAGCCCCTGGCGTCCGACACACTGCTGGGCATCCTCGCACCCAGCACGTTGTCGCTGGGCCTGGTGACCCTGAGCTTCATGCATGACGTGCGCATCGACCTGATGGCCTACCTGTTCGGCGATCTGCTGGCCATCAGCCCGACCGACCTGGGCTGGATCCTGGGCGGCAGTGCACTGGTGCTCCTGCTGCTGGTGGCGCTGTGGCGCCCGTTGCTGGCGGTCACGGTGCACGAGGAGCTGGCCAGGGTCGAAGGCCTGCCGGTCGCTGGGTTGCGCCTGGCCCTGATGCTGTTGATCGCGGTGGTGATCGCGGTGGCCATGAAGATCGTCGGCGTGCTGCTGATCACCTCCCTGCTGATCATTCCTGCCGCCACGGCGCAACGCCACGCCCGCTCGCCCGAGCAGATGGCGCTGGGCGCCAGCGTGCTGGGTATCGTCGCAGTCTGTGGCGGGCTGGCGATGTCCTGGTTCAAGGACACCCCGGCCGGTCCGTCGATCGTGGTCTGTGCGGCGGTGCTATTCTTGTCGAGCTTGGCGCTGCCCAAGCGATGAGCGGAGCGCGCCTGGCGCGCCCTGCAACCTTTCCTCCGCGCCTGTGTCAACAAGACCTGTTCCCGAGCGTGTGTACCTGGGTGTAGACTTGCTCGCTTTTTTGCGCAATCAGAGAGTCGCAGGAATGAAGCCGTTCGCTACCCGTTATCTGCTCCTTGCCGTGTTTTCGCTGCTGCTGGCGGCGTGTTCCCATGCGCCGACGGAGCCACCGGCCGTTCCACCCCAGGCCGATCCCTGGCAGCAATTGCAGGACAGCATCACCCGCAACGAGCTGGCTACCGCGGAAGATCAGTTGAACACCCTGCAAACGCAGGCAGCCGACGACGAGCGCCTGGAGTCCTTCCAGCGGCAACTGGCCGAGGCCTACCTGCAACGCAGTCAGATTGTCCTGCAGAAGGGCGACGTCAATGCGGCCGCCACGGCTTTGGCCCGGGCACGTACGCTGATGCCCCAGGCGCCGGCATTGACCGGCGGCACCCATGGCGCCCTGATGCATGCCCGCAAGGTCGAGCTGGAAAAGGCCGAGGCCGCGTTGAAGGCCGCCGAAGCCAAGCCCAAGGCCCGCGTGATCGACCCGACCGCACCCAGCACCGTGATCGCGTTGGAGACCACCAACATCCAGGCCATGCGCCGTCAGCTCGACGCGATCGCGGCCGACGTGGTCAATTACCAGTGCGAGGTGGTGTTCCAGGTGCCCCGCAAGCAGGATGCGCCCTGGCTCAAGACCTTGCTGCGCAAGCGCGTGGCGCAGTTGGACCCGGACGTTGCGCTGCGTCAGCGGCATGAGATCCAGCGTGCATTGCCGGCGCAGGTGGTACTGGTGCCGCACCAGCAGTGAGTCGCGGTAGAGAAGCAGATTGGCGTTGCTGCTGCATGACCCGAACATAAGCAGCGCGGGCGGCAGAGCGGACGGTTATTACGGGCCCTGTGGGCCCGATCGCGGCACAGGGGCCGCTCCCACACCGACCGCGATGGCCTGCATCGCCGCAGTGGGTGTAGCGGCCCCCGCCGGGACGCCGAACCAGCCGCGACTGGCCCATCGGGCCCACAACAGACTCACTCGGTAAAGGGCACACGCTCCCAGACACGATCCTCTTGTACGCTCGCCACAAACGAACAGTGGCCACCCAAAGATGGCCACTGCACGATCGACTTGTCGAAGCGCCGGACCGCTCAACGCGGTCGGCGCTTCGTGCGTTACGCCGGGATGGCTTCGGCAGCTGCCTCGCGCTCCCAGACACGGTGCTCCAGCAACACCTTGACGAACGCATCCACGGTCGCCTGGTCATCGCCCAGCAGCAGGCCCTTGTCCTGCTGCAGGCCCAGGCTGTCGAGCAGGTCCTTGGCACCCTTGGCCAGCCCCATCGGCTTGAGGTGCTTGTAGGCCTCCAACAGGTAGTGCTTGGCCAGACCGCTGCCCGCCAGGGCCTTCAGGGCTGCGTCACCTGCCGGTACCCAAAGACCATCGATCATCACCGACGGCATGCCTTCCATCGACGCGTCCACCGGCAACTGCTTGCCCTCGGCCGTCTTCACCGGCGCCGAGGAAGGGCCGAGCAGCAACACGCGGGCGCTCTGGGCTTCGAAGGCCTTGACCAGACGATCGACGCTGGCGCCATCTACCCCGTTGGCCACCAGAAGGCCGATCTTGCGACCCTTGATGCCGACGGTGCCTGGATGATTCATCTGGCTCAGTGCAGGCGACTCGGTCAGGCTCAGTGTCTTGACGTCGACGGTGCCTTGGGTCGGCGCTGGCAGGCCCAGGTTCTCGGCCACGGCCTTGGCCAGGTCGAGGTCGATGTTGGCGAGGATCTCGTTCACCTGGCGGGCCCGGATGTACTCGCGCTCGACCTTGCCCAGCTCGAAGCTGTAGGCCTTGATGATGTGCTGCTGCTCGTTCGGGCTCATGCTCTTGTAGAACAGGCGCGCCTGGGAGAAGTGATCGCCGAACGATTCGCTGCGCTCGCGCACCTTGCGGGCGTCGATACGCTCCTGGTAGGTCTCGAAGCCCCCGTCACGGGCCGCTGGCGGGGTTTCCTTCGGCCAGCCACTGTCGATCGAGTTCGGCTCGTAGGCGGCGCGGCCCTTGTCGATGGTCATGCGGTGGATGCCGTCGCGCTGATTGTTATGGTTGGGCGCGACCGGACGGTTGATCGGGATCTCGTGGAAGTTCGGCCCGCCCAGGCGGCTGATCTGAGTGTCGGTGTAGGAGAACAGACGGCCCTGCAGCAGCGGGTCGTTGGTGAAGTCGATACCGGGCACGATGTGGCCTGGGCAGAAGGCGATCTGCTCGATCTCGGCGAAGAAGTTGTCCGGGTTGCGGTTGAGCACCATCTTGCCCAGCGGCGTCACCGGGACCAGCTCTTCGGGGATGATCTTGGTCGGGTCCAGCAGGTCGAAGTCGAATTTGTGCTCGTCGGCTTCCGGCACGATCTGCACGCCCAGTTCCCACTCGGGGTAGTCGCCGGTCTCGATCGCTTCCCACAGGTCGCGGCGATGGTAGTCGGTGTCCTTGCCTGCCAGCTTCTGGGCTTCGTCCCACAGGACCGAATGCACGCCCTGCTTGGGCTTCCAGTGGAACTTGACGAAGGTGGCCACGCCTTCGGCGTTGATCAGGCGGAAGGTGTGGACGCCGAAGCCTTCCATCATTCGCAGGCTGCGCGGGATGGCGCGGTCGGACATGGCCCAGACGACCATGTGGGCCGACTCCGGTACCAACGAGACGAAGTCCCAGAAGGTGTCATGGGCCGAGCCACCGGTCGGGATCTCGTTGTGCGGCTCGGGTTTGACCGCGTGCACGAAGTCCGGGAACTTCAGGGCGTCCTGGATGAAGAACACTGGCATATTGTTGCCGACCAGGTCGAAGTTGCCTTCGTCGGTGTAGAACTTCACCGCGAAGCCACGTACGTCACGCACGGTGTCGCCCGAGCCGCGTGGGCCCTGGACGGTGGAGAAACGTACGAAGACCGGCGTGGTCTTCTCGGGGTCCTGCAGGAAGCCGGCCTTGGTCAGCTCGGCGTGGTTGCCGTAGCTCTGGAAGTAGCCGTGGGCACCGGTGCCGCGGGCATGCACGATGCGCTCCGGGATGCGCTCATGGTCGAAGTGGGTGATCTTCTCGCGCATGATGAAGTCTTCGAGCAGCGACGGCCCGCGCGAACCCGCCTTGAGCGTGTTCTGGTTGTCGGAGATCTTCACGCCCTGGTTGGTGCGCAGTGCCTGGCCAGTGGCATCGCTACGGAACGCTTCGAGGTTCTGCAGTTTCTCATTGGTGTTGGCACGATCCGGCGTCTGCGTGCCGGCGAGTTCGCTGTGCTTGGGTGTATCCGTGTGCTTGCTGGCCATTTTCGGCTCTCCCCATCAGTATTCAGGCCGCCCATCTGGACGTTGTCCAGCTAGTGACTGATGCAGCCGCTCAAGCGTTCCGTCGGACTTGCCAGCCGTCGCGTTATGCCCAGGCCTGAGGTCCAGCCTCAAATAAATGCTAAGACCGTCTGACGGAAAAGGCTAAAATGCGCACCCGGCACACCGCCGACCTCCATTCATGCGCCCCACAAGGTTCGCTAAGTGATTGAGTTTCAAGATGTTCACAAGACCTACCGCGTTGGCGGCAGGGACATTCCGGCGCTTCAGCCGACCCAGCTGGTCATCGAGGATGGCCAGGTCTATGGCCTGATCGGCCACTCCGGCGCGGGCAAGAGCACGCTGCTGCGCCTGATCAACCGGCTCGAAGCGCCGACCGGCGGCCGCATCATCGTCGACGGCGAAGACGTCACCGCCTTCGATGCCGACCAGCTGCGGCGCTTCCGCCAGCAGGTCGGCATGATCTTCCAGCACTTCAACCTGCTGGCCTCCAAGACCGTCGCCGACAATGTGGCCCTGCCGCTGACACTGGCCGGTGAGCTGTCGCGTGGCGAGATCGACCAGCGGGTGAACGAGCTGCTGGCTCGGGTCGGGCTGGCTGACCACGCCCGCAAGTATCCTGCGCAACTGTCCGGTGGGCAGAAGCAGCGCGTGGGCATCGCGCGCGCCCTGGCCACGCGCCCCAAGATCCTGCTGTGTGACGAGGCCACCAGCGCCCTCGATCCGCAGACCACCGCCTCGGTGCTGCAACTGCTGGCCGAGATCAACCGCGAGCTGAAGCTGACCATCGTGCTCATCACCCACGAGATGGACGTGATTCGCCGGGTCTGCGACCGCGTAGCGGTGATGGACGCCGGCCGTATCGTCGAGCAAGGTGCCGTGGCCGATGTGTTCCTGCACCCGACCCACCCGACCACCCGCCGCTTCGTACAGGAAGACGAGCAGGTCGACGAAGGCGAGCAACGCGATGACTTCGAGCACGTGCCTGGCCGCATCATCCGCCTGACCTTCCAGGGCG
Source organism: Enterobacterales bacterium AN_CKDN230030167-1A_HGKHYDSX7 (assembly GCA_046940335.1). Taxonomy (GTDB): domain Bacteria; phylum Pseudomonadota; class Gammaproteobacteria; order Pseudomonadales; family Pseudomonadaceae; genus Aquipseudomonas. The sequence goes on from JBKYML010000003.1 coordinate 48,598, forward strand.
AGGCCACCTACGCACCCCTGCTGGGCACCGTCGCCCGCGAAACCGGGGTCGATTACAGCATCCTGGCCGGGCGCATCGACCGCATCAAAGATATTCCCTATGGGCAGTTGACGCTGGCCGTGACGGGTGGCGACATGGACGCGGCGTTCGACCGCTTCAAGGCCGCCGACGTGCATATGGAGGTACTGCGTTGATGGACGCCCTGAATTTCTTCGCCAACGTCGACTGGGCCGAGATCTGGCTGGCCACGGTCGACACCCTGATCATGTTGTTCGGCTCGCTGCTCTTCACCGTGCTGCTGGGTCTACCGCTGGGTGTACTGCTGTTTCTCTGCGGCCCACGGCAGATGTTCGAGCAGAAAGGCGTGTACGCGCTGTTGTCGCTGGTGGTCAACGTGCTGCGCTCGTTGCCGTTCATCATCCTGCTGATCGTGATGATTCCGTTCACCGTGCTCATCACCGGCACCTCGCTGGGCGTGGCCGGGGCCATTCCGCCGCTGGTCGTCGGCGCCACGCCGTTCTTCGCCCGGCTGGTCGAGACGGCGCTGCGCGAAGTGGACCGTGGCATCATCGAAGCGACCCAGGCGATGGGCGCGACGACACGCCAGATCATCACCCATGCACTGCTGCCGGAAGCGCGCCCGGGCATCTTCGCCGCGATCACCGTCACCGCCATCACCCTGGTGTCCTACACGGCCATGGCCGGCGTGGTCGGTGCCGGCGGTCTGGGCGACCTGGCCATCCGCTTCGGTTACCAGCGGTTCCAGACCGATGTCATGGTCGTCACCGTGGTACTGCTGCTGATCCTGGTGCAGGTGCTGCAAAGCATCGGTGACAGGCTGGTCGTGCATTTCTCCCGCAAGTGAACCCAACCCGGTCGGTCGAGAGCCGAAATGGCTCTCTCTAAGGAGTGTCAATGAAAAAGCTGCTTGCTATCGCCGCCGCGGTCGCGGCCTTCTCGGTCCAGGCCGAGACCCTCACGGTCGCCGCTACCCCGGTGCCGCACGCCGAGATTCTCAAGTTCGTCCAGCCGCAGCTGGCCAAAGAGGGCGTGGAACTGAAGGTCAAGGAGTTCACGGACTACATCCAGCCGAACGTGCAGGTGGCCGAAAAGCGCCTGGACGCCAACTTCTTCCAGCACCAGCCGTACCTGGACGAGTTCAACAAGGCCAAGGGCACCGATCTGGTCAGCGTCGCCGGCGTGCACCTGGAACCCCTGGGCGCCTACTCGGACAAGCTCAAGAGCCTGGACGACCTGCCGTCCGGCGCCACCGTGGTGATCCCCAACGATGCCACCAACGGCGGACGCGCCTTGCTGCTGCTGGACAAGGCGGGCGTGATCAAGCTCAAGGACAATGGCAACATCCTGTCCACCGTCAAGGACATCGTCGAAAACCCCAAGAACCTCAAGTTCCGCGAACTGGAAGCCGCGACCATTCCGCGCGTGCTGACCCAGGTGGACCTGGCGCTGATCAATACCAACTATGCGCTGGAAGCCAAGCTCGATCCGAAGAAGGATGCGCTGGTCATCGAAGGCAGCGACTCGCCCTACGTGAACATCCTGGTCGCACGCCCCGACAACAAGGACAGCGAGGCCATGAAGAAGCTGGTCGACGCCTTGCATTCGCCTGAGATGAAGCAATTCATCAACGAGCGGTACAAGGGCGCCGTCGTCCCCGCCTTCTGACCCCCGCGGCACGTCCCCATCGTGCCCGAACGCCAGGCTTTCCGGGTCGTCTGTCAAAGGCGGCTCGGCCCAGGCCGATCATTCCCCCTCCACCAGCCCCGGTAGACGCGCCACCAGCTTGTCCGTGTCGAACGGCGCGCGCACGAACCCGCGCTGACGTCCATCCGGCCCGATGATCGCCAAGTTGCCGCTGTGATCCACGGTGTAGCCCGGGGCGCGGGTATCGGCCGGTACGAACGGAATGCTCAGTGCGTTCGACAGGGTGCGGGTATCTTCGATCGAACCCCGCACGCCCATGAAGTCCTTGTCGAAATAGGCGAGGTACTGTTCGAGCTGCGCCGTGGTGTCGCGCGCCGGGTCGACGCTGACCAGCACGATCCGCAGGCGATCGACGGTCCGTTGCGGCAGCCTGCTCTTGATCTGTCGAAGCTGCGCCAGGGTGGTGGGGCAGATGTCCGGGCAGTAGGTGTAGCCGAAGAACACCAACGACCAGGTGCCTTTCAACTGATCCAGCGCGATGGGCCGGCCATGCTGATCGGCCATCTGCAGCGGCGGCAGGCCACGACTCTGAGGCAGCAGGATGATCCCGGCCTGGGCGAGTTCGGTGGTGCTGGCCTGACCGCCGCCGGTCAAACGCACGGCGACTACACAGACGATCAAGGCCAACAGGCCAAAAAGGGTGAACACGGTTTTCTGGGTGCGGGTCATGGTGCTGGGAGACCTGGGCTCGGAGAGGAAGTACAGGCTGCCAGGGTGAAGGTTTTGCAGCACTGCGTGCAACCGGCGTCGCTCGGCAAGCCTGGGAAAACCCTGTGTCGGTTGGGGCACACTATCGAGACAACCCCCAGTCATATGCCAGCTGACGCCAAAAATATGACAATCTATAACAATTCCATCTTAGCTATCGCGCCCAGCCAGCTAATTTAGTGTCTTCCCTGTGTCACACCTGCCCGGAGTCACCATGAACATCGCCGCATTGCGCGAGCAGATCATCCTTGCCCACCAACACGAAGACCGTACCGGCCAGCTTCGGCTGCGCCTGGGGCAGCAAGTGCCCCACCTGCACCGCGCCATCCAACTTCCCGCACAGGACGCCCCAGGCACATTGGCGCGCTTCGTCAGCGCCTACATCGAACAGGTCCCTGAGCTGCTGCAAGCCGCCCATGCCGTGTCGCGCGAGGCGGGCATCGAAGCGCAGATCACGCCCGTGCTGAAGATCGCCGAAGCCTACTTTCTCCAACCGCCCGACTGCCTCGACGACCACGTCGGCTTGGACGGCCTGCTCGATGAAGCCTACCTCGCCCATCGCCTGATCGAGGAAGTGAACGACCTGTACATCCGGCATTTCCAGCAGCCCTTGATCCCACTGGACACGACCGTGGCGAACCTCATCGCCCATCAGCTGATCGGCGAGACGCTCGCCAACCGGCTGGACGAGGTGGTGCACCATTCGCTGGATCAGCTGATCGATGAGGACACGTTCGCGGTGGAGGCGGTCGAGCGCTACCGCGCCGCCTTGAGTCGCCCTGCGACAGGCGCCGCCTGGCAGCGCTGGCCTTGCCTGTCGCGTCAGCTGGACGTCGACCTGACCCTCGGCACCCTGCACTGAAGGCATGCAGGGCACGGGGTTCCGGGAAGAGACTCCTGCTGACGCTGGCCTGGCATGGGTTGTTAGCGTCTGGTGGCCATCGTGCGATGGCCTCTTCAACCAGACAGGAGACACACTCATGGCAATCCGTTGGAACCGTCTTTTCACCGACCTGCTGCGTGGCAGTCGCTCCACCTTGTGGGGCAACTGGGCGCTGAACCCGATCATTCAACCTGGCGCGGTCGGCATCGTCGACCCGACCACGGGGGAATTCACGCTGGTCAAGGACGCATTGCCCAAGGTCGATACCCTGACTGTCGTGCAAAGCCGCAAGTGGAACATCAGCTCCAAGGATGTGCACCGCCGTGAAACCCAGGCCACCGTCAGCGGTACCGTTCTGGACCCCACCACGGGGGTGCAGGTCAAGCCCGATACCACCGTGGAGTGGCGCTTCGAAAACGAGGCGTCGATTGCTTCGGAGTTCGCGCTGCATTCCGAGCAACGCCTGAGCGACCTGGCCCTGATCGAGCAACAATATGCCTGGCTCCAGGAACAAGCCAAAGGCGTAGGCATGGCTATCGATCAAGGTATTTCCGAAGGTTTCGGCGTCGTGACCAACGTCATCTATGCCAGCAGTGGCATCAATGCCGGGGCGAAAAAGAGAAACGCCACGTTTTCGCTGTCCGGGACGGCCAGCGGCCTGAACACCTTGCTTGGTGACCAAGGCAGCGTCGGCAGCGGCAAGGCCAGCTTCATCCTGTCCCATGACAGTTCGGCCGTGGAAACCCACACGCTGCCGGCCAAGAGCGGCGAGGTCGCCACGCAGCCCATCCCGATCGCCTACGGTTTCGCCTCGTTCGCCGGCAGCCGGCTGCTCATGCCCAACTGGACCGCCAAGCTGGGCAGTCTGAAGCTGCATGTGGACAGCAAGGCCAGTTCGGCCACCACCTACATCGCCAAGCTCAATGTCAGCTACGACACCCCCAAGGGTCGCGTGGAAAGAACGGCCACGGTACTGGGTGGCAGCTCGGCCAACTTCAACGATATCCCGCTCTCGGCCACCCGTCTGAAAGTGATCGTCGAGTTCGTCAACCTGGGTCCCAACGAGGTGCATGTGCGTGAGTGGAACACCCCGCTGAGCCAGTGGGTAGGCGGAACACGGACGTTGAACCTGACCGGCACCTGGCCCGGCTCGCCCAGGCTGACGGTGGTCGAAGAAGACTGACCCTGCCGGTTAGGTCTGCCCCCCTGAACACAGGCGCCAGGGGGCCAGACGCTCTTGGCCGACGAGGTGGCTCATACCCGTGCGGCCGTGCGCAGTCGTCCTTCGGTCCGGCGTTTCAGTCCGCGCTGCTCGATCATCAGCCGGCTCCCCATCGCCGCGTTCGCCCGCCCCCAGTCCTCGAGCAGTTCCAGGCAGGCGTGGTCGATGTAGTTCAAGTGGGTCAAAGGCACGTGCAAGGTGGTGCCTGCCGGCACGCTTTCCAGCACCTGCGTCAGGGCAGGCACCTTCAGGAAGGTGGCTGCACCACTCAACCGCAGCGCCTTGTGCCCAGGCTCGGGCAGGTCCACCAGATTGATCTTCAGCCGCGCCGCCTTGAAGGCCAGCTTGAGCAGGGTCAAGGCAAAGCCCAGCAGCACACCGGTCAGCAGATCGCTGAAGACGATGGCCAAGGCGGTCGCGGCATAGATCAGCACCGGCGAGCGACCATAGCGCTGCAGGCCACGCAGGGCCTTGAAGTCCACCAGCTTGACGCCGGTATAGACCAGCACGCCCGCCAGGCTGGCCACCGGAATCTGCTGCAGTACGCTGCTCAGCAGCACCACGAACGCCAACAGCCATAGACCGTGCAGAATCGCCGATGCACGCGTCTTGGCACCGGCCTGCACGTTCGCCGAGCTGCGCACGATCACCCCGGTCATCGGCAGAGCGCCCAGGATGCCACACAGCATGTTGCCGATACCTTGCGCCGACAGCTCACGGTCGAAGTCCGAGCGCGGCCCGCTGTGCATGCGGTCCACGGCCGCCGCCGACAGCAGGGTCTCGGCGCTGGCGATGAAGGCGAGTGCCACGGCCGCCACCAGCAGGCTGGGATCGGCGAGCCTGAACAGATCGTCCAGGCGCAGCCAGTCGATCGCCTGCGACAGATCAGTCGGCACCTCGACACGGTTGACCGGCAGCGCCAGCAGCATGCTGATCACGGTCATCGTGGCCACCCCGAGCAAGGCGCCCGGAACGAAGCGCAGGCGCTGCGGCCGCCACCGTTCCCACCCCCACATCAGGGCGATGGTGCCCAGCCCCAGCAAGCCCGCTTGCCAGGCGCCGCTGCCGTGCTCCACGGGCAATGCGGTGGCCAGCGTGGAGGGGAAGCCCAACAGGTTCTGCATGCCCGAGGGTTGCGGTGCCGTGTCGAACATCACATGCACCTGGGACAGTACGATCAGCACGCCGATACCGGCCAGCATGCCGTAGACCACGGCCGGCGCCGTGACCCTGAACCAGCAGCCCAGACGCAGGCGACCGGCCAGCAATTGCAGCAGGCCTGCCAACAGCAGGATCGGCCCCAGCAGGGCGATCCCGTGCTGGCGCACCAGTTCGAAGACCAGGACCGCCAGGCCTGCGGCCGGTCCGCTCACCTGCAGCGGCGAGCCGGCCAGAAAGCCCACCACGATACCGCCCACGATGCCGGTGATCAGCCCTTTGGCCGGCGGCATGCCCGACGCGATGGCAATGCCCATGCACAAGGGCAAGGCGACCAGAAAGACCACTATCGACGCCAACAGCTCACGCGGCAGGGCCGCTTTCATCTGTGTCATGTTCACCGTGTTGCTCCTTTCTCGTTTTTCTCGACCCTTCCAGCGGTCATGGGCACGGGTTTCCAAACGGCGCGCAGGCGTCGTCCGCCACGGTCATCGGCGGGCTGTTCGGAAGATTCAAGGCAGCGAGGACCAGGCCGCCCAAGGGGCGGCCGGTCAGCAGAAGAGGTTCAGCGTGTCAGGAGCGCTCAGTAGCGCCCTCTCGGAGTGGCGCACGGCACGGTGTCGCCTTCGCCCAACGGCAGGAAGCTGTCGCTGGTGGCGTCGTAGGCCTCGATACGGCTGGTCTCGATGTCGTAGATCCAACCGTGGATGTACAGCTGCCCTGCGGCCAGGCGCGAAGCGACCGACGGATGGGTGCGCAGGTGGTGCAGCTGGGCGATGACGTTTTCCTTGGTCAGCACCTGCATGCTTTCGTGCTCGGTACCGCAGGAGCAGTTGTCCTCCACCACGGTGCGAGCGACTTCGGCATGGCGCAACCAGGCCTTGACGGTCGGCATCTTCTCCAGCGACTGCGGGTTGAGCACCGCGCGCATGGCACCGCAATCGGAATGACCACAGATGATGATGTGGTGAACACCCAGCGCCATCACAGCGTATTCGATCGCCGTGGAGACGCCACCATTCATCTGGCCATAGGGAGGCACGACGTTACCCACGTTGCGGGTGACGAACAGGTCGCCGGGCGAGCTCTGGGTGATCAGTTCAGGCACGATGCGCGAATCGGCGCAGGTGATGAACATGGCGCGCGGCTTCTGGGCGGTGGCGAGCTTCTTGAACAACGCCTCCTGCTCCGGGAACACTTCATGGTGGAAGCGCAGGAAGCCGTCGACGATCTGCTTCAGGGCGGCATCGGCGCTCTCGACCGGTGCGGTCGGAGCCGGCTTGGATGGGTCCTTGACGGGCATGATTCATCCTCTTGACGATAGGTGGGCAAGTCCATTTTACCGGTGATGTATGCAGGCCATGCAGATCTTGGATGACACGTTCACGGCAAAAATCACAGTCGCTTCAGACTGATTTCCTACGCTACTGGGGAAAACTTAACTGAAACTGAATTCAGGTGCTCTAGCACACGTCTTCCAGGGCAAAGAGGCGGGTCCTGAACAGTAGCAAAAAAACATCAATGACCAAAGAGCCATGATGGCACGGGTACCGCCCGTGAACACTGCACGGTTGGGTAAGCCGTGTGCCCTGCCACGGCCATTGCGCGCGGTTGACGCGACCATGGCCCACCCTCGAGGCCCTGCCCTGTGCAACCTCGAGGCGTGGGTCATGCTCGCTTCAGCACCGCCGATCAGGCCAGGCCATGCCAACGCAAGTACGCCTGCGAACTTGGCGGACGCCCCAGAAACGCTGCCATGCCTTCGTGCAGCGGGCGCGAGGTTCCCGGCTCGAACAAGGTTTTCTGCAGCGCGCGTCCGGTCGCCGGGTCCAGCAGGCCGCAGGACTCGAAGCGGGTGAACAGGTCGAGGGCGTGGACATCCGACCACAGGTAGGCGTAGTAGCCTGCATCGTACCCCATGACCAGGTGTTCGAACGCGTGGGCCGGATGCTCGAACTCGGCCAGGGGCCAGTGTCCGCACCGCTCTCGGGCATCGCCAAGACGTTGCTCGAGGCTTCTGCCATCGTTCGGTGTGGCATGCAGATCGATATCGAACAACGCCAGACTCAGGTGGTGCGCGGTCTCCTCCACGCTCTGCTGGCGCAACGCATGCAGGTACGCCTCGACGTGAGCGCGGGCAAGCCGGTGTCCGTCCTGCTGGTGCGAAGAGATCATCACCAGGTAGTCCGCGTCCCATACCCAGCGCTCGAACAGTTTGCCGAACAGCTCGACGCCATCGGTGCCGAGCTCGGTGACATTGGACAGGACATGGTTGTTCGTACGGACCAGTAGATGGTGCAGGGCATGGCCGAACTCATGGAACAACTTGCGCAGCGACAGGTGATCCAGCAGGGGCTGGCTACCGTCCAGCGCTTGCGGTATGTCGCAGAACACCGCCACTGAAGCGACATGGTAAATGCCCTCGGCATCGACACGGCGATTACGGATGTAGGTGGTGAACACCGAGTCTGCCTGCTTGCCAGCGTGTTGCACCGCATCGAGGTACAGCAGGCCGATGAGGGCATGGTCCTGCCACACCTCGAACACCTGCACGCTCGGCGCCCACGCGGGGAGCGGCCGAGGCTGCAGCACCACACCGAACAACTGCTGTACCAGCTGCTGGAGGGCCTGCACCACGGCGTCCAACGGGAAATAGTCACGCAAGGCTTCGGTGGACAGGCCGGCAGGGAAGAGCGCCTGCACGTAGGCGACATCCCAAGGCTGTATCGCCGCCAGGCCCACGGTAGCCCCCCGGCGCTCGATCGCCGCACGCCACTGCAGCATGGCCGGCCGGACGTGATCGGCCAAGTCCTGAAGAAAAGCGCGCACTTGGTCGACCGAACCCGCACTCTTGGCCTGCAGGCTCTGCTCCAAGTGACTGGCGAAACCGAGCAGGTGGGCCTTTTGCTCACGCAGGCGTGCCAACTGCTGCAACACGACGCCGTTGTCCCGTTGCGGATCGGGGCTGACACCACGCAGGTGGTAGGCCCGATACACACGCTCCCGGAGTTCACGGTCCTTGGCATGCCTGAGCACCGCATCGGTCGCCACGCTTTCACAAGGGATTAACCAGCCAGGTTCACCGGCCTCGCGCGCTCGTGCAGCCAGCTCCTCACGGATACGTTGTGGAATGCCGTCCAGCCTGGACGCCTCGGTGATGCTCAGCCCAGGCCGATTGATGTTTTCGCTGAACGCCAGGCTCGCCGTGCGGATCTGTGCCTGGATATCGGCCAGGCGCGCCCTGCCGCTGGGCGCGAGCAGCACGCCGCTGGCAGAGAACTTCTTCAGGTGCCAGCGCAAGGTGGCCCGTTTCTGGGCATCGAGCTGCTGGCCTATCGTGCTCTGCGCCAGACGGGCATACAGGGACTGCAGTGCGGCGTTGGCGAATTTATGGTCGAAACGCGCTGTGGTTTTGACAAGGAAATCGAGGATCACCTGCGCCCAGTCCGGGCCCCTGCCCAGCAGCGGTGAGGCGCCATACAGCACGCCCAACAGCTGGGCATCCAGCCCGTCCACGGCCAGGACCAGATCGTCCCAGGTGGGCAAGGCCTGTTGATCGGCGATGATGCGTTCGATGCCACGTTCATGCGCTTGCAGCACATGATCGAAGGCTTCGCGCATGTTCTCCAGGGTAATCGCCGCGTAATCGATGGGCACTGCACTGGGTTGCAATAGAGGGTTGTCCATGAAGCATCGCCTCGCTCGAAATGAAGAGCAGGCGAGCGTGCAGGAGCGGGGCAAGGGCAGTGTGCTAATGATCTACCGCCCGGGCGCCGCGCCGGGCACGAGGCCCGGGCGGCATGCTCACGTCATTCGGTCGGTTTCTTGAGCTTCGGATTGGGAAAGAACTGCACGGTCTGCACGGCCTGGGCCTTGATCGACGCCTTGGGCGACAGGTGGTTGACCCGGGTCCCCAGCTCCTTGGGCACCGACAGCCCTTGCTCATTGAGTGTGTCGGAAAAACCGCACGCCACGCACTCGCGGTGCGGCACGCCGTCCTCGTCCCACATCTTCAGCTTGTCGGCTTCACTGCACGCCGGGCAGACAGCCCCGGCGATGAAACGCTTCTTGGTCGTGCTCACGGTCACCTCGCTCACGCCGCGGCGTCTTCGCTCAGGCCACTGTGGCGCAGCAGCGCATCGATGGACGGCTCACGGCCACGGAAATCGACGAACAATACCATCGGCTCACGCGAACCGCCGCGTGCCAGGATCGCCTCACGGAACGCCCGCCCGGTCTCGGCGTTGAGCACACCGTCTTCCTCGAAACGCGAGAAGGCATCAGCCGACAGCACTTCGGCCCACTTGTAGCTGTAGTACCCTGCCGCGTAACCACCAGCGAAGATGTGCGCAAAGCTGTTGGGGAAGCGGTTGTAGGCTGGCGGCCGCATCACCGAGACCTCGTCGCGCACGCCCTCGAGCACCTCCAGTACGCTGCGACCATCGCCATGGCTGGCATGCAGCTCGAAGTCGAACAGCGAGAACTCCAACTGACGCACCATCATCAGGCCGGACTGGAAGTTCTTCGCCGCCAGCATCTTTTCCAGCAGGTCCTGCGGCAAGGCTTCGCCGGTCTGGTAATGACCGGAGATCAACGCCAGGCCTTCAGGCTCCCAGCACCAGTTCTCCATGAACTGGCTCGGCAGCTCGACGGCGTCCCAGGCCACGCCATTGATGCCCGATACACCGGCGTGCTCGATACGGGTCAGCAAGTGGTGCAAGCCATGGCCGAACTCGTGGAACAGGGTGGTCACTTCATCGTGCGTCAACAACGCAGGCTGGCCCGGCGAGGCAGGGGTGAAGTTGCACACCAGGTTGGCCACGGGGCTCTGCAGCTCACCTGCGGCAGTGCGACGACGATCGCGTGCGCCATCCATCCAGGCACCGCCACGCTTGTTGGCGCGGGCATAGAGATCGAAGAAGAAGCGCCCGACGTGCTGACCCTGCTCGCTGATCTCGAACAGGCGCACGTCTGGATGCCAGCGGTCGAAACCGTCCAGTTCCTTGATCTCGATGCCATACAGACGCTGCACGATGGCGAACAGGCCCGACAGCACCTTGTCGATCGGGAAATACGCACGCAGGGCTTCCTGCGACACACTGTAGCGTTGCTCGCGCAACTTCTCCCCGTAGTAGCCGACATCCCAGCTGCTCAGGTCCGTGCAGCCCTGTTCCTGGGCAAAGGCTTTCAGCTCGGCCAGGTCCTGGGCCGCGAACGGCTTGCTGCGGTGCGCCAGGTCGCGCAGGAAACTCAGCACCTGGTCGCTGGACTCGGCCATCTTGGTGGCCAGGCTCAGCTCGGCGAAATTGGCATATCCGAGCAGCTCGGCCAGTTCCTGGCGCAGGTCGAGGATCTGGCGCATCACCGGACCGTTGTCGAACTGCCCGGCGTTGGGGCCTTGGTCCGAAGCGCGGGTGCTGTAGGCCGCATAGACCTCCTCGCGCAAGGCGCGGTTGGCGGCGTAGGTCATCACGGCGTAGTAGCTGGGGAATTCCAGGGTGATCAGCCAGCCCTCCAGGTCCTTGGCCTGGGCGGCCGCGGCCATCTGGCCCTTGGCCGACTCGGTCAGGCCGTCGAGCAGCGCCTCGTCGGTGACGTGCTTGGTCCAGGCCTGAGTGGCGTCGAGCAACTGATTGGAGAAGCGACTGCCCAGTTCACTGAGCGTGCTTTGCACCTCGGCGTAGCGCTGCTGCTTGTCCGCCGGCAAGTCGATGCCCGAGAGGCGGAAGTCGCGCAGGGCGTGTTCGAGGGTGGTGGTCTGTGCCACGTCGAACCCGGCGGCTTCAGGGCTGTTGGCCAGCGCCTGGTAGGCCTCGAACAGGGCACGGTTCTGACCCAGCTCGGTGGAGTAGGCGCTCAACGCCGGCAGGCAGGACTCGTAGGCTTCGCGCAGCTCGGCGCTGTTGCACACCGCATTGAGGTGGCTGACCGGGCTCCAGGCCGCGCCGAGCCGGTCGTTGAGTTCGTCCATGGCCAGGACCAGGCCGGCCCAGGTCGGGTGCTGGCCTTGCGTCTCGAGGATGCGCGCGATGGCCGCGCGGTTGTCGGCCAGGATCTGCTCGATCGCCGGCAGCACGTGTTCGGCCCGGATCGCCGAGAAGGACGGCAGATCATAGGGCTGCAGAAGCGGGTTGTTCGCACTCACGTTGGGATACCTTGGCAGGAGAAACACGGGACCATCTTAATTACAATCGACCCTGACCGCAGCAGGCGGCCACCTATCAGGCTTCAAGAGGGGCACTATACATGGCCATCCGGACCTTCCGGCAGCACACTCCCCAGTTGGGACCCCGCGCGTTCGTCGACAGTTCGGCCATCGTCCTGGGCGATGTGGCGATCGGCGAAGACAGCTCGGTCTGGCCACTGACCGTGATCCGTGGCGACATGCACCACATCCGCATCGGCGCGCGTACCAGCGTCCAGGATGGCAGCGTGCTGCACATCACCCACGCCGGCCCGTTCAACCCTGACGGTTTCCCGTTGCTGATCGGCGACGAGGTGACCATCGGCCACAAGGTGATGCTGCACGGCTGCACGCTGGGCAATCGCATCCTGGTCGGCATGGGCAGCACGATCATGGACGGCGCGGTGGTCGAGGACGAGGTGATCATCGGTGCCGGCAGCCTGGTGCCGCCAGGCAAGCGCCTGGAGAGCGGCTACCTGTACGTCGGCAGCCCGGTTCGTCAGGCACGGCCGTTGACCGACAAGGAGCGCGCCTTCTTCAGCTACAGCGCCAACAATTACGTCACGCTCAAGGACCAGCATCTGGCCGAAGGCTACGACGCGCCCTAACCCCCGACCCGAGATTTCAATGCACCAGCCAAACATCCTGTTCGACCTCGACGGCACGCTCACCGACCCGCGCCTGGGTATCACCCGCTCAATCCAGCATGCGCTGGCGCGGCTCGGCATCGACGAGCCGGACCTGACCCGGCTCGAGCCCTTCATCGGACCGCCGCTGCTGCAGGCGTTCATGCAGTTCTACGGGTTCGACGAGGCCAAGGCCTGGGACGCGGTGAATCACTACCGTGAGCGCTTCAGCGTCACCGGTCTGTACGAGAACCAGGTCTTCGACGGGGTGCCTGCGCTGTTGTCGACCCTGGCCGGGCAGGGCCGCACGCTGTACATCGCCACCTCCAAGCCGTGGGTGTTCGCCCGCGAGATCGCTAGGCACTTCGCCTTCGACCAGCATTTCAAGGTGATCTACGGCAGCGAGCTGGACGGCACGCGCACCGACAAGGTCGAGCTGATCCGCCATCTGCTCGACGAGGAACGCCTGGACCCGGCCCAGACCTTGATGATCGGCGACCGCAAGCACGACCTGATCGGCGCGCGCCGCAACGGCCTGCAGGCGGTGGCGGTCGGCTACGGTTTCGGCAGTCGTGACGAGCTGCTGGCCGAGGCACCGGACTTTCATTTCGAGACGCTGACCCAACTGCACGCGGCATTCCTGCACGGCCATGACGCGTAGCGAGGGGCGTTTCGACCGTCGCTCAGGGCTGAGCGCTGGCGGCCAGGGCCGCTAATGCCTGGTGCCGCGCGGCGGCCGGCAGTCGCCCGAGGGCCTGCACGCGCTGATGGAAGCGTGTCCAGTCGCCGGGTGCCTGACGGTACAGCGCCTCGAAAGCCGGAACCCAACGGTCGTAGAGCCCGAAGGGCAGGAGCGTGGCGTTGTTCAGCGGGCCTTCGATCCAGGCATCGTACCGGCCCACACCGCCCCATTGGCTGTCGCGCAGGCGACGATAGTCGCGGCGCAGTCGCTCGAATTCGGCCTGCTTGCCCCGGCGCTTGCCCTCGGCATCCAACGGACCGTCGTACAAGGCCTGCAAGCGCTCCCGGCTGGCCAACACCAACTGGACGAAGGCCTCACGCTGACCTCGCTCGCCCTCGGGCACGGGCGCCAGGCCCCGTGCGCGACGCCACTGCCGACTGCCTTCCTGCTCGACGAAGGTGGCATAGGATTCGTTGAACTCGGTGTCGTCCTTCACGTAGACGCGCTGGTGCGACAGTTCGTGAAAGATCAGCGTGGCCAGACGTTCGTCGCCCCAGCCGGTCATGGTCGACAGGATCGGATCGTCGAACCAGCCCAACGTCGAATAGGCCTCGACACCGCCGACGTAGACGTCCAGCCCCTGCTGGCGCATCAGCGCGGCCGCACCCCGTGCGGCGCCCTGGCTGTAGTAGCCGCGGTAGGCTACGCACCCGGCGATCGGAAAGCAGTGGGTGACCGGGTGCAGGGACAGGGCCGGAGTGGCGAACACGTTCCAGACCACGAAGCGACGGCCCAGATCGGCATAGACCCGGTAGCTGCGGTTGTCCGGCAGCTTCAAATGGTTGCTGGCGAACACACGTGCCTTTTCGGCCTGCACCAGGCGCTGGCGCAAGGCCGGATCGGTCGCAGGATCGTCGATCACCTGCGTGACCGGCGTCCGGGCACGAAGCAGCTGCCATTGCCCTTGGGCCAGTTGCCCGTAGTACGACGCACTGGAACAACCGGCGATCAGCCCACAGGCCAGCAGGGGAACAAACCAGGCCAAGACGCGGTCGAGTGCCGCAAGGCTCGAACGCAGCAGAACGGGTCGGCACATCGGGGCGACTCCTCTCGCTCAACCACCGGTGGCCGCCAGACTACTTGCCCAGGAGACGTTTCGCCAATGCGTACAAGGTTCACCCTCGCCGCCCTCATGCTGCTTGCTGGCTGCTCCACCTTGCCCGAGCCGGACCCGAGCCAGGCGTGGGTGGATCTGGCCCCCGAACAGAACACCGCGCTGCATGCGCTGGAAGTGGACGATCACGCCTGGGACGACAAGCGCTACTTCGAAGTCGCGCCGGGCCAGCACGAACTCACCGTGCGCTACCAGTTTCCGGTCGCGCCGAGCAACATCGGCCCGCAGGCGGAGTCGCTCTGGCGCGACTGTCAGCTCAACGTCACCTTCAAGGGCTTCGATGCCGGCCAGCGGTATCGCCTGCAGGCCGGCAGCATCGGTTTCCGTCCTTGGGTCAAGCTGTACGACCAGCAGCAGAACCTGCTCGGCCAGGGCGCACCTGCCGGTTGTCAGCGCAGCTGATCGCACATCGCGCTATGCTGTGACCTTTCAGGAGCAGCACAATGAAGACCATGCGCCCGTGTGTGATGCTTGCCGCCCTTGGCGTACTGAGCGGGTGCGCCAGCCCTCTGCCGCCCAAGGATCCCGGCCAGGCCTGGGTTGAACTGCGCACGCTCGTCCCCGGCAAGCTGGTGATGGCCGACCGGCTGGATGGCCAGCGCCTGGAAGATGGGCGCTACTTTCAGGTCACGCCCGGACGCCACGAACTGGTGGTGCGCTTCGACTATGAAGTCTATTCCGGCGGGTTTTCCACCGACCCGACCGACCGGACGTGTTACCTCACCTTGCGCTACGACGCCTTCGAGGCGGGCCGTCGCTATCGACTCGAGGCGCGCGCGCCGGCCATGCAGCCGACCGCCTTACTCTACGATGAGCAGCGCCGGGTGCTGGTGGATGAGCCGAACAACGTATTCTGCATTCCGTGATGAGGCGGGCAGGTCAGGTGTCGTTGCGCTGGTAGATGACTTTGCGGGTACCGTTCTGGCAGCTGCCCACCACCATGTTGGGGTCATGGACCTCGTCGTTGGGCACGACTTCCAGGGTGTAGGACGTCACGCCGCTGGCCTGGATCTTGGCCTCGATCTCGGCCTTGAGTGCTTCGCAGGGCTTGGGGGCTGCCAAGGCAGCTGTCGCCAGCAGGGACGCGGCGACAGCCAGAAGGGGACGGATCATGGAGCGGTTCCTCGACAAGGGCCCGATGGCCGGGGTTATGACTCAAGAATACACCGCTCCAGACCTCTGGATCACGACTGCAGCGTGGCGTCCAGGCTGATCGTGGCATTCAGCACCTTGGAGACCGGGCAGCCTTCCTTGGCCTTGTTGGCCAGTTCCTGGAATTTCTGCTCGTCGACACCCGGTACCTTGGCCTGGAGCACCAGGTGCACCGCGGTGATGGCGAAGCCGTCCGACTGTTTTTCCAGCGTCACTTCGGCCTTGGTGTCGATGCTGTCCGGCGTGAAGCCCGCTTCGCCCAGGATCATCGAAAAAGCCATCGAGAAGCAGCCGGCATGGGCGGCCCCGATCAGTTCCTCCGGGTTGGTGCCCGGCGTGTCTTCGAAGCGGGTGTTGAAGCCATAGGCATTGTCTTTGAGCGCACCACTTTGCGTGGAGATGTATCCCTTGCCCTCCTTGAGACCACCTTGCCAGTGTGCCGATGCTGTCTTTTTCATGATGCCCTCCAGGACATTGAGGTTGGGTACGTAAGGCTTGAGAAAACACGCCCTCGGGCAAGTTCCACCCGATCAGCGGGCCATTGATTCTCGTCGATCCGCCCATACAGAGAGAGGAAGGCCCGATGGCCACCCCTTTCGTGGAGACCCTCATGACGCACGCGCGCGACCTCAAGATTTCCGTGCTGGACCTGGTGCCGGTACGCGCCGACCAGGGTACGGCCCAAGCGCTGCACAACTCGCTCGACCTGGCCAGGCATGCCGAGCGGTTGGGCTACAACCGTTTCTGGATCGCCGAACACCACAACATGGATGGCATCGCCAGCTCGGCCACGGCCGTGCTGCTGGGCCACCTGGCCGGCGGTACCTCGACCCTGCGGGTCGGGGCGGGCGGCATCATGCTGCCGAACCATGCGCCGCTGGTAGTGGCCGAACAGTTCGGCACCCTCGCCAGCCTCTACCCAGGGCGCATCGACCTGGGCCTGGGCCGCGCGCCGGGCTCCGACCAACTGACGGCACGCGCGTTACGCCGTGAACGCTCGGGGAGTGCCGACGATTTTCCCGACGACGTCGAGGAGCTGAGCCGCTACCTGGGCCCGCGTACGCCGGACCAGCGCGTGATCGCCGTGCCGGGCTACGACACGGAGGTGCCGATCTGGCTGCTGGGCTCGAGCCTGTTCAGTGCCCAGCTGGCCGGGATGCGCGGCTTGCCCTATGCCTTCGCCTCGCACTTCGCACCGCGCTACATGCACGAGGCGATTCGCATCTACCGGGACCACTTCCAGCCCTCCACGGTACTGGACAAGCCGTATGTGATGCTGGGCGTGCCGATGGTGGTCGCCGACACCGACGAGCGTGCCGACTACCTCGCGACCTCGGTGTACCGCCGGATCCTGGCGCTGATCCGCGGCCAGAGCCTGATGCAGCAGCCGCCGGTCGAGAGCATGGAGGGCCTGTGGTTGCCCCATGAGCGGGAGGCGGTCTCGAGCTTCCTGGGCCTGGCGATGATCGGCAGCCCACAGAAGGTCCGTGCCAAGGTCGACGTGCTGCTGGAGCAGACGGGTGCGGACGAGTTGATCTTCACCTGCGACCTGTACGAGCACGAAGATCGGTTGCGGTCCTATGCTCTGTTGGCCGAGGCATTGAAAGCGGCATGAGCAGGGGCAAGGCAGGGGAGGCAGCCCCTGGATAGGCTTCGGGCGTTACCCGTGATCGGGTAGCTCGGCAGGCCTGCAAGGATGTCATAACGACGAGGTTTTGGTTGTCGCCAGGTCTGCGCCTCTGGCTCCCAGAGGCGCCCTGCACGGCGGCGGCCCGCATGACCTTTCGAATCGGCGCTGGCCTCAACCTTCGCGGCGATAGACGATGTCCTTGGTCCCGCCTTCGCACGACCCGACGACCTTGCCGCCTCCTGTCCCCTTGTCCACGACCTCCAGCACATAGTTGCTGACGTTCTTGGCATCGAGCTTGGCCTCGATTTCCTGCTGCAGCTCGGCGCAAGGCTTGCCAGCCGCCAGCGCGGTGCCTGCCATGGCCATGAGTCCTACCGCCATCACCAGTCTTTTCATCGACCCTGTTCCTTTCGTCTATCACTACGAACCAGGGCATCGGCGATGCCCTGACACTTCGAAACGCCGGGTAACATCGGCACGGCGGCCGTGATCAGCTGGCGATGATGCGGAAGCCGACCTTGAGCGATACCTGGAAATGCCCGACCTTGCCGTCCTGGATGTGACCACGGGTTTCGGTCACTTCGAACCATTCCATGTTCTCGATGGACTTGCCGGCTTCGTCCAGGGCGTGATGGATGGCGTCTTCGATGCTGGTGGTGGACGAGCCGACCAGTTCAACGAGCTTGTAGGTGTGATGGTCCGACATGAGCGTTCTCCTTGGGTGACGTCAGCGAGGGTCCGGTACGCGGACCTTGTCTAGCTGCGAGCCTTGTCCAAGGCAGAAAGTTCGATCGCACTTTCGCCAGCACGTGCAGTCGCATGCCTGTACAGCTCATCCCACTGCGAAGGAGATACACCATGGCCAATCACTCGTTGCGCAAGAACTCGCTGGAAAGCATGGAAGCGGAAATCGAAAGCCTGCTCAAATCCCTGGAAGGCCTCAAGAACGATGCCTCCGAAGAGTCCACCAAAAGTCTCAAGGCCATTCGCGAAAACGCTGAAAAAGCCTTGAAGCACTCGCGCAGCCTGCTGGGTGATGCCTACACCGAAGTCAAGGCGCGCACCCGCCAGACCGGTATCGCCACCCGTGATTACGCCCAGGAAAACCCATGGACCACTGCTGGCGTGGCCGTGGGCGCCATTGGCCTGATCGCCGCCCTGGTACTGTGCAAGCGCGGCTAATCGACCCCTTGCTCCAGCTCGACGCGTAGCCACTGCGCCAGGCGTTCGGCGCGTCGATCGTTCGCGCGCCGAGGTACCCAGAGCGACAAGACCGCCGTGGTCGGTGCGAATCCCCACGGCGCGACCAATCGACCCGAACGCAGATCATCCGCCACCAGCGGCTCCGGGGCGATCGCCACGCCCAGCCCTGCCAGCGCCGCCTCCAGCAGATAGTACAGATGCTCGAAATCCTGACCGAACGTCAATCGGGCCGGGTCGAGGTGCTGTTGCCGTGTCCAGGTCGGCCAGGCCTGCGGTCGAGAGCGGGTCTGCAGCAGACGCTCGTCGAGCAACTGTTCGGCGGAAGCCTGATGCAGACGTGCGAACCCCTTCACGTAAGGGCTCATGACCGGGCCAATACGCTCCTGCGCCAACACATGGACTTGCATGTCCGACGGCCAGGGCGGCTCGGCGAATACCAGCCAGGCATCCAGACCCGTTCGCCGGGGATCGGCATCGCCATCACCGGCCGACAGGTGCAGGCGCAGGTCAGGCAGCTCCGCCTCCAGGCGCCCCAGACGCGGGATGAACCAGCGCGCCAGCAGACTGCCCGAGCAGCCCAGCACGAAAGGCGCTTGGTCCTGCGTCTGCCCCAGTTCGGCACAGACCTGACGTAGACGGTCGAATGCCTCCCCGCTGACCTCGAACAGCCGGCCGCCGGCGTCCGTGAGTTTGAGGCCGCGCCCTTCCTTGCGAAACAGGGGGACACCCAGGTGGTCCTCCAGCAACTTGATCTGCCGGCTCACCGCGCCATGGGTCACGTGCAGGGATTCCGCCGCCTGGCTGACGCTGTTGAACCGTGCGGCGGCCTCGAAGGCCTTGAGCGCGTTGAGCGGAGGAAGGTCATGGGCCATGGTCGTGTGAGTTTTCCTGACAGGTTGAAATGATCTTATCGGTTTTCACGGCGTACTGCGCTGGTTACAGTAACCGTCATTGCCCTTGTTCATGCTGGAGAACGCCATGACCCAGACTCACTACCGCGCCGGCCCGGATGCCAATGGCCTGTTCGGCTCGTTCGGCGGCCGTTATGTCGCCGAAACCCTGATGCCCCTGGTGCTGGACCTGGCGCGCGAGTACGAGGCGGCCAAGGCCGATCCGGCGTTTCTCGAGGCGCTGGCCTACTTCCAGCGCGACTACATCGGCCGACCCAATCCGCTGTACTTCGCCGAGCGCCTGACCGAGCACTGCGGCGGCGCCAAGATTTATTTCAAGCGCGAAGAGCTCAACCACACCGGCGCGCACAAGGTGAACAACTGCATCGGCCAGGTGCTGCTGGCCAAGCGCATGGGCAAGAAGCGGCTGATCGCCGAGACCGGCGCAGGCATGCACGGCGTGGCCACCGCCACCGTCGCGGCGCGCTTCGGCCTGCCTTGTGTGATCTACATGGGCGCCACCGACATCGAACGCCAGCAGGCCAACGTGTTCCGCATGAAGCTGCTCGGTGCCGAGATCGTGCCGGTCACCGCGGGCACCGGCACGCTCAAGGACGCGATGAACGAGGCCCTGCGCGACTGGGTCACCAACGTCGACGACACCTTCTACCTTATCGGCACCGTCGCCGGCCCGCACCCTTACCCGGCCATGGTCCGTGACTTCCAGTCGATCATCGGCAAGGAAACCCGAGCCCAGCTGCAGGAAAAAGAAGGGCGCCTGCCCGACAGCCTGATCGCCTGCGTCGGTGGCGGCTCCAATGCCATGGGCCTGTTCCACGAGTTCCTCGACGACCCAAGCGTGCGCATCATCGGCGTCGAAGCGGGCGGTCACGGCGTGACCACCGACAAGCATGCCGCCAGCCTCAATGGCGGCGTACCCGGCGTGCTGCATGGCAATCGTACCTACCTGCTGCAGGACGACGACGGGCAGATCACCGATGCCCACTCGATCTCGGCCGGCCTGGACTATCCGGGCATCGGCCCCGAGCATGCGCACCTGCACGAAGTGAAGCGCGTCGAGTACGTCAGCATCACCGATGACGAGGCCCTGGCAGCGTTCCACACGTGCTGCCGGCTCGAAGGCATCATCCCGGCCTTGGAGAGTGCCCACGCCGTTGCCGAAGCGCTGCGTATCGCCCCCTCGCTGCCCAAGGATCACTTGATGGTCATCTGCCTGTCCGGGCGTGGCGACAAGGACATGCACACCGTGATGAACCACATGGCTGCCCAGGAGACCGTGGCATGAGCCGCCTCGAACACCGTTTTGCCGAACTGAAAGCCGAAGGCCGCGCGGCCCTGGTCACCTTCATCACCGCAGGCGACCCTGGCTACGACGCCTCCCTGGCGATCCTCAAGGGTCTGCCCAAAGCAGGCGCGGACGTGATCGAACTGGGCATGCCCTTCACCGACCCGATGGCCGATGGCGTGGCGATCCAGCTGGCGACCCTGCGTGCCCTGGAGGCCGGCCAGACCCTGGCCAAGACGTTGCAGATGGTGCGCGACTTCCGTCTCGACGATCAGACCACGCCGATCGTGCTGATGGGCTATTACAACCCGATCCATCGCTTCGGTGTGGAGCGCTTCATCGGTGAGGCGCGAGAAGCGGGCGTCGATGGGCTGATCATCGTCGACCTGCCGCCCGAACACGATGCCGAGCTGGCTGACCCGGCCCATGCGGCAGGGATCGACTTCATCCGCCTGACCACACCGACCACCGACGACGCCCGCCTGCCGCGCGTGCTGGCGCGCAGCTCGGGGTTCGTCTACTACGTGTCGGTCGCCGGCGTGACCGGGGCCGGTTCGGCCACCACCGACCAGGTTACCCAGGCCATCGAGCGCCTGCGCCGGCATACCGACCTGCCGATCAGCGTGGGGTTCGGCATCCGCACGGCCGAGCAGGCGGCCGCCATCGCGCGACTGGCCGACGGCGTCGTGGTCGGTTCGGCGCTGATCGACAAAGTGGCCCAGGCACCGACGGCAGAACAGGCCGTGACGGACGTGCTGGGGTTGTGCGCCGAACTGGCCGCTGGCGTACGCCACGCGCGCTGAGCGTTCCTCACCGCCCTGCGCCGGGTCTTCGGACCCGGCATGGACGCCATGCCGTTCAGACGGCGTGTCTCACCCTCCGAACAGCGCCAGGTTCAACGGCCTGACCGCCCCCATCCAGATGGCGTGGTCACGGTGATCGGCCAGGTCATCGCCCGTCAGCGGGTGCAGGAACACCACCAGCCCGTTACGGTTGAGCGCCAGCCAGGGCAGCACTACACCGATGAACTCCGGCTCGAAGGCCAACTGACAGCTCCAGTCAGGGTGCGGTCCGACTGGCCGCTGGTGGAGTCGGCCCAAGGTGACGGGAAACAGCGTGGCCGCTTCCTCGCACAGGGTGCGGGCCTGCTCGAGGGTCTGGGCGTCGAAGTAGACGTGGGCATGGTAGCCCTGGATTCTTTGCACGAAGGCTCCTGAAAAAAGGGACGGTCCGTGGGTCGGACTATACAGAGGTCTGATGAAGAGACGGAGCAGGGCTGCGTGCTGGCACCGCACTGTGGATAACCTGCCGACGTCCGTGGATCGAAGGGGGACAGGGCAATCCGTTCCATTTTCCCCACAGCCGGACAGGGAGGCGTGGTCCTGCTCGACGGTCGACGCCCATCAGTGCTCCGAAAATAAACTTGCTTCGCTCGACCGGATTTACCACGCTCGCTCCATCCTTCCGCCAGAACGCGTCCCTGATCATGCGCCGTCTTCATCGCTTACTGCCCTTCATGGCCTGGCTGCCGAACCTGACCTGGCGCGACCTGCGCCAGGACGTGCTGGTCGGCCTCAGCGGCGCCATCCTGGCACTGCCACAGTCCATTGCCTACGCCCTGATCGCCGGGCTGCCTGCCGAATACGGGTTGTACGCGGCCATGGTGCCGGTGGTGATCGCCTGCCTGTGGGGCTCGTCCTGGCACCTGATCAGCGGCCCCACGGCGGCCATTTCGGTCGTGCTCTACGCCAGCATCAGCCCTCTGGCCGTTCCGGGCAGTGCCGACTACGCGACTCTGGTGCTGCTGCTGACCTTCGTGGCCGGCCTGTTCCAGCTCACCCTCGGCCTGCTGCGCTTCGGCACGCTGGTGGATTTCGTCTCCCACGCCGTGGTGCTTGGCTTCAGCCTGGGCGCAGCGGTGGTCATCGCCCTGGGCCAGATGCCCAATCTGCTCGGTCTGGACCTGCCCAGCCAGGCCACGGCCCTGGGTACCGCACAGGCCCTGCTGGCCCACGCGGGCGAGGTGGATGTGCCGGCCATGGTGCTTGGCCTGGCGACGGTGCTGCTTGGCGCGTGCTTCAAGCGCTGGCGTCCCCGCTGGCCGGGACTATTGATCAGTCTGACGGCCATCAGCCTGCTAGCCTGGTCTTTGCCAGGCCTGTTCGGAGAAGTGACACGCGTACCGGCCTTCGTCGGCCAGCTGCCACCGCTCAGCCCGCTGCCGCTGCTGGACGCCGAGACGATCCTGCGCCTGCTGCCCAGCGCGGTGGCCGTGGGCATGCTGGGATTGGTCACCAGCCTGTCGATCGCCCGATCGCTCTCGGCACGCTCGGAACAACTGATCGACGCCGATCAGGAGATTCGTGGCCAGGGCCTGTCCAATCTGGTCGGTTCGCTGTGCTCCGGGTACCTGTCGTCCGGCTCCTTCACCCGCTCCGGCCTGAACCTGGACGCCGGTGCCCGCTCGCCGCTGGCTGGGGTCTGCTCGGCCCTGTGGCTGGGTGTGTTCGCCTTGACCAGCGCCAGCCTGATCGCCTGGCTGCCGGTGCCCGCCATGGCCGGCGGCATCCTGCTGATCTGCTGGGGGCTGATGGACCGACCGGCCATCGCCGCGCTGTTCCGGGTCAGCCGCGCCGAATTCCTCGTGATGGCGCTGACCGCCTGCGCGACCTTGCTGCTGGAATTGCAGACGGCCATCTACGCCGGCGTGCTGGCCTCGCTGTTCTTCTACCTCAAGCGCACGTCCCGCCCTCGCGTGCAGCACAGTCGCGAGGGTGACACCGATGTGCTCAGGATCGGCGGCTCGATCTTCTTTGGCGCGGCCCATCACCTGCAGGTGCGCCTGCAGCGCTGTCAGGGGCCGCACGTGATCGTCGATGCGCCGCAGATCAACTTCATCGACTATTCGGGCGTGGACATGCTGCACCGCGAGGCGCGGCGGCTGGCGCGTCGTGGCGGCAGCCTGACCTTGCGCCGCGCACGGGCGCAGGTGATGGCCGATATCCAGAAGCTGGAAGGGGCCGCGCATTGCCCCATCCGCTTCATCGACCCAACGTGACCCTCGGCACTTAGCCCTGGGTCAACTGACGGCGCAAGTGCGCCAGTACCGGTGCGGTGTCTGGTCGTACGCCTCGCCAGCCTTCGAAGGCTTCCGCGGCCTGCTCGGCAAGCATGCCCAGCCCATCGAGCACCTGGGCGGCGCCCAGGCGCGTGGCCCACTGGCAGAACGGCGTCGGTTCGCGCCCGTACATCATGTCGTAGCACACTGTGCGGCCCGGTTCGACCAGGCTGTCGGCCAGAGGAGGCAGCTCGCCGGCCAGACTGGCGGACGTGGCGTTGACGATCAGGTCCACTGGCTCGACGAAGGCGGTGAAGCCACTGCCGATCACCGGCCCCAGGTCGGCGAACTCGCGGGCCAGGTGCTCGGCCTTCTCCACGGTGCGATTGGCGATCAGCACGGCCTTCGGACCCTGTGCCAGCAACGGTTCGAGCACGCCACGCACGGCACCGCCCGCGCCCAGGACCAGGATGCGCTTGCCAGCCAACGTGACCCCGGCATTGACCGTCAGGTCACGGACCAGCCCGGCACCGTCGGTGTTGTCGCCTTGCAGCGTGCCGTCGTCGAGTTTGCTCAAGGTGTTCACGGCGCCTGCGCGCTGCGCACGCGCTGTCAGGTGGTCGCACAGGTGCAGGGCTTCTTCCTTGAACGGTACGGTGACGTTGGCCCCCTGGCCTTGCTTGAAGAAGCCCAACGCGCACGCGCTGAACCCGTCGATGGGCGCCAGCAGGGTGGTGTAGGCCAGGGCCTGGCCGGTCTGCTCGGCGAACAGCCGGTGGATCGACGGCGACTTGCTGTGGCCGATCGGGTTGCCGAAGACGACGTACTGGTCCATGTCTGCTCCTGAGTTATCCACAGCGTTCATTGCCCCAACCAGTCTCGATCGGTCAGGAAATAATCGGTCAGGCGAGCTTCTTCGCTGCCCGGTGCCGGCTTCCAGTCGTAGCCCCAGCGTACCTGGGGGGGCAGCGACATGA
Source organism: Enterobacterales bacterium AN_CKDN230030167-1A_HGKHYDSX7 (assembly GCA_046940335.1). Taxonomy (GTDB): domain Bacteria; phylum Pseudomonadota; class Gammaproteobacteria; order Pseudomonadales; family Pseudomonadaceae; genus Aquipseudomonas. Next base: position 73,176 of record JBKYML010000003.1, read on the forward strand.
GGATCGACTCGGTACGCCCGCCCGACTGCAGGCCGAACAACGTGCCACGGTCGTAGACCAGGTTGAACTCCACGTAGCGACCCCGGCGGTATTCCTGGAATTCCCGCTGCTGGGCCGTGTAGGCCAGGTGCTTGCGACGCTGCACGATGGGCAAGTAGGCCTCCAGGTAGGCGTCACCGATGGCACGGAGGAAGGCGAAGCAGGTATCGAAGTCCCACTCATTGAGGTCGTCGAAGAACAGCCCACCGATGCCACGGGGCTCGCCCCGGTGCTTGAGGTGGAAGTAGCGGTCGCACCAGGCCTTGTAGCGCGGGTAGACGTCAGGACCGAACGGCGCACAGGCACGCTCGGCGACCCGGTGCCAGTGCACGCAGTCTTCTTCGTTGCCGTAGTAGGGCGTCAGGTCGAAGCCGCCGCCGAACCACCAGACCGCTTCCTCGCCTTCCTTCTCGGCGATGAAGAAGCGCACGTTGGCGTGCGAGGTCGGCACGTGAGGGTTGTAGGGGTGGATGACCAGCGATACGCCCAAGGCCTCGAAGCCACGCCCAGCCAGTTCCGGGCGGTGTGCGCTGGCCGACGGCGGCAGGCCAGCCCCGAAGACATGGGAGAAGTTCACGCCGCCTTTCTCGATCAGCGCGCCTTCGCCGATGACCCGGGTCCGTCCGCCGCCCCCGGCCTCGCGCACCCAGGCGTCTTCGACGAAGCGGGCGGTGCCGTCCTCGCGTTCCAGGGCGGCGCAGATACGGTCTTGCAGGTCGAGCAGGTAGGCCTTCACGGCCTCGGTACGGCTGGTCATCGGGTCACCCGGTGGCGGCAGGAAGGAAATCGCGCCTAGCATAGCACCGGCCAGCGGCACCCCGCAGTTGACGGCGGTCGAGCAAAGGCGCCAGATAGCAGACCTTCCCCTGATCACGACAACAGGAGTGCGAGATGGCCCGACGTATAGAGTTCAGCCAGCATGGTGGCCCGGAAGTTTTGCAACTGGTGACCTTCGAACCCAAGGCGCCAGGCCCGAACCAGGTCCAGGTGCGCAACAAGGCCATCGGCCTGAACTTCATCGACACCTATTTCCGCAGTGGCCTGTACCCGCCACCGGCGTTGCCGTCGGGCCTGGGCACCGAAGGCGCCGGCGTGGTCGAGGCGATCGGCGAGGGCGTCACCCGGTTCAAGGTCGGCGACCGCGTGGCCTACGCCGGCGGCCCGCTTGGCGCCTACAGTGACGTGCACACGCTGCCGGAAGGCAATCTGGTCAGCCTGCCCGAGGCGATCAGTTTCGAGCAGGCCGCGGCGGTGATGCTCAAGGGCCTGACCGTGCAGTACCTGTTCAAGCAGACCTATGCCGTGCAGCCTGATGACTACGTGCTGTTCCATGCCGCCGCCGGAGGCGTCGGTTCCTTGGCCTGCCAATGGGCCAAGGCCTTGGGCGCCAAGCTGATCGGCACCGTCGGTTCGGCGGAAAAGGCCGAGCGCGCCAAGGCCCTGGGCGCCTGGGAGACCATCGACTACCGCCACGAAGACGTCGCCAAGCGCGTGCTGGAACTGACCGACGGTCGCAAGTGCCCGGTGGTCTACGACGGTGTCGGCGCCGACACCTGGCTGACCTCGCTGGACTGCCTGCAACCCCGTGGCCTGATGGTCAGCTTCGGCAACGCCTCGGGAGCGGTGAGCGGCGTCAACCTGGGCATCCTGGCGCAGAAGGGCTCGCTGTACGTGACCCGTCCGACCCTGGCCACCTACACCAGCACCCCCGAGCAGACCCAGGCCATGGCCGATGACCTGTTCGCGATGATCACCCGCGGCCAGCTGACGGTGGACGTGCAGCAGCGCTATGCGCTGAGCGAGGCGGCCGAGGCGCAGAAGGCCCTGTCGGGACGCGAGACGGTGGGGTCCACGGTACTGCTGCCCGAGGGATGAGGGTACCGTACCGCCATGAAGCGGCGGCCTGAGCACCGAGCGTGCCCGAGCCGTCCATGCACAGGCTCAGCCCGGTCGTCTGACCTCGCCGCTGACCAGATCGCGGATCACGCTCGGGTTGCGGCGCCCGCCCAGGGCACCGCCCAGCACGTGATCCAGCTCGCCGTGGAAGTACTGTTCCACACGCAGCCGTGTACGGGCCGCCGGGCGTCCAGCCGGGTTGCATGACGTGGAAATCAGCGGCCCCACCAGCGCGCACAGCTCGCGCACTTGGGGATGATCGCTGACGCGCAGGGCCACGGTGTCGTGCTCCCCGGTCACCCATTCCGGCAGCAGGTCCTGGTGCGGCACCAGCCAGGTGTTCGGCCCTGGCCAGGTGCTGCTCATGCGGTCGATCCAGTCTTCGGGGAAGTCCTCGAACAGGAAGTCGAACTGACGGATGGTGTCGGCCACCAGGATCAGCCCTTTATCCACAGGCCGCGACTTGAGCGCGAGCAGGCGATACACCGCCTCTTCGTTCCACGGATCGCAGCCCAGGCCCCAGACGGCTTCCGTCGGGTACGCGATCACCGCGCCTGCGCGCACCTCACGTGCGGCTTGCTGCACACGCCAACTGCTGACCATTGTCCTGCCTCCCATGAAGATCGATGTGCAGTGTACTTAGCCGGACCGGGCAAACCAACGTCCGGCTTCATTGCTGACGCGCCCTTCGAGCTCCAGCTCGGTCAGGTTGGCCAGGACCTGGGCGAGTGGCTGCCCGCTGCTCAGCGCCAGGGCCTCGCTGGTCTGTGGGGCGGCGTGCAAGAGCGACAGCAGAGGATGGGCAGCGTCGCTCGGTGGCGTGTCGGCTGCGGCGACAGGCACATGCTGCCAACCACGCAGGCTGTCGAGGATGTGCTCGACGCTTTCCACCAGCAAGGCACCGTCGCGGATCAGCTGATGGCACCCCTTGGAACCGACGTGGTGGATCGAGCCAGGGATGGCATAGACCTCGCGCCCCTGTTCGGCCGCCAGACGCGCGGTGATCAACGAGCCGCTGGCGGGACTGGCCTCCACCACCAGCACGCCGAGCGAAAGCCCGCTGATGATGCGGTTGCGCCGCGGGAAGTTCGCAGCCTGAGGGCCGGCATCCAGTGGAAACTCGGAAACCACGGCGCTGCCGCCGTCGATCATGGCCTGCGCCAGGCTGCGGTGCCGCTGTGGATAAAGTTTTTGCAAGCCCGTCCCCAGCACCCCGATCGTACGCCCACCTGCCTTCATCGCCGCTTGATGCGCAGCGCCATCGATACCCAGAGCGAGCCCGCTGGTCACGCAGAAACCTGCCTGCGCCAGACACCGAGCGAATGCGCCAGCGGTGTCCAGCGCAGGGGGTGACGCGCGACGGCTGCCGATGATCGCCAACTGCGGCTGCTCCAGCAACGCGGGGTCTCCGGCCACGAACAGCAGCGGCGGTGGCGTGTCGATCTCGGCCAGCAAGGCCGGGTAGCCGGGGCTGTCCCACATCAGCAAATGCTGGCCCGGCCGCTCTAGCCAGGCCATGGCAGCTGCGGCGCCGACGCGCACCTCGGTGCTTCGGCGTGCATCGCTGGAGACCACCGGCAGGCCCAGTGCATGCCAGGCGCTGGCTGGCGCGGCAAGAGCGGCCGAGGCACTGCCGAACGCCTGTATCAGCGTCTGGAAGCGACGGGGACCGACCTCGGGCAGACGCTGCAGGCGCAGACGGGCTTCCAGCTCGTGGGGCGGGCAGGGTGGAGCAATGGCGCTTCGCATGGGAATCATCCTTGATCTGACAGGAGCCATCCGCCTTGAACAATCTGTGGATAACTCTGTTGATAATGGGCGCGCAACCTGTCCATCAGGGACAGCGACAGCGTGCCGTCCATACCCTAGCCGAGCTTTGCCAGGTGCCGAATGGCGCGATTCCCTTTATTATGTGTGTTCAGTTTTCAACCGAACGCACAGTACGTCCTATGGCTATCTTGAACATCCTCGAATTCCCGGATCCGCGCCTGCGCACCCTCGCCAAACCGGTGAAGGAAGTCGACGACGCCTTGCGCCAGCTGATCGACGACATGTTTGAAACCATGTACGAAGCGCCTGGCATCGGTCTGGCCGCTACCCAGGTCGACGTTCACCTGCGCGTGGTGGTCATGGACCTGAGCGAAGATCGCAGCGAGCCGCGGGTGTTCATCAACCCCGAGATCGAAGAACTGACCGACGACATGGGCCAGTACCAGGAAGGGTGCCTGTCGGTGCCGGGCTTCTACGAGAACGTCGATCGCCCACTGCGGGTCAAGGTCAAGGCGCTCGATCGCGACGGCAAGCCGTACGAGCTGATCGCCGAAGGGCTGCTTGCGGTGTGCATCCAGCACGAGTGCGATCACCTCAACGGCAAGCTGTTCGTCGACTACCTGTCGCAGCTCAAGCGCGACCGGATCAAGAAGAAGCTGGAAAAGCAGCACCGTCAGCAGGCTTGATCCTTCCCATTTCAAAGGCTTGCTCCGGCAAGCCTTTTTCTTTTGCGAGCGAGAACACCCATGCGCATCGTCTTTGCAGGCACCCCTGAGTTTGCCGCCGAACACCTCAAGGCCCTGCTCGACAGCCCCCATGACGTGGTGGCTGTATACACCCAGCCCGACCGTCCTGCCGGCCGTGGCCAGAAGCTCATGCCCAGCCCGGTCAAGCAACTGGCCGCGCTGCACGGCATCCCCGTCTTGCAACCGCCGACCCTGCGCGCACCCGAAGCACAGGCCGAGCTGGCTGCGCTGACGCCGGACCTGATGGTGGTGGTCGCCTACGGCCTGATCCTGCCCCAGGCCGTGTTGGACATTCCGCGCCTGGGGTGCATCAATAGCCATGCCTCGCTGCTGCCACGCTGGCGCGGCGCCGCGCCGATCCAGCGCGCGGTGCAGGCCGGGGATGCCGAAAGCGGGGTGACCGTGATGCGCATGGAGGCCGGGCTGGACACCGGGCCCATGCTGCTCAAGATCAGTACGCCGATCAGTGACCAGGACACCGGCGGCAGCCTGCATGACCGTCTGGCGAGCCTGGGTCCTGCTGCCGTGTTGCAAGCCGTCGCCGGGTTGGAAGACGGCTCGCTGACCGGAGAGGTCCAGGACGATACCCTGGCGACCTATGCGCACAAGCTGAACAAGGACGAAGCGCGCCTGGACTGGACACGCCCGGCCGTCGAGCTGGAGCGCCTGGTACGAGCCTTCAACCCGTGGCCAATCTGCCACAGCGCGCTGGAGGGCGCCGCAATCAAGGTCCTGAGCGCCGAGTTATCCACAGAGCAGGGCCTGCCGGGTGAAATCCTGTCGGCCAGCAAGGACGGCCTGGTGGTCGCCTGCGGCGAACGATCCTTGCGCCTGACCCGCGTGCAGTTGCCCGGCGGCAAGGCCTTGAGCTTTGCCGATGTGTTCAACAGCCGTCGTGAGCAGTTCGCCCACGGCAAGGTGTTCGGTCAATGAACCCGCGGCTGGCCGCCGCCCGGGCCCTGGCTGCCGTACTCAGCGGCAAGGCCTCTCTGAACAGCGCCTTGCCTGCGCAACTGGACAAGGTCGAAGCGCGCGACCGTGGCCTGACCCAGGACCTGGCTTTCGGGACCGCACGCTGGCAGCCACGCCTGGACCTGCTGGCGGCGCAGCTGCTGCAGAAACCCTTCAAGAGCGCTGACAGTGATGTGCATGCCTTGCTGCTGGTGGGACTCTATCAGCTGCTCTACACCCGCATTCCGGCCCATGCGGCGATCGGCGAGACGGTCGGGTGCGCCGACACGCTCAAGAAACCTTGGGCCAAAGGGCTGCTCAATGCCGTCCTGCGCCGTGCGCAGCGCGAGGGCGAAGCCTTGCTGAGCGGGCTGGAACGCGACCCCGTGGCGCGTACCGCCCACCCGCGCTGGCTGCAGAAGGCATTCAAGGCGTTCTGGCCAGCGGACTGGGAAGCGCTGTGCGCCGCCAACAACGCTCACCCGCCGATGATCCTGCGGGTCAACCGTCGTCATCATGCGCGCGACGCCTACCTGGCCCTGCTGGCAGAGGCCGGCCTGCAGGCCAGTGCCTGCACCTACAGCCGTGATGGCATCGTGTTGGCCGACGCCTGTGACGTGCGCACGCTGCCTGGCTTTGCCGAGGGCTGGATCAGCGTGCAGGACGAAGCCGCACAACTGGCGGCGGACCTGCTCGACCTGGCCCCCGGCCAGCGAGTGCTCGATGCCTGCTGCGCACCCGGTGGCAAGACGTGTCACCTGCTCGAGGCACAGCCCGGCCTGGCCGGCGTGGTGGCCGTCGACCTGGAAGCCAAGCGTCTGGTCAGGGTACGCGAGAACCTCGACCGCCTGGGCCTGGATGCTCACCTGATCGCCTGCGATGCCCGGCAGACCGCGACCTGGTGGGACGGCGTGCCATTCCAGCGGATCCTGCTCGATGCGCCCTGCTCGGCGACCGGCGTCATTCGGCGCCATCCAGACATCAAGCTGACCCGGCAGGCCGAGGACATCCCCGCCCTCGCCACGCTGCAGGGCGAGCTGCTCGATGCGCTCTGGCCGACCCTGGAGGTCGGTGGCATGCTGCTCTACGCCACGTGCTCGAGCCTGCCGACCGAGAACACCGAGGTCATCGCGGCCTTCCTCGCACGCACGCCCGGCGCCCGCGAGCTGGACCTGGCGACCGACGCCGGCCTGCGCCAGCCCCACGGCCGGCAGCTGCTGCCCCAGCAGGGCGGTCACGATGGGTTCTACTATGCCAAGCTGATCAAGATCGCCGCATCACGCGGACCGAACCACTGACAGGATTTTCCGGATGAAGATCATCATCCTCGGCGCCGGCCAGGTTGGCGGCACACTCGCCGAACACCTGGCCAGCGAGGCCAACGACATCACCGTCGTCGACACCGACGGCGAACGCCTGCGCGACCTGGGCGACCGCCTGGACATCCGCACCGTGCAGGGCCGAGGATCGTTGCCGACGGTGTTGCGCCAGGCCGGTGCCGACGATGCCGACATGCTGGTGGCCGTCACCAACAGCGACGAGACCAACATGGTCGCCTGCCAGGTCGCCTACACCCTGTTCCACACGCCGACCAAGATCGCGCGGGTGCGCGAATCGTCGTACCTGACGCGCAAGGAGCTGTTCGACAACGAGGCCATCCCGGTCGACGTGCTGATCAGCCCCGAGCAGGTGGTGACCAACTACATCCGCCGCCTGATCGAGCATCCGGGCGCGCTGCAGGTCATCGACTTCGCCAAGGGCAAGGCGCAACTGGTGGCGGTCAAGGCCTACTACGGCGGCCCGCTGGTGGGCCAGCAGCTACGCCAGATCCGCGCACACATGCCCAACGTGGATACCCGGGTCGCGGCGATCTTCCGCCGCGACCGACCGATCAAGCCCCAGGGCGATACGGTCATCGAGGCGGACGACGAGGTGTTCTTCATCGCGGCCCGCCATGACATCCGTGCGGTGATGGGCGAGCTGCGACGGCTGGACGAAACCAACAAGCGGGTGGTGATCGCCGGTGGCGGGCAGATCGGCGAGCGCCTGGCCGAAGCCATCGAGAGCCGTTACCAGGTCAAGATCATCGAAAAGAGCCTGGCCCGCTGCCGCCAGCTGTCCGACAACCTGGAAAGCACCGTGGTGCTGCAAGGCAGTGCCTCGGATCGGGACCTGATGGTGGAGGAGGGCATCGCCCAGGCTGATATCTTCCTGGCACTGACCAACGACGACGAAGCCAACATCATGTCCTCGCTGCTCGCCAAACGCCTGGGCACGCGCCGGGTCATGGCCCTGATCAACAATCCGGCCTATGTCGATCTGGTACAGGGCGGCGAGATCGATATCGCCATCAGCCCGCAGTTGGCGACCATCGGCACGCTGCTGGCGCATGTTCGCCGCGGTGACATCGTCAGCGTCCACTCGCTGCGCCGGGGTGCGGCCGAAGCCATCGAAGCGATCGCCCATGGCGACACCCGCTCGAGCAAGGTGGTCGGCAAGGCCATCGCCGATATCCAGCTCCCGGAAGGCACGACCATCGGCGCGATCATTCGGCATGACCAAGTGCTCATCGCCCATGGCGATACCGTCATCGAGACAGGTGACCATGTGATCCTGTTCGTTGTGGATAAAAAATACATCCGTGATGTGGAAAAGCTGTTCCACGTCGGCCTGAGCTTCTTCTAGGAGGCGACATGCGCGAATCGCTGGAAAAGATGCTGGCCAAGGGTGTGGATAACGCACTGCTGCGGTTCGGCCTCGGCAAGGCCTGGCTGGACGAGGGCCACGCGGCCGAAGCCGTCCATCACCTGAGCCGCTGCGTCACCCTCGACCCGACGTATTCGGCCGCCTGGAAGTTGTTGGGCAAGGCCTGTCAGGCCATGGGGGATACGGCAAGTGCCCGCCAGGCATGGAACAGCGGCCTGGAGGCAGCCCAACGAAAGGGCGACAAACAGGCCGAGAAGGAGATGACGGTATTCCTGCGCAAGCTCGACAAGACAGAAAGGGGCATGACGCCGGACAAGAACGACGCGTCGTCTTGAAGGAACGTCGATTCAGCCTTGGCTCGTCGACCGCGAAATCCGCCGCTCCACTCAATACCAGCGCGCCTCGCCTGCCGGCCGCTTCTTGAAGCGCTTCATGCTCCACATGTACTGGCTGGGATAGGCGCGCACATAGCGCTCCACCACCTGGCTCATCGCCGCCGCCGAGGTCTCGGTGTCGGTGCTGTACATGGCCTCCGGGGCCGCCTCGAGGATGACCTTGAACCCTGAGCCGTCCGGCAGACGCAGCGCATGCAGGAACACCCCGACTGCCTTGCCACCGGCCAGCATGTTCGGCACGAACTTGCTGGTCAGCGCCTGGGTGCCCAGGAAGGGCACGAACACACCCGCCGACTCGGCCGGCTCCGGGTCGGCCGGGATACCGACCTGCCCGCCACGGCGCACTTCCTTGATGACGCTGAGAATGCCTTCCTTGGTCGAAGGCGCCACGCGGTTGCCCATCTGCACACGCTGTTCGCGCAGCAGGTCGTCGACCGCCTTGAGCTTGGGGGGGCGGTAGAAGATGATCGGCTTGCATTGGTCGCAGTAGAAATGATTGAGCACTTCCCAGTTGCCCAGGTGGCTGGTGATGCCGACCACGCCCTTGCCGGAGGCCAGGGCCTCCTGAAGCACCTCCAAGCCTTGCACCTCGCGGACCAGCGCCAGCGAACGGTGCGCCGGCCAGATCCAGGCACAGGCGCTTTCGGTGAAAGACTTGCCGATGTCCATCAAGGCGCGCCCGGCCAGCTGCTCGCGTGCCTCGGGCGTCATCTCGGGGAAACACTTGGCCAGGTTGATGCGCACCACGTTGCGCGAGCCGTTGGGCAGCTTCCACATCAGCCAGCCGATACCGGCGCCTACCTTCTGTACCCCACCCCAGGGCAGCTTGGCGAACAGCCGCAGCATCCCCACCATCAGGGCGCCTTTGAACTTTTCCACAGGCCGACTCCTTATTGATCCAAGGGAGGCATTGTAACGCCTGGCGTGGCCAGCGCGGCGTAGTGATCGCAGTCAACGGTATGGTCCATGACCATGCCGGTCGCCTGCATGAAGGCGTAGCAGATGGTCGGGCCGACGAAGGTGAAGCCCGCCTTGCGCAAGGCCTTGCTCATGGCCTCGGCCTCGACGGTGATGGCCGGTACTTCGCTGCGGTCGCGGAAATGATTGATCCGCGGCACACCGTCGACGAACGACCACAGCCACTGGGCCGGACGCTCCAGCGCCAGCCAGGCACGCGCATTCTGCCGGACCGCCTGCAGCTTGAGCCGGTTGCGGATGATGCCGGGGTCGAGCATCAGTGCCTCGATCCGTTCGTCGCTCAAACAGGCCAGGCTCACAGGGTCGAAACCGTCGAGCACCTGGCGGTAACGCTCGCGCTTGCGCAGCACCGTCAGCCATGACAGCCCGGCCTGAAAACCCTCGAGCAGCAGCCTCTCGAACAGCTGTGCCGGGTCATGGGTGGGCCGCCCCCATTCGTGGTCGTGGTAGGCCTGGTACAGCGGGTCGTCGGTGCACCAAAAGCAGCGTGGCATAAGGCTCCAAGGGTAGAGGGAAGAGCGAATCGGGGTATACTCCCGCTCTTTACATCCGCATCCCTCGATACAGGTGAATTTCGTGAGCCAGCCTACGCCAGCCGTGCGTACCTTCCAAGACCTGATCCTCGCCCTGCAGCAGTACTGGGCCGAGCAAGGTTGTGTGGTGCTTCAGCCCTACGATATGGAAGTAGGCGCCGGCACCTTTCACACCGCCACCTTCCTGCGCGCCGTAGGCCCGGAGAGCTGGAACGCTGCCTACGTGCAGCCCAGCCGTCGTCCGGCCGACGGCCGCTACGGCGAAAACCCCAACCGCCTGCAGCACTACTACCAGTTCCAGGTCGTGCTCAAGCCCAACCCGGCCAACTTCCAGGAACTGTACCTGGGGTCGCTCAAGGCCATCGGTCTGGACCCGCTGGTGCACGACGTGCGCTTCGTCGAGGACAACTGGGAGTCGCCGACCCTGGGCGCCTGGGGCCTGGGCTGGGAAATCTGGCTCAATGGCATGGAAGTGACGCAGTTCACCTACTTCCAGCAGGCTGGCGGTATCGAGTGCTACCCGGTGACGGGCGAGATCACCTACGGCCTCGAACGCCTGGCCATGTACCTGCAGGGTGTGGACTCGGTATACGACCTGGTCTGGGCCGACGGTCCGTTCGGCAAGGTCACCTATGGCGATGTGTTCCACCAGAACGAAGTGGAACAGTCGACCTACAACTTCGAACACGCCAACGTCGAGAAACTGTTCGAGCTGTTCGATTTCTACGAAAGCGAAGCGAATCGCCTGATCAAGCTCGACTTGCCGCTGCCGACCTACGAAATGGTCCTGAAGGCCTCGCACACCTTCAACCTGCTCGATGCCCGTCGCGCCATCTCGGTGACCGAGCGTCAGCGCTACATCCTGCGCGTGCGCACCCTGGCCCGTGATGTGGCCCACAGCTACCTGCAAGCCCGCGCACGCCTGGGCTTCCCGATGGCGACCCCTGAACTGCGTGACGAAGCGTTGGCTAAGCTGGAGGCGGCACAATGAGTGCACACGATTTTCTGGTCGAACTGGGCACCGAAGAGCTGCCTCCCAAGGCGCTGTCCAGCCTGGGTGATGCCTTCCTGGCCGGTATCGAGAAAGGCCTGCAGGCCGCTGGCCTGAACTACACCGCCAAACAGGTCTACGCCGCACCGCGCCGCCTGGCCGTGCTGATCAGCCAGCTCGACGTGCAGCAGCCCGACCGCAGCATCACCGTCGATGGCCCGCCCCTGCAAGCGGCCTTCGATGCCGAGGGCAACCCGACCCAGGCCGCCCTGGGCTTTGCCAAGAAATGCGGCGTCGAGCTGTCCGACATCGACCGCAGTGGGCCGAAACTGCGTTTCTCCCAGCACATTCCGGGCAAGCCGAGCACCAGCCTGCTGCCGACCATCGTCGAGGATTCGCTCAACGACCTGCCGATTCCCAAGCGTATGCGCTGGGGCGCCGGTCGCGAAGAGTTCGTGCGCCCGACCCAATGGCTGGTGATGCTGCTGGGCGACCAGGTCGTCGACTGCACGTTGCTGGGCCAGACCGCTGGGCGTGAGTCCCGCGGCCATCGCTTCCATCATCCGGACGACGTCACCATCGCCTCGCCGGCCAGCTACCTCGAGACCCTGCGTCAGGCCTACGTGCTGGCGGACTTCGCCGAGCGCCGCGAACTGATCGCCAAGCGCACCGCGGAACTGGCGTTGCAGCAGGAAGGCACCGCGATCGTGCCGCCCGCCTTGCTGGACGAGGTCACCGCGCTGGTGGAGTGGCCCGTGCCGCTGGTGTGCTCGTTCGAGGAGCGCTTCCTCGACGTGCCCCAGGAAGCCCTGATCACCACCATGCAGGACAACCAGAAGTACTTCTGCCTGCTCGACAGCGACGGCAAGCTGCTGCCGCGCTTCATCACCGTGGCCAACGTCGAGAGCCGCGATCCGCGGCAGATCATCGAAGGCAACGAGAAGGTGGTGCGCCCGCGCCTGACCGATGCCGAGTTCTTCTTCAACCAGGACAAGAAGCAGCCCCTGGAAACGTTCAACGAGCGTCTGAAGAACGTGGTCTTCCAGGCTCAGCTGGGCAGCGTGTACGACAAGGCCGAGCGGGTCTCGCGCCTGGCGGCCTTCATCGCCCCGCACCTGGGTGGCGACGCCCAGCGCGCGGCCCGTGCCGGTCTGCTGTCCAAGTGCGATCTGGCCACCGAGATGGTCGGTGAGTTCCCGGAGATGCAAGGCGTTGCCGGCTACTATTACGCGATCAACGACGGTGAGCCGGAAGATGTCGCACTGGCGCTGAACGAGCAGTACATGCCACGCGGCGCAGGTGCCGAGCTGCCCCAGACCGTGACCGGTGCAGCGGTGGCCATCGCCGACAAGCTCGACACCCTGGTCGGTATCTTCGGCATCGGCATGCTGCCGACCGGCAGCAAGGACCCCTATGCCCTGCGCCGTGCTGCCCTGGGCGTACTGCGCATCCTGATCGACAAGCAGCTGGACCTGGACCTGACCGATGCCGTGAGCTTCGCCGTCGCCCAGTACGGCAGCAAGGTCAAGGAAGCCGGCCTGACCGAACAGGTGCTGGAGTTCATCTTCGACCGTCTGCGCGCGCGCTACGAAGACGAGGGCGTCGACGTGGCGACCTACCTGTCGGTACGGGCCCTCAAGCCGGGTTCGGCCCTGGACTTCGACCAGCGTATCCAAGCGGTGCAAGCCTTCCGCCAGTTGCCCGAAGCCGATGCCCTGGCCGCCGTGAACAAGCGTGTCTCGAACCTGCTGAGCAAGGCCGAGGGCGCCATCGCAGCCCAGGTCGAGCCGAAGTACTTCGACAACGCCAACGAGTTCTCGCTGTACTCGGCCATCCAGCAGGCCGACCAGGCCGTGCAACCGATGGCCGCCGCGCGCCAGTACAAGGAATCGCTGGCACGCCTGGCTGCCTTGCGCGAACCGGTGGATGCGTTCTTCGAGGCGGTGATGGTCAATGCCGAAGACCCCAACGTGCGCGCCAACCGATACGCCCTGCTCAGCCGCCTGCGCGGTCTGTTCCTGGGTGTGGCCGACATCTCGCTGCTGGGGTAAGCCGTGAAACTGCTGATACTCGACCGCGATGGCGTGATCAACCAGGACTCCGACGCCTACATCAAGTCGTTGGACGAGTGGGTTCCCATTCCCGGATCGGTCGAGGCCATCGCGCGGTTGAGCCAGGCAGGCTGGACGGTGGCCGTGGCCACCAACCAGTCCGGGCTGGCACGCGGCTATTACCCGCTGACCACCCTGGAGGCCATGCATGCACGCCTGCGTGCGCTGGTGGCCGACGCGGGGGGTGAGATCGGGCTGATCGTGCATTGCCCCCATGGCCCGGACGACGGGTGCGCCTGTCGCAAGCCGAAACCGGGCATGCTGCACACCATCGCAGCGCATTACCAGGCTGACCTGGCTGGCGTGTGGTTCGTCGGCGACAGCGCGGGCGATCTGGACGCGGCCCTGGCCGTCGGTGCGCAGCCGGTGCTGGTCACCACAGGCAAAGGGCGCAAGACCCTGGCCAAGGGCGTGCCGCAAGGCACGTTGATTTTCGACGATCTGGCAGCGGTTGCCGGAGCACTCATTCCGTAGCACGCCCTTGGCGTGCTTTTCTTGAGCGGGCGTGTCCCGCAACGGTATCTGTCACTATGTCCATCGTGCGGGCGACCAGAATCCTTCTTTTTTACCTGCTGCTGGGGACCAGCTCCCTGCTGTGGTGCTCGCTGAGCTTCTTCATCGCGCCTTTCCTGCCGTTCCGCCAGCGCTACCGCTTCATCAACGTCTACTGGTGCCGCTTCGCGGTCCTGCTGGCCCGGGTGATCCTGGGCATCCGCTACCGGGTGACGGGGGAGGCGAACATTCCTCAGACGCCGTGTGTGATCCTGTCCAATCACCAGAGCACCTGGGAGACCTTCTTCCTGTCGGCCTACTTCCAGCCCTTGAGCCAGGTGCTCAAGCGCGAGCTGCTGTATGTGCCGTTCTTCGGCTGGGCGATGGCCATGCTGCGCCCGATCGCGATCGACCGGGACAACCCCAAGCAGGCCTTGCGCCAGGTCGCCAGCAAGGGCGACGAGCTGCTCAAGCAGGGCGTCTGGGTGCTGATCTTCCCGGAAGGCACACGCGTACCCTATGGACAGATCGGCAAGTTCTCGCGCGGTGGCACGGCCCTGGCGGTCAATGCCGGCCTGCCGGTCCTGCCGATCGCGCACAACGCCGGGAAGTTCTGGCCGCGTGAGGGCTGGGGCAAGCGTCCCGGTGTCATCGATGTGGTCATTGGCGAACCCATGTACGCCACAGGAACCGGACCACGTGCCGTTGCCGAGCTGAACGACCGCGCGGCGGCCTGGAACCAGGCGACCCAGGAGGCACTGGGTTCGATCGAGGCAGATGCCAGCCCGGTGATGGCGGACAGCGCCAATCCGTTGGCTTGATGGATTGTGGATAACGTGTGTGCAAGTTTTGGATGAACACTCAAAAAATCACACAAGCTACTGATTTTAATACTTATTTTTGTGTATTACGTTTTGCTGAGAATCGTGCATAAGTTTTTCGGCCAGCCATGAAAAGGGCCGTCAGGTCAGCGGTTTGGATGGCAGTCTGAAGACATTGCCACCTCACGCGGCCACGGCCCTTGTCGTCGAGCACGTTCGGGATGAATGGCCCCGTTCATCCCGTGTCGCGCCCCTCCCACCGGTGGACGCCTCAGACTTTGTCGATGTCCACGTCGCGCGTCTCCTTCAGGCAGAACAACCCGACCACCAGACTCACGCCAGTGATCAGCACCGGGTACCAGAGTCCATAGAAGATATCCCCGGTGTAGACCACCAGGGCGAAGGATACCGTGGGCAGGAAACCGCCGAACCAGCCGTTGCCGATGTGGTAGGGCAGGGACATCGAGGTGTAGCGGATGCGGGTAGGGAACAATTCGACCATGACCGCCGCCAGCGGCCCGTAGGTCATCGTGGCGATCAGGATCATGGCGACGATCAGCACCACGACCATGGTTTCGTTCACCTGGGCCGGGTCTGCCTTGGCAGGGTAGCCGGCCGCTTCGACCGCTTGGCGCATGGCCTGCTCGTCGAACCCGGTGATTGAACGGTCACCGATGCTGACCACCACCTCGGCGCCCTGGGTCGCCTGTGACGCATACGGCAGGCCTTGCTTGACCAGGAAGGTCTTGACCTTGTCGCAGGGGCTGTCGAAGCGTGCCTTGCCAACCGGGTCGAACTGGAAGGTGCAGCCGTTCGGATCGGCGGTGACGACGATGGGCGCCTGGCGACTGGCTGCGTCGATCTGCGGGTTGGCGTAGTGGCTCAAGCCCTTGAACAGGGGGAAGTACAGGACGGTCGCCAGCAGCAGGCCCAGCATCAGGATAGGCTTGCGCCCGATGCGGTCGGACAGCCAGCCGAAGAACACGAAGAACGGTGCGGCGATGATCACGCTGATGATCAGCAGTGTGGTGGCCTGGGCTGCATCCACCTTCAGCATCTGGGTCAGGAAGAACAGCACGTAGAACTGGGCCGTGTAGAACGTCACGGCCTGGCCGGCGTTGATGCTGAACAGCGCCGTGAGCACGACCTTGAGGTTGGGCCAGGAGGTGAAGGATTCACGAATGGGCGATGCGCTGAGCTTGCCCTCGGCCTTCATGCGCACGAAGGCCGGCGACTCCTCCATGCTCATGCGGATCCAGGTGGAGATCCCCAGCAGCACGATCGACAGCAGGAAGGGCAGGCGCCAGCCCCAGGTCTCGAATGCATCGCCACTGATGTAGCGGCTGCCCAGCACCACGATCAGCGAAAGCAGCAGGCCCAGGGTGGCGGTGGACTGGATGAAGCCGGTGTGGAAGCCGCGCTTGCCGGGAGGTGCATGTTCCGCCACGTAGGTAGCCGCACCGCCGTATTCGCCACCCAGGGCCAGACCCTGCAACATGCGCAGCAGGACCAGCAGGATCGGCGCGGCAATGCCGATGGTGGCATAGGTCGGCAGCAGGCCCACCGCGAAGGTGGACAGGCCCATCAGCACGATGGTGACCAGGAAGGTGTACTTGCGTCCGATCATGTCGCCGAGCCGGCCGAACACCAGGGCCCCGAAAGGGCGCACCAGAAAGCCTGCGGCGAAGGCCATCAACGCGAGGATGAAAGCGGTGGTGTCGTTCACACCAGCGAAGAACTGCTTGCTGATCACCGCCGCCAGGGCGCCATACAGGAAGAAGTCGTACCACTCGAAGACCGTCCCCAGGGACGAGGCGAAGATCACCTTTCGCTCTTCTCGCGGGGACACGCTGGCAGCGGCGGTGCCGTGCCCTTGGATGTAGTTCGGCATGGTCGTTATCCTCGGCCCTTGAGGCCACAGTGATTATTCTTGTTGTTCCACTGCAGACAGCCACCGACGTCCGGGCTGTCACCGACCGCGTCCGTCAGGACGTGGGTATGTGTGCGGCGTCCTCCAGGCGAAGCTCGACGGGCAGGGCGCGGATGAGACGTGCGGCCTTCTCGGCGATCATGAGGGTAGGGGTACAGGTATTGCCGGACACGATCGTCGGCATGATCGACGCATCCGCGACGCGCAGACCCGGTACACCCCGCACGCGCAACTGGCTGTCGACCACGTCCAGGGTACCCTGGCCCATGCGGCAGGTGCCGACCGGGTGAAAGATGGTGGTGCCGATCTGACGCGCGGCCTCGTGAAGCGCCTCGGTACTCTGCAACGAGGCGCCTGGCAGGTACTCCTGAGGGTCGAAGGACGCCAGGGCCGGCGCGGCGATGATCCGCCGCGTCAGGCGAATGGCCTCGGCAGCGACACGCAAGTCTTCTTCTTCAGCCAGGTAATTGGGATCGATCAATGGCGCGTCGTCCATGTTCGCCGAGCGGACGTCGACCCGACCACGGCTGACGGGGCGCAGGTTGCAGACCGAGGCCGTGAAAGCCGGGAAGCGGTGCAACGGTTCGCCGAAGCGCTCCAGCGACAGCGGCTGCACATGGTATTGAAGATTGGGCGTGACCTGATCCGGGCCTGAGCGCACGAATGCGCCTAGCTGACTAGGTGCCATGGCCATCGGTCCACTGCGATCGTACAAATAGCGCAGCCCCATGCCCAGTTTGCCCCACGGGCTGTTGGCCATCTGGTTGAGGGTCCGCGCGTTACGCACTTGGTAGACCAGGCGCAACTGCAGGTGGTCCTGCAGGTTGCCGCCTACCCCTGGCAGCTCGTGACGCACACCGATGCCCAGCCCCTCGAGCAGGCCTCGGGGACCGATACCTGAGCGTTGCAGGATACCGGGCGACCCGACGGCGCCGGCGCACAGGATGATCTCGCGACGCGCGTCGAAGGTCTGCCAGCGTCCCTGGTGCATCGCCTTGACCGCCGTGGCCCGCGCCTGGTCGAGCAGGACACGTTCGACCTGGACGTCGGTGAGCACGGTCAGGTTCGGGCGCTGTCGGATCGGCTTGATGAAGGCTTTCGAAGCGTTCCAACGCACGCCTTTGCGCTGGTTCACCTGAAAGTAGCCGCTGCCCTGATTGTCGCCAGTGTTGAAGTCGTCCACCTTTACGATACCGGCCTGTTCGGCAGCGTTGCGGAACGCTTCGAGGATCGGCCATTGGTAACGCTGCGACTCCACGCGCCATTCGCCTTCGGCCCCATGGTGGTCGCTGGCGCCGCCGAAGTGGCGCTCGCAGGCCATGAACAGCGGCAGTACGTCTTTCCACGACCAACCCGTGTTGCCCTGTTCGGCCCAGCGGTCGTAATCGGCGGCCTGTCCGCGCATGTAGATCATGCCATTGATGGACGAACAGCCTCCCATCACGCGACCGCGCGGATAGCCCAGGCTGCGCCCGCCCAGGCCCGGTTGCGGCTCGGTCTTGAAGCACCAGTCCGTGCGTGGGTTGCCGATGCAGTACAAGTAGCCGACAGGGACGTGAATCCAAGGATAGTTGTCGCGGCCACCCGCTTCGAGCAGCAGCACACGGCAGGAGGGGTCTGCGGACAGACGATTGGCCAGCAGGCAACCGGCGGGGCCTGCGCCTACCACGATGTAGTCGAAGCGCGTATCGACGGGCGGCATGGGAACGACCTCGTGATCGTATGTTGTTCTTGTCGCGCTTAAGGTTAGTGTCTAATTTCGTTAACGAAGCGTGCGTTTTCGCGCACCGGCTGTGCGTTTTGGCACAGCGCTGATGGCCGACCCAGGAGAGAGAAGGGCGTGTTCGACTGGAACGATCTACGGTTTTTCCTCGAATTGCAGCGCAGTGGTCGTCTGTTGACGGCTGCCAAGCGTCTCGGAACCACGCACAGCACCGTGGCGCGCCACATCGAGACCATCGAGGGCAGTCTGGGCACGGCGCTGTTCGTGCAGCATGCCCAAGGCTATGAGCTGACGCCTGCCGGACACGCCCTGCTCAAACATGCCGAAGCCATGGAAAACGTCGCGCTGCTGGCCCAGGAAGAGATCACCCAGAGCATCACGCCTTTGGGCAAGATCCGCCTGGGCGTGACCGAAGGCATCGGCATCCTGTTCTTCACACCACAGCTCAATGCACTGTTCGCACGCTATCCTGGGCTCGAAGTCGAGCTGGTCGCCGTGCCTCGCTTCGTCAGCATCCTCAACCGTGAGGCGGACATCAGCATTCACCTCGAGCGGCCTGACGCGGATGTGCTGATCACCCGCAAGCTGACCGACTACCGCCTGGCGTTGTATGCCAGCCGAGCCTACCTGGCAGGTGCACCGCCCATCTGCAACCGTGACGATCTGGCTCAGCATGCATGGATCGGTTACGTGGACGATTTGTTGTTCAGCAAGGAATTGCTGTTTCTGAACAGTTTCTGTCGACATCCCAGGGTCATGTTTCGCAGCACCAGCGTCATTGCACAGCAGCAGGCCGCACGCGCGGGCCTGGGCATCGCCGTGCTGCCCAACTACATGGCCAGCCAGGATCCGGACCTGGTCAGGGTATTGCCAGGCGAGGCACTGCAACGCAGTTACTGGATCAGTACCCGGCGGGAACTGCACAAGTCGGTGCGACTGCGGGTGGTGTGGGATTATCTGTTGGCGTTGTGCGCGCAGAAGCAGGCAATGCTGCTGGCGGACTGAGGGGAAGAGCGAGGTGAACGTCGGCGCCCTCGAGCCCATGCGGCTCGAGGGCGTTTTCGTTGGTCAGAAGTCCAGGTTGGACACGGCCAGGGCGTTGCCTTCGATGAACTCACGGCGCGGCTCGACCGCATCGCCCATCAAGGTGTTGAACAGCTGGTCCGCCGCGATCGCGTCCTCGATCGTGACCTTCAGCATGCGGCGCACGTTCGGGTCCATGGTGGTTTCCCACAGCTGGTCCGGGTTCATCTCACCGAGACCCTTGTAGCGCTGGATGGTGTAGCGCTTGGAGGTTTCGGTCATCAGCCAGTCCAGCGCTTCCTTGAACTCCTGGACCGCCTTCTTGCGCTCGCCACGCTGTACGTAAGCGCCTTCACCCAGCAGCGTCGACAGCTTGGCACCCAGGCCTACCACGGTACGGTAGTCGTTGCTGCCGAAGAAGTCGCGGTTGAAGGTGACGTAGCTGGCCAGACCATGGGAGGTGATCTCCACCTCGGGCAGCCAGACGTTGCGCTCTTTGTCCTCACGCAGCGAGGCCTTGTAGCCGAGGCCCGATTTCTGACTGTTGTTCAGGCGTGCCTGGAAGCTCTCCATCCAGGCCTGCATGGCCGAATGATCGCCCAATTGCTCGGACGGTACTTCCGGCAGGTAGATGAAGTGCTCGGTGATTTCTTCCGGATACAGGCGAGACAACCGCTTGAGGGTCTTCATCACGCTGCGGAATTCGTTTACCAGACGCTCCAGCTCCACACCCGAGACAGGCGGGGCAGCTTCGTCCAGGTGCAGGCTGGCATCTTCCAGGGCCGCCTGGGTCAGGTACTCTTCCTTGGCCTCGTCGTCCTTGAGGTACTGCTCCTGCTTGCCGCGCTTGATCTTGTAGAGCGGCGGCTGGGCGATGTAGATGTAGCCACGCTCCACCAGCTCCGGCAATTGCCGGAAGAAGAACGTCAGCAGCAGGGTACGGATGTGCGAGCCGTCGACGTCCGCATCGGTCATGATGATGATGTTGTGATAGCGCAGTTTGTCGATGTTGTACTCTTCACGCCCGATGCCGCAGCCCAGGGCCGTGATCAACGTACCGACTTCCTGGGACGAGATCATCTTGTCGAAGCGTGCCTTCTCGACGTTGAGGATCTTGCCCTTGAGCGGCAGGATGGCCTGGGTCTTGCGATTGCGGCCCTGCTTGGCCGAGCCACCTGCAGAATCACCCTCCACCAGGTACAGCTCGGAAAGCGCTGGATCCTTTTCCTGACAGTCCGCCAGCTTGCCCGGCAATCCGGCGATGTCCAGGGCACCCTTGCGACGGGTCATTTCCCGCGCCTTGCGCGCCGCTTCACGGGCACGCGCAGCATCGATCATCTTGCCGACGACGGCCTTGGCTTCGTTCGGGTTCTCCAGCAGGAAATCGGAGAAGTACTTGTTCATCTCCTGTTCCACGGCCGTTTTCACTTCCGAGGAGACCAGCTTGTCCTTGGTCTGGGAGCTGAACTTGGGATCGGGCACCTTGACCGAGATGATCGCGGTCAAGCCTTCGCGGGCGTCGTCACCGGTGGTAGAGACCTTGTTCTTCTTGGCCAGGCCTTCCTGCTCGATGTAGTTGTTCAGGTTGCGGGTCAGTGCCGAACGGAAGCCCACCAGGTGGGTGCCGCCGTCGCGCTGAGGGATGTTGTTGGTGAAGCACAGCAGGTTCTCGTTGAAGCTGTCGTTCCACTGCAACGCTACCTCGACACCGACACCGTCGTCACGCTGCACATTGAAGTGGAAGACCTGCGCGTTCACGGGTGTCTTGTTGGTGTTCAGGTACTCGACGAATGCGCTCAAGCCGCCTTCGTACTTGAAGAACTCTTCCTTGCCAGAACGCTCGTCCTTCAACAGGATGCCCACGCCCGAGTTCAGGAAGGACAGTTCCCGGATACGCTTGGCCAGAATGTCCCAGCTGAAGTGGATGTTCTTGAAGGTTTCCGCGGACGGATGGAAGTGGATGTGCGTACCCGTGGTTTCGCTATCGCCCACGATCGCCATCGGCGCCTGGGGAACGCCATGCACGTACGTCTGCTCCCAAATCTTCCCGCTGCGGCGCACGGTCAGGATAAGCTTCTCTGACAGGGCGTTGACCACGGACACGCCTACACCGTGGAGGCCACCCGAGACCTTGTACGAGTTGTCATCGAACTTACCGCCAGCGTGCAGGACCGTCATGATGACTTCGGCAGCAGAAACGCCTTCCTCTTTGTGCACATCGACCGGGATACCGCGGCCGTTGTCGCGTACGCTAATGGATTCGTCCGGATGGATGATGACGGTAATATCATCGCAATGACCGGCAAGCGCTTCGTCGATCGAGTTGTCGAGGACTTCGAACACCATGTGGTGCAGGCCGCTGCCGTCATCGGTGTCGCCGATGTACATGCCGGGGCGCTTACGCACGGCATCCAGCCCTTTCAGCACCTTGATGCTGGAAGAGTCGTATGTTTGATTCTCGCTCATGCCTTCACTCCCGATGGTCGTGGGTCTGGGTGATACGGCCCTGTTCCACGTGGAACAGAGCGACAGGCGTATCCGTCTGCCAGCCGTCCCTCAGTAATTCTTCGTCTACACAGGTGATGAATACCTGGCAGTTCAATTCTTCCAGCAAGCGGCACAATGCGCCGCGATGCTCTTCGTCCAGTTCGGACGGCAGGTCGTCGACCAGGTAGATGCAGCGGCCTTGTCGAGCTTGATTGACCAGATGGCCCTGGGCGATGCGCAGGGCACAAACGACCAGCTTTTGCTGCCCGCGTGACAGGATATCCGCCGCATTGTGAGCGCCTAGTCGCAGCCTTAGATCCGCCCGCTGCGGGCCGGCCTGGGTATGGCCCAACTGCTGGTCACGTTGCAACGAGGCGGCGAGCACAGCCTGCAGGTCGCGGTCCTTGTCCCAGCCGCGGTAATAGCTCAAGGTCAACCCGTCGAGTTCGAGCAACTGACTCAAGGTGCGTTCGAATACAGGTTTCAAGGCCGCGATATAACTGCGGCGAAATTCGTCTATCTCTACGCTGGCCGCGCACAATTCGTGATCCCAGGCCGCCTGCGAGGCGACGTCCAGTGTACCATGCCGCAGCCATGAATTCCGTTGCCTGAGCGCCTTCTGCAGGCGTTGCCACGTGGCCATGAACCGCGGTTCCACGTGGAACACACCCCAGTCCAGGAACTGCCTTCGGATCTTGGGCGCACCCTCAAGCAACCGGAAGCTGTCGGGGTTGATCAGCTGCAAGGGGAGAATTTCTGCCAACTGGGCTGTCCCACGCGCATTCTGCCCGTCGATGCGGATCGAGAAATCGCCTTGGCGTTCGCGTGCGATACCCAGGTTACGGGTGCCTCCCTCCAGCACGTCGACCTGACCGAACACCGTACAGCTGACCTGCTCATGCTGGATGACGGGGTTGAGCCGCGTGCTGCGAAAGGACCGTGCCAGGCCCAGCAGGTGAATGGCTTCCAGCACGCTCGTCTTGCCGCTGCCGTTGTCGCCGTAGAGGATGTTGATCCTGGGAGAGGGTTCGAAGGTCGCCGGCTGCAGGTTGCGCACGCCGGTGACCGATACGCGTCGAAGGGACATGAACGGCGCGTTGTTTAGAGACGCATCGGCATTACGACATAGGAGGAATCGTCGTTGCCGGCTTCCTGGAGCAAGGCACTGCTGTTGGAGTCGGACAGGATCAGACGCACCTGGTCGGTGGTCATCACGCCCAGAACGTCCAACAGGTAGCTCACGTTGAACCCGATCTCCAAAGATGCACCTTCGTAGTCGACGCTGATCTCTTCCTCGGCCTCTTCCTGCTCGGGGTTGTTGGCCTGGATCTTCAGTTGGCCGTTGGCCAGCTGCAAGCGGATGCCGCGGTATTTCTCGTTGGACAGGATCGCCGTCCGGCTGAAGGCTTCGCGCAGCAGTTGACGGTCACCCAGCACCAGCTTGTCACCGCCCTTGGGCAGGACACGCTCATAGTCCGGGAACTTGCCATCGACCAGCTTGGACGTGAAGGTGAACTCGCCGGTGGTCGCGCGGATGTGGTGCTGTCCCAACACGATGCTGACGGTCCCTTCCGGGTCGGTCAGCAGACGTGCCAGCTCGAGAATCCCCTTGCGCGGCACGATGACCTGATGCCGCTCGGTCTGTCCGACCGGCGCCTGCATGGCGCAGAGGGCCAGGCGGTGCCCGTCGGTGGCCACGGCACGCAGCGTGTCGGTGGAGACCTCGAGCAGCATCCCGTTGAGGTAATAGCGAACGTCCTGCTGTGCCATGGCGAAGCTGGTGCGCTCGATCAGGCGGCGCAGGCGGCTCTGTTCGAGCGTACAGGTCAGCGACCCCGGACCCTCCTCGACCGTCGGGAAATCATTGGCCGGCAGCGTCGACAGCGTGAAGCGGCTGCGGCCTGCCTTGACCAGCAGCTTCTGCTCGTCGAGCTTGATGTCGATCAGCACGTCGCTGGGCAGGCTCTTGCAGATGTCCATGAGCTTGCGCGCCGGGACGGTGATCTCGCCGGGCTCGGCGGGCTCCTCGAGCTGGACGCGGCCGATCAGTTCGACTTCGAGGTCGGTACCGGTCAACGACAGTTGCTGCCCCTGAACCACCAGCAGGACGTTGGAGAGCACCGGCAAGGTCTGACGGCGCTCGACGACGCCTGCGACCAGTTGCAGGGGTTTCAACAGGGCTTCGCGTTGAATGGTGAAATGCATGGTCTAGTCCTTGCCTTCAATAAGCTTCGCCGCCGCGGATCAAGTCGTCAGCGTACGCAGCAGGTTCTTGTAGTCCTCGCGAATGTCCGCGTCGGATTCTTTCAATTCGTTGATCTTGCGACAGGCGTGCAGGACCGTGGTGTGGTCACGTCCGCCGAACATGTCACCGATTTCCGGCAGGCTGTGGTTGGTCAGCTCCTTGGACAGCGCCATCGCCACCTGGCGAGGACGGGCGACCGAACGGGAGCGACGCTTGGACAACAGATCGGAGATCTTGATCTTGTAGTACTCGGCAACGGTACGCTGGATGTTATCCACACTCACCAGCTTGTCCTGCAGGGCCAGCAGGTCCTTCAACGATTCGCGAATCAGCTCGATGGTGATGTCGCGGCCCATGAAGTGGGAATGTGCGATCACCCGCTTCAAGGCGCCTTCCAGCTCACGCACGTTCGAGCGAATGCGCTGGGCGATGAAGAACGCAGCATCGTGCGGCAGGTCGACCTTGGCCTGGTCGGCCTTTTTCATCAGGATCGCGACCCGGGTTTCCAGCTCCGGCGGCTCTACAGCCACCGTCAGCCCCCAGCCAAAGCGCGACTTGAGACGCTCTTCGAGCCCTTCGATCTCTTTCGGATAACGGTCACTGGTCAGAATGACCTGCTGGCCGCCCTCGAGCAGTGCGTTGAAGGTGTGGAAGAACTCTTCCTGCGAGCGTTCCTTGCGAGCGAAGAATTGGATGTCATCGATCAGCAAGGCATCGACGGAGCGATAGAAGCGCTTGAACTCGTTGATGGCGTTGAGCTGCAGCGCCTTGACCATGTCCGCGACGAAGCGCTCCGAATGCAGGTACACCACCTTGGCATTGGGGTTCTTCTTCAACAAGTGATTGCCTACCGCATGCATCAGGTGCGTCTTGCCCAGGCCCACGCCGCCGTACAGGAACAGTGGGTTGTACCCATGCTTGGGGTTGTCCGCCACCTGCCACGCCGCAGCTCGCGCCAATTGGTTGGACTTACCTTCGACGAAGGTTTCGAAGGTGAAGGTGCGATTCAGGTAACTGGTGTGCTTGAGCGCACCTTCTACCTGGACCGTGCGTTGCTCGGCCCTGACCGTGGCCTGTGCAGGCGCTGCCGGTGGCGTGTCGTCGACGGGGGCATAACGCTCCTGGCTGACGAGCGTTTCCGCAGACGGGACCGGCTCCGAAGAAACCGCGGTAGCGGTCGTCGGTTCGCTGGCGGCCGGCGCCCGAGGCGACTGCTGCGCCTGTGAGGCCGCCGTGGCGGCGTTGACGGGCGCATTGGGCGCGGCCCGTGGGGTGGAACTGCGGCGGCTGCCGATCAACAGCGACAACGAAGGTGCCATGCCGTTGCCATGCTCGCCCAGCAGCTCCAGCAGACGGCCCAGGTACTTTTCATTGACCCAGTCGAGCACGAAGCGGTTGGGCGCATAGACCCGCAGCTCGGTGCCGTCGGCTTCGATCTGTAGTGGACGGATCCAGGTGTTGAATTGCTGGGCAGGCAGTTCGTCGCGCAACAGCTCCACGCATTGCTGCCAAAGTTCCACTGACACGGAGTTCCCCTGAGTTGAAAGCCTGGTAGGCGAGTACAAGCGATCTATTGTACCGGGCACCGGACCGGTTATCCACATGGAGGGAGCAAGCACACTACGACAGCTTGGGCAAAATCTGGCTGAAACGACACGCAAGGGCTGGGGATAAACCCTGTGGATAACGCTACAGGAGGGCTATGCACAACCCACCCTTGAAGCCTGTGCATAAATCATCTGTGGATATAGCGCTAGGTTATACACAGGCTAACCGCAGCCCTCGCACAGCCGCCGCACGGCTTTCGGACAACGTTCATATTCTCTGTACATCCCGTCCTCAAAGGCGTCTAGCTATTTATCCACAGATAGGCTGCGCCTTAAAAGCTATAGATTCTTCAAAAAAGCTTTCTATCTGTCTTTCTTATTTTTCATAGTGAGGCGCGGTCCGATACGTGTCCGCCAGGTCCAGCCTGCCGCCGACACCTCTTTTGCGTTCGTCTGCTTATAGAGAATGCGAGTTGGTTGGAAATTGACCTATGGCCTGGGTTTCTCTAGAATCGCCGATCTCTTAAAACGGGGGCCATTCCGGCCCGTTGTCGACGAACCAGGTAACACGCCATGAAACGTACTTTCCAACCAAGCACCATCAAGCGCGCACGCACCCACGGTTTCCGTGCTCGCATGGCTACCAAGAACGGCCGCGCAGTTCTGTCGCGTCGTCGTGCCAAAGGCCGTAAGCGTCTGGCCATCTGATTTTCCGGCACAGGTGGTGAGTCAGGACTTCAGTCGGGACAAGCGATTGCTTACCCCCCGGCATTTCAAAGCGGTCTTCGACTCCCCAACCGGCAAGGTTCCAGGGAAAAACCTGCTGATCCTTGCTCGCGAGAACGGTCTCGATCATCCACGCCTGGGGCTGGTGATCGGCAAGAAAAGCGTCAAGCTCGCCGTTCAGCGCAATCGCCTCAAACGCCTGATGCGCGATTCGTTTCGCCTGAACCAGCACATGCTTGCAGGTTGGGACATCGTGATCGTCGCGCGTAGAGGGTTGGGCGAGACGGAAAATCCGGAATTGCATCCACACTTCATCAAGCTCTGGAAGCGTCTGGCCCGTCTGCAGCCCGCTCCGGCAGCCATTGCCGATGTCGCAAGGGTAGACAGTCACGATGCGTAAACTGGCCCTCGTTCCGATCCAGTTCTACCGTTACGCCATCAGCCCGTTGATGGCCAGTCACTGTCGTTTCTATCCCTCCTGCTCCTGTTACGCCTATGAAGCCATCGAGACACATGGCCTTCTGCGTGGCGGGTGGCTGACCGTTCGTCGCCTCGGACGCTGTCATCCCTGGAACGACGGCGGGTTCGACCCGGTTCCGCCTGCCGCTTCCTCCCGAACCTCTTCGATAGCCGAGTAATCATGGATATTAAACGCACGATCCTGATCGTCGCCCTGGCAATCGTGGCCTACGTGCTGGTCCTGAAATGGAACCAGGACTACGGTCAGGCCGCCTTGCCGACTCAGACTGCTTCCAGCAACGTCGCTCCGACCCTGCCTGACACCGTGCCTGTGGATAACAACGGCGCCAGTGCCGATGTCCCAAGCACCGGTAACGCCGCCAGCACGGCCGAACTGGCACCCGTCGCCGCCAGCAAGGACCTCGTCCGCGTCAAGACCGATGTGCTGGACCTGGCTATCGATCCGGTGGGTGGCGACATCGTCCAGCTGCGCCTGCCGCAATTCCCTCGTCGTCAGGACCATCCGGACATTCCGTTCCAGCTGTTCGACAACGGCGGCGAACGTACCTACCTGGCCCAGAGCGGCCTGACCGGCACCGATGGTCCGGACGCACGTGCCTCGGGTCGTCCGCTGTATGCTGTGGACAAACGCAGCTACCAGCTGGCCGATGGCCAGGAGCAACTGGTCGTCGACCTGACGTTCAGCGACAAGGGCGTCAACTACACCAAGCGCTTCACCTTCAAGCGGGGCGAGTACGACCTGACCGTCACCTACCTGATCGACAACCAGAGTGCCCAGGCCTGGACCGGCAACCTGTTCGCCCAGCTCAAGCGTGATGCCAGTTCCGACCCGTCCTCCAGCACCGCGACCGGCACGGCGACCTACCTGGGCGCTGCACTGTGGACAAGTTCGGAGCCCTACAAGAAGGTGTCGATGAAAGACATCGACAAGGGCAGCCTGAAGGAAACCGTCGCCGGCGGCTGGGTCGCCTGGCTGCAGCACTACTTCGTGACCGCCTGGATTCCGGCCAAGTCCGACAACAACATCGTTCAGACCCGCAAGGACAGCCAGGGCAACTACATCATCGGCTACACCGGTCCTGCGTTGAGCGCAGCGCCCGGTGCCCAGGTCCAGACCAGCACGACGTTGTATGCCGGTCCGAAAAGCCAGGCCAAGCTCAAGGAGTTGTCCCCAGGCCTGGAACTGACCGTCGATTACGGCTTCCTGTGGTTCATCGCTCAGCCGATCTTCTGGCTGCTGCAACATATCCACAGCCTGTTGGGCAACTGGGGCTGGTCGATCATCGTCCTGACCATGCTGATCAAGGGTCTGTTCTTCCCGCTGTCCGCCGCCAGCTATCGTTCGATGGCCCGCATGCGCGCCGTGGCGCCCCGTGTCCAGGCCCTGAAAGAGCAGCACGGTGACGATCGCCAGAAGATGTCCCAGGCGATGATGGAGCTGTACAAGAAAGAGAAGATCAATCCACTGGGCGGCTGCCTGCCGATCCTGGTGCAGATGCCGGTCTTCCTGGCCTTGTACTGGGTACTGCTGGAAAGCGTCGAGATGCGTCAGGCGCCGTGGATCCTGTGGATCACCGACCTGTCCATCAAGGATCCGTTTTTCATCCTGCCGATCATCATGGGCGCGACCATGTTCGTTCAGCAGCGTCTGAACCCGACGCCGCCGGATCCGATGCAGGCGAAGGTCATGAAGATGATGCCGATCGTCTTCACCTTCTTCTTCCTGTGGTTCCCGGCCGGTCTGGTGCTGTACTGGGTCGTGAACAACTGCCTGTCGATCACCCAGCAGTGGTTCATCACCCGTCGCATCGAGGCCAGCAAGAACGCTTCCGCCTGATTGCGCGGTACGCTAGCCTGTGAATGAAAACGCCCCTTCGGGGGCGTTTTTGCTATCTGTCGATTTGTCGTAGAGGTCCACCCATGAATATCCAGCGAGACACCATCGCCGCCATCGCCACGGCCCAGGGACGGGGCGGTGTTGGCATCGTGCGGCTCTCCGGCCCTCTGGCGCGCGCTGCCGGCCGCGTGCTGACCGGACGCGACCTGACACCACGGCACGCTCACTACGGCCCTTTCACGACCGAAGAGGGGCAGGTCCTGGACCAGGGCATCGCCCTGTTCTTCGCCGGCCCTCACTCGTTCACGGGCGAGGACGTGCTCGAGCTGCAGGGGCATGGCGGGCCGGTGGTCATGGACATGCTGCTGCAGGCCTGTGTACAACTCGGGTGCCGCCTGGCGCGTCCTGGTGAGTTCAGTGAGCGAGCATTTCTCAACGACAAGCTCGACCTGGCCCAGGCCGAAGCGATCGCCGACCTCATCGAGGCCAGTTCTGCACAGGCGGCTCGCAATGCACTGCGTTCACTGCAAGGGGACTTCTCGAAGCGCGTAGGCCTACTCACCGATGCGCTGATCGCCTTGAGAATCTATGTGGAAGCCGCCATCGATTTTCCCGAAGAAGAGATCGACTTCCTTGGCGATGGTGTGGTGCTGGGCATGCTCGACGGCGTCCGTGCCACGTTGTCCACCGTGCAACACGAGGCCGGACAGGGCGCCTTGCTTCGCGATGGCATGACCGTGGTCATTGCAGGACGGCCGAACGCTGGCAAGTCGAGCCTGCTCAATCACCTGGCCGGCCGTGAGGCCGCCATCGTGACCGACATCGCGGGTACCACGCGGGACATCCTGCGTGAACATATCCACATCGACGGCATGCCGCTGCACATCATCGACACGGCGGGTCTGCGCGCCACCGAGGATCAGGTCGAGCAGATCGGCGTGCAGCGGGCGCTCAAGGCCATCCACGAAGCCGACCGTGTCCTGCTCGTGGTGGACTCGACCGCGCCTGAGGGCCAGGATCCATTCGGCCTGTGGCCTGAGTTCCTGAGCGAGCCACCCGCGCCGTCGAAAGTGACGCTGATCCGCAACAAGGCCGATCTCAGTGGCGAACCTGTCGGACGTGTGAATAACCACGATGGGCATGTGACCCTGACCTTGAGCGCTGGCGAACAGGTCGCAGGGCTCGACTTGCTGCGCGATCACCTCAAGGCCTGCATGGGCTACGAGCAGACAGCCGAGAGTGGCTTCAGCGCCCGCAGGCGTCACCTGGAGGCGCTGCGCCAGGCCAGTGACCACCTGGAGCACGGGCGTGCGCAACTGACCCTGGCAGGCGCAGGCGAGCTGCTGGCCGAGGACCTTCGGCAGGCGCAACAGGCCTTGGGTGAAATCACCGGCGCCTTCAGCTCCGATGACCTGCTGGGTCGCATCTTCTCGAGTTTCTGCATCGGCAAGTAACTTCGCGCGGTCGGTCTCGCCCTCTGGGACCGACCCAACCCCCCCTCCAGACCGTTCGCAACGAGCGGTTACCGCGACACCACCCTGGGTCGCTTTCCCTGATTTCCCACCGTGACCACCTAGCCATGGCTTTCATAAGCCCTGTGTACAACTGCGCCTCAGCTCCGTTGATAAGCCTCGATCCAGCCTGGGGATAAATCGCCCTGTGCATAAGCCAGTATTTCATCCACAGCCTAAACAGAGTTATCCAAAGCCCTCAAGCCCAGTGGATAACAGGGTTTTGGAATGCTGTAATCCCCGTACATAAAGGCTTGCAGCGATCTATCCACAGAATGGTGCGCCTCTAAGAATAAACATAAAAACAAGCTTTTTCTTACTTTCTTTCCTTGAATCTGTATTTGCCGTTCATCCACAGGTTGATCAAATTTTGCCCAAACGCTTTCCCGCACCTAGAGGAAGTCCCTATACTTGTCGGCTTACTTTTCTATTTGCGATACAGGCACGAGGTGCGTGGTGGATTTCCCTTCCCGTTTTGAAGTGATCGTCATCGGCGGCGGCCATGCCGGTACCGAGGCTGCGCTTGCATCGGCACGCATGGGGGTCAAGACCCTGCTGCTGACCCACAACGTGGAAACCCTCGGTCACATGAGCTGCAACCCTGCGATCGGCGGCATCGGCAAGAGCCATCTGGTCAAGGAGATCGATGCGCTCGGCGGTGCCATGGCACTGGCCACCGACAAGAGCGGTATCCAGTTCCGCGTACTGAACAACCGCAAAGGTCCTGCCGTGCGGGCAACGCGCGCCCAGGCCGACCGCGCCATCTACAAGTCCGTGGTACGCGAGATCCTGGAGAACCAGCCGAACCTGTGGATATTCCAGCAGGCGTGTGATGACCTGATCGTCGAACAGGACCAGGTCAAGGGCGTGGTGACGCAGATGGGGCTGCGCTTCATGGCCGACGCCGTGGTATTGACCACCGGCACGTTCCTGGGCGGCCTCATCCACATCGGCCTGCAGAACCATTCCGGTGGCCGTGCCGGCGATCCGCCCGCCATCGCGCTGGCCAACCGGATGCGCGAACTGCCGCTGCGGGTCGGCCGCCTCAAGACCGGGACGCCGCCGCGTATCGACGGGCGTTCGGTGGACTTCTCGGTGATGTCCGAACAGCCGGGCGATACCCCGATCCCGGTGATGTCGTTCATGGGCAACGCGGCGATGCACCCGCGTCAGGTGAGCTGCTGGATCACCCACACCAACGAGCGCACCCACGAGATCATCGCGGCCAATTTGGACCGGTCGCCCATGTACTCGGGCATGATCGAAGGCATCGGCCCGCGCTACTGCCCTTCGATCGAAGACAAGATCCACCGCTTCGTCGACAAGCAGAGCCACCAGGTGTTCATCGAGCCGGAAGGCCTGACCACCCACGAGCTGTACCCGAATGGAATCTCCACGTCGCTGCCGTTCGACGTGCAGTTGCAGGTGGTGCGTTCGATCCGTGGCATGGAGAACGCACACATCGTGCGCCCTGGCTATGCCATCGAATACGACTATTTCGATCCGCGTGACCTCAAGTACAGCCTCGAGACCAAGGTCATTGGCGGTCTGTTCTTCGCCGGACAGATCAACGGCACCACCGGCTACGAAGAAGCCGGCGCCCAGGGCCTGCTGGCCGGGACCAACGCCGCGTTGCTGGCACGTGGTCTGGACGCCTGGTGCCCACGTCGTGACGAGGCCTACATCGGCGTGCTGGTCGATGACCTGATCACCCTGGGTACCCAGGAGCCCTACCGCATGTTCACTTCGCGGGCCGAATACCGGCTGATCCTGCGCGAAGACAACGCCGACCTGCGCCTGACCGAGAAAGGCCGTGAACTGGGCCTGATCGACGACGCACGCTGGGCCGCGTTCTGCACCAAGCGCGAAGGCATCGAGCGGGAAGAGCAGCGCCTGCGCAGCACTTGGATACGCCCGAACACCCCGGAGGGTCAGGCGGTCAGCGAGCGTTTCGGTACGCCCCTGAGCCACGAATACAGCCTGTTGAGCCTGCTGACCCGTCCGGAAGTGGACTACGCCGGCTTGGTCGAAGCCCTGAACACCACCCCAGCCGAGCCGCAGGTGGCCGAGCAGGTGGAGATCCGCACCAAGTACGCCGGCTACATCGATCGCCAACAGGAAGAGATTGCACGTTTGCGTGCCAGCGAGGACACTCGCCTGCCTGTGGATATCGACTACGCCTCGATCTCCGGGTTGTCCAAGGAGATCCAGGGCAAGCTTGGCCAGACCCGTCCGGAGACGCTGGGGCAGGCCTCGCGCATTCCTGGTGTCACGCCTGCGGCGATTTCCCTGTTGCTGATCCACCTGAAAAAACGCGGCGCGGGCCGCGAACTGGAGCAAAGCGTTTGAGTTCCCCGGTCACCGCTGTACATGCCGACGAGTTGTCCACAGGCGCCCAGGCACTGGGCGTCGCCTTGAGTCCCCGGCAGCACACCCTGCTGCTGGGCTATCTTGCCCTGCTGATCAAGTGGAACAAGGCCTACAACCTCACGGCGGTACGGGATCCCGACGAGATGGTCTCCCGGCATCTGCTCGACAGCCTCAGCGTCATGCCCTTCATCGACAGCGACCGTGATCGCTGGCTGGACGTCGGGAGCGGGGGAGGCATGCCTGGCGTGCCCCTGGCCATCCTGCACCCCGAGAAATCGGTGACCGTGCTCGACAGCAACGGCAAGAAGACTCGCTTTCTCACCCAGGTGAAGCTGGAACTGGGGCTGGACAACCTTCAGGTTATCCACAGCCGGGTCGAGGCGTTCATGCCTGAGCTGCCGTTCGAGGGTATCGTCTCGCGCGCCTTCAGCAGCATGGAGAACTTCACCGGCTGGACGCGTCACCTGGGCAACACCGAAACGCGGTGGTTGGCAATGAAAGGGCTGCATCCTGCCGACGAACTGGTAGCATTGCCGGCAGACTTCACAGTGGAAAGCGAGCAGGCCCTGACCGTTCCGGGTTGCCAGGGCCAGCGTCATCTACTGATACTGCGCCGCAAGGCATGACGGGGAATACACGCATCAATGGCTAAGGTATTCGCAATCGCGAACCAGAAAGGTGGCGTGGGCAAGACCACCACCTGCATCAATCTCGCCGCGTCCCTGGCCGCTACCAAGCGCCGGGTGCTGCTGATCGATCTCGACCCGCAGGGCAACGCGACCATGGGCAGCGGTGTGGACAAGCACGTGCTCGAGCACTCGGTCTACGACCTGCTCATCGGGGAGTGCGACCTGGCCCAGGCCATGCACATCTCCGAGCACGGCAATTACCAGCTGCTGCCGGCCAACCGCGACCTCACGGCCGCCGAAGTGGTGCTGCTGGAGATGCAGGTCAAGGAAAGCCGGCTGCGCAATGCCCTGGCACCGATCCGCGAGAACTACGACTTCATCCTCATCGACTGCCCGCCGTCGCTGTCGATGCTGACGCTCAATGCGCTGGTGGCCTCCGATGGCGTCATCATCCCCATGCAGTGCGAGTACTACGCGCTCGAAGGGTTGAGCGACTTGGTGGACAACATCAAGCGCATCGCCGCCAAGCTCAACCCAGCGTTGAAGATCGAAGGCCTGCTGCGAACCATGTACGATCCGCGCCTGAGCCTGAACAACGACGTCTCGGCGCAGCTCAAGGAGCATTTCGGCGAGCAGCTCTACGACACCGTCATTCCGCGCAACATCCGCCTGGCCGAGGCGCCGAGCTTCGGCATGCCGGCCCTGGCCTATGACAAGCAGTCCAAGGGCGCGGTCGCGTACCTGGCCCTGGCCGCTGAACTGGTGCGTCGCCAGCGCCGCCCTTCCCGCGCCGCACAGACAAGTTAAGGAATCCGCATGGCCGTCAAGAAACGGGGTCTCGGACGCGGGCTGGACGCGCTGCTCAGCGGTCCTTCGATCAGCGCGCTCGAGGAGCAGGCTGTCAAGGTCGACCGCAAGGAGCTGCAACACCTGCCGGTCGACCTGATCCAGCGTGGCAAGTACCAGCCACGGCGGGACATGGATCCCCAGGCGCTGGAAGAGCTGGCGCATTCGATTCGCGCCCATGGCGTCATGCAGCCGATCGTGGTGCGCCCGATCGACGATGAACGCTACGAGATCATCGCCGGTGAACGCCGCTGGCGGGCGACTCAGCAGGCCGGCCTGGACACGATCCCGGCCATGGTGCGCGTGCTGCCCGACGAGGCCGCCATCGCCATGGCGCTGATCGAGAACATCCAGCGCGAGGACCTCAACCCGCTCGAGGAGGCCATGGCGCTGCAGCGCCTGCAGCAGGAGTTCGAGCTGACCCAGCAGCAGGTTGCGGATGCCGTCGGCAAGTCCCGGGTGACCATTGCCAACCTGTTGCGCCTGATCAGCCTGCCAGAGGCCATCAAGACCATGCTCGCCCACGGCGACCTGGAAATGGGCCACGCCCGTGCCTTGCTCGGATTGGGCGAAGATCGACAGGTCGAAGGGGCGCGACACGTTGTCGCACGGGGGCTGACCGTCCGTCAGACCGAGGCCCTGGTCCGGCAGTGGCTGAGCGACAAACCCGAGGCGGTGGAAGCGCCCAAGCCCGACCCTGACATCAGTCGCCTGGAGCAGCGGCTGGCAGAGCGCCTGGGCTCGGCGGTGCAGATCAAGCATGGGCAGAAAGGCAAAGGGCAACTGGTGATCCGCTACAACTCGCTGGACGAGTTGCAGGGCGTACTGGCACACATTCGCTGAAACAATTCGCGAAAGACCACGCAGCCGGAAAAGACCACCCAAGAGTTGAATAGGGGGACATCCCCCCCTATACTCTGCGCGCATTTTGTCGGCACAAATTATGCCAAGTCATCGTTGACTTGAAGGTCGACTCCGAGGAGCCGCAGCCATGGAAATACGCACGCCAAACCGCCTGCCGTTCCATCGCTGGGCAGTTTTCCCGGTGCTGGCGGCTCAATGCATCGTGTTACTGCTGGCAGCCGTGGTGCTGTGGCAATGGCAAGGCACCGTCAGCGGTTACTCAGGTCTTTGCGGAGGCCTGATCGCCTGGCTGCCGAACCTGTACTTCGCCTGGAAGGCGTTTCGCTTCAGCGGCGCCCGGGCAGCGCAGGCCATCGTCAAGTCGTTCTACGCTGGCGAGGCAGGCAAATTGATTATCACGGCAGTGCTGTTCGCACTGACCTTCGCAGGAGTGAAGCCATTGGCGCCGCTGGCAGTATTCGGCGTCTTCGTGCTGACCCAGCTGGTCAGCTGGTTCGCGCCCCTGCTAATGAATAAAAGACTTTCAAGACCTAAGGGCGTTTGAGGCAACCATGGCAGCAGAAACCGCTTCGGGCTATATCCAGCACCACTTGCAGAACCTGACCTACGGTCAACTACCAGACGGCAGCTGGGGCCTGGCCCATTCGGCTGCCGAAGCCAAGGCGATGGGGTTCTGGGCATTCCACCTGGACACCCTGGGCTGGTCGGTTGCCCTGGGCCTGATCTTCCTGTTCATCTTCCGCATGGCGGCGAAGAAGGCGACCTCGGGTCAACCGAGCGGCCTGCAGAACTTCGTCGAGGTGCTGGTCGACTTCGTCAACGGCAGCGTGAAGGACTCCTTCCACGGCCGTAGCGCGGTGATCGCTCCGCTCGCCCTGACCATCTTCGTCTGGGTGTTCCTGATGAACGCCATCGACCTGGTGCCGGTGGACTGGATTCCACAACTGGCCATCCTGATCTCCGGTGATCCGCACATTCCGTTCCGCGCCGTGTCGACCACCGACCCGAACGCGACGCTGGCCATGGCCTTCTCGGTCTTCGCGCTGATCATCTTCTACAGCATCAAGATCAAGGGCCTGGGCGGTTTCCTCGGCGAGCTGACCCTGCACCCGTTCGGCAGCAAGAACATCTTCGTGCAGATCCTGCTGATCCCGGTCAACTTCCTGCTCGAGTTCGTCACCCTGATCGCCAAGCCGATCTCGCTGGCCCTGCGACTGTTCGGCAACATGTACGCCGGCGAGCTGGTGTTCATCCTGATCGCGGTGATGTTCGGCGCCGGCATCCTCTGGCTGAGTGGCCTGGGTGTGGTGCTGCAGTGGGCGTGGGCGGTGTTCCACATCCTGATCATCACCCTGCAAGCCTTCATCTTCATGATGCTGACCATCGTCTACCTGTCGATGGCGCACGAAGATAACCATTAAGACCGCCTGGCGTGTCTGATCGCCTTCCTCGCTCGTCCGGGAGGAAGGCTGGAAAAAGTCCGCAAGGGCCGTTGTACCTGACGATTTGTTTTACCGCTTCAATTAAAAAACCTAACCAATACGACGTAAAAAGTCGGGAGGAAAGATGGAAACTGTAGTTGGTCTTACCGCTATCGCTGTTGCTCTGCTGATCGGTCTGGGTGCACTGGGCACCGCCATTGGTTTCGGCCTGCTGGGCGGCAAGTTCCTTGAAGGTGCTGCTCGTCAGCCAGAAATGGTTCCGATGCTGCAGGTCAAGATGTTCATCGTCGCCGGCCTGCTGGACGCCGTGACCATGATCGGCGTTGGTATCGCTCTGTTCTTCACCTTCGCAAACCCCTTCGTTGGTCAGATCGCCGGCTAATCACTCGTTTTCCACGAGTGACTGGCTGTGATGAACGAAGACCGAGCGAGGTGTTGGCGTGAATATTAATGCAACCCTGATTGGCCAATCCGTTGCTTTCCTGATTTTTGTCGTCTTCTGCATGAAGTACGTGTGGCCTCCGGTCATCGCGGCGCTGCAGGAACGTCAAAAGAAGATTGCCGATGGTTTGGACGCTGCCAACCGCGCTGCTCGCGACCTGGAGCTGGCCCAAGAGAAAGTGGGTCAGCAACTGCGTGAAGCAAAAGCACAGGCGGCTGAAATCATTGAGCAAGCCAAGAAGCGCGCTGCTCAGCTTGTCGACGAAGCCCGTGAACAGGCCCGTGTCGAAGCTGACCGTGTGAAGGCTCAGGCTCAGGCCGAGATCGAACAGGAACTCAACAGCGTCAAAGACGCCCTGCGTGCCCAAGTGGGCAGCCTGGCCGTCGGCGGTGCTGAAAAGATCCTTGGCGCCACAATCGATCAAAACGCGCATGCGGAGCTGGTTAACAAACTGGCCGCTGAAATTTAAGCGAGGGCGATCATGGCAGAACTGACCACGTTGGCCCGACCTTACGCTAAGGCTGCCTTCGAGCACGCCCAGGCCCATCAGCAACTGGCCAATTGGTCAGCCATGCTCGGCCTGGCTGCTGCGGTGTCGGAAGACGACACCATGCAGCGCCTGCTCAAGGCCCCGCGACTGACGAGCGCAGAAAAGGCCGCCACGTTCATTGACGTGTGCGGTGACAAGTTTGATGCAGAGGCACGTAATTTCATTCACGTTGCCGCGGAAAACGACCGTCTCCTGCTGTTGCCGGAGATTGCCGAGCTGTTCGAGCTGTACAAGGCCGAGCAGGAGCGATCCGTGGATGTGGACGTCATCAGTGCGTTTGCGTTGAACCAAGAACAGCAAGACAAACTCGCCAAGGTTCTCAGTGCACGGTTAGGCCAGGAAGTGCGCCTGCACGCGTCGGAGGATGCCAGCCTGATCGGTGGCGTCGTCATCCGCGCCGGCGACCTGGTAATCGATGGCTCGGTTCGCGGCAAGATCGCGAAACTGGCCGAAGCATTGAAATCTTGAGTTTGAAGGGGCAGCAGAGCAATGCAGCAACTCAATCCTTCCGAAATTAGTGAAATCATCAAGGGCCGCATCGAGAAACTCGATGTGAGCTCCCAAGCCCGTAACGAAGGTACCGTCGTCAGCGTTTCCGACGGTATCGTACGGATTCACGGTCTGGCCGACGTCATGTACGGCGAAATGATCGAGTTCCCGGGCGGCGTGTACGGTATGGCCCTGAACCTGGAGCAAGACTCCGTGGGTGCGGTCGTACTGGGCGCGTACACCACCCTCGCCGAGGGCATGAGTGCCAAGTGCACCGGTCGCATCCTGGAAGTTCCGGTCGGTAAGGAACTGCTGGGTCGCGTCGTCGATGCCCTGGGCAACCCGATCGATGGCAAAGGTCCGCTGAACAACACCGAGACCGATGCTGTCGAGAAGGTCGCGCCTGGCGTGATCTGGCGTAAGTCGGTAGACCAGCCGGTCCAGACCGGCTACAAGGCTGTCGATGCCATGATCCCGGTCGGCCGTGGTCAGCGTGAGCTGATCATCGGTGACCGTCAGATCGGCAAGACCGCGATGGCGGTCGACGCCATCATCAACCAGCGTGACAGCGGCATCTTCTGCGTCTACGTGGCCGTAGGCCAGAAGCAGTCGACCATCGCCAACGTCGTCCGCAAGCTGGAAGAAAACGGTGCCCTGGCCAACACCATCATCGTGGCCGCCAGTGCTTCCGAATCCGCCGCGCTGCAGTTCCTGGCACCTTACGCCGGCTGCACCATGGGCGAGTTCTTCCGCGACCGTGGTGAAGACGCGCTGATCGTCTACGATGACCTGTCCAAGCAGGCCGTGGCCTACCGTCAGATCTCCCTGCTGCTGCGCCGTCCACCAGGACGCGAGGCCTACCCAGGTGACGTGTTCTATCTCCACTCCCGTCTGCTGGAGCGTGCGTCGCGCGTTTCCGAAGAGTACGTCGAGAAGTTCACCAACGGTGCCGTGACCGGCAAGACCGGCTCGCTGACCGCGCTGCCGATCATCGAAACCCAGGCTGGCGACGTTTCCGCGTTCGTTCCGACCAACGTGATCTCGATCACCGACGGTCAGATCTTCCTGGAATCGGCGATGTTCAACTCGGGCATCCGCCCTGCAGTGAACGCCGGTGTGTCGGTCTCCCGTGTGGGTGGTGCCGCTCAGACCAAGATCATCAAGAAGCTGTCCGGTGGTATTCGTACCGCGCTGGCCCAGTACCGTGAACTGGCGGCCTTCGCCCAGTTCGCCTCGGACCTGGATGAAGCGACCCGCAAGCAGCTGGAGCATGGTCAGCGCGTCACCGAGCTGATGAAGCAGAAGCAGTACGCGCCGATGTCCATCGCGGACATGGCTCTGTCGCTGTACGCCGCTGAGCGTGGCTTCCTGACCGACGTCGAAATCGCCAAGATCGGTAGCTTCGAACAAGCGCTGATCGCCTACTTCAACCGCGATCACGCCGACCTCATGGCCAAGATCAACGTGAAAGGTGACTTCAACGACGAAATCGACGCTGGCATGAAAGCCGGTATCGAGAAGTTCAAGGCCACCCAGACCTGGTAAGCCGCAGCGGGGGCCATGCCCCCGCTTGCTAACCTGATAGGTGATACATGGCAGGCGCAAAAGAGATTCGCAGTAAGATTGCGAGCATCAAAAGCACGCAAAAAATTACCAGCGCCATGGAGAAAGTGGCGGTCAGCAAAATGCGCAAGGCACAACTGCGCATGGCTGCCAGCCGCCCTTACGCGGAGCGTATCCGCCAGGTGATCGGTCATCTGGCCAACGCCAACCCGGAATACCGCCACCCTTTCATGATCGAGCGTGAAGTCAAGCGCGTCGGTTATATCGTGGTGAGCAGTGACCGTGGTCTGTGCGGTGGCTTGAACACCAACCTGTTCAAGGCCCTGGTCAAGGACATGAACGCCAACCGCGGGCAGGGCGTCGAAATCGACCTGTGCGTGATCGGTAGCAAAGGTGCGACGTTCTTCCGCAGCTTTGGCGGCAACGTGGTAGCGGCGATCAGCCACCTGGGCGAAGAGCCGTCGATCAACGATCTGATCGGCAGCGTCAAGGTCATGCTGGACGCTTACCTCGAAGGCCGTATCGATCGCCTCTCCGTGGTGTCGAACAAGTTCATCAACACCATGACTCAACAACCGACGGTCGAGCAACTGGTACCGTTGGAGGCAACCCCGGATCAAGAACTCAAGCACCACTGGGATTACCTGTACGAACCCGACGCCAAGGAGCTGCTGGACGGCTTGATGGTGCGTTACGTGGAGTCGCAGGTGTACCAGGCGGTGGTCGAGAACAATGCGGCCGAACAGGCTGCCCGGATGATCGCCATGAAGAACGCCACAGACAACGCCGGTGACCTGATCAGCGATCTCCAGCTGATCTACAACAAGGCGCGTCAGGCTGCGATCACCCAGGAGATCTCGGAAATCGTCGGCGGCGCTGCCGCGGTTTAACGGTTCACATATTCAGAGGATCCAGCTATGAGTAGCGGACGCATCGTTCAAATCATCGGCGCCGTCATCGACGTGGAATTCCCACGCGACGTGGTACCGAGTGTTTACAACGCGCTGAAGGTAGAAGGCGCGCAGACCACCCTGGAAGTTCAGCAGCAGCTGGGCGACGGCGTGGTTCGTACCATCGCCATGGGTTCGACCGAGGGCCTCAAGCGTGGCCTGAGCGTTGCCGACACCGGCGCTGCCATCGCAGTCCCCGTCGGCAAGGCGACCCTGGGTCGTATCATGGACGTCCTGGGCAACCCCATCGACGAAGCCGGTCCGATCGGTGAAGAAGAGCGCTGGGGCATCCACCGTGCCGCGCCTTCCTTCGCGGAACAAGCAGGCGGCAACGACCTGCTGGAAACCGGCATCAAGGTCATCGACCTGGTCTGCCCGTTCGCCAAGGGCGGCAAGGTCGGCCTGTTCGGCGGCGCCGGCGTGGGCAAGACCGTCAACATGATGGAACTGATCCGTAACATCGCCATCGAGCACAGCGGTTATTCCGTGTTCGCCGGTGTGGGTGAGCGTACTCGTGAGGGTAACGACTTCTACCACGAGATGAAGGACTCGAACGTTCTGGACAAGGTTGCACTGGTCTACGGCCAGATGAACGAGCCACCAGGAAACCGTCTGCGCGTCGCACTGACCGGCCTGACCATGGCCGAGAAGTTCCGTGACGAAGGCAACGACGTTCTGCTGTTCGTCGACAACATCTATCGTTACACCCTCGCCGGTACCGAAGTATCCGCACTGCTGGGCCGTATGCCTTCCGCGGTAGGTTACCAGCCGACCCTGGCCGAGGAGATGGGTGTTCTGCAGGAGCGTATCACCTCCACCAAGCAGGGCTCGATCACCTCGATCCAGGCGGTGTACGTACCAGCGGACGACTTGACCGACCCGTCGCCAGCGACCACCTTCGCCCACTTGGACGCCACCGTCGTTCTGTCCCGTGACATCGCCTCCCTGGGTATCTACCCAGCGGTCGATCCTCTGGACTCGACGTCGCGCCAGCTGGACCCGAACGTGATCGGCAACGAGCACTACGAGACCGCCCGTGGCGTCCAGTACGTGCTGCAGCGCTACAAAGAGCTGAAGGACATCATCGCGATCCTGGGTATGGACGAACTGTCCGAATCCGACAAGCAGCTGGTATCCCGCGCTCGTAAGATCCAGCGCTTCCTGTCCCAGCCGTTCTTCGTGGCCGAAGTCTTCACCGGTGCTCCAGGCAAATACGTTTCCCTGAAAGACACCATCGCAGGCTTCAGCGGCATCCTCAAAGGTGACTACGACCACCTGCCAGAACAAGCGTTCTACATGGTCGGCAGCATCGAAGAAGCGGTTGAGAAAGCCAAGAAACTGTAATCCCGGCGCCCCGAAAGGGGCGCTAATCAGGTTGAGGCAAGCAGATGGCTATGACAGTCCATTGCGATATCGTCAGCGCGGAAGGGGAGATTTTCTCCGGTCTGGTCGAGATGGTGATTGCGCACGGCAACCTGGGTGATCTTGGTATCGCTCCAGGCCACGCCCCGCTGATCACGAATCTCAAGCCAGGT
The DNA here is from genome assembly GCA_046940335.1 of Enterobacterales bacterium AN_CKDN230030167-1A_HGKHYDSX7. Classification (GTDB taxonomy): domain Bacteria; phylum Pseudomonadota; class Gammaproteobacteria; order Pseudomonadales; family Pseudomonadaceae; genus Aquipseudomonas. The sequence goes on from JBKYML010000003.1 coordinate 114,794, forward strand.
CCGATCACGTTGACCAAGCAGGGTGGCGAGCGCGAGGTGTTCTACATCTCCGGTGGCTTCCTCGAAGTGCAGCCGAACATGGTCAAGGTGCTTGCCGATACCGTGCAACGTGCTGCAGACCTGGACGAGGCATCGGCTCAGGAAGCGGTCAAGGCTGCCGAGCAGGCTTTGAACGAAAAAGGCGCGGACTTCGATTACGGCGCCGCCGCCGCACGTCTGGCCGAGGCCGCAGCCCAGCTGCGTACCGTCCAGCAGATCCGCAAGAAGTTCGGTGGTTGAGACCACCTGCTTTCCATGGATTGAGAACAAGGGTAGCCATCGGCTACCCTTTTTCTTTTCCGTCATTCATACCCGGTCACTGCTGACCGCCCAGGATTGGTAGCCAGTCAATGTCACTCGATATCGTAATTCTCGCCGCAGGCCAGGGCACACGCATGCGCTCGGCCTTGCCGAAGGTGCTTCACCCGGTGGCCGGCAACACCATGCTCGGGCATGTTATCCACAGCGCGCGTCAGCTCGAGCCGCAAGGTATCCACGTGGTGATCGGTCATGGCGCCGAACAGGTGCGTGAACGGCTGGCCGCCGATGACCTGAACTTCGTGTTGCAGGACCAGCAGCTGGGTACCGGGCATGCCGTCGCCCAGGCCGTGCCTGCCGTGACCGCCGACACTGTCCTGATCCTCTATGGCGATGTCCCGCTCATCGAGGTGCAGACCATCGAGCGGCTGCTTGCCAAGGTCAATGACCGTCAATTGGGTCTGTTGACCGTTACCCTGCAAGACCCGACCGGCTACGGCCGTATCGTGCGGGACGCCACCGGCCAGGTCACCGCGATCGTCGAACAGAAAGACGCCAGCGAGGCCCAGCGGGCGATCAAGGAAGGCAACACCGGCATTCTCGCAGTGCCGGCCAGTCGCCTGGCCGAGTGGCTGGGACGCTTGTCCAACGACAATGCCCAAGGCGAGTACTACCTGACCGACGTGATCGCCATGGCTGTCGCCGATGGCCTGGTGGTCGCTACCGAGCAGCCTCTGGATGCCATGGAAGTCCAAGGCGCCAATGATCGCCGACAGTTGGCCGAGCTGGAGCGTCACTACCAGCTGCGCGAGGCGCGTCGCCTGATGGCTCAGGGCGTGACGTTGCGCGATCCGGCAAGACTCGACGTGCGCGGTGAGATTACCGTCGGCCGTGATGTGCTGATCGACGTGAACGTGATCCTCGAAGGCAAGGTGGTGCTGGAGGAGGGCGCGCAGATCGGGCCGAACTGCGTCATCAAGGACAGCACCGTAGGCCGGAATGCCGTGGTCAAGGCCAACAGCCACCTCGACGGTGCCATCCTGGGCGAAGCCAGCGATGTCGGTCCGTTTGCGCGGTTGCGTCCAGGCAGTGTCCTGAGTGCCCGAGCCCATGTGGGTAACTTCGTCGAGCTGAAGAACGCGCACCTGGGTGAGGGCGCCAAGGCCGGTCACCTGACCTATCTGGGCGATGCGCAGATCGGCGCCCGCAGCAACATCGGGGCCGGTACCATCACCTGCAACTATGACGGTGCCAACAAGCACCGGACGATTCTGGGCGAAGACGTGTTCATCGGTTCGAACAATGCATTGGTCGCGCCTGTGGATATCCAGGCCGGCGCGACCACGGCGGCAGGGTCTACCATCACTCAGGACGTGGCGCCGGGTGAATTGGCCGTGGCGCGTGCCCGTCAGCGCAACATCGAAGGCTGGACGCGCCCCAAGAAACAGCCCAAGACCTGATTTATCCACAGCGTAGGGGTGCTGGAATCAGTTTCCGGCACCTTGCGTATCCACCCGTCTTCCACCTCTGCCTATCCGTTTTCTTTTTTATCCTCTCCTTGTGGAAAAGTCTGCTAAAGACGCGTGCCGCCCTTCTTTTGCCATTCTCCCTTGACGCCCCTGGCGATTTACGCTTTTATTGCACCACTTATCTTTCGAATCGAAACTTAAAGCATCATGTCGAAACGTAATACCCCCCAGCGTCGCCACAACATTCTCGCCATGCTCAACGAGCTGGGCGAGGTGAGTGTGGATACTCTGGCCAAGCGCTTCGAAACCTCGGAGGTGACCATCCGCAAGGACCTGGCCGCCCTCGAAGCCAACGGCCTGTTGCTGCGCCGGTACGGGGGAGCGATCACCATGCCTCAGGAACTGCTGGCCGATGTCGTGCAGCCTGTCTCGCTCTACAAGCAAGCCATCGCCCGTGCAGCGGTCAAACGTATCCGTGAACACGCACGGATCATCATCGACAGCGGCAGCACCACCGCCTCGATGATCCCCGAACTGGGCCGCCAGCCCGGCCTGGTGGTCATGACCAATTCACTGACCGTCGCCCAGGCCATCAGTGACCTCGAGCACGAGCCTGTGCTGTTGATGACCGGAGGTACCTGGGACCCGCATTCCGAGTCCTTTCAGGGCCAGGTCGCCGAGCAGGTACTGCGCTCCTATGATTTCGACCAGCTGTTCATCGGCGCCGACGGCATCGACCTGACCCGCGGCACCACCACCTTCAACGAATTGCTCGGCCTGAGCCGGGTCATGGCCGACGTGGCCCGTGAGGTGATCGTGATGGTCGAGTCCGACAAGGTCGGGCGCAAGATTCCCAATCTCGAGCTGCCCTGGAACCGTGTCACCACCTTGATCACCGATGACCGCCTGCCGATCGAGGCACGCGAACAAATTCAAGCCCACGGCGTAAACCTGATCTGCGCCGCTCTCAGCTAGGAGCCCCTTGCCATGTGTGGAATCGTCGGAGCCATCGCCGAACGTAACGTCACCTCCATCCTGATCGAAGGCCTCAAGCGCCTGGAATACCGCGGCTACGACAGCGCCGGCCTGGCGATCCTGACCCAGCAGGAACAACTGGAGCGCCGCCGCCGGATCGGCAAGGTCAGCGAACTGGAAGCTGCCCTGGCGGCCGACCCGCTGGCCGGCCAGCTGGGCATCGCCCATACGCGTTGGGCCACGCACGGTGCGCCGAGCGAAGACAATGCCCACCCGCACTTCTCTGGCCAGGAGCTGGCGGTGGTGCACAACGGCATCATCGAGAACCATGAAGCCCTGCGCGAAGAGCTCAAGGGCCTGGGCTATTTCTTCAGCTCGCAGACCGACACCGAAGTGATCGTTCACCTCATCCATCATCTGCTCAAGCGCCTGCCGGACCTGGGCGATGCGTTGAAGGCCGCCGTCCAGCGCCTGCACGGCGCCTATGGCCTGGCCGTGATCAGCGTCAGCCAGCCGGACCGCCTGCTGGCAGCGCGCAGCGGCAGCCCGCTGGTGATCGGCCTGGGCCACGGTGAAAACTTCCTGGCCTCCGACCAACTGGCCCTGCGCCAAGTCACCGACCGCTTCATGTACCTGGAGGAGGGCGATATCGCCGAAATCCGCCGTGACCGCGTGTCCGTCTGGGACCAGGCAGGCGTTGCGGTGCAGCGTGAAACCGTGCAGTACCACGAAGGCGCCGAGGCTGCCGACAAGGGCAGCTTCCGTCACTTCATGCTCAAGGAGATCCACGAGCAGCCGACCGTCGTGCAGCGCACCCTCGAAGGGCGCCTGGGCAAGGACCACGTGCTGGTCCAGGCCTTCGGTCCGCAGGCGGCCGACCTGTTCGCCCAGGTGCGCAACGTGCAGATCGTCGCCTGCGGCACCAGCTACCACGCCGGTATGGTCGCCCGTTACTGGCTCGAAAGCCTGGCCGGCATCCCGTGCCAGGTAGAAGTGGCCAGCGAGTTCCGCTACCGCAAGGTCGTGGTCCAGCCCGATACTCTGTTCGTGTCGATCTCCCAGTCCGGCGAGACCGCCGATACCTTGGCCGCCCTGCGCAACGCCAAGGCCCTGGGCTTCCTCGGCAGCCTGGCGATCTGCAACGTCGGCATCAGCTCGCTGGTGCGCGAATCCGACCTGACCCTGCTGACCCTGGCTGGCCCGGAGATCGGCGTGGCCTCGACCAAGGCCTTCACCACCCAACTGGTGTCACTGATGCTGCTGACCCTGGCCCTGGGCCAGGTACGCGACACCCTCGCCCCGGGCGTCGAAGCCGAGCTGGTCGACGAGCTGCGTCGCCTGCCGGCCCGCCTGGGCGAAGCCCTGGCCATGGACGGTGTGGTGGAAAAGACCGCCGAGCTGTTCGCCGACAAGCACCACACCCTGTTCCTGGGCCGTGGCGCCCAGTTCCCGGTGGCCATGGAAGGCGCGCTCAAGCTCAAGGAGATCTCCTACATCCACGCCGAAGCCTACCCGGCCGGCGAGCTCAAGCACGGCCCGCTGGCGTTGGTCGACGCTGACATGCCGGTGGTCACCGTGGCGCCGAACAACGAACTGCTCGAGAAGCTCAAGTCGAACCTGCAGGAAGTGCGCGCGCGAGGCGGTGAGCTGGTGGTGTTCGCCGACAAGCAGGCTGGCCTGAGCAACGGGGAGGGGACGCATGTGATCGAGCTGCCGCACATCGTCGATGCGTTGGCGCCGATTCTGTACACGATTCCGTTGCAGTTGCTGTCGTACTACGTGGCGGTGTTGAAGGGGACGGATGTGGACCAGCCGCGGAATCTGGCGAAGTCGGTGACGGTGGAGTGACGGGGCGTCGCTGACACTCGCAGGGTCGCCTCAAGGCGGCCCTTTTTTATTGTGCTGGATAGAATGCTCGAGCCATGACAGCGGTCCCAGGATGACCGAGCTTTTCACAAGCTAAATCCGTGTCCAGAGAGAACGCATGAAAAAGAGCGAGCTACCGGTCAAGACCTGTGCCCACTGCCAATTGCCCTTCACCTGGCGCAAGAAGTGGGCCCGCTGCTGGGACGAGGTGCGTTATTGCTCCGAGCGCTGCCGGCGAACGGCGAAGAGCCAGCGCTGAGGCACACCGGCGCGGCTGACCCAGGCGCAACTGCCGCGCGAGGATGGACTACGCTTGATGAGCATCCACTGTCCAGTCAGGAGGGCTCATTCATGCATGCGCAACTTCTACCGGCACTGCAAGGCCTGCAGGTGCCGTTGCGTTTGAAACTGTGGGACGGCCATCAGCTCGACCTGGGTCCTGACCCCCAGGTGACCCTGCTGGTCAAGCATCCGGCCTCGATCGCTCACCTCAACCATCCCAGCATGGATGAATTGGGCGCCGCTTTCGTCGAGGGGGAATTCGATCTGCAAGGGGACATCACCCAGGCCATCCGTATCTGTGACGAGCTAGGCACCGCCTTGCTGCAAGAAGAAGACACACAGCCCACTCGCACGGCACACGATAAAGACACCGATGCCCAGGCCATCGCCTACCACTACGACGTGTCCAATGCGTTCTACCAGCTGTGGCTGGACCCGGACATGGCGTACTCCTGCGCCTATTTCAAGACGCCCGACACCACGCTGGAGACGGCGCAACAGGACAAGTTCGACCACCTCTGCCGCAAGCTGCGGTTGCAGGCCGGGGACTACCTGCTGGACGTCGGCTGTGGCTGGGGAGGGCTGGCGCGTTTTGCGGCGCGCGAGTATGGCGCCCGGGTGATGGGGATCACCCTCAGCGAGCAGCAACTTGCGCTTGCCCAGCAACGTGTCAGGGACGAAGGGCTCGACGATCGCGTCGAGCTGAAGAAGATGGACTATCGCGACCTGCCGCAGGATGGCCGTTTCGACAAGATCGTCAGTGTCGGCATGTTCGAGCACGTCGGGCATGCCAACCTGCCGCTGTACTGTCGGATCCTGTTCGGCGCCGTGCGAGAGGGCGGCCTGGTGATGAACCATGGCATCACCGCCAAGCACGTCGATGGCCGTCCGGTGGGGCAGGGGGCCGGAGCGTTCATCGGTCAGTACGTGTTCCCCCATGGCGAGCTGCCACACCTGTCGATGATGTGCGCGAGCGTCTGCCAGGCCGGCCTTGAAGTGACGGATGTCGAGAGCCTGCGCCTGCACTATGCCAAGACGTTGGGCCACTGGAGCGAACGCCTGGAGCATCAACTGCACCGGGCAGCGGCCGAAGTCTCGGAGAAGACCTTGCGCATCTGGCGCTTGTACCTGGCAGGCTGCGCCTATGCCTTCGCCAAGGGCTGGATCGACCTGCACCAGATCCTCGCGGTCAAGCCCTATGCCGATGGTCATCATGACCTGCCTTGGACACGCGAGGACCTTTACCGCTAGGCGGTCACAGGATCGGTGAGATCAACCGGGCGATGCGCATGCCCAGGTGCTGAAGGCGATGCGTGTTGCGGCTGTCGTTGAGGGTGATCTGCCGGGCCTGCGCGAAGTCGGCCGTGAGCATGCCTTCCACCTGCTCGGCGAATGGCGTGTCCACGGCCAGCAGCATGATTTCGAAGTTGAGGCGGAACGAGCGGTTGTCCAGGTTGGCGCTGCCGATGGCGCTGAATTCGTCGTCCACCAGCACGACTTTCTGGTGCAGGAACCCCGGTTGGTAGCGGTAGACCTTGACGCCTGCACGCACGGCTTCGAAGGCGAAGAGGCTCGAGGCGGCATACACCACGCGATGATCGGGGCGCGACGGGATCAGCAGCCGCACGTCGACGCCGCGCAGCACCGCCAGGCGCAAGGCCGCCGACATGGCTTCGTCGGGAATGAAGTAAGGGCTGGTGATCCACACGCGTTCCCGTGCTGAATGGATGGCTTCGAGAAAGAACAGTGAACACGTTTCCTGTGGGTCCGCCGGCCCGCTGACCAGGATCTGGCACAGCATCCCGTCCTCAGGGTAGGCATCTGGCAGGAGCAGGGGCGGCAGGGCGCGCGTGGCCCAGTACCAGTCTTCGGCGAACGACTCTTGAAGACACGCCAGCACCGGGCCGCTCACCTGGACGTGGGTATCGCGCCAGGGCGAGAGCGGGCGATGCTGGCCCAGGTATTCGTCGCCGACGTTGTGGCCACCGACGAACCCCGTCAGCCCGTCGACGACCACGACTTTGCGATGATTGCGGAAGTTGACCTGGAACCGGTTGAACCAGCCACGTCGCGTGGCGAAGGCCTGGACCTGTACGCCGGCCTCGCGCAGGGTCTGCACGTAACGCCTGGGCAAGGCATGGCTGCCGACCCCGTCGTACAGCACGAACACCTGCACACCGGCCTGGGCCTTGCGAACCAGAAGCTGCTGTAAGGCCTGGCCCAGTTCATCGTCATGAATGATGAAGAACTGGACCAGCACCACCTCCTTGGCCCGCTCGATGGCATCGAAGATCGCATCGAAGGTGGCGCGTCCGTTCACCAGCAGTTTCACGTGGTTGTGAGGCAGCCATGGCATGCGCCCCAGCGCCGACATCGCCCGCAAGGCCAGGGTCGGCGCCGACTGTCTGGCCTTCAAGGCCTGCTCGACCCAGGCGCGCCAGTTCAGCCCGGCCATCGCCACGTGCATTTCCTGGTTGGCCTTGCGCCTGGCCAGGATATAGGCGTAGAACGAGCGTGAACCGAAGACCAGGTAGGGAATCAGGGTCAGGTAGGGGATGAAGAACAGCGACATCGCCCAGGCGATCGCGCCTTGCGCCGTGCGGACGGTGAACATGGCATGAACCGCTGCCACGATACCCATCAGGTGAACGAAACCGATCACGTATCCGAAAAAGTGCGGGCTCTGATAATCCATACCTATCCTGCGCTGTGCATGTTCGTCGGCTAACAGACCTTCTGGCCGCCGCTTGGTGCAACCTGATGCGCCAAACGACGTCCAATCCTCGATTCGGCCGATACCCGGCCCAGGCGGAGTTCCATGATGAAAAAGCGTGTGTGGTGTGCAGTGTCGTTGGCGCTGGTCGGTTCCCTGGCCAACGCCCAGATGCTTCAGCCGGGACTGTGGGAGTTGACCACCAGCAACATGCAAGTCGACGGTAAACAGTTGCCTGACATGGACTTCATGTTAGGCCAGCTGAAGAACCTGCCACCTGAACAGCGTGCCATGATGGAAGGGGTACTGACCAAGCAGGGCGTCACGCTGGCAGGCAAGGGCGTACGTTCCTGCCTGACGCCCGAGCAAGTCAATACCAACGACATTCCCTTGCAAGACCCCAAGTCGGGTTGCACGCAGCGCATCACCGATCGCACGGGCAATGTGTGGAAGTTCGAATTCAGCTGTCCCAAGGCCCAGGGCGCGGGTCAGGCCACGTTCCTCAGCAACCGTGAATTCGTGACCAAGGTCAACGGCACGTTCAATGCGTCGGGCGTACAGCAGCGCGGCAGCATGGACACCCGTGCGGTGTGGTTGGGCAGCGATTGTGGCGCCGTCCGTCCGCGCCAGTGAGTTTCACCACCGCCAGCGGCTGACCGCCACCGCATCGTGAGCATGCAGGCTTTCTGCATGCTCGACCCGGACCTCGAAGCCGGCCACGCCCGCCGAGCCGATCAGCACAGCGTGAAGTCGCCTGGCGGCATCCTCACAGAACATCAGGTTCTGCCCGTTGGCCAAGGCGAACGCCTGCTCGTCCACGCGCTTGACAGCCGTCTGCACGGCGGTGCCCAGCGCTTGCTCCACCCGATCGATGAGGTCCACGATGGGCAAGTACGCGAGCCCTTCGAGGCGTACACCAACACGCGCCAGGCTGCGCTGACTGTGTGGAGTCGCTACGACCCCTTTGCTGCTGCCCAGCCAGTCGATGACCGGCTGGCGGTCGAGCCGTTCGCTGGGAAAATCACGGGAGAACTGCTGCTGGATCAATTGCCGTGACAGGGCGGCCGAGCACGGGCATGTGGAGGAATAAGGCACATCGACGAAGAGTTCCACGTGGAACATTTCATCTTCGAGACGCGCCTCGACCGTGACGGAATAGGCCTTCCAGCCAGACGTGTCGCTGATCAGCGCTGACCGCTTCAACAAGCAGTCGAACTGCAGCCGTACAGTGGCCGCGGTGGACAGACCGTGATGCGTCGCGAGAAACCGACGCAGTAGCTGCTCGAGAGCTGCTTGATCGAGCTCGTTGTCTTCCAGCATGTTCAACACCAAGTAGAGGCGTGACATGTGAATGCCCTTGGCGTCGAGTGCATCCAGGTTGACGCCTGCATCCACAGAGGCGGCAACCCGCTGCCCCATGATCTGAATGGGCAGTGCAATCCCTTGCATGCCCACCCAGCTTAGCGCGATCGAGTGTGAACTGGCGTGATGGGCGATATCGGGCAGGTGTAGATCAGTCATGGAAAGTTCTCGTACGGACGTGCCACCTGTGCCCCGGAAAGGGCGATGAAGAAAGCCGGTGACGATGATTAAGTTATACTATAACGTATTGATCTCGTCATTCGTGAAGGAGCGGCCATGGCTGTTCATCATTTTCCCCTGCACCGTCCGATCGCGCTCAAGTCGGCTTCAACGCTTCCGCCATCCCGTCAGGTCATGGAGGATTCCCCTCACGTCCTGACTGCCATCCTCGAGGACGATGTCAACCTGGCCGTCTGGCAGCGCCATCTGCCGTCCCACATCGCAGATTTTTCCGCGCTGGTGCTGAGCCTCGGGCAACGTCTGACCGATGAGCGTGTGGTGGAGGTGCAGGAAAACAGGCCCGTGGTCTTGACCGATCTGCTGGCTGGCACGCAGGACCTGTCGGGCTACGAGGCGTTCGTGGCCGACGTGACCTGGTTGGTGGAGGCTTTCACCTGCCTGGTGGGGGCACGGCGAATCGGGCTGCGCCTGCGGGTGTTGCAGGGCGCCATGTGTCCTCGGTTTCACGTTGACCAGGTGGCGCTGCGCCTGTTGACCACCTATGCGGGGAGCGGCAGTGAGTGGTTGCGCGATCTCGACGATGCGGACGTTGCCGATCGCTGTCATCGGCTGGCCGAAGGCGACGTGGCCTTGCTCAAGGGCGAGAACTGGTCAGGCAATGAAGGGCGTGGCCTGGTGCACCGCTCGCCTGACGCCACGCAGGACGCTGGCCGTCTGCTGCTGAGCATTGACTGGTTACAGTAAGGTTGATTAGTAATGGTCTTCCTCCGGCCAGACCCAGAAGCCTTCCCATGTTGCGCGACATACCGACCCACCTCATTGCCGGCCCCCTGGGCGCCGGCAAGACCAGCCTGATCAAGCATCTGCTGTCACAGCGACCCGTGACCGAACGCTGGGCCGTGCTGGTCAACGAGTTCGGGCAGATCGGCCTGGATGCAGCCCTGCTGGATGCCCGCGATCCTGACATTGCGATCAGCGAAGTGGCAGGCGGTTGCCTGTGCTGCGTCAACGGCGTGCCCTTCCAGGTGGCGCTCGGCCGACTGTTGCGCACACAGCGGCCCCATCGGGTGTTCATCGAACCTTCAGGGCTGGGCCATCCCCTCGAACTGGCCGCGCAACTGGCAAAGCAGCCTTGGGCGGGCATCCTCTCGGTACAACCCCTGGTGACCGTTCTGGATGCCAGTGCCCTGGCCAACGGGATCGTACTGTCACAGCCTCAGCAAGAAGCGCTTCACCAGTCGGCGCAGCTCATTCTTAACAAGTCCACGCTTGTGGACAACGCAGCAAGGTTGTTGATAACTCAACGATTGCCCGTGAAACCGATGCTTTGGACCGACCATGGGCGCGTCGAGCTGGCGGATATTCCCACCTCTGAATCAGCTATAAGTAATTCATTATATGTAGATTTACTTCCGGCCCGCCTGGGCGACAGCCCACTTCAAGGGGTGTGGACCGACAGAACACGACCTCTGATCGCAGTCCATGAAGACGGAGCGGCCTGGAGTTGGGGCGGGCGATGGCATCCAGCCCAGCAGTTTTCGCTGGCTTGCGTGACGAAAGTGTTGGCTTCGCTGGCAACGACGCGTGCCAAGGCAGTTATCCACAGCTCTGAAGGCTGGATGTCTTTCAATGGGGTCAGGAACGACCGCACTGCCTGGCAGTGCAGCGAATGGCGAAAGGATTCGCGCATAGAGCTGATTTTTCCACAGGCCCACTCCAGCGAAGCGCTGGCGAATCTCTTCTCGCAGTGCCTTGTGGATAACTAATCAGGGGTTCCAGCGATCGTGCGTGCGTCGCCATTGCTGCATCTCGACTACGTTATCCACAGGCGCTGCAGGTTCAGCTCGGAAGGGATAGGGCGCCAACTCGATGTGCAGCGCGTGGGCGCCGAACTGTGTCGCTGTGCCTGGGTGACGCTGTTCGCCGGTGACCGTGAATTCGAAGTCATACACACGGCCCAGACGCCGACGGCCACGTGCGTCCGCCATGAAACCGATCCGTCGCAGCGCGATGGTGTCATCCAGCAGCTCCAGGTCGAGCTTGGCACAGTGCTGCTTGACCCGTTCCAGAGCGCGCTCACGCAGACCGTGGTTGTGCCACAGCCACGCCCCCAAGGTCAGCAACACCATCAGGCCGAAGAGGTTTTCGAGGGTCAACATCTGCACAGGCTCCAAGAAAGTGAAGTCAGCTTAACCGGACGGGGAAGGCGTCGTACAGGCGATCGGAAACGTCGCTCCGATGGCGCACTGCGTTATCCCCAGGTCCGGCGGCCCCTTGGCCTCATGCCTCGGCGTCGTCGGTCCTGAGGTTCTGATAGCGCTCTTGCAGCTCCTGACGGATCTGCCGACGCTGCTGGCCCTGCACGAAGCGGCGCTTCTCCTCGCTGCTCTGCGGTTGGCGTGGCGGCACGGGAACGGGGCGTCGATTGTCATCCACCGCGACCATGGTGAAGAAACAGCTGTTGGAGTGGCGCACGGAGCGTTGCCGAATGTTCTCGGTCACGACCTTGATGCCCACTTCCATCGACGTGGTGCCGGTGTAGTTCACCGAGGCCAGGAAGGTCACCAGCTCCCCGACATGCACGGGCTCGCGGAAGATCACCTGGTCGACCGACAGGGTCACTACGTAGGTTCCGGCGTAGCGGCTGGCGCAGGCATAGGCCACTTCGTCCAGGTACTTGAGCAGCGTGCCACCGTGCACGTTGCCGGAGAAGTTGGCCATGTCCGGCGTCATGAGCACGGTCATCGAGAGTTGGGCGTTTCCAGGTTCCATAATCAGGCTCACGGTTCGGTTGCGGTAGAGCGGGGTGAACGAATCACCCCTGAAGCCAGGGCACGCACGCGTGGACCGATGCCTGGAGCGAACACGCCGTCCCACTCGGGATGTCGGACGAATGTGTCCATCTGTTTCTGCATATTGCACCCGCCACGTGCGGCAAGTGGCGATGTTACCCTGAGCGTGCTCATGCAAGGTGAGCATTCTTTCACCCAGAACAGTATGTACTTGCGGCGCGCCGCACCCGTTCGGGTGGTGCAGGGTAGGGCCCGTGCATGCGATGACAAGGAGTAGCAACCGCCATGCACGCCATCGGCTTCATCCAGGACCTGGCCGTGATCATGCTGGTGGCAGGCATGGTCACCATTCTCTTTCACCGTTTCAAGCAGCCAGTGGTGCTCGGCTACATCGTTGCAGGCTTCATCATCGGGCCACACACGCCGCCCTTCGGTCTCATTCACGATGAGGACACCATCAGGACCCTGGCCGAACTGGGCGTGATCTTCCTGATGTTCTGTCTCGGCCTGGAGTTCAGCCTCAGGAAGCTGTTCAAGGTCGGCGCCACGGCCTTCATCGCGGCCTTCCTCGAGATCGTGCTGATGATCTGGATCGGATTCGAGATCGGCCGCTGGTTCGGTTGGAGCACCATGGATTCGTTGTTCCTCGGTGCGATCCTGGCGATCTCGTCGACCACCATCATCGTCAAGGCGCTGAACGACCTGAAGATGAAGAACGAGCGCTTCGCTCAGCTGATCTTCGGGGTCCTGATCGTCGAGGACATCCTCGGCATCGGCATCATCGCCCTGCTGTCCGGGATCGCCGTCAGTGGCACCGTCAGCTCCGGCGAAGTCTTCTCCACGGTGGGCAAGCTGTCGCTGTTCATGATCGTGGCGCTGGTGGTCGGAATTCTGGTCGTGCCCAGGCTGCTGGCCTACGTGGCCAGGTTCGAAAGCAACGAGATGCTGCTGATCACGGTGCTGGGGCTGTGCTTCGGGTTCTGCCTGCTGGTGGTCAAGCTCGAGTACAGCATGGTCCTGGGCGCCTTCTTGATCGGTGCGATCATGGCCGAGTCGCGTCAGCTGCTGAAGATCGAGACCTTGATCGAACCGGTACGCGATCTGTTCAGCGCGATCTTCTTCGTGGCGATCGGCCTGATGATCGATCCACAGGTGCTGGTCGAGTATGCGTGGCCCATCGTGGTGATCACCTTGGCGGTGGTGCTGGGCAAGATGCTGTCCTGTGGCATGGGCGCCTTCATCGCTGGCAACGATGGCCGTACGTCCCTGCGCGTGGGCATGGGGCTGTCCCAGATCGGCGAGTTCTCGTTCATCATCGCCGCCCTGGGGATGACCCTGCAAGTCACCAGCGATTTCCTCTACCCGGTCGCCGTCGCCGTCTCGGCGATCACCACCTTGCTGACGCCCTACCTGATTCGTGCGGCGGACCCCTTGTCGATCAAGCTCGGGCGCGTCATGCCTGAGCGCCTGTCTCGTGTGCTCTCGCTGTATGGCGAATGGCTGCGCAGCATCCAGCCCCAAGGCGAGAGCGCCATGCTGGCGGCCATGATCCGCCGCATCCTGCTGCAGGTCGGCGTCAACCTGGCGCTGGTCATCGCCATCTTCTTCAGCAGTGCCTACTTCGCCGAGCGGCTGGGCCTCTACCTGAGCCAGTGGATCAGCGACGTCGCCCAGCAGAAGGCCCTGATCTGGGGGCTGGCGTTGCTGGTATCGCTACCGTTCCTGATCGCGGCGTACCGCAAGCTCAAGGCGTTGTCGATGCTGTTGGCGGAGATGAGCGTGAAGCCCGAAATGGCCGGACGCCATACCCACCGGGTGCGCCGCGTGATCGCCGAAGTCATCCCGCTGCTGTCGTTGCTGGTGATCTTCGTGCTGTTGTCGGCCCTGTCGGCCAGCATCCTGCCCACCAGCGAGCTGCTGTTGATCATCGCCGTGGTGGCGGCGGGCGTGGTGGCATTGCTGTGGCGCTGGTTCATCCGTGTGCACACGCGGATGCAGGTGGCCCTGCTGGAAACGCTCGAGAACAACCGCGACCATTGACCCTGAAGAGAAAGGGGTCGCCCGTCCATGACGAGCGACCCCAGGCGCTGACCGATCGCACCGGTCGGAAGACAATGGGACGTGCTCAGCTTTCCAGCCAGACGTCACGCGCCCAGTGCCAGACCGACTCCCAGCTCTCTTCGGTAACGAGCTCTTCTTCGCCCGACCACAGCACCACGGTGCCGTCCTCCTCGACGCAGTAGTAGTCGTCGCCGTCCTCGCACAGCGGGATCAGGTCGCGCGGCACACCGGCGTCCCAGGCGTTGGAGGCGACGTCCGGCAGGTAGGTGTGGGACTGTGGATCGGTCACGGTAACGGGTTCCAGGCTGCCGTAGACGACATCGCTGACGTTCAGCAAGAATTCCTTGAACACGAACGGAATGTTGATGAACAGCTGCTCCTCGATCTCGACCAGCAGGTCCTCGTCCGGAAGCTCCAGCGGCACAGGTACCGGCTCGTTGGCTTCACGGAGTTGCTCGATCACTTCTTCCACGGTTCATATCCTCTGAACTTGATGACGACGCTGCGCGTTATACCCTAGTCGGCCACTGTGCCAAAAACAAAAACCCCGGGGAAGGCCCCGGGGTTCTCGATGACCCGATCGTGATCAGGCGTTCTGGCGGATACCAGCCAGCAGCCAAGGCTGGTTATCGCCGTGGGCGCGTTCCATGTGCCAGCTTTCGCTGAAGGCTTCGCCCTGGTCGAAACGCGAGGTCTTGGAGACACCGCGGAAGGTCAGGGTGGCATCGGTCTTGTCGGTCCGCTCGTCGATCCCGTCGAGTTGTACCTCGAGGTTGTCGATATAGGTGGACTGGAAGCCGTCGCCCAGGTCGGCGCGCTCGCGCTTGAGGAAGGTCAGCATCTGCGGCGTGACGAACTCGGCGATCTTGTCCATTTCGTTGGCATCCCAGTGCTGCTGCAGCGACTGGAAGTGCGTACGGGCGGCGGACAGGAAGCTCTGCTCGTTGAACCAGGCCGGCGCCTTGATGGCCGGTGCTGCTGCAGCCGGGGCCGCCGAACCGCCGAAGACCGAGGCTTGCGGTGCCTGTTGGCCGTGCGCTTCACGCTGGAATGGCGCCTGACCGGCAGCACCGGCCACCTGGGGCTGCTGCTGGCGACGACGGGCAGCGATGAAGCGGAAGATCAGGAAGGCCACCAGGGCGATGATCAGGAAGTCCAGGATCTGCATGCCCTGGAAGCCGTCGCCCATGAACATCGAGGCCAGCAGGCCACCGGCAGCGAGACCTGCCAGAGGACCCAGCCAACGCGAGGCGCCGCTGGCGGCAGCGGGTGCCCGGCCGGGTGCGGTCGGTGCTGCGGCCGGCGTGGTGGGCGCAGCCTGGCGGGTCTGGTGGATGGGCGCGGCGCCGGAGCTCTTGCCGCCGCCGAATCGCTTGGCGTTGGCGTCCAGGCTCAGCGTCAAACCGACGCACAACGCCAGGAAGATGCTAAGAAAACGTTGCATAAGTGGGATTTCCCGTTTGATGGATTGCACGCGCGTCATGGTGCACAGGTTGGCGCACGCCTGACCAGCCCCATAATGTTTCGAGCTTTTGCTTGGGCAAGCGGAAGAGGCGGCTGCGCTAGCAGCCTCTTCCGAAGTACGACCATGAAAAGATCGTAGAGGCGGTAGGAAAATTCAGATGGCTTCGAGCTTGGCGTAACCCAACATGAGCCACTTGCTGCCCTCGGCGAAGTTCACCTGTACCCGCGCCTGCGGCCCGGAGCCCTCGAAATTGAGGATCGTGCCTTCGCCGAACACCGAATGCTGAACGCGCTGGCCCAGGTTGAAGGCCGTCTGCGGGATGTTGGCATTGGCGAACAGACTGCCCGACTGGGTCTGGGTGCCGCCGAACGGCCGACTGACGGAGTTCGACAACCGGACCTCCTGGACCAGCCCTGCCGGAATCTCGCGCACGAAGCGTGAGACCTTGTTATAGGTCTCGCTGCCGTACAGACGACGCGTCTCGGCATAGGTCATGACCAACTGACGCATCGCGCGGGTGATGCCGACGTAGGCCAGTCGCCGCTCTTCCTCCAGGCGGCCGGGTTCTTCGAGGCTCATCTTGTGCGGGAACAGGCCCTCTTCCAGGCCGACCAGGAACACGTAGGGGAATTCCAGGCCCTTGGCGCTGTGCAGGGTCATCAGCTGGATGCTGTCCTCGTGCTCATCGGCCTGGGTGTCGCCCGCTTCCAGCGATGCGTGACCGAGAAACGCCGAAAGGATCGACAGCTCGCCATCGTCCTCGCTGGACTCGAAGTTGCGTGCTGCGCTGACCAGTTCCTCGAGGTTCTCGACCCGCGCCTGACCCTTCTCGCCCTTTTCTTCCTGGTGATAGGGGATCAGCCCCGATTGCTCGATGACGGTCTGGGTCATCGTGTGCAGGGGCATGTCATTGACCTTGACCGTCAACTGGTCCATCAGCTCGATGAACGCCCCCAGCGCACTGGCCGCACGCCCCTTGAGCGCCTTGTGCTCGAGCAGTTGGCACATGGCCTGCCACATGGACACCTGGGCGTGGCGAGCATGCTCACGAATGGCCTCGACGGTCTTTTCGCCGATACCGCGTGGCGGCACGTTGATCACCCGCTCCAGGGCGGCATCGTTGCCACGGCTTTCGATCAGACGCAGATAAGCCATGGCGTTCTTGATTTCCGCCCGCTCGAAGAAGCGCTGCCCGCCATAGATGCGGTAAGGAATGCGCTCGCGCAGCAGTGCTTCCTCGAGCACCCGCGACTGGGCGTTGGAGCGGTAGAGGATGGCCACCTGATGACGCGGTGTGCCCTGCTTGAGGATGCCCTCGATGGTTTCGACCACGTAGCGCGCTTCGTCGTGCTCGTTGTAGGCGGCATACAGGCTCAGTGGCTCGCCGTCACCGACATCGGTCCACAATTCCTTGCCCAACCGTCCGCTGTTGTTGGCGATCAAGGCGTTGGCGGCCTTGAGGATGCCTGCCGTGGAGCGATAGTTCTGCTCCAGACGGATCAGTTCGGCATCCGGGAAATCGGCAGTGTACTGGTGGATGTTCTCGATCTTCGCCCCGCGCCAGCCGTAGATCGACTGGTCGTCGTCGCCCACCGCCATCAGGCTCTCGCCTCCGGCCGCCAGGAGGCGCAGCCAGGCGTACTGCACGGCGTTGGTGTCCTGGAACTCGTCCACCAGCACGTGTCGGAAGCGCCGCTGATAGTGCTCGAGCAGGCTGGGCTTGTCGCGCCACAGGTCCAGTGCACGCAGCAGCAGTTCAGAGAAATCGATGACACCGGCACGGGCGCAGGCGGCCTCGTAGGCTTCGTAGATGCCGCGCATGGTGCCCAGGAACAGGTCGCCCCCGGGCTGGATGTGCTGGGGCCGCAGGCCTTCGTCCTTCTGGCCATTGATGAACCACTGCGCCTGTCGGGCAGGCCAGCGCTGCTCGTCCAGCCCCAACTCGCGGATGACCCGCTTGACCAGACGCTGCTGGTCGTCGCCATCGAGGATCTGGAAGTTCTGGACCAGCCCGGCTTCCTGCCAGTGCGCGCGCAGCAGGCGGTGCGCCAGGCCGTGGAAGGTACCGACCCACATGCCCGCCGGGTTGATGCCCAGTAGTTGTTCGATGCGGTGGCGCATCTCGGCCGCCGCCTTGTTGGTGAAGGTCACCGACAGGATCGAATGGGGCGAGGCGCGCTCGACTTGGATCAGCCAGGCGATGCGGTGCACCAGCACCCGGGTCTTGCCGGAGCCGGCACCGGCCAGCACCAGCTGCCGTCCGAGCGGCGCCGCGACGGCCTGACGCTGGGCATCGTTGAGGGAATTGAGCAGAACAGAGAGGTCATCGGTATGCATCCGGCCATTCTAGGTGGGCAGCTCGGGCCAGAGCAAACGGCGCACGCAAATAATCGCGGGCGCCGGGACCGTCGGTCGATTCAGAGCGTGATCAATCCTCCCGGGTGAGGATGGGCATCCATTGAGTGCCCCTTTCCGAACTGATCTCCACCCTCGACCAGCGGTTGATGCCAGGCTCTGTGAACTGTACGAACTTCTCGGTGACCACTTGAGGATGAACGCCTTCGAGCGGTTCGAACGCCAGGTGCAGGACCTCCCAGCCACCTTTGTGGCGGATGGTCGGCCGGGACAGGACGGGCACGATGCCAGGATGCGGCACCGTGACGCGGCCGAAGACGGTAAAGCATTCGTGACCTGGACGGGTGTCATTGAAGGCGATGAAGGTAGGTGTGTCGACGTTCATGGTGGGTTTCTCCTGTAAGGGGCGGCAGCAAAGCAGCTGCCTGCGCATCCTCGTTCGGTGACGCCAGGACGGGCAGGAGGAACCCGTTCAACCTTGCCCGTGAATGCCTTGTCGGAACAGGCACGATCCAGGCTGCCAGAGACCCCGCGGGTGCGGACGGCCTCTGCAATGGCCCAGGAACAGTGCCTCGGACTGGGCGGTTCAGCATGTATGTAGTATAACTACAAGAAAGCTACAGCCCGGCCTGCCGATCATCACCGAGTCCTTTCCCGTGAATTTGTTGCAACACATCGCTCAATCCCGCCATCTGCTTCGCAAATCGGAGCTCAAGGTCGCCGATCACGTTCTGCTGGACCCGGCAGCGGTCATGCACAGCTCGATGGCCGACCTGGCACACAATGTGGGCATCAGCGAGCCGACCATCGTCCGATTCTGCCGCGCGATCGGTTGCTCGGGTTTTCAGGACCTCAAGCTCAAGTTGGCCCAGAGCCTGGCGGCCGGCGCCAGCTTCGGCCAGTTCGCCATTCACGAAGATGACTCGGTCGCCGACTACAGCCTGAAGATCTTCGACACCACCTTGCACACCCTCATGGAAGTGCGCGAGCACCTGGATCCCGAGGCCCTTGAGCGGGCGGTGCAGGCCATGGCCCAGGCGCAACGGGTGGAGTTCTACGGTTTCGGTGCATCCGGCGCGGTGGCCGCCGATGCGCAGCACAAGTTCTTTCGCCTGCTGCTCAGCGCCGCCGCCTACTCCGACCCGCACATGCAGGCGATGTCGGCCGTCACCCTCAAGCCAGGCGACGTCGCCGTGTGCATCTCCCAGTCGGGCCGCTCCAAGGACCTGCTGATCACGGCCAATCTGGTGCGTGAAACAGGCGCCAGCCTGATCACCCTGTGCCCGAGCCAGACCCCGCTCGCCGACCTGTCGACGGTCAACCTGGCCATCGACGTGCACGAAGACACCGAGATCTATACGCCATTGACGTCCAGAATCGCCCATCTGGTGGTGATCGACGTGCTGGCCATGGGCGTGGCCATGGCGCGCGGGCCGAGCCTGGTCAACCACCTCAAGAGCGTCAAGCGCAGTCTGCGCAGCCTGCGCCTGTCACCCAAGTCGATAAAGACGTCGGAAGACTGACGCGACCGCCGATCGCCTGTCACGGTGCCGTCATCGTTCGTGCATGTAACCGTCAAGCGGTGAACGCACCCTGAGACTCCCGCATTCGATCAGGGAGACAGGCCGATGAACCGTGACGTCGATGGCGCTTTCAAGCCCACTGCCAGGGCACGCAAGCAGCAGGAGCAGGATCAGCGACGCATGGCGTACCGCCGTGCGATCGAAAGCTATTGCGAGCAGCGGCAGCTGTTGCAGGCGATTGCCGACTACCCGGACGCCAGCGAAATCAACCTGTGGCAGGTCACTGCCGTGCCGCCCCCGAAAAGCGCTGCGCAATCGCATTGATGCAGGTGCGCTCGCCACGCACGAAGGCCTGGAAGGCCAGGGCCACGGGTGACTGTCGCTTGGCCTTGGAGTGCACCAGGCACCAGCTGCGCTGCAGTGGAAGCTCCTCGATCGGTAGCTCGCGCAGCGCGCCAGTGGCCAGTTCCAGGTGGACGGCATGACGGGTGAGCAAGGCCACGCCCAGCCCCGCGATGGCGCATTCGCGCTGGGCATCGGCAGAGGCCACCTCCAGGGTCTGGCCGAAGTGCACACGCTTTTCCTTGAAGTATTCCTCGAAGGCCTGGCGTGTCCCCGAGCCTTGCTCGCGCAGCAGCAAGGTGTGCGCCTCCAGGTCCTGCAGGCGCAGGCGATCCGGCTGGCTCAAGGGGTGTTCAGGCGGCGCCACGGCCACCAGCGGGTTGTTCAGGAACGGCAGGAAATCGAGGTCCAGGTCCTGCGGCACCATGGACATGATCACCAGATCGTCGCGGTTGTCCGACAGCCGACGAATCACCTGGGCACGATTGACCACAGTCAGCGTCAGGTTCACGTCGGGATGGCGTTGTCGGAATGCTGCGAACAAATGCGGCACGAAGTACTTGGCGCTCGACTCGACCGCCAGCTTCAGCTGCCCCTGCAATGAACCCTGCATGTCGGACAGTTGCATGTCCAGGTTCTCCAGGCGACCGAAGATGTCTCGACTGGCCCGTTGCAAGGCTTCGGCGGCATCGGTCAGGTAGAGCTTCTTGCCCACGTACTCGAACAACGGCTGCCCGACCAGCTCTTCAAGTTGCCGGATCTGCAGGCTGACTGCCGGTTGCGTCAACGACATTTCCACTGCCGCTCGGCTGTAGGAACGCAGGTCGCAGACCTCGTTGAAAATTTGCAGCTGCCGCAATGTCATGCGCATCAATGACTTACGCACCGTTCAATCACTCCGTCCAGATCGAGGGTCTTGAGTATAAGTTTCTGCTTATGCTGCACCTAATAAATATTGATTTTTGTTTATTCATCAGCGCGGCTAGGGTGAGTCAGCGACTGATCGACAGCATCGGGTCACGCAAGGACCGGCACGGCCGGGTCGTTTTGTTTCATCGGCTTTGGGAAAACTCTAGTGATAAAAAAAATCCTGATCGCCAACCGGGGTGAAATTGCAGTTCGGATCGTACGCGCCTGCGCGGAAATGGGGATCCGTTCGGTGGCCATCTATTCCGATGCCGACCGCCACGCGTTGCACGTCAAGCGTGCGGACGAGGCCTACAGCATCGGTGCCGAGCCTCTGGCCGGCTACCTGAACCCGCGAAAGCTGGTGAATCTGGCGGTGGAAACCGGCTGCGACGCCCTTCATCCAGGCTACGGGTTCCTGTCCGAGAACGCCGAGCTGGCGGAGATCTGTGCCGAGCGAGGGGTCAAGTTCATCGGCCCGGCGGCAGAGGTGATCCGTCGCATGGGCGACAAGACCGAGGCACGCCGCGCCATGATCCAGGCCGGCGTCCCTGTGACCCCAGGCACCGAAGGCAACGTTGCCGACATCCAGGAGGCACTCGCCGAGGGCGAACGCATCGGCTACCCGGTGATGCTCAAGGCCACCTCCGGTGGTGGGGGGCGCGGCATTCGCCGCTGCAACAGCCGTGAAGAGCTGGAGCAGGCCTTCCCGCGGGTCATTTCCGAGGCCACCAAGGCCTTCGGCTCGGCCGAAGTGTTCCTGGAAAAGTGCATCGTCAACCCCAAGCACATCGAGGCACAGATCCTCGGCGACAGCCAGGGCAACGTGGTGCATCTGTTCGAACGCGACTGCTCGATCCAGCGCCGTAACCAGAAGCTCATCGAAATCGCGCCAAGCCCTCAGCTCACCCCCGAGCAGCGCGCCTACATCGGCGACCTGGCGGTGCGTGCGGCCAAGGCGGTGAACTACGAGAACGCCGGTACCGTGGAGTTCCTGCTCGCCGAGGGCGAGGTGTACTTCATGGAAATGAACACCCGGGTGCAGGTCGAGCACACCATTACCGAGGAAATCACCGGGATCGACATCGTGCGCGAGCAGATCCGGATCGCTTCGGGCCTGCCCCTGTCGGTCAAGCAGCACGATATCCAGCACCGCGGTTATGCGCTGCAGTTTCGCATCAACGCCGAGGATCCGAAGAACAACTTCCTGCCCAGTTTCGGCAAGATCACCCGTTATTACGCGCCGGGTGGCCCCGGTGTGCGCACCGACACGGCGATCTACACCGGCTACACCATTCCGCCGTTCTACGACTCCATGTGCCTGAAGCTGGTGGTCTGGGCGTTGACCTGGGAAGAGGCGATGGACCGAGGGTTGCGCGCGCTGGACGACATGCGGGTACAAGGGGTCAAGACGACTGCGGCCTACTACCAGGAAATCCTGCGCAACCCGGAGTTCCGAAGCGGTGAATTCAACACCAGCTTCGTCGAGTGCCACCCGGAACTGACCCACTATTCGACCAAGCGCAAGCCCGAAGAACTGGCCCTGGCCATCGCTGCCGCCATCGCCGCCCACGCCGGCCTATGAACGTCGAGCGGTAAGCCCCTGGCTGCACGCTGCACGTAAAGCCGATCCGCGCTTACGTGTCGCTTGCAACCAGACGCTTGCCGCTCAAAGGAGATAAGAATGTCCAAGAAAATCCACGTCACCGATACCATCCTGCGCGATGCCCACCAGTCCCTGCTCGCCACGCGCATGCGCACCGAGGACATGCTGCCGATCTGCGAAAAGCTCGACAAGGTCGGCTACTGGTCGCTGGAGGTGTGGGGCGGCGCGACCTTCGACGCCTGCGTGCGCTTCCTCAAGGAAGACCCGTGGGAGCGCCTGCGCAAGCTGCGCGCCGCCCTGCCCAACACCCGCCTGCAGATGCTCCTGCGCGGCCAGAACCTGCTTGGCTACCGTCACTACAGCGACGATGTGGTCAAGGCATTCGTGGCCAAGGCCGCGGTCAACGGCATCGACGTCTTCCGCATCTTCGACGCGATGAACGATGTGCGTAACCTGCGTGTGGCGATCGAGGCGGTGAAAGCCTCCGGCAAGCATGCCCAGGGCACCATTGCCTACACCACCAGCCCGGTGCATACCATCGAGGCCTTCGTCACCCAGGCCAAGCAGATGGAAGCCATGGGCTGCGACTCCATCGCCATCAAGGACATGGCCGGCCTGTTGACCCCGTATGCGACGGGCGAGCTGGTCAAGGCCCTGAAGGCCGAGCAGTCGCTGCCAGTGTTCATCCATTCCCACGACACCGCCGGCCTGGCTGCCATGTGCCAGCTCAAGGCCGTGGAAAATGGTGCCGACCACATCGACACTGCGATCTCCAGCTTCGCCTGGGGCACCAGCCATCCAGGTACCGAGTCGATGGTCGCCGCCCTCAAGGGCAGCGAGTTCGATACCGGCCTGGACCTGGAACTGCTCCAGGAGATCGGCCTGTACTTCTATGCGGTGCGCAAGAAGTACCACCAGTTCGAGAGCGAATTCACCGCGGTCGACACGCGCGTGCAAGTCAACCAGGTGCCTGGCGGCATGATTTCCAACCTGGCCAACCAGCTCAAGGAGCAGGGCGCGCTCAATCGCATGAACGAGGTGCTGGCCGAAATCCCGCGCGTGCGCGAAGACCTGGGCTTCCCGCCACTGGTCACGCCCACCTCGCAGATCGTTGGCACCCAGGCCTTCTTCAACGTGCTGGCGGGTGAGCGTTACAAGACCATCACCAACGAGGTCAAGCTCTACCTGCAAGGCGGCTACGGCAAGGCGCCCGGCACGATCAACGAAACGCTGCGCCGCCAGGCGATCGGCAGCGAAGAGCTGATCGACGTGCGCCCCGCCGATCTGCTCAAGCCTGAGATGACCAAGCTGCGCAACGATATCGGCGCGTTGGCGCGTTGCGAAGAGGACGTCCTGACCTTCGCCATGTTCCCCGACATCGGTCGCAAGTTCCTCGAGGAACGGGAGGCCGGCACCTTGGTACCGGAGGCGTTGTTGCCGATTCCCGAAGCCGGTGCAGTGTCGGCGCCGAGCGGCGAGGGCGTCCCCACCGAGTTCGTCATCGACGTGCATGGCGAGACGTACCGGGTCGACATCACCGGGGTGGGCGTCAAGGCCGAGGGCAAGCGTCACTTCTACCTGTCCATCGACGGCATGCCGGAAGAGGTGGTGTTCGAGCCGCTCAACGAATTCGTCGGTGGAGGCAGCAGCAAGCGCAAGCAGGCCAGCGGGCCGGGTCATGTCAGCACCACCATGCCGGGCAACATCGTCGATGTCCTGGTCAAGGAAGGTGACACGGTCAAGGCGGGTCAGGCTGTCTTGATCACCGAAGCGATGAAGATGGAGACCGAGGTCCAGGCGGCCATCGCCGGCAAGGTGACGGCGATCCACGTGGCCAAGGGCGACCGGGTCACGCCGGGCGAAATCCTGATCGAGATCGAAGGCTGATCGAGCGCCGACACCTCCCGTGCACACCCGGGGCCGCCTCGCGGCCCATGTGGAAGATGCTATGGGTTCTGCCACGTGCGGATGTGGGCCCGCAGGGTCCACAAAATCCTGACATTATTTCCTCTGCACTCAACACGCCATCTTGATGGGCGGGCTTGCCCATGATTGCGGCAGCAGCTTCGCCATGTCGTCGACAGGTCGGGCGCTGGCTCGCCGACCCTGAACCTGTACCACCCTCCTACTGTGCATCACCTGCCACCCCCTGCGCCCGACAGTCTTCGAGACAACGGCGCTGCCCGCTCGGTGACTGGTTCTCATCGCTCAACCACGCCTCGAATGCCTGTGCCAGGGACGGCCACTCCGTATCGATGATCGAATACCAGGCCGTGTCACGGTTCTGGCCCTTCACCACCATGTGCTGCCTGAACACGCCCTCGAAGGTGAAACCGAACCGCTGCGCGGCGCGCCGGGACCGGTCGTTCGCGGCGTTGCACTTCCATTCCAGCCGCCGGTTGCCCAGCGCGAAGGCTTGCCGGGCCAGCAGGTACACCGCCTCGGTACCTTTGGGCGTACGCTGCATGGCGGCACCGAACGCGACGTGGCCGATCTCGATTCGGCCCTGCTCCGGGACGATGGACATCAGGCTCAGCTGACCTTGCACCTGGCCGGTACCGCGCTCGACCACCGCGTAGAACAGTGGGTCGTGGCTCGCGGCGTTGCCGCGCAGCCAATGATCGAACAGGTCCCTGTCCGCGAACGGGCCATAGGGCAGGTAGGCCCACAAGGCAGGGTCCGACGCGGGTCCTTGCAGTGCAGACCACAGGCCATCGCCGTGACGCGCTGCGTCCAGAGGCTCCAGGCGAACGAAGCGACCGTCCAGCGGTTCGGCCGGTGGACAGGTGGCGGGGTGCCAATCCAGCGAAAGGGTCATGCTCATCTCCAAGGTTCACAGCATCTGACGGAACTGAATGAAGCCGGATTGCTCGGCCACCCGCTGATACAGCGCGATGGCCGTGGTGTTGGTCTCGTGCGTGAGCCAATGCACCTTGGCGCAGCCGGCGGCGCGCGCTGCGTCCCCGACCTGTGCGATCAGGCGACGGCCGATGCCCAGGCCACGCTGCGTGCGTGCCACGTACAGGTCTTGAAGGTAGCAGGCATTGTCGAGGCTCCAGTTGGAACGGTGGTAAATCCACTGGACCAAGCCGACGGCCTCTCCGTCGAGCCAGGCCAAGGCTGCATGGGTCGGCTCGGCCGGGTCGAGGAAGCGCTGCCAGGTGACCGCGCTGACGTCATCGGTCAGTGCGGTCTCGTAGAAGGCCAGATAAGCGGTCCACAAGGAGAGCCAGGCGGCGTGGTCGGCTTCGGTTACCGGGCGCAGGAGCAAGTCGGTCATGTCGGTTCCTTCAAGGTTGGCGCATCAGCGCAGCGAGTGAGCGGTCCTGCGGATCGAGGCTGGCGGCCAGGCTGGCGCGAACGCCTTCGACATCGGCTGGCGAGCGGTTCTGGCTCAGTTTGCGTGCTCCCTGCACGCGGCGTATCGAAAAGCGAAACCCGACGATCGCGCGCAGCATGCCGGCAAGGTAGTCCTCGGGTGCGTCGCTGACTTTCCAGGGGCTGGCCTTGTCCTGCTCGTGCAGCTCGGTGAGGCGGGTGACGATCGCCAACAGGCTCGGTGCATCCTGAAGGACTTCGACCGTGCCGTAGGCGTGGACCGCCAAGTAGTTCCATGTCGGTACCGTGCGCGGGTCCTGGGCCTTGCTCGGATAGTACGTGGGGCTGACGTAGGCATCGGCGCCTGCGAAGACGAGCAGGGCTTCGCCACCCTGGGCCAGGTCCTGCCATTGGCGATTGGCCTGTGCGAGGTGACCGTAGACCGTGCCCTGTTCGCCTTCGGCGACATCGACCAGCACCGGCAAATGAGTGGCCAGCAGACCCTGTTCGCCCTGTGTGACCAGAAGGGCCAACCGGGTCTTGCGCATGAGGCCGTGAAGGCGGTCGATGTCGTGATCCTGGTGGGGACGAGCGGTGTACATGGCGGCACTCCTTGCGAGATAGCCTTCATCCTAGGCAGGCTATTGGTGCTGCGTAAGAGCCATTGAACGTTCACTCGAAGGGTCCAATTCGTGTCCGCACCGTCCGTTTCTCTTCCGTTCGACCCGGCTGGCCTCGTGTTCGAAAGCCGCCATGCGCTGGGTCGGCAGCTGTATCAGGCGTTACGCCAACGCATCCTGGACGGGCGCCTGGGCACAGGCACACGCCTGCCAGCTTCGCGTGCCCTGGCTGACGTGCTCGGCGTGTCACGCAACACCGTGATCCGCGCGTACGATCAGCTGCATGCCGAAGGCTTCATCATCAGCCGGGTCGGAGACGGCACTTACGTCAATGAGCTGTGTCCGTTGTCCACAGGTTCATCCACAGGGTTTTCCCCTGGGATATCCACAGCCTTATCCACAGATTCAGCCATGAAGGCTGTTCATGCATCCAGTCAACCCAGTCTCACGGACGCGCTGGAACACCTGTCATCGCCTGCGTTGGCCCTGCCGCCTGGTACGTCACCCAGGGCCTTTCGCGTGGGTGTACCGGCCTTCGACCTGTTCCCCTTCAAGGTATGGAGTGCCTTGCAGGCAGGCTTCTGGCGCCGTCCTGATCCAGCACTGCTCGGCTACGGCGACCCGGCAGGCGACCCAGGGTTGCGAGACCTGATCGCAGCCTACCTGCGCGGATCAAGAGGCCTCAATTGCACGGCTGATCAAATCCTGATCACCCAGGGTGCGCAGGAGGCCATCAACCTTTGTGCACAATTGCTTATCCCTGATCGAGGGTGCGTGGCTGTGGAAAACCCAGGCTACCGCGCGGCGGGCCATGCGTTCGCGGTCAATGGGGCACACGTGGTGGGCGTGCCTGTGGATAACGAAGGGCTGTGCGTGGAGCGTCTGCCGACGGGGGAGCACTGTCGCGCCGTCTATGTCACGCCTGCACACCAATACCCCACGGGTGTGACCATGAGTCTGCCTCGGCGTCTGGCGTTGCTGGACTGGGCCGAGCGAACCGGTGGATGGGTGATCGAAGACGACTACGATGGCGAGTACCGCTACAGCGGGGCACCTCTGGCGCCTCTGGCAGCCTTGGATCGACAGCAGCGCGTCGTCTACATCGGCACGTTCGGCAAGATCGCCTTCCCGGCCCTGCGGTTGGGCTACCTGGTCCTGCCGCCTCGTCTGGTCGCGCCGTTCGTCCAGCGTCGGGCGCTGGCGGTCCGCCATTCCGAGATCGGCACCCAGCAGGTGATGGCCCGGTTCATCGCCGACGGGCACTTCCAGCGCCACATCCGCCGCATGCGCCGCGCCGCGCTGTGTCGCCGCAACGTCCTGAAGGCGGGCTGGCCGACGGAGATTCCCGGACTTGCCGCCATGCCGGCCGTGATGGCAGGCCTGCATGTGAAGGTCGATGTCGAAAGCCTGGCGCTCGAACAGGCTTTGGTCGAGTCGGCACGCGCAGCCGGGGTCGAGATCAACCCGTTGAGCGGTTACTGGACGGGGCCCGTGGAAACCGCCGCGGACCGGCCCACGGGGCTGGTCCTGGGATTCGCCGCCGTGCCGGAGTCGGCCATCGCCGATGCGACGATGCGGCTGCGCAAGGCCTGGCGTGCCTGGCGTGCGCCCGGAACGCAGGCATAAAAAAAGGGCCCGGAGCGCTAGGCTCGGGCCCTCAAAGGTTGAGAGGTGTCTAGTCCCTCGACCTGGTGAGCGGTACTGCGTCGGTCACGCCTTCAGCGGAACCAGACGGGGTGCGATCATGTTTTCCGGGCGCAGGATGTCGTCGAGCATCGCGTCGTCCAGCAGGCCTTCCTCGCGAACCAGTTCCAGCACGCCGCGCCCGGTTTCCAGGGCGACGCGGGCGATACGGGTGGAGTTCTCGTAGCCGATGTAGGGGTTCAGGGCAGTGACCAGGCCGATCGAGTGTTCGACCAGCTCACGGCAGCGCTGCTCGTTGGCGGTAATGCCGACCACGCAGTGCTCGCGCAGCATGTCCATGGCGCGTTGCAGCAGACGGATCGAGTCGAAGATCTTGTAGGCGATCAGCGGCTCCATGACGTTGAGCTGCAACTGGCCACCTTCGGCCGCGACGGTCAGCGCCAGGTCATTGCCCATGATGGCGAAGGCCACCTGGTTGACCGCTTCCGGGATCACCGGGTTGACCTTGCCGGGCATGATCGAGCTGCCTGGCTGGCGCGCTGGCAGGTTGATCTCGTTGATGCCGGTACGCGGACCGCTGGAGAGCAGGCGCAGGTCGTTGCAGATCTTCGACAGCTTGACCGCGGTACGCTTGAGCATGCCGGAGAACAGCACGAAGGCGCCCATGTCGGAGGTCGCTTCGATCAGGTCGGCTGCCGGCACCAGCGGCTGGCCGCTGATCAGCGCCAGGCGCTGCACGGCCAGGGCCTGGTAGCCAGGGTCGGCGTTGATACCGGTGCCGATGGCGGTACCGCCCAGGTTGACTTCGGTCAGCAGCTCCGGTGCCAGGCTGCGCAGACGGTTGAGGTCTTCGGTCAGCGTGGTGGCAAAGGCGCGGAATTCCTGGCCGAGGGTCATCGGCACGGCATCCTGCAGCTGGGTACGGCCCATCTTCAGCACGTGATCGAATTCCTGACCCTTGCCGGCGAAGGCCTGGATC
The DNA here is from genome assembly GCA_046940335.1 of Enterobacterales bacterium AN_CKDN230030167-1A_HGKHYDSX7. GTDB lineage: Bacteria > Pseudomonadota > Gammaproteobacteria > Pseudomonadales > Pseudomonadaceae > Aquipseudomonas. Next base: position 143,549 of record JBKYML010000003.1, read on the forward strand.
AGGCTGTCGAGGCTGGCCAGCAGGGTGTCGTGCCCCAGCAGCAGGCCCAGGCGAATGGCGGTCGGGTAGGCGTCGTTGGTCGACTGCGCCATGTTCACGTCGTTGTTCGGGTGCAGGTACTGGTATTCGCCCTTCTGGCGACCCATGACCTCCAGCGCGATGTTGGCGATGACCTCGTTGGCGTTCATGTTGGTCGAGGTACCGGCGCCGCCTTGGATCATGTCGACCACGAACTGCTCGTGGTAGTCGCCACGGATCAGGCGTGCGCAGGCTTCGCTGATGGCGGCGTGCTTGGCATCGCTCAGGTGGCCCAGCTCACGGTTCGCATCGGCCGCGGCCTGCTTGACCATCGCCAGACCCACGACCAGCTTCGGGTAGTGCGACAGGGGGACGCCGGACAGGTGGAAGTTGTTGGTGGCGCGAAGCGTCTGGATGCCGTAGTACGCATCGGCAGGGACTTCGAGGGTACCAAGCAGGTCTTTTTCGACACGGAACGATGCAGCGGAGGACATGATAGAGATCATCTCGATTTTGACCCGGCACACGCCGGAATGCAGATAATGCTAGGGATTTGCAGGTTTGCCGGCCAATGCTGTTGCACGCTAACCTATGCACAAACGGCATAACGATCGGTGTGACGCCGATGTGTGTTCGAGCGTGTTCCCTGTGGGGGCGAACGGAGCGTGGTGGATGAACCTGGAAAGCAAATGGCTGGAGGATTTCAGCGCCTTGGCAGCGACGCGAAGCTTTTCCCAAGCGGCAGAAAAACGCTTCGTCACCCAGCCGGCGTTTAGCCGGCGCATCCGCAGCCTCGAGGCCGCCTTGGGGCTGACGTTGGTCAACCGCTCCCGCACACCGATCGAGCTGACCGAGGCCGGCCAGCTGTTTCTGGTGACGGCACGCACGGTGGTCGACCAGTTGAGCGAAGTCGTGCGCCATCTCCATCACCTCGAAGGCGGGCAGGGCGAGGTGGTGCAGATTGCCGCGGCGCACTCGCTGGCGCTTGGGTTCTTCCCGCGCTGGGTCGCACAGTTGCGCAACGAGGGGCTGAACATTGCGACGCGCCTGGTCGCCACGAACGTGGGTGAGGCCGTGCATGCCCTGCGCGAAGGCGGTTGTGACCTGATGCTGGCGTTCTACGATCCCGACGCCGCGCTGCAGATGGATGCCGAGATCTTCCCCTCGCTGCACATGGGCACGACCGAGATGCTGCCTGTCTGCGCCGTCGATGCCGATGGCCGGCCACTGTTCGATCTGGAGGGGGACAGCAGCGTCCCGTTGCTCGCCTACAGCGCTGGGGCGTTTCTCGGGCGTTCGGTGAGTCTGTTGCTGCGTCAGCGCAAACTGCGCTACACCACGGTCTATGAGACGGCGATGGCCGACAGCCTCAAGAGCATGGCACTGGAAGGGCTGGGCATCGCCTGGGTGCCGCGTCTGTCGGTGCGCGCCGAACTCGAACGCGGCGAGCTGGCCGTCTGCGGCACGGCGCATTGGCACGTGCCGTTGGAGATTCGCCTGTACCGGTGCGCGCTGGTGCGCAAGGCCAACGTCCGTCTGCTCTGGCGCAAGCTGGAGTCGTCCAGCACACAAGCGGAAGGCTCAGCGCTCTGAGTTCACGCGCAGGTAGTCGGCGATATTGGCACGGTTGGCGTCGCTGTAGCGGTAGCAGTTCGAGCGCAGCGGCACGCGTGGGTGCGTGTAGGTCTCGCAGACCCAACCGTTGAACTTGAGCTCGGCGTCCTCATGGGTGGCCGACAGCAGATGACCAAGCTCATGGGCGGGTGCCGAATAGGCATCCAGCGAGGCGATGGCGGTCGTCCCTTTGTAGCTGGCCAGTCCGGCGTTGTAGTTCAGGCCGGAGCGGTCGTACACGCCACGTGTCAGCAGCAGGTGCTTGCGCATGTGCGAGAAGGGCGGAATGTCACGCAGGTAGCCGATCTCCTGAGTGAAACGCCCGAGGATGTCCTTCGACGACAGGCCTTGGTAGTCGATATCGGTGATGTCGGGCACACGGCGTCGGAAGATCAGCTCGATGGGATGATTCGTGAAGCTGCGCATCTCCTTGAGCCAGTGATCGAAGTAATCTGCGCGTATCGTGCGTTCACTGAGATCGGCCAGTTCGTCGTGCAGGTAGACGGTGACCACCAGCGAGCGAGCGGCGGCCGCGGGCGTCAGGTGCAGGGCGCCGAGCAGGACGAGCAGCAGGGCAAGGCGTTTCTTGGGCATGGGAATGTCCTCTGGACTGCGGTAGGGGACGCCGACGGTAATCACGCGGATGCCTCGCAGGCATCGGGAAAACGTTCGGCCCCGGTCGCAGTGCCCCCTGAGCGCAGCGTTGACCGACGGGGGTGGGCGGGCCCTTGGGCGTTAGGCTATACTCCCGCGCCTTCGACCACCGGTCGATTCAGAATCCGTATGACGAGCCACGCCGGTCACCGCGCGTGGCTCGTTGCTTTTGGCGCGCCGCAGGGCGCTTGCAGGAGAGGCACGACGATGAGTGCACTGGTTGGCGTGATCATGGGCTCCAAGTCCGATTGGTCCACCCTTAGCCACACCGCCGATATGCTGGAACGGCTCGGCATCCCCTACGAGGTGAAGGTGGTCTCCGCCCATCGCACCCCGGACCTGTTGTTCCAGTACGCCGAGGAGGCCGAGGGCCGCGGTATCGAGGTGATCATCGCCGGCGCCGGCGGCGCCGCCCACCTGCCGGGCATGTGCGCGGCCAAGACCCACCTGCCGGTGCTGGGCGTGCCGGTGCAGTCGTCCATGCTCTCGGGCGTCGACTCGCTGCTGTCGATCGTGCAGATGCCCGCCGGCGTGCCGGTCGCCACCCTGGCCATCGGCAAGGCGGGTGCCGTCAACGCTGCGCTGCTGTCGGCGAGCATCCTGGGCGCCCGCTACCCTGAGTATCACGCAGCGCTCAAGCAGTTCCGCAGCGAGCAGACCGAAACCGTCCTGGACAATCCGGACCCGCGTCAGGCCTGAGGCTATTCCCATGAAGATCGGTGTAATCGGTGGCGGCCAGTTGGGCCGCATGCTGGCCCTGGCGGGAACGCCGCTGGGCCTGGACTTCACCTTCCTCGACCCGGCCGTCGACGCCTGTGCCGCGCCCCTGGGCGAACACCTGCTGGCCGGCTACGACGATCAGGACGCGCTGCGTCGCCTGGCCGATGCGGTCGACCTGGTGACCTTCGAGTTCGAAAGCGTGCCGGCCGAGACGGTCGCGTTCCTTTCGCAGTTCGTGCCGGTCTATCCAGGCGCCGAAGCGTTGCGCATCGCCCGCGATCGTCTGTTCGAGAAAAGCCTGTTCCGCGGCCTGGGCATCCCGACTCCAGCGTTCGCCGACATCCATTCGCAGGCCGACCTTGACGCTGCGGTAGCCAGCATCGGCCTGCCGGCGGTGCTCAAGACCCGCACGCTGGGCTACGACGGCAAGGGTCAGAAGGTTCTGCGCAGCGCACAGGACGTCGCCGGGACCTTCGCCGAGCTGGGTTCGGTGCCGTGTCTGCTCGAGGGCTTCGTGCCGTTCACCGGCGAAGTGTCGTTGATTGCCGTGCGTGCACGTGACGGCGAGACGCGCTTCTACCCGCTGGTCCACAACACCCATGACAGCGGCATCCTGCGCCTGTCGGTGGCCAGCCAGGCGCATCCCTTGCAGGGGCTGGCCGAAGACTATGTCGGTCGGGTCCTGAAGGCACTGGACTACGTCGGCGTGATGGCATTCGAGTTCTTCGAGGTCGACGGCGGCCTCAAGGCCAATGAAATCGCGCCACGTGTGCACAACTCCGGGCACTGGACCATCGAAGGCGCCGAGAGCAGCCAGTTCGAGAACCACCTGCGTGCCATCGCCGGCCTGCCGCTGGGCTCGACCGCCAAGGTCGGCGAAAGCGCCATGCTCAACTTCATCGGTGAAGTGCCTCCCGTGGCAAGCGTCGTATCGATCGAGGGCTGCCATGTGCATCACTACGGCAAGGCCTTCAAAGCCGGTCGCAAGGTCGGCCATGCCACGCTGCGTTGCGCCGATCTGCCGACCCTGCGGGCCCGCATCGCCGACGTCGAGGCACTGATCGACGGCTGATGGAACCTCCGCGCCTCGCGCGCCCTCTGAAGTGGCACACGCCCATTGTCTTGGTGGGCTTTTCATGTCACTTCAGAGGGATTGTTCATGGGTATCATCGGCACTATCTTCATCGGCCTCATCGTCGGCCTGCTGGCGCGCTTCCTGAAACCTGGCGACGACAGCATGGGCTGGATCATGACCATCCTGCTGGGCATCGCCGGTTCGCTGGTCGCCACCTATGGCGGTCAGGCGCTGGGCATCTATCAGGCAGGCCAGGCTGCCGGCTTCTTCGGTGCACTGATCGGCGCCATCGTCCTGCTGGTCATCTACGGTTTCATCAAGAAGCGCTGATTGCAGGCTAGAATGCGCGGCAATTCATCTGGGTTGCCGAGCATCCTCCATGCGTGCCTTGTTTCTCCTCCCGCTTGTCCTGGCCAGCACCCTGGCCCATGCCGAACTGCCTGAAACCGACTGGCTCGAGCTGATGCCGCGCTCCGATCAGAAGGCGCTCGAGCAGATGCCCGACATCGACCACAACTCACCCGAAGCCATGGGCACTTTCACTGACAAGGGTGGCCTCAAGCAGGGCAAAGGTTTGCCGGCGGTGATGTACTCGACCAAGACCGTCCCCGCGCTCAATGGCAAGTCCATCCGCCTGGGTGGCTATCCGGTGCCGCTCGAGAGCGATGCCAAGGGCCACAGCACCCTGTTCTTCCTCGTGCCGTACCCCGGCGCCTGCATTCATGTGCCGCCACCGCCGCCCAACCAGCTGGTGCTGGTGCGCTACCCGAAAGGGCTCAAGCTCGACGACATCTACACGCCGCTGTGGGTCAGCGGGACGCTCAAGGTCGAGAAGGTCAGCAACGACCTGGCCGATGCAGCCTATGCGCTGGACGCCAGCCAGGTGCGCGTGGTCGAGGACGCGGACTTGTAGACGCCCGCGAGGCGGGCCTCTCTCCACTCAGACCGATGGCCTCACAGCGCGTCGCAGACGAAGCGCACGCTCAGTGCATGCTGCTGGCCGGGCGCCAGGGTCACGGTATCATCCCAGGCGTTGGCGGTCTCGATGCACAGCATGCCTTGCCAGCCTTCGTCGGCCATGTCCGGCAGCGCGCGTGCGCGTTCGGTCCATGGGTTCCAGATCACCGCCGAGCGTGAGCCTGTGGTGTGCAGGCTGAGGCGACGCTTCCAGGCTGGATCGACGATGGCCAGGTGATCAGGGGCGTCGAGGTAGATGCGGTCGGTTTCGCCGGCGAAGGTCAACGCACCCTGCTGCCGACGGGTCTCCCAGTCGGCCAGGGTTTCCACGTAGTCCAGGCCGTCGACGCCTTCGACGCGGACCTGGCGCACGTCGCTGACGGCCAGGTAACTGTGCAGTGCCTGGCTGAAGGTAACGTTCTCCCGGCCCAGATTGTGACTGGTCAGGGTCAGGCGAAGATCATGCGCCAGATCGATGGTCAAGGTCAGCCGCACCGAGTGTGGCCACCCCGGCAGCTCGCCCTCGGCCTGGGGCAGGTGCAGCGTCATGCGTACACCGCTCTCCGTCGGCTCGACACCCGCCGACTGCCACGCACGCGTGCGTGCCAGGCCATGGGCAGGCGCCTCGGTGCCGTGGTACATCGCCTGGACGGTCTGGGGGTTGCGCTGCAGGTTGCCGAACCAAGGCCAGCACACGGGGATACCGCCACGTACCGATTTGCCCGTGTGGAACAGGGCCTCTTTGCTCAGCCATACCACCGGCGGCTCATCGCCCTGGCGATAGCGCAGCACCTGGGCGCCCTGGCGGGCGATCACCAGCTCGGCCTTGCCGGTGGTGATGCGCCAGCAGTCGAGGTCGCCGAGCCGCAGGGTTTCGACCGTGTGATCCATCATGTACAAGCCTCGTTGAGTAGTGCGAAGGCCGCCTGGCCGATGCCTAGCGACGCGGAACGGAACGTGTACGCCCGCTGCCGTCGATGGCGACGAAGACGAAGACCGCTTCGGTCACCTTGCGCCATTCACTGGACAACGGATCGTCGCTCCACACCTCGACCATCATGCGGATCGAGCTACGCCCGATGTCCTGGGTCTGGGTGTAGAAGGACAGTTGCGCACCTACGGCGACCGGTACCAGGAACGCCATCCGATCGATCGCCACGGTGGCGACCCGGCCACCGGCGACCCGGCTGGCCATCGCCGTGCCCGCCAGGTCCATCTGGGCGACCAGCCAACCGCCGAAGATGTCGCCGAAGCCGTTGGTTTCGCGCGGCAGCGCGGTGATCTGCAAGGCCAGGTCGCCTTGCGGGATAGGATCTTCTTGTTCGAGTTCAATCATGCGAAGGGGCCTCTGACCCGTGACGCTTCGTTAGGTGGCGCTTGGACGGGCACGGTGGGAAACGGTTCAGCCAAAGCGCCTACTCTACGCTGATTTGCTGGTTTGGGGGCGAGCTGCAAGCGCCAAGCTCAAGCAGCTTGCAGCCTGCAGCCCGTTTGCTATGGTGACCGACCCGCCAGGCGCCGCGGAACACGCGGCGTGCATGACTTCGACCGAGAACGACAATGACATCCGTGCTAGGCAGTACCGAACACCCTCCACGCCCGCTTACCCGCAGCGACTACAAGACCTTGTCGCTGTCAGCCCTGGGCGGTGCGCTGGAGTTCTACGACTTCATCATCTTCGTGTTCTTCGCCACGGTGGTCGGCAAGCTGTTCTTCCCTCCGGACATGCCCGAATGGCTACGCCTGATGCAGACCTTCGGCATCTTCGCCGCCGGGTACCTGGCCCGGCCTCTGGGCGGCATCGTCATGGCGCACTTCGGCGACCTGCTCGGGCGCAAGAAAATGTTCACCCTGAGCATCCTGATGATGGCCTTGCCGACGCTGGTGATGGGCCTGCTGCCCACCTACGCGCAGATCGGCCTGCTGGCGCCGGTCCTGTTGCTGCTGATGCGTGTGGTGCAGGGGGCGGCCATTGGGGGTGAAGTTCCCGGCGCCTGGGTGTTCGTCTCCGAGCATGTTCCGGCACGCAACACCGGCTACGCCTGCGGCACTCTGACCGCCGGCCTGACCGCCGGCATCCTGCTCGGCTCGCTGGTGGCGACCCTGATCAACAGCCTCTACACCCCGGTCCAGGTCGCCGACTATGCCTGGCGTATCCCGTTCCTGCTGGGCGGTGTGTTCGGCCTGTTCTCGGTCTACCTGCGCCGGTGGCTGCACGAAACCCCGGTGTTCGCCGAAATGCAGACACGCAAGGCGCTGGCCGCCGAGCTGCCGCTGCGTACCGTGCTGCGTGACCACCGCACGGCGGTCGTGCTCTCCATGCTGCTGACCTGGCTGCTGTCGGCCGGCATCGTGGTGGTGATCCTCATGACGCCGGCCCTGCTGCAGACGTTCTATCACGTCAGCCCCACCGATGCGCTCAAGGCCAACAGCCTGGCCATCGTCCTGCTCAGCGTGGGCTGCATCGGCACCGGCTGGCTGTGCGACCGCTTCGGCGCCGGGCGTGTGCTGGTCATCGGCAGCCTGCTGCTCCTGGCCACTTCCTGGACCTTCTACCACACCCTGGCCACGCGACCGGAATGGCTGTTCGGGCTGTACGCCGTCACCGGCCTGTGCGTCGGCACGATCGGCGCAGTGCCCTTCGTCATGGTCAAGGCGTTCCCGGCGGTGGTGCGCTTCACCGGTCTGTCGTTCTCCTACAACGTGGCCTATGCCCTCTTTGGCGGCCTGACGCCGATGGCGGTCACCGCGCTGCTCAAGTTCAGCCCAATGGCACCGGCGTATTACGTGGCGGGCCTGTGCGGGCTGGGCCTGTCGATCGGGCTCTACCTGATGCGCCGCCAGCGCTGAGTCGATGCACCGTGCGAGGCCCACGAAGGTCTCGCAGCGCTCCGGCGAGCCTGCCGCGCTCGCCATGCTGGCCTTTCATCCAATTGTCACATTGTGGTCATAGAGTCTTCATGCGGCCTGCAGATACTTGGGCCCGATCCATCCAGCACCCCACTTATTCCTGCTAGGAGCAAGGCATGAAACTGAAGCGTTTGATGGCGGCCCTGACATTCGCTGCCGCTGGCGTGGCCACGGCCAACGCGGTTGCCGCTGTCGATCCTGCGATCCCGACCTACACCAAGACCACCGGTGTGTCGGGCAACCTCTCCAGCGTCGGTTCCGACACCCTCGCGAACCTGATGACCCTGTGGGCCGAGGCCTACAAGAAGGAATACCCGAACGTCAACATCCAGATCCAGGCCGCAGGTTCCTCCACCGCGCCACCCGCGCTGACCGAAGGCACCGCCAACCTCGGCCCGATGAGCCGCAAGATGAAGGACGTCGAGCTGCAGGCGTTCGAGCAGAAGTACGGCTACAAGCCCACCGCCATCCCGGTGGCCGTCGATGCCCTGGCCGTGTTCGTGCACAAGGACAACCCGATCAAGGGCCTGACCATGGCGCAGGTCGATGCGATCTTCTCCTCCACCCGCCTGTGCGGCGCCAAGAGCGACGTCAAGACCTGGGGTGATCTGGGCGTGACCGGCGACCTGGCCAACAAGCCGGTGCAACTGTTCGGCCGCAACTCGGTGTCCGGCACCTACGGCTACTTCAAGGAAGAAGCCCTGTGCAAAGGCGACTTCAAGCCCAACGTCAACGAGCAGCCGGGTTCGGCCTCGGTGGTGCAGTCGATCAGCAGCTCGCTGAACGGCATCGGCTACTCGGGCATCGGCTACAAGACGGCCAGCGTCAAGACCGTGCCCCTGGCCAAGAAGGAGGGTGGCGAGTTCATCGAAGACAACGAGACCAACGCCCTGAACGGCAAGTACCCGCTGTCGCGCTTCCTCTACGTCTACGTCAACAAGGCGCCGAACAAGCCGTTGGCACCGCTGGAAGCCGAGTTCGTCAAGCTGGTGCTGTCCCAGGCCGGCCAGCAGGTCGTGGTCAAGGATGGCTACATCCCGCTGCCGTCCAAGGTGGTCGACAAGACCTTGGCTGACCTGGGCCTGTCCCACGCCGGCAGCGTCGCCAAGCAGTGATGTGAGGGGGAGGGGCCGGCAAACGGCCCCTTCCACGACTTTCCAGTCCGACGCCAGGCTCCCTGCGCGGCGGGCTTTCTTGCGTCAACACGCTGTCATGTTTTTGTCATACGGGACCGCTAGGGTGTGCGCATGAATGATCTGGCCAACTCCACCATGACCCAAAATTCTCCTCCCGTGCGGATTGATTTCAATACGCCCGAGCTGCAACGCAAGCGCCGTCTGCGCGCCCTCAAGGACCGCCTGACGCGCTGGTACGTGCTGGTCGGCGGGCTCGCCGTGCTGGCGGCCATCACCTTGATCTTCTTCTACCTGGCCTACGTGGTGCTGCCCCTGTTCCAGGGCGCCGAGCTGACCAGCAAGAAGGCCCTGACGCCGACCTGGCTGCAACAGGACGCCGGCAAGCCGCTGATGATCGCCCTCGAAGAGCAGAACCTGGTGGGGATGCGCGTTTCCGACAAGGGCCAGGTGCTGTTCTTCGACACCAAGACCGGCGAGGCGCTCAAGCGCGTGGACCTGCCGCTGCCGGCCGGCACCCAGGTCACCTCCATCGGCGCCGACCAGCCAGGCAGCCCGCTGGTGGTGCTCGGCCTGTCCAATGGCCAGGCGCTGGTGTTCAACCACAGCTACAAGATCACCTACCCGGACAACAAGAAGACCATCGACTCGCAGGTCGGCTACCCCTATGGCGAGACGCCGTTCACCCTGGACGAGCAGGGTCGTGCCCTGGACCACGTGAGCCTGAACGCCAACGGCGAGACGCTGGTGCTGGCCGGCTCCACCGGCGCGCACCTGCAGGTGCTGTCGCTGACCCGTGAAGAGAACATGATGACCGGCGAGGTCAGCACCGAGCAGGCACGTATCGACCTGCCGCAGATGACCGAGGCAGTCAAGGCGCTGTATGTCGACCCGCGTCAGCAGTGGCTGTACGTGCTCAACGGCCGGGCCAACGCCGATGTCTTCAGCCTGCGCGACAAGAGCCTCAATGGCCGCTACAAGCTGCTCGAGGACGGCAATGCCGAAATCACGGCCAGCACCCAGCTGGTCGGCGGCATCTCGCTGATTCTCGGCGATTCCAAGGGTGGCCTGGCCCAATGGTTCATGGCCCGCGACCCGGATGGCGAACAGCGTTTCAAGCAGATCCGCACCTTCCAGATGGGTAGCGCACCGGTCGTGCAGATCGATGCCGAAGAGCGCCGCAAGGGCTTCATCGCCCTGGACAGCGCCGGCCAGCTCGGCGTCTTCCACAGCACCGCCCACCGCACCCTGCTGGTCGAGCCGGTGGCCGATGGCGCGGGCATCCTGGCGCTCTCGCCACGGGCCAACCGCATCCTGATCGAAGAAGGCGGCAAGCTGCTGCCCCTGAGCCTGCGCAACCCGCACCCGGAAGTCTCGATGAGCGCGCTGTGGGGCAAGGTCTGGTACGAGAACTACGACGAACCCAAGTACGTCTGGCAGTCGACCGCCTCCAACACCGACTTCGAGCCCAAGCTCAGCCTCTCGCCCCTGACCTTCGGCACCCTGAAGGCCGCCTTCTACGCGATGATCCTGGCGGCGCCGCTGGCCATTGCCGCGGCCATCTACACCGCCTACTTCATGGCGCCGGGCATGCGCCGCAAGGTCAAGCCGGTGATCGAGCTGATGGAAGCGATGCCGACGGTGATCCTCGGTTTCTTCGCCGGCCTGTTCCTGGCGCCCTACCTCGAGGGCCACCTGCCGGGTGTGTTCAGCCTGTTCCTGATGCTGCCGATCGGCATCCTGCTGGCCGGGTTCGTCTGGAGTCGCCTGCCCGAGTCGTTGCGCCTGCGTGTCCCGGATGGCTGGGAAGCGGCGATCCTGATCCCGGTGATCCTCTTCACCGGCTGGCTGGCGCTGTCCATGAGCCCGTTCCTCGAGACCTGGTTCTTCGGTGGTGACATGCGCCTGTGGATCACCAACGACCTGGGGATCACCTACGACCAGCGCAACGCCCTGGTGGTCGGCATCGCCATGGGCTTCGCGGTCATCCCGAACATCTACTCGATCGCCGAGGACGCCGTGTTCAGCGTGCCGCGCAGCCTGACCCTGGGCTCGCTGGCGCTGGGTGCCACGCCATGGCAGACCTTGACCCGCGTGGTCATCCTGACCGCCAGCCCGGGCATCTTCTCGGCGCTGATGATCGGCATGGGCCGGGCGGTCGGGGAAACCATGATCGTGCTGATGGCCACCGGCAACACGCCGGTGATGGAGATGAACCTGTTCGAAGGCATGCGCACCCTGGCCGCCAACGTCGCGGTGGAGATGCCCGAGTCGGAAGTCGGCGGCAGTCACTACCGCGTGCTGTTCCTCGCCGCACTGGTGCTGCTGATGTTCACCTTCGTGATGAACACCTTGGCCGAGCTGATTCGCCAGCGTCTGCGCAAGAAATACTCGTCGCTTTGATAGAAAGGTAGAGATCCGTGAAAAAGGATTCCCTCAAGGGCTGGTTCAAGAGCGGCGCTCCCGGCGTCTGGATCAGCGGTGGCGCCGTCGCCATCGCGGTGATCATGACCGTGGGCCTGCTGGCCGTGATCGCCGTGCGCGGCCTGGGCCACTTCTGGCCTGCCGACATCGTCCAGGCCACCTACAAGGTGCCGGGTCAGGCCGACCATGTGGTGATCGGTGAGGTGGTACAGGCCGAAGAAGTCCCCCGTGCCCGACTCAAGGGCGCTGGATTGCCAGTCCCGGACGAAGGCCCGGAGTTCATGACCCGCGAGCTGGTCAAGATCGGCAACCGCGACCTCAACGGCAACGATTTCAGCTGGGTCGTCGGCGAGTGGCTGGTGGACCTGCAGACGCCTGCCGATCTCATGGCCCTGGAGCGGCGCGAGTGGGGCAACTTCTACGGCTATCTGGTCAGCGTCAAGGAAAACGGTCGTGTGGTCGCCGAAGGGTCGGCCGCCTGGGCCGAGCTGCAGACCCGACTCGAGCGGGCCAGCCGGCTGGCCGACGAGCTGCAGAGCCTCGAGAAGTCCGACATCGGCGCCATCAACCACGGCCTGGAGCGCCTGCGTCTTCACGGCCGCAAGCTGGAACTCGACGGCAGGCTCGACGCCGCCGCCCAGGCCGACATGGACGCCGAGCGCGCCGAACTCAACAGCCGCTACCAGGCGATCGAGGAACGACTCGGCGCCCTGCACCAGGACTTCGCCCGCGATGCCCTGGTGGCTCGCGATGGCAACGGCCGCGAGGTGGAAATCAACCTGAGCAAGGTGGTGCATGCCTATCAGCCCAATGGCATGTCCACGCTGACCAAGCTGAGCACCTATTTCAGCAAGGTCTGGGAATTTCTGAGCGACGACCCGCGCGAGGCCAACACCGAGGGCGGGATCTTCCCGGCGATCTTCGGCACCGTGATGATGACCCTGATCATGGCGGTGATCGTGACGCCGTTCGGCGTCCTGGCCGCCGTCTACCTGCGCGAGTACGCCCGCCAGGGCCCGGTCACACGACTGATCCGCATCGCCGTGAACAACCTGGCCGGGGTACCGGCGATCGTCTACGGCGTGTTCGGCCTGGGCTTCTTCGTCTACGTGCTGGGCGGCTCCATCGATCGGCTGTTCTTCCCCGAGGCGCTGCCGGCACCGACCCTCGGCACGCCAGGATTGCTCTGGGCGTCGCTGACCCTGGCATTGCTGGCCGTGCCGGTGGTGATCGTGGCCACCGAAGAGGGCCTGGCGCGTATCCCGCGCACGGTCCGTGAGGGCTCCCTGGCGTTGGGCGCGACCAAGGCCGAGACCCTGTGGAAGATCGTCTTGCCCATGGCCAGCCCGGCCATGATGACCGGCATGATCCTCGCCGTGGCCCGTGCCGCGGGTGAAGTGGCGCCGCTGATGCTGGTGGGCGTGGTGAAACTGGCACCGTCGTTGCCGCTCGACGGCAACTACCCGTACCTGCACCTGGACCAGAAGATCATGCACCTGGGCTTCCACATCTACGACGTCGGTTTCCAGAGCCCCAACGTCGAGGCGGCGCGACCGCTGGTCTACGCCACGGCCCTGCTGCTGGTGCTGGTGATCGCCACCTTGAACCTGTCGGCGGTCTGGATTCGTAACCACCTGCGTGAAAAGTACAAGGCACTCGACAGCTGAAGCGTCGAGCCACAAGCCACAAGCGGCGAGCAGTCGCCGCTTCTGCCTCAACGTGAAGCTCGCAGCGCGAAGCGTGCAGCGACAGACGGAGTAAGCACATGCAACACGACACGCATTCCCGCGGCATCGACATGAATGCGCTGGGCCGCGACAAGCAAGGCCTGCGCCTGGCCGACGAGACGGTGGCCATCGAGGTCCCGGGCCTGAGCCTGTTCTACGGGGACAAGCAGGCCCTGTTCGATGTCGCGATGAACATCCCCAAGCAGCGCGTGACGGCCTTCATCGGCCCGTCCGGCTGTGGCAAGTCGACCTTGCTGCGCACCTTCAACCGCATGAACGACCTGGTCGACGGTTGCCGGGTCGAGGGCGCGATCAACCTGTACGGCCACAACATCTATCGCAAGGGCGAGGACGTTGCCGAGCTGCGCCGCCGGGTGGGCATGGTCTTCCAGAAGCCCAACCCGTTCCCCAAGACCATCTACGAGAACGTGGTCTACGGCCTGCGCATCCAGGGCATCAACAAGAAGCGTACCCTCGACGAAGCCGTCGAGTGGGCGCTCAAGGGCGCGGCGCTGTGGGACGAGGTCAAGGACCGTCTGCACGATTCGGCCCTGGGCCTGTCCGGTGGTCAACAGCAGCGTCTGGTCATTGCCCGTACCATCGCCGTGGAGCCGGAAGTCCTGCTGCTCGACGAACCCTGCTCGGCGCTGGACCCGATTTCCACGCTCAAGGTCGAGGAGCTGATCTACGAGCTCAAGTCCAAGTACACCATCGTCATCGTCACCCACAACATGCAGCAGGCCGCGCGTGTCTCCGACTACACCGCGTTCATGTACATGGGCAAGCTGGTAGAGTTCGGCGATACCGACACGCTGTTCACCAACCCGGCCAAGAAGCAGACCGAAGACTACATCACGGGGCGTTATGGCTAGTGGGGAGAGGGGCAAGCTGGGAGCGACAAGCTTGCCACCCATTCCTGATGCAGCACGTACGGCCCCCACGCACACCCTTGAAGCTTGAGGCTCGCGGCTTGCCGCTGGCAGCCTCCCGGCGGAGCGAACCATGATCAACAAAGAAAGCCTCACGCATCACATTTCCCAGCAGTTCAACGCCGAACTCGAGGAGGTGCGCAGCCACCTGCTGGCCATGGGCGGCCTGGTCGAGAAGCAGGTCAACGACGCGGTGACCGCGCTGATCGACGCCGACTCGGGTTTGGCCCAGCAGGTGCGCGACGTCGACGGCCAGATCAACCAGATGGAGCGCAACATCGACGAGGAGTGCGTGCGCATCCTGGCCCGCCGTCAGCCGGCGGCCTCCGACCTGCGCCTGATCATCAGCATCTCCAAGTCGGTGATCGACCTGGAGCGGATCGGCGACGAGTCGACCAAGATCGCCCGTCGCGCCATCCAGCTGTGCGAGGAGGGCGAGTCGCCCCGGGGGTACGTGGAAGTGCGTCATATCGGCGACCAGGTACGCAACATGGTCCGTGACGCGCTCGACGCCTTCGCCCGCTTCGACGCCGACCTGGCCCTCTCCGTGGCCCAGTACGACAAGACCATCGACCGCGAGTACAAGACCGCGCTGCGCGAGCTGGTGACCTACATGATGGAAGACCCGCGCTCGATCTCGCGCGTCCTGAGCGTGATCTGGGCGCTGCGTTCACTGGAGCGGATCGGCGACCATGCGCGCAACATCGCCGAACTGGTGATCTATCTGGTCCGTGGCACCGACGTGCGGCACATGGGCCTCAAGCGCATGCAGGCCGAAGTGCAGGGTCGCGATGCGGTGTCGGCTAATGTTCCGGCGCCAGCGGACGATAACTAAGGTCTGTCCCGAGCACGGGCGTGCGCCTGCAGGCCACGCCGCTCGTTCAAGGTAGTTGCCTCACGCACGGCCACCCAGGCATCGCACCGGATGCGTCGGTGGCTTTCGTGCGTCTGGCCGACCCTGGACACCCTCACGCCGTGCACGGCAGGTGGGACTCGTATCGCATTCGACTTTGGCACATGGCCAGCAGTCGGCGGTATGCTAGCCAGGAGTCGAAAGGAGTGGCGATGAGTAAAGTCAAAGTGCTGGTCGTGGACGATGCGCCGTTCATCCGCGACCTGGTGAGAAAGTGCCTGCGCAATACGTTTGCAGGCGTCGCGGTCGAGGATGCGGTCAACGGGCGCAAGGCTCAGGTGCTGCTCACCCGCGAACGTTTCGACCTGGTGCTGTGCGACTGGGAGATGCCCGAGATGTCCGGTCTGGAGTTGCTGGCCTGGTGCCGTCAGCAACCCAGCATGGCCAGCATGCCGTTCATCATGGTGACGAGCCGGGGTGACAAGGAGAATGTCATCCAGGCCATCCAGGCCGGTGTGTCCGACTTCGTCGGCAAGCCCTTCACCAACGAACAGCTGTCGAGCAAGGTCAAGAAGGCCATGGCCAAGATCGGTCGGCTGGCCGACCTGGTTGCCAGCGCGCCCGCGCGGCCGGCGTCCACGGGCAACGATTCGCTGGCCGCGTTGACGTCGGGCCGCAGCGAGGCGCCTCGCCCGGCTGCGGCCAGCACACCGGCACCTGCGTCGGCCGCTGTACAGCGTGCGCCAGCGGCGGCGTCTGCTGCCGTGGCGTCGCCTGGACCAGGCCGCGGTCAAGGTCAGCTGCGTCTGGCCAGTGGCGCCCAGCCCTGCGTGATCAAGGCCCTGAGCCTGAAGGAAGCCCTGCTGGTGGTCCGGCGTGGCGAGGTGTTGCCGCAGGTGCTCGAAAGCGCGGTGCTCGACCTGGAGCAGGGCGAACAGGCCGAAACCGCACGGCTCAATGGCTACCTGCATGCCGTGGCCGCGCTGGAGCCTCGGCCTGAAAGCGACTGGTTGCAGCTGACCTTCAAGTTCGTCGACCAGGATGCCCAGAAGCTGGATTACCTGTCGCGGTTGATCGCACGGGGGACGGCGCAGAAGCACTTCACACCGGGGGCCTGAGCCGGCGAGTGCTGCCTCGGCAGGGGTTACGCCCCCTGTTCGAGCCGCCAAGTGCGAATGTGGGTCCTTCGGTCCCGGTCGCGGCACGGGGGCCACATGGGCCGCGACGGCCTGCTACGGTGGGTGAGCGGCCGCGATTGGGCCGCCAGGGCCCATGACGCACCGATCAAGACCCATTCGCGCCCCAGGATGAGGGCGCGGTAGCCAGCGATCAGTCCAGCAGGACCACCTTCGCCAGCACGATCTTCGGCCCCTTCATCTTCTTGATGATGATGCGCAGGCCCTCGACCTCCAGCACCTCTTCTTCTTCCGGCACGCGCTTGAGCGTCTCGTAGACCAGGCCTGCCAGGGTCTCGGCCTCGATATGGTCCAGGTCCACACCCAGCAGACGCTCGACCTTGAACAGTGGCGTGTCACCACGCACCAGCAACTTGCCAGGCTGGTAGGCGAGGATCCCGCGCTCGGTCTTGCGATGCTCGTCCTGAATGTCGCCGACCAGCACTTCGAGCACGTCTTCCATGGTCAGGTAACCGATGACCTTGCCATCGGCTTCCTCGACCAGCACGAAGTGCGCGCCGCCCTTGCGGAACTGCTCCAGCAGCTGCGACAGGGGCATGTGCCGCGAGACACGCTCCAGCGGGCGAGCCAAGTCTTCCAGGTCGATGGTCTCTGGCAGATGGGCCAGGTCGGCCAGTTCGAGCAGCAGGTCCTTGATGTGCAGCAGGCCGGTGTATTCGCCTTTCTCGGCATCGTAGACCGGGTAGCGGCTGAACTTGTGCCGGCGGAACATCGACAGGATTTCCTTGAGCGGCGCCTTGGCGTCGAGGCTGATCATGTCTTCACGGGAGTTGGCCCAGTCGACCACCTCCAGCTCGCCCATCTCCACGGCCGAGGCCAGCACGCGCATGCCTTGGTCGCTGGGGTCCTGGCCACGGCTGGAGTGCAGGATCAGCTTGAGTTCTTCACGGCTGTAGTGATGCTCATGGTGTGGCCCGGGCTCGCCCTGGCCGGCGATGCGCAGGATGCCGTTGGCGCTGGCGTTGAGCAGGTAGATGGCCGGGTACATCAGCCAGTAGAACAGGTACAGCGGCACGGCCGTCCACAGCGACAGCAGCTCGGGTTTGCGGATGGCCCATGACTTGGGCGCCAGCTCGCCGACCACGATGTGCAGGTAGGAAATCACGAAGAAAGCGACGAAGAACGAGACGGCCTTGATCAGTTCCGGTGTGTCCACGCCTGCGGCGGCCAGCAGCGGCTCGAGCAGGTGTGCGAAGGCGGGCTCGCCGACCCAACCGAGGCCGAGCGACGCCAGGGTGATGCCCAGTTGGCAGGCTGACAGATAAGCGTCGAGCTGGTGATGAACCTTGCGCAGGATGTTGCCGCGCCAGCCGTGCTGTTCGGCGATCGACTCCACGCGCGTGGCGCGCAGCTTGACCATGGCGAACTCGGCGGCAACGAAGAAGCCGTTGAGCAAGACCAGGAACAGTGCGAAAAGGATCATGCCGAAATCGGCGAACAGGGAGGTGAAGCTGATACCAGGGGAAGGGTCCATGATGGGGTTTTACGGGGTCCGTCGTGTCAGGGAAAGAAAGGGCAACCGGTGGCGCCGGTCACCGCACGACAGCCAATGTAGCGGCTGGCCGCCCAAATGCAAAGGGCTGCTCTCAGACAGACGTCGCTGAAACCACCTGGTTCAGCGGGAAATGGCAGGTGAACGTGCTGCCATGCCCGGGCACGCTGGTGATCTCCAGACGCCCGCGGTGGCGCAGCAGCACGTGCTTGACGATGGCCAGGCCCAGGCCCGTGCCGCCGGTGTTCGACGCACGGCTCGAGTCGACCCGGTAGAACCGTTCGGTCAGGCGAGGCAGGTGCTTGGCGTCGATGCCGATGCCGGTGTCCTGCACACTCAGATGGGCCCCCTGGGCATCGCGCCACCAGCGGATGCGGATCTGTCCGCCATCGCGCGTGTATTTCACGGCGTTGAAGATCAGGTTCGAGAACGCACTGCGCAGCTCGGCCTCGCTGCCTTTCAGGCCGACACCTGGCTCGGCGTCGAGGGTGATCTGTTGGTTGCGTTGTCCGGAGAGTGCCGTGGCATCGCTGTGGATCGTGCGCAGCAAGGGGTCGACACTGACCGGCTGGCTTTCGGAAGGGTAATCGGTGGCTTCGAGCTTGGCCAACAGCAGCAGGTCGTTGAGCAGGGTCTGCATGCGCTCGCTCTGCTGGTGCATCTGCTGCAGGGCGCGGGCCCAGCGCGGATTGATGCCGTCCACGTTGTCCAGCAAGGTTTCCACGTAGCCGGTGATGACGGTCAGGGGCGTGCGCAGCTCATGGGACACGTTGGCGACGAAATCCTTGCGCATCTGTTCGAGCTGGTGGATGCGGGTCACGTCGCGCACCAGCATCAGGTGCTCGTTGTTGCCATAGCGCGTGATGTGCAGCTGGATGCGCAGGTGATCGTTCACCGGCGAGGGGATCTCCAGCGGTTCGAGGTGGTTCTCCTGCTCGAAATACTCCTTGAACCGTGGGTGGCGCACCAGGTTGGTCACCGGTTGGCCGCCATCCTGGGGCGTCTTCAGGCCGAGCAAGGTTTCGGCGGCGCGGTTCCACCACTCCAGGTTGCCTTCGCTGTCGAGCATGATCACCGCATCGCGCAGGGCCGCGGTCGACTCCTGGACCCGGTCGATGACCGCTTGCAAGCGGCCGCGAACGCGCTGGTCGCGGCGTTGCAGGTGGTAGATGCTGTCGAATACTTCGCCCCACAGGCCGTAGCCATCGGGCGGCGCTTCATCGGGCTGGTGATTGCGCAGCCAATCGTGCAGGCGCAACAGCTGCTTGAGGGTCCAGGCCAGGTAGAGCGCCATGCCGATGGCCAGGCTCCAGCCGTAATGGCCACTGATCAGGCCGGCGAGCAGGCACAACGAGACCAGCAGGATCAGGTGGCGACTGAGGATGGTGTAGCAATTCTGGTTCAATTGCCGGTCCTTCGGAGCGAGGGGAGGGTGCTTCGACACCGCTGAAGGGACGTTCAGCCTAGCACTTGGTGGAAAAACGATACCCCGTGCCGCGCACGGTCTGCACCAGGTTTTCGTAGACTTCGCCCAAGGCCTTGCGCAGGCGCCGGATGTGCACGTCGACTGTACGCTCCTCGACATAGACGTTGCCGCCCCAGACCTGGTCGAGCAATTGCCCACGGGTATAGGCACGCTCCTGGTGCGTCATGAAGAATTGCAGCAAGCGGTATTCGGTCGGGCCCATCTCGGCAGGGCGGCCGTCGATGGTCACGCGATGGCTGATCGGGTCGAGCAGCAGGCCCCCGACCTCGATGGGCGCCTCGCTGTCGCTGGGCCCGGTCCGGCGCAGTACCGCCTTTAGGCGCGCCACCAGTTCACGGGGCGAGAACGGCTTGGTGATGTAGTCGTCGGCACCGACTTCGAGGCCCTGGATCTTGTTGTCTTCCTCGCCCTTGGCGGTGAGCATGATGATCGGGATGTCGCCGGTCAGCTCGTCACGCTTGAGCCGCCGTGCCAGCTCGATCCCCGAGGTGCCGGGCAGCATCCAGTCGAGCAGGATCAGGTCTGGCTTGCGGTCGACGATGATCGCATGGGCCTGCTGCGCGCTCTCGGCTTCCAGGCAGTCGTAGCCGGCCATTTCCAGCGCCACGGCGATCATTTCGCGAATGGGCGCCTCGTCGTCGACGATCAGAATGTTCCTGCCAACCATGCTCAACCTCTCCTGGAAACGATCTCTTGGCCCGCATTAGATAACGGAATTATTGCAGCTGTGTGACAACTGCCGAGTCGCCGCCCGAGACCTGCTTCAGCGCACCGCGTAGTCGAGCACCACGCCGAGGAACACCAGCAACCCTGCCCAGTGATTGTGCAGGAATGCCTTGAAGCATGAGGTCCGGTCCCGCGCGCGGGTCGAGCGGTATTCCCAGGCGAAGCACAGGGCCGCGCCCAGCAGCCCCAGGTGGAACCCGCCGCCCAGGCCGAACGCCTCCCCTGCCAGGAACAGGCAGACCAGCGACGCCAGCTGCAGGCCCAGGATGATCTGCCGGTCGGCCGCACCGAAGAGGATCGCCGTCGACTTGACCCCGATCTTGAGGTCATCGTCGCGGTCGACCATGGCGTAATAGGTGTCGTAGCCCACGGTCCACAGCAGGTTGCCCAGGTACAGCCACCAGGCGCTGGCCGGCAGCGTTTCGTTGGCGGCCATGAAGGCCATGGGAATCCCCCAGGAATAGGCCGCACCCAGCACCACCTGGGGACAGTGGGTGTACCGCTTCATGAATGGGTAGCAGAAGGCCAGGGCCACGGCCCCGAACGACAGGCCCACGGTCGGGGCGTTGGTGCACAGCACCAGCAGGAAGCTTGCACCCACCAGTACGGCGAACAACGTCAGGGCCTCGCGGCCCTTGATGCGACCACTGGCCAGGGGACGATCGGCGGTGCGTTTGACGTGGCCGTCCACCTTGCGGTCGGCGAAGTCGTTGATGGCGCAGCCGGCGGCACGCATCAGCACCACGCCGAGTGCGAAGATCAGCACGTTGGCCAGGGTCGGGCTGCCGTTTCCGGCGATCCAGACCGCCGTCAGCGTCGGCCACAGCAACAGGTAGATGCCGATTGGCCGATCCATGCGGCTGAGCTGGATGAAGTCCCAGGCACGCGGGTGGAGACGGCTGAGCGACTTGAGCATCTGCAGGTACATCAGTTCGTGTCCTCGAGTGCGACCTGCCAGAAGGCAGGGAGAAAGACCTCGGCGACCAGCAGCTGCAGCCCGTCGCGCTCGAAGCGCGAACGGCGTCCCCAGCGCGCCGGTCCCTGGGCCGGTGCGGGCAGCCAGGCCTCGGGGTAACGACAGACTTCGATGGGGTGGCGGGTGAAGGCCTGGTCACAGAACAGCACTTCGCCCAGCGAACGCGTGCCCAGGTGCTGCAAATCGAGCCCTCCCGCGACCAGGGCGCGACGCGACGCGACGCTGCGGGCGAAGACCCAGGGTTGCCCTCGGCCCCTCAGGTACACCTCCCGTACCCAGCCTTGCTCGCCAGAGGCCAGGCCCAGCGCCGTGCATTCGTCGTCCCGCAACGCCTGCCAGCCTTCGAGGAGCGGTACGACGTCGAAGCGGTCCTGCGACAGCGCGGTGAGGCGCCGCGTGAGCGAGCCCTGGTCGAACAGCCAGTCGAGCGTCGGCGGATCGATCGCAGGGGCTACCTGGGCGTAGGGCTGCCACGCGGCAGCAACGGCTTGCGAGGGTTCGTAGGGCACGTTGTCGGGGGCTTGCACCGGCTGGAGAAGCGGCGAGCTTAGCATGATTGAAAGACGGCTTCTGCACGCCAAGCTCGGCGAATGCGGGGTCCAATCCTGTCAATCCGCCCCGACACAGGGCAGAAGTGCCACCTGTCCGCCTGATTGACGAGGGGGGCTGGCGTGTACCCCAGCGGCATGCCATTCTCAACCGCGTCTGTCTCAGCCTGGAAGCCGCGTCGTACCCCTGGACACCCTGTCCAACGCACTGCACGGCATAACAAAAAGAATTCCCGTCAAAGAGGCTCTACCATGCGCAAACCACAGCTCGCTACCGTCATCTCGGAAGAAACCGGCCTGAACAAAGACAAGGCCAACGAGGTGCTCAACGCGATACTGGACACCATCACACAGGCAGTCGACAGCCAGAGCGTGACCTTGGTGGGCTTCGGCACGTTCGAGAAACGCCATCGGGGCGCCCGCAACGGTAAGAATCCACAGACCGGCGAGGCTTTGCAGATCAAGGCCAGCAACACGGTAGCCTTCAAACCTGGCAAGGCGTTCCGGGACCTGCTCCATGACAGCACCCCCACCCCGTCGGCCAACGCGCCCAAGGCCGCCAAGCCCAAGGCCGCGGCGTCCTCCCCCAAGACGTCCGGCGCGGCCAAGCGCGCGCGTTGAGGGTTTCCTGCGCTGAGAGGGGGTGACCAGTCCGTGCTCAAGGCACGCGGCCCGGCTGGTATTCGGCGAACGAGCCGATAGACTGCCGGGCACGTTCGTTTTCGAGATGTCACGATGAAGTTTCGCGTTCTCCTGTGGGCCATGGGCCTGCTCATGGCTCGAGCCAGCCGCCGTAATCCGGCCTTTCGCAAGCAGTTGCAGGACAAGGACTTGGTGTTCCAGATGCAGACGCTCGATGGCCGTGTCGCCCGGCATTTCATCGTCAAGGATCTGCGCGTCACCAGCCGGCGTGGCTTGCACCCCCAGCCGGCCTTCGCCATCGCCTTCAAGGATGCACCGTATGGCTACGCGACCTTGCAGGCCAGGAACAAGCAGCTGGCCTTCATGCAGGGCATCCAGGACAAAGGCATCCAGATCAAGGGCAACCCAGCCCTGGTCATGTGGTTCCAGGGCCTGATGAAGCACCTGCGTGCCCCTCGACCGGCCTGAGATCCGTCCAGAGGCGCCCTCTCAGAACTGTGCGGCCAGCTCGCGCAGCAGCGCCTCGGCATCCAGGATCCGGCCCACGATCTCTTCGGCCTTCTGCCGTGTCAGGTGCAGGCGCTCGAGAAGGTCGTCGGGGATCTCCAGCTCGGGACCGCTGCCGATGCCCCGTGCCCGCAGCAGGCGCGTGGACAGGCAGACCAGGTTCGCGAACACGGCGTGCTCGCCTGCGTAGTCGGCGTCATGCTGGAAGCGCAAGGCCGTGGCCAGCTCGTCCGGCATGTCCCATAGCCCCAGTAGCCAGGCGCCCATCTGCTCGCGGGTGATGCCCAGCAAGTGCTGCTCGATGTAGGGGTGGCTCAGGTGCGGGTTGACCTCCAGGTGGCGGCAGATCAACGAGAAGTGGGGCGGGAACACGTGGGCCAGCAGCAGGTAGCCGAAGTTATGCAACAGGCCACCCAGGTAGGTCAGCCCGCCTTCGGGGCGCTCTGCCCTGGGCATGGCCCGGGTCAGGCCTTCGATCACCGCGGCGGTGTAGATCGATTGCTGCCAGTAGGGGGTGTCGTGCTGCGGATGATCCTTGGGCAGGCTCAAGGTCTTGCCCAAGGCCAGCCCCAAGGCCAGGTTGATGACCAGGTCGAAGCCCAGCACACGGCCGATGGCATCTTCCACGGAGCGGATCTTGCCGGGGAAGGCGTAGTAGGGCGATGCCGCCCAGCTGACCACCTGGGCGGCCAAGGCCGGATCGGTTTCCACCACGCGGGTGATATCGTCGATGCTCGCATCGGGGTCCACGCGCAGCTTGATGATCTTCTGGGCCGAGTCGGGCAGCGGCGGAATCTCGATGGTCTGCTCGAGCCGTTGCTGGATGCGTCGCGCCGTGAAGGCCTGGACCGCCCGGCTGATCTCCCTGGAGTCGTCCTTGCGGTCGAGGTTGAAGTGGATGTTACGCACGGGCTCGCCGAAACTGCCGGCGCTGGCCTTGGCCAGCAGGCGCTTGAACTCGGTCAGCGTCAGCTCCAGCAGCACGCCTGCTTCGCCGGACTGGATCAGCAGCGAGTCGACGTCCAGCAGGCTCTGTTCATACAGGCACGGTGAACTGGTCAGGGCCGGGATCGCCGGCAGTGACTTGAGCCCATGCTTGTCCAGCATCTGCCGCAACCGCGCGACCGGTACAGCCGTCAGCGTACGGCCCGTCAGTTCGGTCAGGCGCTTGAGGTCCAGCAGATGACTGCACGGGAACAGTACCATCAGGGCGCCGACTTCATCATCCAGCAGTACGGCCTGGATCTTGCGAGCCGGCAGATGATCGGGCTGGTCTGGAACCTCACGGTAGGTGACGCCCAGCTTGTCGAGCAAGCGACAGATCACGGACGGTGCACGAGCGGCGGTGGTTTCCAGAGCAACTTCAGTCATGATGACGATCCAGTGTTAAACGCGAATATAAACGGTCCCAATGGCGGACGGTTCCGGATGAAGCAGATCACACTTGGCCATACTGCTGGCCGTGGCGCAACCAGCGATCGAGCAGGGGGCTGACGTGATGCGGCCAGCGGGCCAGCAACGCCTGTGCCGCATCGCGAACCGCTGGCAGCAGGTCCGCGTCGCGCATCAGGTCGGCTACCTTGAACTGTAGCAAGCCGGTCTGGCGCGTACCGAGCATCTCGCCGGGACCGCGCAGTTCGAGGTCCTTTTCGGCGATCACGAAGCCGTCGTTGGTCTCGCGCATGATCCCCAGACGCTCCCGGCCGATCTGCGACAACGGCGGATGGTACAGCAGCACGCAGTGACTGACCGCGCTGCCCCGGCCTACGCGACCCCGCAATTGGTGCAACTGGGCCAGGCCCAGCCGCTCGGGATTCTCGATGATCATCAGGCTGGCGTTGGGTACGTCGACACCGACCTCGATCACCGTGGTGGCGACCAGCAGCTGCAGATGGCCTGCCTTGAATTCGGCCATGACCGCGGCTTTCTCGGCCGGCTTCATGCGACCGTGGATCAAGCCTACGCTCAGTTCGCCCAAGGCGCTGCCGAGGTCTTCGTAGGTGCTTTCGGCCGCCTGGCAGGTGAGTTCCTCGGACTCCTCGATCAAGGTGCAGACCCAGTAGGCCTGTCGACCTTCGGCGCAGGCGGCACGCACCCGCTCCACCACTTCAAAGCGTCGGCTGTCGGCGACCAGCACCGTGTTCACGGGCGTTCGCCCCGGCGGCAGCTCGTCGAGGATCGACGTGTCCAGGTCGGCATAGGCGCTCATGGCCAATGTCCGCGGAATCGGTGTCGCGGTCATGATCAGCTGGTGCGGGCACAACTCGCCGCCTACGCCTTTCTGGCGCAGGGCCAGGCGTTGCTGAACGCCGAAGCGGTGTTGCTCGTCGATGATCGCCAGGGCCAGGTGCTTGAATTTCACTTCCTCCTGGAACAGCGCATGAGTGCCTACCACCATCGGTGCGCCCGCAGCGATCCGCTCAAGAGCACTGACCCTGGCCTTGCCCTTGAGCTTGCCCGCCAGCCAGGCGACCTCGAGACCCAAAGGTTCGAGCCAGCGCTTGAAGGTGATGAAGTGCTGCTCGGCGAGGATTTCGGTCGGCGCCATCAAGGCCACCTGGTAGCCGGCCTCGAGCGCCTGCAGCGCTGCCAGGGCAGCCACCACGGTCTTGCCGGCGCCGACATCGCCCTGCACCAGCCGCATCATCGGTTCGCCCTGGCTGAGGTCATAGGCGATCTCGTTGCCCACGCGCTGCTGTGCGCCGGTGGGTTGAAAGCCCAGGTTGGCCAGGTAGCGGGCAGGCAGGCGGCTGGCTTTTGGCAGCACGGGTGCGCGCAAGGTACGCAAGCTCTCGCGCACGCGCTGCTGGGAGAGCTGGTGCGTCAGCAGTTCTTCGAAGGCCAGGCGATGCTGAGCCCAGTGGTGCCCTTCGGCCAGCTCGTCGACATCCGCGTCCGCGGGCGGGTTGTGCAGGTAGCGAATGGCTTCGTCCAGCGGTGCCAGCTGGTAGTCGCGGGCCAGCTCGTCGGGTATCCAGTCCGGCAGGCTGCTCGGGCCGAGCTGCGCCAGGCTCTGCTGACACAGCGCGCGCAAGCGTTGCTGGGTCAGCCCTTCGGTGGTCGGGTAGATCGGCGTCAGCGTCTGCTCGACCGCCGGGGCAGGTTCGTCACCGTTGAGCGCGCGGTATTCAGGGTGATAGATCTCCAGACCTGACGCGCCGGGGCGGACTTCGCCGTAGCAGCGCAGGTGTGTGCCACGCTTGAGGCCTTCGCGCTGTGCAGGGCTGAAATGGTAGAAGCGCAGGCTCAGCACGCCGCTGCCGTCGCCCATGCGCACCACCAGGCTGCGACGTTTGCCCATCACCACATCGGCGCCGCTGACCACGCCTTCGACCACGGCATCCTGGCCTGGGCGCAGGGCGCCGATCGGCACCACCCGGGTGCGGTCCTGATAGCGCAAGGGCAGGTGGAACAGCAGGTCCTGAAGGTTTTCCAGGCCGACCTTGGCGAGTTTCTGCGCCATGGCCTCGCCCACCCCCTTGAGCGCGGTCACCGGCACCTTCGACAGCTCATTCATGGTTCAGGCCGACTGATCCATGGGCGGCTTGGCGACCGAACACAGGCGAATCGAGTCGGCGAGGATCTCGATGGCCTTGGGCCGTGGGAAGCTGGCACGCCAGGCGATGGCCACGGTGCGGAAGGGCGAGGGCGCGGTCAATGGACGCACCTCGATGACGCCAGGCGCATAGTGGTGGCTGTGCACGGCCGACAGCGGCAGGATCGAAACGCCCAGGCCCGACGCGACCATGTGCCGGATGGTTTCCAGCGAGCTGGATTCCACGGTGGTGTGGCGCGACCCTTCGCCGCCCTTGGTCAGGGTCGGGCAGGCCTCCAGGACCTGGTCGCGGAAGCAGTGACCTTCGCCCAGCAGCAACAGACTCTTGTCGTTGAGCGCCGCCGCATCGATGCTCTTCTTGGCGGTCCAGGGGTGATTGCTGGGCATCAAGGCGTAGAACGGCTCATCATAGAGCGGCATGGTCAGCACGTCGGACTCGTTGAACGGCAAGGCGATGATCACCGCGTCGAGTTCGCCGTTGCGCAGCTTTTCGCGCAACACGTGGGTGAAGTTCTCTTCGATGTACAGCGGCATCTGCGGGGCGACCCGGTGCAGCTGCGGAATCAGGTGCGGGAAGAGGTAAGGGCCCACGGTATAGATGGCGCCGACCTTGAGCGGGGCGGTCAGCTGGTTCTTGCCGGCCTGAGCCAGCTCGCGAATGCCCTGGGCCTGTTCGAGCACCTTCTGGGCCTGGGCCACGATGCTTTCGCCAACCGGCGTCAGGCGGACCGCGCTCTTGCTGCGCTCGAAGATCAGCACGCCCAGCTCGTCCTCGAGCTTCTTCACGCCCACCGACAAGGTCGGCTGGCTGACGTGACACCGTTCGGCGGCGTGGCCGAAGTGTTGTTCCTGGGCGAGCGTGACGATGTAGCGGAGTTCTGTGAGGGTCATAACGTGCGTCCATGAAGTTGCGGCCCCAGCATAGCGGCTGCACTCGATGGACGCACGCTATCAGACGTGCGTTTTCGCGACAGGATCGCCTTCAGCGGCGGTCCAGGGAGTACACGAACGGCGCGACCACCTCGATGCTGCCGTTATTGAGCACTTCCTTGGGCGGCTTGGGCACCGGCTGTGCGCGCCTGATCATTTCCAGCGTGGCCCGATCCAGTGCCGCGCTACCCGATCCATCCGCCAGCGCGTAGGACAGGATCTTGCCATCGGCATCGACCGTGAAGCGCAGGCGGTTGATGCCCTGCAGGCCGCGACGACGCGCATCCTCGGGATAGCGCTTGTACTTGGCCAGGTGACGCAACAGGTCGCTCTGCCAGGTCGGCAGGGCCTTGCTGTTGGACGCGACGCTCGGTGCCGGGGCGGCCGAAGGCTTCGGCGGCGTCGCGGGCGGCGGCGTTTCGGCCACGTGCTCGGTCGGTGGTTTCTCCTGGGGCGGCTCAGGCTTCTTCTCAGGCTTGGGCGGCTGTGGCTTGGGCTTGGGTTGAGGCTTGGGCGGCTTGGGAATGGCGATCTTGGGCTTGGGGGCTTCCGCGACCTTGGGCAGCGGAGGCTCCTCCACGGGCGTCGGCGGCTGCGGGGCGGCCTTCGGCGGAGGAGGGGGCGCCGGTTCCGGCAGGGGAGCCATCTGGACCATCATGGCGGCCGGGGGCAGCTCGATGACCTGTGGCTTGGTCCAGTTCATGGTGAGCAGCACCGCAGCGGCATGCAGGCCGAGCACGAGCGCCAGGCTGCCACTGTAGCGTGCCAGGTTATGCCGCTTCTTGGTCATTTCTTGGCTGCCGTCTCTAGTCCGACCAGGCCGACCTTCAGGTAGCCCGCCGCGCGCATGGTGTTCATCACCTCCATCAGGTCGCCGTAGTCGACACCCTTGTCGGCCTGGAAGAAGATGGTGGTCTCTTTGTCGCCCTTGGTGCGAGCGTCGAGCATGGCACCGAGCTGACCAGGCTGCGCCACCAGGTCATCGCCGACGTACAGCTTCTGGTCGGCCTTGACGCTGACGAACACCGGCTTCTCCGGCCGTGGCGCCGGCTTGGCGGTCGAGGCCGGCAGGTCCACCTTGATGTCGACGGTCGCCAGGGGCGCGGCGACCATGAAGATGATCAGCAGCACCAGCATCACGTCGATGAACGGCGTGACGTTGATTTCGTGGTTCTCGGCGAGGTCGTCGCCACCTTCGTTGAGATGCAGGCCCATGGCTTACCCCACTTTCACCATGTGGGGGGCGGCGCGGTCGCTGCCCTGATGATCCAGGTCGCGGCTGACCAACAGCAGGACCTGGGCCGAGGCGTCGGACACCTGCGCCTTGTAGCCGGCGATCGAACGCGCGAAGACGTTGTAGATGACCACTGCCGGGATGGCCGCGACCAGGCCCAGAGCCGTTGCCAGCAGGGCTTCGGCGATGCCGGGCGCGACCACGGCCAGGTTGGTGGTCTGGGTCTTGGCGATGCCGATGAAGCTGTTCATGATGCCCCAGACGGTGCCGAACAGGCCGACGAAGGGTGCGGTGGAGCCGATGGTGGCGAGCACGCCGGTGCCGTTGCTCATGTTGCGACCGCTGGCCGCAACCAGGCGCTCCAGACGGAAGCTGACACGCTCCTTGATGCCTTCCTTCTCGCGGGCGTTGGCCGACAGGCGCATTTCTTCGAGCGCATCGTGCACCAGGGTATGGGCCAAGGTGCCTTCCTTCTGGCTCGCTTCGCTGGCTTCGCGCAAGGTGGCGGACCGCTTCAGCGTGGCGATCTCACCACGCAGGCGGCGTTTGGCCCCGAGCAGTTCGAAGCCCTTGGCGATCCAGATGGTCCAGGTGATGATCGAGGCGATGGCCAGGCCGATCATGACGGCCTTGACCACGACGTCGGCGTTCTTGTACATGCCCCAGGGCGACAGGTCGTGCGCCATGCCGAGGCTGGTATCCTCGACCAGGGGCTGGGTGTCTTCGGCCTCGGCGGGCGCCGGGGTGGCTGCAGGCGTATTCGACGTCGCGCTCGGCGCCGCGGCGGCAGGTGCCGTCGCCGTGGAGGAGGCCGGCTGCGTGGCCGGCTCGTCTGCCAGGGCCGCCGGGGCCAGTGCCAGGCTGAACATCAGCGCGGCAATGGCGCGCCAGGCGCGCGAGGTGGTTGGCGAAGCGGAGGGTTGAATACGTGTCATGCTGGCCGGACCTGATGAAGATGAAGGTGGATGTCCTCGAGGCCTGAGGAAGACCGAGAACAGGCAGATCGACATTATTGCAATTAATTCTTGTTAGCAGAAGCAATAGAGTATCTTTTTTTTACAAACGGCCCGCCTTGGCTGGACCAAGGTGGGTCGAAGACCAGGCAGGGGAGAGGCATTGATGTCCGAACGTTACGCGATGATCGTGGGCTGCGGCGACGTGGGCAGCCGGTTGGCCAAACGCCTGCTCGCACACGGCTGGCAGGTCGGCGGGCTGCGCCGTCACGTAGAGGGGTTGCCCGAGGGCGTGCAGCCCATCGCGGCCGACCTGCACGAGGCGCACTGCCCGACGGCCTGGCCACGACGGACGCCGGATTACCTGATCTACTGCGTGGCGGCGAGCCAGCACGATGAGGCCGGTTACCGCGCCGCCTACATCGACGGCCTGCGGCATGTGCTCGACTGGCTCCAGGCCCATGGACAGCGGCCCCGGCGCCTGTTCTTCGTGTCGAGCAGCAGCGTGTACGGGCAGCAGGCCGGCGAGTGGGTCGACGAAACGTCCGCCACCGAGCCGCAGGGGTATTCGGGGCGACTGATGCTCGAGGCCGAGCGGCTGGCCCTGGACAGTGGCCTGCCCGCGACCGTGGTCCGCCTGACCGGTCTTTATGGACCTGGACGCCAGTGGCTGCTCGGCCAGGTACGCCAGGGCTATCGCGTCACCGAAACACCGCCGCTCTATGGCAATCGCATCCATGTCGACGACGCGGCCGGGTTGCTGGACTTCCTGGTGCAGGCCGACGTGCAGGGCGTACCGCTGCAGACGCTGTACCTGGGCGTGGATGATGCCCCTGCGCCACTGGCCGAGGTGGTCGACTGGTTGCGCCAGCGGTTGGGCGTCACCGAATGGTCCGATCAGCAGCGCGTGCGGCGTACCGGCAGCAAGCGCTGCAGCAACGCACGGGCCAGGGCCCTGGGCTGGGCGCCCGTCTACGCGAGTTACCAGGAAGGCTACGGCGCCCTCCTGGCCTCGTCATGACCTGATCAGTCGCGCTCCAGCAGCCACTGGCGTGGTCCGGGTGTCAGGCGGGGCATCTGGTCGGCCGGTGCGTTGTTGAGCGCCTGGAAGATTTCCAGCTCGTCGCCATCGCGCTTGAAGATCCACGGACCACCCTGCTGGTTGCGCTCCAGCCACAGGGTGTCGTGTTCGCCACCGAGTGCCGTGCAGTCGCCGGCCAGGCACAGGGCGTAACGGTCCAGCTGGGGCAAGCCTTCGACCTTGCCGTCCTCGTGGAAGCGCACCTGCGCACCTTTGCCCGGACCTTCGACGATCTGCCACTCGCCACCCAGGTAGGCGGCATAGAGTGCCTTCTCGAAACTGGCGCCCACCGGTGCTTCGGCGGGGGCCGGTGCGGTCGCGCGCTCGAAGTTCAGGCGCGGGGCTTGATCGTGCCCGGCCTGCACCAGTTCGTCACCGCTCAGCTCGAGCTGTTCGGTCTGGCCGTTCTCGAAGACGACCCGCCATTGCTTGTCATCGGCCTCCAGGCGCCCTTCGGCCACGTCGAAACCGTTGCTGTAGCTGGCCTGGTGGCGGTTCATGTCGATCCTCCACTCGAAGATCGGACCATTGCCGGCCAACGCCTTGCGCAGGTTGACGCCCTTGGCCGCCGCATCGATCGCATTCTGGTTGAGCCAGGTGCCGTTGTAGTCTTCCGGCGCATGGCTTGCGCAGCCGCCCAGTACCAGGGCAGCCAGTGAGATAAGCACTGCACGTTGCATGATGGATCTCTTCCGGGGAAGGCGACAGGCACCGGGGCCTGCCGCAGGGAGCGTCATTCCAGGACCAGGATGGCGTCCATTTCGACCTGGGCGCCTTTCGGCAGCGCGGCGACGCCGATGGCGGCGCGGGCGGGGTAGGGCTGCTGGAAATAGCGCCCCATGACTTCGTTGACCGTGGCGAAGTGGCCGAGGTCGGTCAGGAAGATGTTGAGCTTGACGATGTCCTTGAAGGAACCGCCTGCGGCTTCGGCGACGGACTTGAGGTTCTCGAAGACCTGCACGGTCTGTGCTTCGAAGCCTTCGACCAGCTCCATGGTCGCGGGGTCGAGCGGGATCTGGCCGGACATATAGACGGTATTGCCCGCCTTGATGGCCTGGGAGTAGGTACCGATGGCAGCCGGGGCTTTGTCGCTGTTGATAACGGTCTTGGTCATGGTGACTCCTTGTTGTTGACGGGCTACGCGCGCATGCGAGTGATCCGAACCACACCGAGCAAGGTACGCAGCTTCTTGATCACGCGCGCCAGGTGTACGCGGTCACGCACGCTGACCACCAGCTGGACCACGCTGACCCGACCGTCGCGTTCATCCATGCTGATCTTCTCGATGTTGCCGTCGGCAGCATTCACGCTGCTGGCCAGCAGGGCGATCAGGCCGCGTTGGTGCTCCAGCTCCACTCGAAGCTCGACGTTGAATTCGCCGGTAACGTCCTTGGCCCAGGACAGCTGGACGCATTTTTCCGGGTTGTGACGGATCTCGCTGATGTTCCGGCAGTTCTCCAGGTGCACCACCATCCCCTTGCCTGCCGAGAGGTGGCCGACGATGGGATCGCCCGGGATCGGCGTGCAGCACTTGGCGTAGCTCATCACCAGGCCTTCGGTACCGCGGATGGCGAGCGGGCCTTCCGGTGCCGGAAGCTGCTCGCCTTCGGTCGACAGCAGACGACGTGCCACGACATAGGCCATGCGGTTGCCCAGGCCGATGTCTTCGAGCAAGTCCTCGATCAACTCCAGACGGTACTCGTCGAGGATCGATTGGACGCGCTCCACCGGAATCTGCTCCAGACCGCTGTCGAAGCCGGTCAGGACCTTGTTGAGCAGACGCTCGCCCAGGTTGATCGATTCGGAGCGGCGCTGCAGCTTGAGCGCATGGCGGATGTGCGTGCGTGCCTTGCCGGTGACCACGAAGTTGAGCCAGGCAGGGTTCGGCCGTGCGCCCGGCGCGCTGACGATCTCTACCGTCGAGCCACTTTGCAGCGGCTCCGAGAGCGGGGCCAGGCGGCGGTTGATGCGACAGGCGATGCAGCTGTTGCCGACGTCGGTGTGCACCGCGTAGGCGAAGTCGACGGCCGTGGAGCCCTTGGGCAGCTCCATGATGCGGCCTTTGGGGGTGAAGACGTAGACCTCGTCCGGGAACAGGTCGATCTTCACGCTCTCGATGAATTCCAGGGAGTTGCCGGCCCGCTGTTGCAGCTCCAGCACGCCTTTGACCCACTGGCGCGCACGGGCGTGGTTGCCCTTGGGCTGCTCCTCGCCATTGGACTTGTACAGCCAGTGGGCAGCGATGCCGTTGTTGGCCATCTCTTCCATCTCGCGGGTACGGATCTGGATCTCGATGGGCACGCCGTGCATGCCGAACAGCGTCGTGTGCAACGACTGGTAGCCGTTGGCCTTGGGGATGGCGATGTAGTCCTTGAAACGTCCCGGCAACGGCTTGTACAGGTTGTGGACGGCGCCGAGCACGCGGTAGCAGGTATCGACCTTGTCGACGACGATCCTGAAGGCGTACACGTCCATGATCTCGTTGAAGGCGCGGTGCTTGCCGCGCATCTTCTTGTAGATGCCATAGAGATGCTTCTGCCGGCCACTGACTTCGCCATCGATGCCGTCGACCGCCAGGCAATGGACCAGCGACTGCTCGATCTTGCCCACCAGCTCCTTGCGGTTGCCGCGGGCGCGCTTGACCGCCTGGTGGATGCGCTCCGAGCGCATCGGGTGCATGGCCTTGAAGCCGAGGTCCTCGAACTCCACGCGCACGGTGTGCATGCCCAGCCGGTTGGCGATGGGCGCGTAGATCTCGAGGGTTTCCTTGGCGATGCGCCGGCGTTTTTCCCCGGACAGCACCTCCAGCGTGCGCATGTTGTGCAGGCGGTCGGCGAGCTTGACCAGGATCACGCGGATGTCGCGCGCCATGGCCATGGCCATCTTCTGGAAGTTCTCGGCCTGGGCCTCGGCCTTGGTCTCGAAGTTCATCTGGGTCAGCTTGCTGACCCCATCGACCAGTTCCGCGACGGTTTCGCCGAACTGCTGGCTGAGCGCTTCCTTGGCGATACCGGTGTCTTCGATCACGTCGTGCAGCATGGCGGCCATCAGGCTCTGATGGTCCATGTGCATGTCGGCGAGGATGTTGGCCACCGCCAGCGGGTGGGTCACATAGGGCTCGCCACTGCGGCGACGCTGGCCGTCATGCGCCTGTTCGGCATAGAAATAGGCACGCCGGACCAGGTTGACCTGTTCCGGGCCCAGATAGGACGACAGCCGATCGGCGAGGGCTTCTATGCTCGGCATGAGTGGACCTCCTGCCGGACAAGGTGACCTGGCGCCGCGCGATGTCGACCGGGCATGATTCAGATGGCCTCGTTGGACTCGTCCTCGAACGCCGCGAAGACGGGATCTTCAGTGACGATTTCTTCAGCCGCGATGAACTCGGGGGTGACGATGCCTTCGGCGATTTCGCGCAGGGCGACCACGGTCGGCTTGTCGTTTTCCCAAGCCACGCGTGGCTCTTTGCCGCCGGTGGCCAGCTGACGGGCACGCTTGGTGGACAGCATGACCAGCTCGAAGCGGTTATCCACGTGTTCCAGGCAGTCTTCAACAGTTACGCGGGCCATGGTCTTCCTCAGTAGCAGATGCGATAGGCAGGCAGCCCAGAATGGGCGAGCGGACTCGGTAGTTTAAAAAATCACCAGCCAATAGGGAAGGGCTGTTTTGCAGACTGCCGCCAGGCGGAAGGTGCACGACAGGCGCATCGGATCGGACACTACCGCGTGCGATGCCGCTTGGCCAGCCCGCTCGAGGCTTCAGCGCAGCAGCGCATCCCGCAGGCGTGGGGTCAATTCCTCGAACAGCGCCTGCACCGAGCGCAAGGCGCGACAGTCCGGGCGGGTCAACAGCCACAGCTGCGTATCGCAACCTGGCAGGGGATCGCTCAAGGCTTCGACCCCTGGCAGGTCGCGCACCATGTAATCGGCCAGCGCCGTGACGCCCAGGCCCTGGCTGGCCAGCTGCGCCAGCGTCGACATGCCGCTGCATTGGTAACGTGGCATCAGGTCCGGGTAGTGTCGAGTGCGCCAGATGGCTGTCGGATGATCGTGCATCGAATCGTCGAGTGCGATCCAGGGGACGGCGGTGGGGGCTTCGGTCAGGCGCTCACGCCATTCGGGACGCCCACAGACGACATAGGACGTCGACCCCAGGCAGCGACCGACCAAGTGCTCTGGTGGCGTGTTGGTCAGGCGCAGGGCGATGTCGGCATCGCGGCGGCTGAGATTGGCGAAGGTGTTGGAGGTGCTCAGTTCCAGCGACAGGGCGGGATAGCTCGGCATGAAGTCGGCCAGGGCTGGCAACAGAAGGCTGTGCAGCACCGCCTCGGTACAGGTCAGCCGCACCGTGCCGCTGACGACCTGCTCGCCGCAGGTCAAGGCGATGCGGGCGGCCTCGAGGGCCTGTTCGGCACGCTCGGCCTGTTCGGCCAGCGCCTGTGCGGTGTCGGTGGGCAGGTAGCCTTTACGGCTCTTGACGAACAAGGCCGTGCCCAGCGCCGACTCCAGGCGGCGGATGGAGCGGAAGACGGTCGAGACATCGACCTTGAGCAATTCGGCGGCCTTGGCCAACGAGCGACCTCGCTCCAGGGCAAGCACCAACGTGAGGTCGGCATGGGAAATCTGGTATTGCATAGGTGCACGCTCTGATTGCCAAAACGCCAATGTCTGTTGCATGGGGGCCATTTTATAGTGAATCGGCACCCGCTTGGCAAACGGGGTCAGTACCTCGCTTGCGCGGCCTGCCCGGCGTGAGGTTCACAACAATAAGTCGCCCGCTTTCGTCCCGGCACGGTCCGTCCATGGTCGTCGTCTGGTCAGCAGAGGATGTAACGCCATGTCGGTCTTCACCTGCGCCACCCCCCATCATGCCCTGAGCGCGCCTGCCGCCCGCCGGTTCGCCTTCACAACACGCCTCACCGCTCTACAATGGCCGTTTCGATTCGACGGGCCTTTCCACCATGACGCTTTCTGCTGCCCTGTGGCCGCCCTTCCAGGCGTCCGGCACCGCTCGCCCGAGCTGCGCTCACCGACCCCGTGAGGCCGGATCGATCGCCTGTACCCACACGCGCACGGCATGAAGCGCTGGCTCCGTGCACGCCCCTCACAACAACTCCAATAGCGACGGCAGACTTCCATGAGTGAATACAGCGACACCCGTCAGCCCCCCGACGCGCCCACCCTCTCCACCACATCAGGAAAGGGCTTGGCCAAGGGTCGTCTGGGCCTGCTGGCTAGCATTGTGCTGGGCATCTCGACCATTGCGCCGGTCTACACGCTCACCGGCGCCCTCGGCCCGACCGTGCGTGAAGTCGGCGCCCACCTGCCGGCGGTGTTCATCGTCGGTTTCCTGCCCATGCTGCTGGTCGCCTTGGGCTACCGCGAGCTCAATGCCGCCGAGCCGGACAGTGGCACCTCGTTCACCTGGTCGGCTCGTGCCTTCGGCCCGATGATCGGCTGGATCGGGGGGTGGGGGCTGGTGACCGCCACCACCATCGTGCTGTCCAACCTGGCCGGGGTCGCGGTGGATTTCTTCTACCTCTTCCTGGGGCAGGTCACCGGCAGCGAGGCGGTGGTAGCGCTGAGCGACAACCTGTTGATCAACGTCACCACCTGTTGTGTATTCATCGCCCTGGCCGTGTGGATCTGCTGCCGGGGCATGGGTACCACCATGACCGTGCAGTACGGTTTGGTGGCGCTGCAATTGCTGGTGTTGATCGGGTTCGCCTTCGCCGCGTTCGGCGAGACCACCGCGCCGGCACCTCTGGCATTCGAGGTCGACTGGTTCAACCCGTTCGCGGTCGGCTCGTTCTCGGCCTTCGCGGCGGGTTTGTCCCTGTCGATCTTCATCTTCTGGGGCTGGGACGTCTGCCTGACCGTCAGCGAGGAGTCGGTCGGCAGCGAGGAAGTACCCGGCAAGGCGGCGACCTGGACGGTCCTGCTGATCCTCGGCCTGTACCTGCTCACCGGGATCGCCACCTTGCAGTTCGCCGGCATCGGCGAGGCCGGCCTCGGGCTCGGCAACCCGCGCATCCAGGAAAACGTGTTCGCTCACCTGGCCGGGCCGGTCATGGGACCGCTGGCGATCCTGATGTCCATCGCGGTGCTCGCCAGCACGGCTGCGTCGCTGCAATCGACCTTCGTCTCGCCAGCCCGCACGTTACTGGCCATGGGGTACTACGGCGCGGTGCCACGCCGCTTCGCCCGCGTCTGCCCGCAGTCGCAGACCCCGCGCTATGCGACCATCTGCGCCGGCATCGCCGCCGGGGTGTTCTATGTGACCATGCGCACGCTCAGTGAAAATGTGCTGGCCGATACCATCACCGCCCTGGGCATGATGATCTGCTTCTACTACTCGCTGACTGCCTTCGCCTGCGTCTGGTACTTCCGCCACAGCCTGTTCTCCAGCCTGCGCAACCTGCTGATGCGCGGCCTGTGCCCGTTGCTGGGCGGCTCGATCCTGTCGGTGATCTTCGTGCGCACGGCAATCGACAGCGCGTCGCCGGACTTCGGCAGCGGCTCGCACGTCGGTGGGCTGGGGCTGGTGTTCGTGATCGCGTTGATCATTTCGGTGCTGGGCATCGGGCTGATGCTGCTGGCGCGGTTGCGGGCACCGGCCTACTTCCTCGGCACCACGCTAAACCGGCAGGTGGCGTTGCACGTGCCGGACTGACGGTCAGGTCCGACCCGGGGGCCGCCTTGCGCGGCTCCGGGCCGAGGGCGACTCAGGCCAGCAACTGGTCGAGCAAGGCCTGATGACGCTGCTGCTGGACTGCCCGGTGCAGGCGATTGGCGCGGAACACGGCCTTGAGGTCTTCCAGTGCGACGGCGAAGTCATCGTTGATGATGAGGTAGTCGTACTCGGCATAGTGGCGCATCTCGCTGACGGCTTCGCGCATGCGTCCTTCGATGATCGCGTCGCTGTCCTGGCCACGGTTGTTCAGGCGCTGGCGCAGAGCCTGCTGGCTGGGCGGCAGGATGAACACCGAGCGTGCGTCAGGCATCAGTGCGCGTACTTGCTGAGCCCCTTGCCAGTCGATTTCCAGGATCAGGTCGTAGCCTTGGTCCAGGGTCTGCTGCAAGGCCGTGCGCGAGGTGCCATAGAAGTTGCCGAACACCTCGGCATGCTCGAGGAAGTCGTCCTGTTCGATCAGGGCATGGAACTCGGCATGCGGCACGAAGTGATAGTTCACGCCGTGCTGTTCGCCCGGGCGCATGGCCCGGGTCGTGTGCGAGACCGAGACCTTGATGGCCGGGTCGGCATCGGTCAGGGCCTTGACCAGGCTGGTCTTGCCGGCGCCGGAAGGCGCCGAGACGATGTAGAGGGTGCCGCGGGTGGGGTTCATGGTGGGAATGACCTACTCGATGTTCTGTACTTGTTCGCGCATTTGTTCGATCAGCACCTTGAGGTTGACCGCCGCCTGCGTGCTGCGGGGATCGAACGCCTTGGAGCCGAGCGTGTTGGCTTCGCGGTTGAGTTCCTGCATCAGGAAGTCCAGGCGCCGGCCCGTGGCGCCGCCGGAGGCGAGCACCCGACGGACCTCGGCCACATGCGTGCCCAGGCGGTCGAGCTCTTCGGCCACGTCGCTCTTCTGGGCCAGCATGACCATTTCCTGCTCCAGGCGCTGCGGGTCCAGCTCGGCGCGCAGGTCGGCAAAGCGGTCCAGCAGCTTCTGCCGCTGCAGGGCCAGCATCTGCGGCACCAGTGCCCGCAGGGTGGCCACCTCCTCGCCCATGGCGTCGAGCCGCTCGTTGATCAGCCGTGCCAGTTCGGCGCCCTCGCGGGCGCGGCCGGCCTTAAGCTCTGCCAGCGCCTGCTCGAACAGCGTCAAGGCCTGGGCATTGAGCGCCTGGGGGTCGCTGGCATCGGCGACCAATACACCCGGCCAGGCCAGCACCTCCAGCGGATTGAGCGGGGCGGGCTGCTGGATCAGGCTGGCCACGGTTTCGGCGGCAGCCACCAGCTGTGCGGCGCGCGCGCGATCGACCTGCAGCGGCCTGCCGGCGCTGTCCTCGTTGAAGCGCAGGGTGCATTCGACCTTGCCCCGCGACACGCCCTGGCGCAGGGCCTCGCGGACTGCGCCTTCCAGGTCGCGCAGGGCTTCGGGCAAACGCAGGTGCGGCTCGAGGTAGCGGTGGTTGACCGAGCGCAGCTCCCACACCAGGGTGCCCTGGTCGCCCGCGTGTTCGGCGCGGGCAAAGGCGGTCATGCTGTGCACCATGGGGTGTACCTCGCGTATCGAAATGGATGCGCCTTGGCGGCGGCAAAGCGCGTGATTGTAGCCTAGTGCGGCCTGGTCGCCCAATGCGACGGGCATCCGGACGCGCCCGGCGCGACGATAGGCGTGTCTTCGAGGGGCAGGCGTCTTTATACTGTCCGGCAGATCTAAATCCCGGTACAGGTATCCCGCATGAAACGTCCTAGTGGTCGCGCCGCCGATCAGCTTCGCCCGATCCGCATCACCCGCAACTACACCAAGCACGCCGAGGGGTCGGTACTGGTCGAGTTCGGCGACACCAAAGTCGTCTGCACGGTCAGCGTCGAGAATGGTGTCCCACGCTTCCTCAAGGGCCAAGGCCAGGGCTGGTTGACCGCCGAGTACGGCATGCTGCCGCGCTCCACCGGCGAGCGTAACCAGCGCGAGGCCAGCCGTGGCAAGCAAGGCGGGCGCACCCTGGAAATCCAGCGCCTGATCGGCCGTTCGCTGCGCGCTGCGCTGGACATGAGCAAGCTGGGCGATGTCACGCTGTACGTCGACTGCGACGTCATCCAGGCCGACGGCGGCACCCGTACCGCGTCCATCACCGGTGCGATGGTGGCGCTGGTCGATGCCCTGCGCGTGATCAAGAAGCGTGGCGGTCTGAAGGGTGGCGACCCGCTCAAGCACATGATCGCCGCCGTATCGGTCGGCATGTACAAGGGCGAGGCCGTGCTCGACCTGGACTACCTGGAAGACTCCTCGGCCGAAACCGACCTGAACGTGGTCATGACCAGCGCCGGCGGGTTCATCGAGGTCCAGGGAACCGCCGAGGGTGCGCCGTTCCAGCCGGAAGAACTCAACGCCATGCTGGCGCTGGCGCAGCAGGGCATGGGTGAACTGTTCGAACAGCAGAAGGCGGCATTGGCCGACTGAGCCGGACTGGCCCGATACCGCCCAGGCGCGACCTCACCGACAGGTGAGGCTGCGCGGGTGCGGGGCGTTCGCCTCGATCAGATGGTCAGCGTCCAGTCGTAGTCGACGATCAGCGGCGCATGCTGGGAGAAGCGCGGCTGGCGCGGCAGGCGTGCGTTGCGCACGAAGCGGCGCAGGCCCGGCGTCAAGATCTGGTAGTCGAAGCGATAGCCGAGGTTGAGCAGGTCGGCCTGCTCATTGTCCGGCCACCAGCTGTATTGGTCGCCTTCACGGCTGACTTCGCGCAAGGCGTCCACATAGCCCATGTCGCCGACGATCGCTTCCATCCAGGCGCGCTCGGGCGGCAGGAAGCCGGGCGACTGCTGGCTGTCGCGCCAGTTCTTGATGTCGAGCTTCTGCTGCGCGACGTAGAACGAGCCGCAGTAGATGTACTCGCGACGCTTGCGGCGCTGCTTGTCCAGGTACTTGGCGAAGTCGTCCATCAACTTGAATTTCTGATTCAGGTCTTCGTCGCCGTTCATGCCCGAAGGCAGCAGCAGGCTGGCGATGCTGACCTTGTCGAAGTCGGCCTGCAGGTAGCGCCCGTAACGGTCGGCCGTCTCGAAGCCCAGGCCCGTGATGACTGCCTTGGGCTGCATGCGCGAATACAGCGCCACGCCCCCTTGGGCGGGCACTTCGGCATCGCAGGCGTACAGGAAGTAGCCATCGAGCTGATAAGCTGGGTCGTCGAGTTCAAAGGCCGAGGCGCGGGTATCCTGAAGGCAGATGACGTCGGCGTTCTGGGCTTGCAGCCAGCTGAGCAATCCGCGCTCGGCCGCAGCCTGAATGCCGTTCACGTTCACACTGATGATCCGCATAAATGGCCCCAAAAATCTCGTGCGTGTATGATACCCGAGCTCAACTCATTTAGCTAAATCCGTGGTGTCCGGGACTTTTCATGCAGCCGTATCAGCGCGACTTCATCCGCTTTGCCATCGATCGGGGCGTGCTGCGCTTCGGTGAATTCACCCTGAAATCAGGGCGTACCAGCCCGTACTTCTTCAACGCTGGCCTGTTCAACAGCGGTTCGGCCCTGGCCGAACTGGGCCGTTGCTACGCGGCCGCCATCGTCGACAGCAAGATTGCGTTCGACGTCCTGTTCGGTCCTGCCTACAAGGGCATTCCGCTGGCGGCGACCACGGCCGTCGCACTGGCTGACCAGCATCAGCACGACGTGCCCTGGTGCTTCAACCGCAAGGAGGCCAAGGACCACGGTGAGGGCGGTAGCCTGGTCGGCGCCCCGCTGGCCGGCGACGTGCTGATCATCGACGACGTGATCACCGCCGGTACGGCGATCCGCGAAGTCATGCAGATCATCCAGGCCCAGCAGGCACGTGCCGCCGGCGTGCTGATCGCGCTCAACCGCGAGGAGCGTGGCAATGGCGAGCTGTCGGCCATCCAGGAAGTGGAACGCGATTTCGGTATCCCGGTGGTCAGCATCGTCTCGCTGACCCAGGTGCTGGAGTTCCTGGCCGACGATCCGCAGCTCAAGCAGCACCTGCCTGCCGTCGAAGCCTACCGGGCGCAGTACGGGATCTGAGCCTGACCGGGCAACGAAAAAGGCGACCATGTAGAGGTCGCCTTTTTTGATGCGCTCGCCAGCATTGCCGAGTGCTGATGTGGGCCCGCAGGGCCCACAAAACCTTCAGATTATGTTTTCAAAATCAAAAAGATATCTTCTAGAGCGGACTGTCAGCGCGAAGCGTGATTGGTGATCAGCGTGCCCACGCCCGTGTCAGTGAAGATCTCCAGCAGGACGGCGTTCGGTACGCGCCCATCGACGATGTGCGCGCTGTTCACGCCGCCCTGGACCGCCTCCAGTGCGCACTTGATCTTCGGCAGCATGCCGCCGTAGATGGTGCCATCGGCGATCAGTTCGTCGACCTGCACGGTGGTCAGGCCGGTCAGGACCTGGCCCTGCTTGTCCATCAGGCCGGCGATGTTGGTCAGCAGCATCAGCTTCTCGGCCTTGAGCGCCTCGGCGACCTTGCCGGCGACCAGGTCGGCGTTGATGTTGTAGGACTGGCCGTCGGCACCGACGCCGATGGGGGCGATCACCGGAATGAAGTCACCCTGGACCAGCATGTTCAGCAGGTCGGTGTTGACCCCGGCCACTTCGCCGACCTGGCCGATGTCGATGACCTCGGGGGCGCTCATGCCCTCGACCTGACGGGTGACGGTCAGTTTCTTCGCGCGAATCAGCTCGGCGTCCTTGCCGGTCAGGCCGATGGCGCTGCCGCCGTGGCGGTTGATCAGGTTGACGATCGACTTGTTGACCTGCCCGCCCAGGACCATCTCGACCACGTCCATGGTCTGCGCATCGGTCACGCGCATGCCGTCGATGAAGTGGCTTTCGATGGACAGGCGCTTGAGCAGGTCACCGATCTGCGGTCCGCCACCGTGGACCACCACCGGGTTGATGCCGACGGCCTTCATCAGCACGATGTCACGGGCGAAGCCGGTCTTGAGCTCTTCGCTCTCCATCGCGTTGCCGCCGTACTTGATCACCAGCGTCTTGCCGACGAAGCGGCGGATGTAGGGCAGCGCTTCGGACAGTACCTGGGCGACATGGGAAGCGGCATCGCGGTCGAGGGTCATGCGAGACTCCAGCAGGGAAGGGTGGATCGGTCAGAATGGCAGGCGCAGGTCGGGGGCGACCTGCAGCAGCTGCGTGCGGAAAATGGCCTGGATACGACGAAGCTCGGCCTCGTCGTCGGCCTCGAAGCGCAACACCAGCACCGGCGTGGTGTTGGAGGCACGCACCAGGCCCCAGCCGTGGGCATAGTCGACACGGATGCCATCGAGGGTGGTCAGGGTGGCTTCACCCCAGTCGGCATCGCGCGTCAGCGCTTCAATGATGCTGAATTTACCCTCGTCGGTCACATCGATGTTGAGTTCCGGCGTGGAAATGTCACTGGGAAACGCCGCGAACAGCGTGTCGGCATCGACGCCGCTGCGTGACAGGATCTCCAGCAGGCGTGCAGCGCTGTAGAGGCCATCGTCGAAGCCGTACCAACGCTCCTGGATGAACAGGTGCCCGCTCATTTCGCCTGCCAGCAGCGCGCCGGTCTGCTTGAGCTTCTTCTTCATCAGGGAATGGCCGGTCTTCCACATCGTGGCGCGTCCGCCC
Organism: Enterobacterales bacterium AN_CKDN230030167-1A_HGKHYDSX7; assembly: GCA_046940335.1. Classification (GTDB taxonomy): domain Bacteria; phylum Pseudomonadota; class Gammaproteobacteria; order Pseudomonadales; family Pseudomonadaceae; genus Aquipseudomonas. The sequence continues at coordinate 186,192 of JBKYML010000003.1, forward strand.
AGCCCTTCGATCAGCGCGATCAGCCGACGCGTGCATTTGACATCGAAGAGAATCTCGGCGCCTGGGTTGCGCTGCAGCACGTCCTGGGCGAACAGCATCAACAGGCGGTCCGGGTAGACGATCTGCCCCTGGGGCGTCACCACACCGACCCGGTCGGCATCGCCATCGAAGGCGATCCCCAGGTCCGCGCCCGTGGCGCGCACGGCCGCGATCAGGTCCTGCAGGTTCTCGGGCTTGCCAGGGTCGGGATGGTGGTGGGGGAAATGGCCATCGACCTCGCAGAACAGGGGGACGACCTCGCAGCCGAGGCGCTCGAACAGCGCCGGGGCGATGACGCCGGCCACGCCGTTGCCGCAGTCCATGACGATCTTCAAGGGCCTGGCCAGGGTGACGTCGGCCAGGATCCGCGCGCTGTAGCGCTCCAGCAGCTCGACCGGCTCGACACGGCCCTGGCCGGTGCTGAGGTCGTTGCCCTGCACGCGCTGCAGCAGCGCCTGAATCTGCGTACCGGCCAGGGTGTCGCCGGCGATGACGATCTTGAAGCCGTTGTAGTCGGGTGGGTTGTGGCTGCCGGTGAGCATGACGGCCGAGGTGCCTTCCAGCACGTGGGCCGCGTAGTACAGTGTCGGCGTCGGCACCATGCCCAGGTCGCTGACCTGGCAGCCTGCGTCGACCAGGCCCTGGATCAGCGGCCCTACCAGCAGCGGGCCGGACAGGCGACCGTCGCGGCCGACCGACACCTTCGCCTCGCCCTGGGCCAGACTTTGCGCGCCGATGGCCCGCCCGATCCAGTACGCGACGTCGGGGGTCAGCGTGCTGCCGACCACGCCGCGGATGTCGTAGGCGCGAAAGATGCTGGCAGGCAGCGCGGGCGGTCGCAGAGCACGGTCGATCATGGGCGATTCCAGTCAGCGAGGGCGGTGGCCCTGGGGCATGGCACGCGTTGGACGACGAAGCGCTTGTCGAGTTCGCCGTCCCTGCGGACCGTCATCGGTTCAGCGAGTGCCGGAGTGGCCGAAGCCGCCGGTCCCCCGCTGGGTTTCGTCGAAGGCCTCGACCAGTTCGAACTGTGCCTGGACCACGGGCACCAGCACCAACTGTGCGATGCGCTCACCGACGGTGAGCGTGAAAGGGGTCTGGCCACGGTTCCAGCAGGACACCATCAGCTCGCCCTGGTAGTCGGAGTCGATCAGGCCGACCAGGTTACCGAGCACGATACCGTGCTTGTGGCCCAGGCCCGAGCGCGGCAGGATCACGGCGGCCAGGCCCGGATCGCCAATGTAGACCGACAGGCCCGTGGGGATCAGCAGGGTCTGTCCTGGCGCCAGGACGGTGTCCTGCGCCAGCAGCGCGCGCAGGTCCAGTCCGGCCGAGCCCGGCGTGGCGTACTGCGGAAGAGGGAAGTCGCGACCCAGGCGGGGGTCGAGGATCTTGGCTTGAAGAGCGTGCATGTAACCTATTGAACCTGGTTGAGCCGTTCGGCGATGAAGGCGACCAGCTGGCGGGCGATCTTGCCTTTGCTGGTCTGCGCGAAAAGGGTCTGGTGTTGCTGACGGTCGATGACGGTCAGGGCATTTTCCTCGCTGTTGAAGCCGATGCTGGGGTTGGCCACGTCATTGGCGACGATCAGGTCGAGGTTCTTGTCCTTGAGCTTGCGTGTCGCGTAATCGAGCAAGTGCTCGGTCTCGGCCGCGAAGCCGACGCTGAACGGTCGGTCGGGGCGACCCGCGAGGGTGGCGAGGATATCGGGATTGCGCACCATCTGCAGCAACAGACCATCGCCTGTCGTAGGATCTTTCTTGAGTTTTTGCGCGGCAATGACTTCGGGCCGGTAATCCGCGACCGCCGCCGAGGCGATCAACAGGTCGCAGGGCATGGCCGCCTCGCAGGCCGCGAGCATGTCCCGCGCGCTCACCACGTCGATGCGGGCGACGCGATCGGGGGTGGGCAGGTGCACCGGGCCGGTCACGAGGGTCACGCGAGCACCCGCTTCGGCGGCCGCCTCCGCCAGTGCGAAGCCCATTTTCCCCGAGCTATGATTGGTGATGTAGCGCACCGGGTCGATGTTTTCCTGGGTCGGCCCTGCCGTGATCAGCACGTGCCGTCCGGTCAGTGCCTGGCGCTGGAAGCTTTCTGCGGCCAGCCAGGCCAGTTCGGTCGGCTCGAGCATGCGGCCCAGCCCGACGTCGCCACAGGCCTGGCTGCCGGACGCCGGCCCGAACACCCGCAAGCCACGGCTTTGCAGCAGGTCGAGGTTGGCCTGGGTGGCCGGGTCGCGCCACATTGCCTGGTTCATCGCGGGCGCCACGGCAACGGTGGCATCGGTGGCCAGCACCAGGGTCGTCAGCAGGTCGTCCGCCATGCCCTGGGCCAGACGGGCCAGCAGGTCGGCCGTGGCCGGCGCGATCAGCACCAGGTCGGCCCACTTGGCCAGCTCGATATGGCCCATCGCGGCTTCGGCGGCGGGGTCCAGCAGGTCCAGGTGCACCGGGTGGCCGGACAGCGCTTGCAAGGTCAGGGGGGTGATGAACTCGGCACCGCCGCGGGTCATGACGACGCGCACCTGGGCGCCGTGTTCCAGGAGTCGGCGAATCAGCTCGGCACTTTTGTAGGCGGCGATGCCGCCCCCCACGCCGAGAACGATGCGCTTGCGATACAACCGCTGCATAGGCCTGCCTTTTGTTCCAGTAGAAGCGTGCGACGACGATGAGTGCCTGCGGCAGATCGTCACATGAACGAGCGGACTAGATTACCACAGCGCCCGGAGGCGCCGCAGTGACATCCAAGGAGGGTGCATGAATATCAGGGAATGGCCGCTGCGCGAGCGGCCTCGGGAAAAGCTGCTGCAGTACGGTGCGTCGCAGTTGTCGGACGCCGAGCTGCTGGCGGTGTTTCTGGGTTCGGGCGTGAAAGGCTGCAACGTGGTGGACCTGGCGCGGCGGCTGCTGTGCCGATTCGGCAGCCTGCGCCAGCTACTCGAAGCCGATCGGGAGGCGTTTCTGGGCGAGGCCGGGCTTGGCCCAGTCAGGTACTCGCAGTTGCAGGCGATGCTGGAGATCGGGCGACGCCACCTGGCCGAGTCCATCGAACGCGAGTCGGCGCTGGAGGGGCCGCAAGCGGTCCGCCGCTACCTCAAGTCCAGGCTGCGCCACGAGGCCAGCGAAGTCTTCGCCTGCCTGTTCCTGGACACGCGACACCGGCCGCTGGCGTTCGAAGTGCTGTTTCGCGGGTCCATCGATCGCGCCAACGTGTACCCACGGGAGGTGGTCCGGCGCTCGCTGACGCACAACTGCGCTGCCTTGATCCTGTGCCACAACCATCCCTCCGGCAACCCCGAGCCCAGCCGCGAAGACGTCCAGCTCACCCACGTGCTGCGCGAAGCCCTCAGGCTGATCGACGTGCGAGTCCTCGATCACGTCATCGTGGGAGAGGGCGAGCCGCTGTCGATGGTCGAGCAGGGCTGGCTCAACGGGTCACCGTGACCTTGGACAGGTCGAGCCGCCCGAACGGGCTGACGGCATAACCTGCGACGCCCTGGCGCGTCAGGCTCGCTGCGGTCGGGTGGGCCAGCGGCAGCCAGAGTGCCTGCTGCTGGATCAGGGTCTGGGCCTGTTGGTACAGGCGGCTGCGCACGCTCTGGTCGTTGGTGGTCCGGCCTGCGTTGATCAGCTGGTCCAGGCGGCTGTCGCAGTAGCGCGCAAAGTTGGTCCCGGAGGTGACCGCCGCGCAGGAAAACTGCGGCGTGAGGAAGTTGTCCGGGTCACCGTTGTCGCCAGCCCAGCCCATGAACAGCAGGTCATGCTCGCCCTGCTTGGCCCGGCGGATCAGTTCGCCCCATTCGATCACGCGGATCTCGGCCTTGATGCCGACCTTGGCCAGGTCCGCCTGCACCATCTGCGCGCCCAGGTTGGGGTTGGGGTTGAGCAGGCTGCCCGACGGCCGCGTCCACAGTGTCGTGGTGAAGCCGTCCGGCAGGCCGGCCTTGGCCAGCAGGCGCTTGGCCTTGTCCACGTCGGTCGGGTATCCCGGCAAGTGCTCGGCATAGCTCCAGGTGTTGGGCGGATAGGGGCCGGTCGCCGCGATGGCGGTGTCCTCGAACACGGCCTTCAGGTAGCTGTCCCGGTCGAACGCCAGGTTGATGGCCTGACGCACCTCAGGCTTGTCCAGGGGCGGGTGTTGGGTGTTGAGGGCGACGAACGCGGTCATGAACGCCGGTGTGCTTTCGACCTTGAGGTCCGGCAGCTGCTTGGCGTCAGCGATGTCCAGCGGCTTGGGCGACAGGGCGATCTGGCATTCGTTGCGCTTGAGCTTCTGCAGGCGGACGTTGGCGTCCGGCGTGATGGCGAAGATCAGCGGGTCGACGGCAGGCTTGCCGCCAAAATAGTTCGGGTTGGCGCGGTAGCGGACCACGGCGTCCTTCTGGAACCGCTGGAACACGAAAGGCCCGGTGCCGATGGGCTGGCTGTTGAGCTTTTCCGGCGTGCCGGCCTTGAGCAACTGATCGGCGTACTCGGCCGAGTAGATCGACGCAAAGCCCATGCTCAGCGTCGCCAGGAAGGTGGCATCCGGGTGCGAGAGGGTGAAGCGTACGGTGTCGGGCGTCGGTGCATCGATGGCCTTGATCAGGCTGCCCAGTTGCAGCGATTGCGCATGGGGATACCCGCCCGGCGCGGTCTTGTGCCAGGCATGGGCGGGGTAGAGCATGCGCTGGAAGCTGAACAGCACATCGTCGGCAGTCAGCGGACGGGTAGGCTTGAAATAGGACGTGGTGTGGAACTTCACCCCGTCGCGCAGCCTGAAGTCGTAGACCAGGCCATCGTCCGACACCGTCCAGCGCTGTGCCAGGCTGGGCACGACCTTGCCCTGGGCGGCGTCGAACTCCACCAGGCGATTCATCAGCACATCAGCCGAGGCGTTGGTGGTGGTCAGGGAGTTGTACTGGACCACGTCGAAGCCTTCCGGGCTGGCCTCGGTGCAGACGCTCAGGGGCGCGGCCTGGGCCAATGCCGAGGCGAACAGGGAGGCGAACAGCAGGGGGAAGACGGCGCGACGCATGGTGACTCCTTGACTGGTCAGTGGCCCATCTGCCAGAAGCAGTCTGGAAACGATGTAACCCTAGAGTGAGCATCGACAAAAGGCTACATGCATTTTTACAAATCGACCGACGAACGGTGGGCGCGGCTGCCGCCTTGCCGCTATGCTTGCGGGCTCGCCGCCGTCGTCGCCTTGGCATGACCCTGTTGTCGTGACCCGGTCTTTCTGGTATAAAGCAGCGCTCTTTTCTAGGGGCTCGGCCTGTCGCTTCGGCGATTCCGGTCGATAAGACCTCGGAAAACACGGCGCCTGGCGCCAAAGACTGAGAGATTAAGCGGCCAACCCATGCCGGGTTGGGCATGTGGTTTTAGAGGGCTGAGGCATGTCGAGAGTCTGTCAAGTTACCGGTAAGGGTCCGGTAACGGGGAACAACATTTCCCACGCAAACAACAAAACCCGTCGTCGTTTCCTGCCAAACCTGCAACATCACCGTTTCTGGGTTGAAGCCGAGAAGCGCTTCGTTCGTCTGCGCGTTTCCGCCAAGGGCATGCGCATCATCGACAAGCGTGGTATCGAAGTCGTGCTGTCCGAGCTGCGCGCTCGCGGCGAAAAGGTTTAAGGAGACTGTCATGCGTGAACTGATCCGTTTGGTGTCCAGCGCCGGTACCGGCCACTTCTACACCACCGACAAGAACAAGCGCACTACCCCGGACAAGATCGAGATCAAGAAATACGATCCGGTCGTCCGTAAGCACGTGACGTACAAGGAAGCCAAGATCAAGTAATTGATCGGCGACCAAAAAAAACCGCATCCCAGGATGCGGTTTTTTTTGGTGCGGGTTTTACGTTTCAGCCGACACGCAGCCGAGAGATGTTGCCTGCTCCATCGACCTCCACGAACATCCTGTCGGTGCGCATGTCCATGGTGGCGATTTCACCAGGGCCGATGACGTACTTCAGCCCGGTCATCTCAAGGATGTAGGGCTTGACGCTCTCGACATAGCGCGTGCCGATGAGGTGTTGAACGCGGGCGACATGGTTGATGCGACTTTCCATAAAAAGGTCCTCGACAAAGTGTTAGCCCGGATCGGGCAGACCCATGGTCAGGGCAATCGAACGCGTCATCGATGTACTTAAATCTGCCCCGGCGCCCACCCTCCAGAGGAAGCGTCTCGCCTGTATCGCTCGAGCGGCGCTATCTACCGCGATTCAAACATGACATAGACCTTGCGACAGGCTTCCAGCACCTCCCAGGTGCCCTTGAAACCGGCCGGAATCACGAAGCGATCCCCGGCGCGCAAGGTCTTGGCCTGGCCGTCCTGGTCGCGCAACACCGACACGCCTTGCACGATCTCGCAATACTCGTGCTCGGTATAGTTCACTTCCCATTGGCCGATGGCACCTTCCCAGACACCGGCAGCAAACTGTCCACAGGGACTGGCATAGTGGTTGTAGACCTGTTGCTCGGGGTCGCCCTTGAGAATCTTGTGCGCGGCGGGCCGGTAGGTCTCGGCCTGCGCCAGCACCTGGGCGAAGTCGACGATGGAATCGATGGACATGATCTACCTCGGGTTGTTTAAAAAAACAAACGCTATAAGAGCTTTGAGCGCAATGTGTCAAATATATTGATAGTTCCAGGCGGCTGGTTTAGGGTGGGCGACACCTAGGGTCGCTCCGCAGACCTGTTCAACTACCCCAGCGTGGGTGAGTGTCGAGCCTGACGCTGTCCCTGACAACAAGAGGAGTTTCTACATGACCACCCTGACGCGTGCAGACTGGGAACAGCGTGCCCAGCAGTTGACGATCGAAGGCCGTGCCTTCATCAACGGTGAGTACACCGCCGCCGCTTCTGGCGAGACCTTCGAATGCCGCAGCCCGGTGGACGGCCGCACCCTGGCCCAGATCGCCAGCTGCGACCTGGCCGACGCCAACCGCGCGGTCGAGAACGCCCGTGCGACGTTCGAGTCGGGCGTCTGGTCGCGTCTGGCCCCGGCCAAGCGCAAGGCCACGCTGATCCGCTTCGCCAACCTGCTGCGTCAGCACGTCGAAGAACTGGCCCTGCTGGAAACTCTCGACATGGGCAAGCCGATCGGGGATTCCTCGACCATCGACATTCCAGGGGCCGCCAACGCCATCCACTGGAACGCCGAAGCCATCGACAAGGTGTACGACGAAGTCGCGCCGACGCCGCACGATCAACTGGGCCTGGTGACGCGCGAACCGGTCGGTGTGGTCGCCGCCATCGTGCCATGGAACTTCCCGCTGCTGATGGCCAGCTGGAAGCTCGGCCCGGCCCTGGCCACCGGCAACTCGGTGGTGCTCAAGCCGTCCGAGAAGTCGCCGCTGACCGCCATCCGTGTCGCCCAACTGGCGATCGAGGCCGGTATCCCGGCCGGCGTGCTCAACGTGCTGCCCGGCTACGGTCACACCGTCGGCAAGGCGCTGGCGCTGCACATGGACGTCGACACCCTGGTGTTCACCGGCTCCACCAAGATCGCCAAGCAACTGATGATCTATGCCGGTGAGTCGAACATGAAGCGGGTCTGGCTCGAGGCAGGCGGCAAGAGCCCGAACATCGTCTTCGCCGATGCACCTGACCTGCAGGCCGCTGCCCAGGCTGCGGCCAGCGCCATCGCCTTCAACCAGGGCGAGGTCTGCACCGCCGGTTCGCGTCTGCTGGTCGAGCGCTCGATCAAGGATACCTTCCTGCCTATGGTGGTCGAGGCGCTCAAGGCCTGGACGCCTGGCAACCCGCTGGACCCGGCCACGACCATCGGTGCGCTGGTCGATCAGCAGCAGATGAACACCGTGCTGTCGTACATCGAGGCCGGGCATCGGGATGGCGCGACCTTGCTGACCGGGGGCAAGCGCACCCTGGAAGAGACCGGGGGCACCTACGTGGAGCCGACCATCTTCGATGGCGTCACCAATGCCATGAAGATCGCCCAGGAAGAAATCTTTGGCCCAGTGCTGTCGGTGCTGACCTTCGACTCCGCCGAAGAAGCCGTCGCCATCGCCAACGACACGCCCTATGGCCTGGCTGCCGGCATCTGGACGTCCGACCTTTCCAAGGCCCACCGTACGGCCCGTGCCGTACGTGCTGGCAGCGTGTGGGTCAACCAGTACGACGGCGGCGACATGACCGCGCCGTTCGGCGGCTTCAAGCAGTCGGGCAATGGCCGTGACAAGTCGCTGCATGCGCTGGAGAAGTACACCGAGCTGAAGGCAACCTGGGTCAAGCTCTGACCCACGCCTGCGGCCTCACGCACAGCCGGGACGGTACGCGCCGTCCCGGCTGTGTCGTCTTCGTCGATCCGGTTTCGCTGCAAGGAACGCTGCCATGCGCTGGGGTACCTATTTCGCCGTTCTGGGCGCTGTACTGAGTGTCGGGTTGGCCCTCGGGGTCAGCATGCCACTGGTGTCGCTGCGGCTGGAAAGCTGGGGGTATGGCGCCTTCGCCATTGGCGTGATGGCGGCGATGCCAGCAGTGGGTGTGTTGCTCGGGGCCAGTCTGGCCAGCCGCCTGGCAGGCTGGATCGGCGTGCCGAGCGCCATGCGTCTGTGCCTGTGGGGCAGTGCGCTGTCGATCGGCCTGCTCGGGCTGCTGCCTGGCTATCCGCTGTGGCTGGCGCTGCGTCTGCTGATCGGCATGTGCCTGACCGTGGTGTTCGTGCTGGGGGAGAGCTGGATCAACCAGCTGGTGGTCGAGCAGTGGCGAGGCCGGCTCGTGGCGCTGTATGGCAGCACCTATGCCTTGAGCCAGCTGGCCGGTCCGCTGGTGCTGGGCCTGCTGGGGTCCCAGGACGATTTCGGTTTCTGGGCGGCTACAGGTCTGCTCATGGTCGCGCCGCTGTTGCTGTTGGGACGGGGCGGTGCCCCGGTCGCAGAGGCCTGCAGCGTCACCTTGGGCGATCTGCGCCGGTTCTGTGGACGGCAGCCGGTGATTGCTTGGGCAATCGCGCTGTTCGCCGCCTTCGAGGCGATGATCCTTACCTTGCTGCCGGTCTACTGCCTGCGCCAAGGCTTCAGCCCCGAGATGGCGATGTTCATGGTCAGCACCGTGGTCATCGGCGATGCGGTCCTGCAACTGCCGATCGGCGCGCTGGCCGATCGCTTGTCCCGCCCGGCCTTGTTCAGCGGTTGCGCCCTGGTATTGCTCTGTTCCAGCCTGGCGATTCCGCTGCTGCTGCACACCCTGGCCATCTGGCCCCTGTGGGTAGTGTTCGGCGCCAGCGCTGGCGGCCTGTTCACGCTGTCGCTGATCCTCATCGGCGAGCGCTACCGAGACAATGCGCTGGTGCGCGCCAACGCCCATGTGGCGCAACTGTGGGGCATCGGCTGTCTGCTGGGCCCCTTGCTGGCCGGCGCAGGCGGGCAATGGGTGAGCGGGCACGCCCTGCCGTTGCTGATGGCGGCAGGGGCCTTCGGCCTGGTCTTGCTGACGCGTCGTCGTGGTGCCTTCGAGGCCACCGCCGAGACGTAGGGTTTGTGCGGAAAGGCGCAGCAGGCAAGCCTAGAGCATGCGCTCCAGGCCGACGGCCTTGCTCACCCAGGCGTTGAAGCGCCGCCAGGCGCCGCCGGGCTCGTGGGTCAGGACATGGCGCTGGCCATTGTCCTCGGTGACCCACACCAGCTCGCCCTCGCGCAGCTCGGGTTGGTAGCTCACGGCCGGTGCCATGCCCTGCAGGGCCAGCTCGCGGGTGTATTCGGCCAGCTCCGGGCTGTCCACCATGACGCCGACCTCGGTGTTCCACAGCACCGAGCGGGGATCGAAGTTGAATGAGCCGACGAAGGTCTTGCTGCGGTCGAAGATGATCGCCTTGCTGTGCAGGCTGGAGTTCGAACTGCCCTTGTAGCTCAGCTTGGCACTGGACGGATCGCCCGGCTGGCGGCGCATCTCGAACAGCTGCACCCCATGACGCAGCAGTGCCTTGCGGTAGGGTGCATACCCCCCATGCACTGCCGGCACGTCGGTAGCTTCCAGGGAATTGGTCAGCAGCTTCACCGTCACCCCTTCGTCGGACTTGCCGGCCAGGTAGCGCAAACCGTACTCGCCCGGCACGAAATAGGCCGACAGCAGGATCAGTTCATGCTGCACGTCGTTCAAGGCGGGCGCCAACTGGCGGGTCATCAGCAGTTGAGGATCCGGTTCGCCCTCGGACAGGATCTTTTCCGGGGCGTCCCACAGCGCCTGTGCGGGAGCCCAGATCAGTTCCTTGCGCCAGGTATCGAGTCGAGGCTCGGTCTGGTAGGCCATCAATCGCTCGTACAGCGCCTTGCGCTCGACCTTGGCCTTGGCCAGCGACGCCTCCAGGCGCGCTCGGCTCACCCGCAGCGCATCGGGGCTGGGTGGGTCGGAGAGGAAATCGCCGATCGGGCGGCTCAGCTCGCTGTTCCAGTACTGGTCGAAACTCTCGCCGAGCTGGCGCGCTACCGGGCCGACGCCGAGCATGTCGATGTCGGTGAAGTTCATGTTCGGCTCGGCGTCGAAGTACTCGTCGCCCAGGTTGCGTCCGCCGACGATGACCATGCTGGTGTCGGCCATGAACAGCTTGTTGTGCATGCGCCGGTGCTGCAGTGACAGGTTGAACAGCCGCCCGAGGGCACGGGTGACACCCGTGCTGCGGCCTTGGTGCAGCGGGTTGAAGACCCGGATCTGGATGTTCGGGTGCGAGGCCAGGGTGGCGATGGCGCTGTCCTGCCCCGCGCTGGTGGTGTCGTCGAGCAGAATACGTATCCGCACGTCGCGGTCGGCGGCCAGCAGCAGCTCGTGGATCAATGCGCGAGTGCTCAGGCCGTCATGCACGATGTAGTACTGCAGGTCGATGCTGACCTGGGCGTTACGAATCAGCTCGGCCCGTGCGCGGAACGCATCGGTGCTGTTGGACAGCAGACGGAACCCCGACTGCCCCTGGTGCGGCGCAGCCTGGTGCAGAACGGAGCGGCCGAACGCCGACTCGTCGGCAGGCAGGACGTGGCTGGTTTCGTGCGGGGCGCTGACGCTGGTGCAGCCTGAAACGACGAACAGCGTGGTCAGCCAGACAGGCAGGGCTCTCTGGAATCTCAAGGAGGTTCATCCTGTAGGAACGGGGGGTCAGGGATATGGACCGTGGGCGCGTGCAGAAAGTTACGACGGCGTCGTGCGTCGCGCGCGCCAGTGTCGGCAGGCGTGAGTGCGCGACCCTCAGGCCAGCTCCTTGAGCCGATGCCAGAGCATGCCCAGCGCCAGCAGCGGCGAGCGCAGGTGCCGGCCGCCTGGGAAGGTCATGTGCGGGACCTTGGCGAACAGCTCGAAGCGGCCGCTCTCCTGGCCGCTGATCGCCTCGCCGAGCAGACGGCCCGCCAGGTGCGTGGCATTGAGCCCATGGCCCGAGTAGGCCTGGGCGTAGAACACGTTCGGCTGCTGGCTCAGGCGCCCGATCTGCGGCAGGCGATTGGCGCCGATGCCGATCATGCCGCCCCATTGGTAGTCGATGCGCACGTCGGCCAGTTGCGGGAACACCTGGAGCATCTTGGGTCGCATGTAGGCCGCGATGTCCTTGGGGTCACGTCCGGAATAGTGGCAGGCCCCGCCGAACAACAGGCGATGGTCGGCGCTGAGGCGGTAGTAGTCCAGCGCCACGCGCTGGTCGCACACCGCCATGTTCTGTGGCAGCAGCGAGCGGGCACGGGCTTCGCCCAGTGGCTCGGTGGCGATGAGGTAGCTGCCGGCCGGCAGCACCTTGCCGCCCAGCTCGCGGTCCAGGCCATTGAGGTAGGCGTTGCAGCACAGCACCAACGTCTTGGCCCGTACCCGGCCCTGGGCCGTGTGCACTTGCACCTCGGGGCCGTAGTCGATGCGCGTGACCTCCGACTGCTCGTAGAGCTTCACGCCCAGGCGGCTGGCCACGGCGGCTTCGCCCAGGGCCAGGTTGAGCGGGTGCAGGTGGCCGGAGCCCATGTCGATCAACCCGCCGGCATAGCAGTCGGCGCCCACCACGCTGTGCAGGTCGTCCCTGCCGACCAGACGCAGCTCATGGGCGTATCCCAGGCTGCGCAGGTGCTCGACGTCCTCGGCGAACCCCTTCAGTTGCTCGGGCTTGTTGGCCAGGTCGCAGTAACCCCAGGTGAGGTCGCAGGCGATGGCATGCCGCTCCACACGCTCGCGCACGATCTGCACGGCCTCCAGCCCCATCAGGTGCAGGCTGCGCACACCGTCCTCGCCCAGCACCGGCAGGAACCGCTCCACGCCATGGCCGACCCCGCGGATCAGCTGCCCGCCGTTACGCCCGCTGGCACCCCAGCCCAGCTTGCGGGCCTCCAGCAGCACGACCGAAAAACCTCGCTCGGCCAGCTCGATGGCGGTGTTCAGGCCCGAGTAGCCGCCGCCCACGATGCATACGTCAGCACGTTGTTCGCCCTGCAGAAAGGAATGCGCCGGGTGCGGTACGCTGCTGGCGGCGTAGTAGGAGGCGGTGTGCTGTGCGCTGTGGATCATGGGGTGGGTCCTGAAGTGATCGACCGAGCGGGGAGGATAAGCGCGGGCTGTGTGGTGAGCAACCGCACGAGGATCCGTCCGGTCGAAGACGCGCGGCCGATGTTGCAAGCGAGTAGAATGGGCCTTCGCCCAGCAGGCACGTCCGGCAGGACGTCATGGCTGCCTTCACCGGCCCTCGACCGTCCCCAGGCGCGACCTGACCGTTTTCAGTGCGTCTGCACGTCCGGATGAACAGCCCTTTCCAGCCATGTCCTGTAACCGCCACAAGATCCACTTCCTGCGCGAACTCATCCCGTCGTTCGAATGCGTGCCCGGCTGCCACGATTGCTGCGGCCCGGTCACGACCTCCACGGACGAGATGGCCCGCCTGCCGCGCAGATCCCCGGCCGAGCAGGCGGCGGCGCTGGAGCGCCTGGACTGCGTCCACCTCGGGCCGGACGGTTGCACCGTGTACGAGGAGCGTCCGCTGATCTGCCGGCTGTTCGGCACCACCCCGCGCATGGCCTGCCCACGAGGGCGTGGTCCCGAGCCGATGATCGAGCCTGCCGCCGAGCAGCTGGTGCATCAGTACATCGCCAGCACGCGTCAGGTGCTGGTGTAGCGTCAGTCCGGGATGGGCAGGCAGAGGCTTTCCTTGACCTCTTCCATGACGATGTAGCTCTTGGACTCGCGCACGTGGGGCAGCTTCAGCAGGATGTCGCCCAGCAGCTTGCGGTACGACGCCATCTCCGAGATGCGCGCTTTCACCAGGTAGTCGAAATCGCCCGACACCAAGTGGCATTCCAGCACGTGGGGCAGCTTCAGCACCGCCCGGCGGAACTCCTCGAAGGTGTCGCCCGACTTGTAGTCCAGGCTGATCTCCACGAACACCAGCAGGCTGGCCTTGAGCTGCTGCGGGTTCAGGCGCGCGCTGTAGCCCATGATGATGCCCTCGCGTTCGAGACGACGGACACGCTCGGTGCAGGGGGTGGTCGACAGTCCGACTTTCTCGCCCAGTTCGGTGAAGGAGATACGCCCCTCGGCCTGCAGGATGCGCAGGATGTTGCGGTCGATCTTGTCCAGTTCACGCTTGCTTTGATGCTGGGTTCTCATAGGGGATGCGCCTTTGCGAAAGCCGATATAGCCAAGGATTCTCGCCAAATATAGGCGTTTATATAGTGAATTGCACTGCCTTCAACTTCTTATACTGCGCGCATCGGGCAATGCCCATGGTCGAGGTCGCGGCATGCCGCGCGTGAGGAAAGAGCGATGCGAGTGATGGTGCTTGGGGGCGGTGTCATCGGCACGGTCAGTGCCTACTACCTGGCCCGGCAGGGCTTCGAGGTGGTGGTGGTCGATCGCCAGCCGGCCGTGGCGCTGGAGACCAGTTTCGCCAATGCCGGGCAGATCTCCCCCGGTTATGCCTCGCCCTGGGCCGCCCCCGGTGTACCGCTCAAGGCCATCAAGTGGCTGCTCGAGCGTCATGCACCCCTGGCCATCAAGCTGACTGGCGACGTCGACCAGTACCTGTGGATGGCCCAGATGCTGCGCAACTGCACGGCGTCGCGTTATGCGGTGAACAAGGAGCGCATGGTGCGGCTGTCCGAGTACAGCCGGGACTGCCTCGACGAGTTGCGTGCCGAGACCGGCATCGCCTACGAGCATCGCACCCTGGGCACCACCCAGCTGTTCCGCACCCAGGCGCAGCTCGATGCTGCTGCCAAGGACATCGCGGTGCTCGAGCGCTCCGGCGTGCCCTACGAGCTGCTCGATCGCGATGGCATCGCCCGCGTCGAGCCCGCGCTGGCCCAGGCCCGCGACCTGCTGGTAGGCGCCCTGCGCCTGCCCAATGATCAGACCGGTGACTGTCAGCTGTTCACCCGCCGCCTGGCGGAGATGGCCGAAGGACTCGGTGTCCAGTTCCGCTTCGGCCAGGACATCCAGCGCCTGGACGTCACCGGCGACCGGCTCAATGGCGTGTGGGTCGACGGCACCCTGGAAACGGCAGACCGCTACGTGCTGGCCCTGGGCAGCTACTCGCCGCAACTGCTCAAGCCCCTGGGCATCCGGGCGCCCGTCTACCCACTCAAGGGCTACTCGCTGACCGTGCCGATCACCGACCCGGCCATGGCGCCGGCCTCCACCATTCTCGATGAGACCTACAAGGTGGCCGTCACGCGCTTCGACGACCGTATCCGGGTCGGCGGCATGGCCGAGATTGCCGGCTTCGACCTGTCCCTGAACCCGCGTCGGCGCGAGACACTGGAGATGATCGTCAACGACCTTTATCCTTCGGGCGGCGACCTGCAGCAGGCCAGCTTCTGGACCGGACTGCGCCCGGCGACGCCCGATGGCACCCCCATCGTCGGCGCCACGCCCGTGCGCAACCTGTTCCTCAACACCGGGCACGGCACGCTGGGCTGGACCATGGCCTGTGGCTCCGGCCGCCTGCTGGCCGACCTGATCGCGCGCAAGACGCCCCAGATCAGTGCGGCCGGCCTGGACCTGTCGCGCTATGGCGCCCGGGGGGAACGTGTCCGGTCGGGCAGCACCACCCCCGCGCATTCGTGACGCGATCCCGGTCGCCAACCGCTGTCTCCGGTGCAAGGCCCGCCTTGCGCCGGATCGAACCTTCCACCGCTTTGCCAGAAGGCTGTCTTCATGCGTCCCGCCCGTGCCCTGATCGATCTTCAAGCCCTTCGCCACAATTACCGCGTGGCCCGCGAGCTGGCCGGCGCCAAGGCGCTGGCCGTGGTCAAGGCCGATGCCTACGGGCACGGTGCGGTGCGCTGCGCCCGGGCCCTGGAAACCGACGCGGACGGCTTTGCCGTGGCGTGCATCGAGGAAGCGCTGGAACTGCGGGCCGCGGGCATCCAGGCACCCATTCTGCTGCTCGAGGGGTTCTTCGAGACCAGCGAGCTGCCGCTGATCGCCGAGCACGGCCTGTGGTGCGTGGTGCACGCGGCCTGGCAGGTCGAGGCCCTGGAGCGCGCACGCTTGCACACGCCCCTGACTGTCTGGCTCAAGCTCGACACCGGCATGCACCGGGTCGGCCTGCACCCGAAGGACTACCTGGCCGCCTATGAACGATTGCTGGCCAGCGGCCAGGTCGCACGCATCGTGCTGATGAGTCACTTCGCCCGGGCCGACGAGCCGGACGCTTCCACCACCGACGAGCAACTGGCCGTGTTCGACCAGGCGCGCCAGGGATTGCAGGCCGAAACCAGCCTGAGCAACTCGCCGGCCCTGATCGGCTGGCCGTCGGTGCGCAGCGACTGGGCGCGCCCTGGCATCATGCTGTACGGCGCCACGCCGTTCGAGGTCGAACAGCCCCAGGCCGAGCGCCTGCAGCCCGTGATGACCCTGCAGTCGCGGGTGATCAGCGTACGCGAGTTGCCGGCCGGCGAGCCGGTAGGGTATGGCGCGCGATTCATCTGCTCACGGCCGACCCGGGTGGGCGTGGTCGCCATGGGCTATGCCGATGGCTATCCACGGCATGCGCCGACCGGCACGCCCGTGCAGGTGGCCGGGCAGCCGAGCCGCCTGATCGGCCGTGTCTCGATGGACATGCTCTGCATCGACCTGACCGACCTGCCCCAGGCAGACGTCGGCAGCCCGGTCGAGCTGTGGGGCAAGCAGGTCCTGGCCAGTACCGTGGCGGCCCAGGCCGAGACCATTCCCTATCAGCTGTTCTGCAACCTCAAGCGAGTGCCGCGCGAGTACCACGGCGACTGAGAAGGCGCCGGCCGACGTCAGGCGGATGGGGTCAGGGTGTTGTAAATACTGAACGCTGTTACCATGATAGCGATCACTGCCCCTCGACCCCTGTTCGCTCGCCTTAAGGAGGCTCACGCTTTGGACGTCGGCCAACGACTACAAGCCATTCGCACGCTCAAGGGCCTGTCCCAACGGGAGCTGGCCAAGCGCGCCGGGGTGACCAACAGCACCATCTCGATGATCGAGAAGAACAGCGTCAGCCCGTCGATCAGCTCGCTGCGCAAGGTGCTGGGCGGCATTCCGATGTCCATGGTCGAGTTCTTCTCCGTGGAGCTGGAGCCGGAAACCCCATCGCAGATCGTGTACAAGGCCCATGAGCTGCTCGACATCTCCGATGGCGCGGTGACCATGAAGCTGGTCGGCAAGGCCCATTCCAGCCGGGCGATCGCCTTTCTCAACGAGGTCTATCCACCCGGCGCCGACACCGGGGACGAGATGCTCACCCACGAGGGCGAGGAAACCGGCATCCTGCTCGAAGGGCGCCTGGAGCTGGTGGTGGGTTACGAGACCTTCGTGCTCGAGGCCGGCGACAGCTACTACTTCGAAAGCACCCGGCCGCACCGCTTCCGCAACCCCTTCGACGAGCCTGCCCGGCTGATCAGCGCCGCCACGCCGGCCAATTTCTGACGACGTCGATGACGAGGCGCCTGCTCCCTGGCCAACGGCCCACGGGCGCTCATCCGATCCGACCCTCACGACCCAGAGGCGACCTGTGAACGTGATCCACCGTTTGGCAACGCTCCCGATGCTCTGCACCCTGTTGCTGGCCAGCGCCGCGCACGCGACGCCCGACGACGACCTGGCCCGCCGCCTGGCGCCGGTCGGCCAGGTCTGCGTGCAGGGTCAGCCCTGCGGCGAGCCGCCGGCCAGCCGTCCGGCCGTCACGGGGCGCGACCCTGCCGAGATCGTCGCCCGGCATTGCCAGACCTGCCACGGCATGGGCCTGCTCAGCGCTCCCAAGCCCGGCGACACGGCGGCCTGGCAGGCGCTCGCCGATCGCAACGGCGGCCTGGACGGCCTGCTGGCCCGGGCGATCAGCGGAGTCAACGCGATGCCGGCGCGGGGTACGTGCGGCGACTGCTCCGACGACGAGTTGCTGAGCGCCATCAGGCAGATGTCCGGCCTCTGAGCGGGCGACGGGGCCCGGCGGGGAGCAAACGCGGACGGGCGTCGGTCCAACGGCTGCATGCAAGGACGTCCCGGAGGCCAAGATGCCGCATCGCTGCTCCATCGAACAGGCTGTCGACCAGGTACTGGCGCGCCTGCCCGCACACATCCACATGGGCCTGCCCCTGGGTCTGGGCAAGCCCACGGCCTTCGTCAATGCGCTGTACCGGCGGATTCGCCAGACGCCAGGCCGGCAACTGACGATCTACACCGCGCTGACACTGGGCAGGCCCGCGCTGGGTGATGGCTTGCAGCGGCGCTTTCTGGAGCCGTTCGTCGAGCGCGTCTTCGCCGACTGCGAGGAGCTCGACTACCTGGCCGACCTGCGCGGTGACAGCCTGCCGGGCAACATCCGGGTCGAGCAGTTCTTCATGCAGCCCGGCAGCTTGCTGGGCAGCCACTCGGCGCAGCAGGCCTATGTCAGCAGCAACTACAGCCATGCAGCGCGCGACATCAACGCCAAGGGTCTGAACCTGGTGGCGCAACTGGTGGCCACCACGCCCGAGCGGCCTGGGCAGGTGAGCCTGGCCTGCAACCCGGACATCACCCTGGACCTGCTGCCGATGCTCGACAAGCGCCGTGCGGCGGGCGAGACCGTGCTGGTGCTCGGGCAGCCCCATGACGAATTACCGTACATGCCCGGCACGGCCGAACTGCCTGAAACGACCTTCGACCTGCTCATCGACCAGCCCGAGACGCGTCGCCTGTTCTCGACGCCGAACATGCCGGTGTCGACGCAGGACCACTTCATCGGGCTATACGCCAGCCTGCTGGTGCGCGACGGTGGCACCTTGCAGATCGGCATCGGCGCCATGGGCGATGCGGTGACGGCGGCCTTGCTGGCGCGGCAGGGGGACAACGACGGTTATCGCGCGCTGGCTGACGAGCTGCAGCTCACGCTCTGGCAGACGTTGATCGAGCGGGAAGGGGGGCTGGCGCCGTTCGCCGAAGGGTTGTACGGCTGCAGCGAAATGTTCGTCAATGGCCTGCTGGCCTTGGCCGAGGCGGGCGTGGTGCGACGGCCGGCGGACGAGCACGGGGTGCTGGTGCATGGCGGGTTCTTCCTGGGGCCGCGCAGTTTCTACCAGCGGCTGCAGGAAATGCCGCTGGCGCAGCGTGCCCGTTTCGCCATGACGGCGATCAGCTTCATCAACGAGCTGTATGGCGACGAAGCGCTCAAGCGGCGTCAACGTCGTGATGCGCGCTTCGTCAACACCGTGTTCGGCATGACCCTGATGGGCGCAGCAGTGGCCGATCAACTGGAAGACGGTCGGGTGCTGAGCGGCGTGGGCGGGCAGTACAACTTCGTCGCCCAGGCCCACGCCTTGGAAGACGCACGTTCGCTGCTGCTGGTGCGCAGCTGGCGCGAGTCCGCAGGCGAGGTCACCTCGAACCTGACCTGGAATTACGGCCACTGCACGATTCCTCGGCATCTTCGTGACCTCGTGGTGACCGAGTATGGCATCGCCGACCTGCGTGGGCAGACCGACAGCGAGGTGATCGCCCGGCTGCTGGCGATCAGCGATTCGCGGTTCCAGCCGGACCTGATGGCCAAGGCCAAGGCGGCCGGCAAGCTGCCGACGGATTTCCAGCTTGATCCGCGGTTCACCGACAACACCCCTGAACGGCTCGAGGCGATTCGCCAGCGGCATGGGCGGTTGTTTCCGGAGTATCCTCTGGGGTGCGATTTCAGCGACGAAGAGCGGGCGCTGCTGCGGGCACTGGATTGGCTCAAGCGCAAGTTCAGGCTGACCGAGCTGCTGGAGCTGGGCAAGGCGGCCCTGGACGCACCCGCGCCCGAGGCCTTCCCCACGCACCTCGAACGCATGGGGCTGGAGCAGCCGCAGGGGTTCAAGGATGAGCTGTACCAGCGGCTGCTGCTGGCGGGATTGCAGGCGACGCAGGGGTAGGGGGCAGTGGCTGAGTTGGGCTGTGCGCGGTGCGCATCATGCCGGTCAGGCGGCGCTTTTTGACGGGCCTGCACATCGAATGCCCTGCACCGCGCCGACAGCACCACCCGGCGGCCTCCGAAGCCGACCTCATTCCACGAAACTGACGACCCCACCGGCCAGCGACTTGACCCGCGCCAGCGATTCGACCCGGTAGCCCTGGTTGTCCAGCTCGGCGCGCCCGCCCTGGAACGACTTCTCGATCACGATGCCCAGCCCGGCGACGGTGGCGCCGGCCTGCTTGATGATCGAGATCAGCGCTTGGGACGCCTTGCCGTTGGCCAGGAAGTCGTCGATCACCAGCACGCGGTCGTGGCTGCTCAGGTGACGCGGCGAAATGGCCACGGTGTTCTCGGTCTGCTTGGTGAACGAGTACACCGACGCGGTCAGCAGGTTTTCGGTCAGGGTCAGCGACTGGTGCTTGCGGGCGAAGATCACCGGCACGCCGAGCTTCAGGCCGGTCATGACCGCCGGCGCGATGCCGGACGCCTCGATGGTGACGATCTTGGTCACGCCCGCCTCGGCGAAGCGCTGGGCGAACTCGTCACCGATCAGCTGCATCAGGGCAGGGTCGATCTGGTGGTTGAGAAACGCATCGACTTTGAGAACCTGGTCGGAAAGCACGATGCCTTCTTCGCGAATCTTCTGGTGCAGTGCTTCCACGGCGGTAGTTCCTCGATGTAACGGACAGAGCCACGGCAACGCGCCGTGACATAGATGGGTGGTCTAGCGTTTGAGCATGGCGCGGATGTCGGCCAGTGCGTTGTTGCCGCGCGCGGCCTTGACCTCCACCGGCGCGTCGTCCAGGCCTTCCCAGGCCAGGTCGTCGGGCGGCAGTTCGTCGAGGAAGCGGCTCGGCGTGCAATCGATGATCTCGCCGTACTGCTTGCGCTTGGCGGCGAAGGTGAAAGCCAGGGTCTGGCGGGCGCGGGTGATGCCCACGTAGGCCAGCCGGCGCTCCTCCTCGATGGTGTCGGCCTCGATGCTGGAACGGTGCGGCAGGATCTCTTCCTCCATGCCCATGATGAACACGTAGGGGAACTCCAGCCCCTTGGAGGCGTGCAGGGTCATCATCTGCACGCCTTCGGCGTTCTCTTCCTCTTCCTGCTGGCGCTCGAGCATGTCGCGCAGCACCAGCTTGCCGATGGCGTCCTCGATGGTCATCTCGCCCTCTTCGTCCTTCTCGAGGGTGTTCTTCAGCGCCTCGATGAGGAACCAGACGTTGCTGATGCGAAACTCCGCGGCCTTGTCGCTGGCGGTGTTCTGGCGGATCCAGTTCTCGTAGTCGATGTCGCGCACCATCTCGCGCAAAGCGGCGATCGGGTCGTCCGAGGCCACCCGCTGACGCACGCCGTCGAGCCAGTGCTTGAAGCGTTGCAGGCGCTCGGTGTAGCGCGCATCCAGGTGCTCGCCCAGGCCCAGCTCCTCGCTGGCGGCGTACATCGACACGTCGCGCTGGGTGGCGTAGTTGCCGAGCTTCTCCAGCGTGGTCGAGCCGATTTCCCGGCGCGGCACGTTGATCACCCGCAGGTAGGCGTTGTCGTCATCGGGATTGACCAGCAACCGCAGGTAGGCCATGAGGTCCTTGACCTCCTGGCGGCCGAAGAAACTGTTGCCGCCGGACAGGCGATACGGCACCTGGTGGTGCTGCAGCTTCAGCTCGATCAGCTTGGCCTGGTAGTTGCCCCGGTAGAGGATGGCGAAATCGCGGTAGGGCCGGTTGGTGCGCAGGTGCAGCGTGAGGATCTCCATGGCCACCCGTTCGGCCTCGGCATCCTCGTTGCGGCAGCGGATCACGCGGATCTCGTCGCCATGGCCCATTTCGCTCCACAGCTGTTTCTCGAAGGCGTGGGGGTTGTTGGCGATCAGCACGTTGGCGCAGCGCAGGATGCGGCTGGTCGAGCGGTAGTTCTGCTCGAGCATGACCACCTTCAGGGACGGGTAGTCGTCCTTGAGCAGCATGAGGTTTTCGGGCCGGGCGCCGCGCCAGGCGTAGATCGACTGGTCGTCGTCGCCCACCACGGTGAACTGGTTGCGCGTGCCGATCAGCATCTTCACCAGCAGGTACTGGCTGGCGTTGGTGTCCTGGTATTCGTCCACCAGCAGGTAGCGGACCCGGTTCTGCCACTTCTCCAGCACGTCGGGGTGCGTCTCGAAGAGCTTGACCGGCAACAGGATCAGGTCGTCGAAATCCACCGCGTTGTAGGCCTTGAGGGTGCGCTGGTAGTGCGTGTAGACGATGGCCGCGGTCTGCTCCCGTGGGTTGCGGGCGTTCGCCAAGGATTCGGGCGGCAGGATCAGGTCGTTCTTCCAGGCCCCGATCATGTTCTTGACCTCGTCGATGCCGTCGTCGCCTGCATACTCCTTCTGCATGATGTCGCTGAGCAGCGCCTTGATATCGGTCTCGTCGAAGATCGAGAACCCTGGCTTGTAGCCCAGCCGCGCATGCTCCTTGCGGATGATGTTCAGGCCCAGGTTGTGGAAGGTGCAGACCGTCAGGCCACGCCCTTCGCCTGGGCGCAGCAAGGTCCCGACCCGCTCCTTCATCTCGCGCGCCGCCTTGTTGGTGAAGGTCATGGCGACGATGTACTGGGCACGGATCCCGCAGTTCTGTACCAGGTGGGCGATCTTGCGAGTGATCACGCTGGTCTTGCCGGAGCCGGCACCGGCGAGCACCAAAAGAGGGCCGCCGACGTAGTTCACGGCTTCTTGCTGCCGGGGATTGAGTCGGGACATGGCGATAAACCGGGGGGAGCAGAAAATAGCCGCGCATTCTAACAGGCATGCGGCAGATGGTGGATAACCGTCTGCCCAGTCAGGAAACGAAGCATGCACAGCGCATCGGACCGCTCTCCAGTGACGGAAGAAATTTTCGGGGTTCCTGGGAGGTCAATAGTGATGGCAGTCGGCTGCGCGAGGAGGTTTGCCGGGTCCGGCAGAATCGCGCAGGATGCACGACATAATGGGTCGCAAGCCAATAGCAAAATGGCATGATTCAGGTGAGAAGCATTACCACACATACGTTAGGATGTCGGTCATTCGCTGCGTCATGTCATTGTGACACCCCCGCGGCGTAAGGAGCATGCTTGTCCACGCTTGTCGTACCCCTGCGCCTGTTGCTGCTGGCCAGTGAACCGTACTGGGCCACCGCCTTGTGTGAGCACTTGCCCTTGGCATCGGCCAACCAGGCCGTCTTGCTGACTGCGCCGTCCTGGGACGCCGTGGACAGCCTGTTCGCCGACGACCGCCTGACCATCGTATTGACCACGCCCGACTTGCAGCCATGCATCGAGCGCTGCGGCCTGCCGATGGTGTTGCTGCTGGAAGAGGACCCCCAGACACTGCCGCCAGGGGTCAGCGACTGGCTGGTGCGTGGTCAGCTCACCACCGATACCCTGCGCCGGTGCCTGCGTCACGTGCGCGAGCGTCGCCTGCTGGAAGCGACCCTGCAACGCCTGACCGAACTCGACCCGCTGACCGGGGTGGCCAACCGTCAAGGATTCCAGGCCCTGCTGGCCCGGCGCCTGTCCGAGCACGAAGGCCGAGGTGTCGCCCTGGGCCACCTGGACCTGGACAACTTCCGCCATGTGAACGATGCGCTGGGCCATCAGGTCGGCGACCGACTGATCCTGCAGGTGGTCGACCGGCTCAAGCGTCACCTGGGGCCCGGCGACCAGCTCGCCCGGCTGGGCAGCGACGAGTTCGCCCTGTTGATCGACACGTGGCAGGACACTGCACGCGCCGAACAGGTGGCCCTCCATCTCGTCGATGCACTGGGCGAGGCCTTCTGGGTCGACGGCGAAAGCCTGTTGCTGGGGTGCAGCCTGGGCATGGCCCATGCCCGCGCCCACAATGGCCCCGATCCACTCATGTGGCACGCGCACATCGCCATGCAGCAGGCCAAGCGCACGCAGGGCTGTACCTTTCACCTGTTCGACGAACGCATCAACCGTCATGCCCGCAGCCTCGCCGACCTGGAAAGCGAACTGCGCCGTGCCCTGCGGCGCGACGAACTGGAGCTGCACTACCAGCCACGCCTGGACCTGGCCAGCGGACGCATCGTCGGGCTCGAAGCGCTGGTGCGCTGGCGGCACGGCGAGCGGGGCCTGTTGCCGCCAGGCGAGTTCATCCCCCTGGCCGAACAGAGCGGCCTGATCGTGCCGCTGGGCTACTGGGTCATCGCCCGTGCGCTGCGCGACACCCAGGTCCTGCGCGCGCGCGGCCTGGCACCTTTGCACATCGCCATCAACCTGAGCTTCCGGCAGTTCCATGACAGCCAGTTGCTGGCGACGCTGAGCCGACAGATCGCCGAGTACGGCATCGACGCCAGCTGGCTGGAATTCGAGCTGACCGAGACAGCCGTGATGCAGCGCAACGACCGTGTGCAGCAGACGCTCGATGCACTGGGTCGCCTGGGCGTGAGGTTCTCGCTGGATGACTTCGGCACGGGGTTTTCCTCGTTCGTGCACCTGAACAGCCTGCCGATCACCCTGCTCAAGATCGATCGCAGCTTCGTCGCCGGCATGGAGCAGCGCGTGGAAAGCCGCAAGCTGGTGCAGGCGATGATCAACCTGGCGCACAACCTCAACCTGCACGTGGTCGCCGAAGGCATCGAGAACGAACGCCAGTTGGCCCTGCTGCGTGACTACGGATGCGACCAGGTGCAGGGCTTTCTGGTCAGCCGGGCCTTGCCCATCGACGCACTCAGTGCCTGGCTGGCGGAGGCGAGCGCAGGGTACGGCCGCTCCGACCATCGTCACTGAGACGCTGGCCAGGCAGATGGCCCCGGCCTGGCGCTTCGGGTTGCCTCAGGCCTGTGTCGCCTCCCGATGGGCGCGTGCCGCACGCCGCAGCAGGCGCCCGGTTCGCCACTCGAAGGCCACCACCAGGCAGATCGACGCGCAGGCCAGGCCCAATGCCAGCCCCCACCAGATGCCCAGCGCACCGCCGTCGAACGTGAAGGCGAACAGCCAGGCACTGGGTGCGCCGACCAGCCAGTAGCATCCCAGGCCGATCAGGAAGGTGATCTTGGCGTCCTTCAGGCCGCGGATCGAGCCCATGGCGATGCTCTGCACGCCGTCGAACAGCTCGAACCAGGCCGCGACCATCAGCAGTCCGACCGCCAGGTCGAAGATGGCGGCGAAGGCCGGATCCTGCCGGTCGATGAACAGCCCCACCAACGTATCGGGCTGCAGCCAGAACAGCGCGGCGAAGGCGAACATCAGCGAGGCACCGAAGGCGATGCCGACACGCCCGGCGCTGCGCGCGGCGAGCAGCCGGTCGGCCCCGTAGTACAGGCCCACGCGCATGGTCACCGCGTAGGAGAGCCCGGTCGGCACCATGAACGCCGTGGACACGATCTGCAGGGCGATCTGGTGCGCGGCCAGCTCGGTGCTGCCCAGCAGGCCCATGCACAGGGCGGCGAAGGCGAACAGGCCGATCTCGACCATGTAGGTGCCGCCGATCGGCAGGCCCAGGCGCAGCAACTCGCGCAGGGCCGTCCAGGACGGACGCAGCAGGCCCTGGCGCAGTGGATAGGCGTCGTAGGCGCGGTGCCAGCGGATGTACAGCGCCAGGGCCACGGCCATGCCCAGCGAGACCACGGCGGTCACCAGGCCGATGCCCATCAGGCCCAGCTTCGGCAGGCCGAACAGGCCTTCGATGAGGGCGTGGTTGAACAGGTAGTTGACCACCGTGCCGACCAGGCTGATCACCATCACCGGCGTGGAATGCCCCAGGGCGCTGGTGAAGCCGCGCAGGGCCATGAAGCTCAGGTAGCCCGGCAGTGCCAGTGGCAACAGGGTGAGGAACTCGGCGGCCGATGCGACGTTGTCCGGCTGCTGCCCGAACAGCAACAGCACAGGCTCCAGGTTCCACAGCGCCAGCCCGGCCAGCAGGGACAGACCCCAGGCCAGCCAGAGGCCGTTCTGTGCCAGGCGCGTGGCGCCTTGGACGTCACCGCCGCCCTGACGGATCGCCACCAGTGTGCCGACGGCGGCGATCACCCCCAGGCAGAAGATCGACACGAACGAGTAGGTCGCCGCGCCCAGGCCGCCGCCGGCCAGGGCCTGGGGGCTGATGCGCGCCATCATCAGGGTGTCGGTGAGCACCATGAGCATGTGCGCCAGCTGCGACGCCACCAGCGGGCCTGCCAGCCGCAGCAGGGCTTTCAGTTCGGTAGTGGGGGCGACGTGCATGGAGAAGTCCTCGGAAACGCATGACAGGGCGAACCGAGGATTCTGAGGCTTTGGTCAGGATTGCACAAAGGGCGCTGGCGCAGCAGGCTGTTGCGCCAGCGCCGACGGACCGTCATACGCGGTCGAGCCCCAGCGCCGCCGCGCACTGGGCCAACGATTGGCGCTCGGCCTCGGCATACAGCGCCAGCTCGTCGATCACCGTCATCCCCAGCGCCGCTTCGAAGACCTGGCGGTTGGACTGGCCCGTATAGCTCGCCTGCGCCTCGTCACCCAGGTTCGACTGGAAGATGCCCGCCGCGCTGACCGGTAGAAAGTCCTCGTACACCAGTGCGTCAAAGCGCACGTGTCCTGCCTCGATCAGCGCCTGCAGGTCGCGTGGCCGCTCGGCCTGGTCACGGGCCGCGAGACCGGCCTCGGTGGGCGCATAGCGGAAGAACGCCAGGCCCTGGGCGCGCATCTGCGCCAGGTCATCCGGAAAATCGGCGAAGCAGGCCTGTAACAGGCTGTCGTAGCGATCGGCGTTGGCCTCGGTCGGCGCACCGCCCAGCGCCTGGCGCGTGGCGTCGAGCAGGCGGTCGTACAGCTGGCGACCCTTGGGGGTCAGGGCCGCACCGCGCTGCTCGATCTCGCCGAAGCGTGCAGTGTGGCTGCCGTGCTCGGCAGCGTCGCCGACAAAGGCGACCGGCTCCTGCAAGGCCTTGAAGCTGGTCTGACGCAGCAGGATCGGATGACGTCGGGTCGGTGGGCCTTCGATCACCGCCTTGGGCGAGATCCCACGGGCCGGCATGCCGGCCTGGATCGCGTCGATGTCCAGGGTGCGCGGCGTCAGGTGGTTGATGTGCGGCCCCTTGAACGCCACCACGTCGGCGATCAGCCGGTGCTGGTCGTGCAGTTGCCGGTACTGCTCGGCCGTCACCGTCGCGTCCTGGTGCCAGCGGAAAGTCTGCAACGCTTCCTGGACGAAGACGTCGGCGTCCGCGGCGCTCAAGCCGCCGTCGCGCTCGCATTGCTCGATCAGCGCTCGCACCGTGGGTGTGAAGATGTCGCGTGCGGCGAGGATCCGTTCGGCCAGTGCCTGCAGGTGCGGATCGTCGATCAGCTCCAGGCGCAGCAGGGAGGTGAACACCCGGAAGGGGTTGGCGCGCAGGGCAGCGTCGTCCACCGGACGAAACGCCGTGGAGTGGACCGGCACGCCAGCGCAGCTGAGGTCGTAGTAGCCCACCGGCTGCATGCCCATCACGGCGAACAGGCGTGCCAGGGTCGCCAGTTCCGCCGCGGTGCCGACCCGTATCGCGCCATGCCGCTCCTGGTCTAGCCGCGCCAGGTCGCCGGTCCGGCGCAGGGTGTCGGCCAGCGCGGGCTGGGCCTCCAGCACCTGCTGGTTGACGTCGCTCACGAGCGCCAGCAGCGCGCCGTACAACGGCACCTCCTGCTTGTACATCAACGACATGGCGGCGGAGAACTGCGCGCGAATGTGGTCCGGGCTGACGAAGGCATGGGCAGACATCGTGAAATTCCTGGCTGAAGAAGGACCGTTACATGAAAGCCGGGAATGCCTCGGCCTCACAAGCGAAAAAAAGTGCGTGCTTCATTCCTTTTTCGATTGAAACAGGGTGTGCTTGCAGCTAGGTCCTTCGACGTCTTTGCCTAACGCGATGTGAGCCATGTCGCTGGTCTGGCAGAGCGGTTCACCCCCGTGTGGGAGCGGGCTTGCCCGCGATGCAGGCGGCGATGGTCCGGACGCTATCGCGGGCAAGCCCGCTCCCACAGGAGGCATGCGCTTGCCTGTATCATGCCGGTGAAGCTAGGGGCGCAATAAATGACCCTCTCTTGAGTCTTTTTCCAAAGACGCTGAAATACCTGGCCCTTACAGCCCTTTGACCTGCTCTTCGATCCACGCCACCAGCGCACGCACCTTGGGCACTTCGGCGGCGTGCTCGGGAAAGGCCAGGTAATGGGCGCCGTGGCTGCGCATGGCATGCCCCCAGGGAATGACCAGGCTGCCGGCCTCCAGCTCCGGTAACGCCAGGTAGCGTGGCACCAGGGCCACGCCGCAGCCGGATTGCGCGGCGCTCAGGGCCATGTAGAACGTGTCGAAGCGTGGGCCCTGATAGCTGTTGGCGCTATGCAGCCCCTGCTCCAGGAACCAGTCGTGCCAGGCCTGCGGGCGCGAGGCGCTTTGCAGCAGGACCAGGTCGGTCAGCTCGGCGGCTTCGCTCAGCGTGCGGCCGGCCAGCAGCTCCGGCGCGCACACCGGCACCACTTCCTCGCGGAACAGCTCCACGCAGGTGGCGCCCGGCCAGGTGCCCTGGCCGAAGAAGAACACCACGTCGGCGGTGGCCTGGAGCAGGGCGAACGGCTCCATCTCGTTGCGGATGTCCAGGTGGATGTTCGGGTGGCGCTTGCCGAAGCCCTTGAGGTGCGGGATCAGCCAGCGCACACCGAAGCTCGGCTGGGTGACCACCTTGAGCACTTCGGTCTGCTCGCCGTAGGTCAGTACGTAGCGGCTGGACATGTCCACCTGAGTGAGGATCTTGTCCACCTCGGCCAGGTACAGGCTGCCGGCCGGCGTCAGTTGCAGGCGCCGACGGATGCGCAGGAACAGGTGATGCTGGAGCAGGTCCTCGAGCTGGGCGACCTGCTTGCTGACCGCGCTCTGGGTCAGGTGCAGCTCTTGGGCCGCGCGGGTGAAGCTCAAATGGCGCGCGGCAGCTTCGAAGCATTGCAGGGCGGTCATGGATGGAACGAGGCGTTTGGACATGGCGATCTCGGAGAATTCATTACCCAGCGGAATGATAAGCGGAATAAAGGTCGTTTGTGGCCTGGATACGATCGGATTAATACTGATCCTCAGTGCATTCCACCCCATTCCTTGCAGGAGAGGCAAACATGGTTGCTGCATTGCTCGAGCGCCTTGGCGTCGCCGCCCAGACCCACACGCAGGGCGACCACCCTGTCCATACGCCGATCGATGGCAGCCAGATCGCCTCGGTGACCTTGCTCGGCCAGGACCAGACCGTGGCCTGCATCGGCCAGGCCCAGCAAGCGTTCGAAGCCTGGCGCAACGTACCGGCACCGCGCCGGGGCGAGCTGGTGCGCCTGTTCGGCGACGTGCTGCGCACGCACAAGGCCGACCTGGGCGAACTGGTGTCCATCGAGGCGGGCAAGATCACCCAGGAAGGCCTGGGCGAAGTCCAGGAGATGATCGACATCTGCGACTTCGCGGTCGGCCTGTCGCGCCAGCTGTACGGCCTGACCATCGCTTCCGAGCGTCCGGGCCACCACATGCGCGAGACCTGGCACCCGCTGGGCGTGGTCGGGGTCATCAGCGCCTTCAACTTCCCGGTGGCCGTCTGGGCGTGGAACACCACCCTGGCCCTGGTGGCGGGTAACGCCGTGGTCTGGAAGCCGTCGGAGAAGACCCCGCTGACCGCGCTGGCCTGCCAGGCCCTGTTCGAGAAAGCGCTGGCGGCCTTCGGCGATGCGCCGCAAGGCATCGCCCAGCTGGTGATCGGTGGCCGCGAGGCCGGCGAGGCCCTGGTCGACGACCCGCGCGTGGCCCTGGTCAGTGCGACCGGCAGTACCCGCATGGGCCGCGAAGTCGGCCCGCGTGTCGCCGCGCGCTTCGGCCGCAGCATCCTCGAGCTGGGCGGCAACAACGCGATGATCCTGGCACCCAGCGCCGACCTCGACCTGGCCGTGCGCGGCATCCTGTTCTCCGCCGTCGGCACCGCGGGCCAGCGCTGCACCACCCTGCGCCGGTTGATCGTGCACCGTTCGATCAAGGACGACGTGGTCAGCCGGGTCAAGGCCGCCTACGGCAAGGTGCGCATCGGCGATCCGCGCCAGGACAACCTGGTCGGCCCGCTGATCGACAAGGCGTCGTTCGACGCCATGCAGGGCGCCCTGGCCAAGGCCCGCGACGAAGGCGGGCAGGTCTTCGGCGGCGAGCGTCAGCTGGCCAGCGACTACCCCAACGCCTACTACGTCTCGCCGGCCATCGTCGAGATGCCGACCCAGAGCGACGTGGTGCGGCACGAGACCTTCGCCCCGATCCTCTACGTGCTGGCCTACGATGACTTCGAGGAGGCCCTGCGCCTGAACAACGAAGTGCCGCAGGGCCTGTCGTCGTGCATCTTCACCACCGACCTGCGCGAAGCCGAGCGTTTCCAGAGCGCATCGGGCAGCGACTGCGGCATCGCCAACGTCAACATCGGCACCAGTGGCGCCGAGATCGGCGGCGCGTTCGGCGGCGAGAAGGAAACCGGCGGCGGCCGTGAATCCGGCTCGGATGCGTGGAAAGGCTACATGCGCCGCCAAACCAATACCGTGAACTACTCCCGCGAGCTGCCACTGGCGCAGGGGATCGTGTTCGACTGAGCCCCTGAGGCTGCAGGGCCGGGGGCATCTCCCCCGGCGCGCGGGGCGACCTGCGCAAGGGCGGCCACGCCGCCCCACGCCAACAAGAACAACATCGCTGGAGCCGGGCCATGTCCGAGTTGCGTCAAGAATGCTTGTGGGAATCCGTCAGCCGACCGGGCCTGACCGTCCAGGCCCTGGCCGGCGAGCACAAGGCCGATGTCTGCGTGATCGGTGGCGGCATCACCGGCCTGTCGGCGGCCCTGCACCTGCTCGAGCAAGGCCAGTCGGTGGTCCTGCTGGAAGCCTGGAAGGTCGGGCACGGGGGGTCCGGTCGCAACGTCGGCCTGGTCAACGCCGGTACCTGGATCCGCCCCGACGACGTCGAGGCGACGCTGGGCGCACGGGATGGCGCGCGCTTGAACCAGGTGCTGGGCGAGGCGCCCGCGCAGGTGTTCGCCTTGATCGAACGGCTTGGCATCGACTGCCAGGCGCGGCACGACGGCACACTGCACATGGCGCACAATGCCGCCGGCCTGGCCGACCTCCAGGCCCGGCACCAGCAGTGGCGCCGCCGCGGGGCCGACGTCGAGCTGCTGATCGGCGCGCAGTGCCAGGCGTACTGCGGCACTGACAAGATCTCCGCCGCCTTGCTCGACCGCCGTGCCGGCACGATCAACCCCATGGCCTACACCCAGGGGCTGGCCCGCGCAGTGACGCGCCTGGGTGGCAGGCTGTTCCAGCAGTCCGCGGTCGAGGGGCTGGTTCGCGAGGGCGCCGCCTGGCGGGTCAAGACCGCGCGTGGCGCGGTACTGGCCGACAAGGTGGTGGTGTCCACCGGCGCCTACACCGAGCACGACTGGAGCCAGCTGCAGCAGCAGTTCTTCCGTGGCTATTACTACCAGGTCGCCTCCAGACCCTTGCAGGGCGCCGAGGCGGACAAGGTCTTGCCCCATGGCCAGGGCTCCTGGGACACGCGCACCGTCCTGAGCAGCATTCGCCGCGATGACCAGGGCCGCCTGCTGCTCGGCAGCCTGGGCCGGGTCGACAACAAACCGGCCTGGTTCGTCCGGCGCTGGGCCGACCGCATCCAGCAGCACTACTACCCCCGCCTGGGCAAGGTGGACTGGGAGATGCACTGGACCGGCTGCATCGATTTCACCCCTGACCACCTGATGCGCCTGTTCGAACCGGCGCCCGGCGTGGTGGCCGTCACCGGCTACAACGGGCGTGGCAACACCACCGGCACGGTGATCGGCCGCGCCTTCGCCGACTTCCTGCTCAACGGCTCGGCCGAGCAGTTGCCGCTCCCGTTCTCGCCGATGAAACCCGTCAGCCGCTCGCGCTGGCGCACGCACATCTATGAGACGGGCTTTTCGCTGTACCACGCCGGACAGTGTCTGCGCGTCGTGCTCTGACGCCAGGCAGCCCTGGCAGGAACCATTGCGCCGGGTGCCCACTCCAGATCAAGACAGACTTTTCAGGAGTACCGGCATGAGCACGCTCGTAACCCGCGACGGCGCGGCGATCTACTACAAGGACTGGGGCGAGGGCAGGCCGGTCCTGTTCAGCCACGGCTGGCCGCTGGACGCGGACATGTGGGATGCGCAGATGGAGCACCTGGCCAGCCGCGGCTACCGCGCCATCGCCTTCGACCGCCGTGGCTTCGGCCGCTCGAGCCAGCCCTGGACCGGCTACGACTACGATACCTTCGCCGAAGACATCGCCCAGCTGATCGACCACCTCGACCTGCAGGACATCACCCTAGTCGGGTTCTCCATGGGCGGCGGCGACGTGACCCGCTACCTGGCGCGTCATGGCAGCGAGCGTGTAGCGGGCCTGGTGCTGCTGGGCTCGGTCACCCCCTACCTGCTCAAGACCGAGGACAACCCCGAGGGTATCGATGTCTCGGTGTTCGACGGCATGCGCGACGGGCTGCGCCAGGACCGGGCGCAGTTCATGAGCGATTTCGGCCCGACGTTCTATGGCCTCGACAAGGGGCAACAGGTGTCCCAGGGCGTGCTGACCCAGACGCTGAACATGGCGCTGCTGGCGTCGCTGCGAGGCACCTTGGCCTGTGTCGATGCCTTCTCCGAAACCGACTTCCGCCCGGACCTGGCGCAGATCGATGTGCCGACGCTGGTGATCCATGGCGACGCGGACCAAGTGGTGCCGTTCGAGCATTCCGGGCAGCGCGCCGCGCAGATGATTCCAGGCGCGCAGTTGAAGGTATACCCCGGTGCGCCGCATGGATTCGTCGTGACCCACGGGCCGCAGTTGAGCGAGGATCTGCTGGCGTTTCTGGCGCGCTGAAGGCAGCCCGCTGCCTGCCCGACTGGACGTTGAGGGTCTGGTCGAGCGCAGAAGTGGGCCTGAAAGGCCCACCTCTCACGGACGCAGCGGTGACAGGTGTCGTGGACCATGAGCACGCCCAGTCTCCCGCTGCTTGCTCTGTCTAGATGGCAGGGCTTTGCCTGGCGACCTGAAGAAACCGGAAAACGCCTGCCCCATCAGGGCGTTAAGGTGCCTCAACCCATACCCTGCCGCACTCTCTCTGACCCACCAGACCAACGGTAGATTGACGAACGCCTGCGGTTTTGCTGTATTGAAACCGGTTTCACTCTGCATCACAGACAATAATCACAAGAGACCTGCAATGACCGATGTACCTTCCTTCTCGCGCGAGCGGGTCACCATCAGCGAAGTCGCGCGTGTGGCAGGCGTGTCCAAGGCCACCGTCTCGCGCTACATCGGCGGCGACCGCCAGCTGCTGGCCAGCGCCACCGCCGAGCGCCTGGAAGCCGTCATCGCACGTCTGGGTTACCGTCCCAATCAAATGGCCCGTGGGCTCAAACGCGGCCAGACACGGCTGATCGGCATGCTGGTCGCCGACATCCTCAACCCCTATTCCGTGGCCGTGATGCAAGGCGTGGAAACCGCCTGTCGCCAGCATGGCTACAGCCTGGTGGTGTGCAACACCCAACGCGATGACGAGCAGGAAGCCCACCACCTCAAAGCGCTGCAGTCCTACAACGTCGAAGGGCTGATCGTGAACACCCTGGGCCACCATCCGGGCGAACTGCTCACTTTGCAGCGCGACGTGCCCATGGTGCTGGTGGACCGGCAACTGCCCGACCTGAACGCGGACATGGTCGGCCTGGACAATGCCGATGCCATCGAACAGGCCCTCGACCATCTGCAGGCGCGCGGCTACCGTGACATTCTTGCCGTGACCGAGCCTCTGGACGGCACCAGCTCGCGGTTGGAGCGGGTCGACGCCTTCACCACCTCGATCGACACCCGCGTCGGCATGCGCCGGCAGCTGCTGGAGGTCGATGACCAGTTGCACGCGTCGATCGCCCGGTTCGTCGCCACCCGCGGGCATGGCCCCCAGGCGATCTTCGCCTTCAACGGTGTGGCAGCCCTGGCCGTCAGTCAGGCGTTGCACAGCCTGGACCGTCATCTGTTCGAGGACGTCGGGCTGATCGCCATCGACGAACTGAACTGGTACCCGCTGGTCGGCCGTGGCATCACCGCCTTGGCCCAGCCCACCGAGCGCATCGGCGCCGCCGCCTTCGAGTGCCTGCTCGAACGCCTGCGTGGCAGTGGCCATGCACCACGGCGCATCGATTTCAAGGCCGACCTGATCATCCGAGGATCCACTCGACTCAACGACTAGTCGCCCGCCCACCTCGGCGGCGCGACCTGTTTCACCCCAAA
Organism: Enterobacterales bacterium AN_CKDN230030167-1A_HGKHYDSX7; assembly: GCA_046940335.1. Lineage (GTDB taxonomy): Bacteria > Pseudomonadota > Gammaproteobacteria > Pseudomonadales > Pseudomonadaceae > Aquipseudomonas. The sequence goes on from JBKYML010000003.1 coordinate 219,851, forward strand.
ATGAAACCGGTTTCACAAGGACAAGAACAATGCATCCGAACCCCGTTTCCATCAGCCTGTCCAGCTACGGTGCCACTCTGGTCCGACAGCAGGGACAAGGCAGCTTCCTGCCCCTGCTGGCCGCCGCCGGGGTGGACCGTGTCGAGCTGCGCGAAGAACTCTTCGTCCAGCCGCCGGACGCTGCGGCGCTGGTGGCTGCCCTGGAGAGCGCCCGCCTGACGTGCGTGTACTCCTCGCCCCTCGAACTCTGGACCCCGACCGGGACGTTCGACGAGCGCTTGCCCGAGACGCTGGCGGCGGCCCGTGCCCTTGGTGCGGTCGCCTTGAAGGTGTCGCTCGGGTATTACCAGGCGCACTGCGATGTCGCTGCGCTCAAGACCCTGCTCAAGCCGGGCGATCCGCAGCTGCTGGTGGAAAACGATCAGACCCAGCAGGGCGGGCGGGTCGAGCCGCTGCTGCACTTCTTCGAGCGTGCGCAGGCGCTGTCAGTGCCGGTGGGCATGACCTTCGACATCGGCAACTGGCAATGGCGGGGCGAATCGGCCTTGCAGGCCGCCCGTCTGCTGGGCCGCTGGGTGCGCTACGTGCACTGCAAGGCGGTGGAGCGCGCAGCGTCCGGCCGACTGGCCGCCGTACCGCCCCAGGCGTTCGACCTGAAGGCCTGGGAAACACTGTTCGACGCCTTCGCGCCGGGCGTGCCCCGTGCCGTGGAATACCCCTTGGTCGGCGATGATCTGCTGACGGTCACCCGTGACCAGGTACGCCACCTGCGCGCCTTGGGCGCCGTCGAGGAGGTGGGCCATGCCTGAGCATGACGTGCTGTGTTTCGGCGAGACCATGGCGATGTTCGTCGCCGAGCAGACCGGCGACCTGGCCGGTGTCGAGGCCTTCACCAAACGGATCGCTGGCGCGGACAGCAACGTGGCCATCGGCCTGGCGCGCCTTGGCTTCCGGGTGCGCTGGCTGAGCCGGGTAGGCGACGACGCGCTGGGTCGCTTCATCCTGGCGAGCCTGCGCCGGGAGGGTCTGGACTGCAGCCAGGTCGAGATCGACCGCGACCATGCCACCGGTTTCCAGCTCAAGAGCCGTTGCGACGACGGCAGCGACCCGGTGGTGGAGTACTTCCGACGCAATTCCGCCGCCAGCAAGCTGTCGACGGCGCAGTGCACGCCGGCCCTGCTCGACGCCCGCCACGTGCACGCGACGGGCATTCCACTGGCGCTGTCGCCGAGCTGCCGGGCACTGTCCCACGCCCTGGTGGAGCACATGCGCGAGGCCGGTCGCAGCGTCTCTTTCGACCCGAACCTGCGCCCGTCGCTGTGGCCAGATCGCGAAACCATGGTGCGCGAGGTCAACGCGCTCGCCGTCAAGGCCCACTGGGTCCTGCCGGGCCTCGAAGAGGGCCGATTGCTGACCGGTCAGCAGCATGCCGCCGACATCGCCGAGTTCTACCTGGATCAGGGGGTGGAGCAGGTGGTGATCAAGCTGGGCGACGAAGGCGCCTACTACCGCAACCGCCAGTCCCAGGGCGTCGTCGCGCCGGTCCCGGTGGCTACGGTGATCGACACGGTCGGTGCCGGTGATGCCTTCGCCGTCGGTGTGGTCAGCGCGCTGCTCGAAGGCCTGTCTCTCGATGATGCAGTGGCCCGTGGCAACTGGTGCGGCAGCCGTGCGGTGCAGTCGCGCGGCGACATGGAAGGCCTGCCGACGCGACATGAACTGGAGGCGCACGTTCTCCGTAGAAGTGCCTGATACCCGGATCGCCGGCACGCCGGCCCTGCTGCGACAACAACAAAAAGCTCAGGAGTACGATTCATGCAGTCCACGACCCTTGCTCCACGCCGCTGGTGGTACATCATCCCCATCGCGTTCATCACCTACAGCCTGGCCTACCTGGACCGGGCCAACTATGGCTTCGCCGCCGCCTCGGGCATGGCCGACGACCTGAAGATCACCCCGGCCCTGTCGTCGCTGCTGGGGGCGCTGTTCTTCCTCGGCTACTTCTTCTTCCAGGTGCCCGGCGCCATCTACGCCGAAAAGCGCAGCGTGAAGAAGCTGATCTTCGCCAGCCTCATCCTCTGGGGTAGCCTGGCCACCCTGACCGGCATGGTCAGCAACGTCTACCTGCTGATCGGCATCCGCTTCCTGCTGGGCGTGGTGGAGGCCGCGGTCATGCCGGCCATGCTGGTCTACCTGTGCCACTGGTTCACCCGTGCCGAGCGCTCGCGAGCCAACACGTTCCTGATGCTGGGCAACCCCGTGACCATCCTGTGGATGTCGGTCGTGTCGGGTTACCTCATCAAGCACTATGACTGGCGCTGGATGTTCATCATCGAAGGCTTGCCGGCCGTGCTGTGGGCCTTCATCTGGTGGCGCCTGGTGGACGATCGTCCGGCCCAGGTAAGCTGGTTGAGCGAAGCGGAAAAGACCCGCCTGGAACAGGCCCTGGCCGCCGAGCAGCAGGGCATCAAACCGGTGAAGAACTACCGCGAGGCCTTCCGTTCGCCGCAGGTCATCGTGCTGTCGATGCAGTACTTCTGCTGGAGCATCGGGGTGTACGGGTTCGTCCTGTGGCTGCCGTCGATCCTCAAGCAGGCGGCCAACGTCGACATCGTGACGGCCGGCTGGCTGGCCTCGGTGCCCTACCTGGCGGCGGTGGTCGGCATGGTGGGCGTGTCCTGGGCCTCGGACCGCCTGCAGAGGCGCAAGCGCTTCGTCTGGCCGCCGCTGCTGATCGCGGCCGTGGCCTTCTACGGGTCCTACGTGCTGGGCACCGAACACTTCTGGCTGTCCTATGCGCTGCTGGTGATCGCCGGCGCCTGCATGTACGCCCCCTATGGCCCGTTCTTCGCCATCGTGCCCGAGATCCTGCCCAGCAACGTGGCGGGCGGCGCCATGGCGCTGATCAACAGCATGGGCGCCCTGGGATCGTTCGGGGGGTCGTGGCTGGTGGGCTACCTCAACGGCGTCACCGGCGGGCCGGGCGCCTCGTACCTGTTCATGTCGGGTGCCCTGCTGACGGCCGTGGCGCTGACCGCCGTTCTGAAAACACCACACACATCCGGTCGCGCCAAGCGCGGCGGACCGCGTCTGGCCATGGGCCAATAGGAAGCTGTGATGAAGAAACGAATCGTCTTGTACAAGCGTTTGTCCGACGCCCTGCTCGCACGCCTGCAGGCACAGGTCGACGTGACCTGGGTCGACCTGACGGCGCCCGATGGCCTGGCGCGCCTGCGCGATGCCCTGCCGGGCGCGCACGGCCTGCTCGGCGCCAGCCTGCGCCTGGACGGCGCGCTGCTCGACGCGGCGCCGGACCTGGAGGTGGTGTCCAGCGTCTCGGTAGGCATCGACAACTACGACGTACCCGACCTGACCCGCCGTGGCGTGAAGCTCACCAATACCCCGGACGTGCTGACCGAAACCACCGCCGACACCGGGTTCGCCCTGATCCTGGCCACGGCGCGGCGGGTGGTGGAGCTGGCCGGGTGGGTGCGTGACGGGCAGTGGACCAAAAGCCTGGGCCCCACGCACTTCGGCACCGACGTGCAGGGCAAGACGCTGGGCATCGTCGGCATGGGCCGCATTGGCGAGGCGCTGGCACGACGCGGTGCGGCGGGATTCGGTATGCGGGTGCTCTACCACAGCTCGCGGCCCAAGCCGGCTGTCGATGCCCGGTACGGCGCCCAGTATCGCGCGCTGGACGACCTGCTGGCCGAGGCCGATTACGTGTGCCTGACGGTGCCCTTGAATGCCAGCACCGAAGGCCTGATCGGTGCGCGGGAGCTGGGCTTGATGAAGCCTGAAGCGATCCTGGTGAACATCGCCCGTGGTCGTGTGGTGGACGAAGTGGCACTGATCGAGGCCTTGAAGGCACGGCAGATTCGCGGGGCAGGGCTGGATGTGTTCGTGCAGGAGCCGTTGCCTGTCGATTCGCCTTTGCTCGGGCTGGACAACGTGGTGGCGACGCCGCATATCGGTTCGGCGACCCATGAGACCCGGGAGGCCATGGCCCGGTGTGCCGTGGACAATCTGCTGGATGCGCTGGCGGGGAGGGTGCCGGGGAATTGGGTCAATGCGTGGTGAGGTGGGAAGGGCGGTTCTATGACCGGGGCAAGGGCCAGCGATGACCTGTTGAAGGCCGTTCAAGCACTCAACGAGTCACCGCTGGTCTGGGCTTTTGGCAAAAGGCTGTCGACTTGCCCCCGAACTCAACTCGCTGGCCGGTACTGCAACGCCTCCGCCAGATGAGCCCGCCCGATCGCCTCCACCCGCTCCAGGTCGGCCAGCGTCCGCGCCACCTTGAGCAACCGATGCGCCGCCCGCAGCGACAAGGTCAGTCGCTCGCAGGCGCCTTCGAGCCAACGCTGATCGGCCTCCGTCAGCGCGCAATGCCGCCGCAGCTTGTCCAGCGTGAGAAACGCATTGGCACAGCCTTGACGCCGTTGCTGCACCTCGCGCGCCTCGGCGACGCGCTGGGCCACGCTGGCGCTGGTGTCGCCGCCGGGGGCTGCGTCGAGTACGGTGGCTTCGCGGGCCACGGTCAGGTGCAGGTCGATGCGGTCGAGCAGAGGGCCGGAGAGCTTGTTGCGGTAGCGCTGGATCTGATCCGGGCTACACCGGCAGCGGCCGGTGGGGTCGCCGAAGTAGCCGCAGGGGCAGGGGTTCATGGCGGCGACCAGCTGGAAGCGCGCCGGGAAGCGCACCTTGTCCTTGGCACGGGCGATCACGATTTCACCCGACTCCAACGGCTCGCGCAGCACTTCCAGTACACGGCGTTCGAACTCGGGCAGTTCATCCAGAAACAGCACGCCATGGTGGGCCAGGGTGATCTCGCCGGGGCGTGGCCGACTGCCACCACCTACCAGCGCTGGCCCGGAGGCAGAATGGTGCGGGTGCCGGAAGGGCCGTTGTGGCCAATGGTTCAGGGGTGTGCGGCCGCTGACCGACTGGATGGCCGCCACCTCGAGCGCCTCGCGTTCATCCAGTGGCGGCAGCAGCCCAGGCAAGCGGCTGGCCAGCAGCGTCTTGCCCGTGCCGGGCGGGCCGGTGAACAGCAGGTTGTGAGCGCCAGCCGCGGCGACCAGCAGCGCACGCTTGGCTGCCAGCTGGCCTTGCACTTCGCTGAGGTCGGGGTAGGGCCGGCTTTCCAGCAGCAGCCCGTTGGCGGCGTAGGGCGGCAGCGGCAGTTGCCCGTTCAGGTGCGCGACCAGCTCTTGCAGGTGTCCCACGGCATACACCACCAGGCCACTGGCCAGGCTGGCTTCCTCGGCATTCTCGCGGGGCACCACCAGCGCGCGCCCGGCCTCACGCGCGGCCAGCGCAGCAGGCAGCACGCCCTGCACCGGCCGCAGCGCCCCAGACAGGGCCAGTTCGCCCAGGCATTCGAAGTCGTTCAAGGCCGCCACTGGCACCTGGCCATTGGCGGCCAGGATGCCCAGGGCGATGGCCAGGTCGTAGCGCCCACCGTCCTTGGGCAGGTCGGCGGGCGCCAGGTTCTGGGTGATGCGCCGGGCGGGGTAGTCCAGCCCGGCGTTGACGATGGCGCTGCGCACCCGGTCCTTGCTCTCCTTGACCGTCGCTTCGGGCAGGCCGACCAGGGTAAGCGCGGGCAGGCCGTTGGCGAGGTGGGTTTCGACGCTGACGTGGGGCGCGGTCACGCCGACCTGGGCGCGACTGTGGACAAGGGCGAGGGACATGGACACTCCGTGTTCGCTGGGGCTGAGGCCGCGTCCTGCGGCTGGAGGAAGGATAGCGAGGGTGACGAAAGGAGGGCGGGGGAGAGTGCGACTGGATTTTGCCGGCGGGACCGCGATGGCCTTTCACTGAGGTGCGACTACGGGTGTAGGAGCGGCCCCTGCCGGGGCGCCGGACCGGCCGCGATGGGCCGCAAAGATCGATCAGCGATGCCGCTTCCAAACACTGCCCGCCGCTACCATGTTCTCTGCACGATAGCGCGGCGCTCGGGCGGCAGGCGGACGCTGAGGAAGCACGGGATGTGTCCTCGATCGGTTTGCAGGCCCTGTGGGCCCAATCGCGGCACAGGGGCCGCTCCTGCAAGACCGCGATGGCCTTTCGCGGCGGTGTGAGGAAGGGTGCGAGGCGCATGAAGCTGATCGGACGTGGCCGCCACGCCCTGCCTCACGTGTACTGTATGAAGAAATACCCCGCCTCGTCCCCTGCCTGCCCACGCCGGGCGCGCATGTCGATGAAGAGGTAGCCGATGCCGTCCTCGAAGATCCCTTCGTAGTTCGGGTCGACCTCGATCAGGTCCGACTCCAGCAGCTGCAGGTGAAACTGGTAGCGGTTGCCCTCGTAGATGGGATCCTGCAGCCAGTACGGGCCACCCGACGACTTGCTCAGGGCGGCCGCACCCTCTTCGCTGCCGAGTTCTTCGTCCCACTCATCCTCGGTCATGGCTTCGATGTTGATGAACGCCTGGCCCAGCAGCAGGGGTGCGTCGCTGGGGACGAGTGGCTCGGTGGCGAGTTCGTGCAGGATGACGCGGGCGAAACCGTTGCTGATCTGCGCCTGCAGGTCTTCCTGTTGGGTGAGGGTGTAGCGGCGTTGCAGCGCCGCGTTGTAGCGGCCGTCCTCAAAACGCTGTGCGGCGATGAAGACCGTCAGGGCCATGCCTTCGGGCACGCAGCGATCCCCTGGGTAGAACGTCGAGGTCGTGGTGATGAGCGGCGTCAGCAGCGCACCGGTCTTGGGGCTCGTGGGCCAGAGCGTGATGTCCTTGAGGTAGGCCCCGCCCCCTACGTGACCGACGCCCTTGTCGTTCTGGGTCAACACGATCTTGTCCATGCGGCTGCAACTCCTGATATGTGATACGGCGCTGCCGTTGGACTGTAGATCGCACACGCCGTTCTTCTGCCAGGGCCTGGCCTCGACAGCGTGAAGCCTGCTGCGGCCTTGACCAGAGCATGCAAGGGTCCCCTGCGCAGATCGCTGCTGGTAGGCTGTGGCCATCATTGACGACGGCGAATTTATCGGATGAAACCCGTACAGCGTTCTCTGAAGACCTTTTTCTCCTTCAGCATCCTGGGTTTCATCCTCATGGGATGCATCGCCGGCGGCTGCGCGTCGTTCTTCATCTATGAATGGGTCGATGCCCTACTCAGTGGTGTCCATGTGATCCACGTGCGCGGCAGACCCACGAAGGTATTGACCCTCGACGGCTCGGCGGGTGCCTACTGGCTGTCCATGCTCTTCGAGACGCTGAGGATCGCCCTGCTGGTGGGAGCGGCCTGGCTCTCGTTCTTCGCGGCGCGATTGTGTCGGAAGTGAGCGCGCCAGGCGCTGTCGAGTCGCGTTTGCCGACCTGCGTACCTGGAAAGACAAGGCAGACCGGCAACTTGAGTACCGCCGGGCCTCAGCTCAGCGCCTCACGACTGTGCTCGCCATCGACCAGACGTTGCAGGCCCAGGGGGTTGGCGTTCTGCAGCGCCGGGGGCAGCAGCGCGTCCGGGTAGTCCTGGTAGCACACCGGGCGCAGGAAGCGGTCGATGGCCAGGGTACCGACCGACGTGCCACGGGCATCGGACGTCGCCGGGTAAGGGCCGCCATGCACCATGGCGTCACAGACTTCGACCCCGGTCGGGTAGCCGTTGACCAGCAGACGCCCCGCCTTGCGCTCCAGCACCGGCACCAGGGGCGCGAAGCGCTGCAGGTCCTGGGGCTCGGCGATCAGGGTCACGGTCAGTTGCCCGTGCAGCGCCTCCACGGCCTGGCGCAGCTCGGCTTCGTTGGCCACCTCGACGACGATGGTCGTCGGGCCGAAGACTTCCTCCTGCAACAGCGCATCGCCCTGCAGCAACAGGCTGACGTCGGCCTTGAACAGCTGCGCATGGGCCTCGTGGCCTGCCTGTTCGGCGCCGGCCAGGTGCTGCACGCCGGGATGCTGCATCAGGCGCTGCACACCGCTGCTGTAACTGCGCAGGGTGCCGGCGTTGAGCAGGGTCTGGCCGGCCTGGTCCGCCAGGTGCGCGCCGAGTGCGGTGACGAAGCCGTCGAAGGCCTCGCCCGCCAGGCCGATGATCAGACCGGGGTTGGTGCAGAACTGCCCGGCGCCCAGCACCACCGACGCGGCCAGTTCCTGGGCGATGCGTTCGCCTCGGGCCTGCACGGCCTCGGGCAGGACCAGCACCGGGTTGATGCTGCTCATCTCGGCGAACACCGGGATCGGTTGCGGACGTGCCGCGGCCAGGTCGCAGAGGGCGCGGCCGCCCCGAAGCGAGCCGGTGAAGCCTACGGCCTGGATCGCCGGGTGACGCACCAGCGCTTCGCCGACGCCACCGCCGTAGACCATGTTGAACACCCCAGCGGGCATGTCGGTGGCCACGGCGGCGCGTTGGATGGCCTCGGCCACCTGCTCGGCGGTGGCCATGTGGCCGCTGTGCGCCTTGACCACCACCGGGCAGCCGGCGGCCAGCGCCGCGGCGGTGTCACCGCCTGCGGTGGAGAAGGCCAACGGGAAGTTGCTGGCCCCGAACACCGCCACCGGGCCGACACCGGTGCGGTACTGGCGCAGGTCGGGGCGGGGCATTGGCTGGCGCTGGGGCTGCGCGCGGTCGATGCGCGCGCCCAGGTAGTCGCCACGGCGCAGGACCTTGGCGAACAGGCGCATCTGGTGGCTGGTGCGGCTGCGCTCGCCTTGGATACGGGCGGCGGGCAGGGCGGTTTCTCGACACACGGTGGCGACGAAGGTGTCGTCCAGCGCGTCGAGCTGATCGGCGATGGCGTCGAGGAACTGGGCGCGCCGCGCCGGGGCCAGGCCGTTGTAGGTCAGGAAGGCGGCTTCGGCCGCCTCGGCCGCCGCGGCGACGTCTTCAGGCGTGGCCTGGACGAAGGTCTGCGGCAGGGCCTCGCCGGTGCGGGCGTCGAGGCTCTGCAAGGTGACGGTGCCGGCGCCGATGCGCTGGCCGCCGATGAACTGGCGTGCGGACATGGTGAACTCCTATCAGGAAGGGAAGGCTCAGAGGCTTTTCACGAGACCCGGCCGGACCTGCTCGGGCAGGGCGACGATGCCGTTGCGCAGCGGCTGGCCGAAGGCGTCCAGACTGATCTCGAAGGTGTCGCCCGGGCGTGCCTGGATGCCGTCGGCGAACGACAGCGTGGCGGTGCCGAAGTAGTGCACGTGGATGTCGCCGGGACGCAGGAACTGGGTGTACTTGAAATGGTGGAACTCGAGGTTCTCGAGGCTGTGGCACATGTTCTGCTGACCGCTGAGGAACGGTTTGGACCACAGCGCCTGGCCGTCGCGCAGGATCCGGCTGGTGCCTTCCAGGTGCGGCGGCAGTGCGCCGACACGCAGTTCCGGGCCGAAGCTGCAGGCGCGCAGCTTGGAATGGGCCAGGTACAGGTAGTTGCGGCGCTCCATGACGTGGTCGGAGAACTCGTTGCCCAGGGCATAACCCAGCCGTACCGGGGTGCCGTCGCCGTCGATCAGGTACAGCCCGACCAGCTCGGGCTCTTCGCCGGCATCCTCGGCGAACGCCGGCAGGGGCAGGTCGCCGCCCGGGCGCACGACGATGCCTCCGTCGCCCTTGTAGAACCATTCAGGCTGCGCACCGACCTCGCCTGCGGGCGGCTGGCCACCCTCCAGGCCCCACTGGAACATGCGCAGGCTGTCGGTCACCGCGCCCTCGGTCTGCTGCTGGTGCATCTTGTCGCGGGTGGCAGCGCTGCCCAGGTGGGTCAAGCCGGTGCCGGTGACCAGGCAGTGGGCAGGATCCGGGTGGTCCAAGGGCGACAGGACACGCCCTTGCGCCAGCAGCGCCAGGTAGTCGTGGGCCTCGCCAAGGCCGGCGGCCTCGACTTCGCCCACCAGGTCGCGCCCGGCGGCGATGGCCCGCAAGGCCAGCTCCCGGGTGCTGTGCGTACCCTGGACTTCCAGGGCGCGCTCACCTTCCACCACACCTACGCGGCGTTCGCCCGCGGCCGTTTCGAATTGGATCAATCGCATGGGGTACTCGCTTGTTGAGTGAGAGGGTCAGTGGGAGGCATCGGTCGTGTGCGCCGAGGCCTGGCGTTGGCGGCATTCCAGGCGGGTGTACACCACGCTGGTGAGCAGCAGCCCGAACAGCATCACCACGGCCAGGAAGTACAGGCCCGAGGACAGGTGCCCGGTGTGTTCCTTGAGCGCGCCGATGCCGAAGGGCCCCAGGTAGCCGCCGAGGTTGCCGAGGGAGTTGATCAGGGCGATTCCGGCCGCCGCGCTGGCACCGGACAGGAAGCGTCCTGGCAAGGTCCAGAAGATGGCCGTGCAGGAGAACAGCGCGAACGCTACCAGGCACAACGCCGCCAGCTGCATGACCGGCGCGCTGAGCCAGGCACTGAAGAACAGGCCCACCGCACCCAGGGCATACAGCAGGCCGAGGTGGCCGTAGCGATCGTTCAGGCGGTCGGAGCTGCGTGGGACGATCAGCAGGCCGATGATGCCGAACAGGTAGGGCACCGCCGAGACGAAGCCGGTGACCAGGTCGCTGCCGCCGAACTGATGCACCAGCGTCGGCAGCCACAGCCCCAGGCCATAGATGCTCAGGGTGACCGGCAGGTAGAACAGTGCCAGCAGCAGGACCCGGCGGTCCTTCAAGGCATGCAAGGGGTTGCCATGGCGAGCCTGGCCGAATTCGCGCAGGTCGTTGGCCAGTTGCTCCTGCAACCAGCTGCGCTGCGCCTCGCTCAGCCAGCGTACCGTGGCCGGGCCATCGGGCAGCAGGCGCAGGGTCGGCCAGGCCAGCAGCACCGCCGGGGTGCCGATGCAGATGAACAGCCATTGCCAGCCGTGCAGGCCCTGTAGCCCGTCGAGGCCCAGCAGTGCGCCGGACAGCGGCCCGGTCACCAGCATCGCCAGCGGCTGCGAGAGGATGAAAAAGCCCAGGATCTTGCCGCGATGGCGCACCGGGTACCACTGGGTGATGTAGTACAGCACGCCCGGGAAGAACCCGGCCTCGGCGACGCCCAGCAGCAGGCGCATGACGTAGAAGCCCATGGGGCCGGTGACGAAGGCCATGCCGATGGTGATCGCACCCCACGTCAGCAGGATGCGGGCGAACCAGCGCCGCGCGCCGAAGCGGTCGAGCAGCAGGTTGCTGGGCACTTCGAAGAAGAAGTAGCCGATGAAGAACAACCCGGCGCCCAGGCCATAGGCGGCATCGCCCAGGCCGATGTCGGCACCCATGTGCAGCTTGGCGAAGCCCACCGCAGAGCGGTCGACGTAGGCCACCAGATACAGCAGGACCAAAAAGGGAATGAGTTTCCACGTGATCAGGCGGACGAGCCGCTGCTCATGAACCATGGCGATGTCTCCAATTGTTCTTGTAATGGATGCAACACGCGGTTGGGGCCCATGGCAGGCCATCAACGGTCTAGATCATCTTATAGTATTACTATTTGAAGCAACAACCCTTCACATGAGGCTGTTTTGTCGCTAGAGTCCGCTCAACACTGCTAAATAGTAATACCAATAAGGTGCCGTCATGTCCGATAACAAAAAACCGCTACGCTCGGCCCAATGGTTCGGTACGGCCGACAAGAACGGCTTCATGTACCGCAGCTGGATGAAGAACCAGGGCATCCCCGACCATGCCTTCGATGGCCGTCCGATCATCGGCATCTGCAACACCTGGTCGGAGCTCACACCCTGCAATGCGCACTTTCGCAAGATCGCCGAACACGTGAAGAAAGGGGTGCTGGAGGCCGGTGGCTTCCCGGTGGAGTTCCCGGTGTTTTCCAGCGGCGAGTCCAACCTGCGGCCGACCGCCATGCTTACCCGCAACCTGGCGAGCATGGACGTCGAAGAATCGATCCGGGGCAACCCGGTGGATGCGGTGGTGCTGCTGACCGGCTGCGACAAGACCACCCCGGCGCTGCTGATGGGCGCGGCCAGCTGCGACGTCCCGGCGATCGTGGTGACCGGCGGGCCGATGCTCAACGGCAAGCACAAGGGGCGCGACATCGGCGCCGGGACCATCGTCTGGCAGATGCACGAGGCCTACAAGGCCGGGCAGATCGACCTCAACGAATTCCTCTCGGCCGAGGCGGGCATGTCCCGCTCGGCCGGCACCTGCAACACCATGGGCACGGCCTCGACCATGGCCTGCATGGCCGAAGCACTGGGCACCTCGCTGCCGCACAATGCCGCCATCCCGGCGGTGGACGCGCGCCGTTACGTGCTGGCGCACCTGTCGGGCATGCGCATCGTCGACATGGCCCGCGAGGACCTGCGCCTGTCGAAGATCCTCACCCGCGAAGCCTTCGAGAACGCCATCCGCGTCAACGCCGCCATCGGTGGCTCGACCAACGCGGTGATCCACCTCAAGGCCATCGCCGGGCGCATCGGCGTCGACCTGCAGCTGGAAGACTGGACCCGCATCGGCCGTGGCACACCGACCCTGGTCGACCTGCAGCCCTCGGGCCGCTTCCTGATGGAAGAGTTCTACTATGCGGGGGGGCTGCCTGCGGTGATCCGCCGTCTCGGCGAGCACGACCTGCTGCCCAACCCAGGCGCCCTGACGGTCAACGGCCAGAGCCTGTGGGACAACTGCCAGGCCGCGCCGCTGTACGATGAAGAGGTGATTCGCCCCTTGGAGCGTCCGCTGGTGGCCGATGGCGGCATCTGCATCCTGCGTGGCAACCTGGCGCCCAAGGGCGCGGTGCTCAAGCCGTCGGCGGCGACCCCGGCGCTGATGCGCCATCGTGGCCGTGCCGTGGTGTTCGAGCACTTCGAAGACTACAAGGCCCGCATCAACGACCCGGCGCTGGACGTGGACGCCAACTCGGTGCTGGTGATGAAGCATTGCGGGCCCAAGGGCTACCCCGGCATGGCCGAGGTCGGCAACATGGGGCTGCCGGCCAAGCTGCTGGCCCAGGGCGTGACCGACATGGTGCGCATCTCCGACGCACGCATGAGCGGCACCGCCTATGGCACCGTGGTCCTGCACGTGGCACCGGAAGCGGCGGCGGGCGGTCCACTGGCGGCGGTGCGCGAAGGCGACTGGATCGAACTGGACTGCCATGAGGGCCGCCTGCACCTGGACATTTCCGACGAGGAACTGGCCGGGCGCCTGGCCGACGTGCCGCCGGTGCCGCAGCTGATCACCAGCGGTTACGCCCGGCTCTACCTGGACCACGTCATGCAGGCCGACGAAGGCTGCGACTTCGACTTCCTGGTCGGCTGTCGGGGTTCGGCCGTGCCCAAGCACTCCCATTGAGCACGGGCCTGTCAGGCCGCGCCGGGCCGACGGCGGGGCCGTTGCCGGCGCAGGGGTGCTATGATGCGCGGCCACGCCTGAAGGACGTCCCCTGCGCCCCCATGAACTACCGCCAGCCCTCGCCGCGCAAGAGCATGCACGCCACCCTGGTCCAGGACCTGGGCCTGCAGATCGTCTCCGGTCAGCTCCAGCCCCAGCAGAAGCTGCCTTCCGAGGCCAGCCTGTGCGAGGCGTACGCGATCAGCCGGCCGGTGTTTCGCGAGGCCATGCGGGCGCTGACCGCCAAGGGGCTGGTCCAGGCCAAGCCGCGGGTCGGCACCCTGGTCAGGCCACGGCACGACTGGCACATGCTCGACCCGGACGTACTGCACTGGCTGATGCAGGCCACGCCCCAGCAGGAATTCTTCAACATGCTCTCGAGCGTGCGCTGGGTCATCGAGCCGGCAGCCGCGGCCCTGGCGGCGAGCAACGCCACCGAGGCGGACGTCGCCTCGATCGCCGAGGCCTACCAACGCATGGAGCAGGCCAGCACGCCGGAAGAGCGCCTGCAGCCGGACCTGGATTTCCATGCCCGCATCGCCGACGCCACGCACAACGACCTGCTGGCCTACCTGTGCAACATGCTGTCGCTGGCCCTGCGCGAATCGGTGCGTTACTCCAACCAGCGCTCCAACTTCGACCAGCTGGCGCTGCCCCGGCACCAGGCGATCCTCACCGCCATCCAGAACGGCGACGCCCTGGGCGCGCGGCATGCGGCACTGGTGCAGCTGGAAGACGCCCGCGTGGCCTTGAGCAAGGTCCTGGGGCAGGACCCGATCAGCTGAGTCGCGGGCGTCGTTGGCGCGCCTTTTGTCCCTCCGCAAAACCTTCACACCACGAAATAATCGGCAGGCGCTGAATTATTTCACCTGTTTCCTGATCTGATTCAAAAGGTTTCTGAATGGAAGCACAGCGCCCTCTCGTGCGCTGGTCAGAACCGTTTCTTTGAAGCTCGCCCCAGCGAGACACGACAGCGATCAGGTACCCCGCATGAAATTACGCAAGAAACGCGTCAAGCCCATTGGGCTCAACGACATCACCATCGTCGACGATGCCAAGATGCGCAAGGCGATCACCGCCGCCGCACTGGGCAACGCCATGGAATGGTTCGACTTCGGCGTCTACGGCTTCGTCGCCTACGTGCTCGGCAAGGTGTTCTTCCCCAACGCCGACCCCAGCGTGCAGATGGTCGCCGCCCTGGCGACCTTCTCGGTGCCCTTCCTGATTCGCCCCCTCGGCGGCCTGTTCTTCGGTGCCCTGGGCGACCGTTACGGGCGACAGAAAGTCCTGGCCGCGACGATCGTGATCATGTCGCTCAGTACCTTCGCGATCGGCTGTATTCCCTCGTACGCGTCGATCGGCATCTGGGCGCCGATCCTGCTGCTGCTCGCCAAGATGGCCCAGGGCTTCTCGGTGGGGGGTGAGTACACCGGTGCCTCGATCTTCGTGGCCGAGTACGCCCCGGACCGCAAGCGCGGCTTCCTCGGCAGCTGGCTGGACTTCGGGTCGATCGCCGGCTTCGTGCTGGGCGCAGGCGTGGTGGTGATGATCTCGGCCATCGTCGGCGAAGAGAAGTTCTTCGAATGGGGCTGGCGCATTCCGTTCTTCCTGGCCTTGCCGCTGGGCATGATCGGCCTCTACCTGCGCCATGCGCTGGAAGAGACCCCGGCCTTCCAGCAGCACGTCGACAAGCTCGAGCAGGGCGACCGCGAAGGCCTGGCCGCCGGTCCCAAGGTGTCGTTCAAGGAGGTCGCCACCAAGCATTGGCGCAGCCTGCTGACCTGTATCGGCGTGGTCATCGCGACCAACGTCACCTACTACATGCTGCTGACCTACATGCCGAGCTACCTGTCGCACAACCTCGGCTACAGCGAAAACCACGGCGTGCTCATCATCATCGCGATCATGGTCGGCATGCTGTTCGTGCAGCCGGTCATCGGCTTCATCAGTGACAAGATCGGTCGCAAGCCCTTCATCATCATGGGCAGCATCGGGCTGTTCCTGTTCGTGATCCCGGCATTCATGATGATCAACAGCGGTGTGCTGGGGCTGATCTTCGCCGGCCTGCTGCTGCTGGCGGTGCTGCTGAACTTCTTCATCGGCGTGATGGCCTCGACCCTGCCGGCGATGTTCCCGACGCACATCCGCTACAGCGCCCTGGCCAGTGCCTTCAACATCTCGGTGCTGATCGCCGGCCTGACCCCGACCGTCGCCGCCTGGCTGGTGGAAACCACCCAGAACCTGATGATGCCGGCCTACTACCTGATGGTGGTGGCGCTGATCGGTCTGGTCACCGGCGTGACCATGAAAGAGACCGCCAACAAGCCACTGCGTGGCGCGGCACCGGCGGCGTCGGACATCCACGAGGCGCGTGAGCTGTTGCAGGAGCATCACGACAACATCGAGCAGAAGATCGAAGACATCGACGCACAGATGGCCGAGCTGGAAGCCAAGCGCAAGCTGCTGGTGCAGCAGCACCCACGCATCAACGAGTAAGCGCAGGCCGGGTGAACGCGCCCGGCTTCGAGCGCGGTGGTAGACAAGGGGCAGCCCTCACCGAGGTGCATGCCCCTTTTTCATGTCCGGTCGTCAGCGCACGACGCCCTCAGGGACGCACCGCGACCACTTCGATCTCGACCCGCCAGGCGGGATGGGCCAGCCCCGCGACCTGGAAGGCCGAGCGCGCCGGCAGGTTCGGCTGCCCGGCAGCCGCGCCGAAGAACTGCGTATAGCCGGCCATGAAGCCCTCGAAGTCCATGACGCCGCCATGCTCGGGCCCGCCGACCAGGAAGGCCTGCATCTTCACCACGTCCTTGAACGTCAGCCCGAGCGTCTTCAGCTGGCGCTGGATCTGTTCCAGCACATCGACCGTCTGTGCCCTGGTGTCGCCGAAGGCGGCCAGGGAATCCTTGGCCGCCTGGGCGTCGATCACCGACGGCACGGTGCCGCTCAGGTAGACCAAGGTCTTGCCAGCAGGGATCTCGACTGCCGACGAGATCGGAAAGTCGCCGGCATCGTGGCGCACGACCTCCTGGGCCTGTGCGCCACTGGCAGCGATCAGGACGGACAGGGCAAACGTCTTCAAAGCGGGTTTCATGGGAACCTCCTTGGGCTGAGAAAAGCCTGCCTGCGCCACGTGAGCGTCTCAGGCAGGGTGCAACGCGTTACGGTCAGAAGCGATCGAGCCTGAACGGGCGTGGGTCGAGGCTCGGCGTCTGGCCCAGCAGCAGGTCCGCCGCCAGCCGGGAGGACACCGGGCTTTCGGTCATGCCCCAGCCGGTGGCGGTGTTGAGGACCAGCCCTGGGTAGCGCTCGACCGTGGAAATGATGGGGTTCTCGTCCGGCGCGATGGCCATGGCGCCGCTCCACTGATCGATCAGCGTCGAGGCCCTGAAGGCCGGGAACTCGGCCTTCAACCGTTCCAGGGAGGCGTTCAGCTCCGGAAGGTCCGGGGCGGCGGTCATGATCCGGTTGCGCTCGAAGGGCGTGACCTCGTCCAAAGCCCACTGCGTGGGCTGGAAAAGCGAGTCGAGCAGTTGCCGGTTCAGCGAGACGTGCACCGGGAAGTCCGGCATGGCCAGCAGTGGCAGGTACTTGTACCCGTAGAGGAACGACTCCTTGACCACGGGGGCGACGACGACGCGGGGCGAGGTGGCGTAGGTGCCATCGACCTGCTCGCGGAAGTAGATGTTGCCCGGCAGGGCGACGTTGCCACCAGGTGCCTGGGGCGCCCCGCTGATCAGCTGCTGTGACTGGTAGGCCGGCAAGGTCGGCACGTCGACCCCCAGGTTCTGCATGAACAGCCGGGACCAGGCACCGCCCGCCACGACCACGCGGGACGTGCGGATGACGCCTTTCTCCGTCACCACATCGGAAATGGCGCCGGCCTGGGTGTCCAGCCCCCGTGCGGCGCACTGGGTGTAGAACTTCACCCCGAGCCGCTTGGCGTACTCGGCCATGACGAACGAGGCGATCTCGGCGTCCAGGCTGCCAGCGTCCTCCTCGAACCCGGCGATCGTCCAGGACGACGCCGCGCCACGCAGGCGCTGTTCGAGCACACGGCCTTCGACCATGCGGGTCCTGAAGGGGACCGGCGAGCCCGCGGTTTCCCGGGTCCTGGCCTCGATCCAGGCGCGCACCTGCTCCAAGTCATGCTCGTCCAGCGGGACCTCGACCCGGCCTTGGGTGCGGTAGCTGGTGTCGACCCCGACCTTGGCGTTCATCTCGCGCCATCGCTGCTTGGCCAGGTGGTGCAGCTGGAAGGTGGCGTCCGGCATGCGGTAGGTCATGGCCTGGCCGTAGAACCGACAGGACTGCTCGGCCGCGATCTCACCCTTCTCGACGGCGACCACCGACAGGCCTCGCTCGGCAAGATCGATCGCGGTCATGATACCCAGGATACCCGCGCCCACGATCACCACATCCGCCTGCGTCGGCAGCGGCCCGTCGGTACCGGCCACGAAGCCCGTCCTGGGGCGGCCAGGGATCAAACGGCCCTCGCGAGTCAGCATGGGGGTCAGCACCCCGGCACCGCCAGCGATGGCCAGGAGGCCACTGCCCACCAAGAATTTACGTCGTGTCACACCCATTGCGGCTCGTTTCCTTGTTGCGAGGGGAGGCGACACCCTGAGAGACGCCGGGCGCGACGGGGCACACCGGGCTTTTTCGAAGCCAGGCCTGGCGTGCGTCCTGCGCGCGGTCAGGGCATCCCGGGAGGGGTGTCGGTCGTTCGGTACGGCGGGGCTCAGCCGAGGCAGCGGGTCACGTGCTTGATCGACTGATAGGCGGCCAGCCCCCAGGGCCCCAGCTCGCGGCCGATCCCGCTGCCCTTGGTGCCGCCCCAGGAGGTCTCGACGAAGACGGCCTGGACCGAGTTGATCCAGACGTGGCCAACGTCCAGCGCACCGGCCACCCGCTCGGCACGTGCCAGATCGGCGCTGGCGACGGTGGCGACCAGGCCGAAGCGGCTGTCGTTGGCCAGGGCGATCGCCTGCGCCTCGGTGGAGAAGCGCTGGGTGCAGAGCACCGGGCCGAAGATCTCTTCTTGCCACAGGCGACTGCTGCCAGGCACGTCGACGTACAGCGTCGGGCTGACGAACCAACCTTCGCGCGCCAGGGTCGAGCCGCCGGTGAGGCAGCGCAGGCCTTCGGCGCGGGCGATCTGGAAGTATTCGGCGACCTTGTGCCATTGCGCCGCGCTGGTCAGCGGGCCCATGTCGATGGCGTCGGTCAGCGGGTTGCCCACCCGCAGGGCGGCGAAAGCCGCTTGCAGGCGTGGCAGCAGGGCCTCGGCGATGCCGTCCTGCACCAGCAGGCGCGAGGTGGCCGAGCACATCTGCCCGGCGTTCCAGCAGATGCCGGCGACGATCCACTCGACCGCCTGATCCGGGTCGCAATCGTCGAACACGAGGATCGCCGACTTGCCGCCCAGTTCCAGGGTCACAGGTCGGCAGTAGGCGGCCGAACTGCGCATCACCTGGCTGCCCACCGCGTTGCTGCCGGTGAACGACAGCTTGTCCAGGCCGGGGTGCTCGCTCAGTGCCGCGCCGGTCTCGGCCTGGCCGATGACCAGGTTGAAGACCCCGGCCGGCAACCCGAGCCGCTCGGCGATGCGGGCATAGGTCTGCTCGATCAGCGGCGTGGTTTCCGAAGGCTTGAGCACCACGGTGCAGCCTGCGGCCAGGGCAGGCGCGAGCTTCCAGGCGCTGGTGACCAGCGGGAAGTTCCACGGCACGATCAGCCCGACCACGCCGACGGGCTCGCGCCGCGTGCGCGACGTGAATCCCGGTGCGGCCAGAGCCACCTCAGGCGACGTGTCCTGCTGCTCGATCAGGGCCGCGTAATAGGTGAAGGTAGCGACGGCATCGTCGACGTCCACCTCGGCCTCGTGGCGGGGCTTGCCGTTGTTGCGCATCTGAAGGGTGATCAACGCATCCCGTTGCTGCACCAGGTGCTCGGCGAAACCGCGCAGCAAGGCAGCACGCTCGGCCACCGGGGTCGCCTTCCAGGCGGGCAGGGCTCGGCGCGCGGCCGCGACGGCGTGATCCACCTGGGCGCGGTCGGCCGATCGCAGTTCGGCGATGGGGCGGGCCAGGGAGGGGTCGTAGACCACCAGGCAGTCGTTGCCTGCGCCTTCGACCCACTGGCCGTCGATGTAGTGAGGGGTGTTCATGGTCGTTTCCAGTTGTCCATTGATGAGGGCAGGGCCGGGTACGTTCGGCCCGCAGCGCGCCGTCCTGCCTGCGAAGGTTCACGCCAGGCAGAACGGGGAAGCGGTCGAGGGCTCAGGGCGCGAACGGCGGTGCCTCGTCGATCTCGATGATCAGGGGGCGGTCGTCGGGGGCCTGACGCAGCAGTCTCTGCAGGTGCGCGTGATCACGGGCGCGCTCGGCGGCGCAGCCGAAGCCGCGGGCGATGGCGAGGAAATCCGGCGTGTAGATGTCCACGCCCAGGGGCGTGATGTCGCGACGCTCCATGTAGCGCTTGATCTCGCCGTAGCCCTGGTTGTTCCACAGCAGCACGACGAGGCCGACCCGCGCTTCCACCGCACTGGCCAGCTCCGGCAGGCTGAACTGGATGCCACCGTCGCCCATCAGGCTGATCACCGCGCGCTGGGGGTCGGCCAGCTTGGCACCGATGGCGGCTGGCAAGCCGTAGCCAAGGGTTCCGTACCCGGTGGACGAGTTGAACCAGCGGCGCGGGCCGGCCAGCTCCACCAGGTGGTTGCCGCTGTAGACGGTCTGTGTCGAATCGCCGACGAAGCGTGCTTCGGGCAGGACCTCGAGGATGCAGTCGAACAGGCGCCGGTAGTGCGCCCAGCCGGTGAAGTCCTCGGCCAGCCGGCCACGGACGTGGGCGGCCCGCCGTGCGCCAGGGCTGTCCAGGCTCGGCGTCCGGGCCGGCAGGTGCGCGAGCAGGGCCTGCATGGTCTGCCGGGCATCGCCGAGGATGGCCAGGCTGGGTGCATGGTTGCGAGTCAGTTGCTCGGCATCGATGTCGACACGGATCAGCGCGCCGCCCAGGCGGAAATTGCCGTCGAAGACCACGTCGTAATCGGTCTCGCCCAGTTCGGTACCGATCGCCAGGACCACATCGGCGTCCAGCGCCAGTTCGCGCACGGGCACCAGGGACTGATTGCTGCCCAGCAGCAGCGGGTGGTCGCCCGGCAAGAGGCCCTTGGCGTTGATGGTCAGCGCCGTGGGCGCATCGAGTCGAGTGGCCAGTTCCGCGGCCTCGGCCTGCGCCTCGACGCAGCCGCCACCGAGCAGCAGCAACGGGCGGCGGGCATCCCGCAGACGGGTCGCGGCCTCGGCCAACGCGCAGGCATCGGCCGCCGGACGTGGCAGGCGGCAGCGTGGCCGTACCGTCAGGTGGTCGGCCGGCGCGGTGATGATGTCCAGCGGCAGCTCGATGTGCACCGGCCGCGGGCGCTGGCTGTCGAAGACCGCGAAGGCGCGTGCCAGGACCTCCGGCAGTTCCTCCACGCTCATCAGGGTGTGGCTGAACGCGCTGACCCCGGCGACCATCGCCCGCTGGTTGGGCAGCTCGTGCAGGTAACCCTTGCCCAGGCCGAGCCGCGCGCGCTCGTTGACGCTGCTGATCACCAGCATCGGGATGGAGTCGGCGTAGGCCTGGCCCATGGCCGTGAGGATGTTGGTCATGCCGGGGCCGGTGATGATGAAGCACACCCCCGGCTTGCCACTGACCCGTGCATAGCCGTCGGCCATGAAGCCCGCGCCCTGTTCATGGCGCGGGGTGATGTGGCGGATGCCGCTGCCGGGCAGGCCGCGGTACAGCTCCACGGTATGCACGCCGGGAATACCGAACACGGTATCGACGCCCCAGGCCTGGAGCTGCTGGATGAGAAACTCTCCACAAGAGGTCATGCTGCTTTTTCCTTTTGAACGAAGGTGCAGTGTCGGCGCTTGTCGGCCGACATCGCATGCATCGGATCGACGACGGGCATCAGGCCATGCGCGTGGCGCGCAGCTGCGGACGGGTCAGCACGCTGCCCAGCACGAAGGCCAGCAGGCCGACGGCCAGGCTGTAGTAGATCGGCGTGTTGGCCTCCAGGCCGTCGCGGAACATGAACACCAGCGCCGTGCCGCAGCCCAGCGCCATGCTCAGGATCGCCCCGGTGGTGGTCGCGCGTTTCCAGTAGATGGCGCCGAGCATCGGGATCAGGATGCCGCCGACCAGCAGGTTGTAGGCCAGGGTCAGCGCGCCGATGACGTCGTTGACGACCAGCGCGATGCCCAGCACCACCACCCCGGTGACGAAGGTGAACGCGCGCGACATGCCCAGGCTCGAGGCGCGGCCATTGCGCAGCCTGGGCAGCAGGTCTTCGGTGAGGGTGGTCGAGGCGGCCAGCAGGCCGGCGCTGGCGGTGGACATCATCGCCGCCAGCGCGGCGGCGATCACCAGGCCGCGAATGCCGTCGGGCAAGGCGCTCTGCACGATCGAGGCGAAGGCGTTGTTGGCATCGGCCAGGTCCGGCAGCAGCACCTTGGCGCACATGCCGATCAGCGCACCGACCAGGCCGTAGAGCACGCAATACACCCCGGCCAAGCTGCCGGCCACCCGCGCCACCCCCTCGCTGCGCGCGGTGAACACGCGCTGCCAGATGTCCTGGCCGATGAGGATGCCGAAGAAGTAGATCAGGAAGTAGGTGAGGATGGTGTCGTAGCCGAGGGTGGTGAAGTTGAACGCAGTCTCGGGCAGCTTGGCGTGCAGGGCCTCCCAGCCGCCGACGCGCCACAGGCAGATCGGCAGCAGCACGAACATCAGGCCGATGGTCTTAATCACGAACTGCACGATGTCGGTCAGGGTCAACGACCACATGCCACCGATGCTCGAATACACCACCACCACGCCCCCGGCCAAGAGGATGGCGGTGACGAAGGGCAGGTCGAACAGCACTTGCAGCACGGTGCCACTGGCCAGGGTCGAGACCACGGCGATCATCAGCGCGTAGGCGAACATCACCACTGCGCTGGCCTGACGCGCCATGGGTGTGTAGCGGCGCTCGAGAATCTGCGTCACGGTGCTGATGCGCAGCTTGAGCAGGGGCTTGGCCAGGCACAGGTTGAGCACGATGATCCCGGCGCCCAAAGCGGCGCACAGCCAGAACCCGGAGATGCCGTGCACATAGCCCAGGCGCACGGTACCGACGGTCGCCGCACCGCCCAGTACCGTGGCGGCCATGGTGCCGAGGTAGAAGGCCGGGCCCAGGTTGCGGCCGGCCACCAGGTAATCGTCCTGGGTGCGCGCGCGACGCATGCCGTACCAGCCGAGCAGCAGCATGCCGGCGGCGTAAAGGATCACTACGGAGATATCCAGGAGCATGGTGTTGTTCTCATTGTTCTGGAAGGAAAGGGCACCGGGCCCTACACGCCCGGTGTGTGAAAGGCCACAGGGATGATCAGGCGATTCCGGCGCCTTCGAGCCTCAAGCCGACAGGGCTTTTCTGCCGCACCCAGCGCGGGCCGAGAGGGCCGTAGACCTCTGCCGGCTCCGGGAACAGGTTGAGCAGCGTCAGGTACAGCAGCGCCGCCATGCCCAAGGTGACCGGCAGGCTGATGTCGATGCCACCGGCCAGGTCGCCCAGCGGGCCGACGAACTGGCCGGGCAGGTTGACGAAGCACAAGCCCAGCGCCGCGCTCGGAACCCAGGCGCCCAGGCCGCGCCAGTTCCAGCCGTGCTGGAACCAGTAGCGCCCACCGCGCTCGCCGCGGGTGAACACGTGCAGGTCATCGGCGTGGTAGACGCCACGGCGCACGATCAGGCCGAGGATCATGATCACCATCCAGGGGCTGGTGCAGGTGACGATCAGCACGGCGAAGGTCGAGACGCTCTGGACCAGGTTGAAGGCGAAGCGGCCGATGAAGATGAAGGCGATCGCCGCCACACCGATCAGCAGCGTGGCCACCGCGCGGCTCAGTACCTGTGGGAACAGGCTGGACATGTCCAGGCCCGTGCCGTACAGCGCGGTGGTGCCAGTCGACAGACCGCCGATCAGTGCGATCAGGCACACCGGCAGGAAGAACCAGCCCGGCGAAATCGCCAGCAGGCCGCCGACGTAGTTGCTGGCCTCGATGTACTGCGGCGCCTGGGTGGCCACCAGGGTGGCAGTGCACAGGCCGAACAGAAACGGAATCAGCGTACCGGCCTGGGCCGCGACCACCGCCAGCATGATTCGCCGCTTGGGCGTGTGGCGGGGTATGTAGCGCGACCAGTCGCCGAGGAAGGCGCCGAACGACACCGGGTTGCTCATCGCCAGCAACGCCGCGCCGATGAAGGCGGCCCAGAACCCTGTCTGCTCGACGTCGAGGGTGCCGGCGTACTGCATGTCGAACGGCCCGGCGAAGGCCACCAGGCCCAGCAGGAACAGCACACTCGATGCCCACACCGCGATCTTGTTGACCCACAGCATGATGCGAAACCCATAGATGCAGACCGCCAGCACCAGCACGGCGAACACCCCATAGGCCAGGCCCAGGGTCAGGTCGTTTTCGGGCAGGCCGACCAGGCGCTTGGCGCCGCCGATCAGGGCGTCGCCCGAACTCCACACCGACAGCGAGAAGAACGCCACGGCGGTGAGCAGGGAGAGCAGGGAACCGACGATGCGCCCATGCACGCCAAAGTGCGCGCCGGACGACACTGCGTTGTTGGTGCCGTTGAGCGCGCCGAACACGCCCATGGGCGCGAGAATCAGCGCACCGACCGCGACGCCCAGGACGATCGCCCACACGCCGGCCTGGAACGACAGGCCGAACAGCACGGGAAAGCTGCCCAGCACCGCGGTGGCGAAGGTGTTGGCGCCGCCGAAGATCAGGCGAAACAGGTCGATGGGGGCTGCATCGCGCTGTGCATCGGGAATCTGCTCGACGCCAAAGGTTTCGATACCCGTACTCATGGTGTGTCTCCGGTGCCTGTCACGGTTCTTGTAAGGCCGGCTCAGGCGCACCGGCCTTTTTATTCACCCCCGGCAAGGGCCGGTGGGCGGTGTCACAGCAAGGCCCCCGGGTGTGGGGCGGCAGCGTGCGCGGGGAGGGTGGCCCTGCGCGCGCTGAAGGTTCAGCTCAGGCTCGGGGCGGACAGATGCTCGTGGCACGCCAACCAGTGCCCGGCCTGGCGACGAAAGACGATGGTCTCGCGTTCGTGCAGGTGGTGTTCTTCGCCCTCCAGGCGCAGGTGGGTCGCGACGTCATGGATGAAGATCGCCACCTCATCGCCTTGCAGGCTGATGTGAGCCCCGCTGGAGCGGCAGCCCAGCACGGCAAAGCCCTCGGCCTGCCACCGCTGCCAGAGTGCGCGATAGCCCTGAAGCGAAAGCGGCTGCGGCTGGGTATGGAACACGAACGTGGCGTCTGCGCTGAAGCAGGCGAAATAACGTGCCGTATCGTTGCTGGCGAACGCCGCCACCAACGCCTCGGCAGCGGCCTGCACCTCGGCCGCACGGCCCATCGACACAGCCATCATCGACGCACCACACCTGGCAGCACGCAGAGCATTTCGTAGAGCAGGTTGGCGCCCAGCAGCGAGGTGTTGCCGGTGGTGTCGTAGGGCGGCGAGACCTCGACCAGGTCACAGCCCACCAGATCCAGGCCTTGGCAGCCGCGGATGATTTCCAGCGCCTGGATGGTGGTCAGGCCACCCACCTCGGGCGTACCCGTGCCTGGCGCCCAGGCCGGGTCGATGCCGTCGATGTCGAAGGACAGGTACACCGGCCCGCCACCGACCTGCTCGCGGACCTCGGCCATCAAGGGGGCCAGGGATCGGTGCCAGCACTCTTCGGCCTGCACCACGCGGAAACCTTGCTTGCGACTCCAGTTGAAGTCCTCGCTGGTGTAGCCCTGGGCTCGCAGGCCGATCTGCACCACGCGGTCGCTGTCGAGCAGGCCTTCTTCCTGGGCACGGCGGAACGTCGTGCCATGGGCGATCTTCTCGCCGAACATGTGGTCGTTGACGTCGGCATGGGCGTCGATGTGCACCAGGCCGACCTTGCCGTGTTTCTTGTGGATCGCACGCAGGATCGGCAAGGTCAGGGTGTGGTCGCCGCCCAGGGTCAGCGGGATGATGCCGTGGTCGAGGATGCGGTCGTACTCCTGCTCGATGATGCGGACGGCGTCGAGCAGGTTGAAGGTGTTGATCGGAACGTCGCCGATGTCGGCAACGTTCAGCGAGTCGAAGGGCGCCGCGCCGGTGGCCATGTTGTAGGGGCGGATCATCACCGATTCGGCGCGGATCTGCCGCGGGCCGAAGCGGGTGCCGGAGCGCAGCGACGTGCCGATGTCGAGAGGGATACCGACGAAGGCCGCATCGAGCTGGTCCAGGGCGTCGGGCGTCTGCACATGCGGCAGGCGCAGCATGGTGGCGATGCCGCCGAAACGGGGCATGTCGTTGCCGCCCAAAGGCTGGTGGCGGGGCTGGTCCACGGGTGGCCTCACTGTTGTTGTCATTGATGTGCGGCCATTCTGGTAACGCGTGGCAGGCAAAAGAATCGCTGGCGGCAAAAAGATAGTTCAGAGATTTCTAAACTATCGCCGTCTCTGCGTCTTGCCAGGGCCGACCTTGGCGTCTGCCCTCACACGTCTACCGCGACGTCGTCGACTGCTCTTAGAATGGCACCGTCCCTGTGCTTGGAGCCCCCATGTTCTCTCCCTTGACCGACCTCAAACTGCTGCGCATCTTCGCCAGCGTGGTACGTCACCAGGGCTTCGCAGCGGCCCAGCACGAGCTCAACCTGTCCACGTCGGCCATCAGCACTTACATGAGTCAGTTGGAAACCCAGCTCGGCATCGTGCTGTGTCATCGCGGTCGAGGCGGTTTCAGCCTGACCAGCAAGGGCGAACGCTTTCATCAGGAAACCCTGCGCCTGTTGGCCGAGTTCGAGGGGTTCGAGCGCTACAGCGCTGCCCTCAAGGGCGAGCTGCGCGGCACCCTGAACCTGGGCGTGCTCGACTCCACCGTCACCGATCCGGCGCTGCCGCTGGCGGATGTGATCGGTGCCTACAGCCAGGAGCACCCCGCCGTGCACCTGCACCTGAGCGTGCTGAGCCCGGCGCAGCTGCAACTGGGGGTGCAGGAGAACCGGCTGGACCTGGCCATCGGCGCCTTTTCGATCCGCATGAACGGTCTTCTCTACCAGCCCTTGTACCGTGAGCAGCACTGGCTCTACTGCAGCGATCGCCATCCGCTGTTCGACCAGCCGCGCATCTCTCCCGACACCATCACCCAGCAACGCATGGTCGGCCGTGGCTACTGGAGCCAGGCCGAACTGGCCCGGCACGGTTTCAAGCACAGCGCGGCGACGGTGGAGTCCATGGAAGCGCAGATGATCCTGGTGCTGTCGGGTGCCTACATCGGCTATATGCCCGAGCACTATGCGCAGACTTGGGTCGAACAGAAACGGCTCAAGGTACTTGTACCGGCGACCTTCGGTTACCAGGCACCGTTTTCCCTGGCGATACGACGGGGCAGGGCGCGCGAGCCGTTGATCCAGAGCTTTCGTGATCAGCTCAAGGGATGAAGCGCTGCGCGATGGCGGGCCAGCTCGCGCGTCGAGACGGGGCGACCTGGATCAGGCGCTCGGCCAGTTCACCACGGGCAGGGCCTCGAACGCGGGGCGTGCGAACAGGTAACCCTGGAACAAGGCGATGTCCAGGCGCTGCAGCTCTTCCAGCTCCTCAGGGGTTTCCACGCCTTCGGCCACCACCTGGATGTGCAAGGTCTTGCAGATCCGGACGATGCCTTCCACGATCGCCTGGCGCACGCGATCGGTGTCGATGTTGCGCACCAGCGCCATGTCCAGCTTGATGATGTCAGGCTGGAATTCGGCCAGCAGATTGAGGCCGGAGTAGCCGGCACCGAAGTCGTCGATGGCAGTCTTGAACTGCCGACGCTGATACTCGTGCACGATGCTCTTGAGGTGTTCCTTGTCGGTCAGCTCTTCCTGCTCGGTGATCTCGAAGATGATACGGTCGGTCGGGAAGTCGAAGCGTCGTGCTGCCGCCAGGGTGGCGCGGATGCAGTTGGAGGCCTGGTAGACGGCGTTGGGCAGAAAGTTGATGCTCAACAGGCAGGGGATCTGCAAGCGGGCCGCCAGCTCGATCGCCTTGATCCGGCAGGACTGGTCGAAGGCGTAGCGGTTGGTGTCGTTGACCCGGGCCAGCACGCTGGGTGCGCCACTGCCGTCGGTACCGCGTACCAGGGCCTCGTAGGCGTAGATGCTCGAATCGCGCAGGTCGACGATCGGCTGGAAGGCCATGCTGAAATCGAAATCCAGTGCCTTGCCGTCAAGGCACGAAGCACAGGCTCGCTTGTTGGATTGTTCGCCCATGTGGAAGTGTCCATTGAGTCGGTGAAGAGGAGGCGACGATCGTTCCCCCGAGGGCGTGCGATCACTGCCGTGCAGGCTCACCGTGGTGGCGAGGACGCTTCCATGGCGGTCGGGGCGCACGCTCGTTCCAAGATGCGGACGAGTCTGGTCCAACCTGTTGGACAGGCAGCGACGCATGGAGTGCGGCGGTAGTGCTGAGGTATACAGCAGAAGATGGCAAAGCGCCATGCATGAGGGCCGAACGGCTTTTACGAAAAAGCCACGGATCCGAGCGCTCGGGTCCGTGGCTTGAGGGGGTGCCTGAGCCCCTCTCAGTCGCCGGGCGACTGAGAGGGCAGGTCATCACAGGGCCATGTCGGCCGCTGGATTGGCTTGCACGGGTGCAGACGACGACCCGTCGTACGCCGGAACCGAGGCATCGATCACCGGCGGCGGAGTGAGCTGCAGCACCTTGGACGTGTAGTTCCACTCTTCCTGGGTCTTGGCGGCCGAGTCGTTCAGACGAGTGCCATAGCTCGGCACGATCTGGTGGACCTTGGCTTGCCACTCAGGCGTGGCCAGTTTGTCCTTGAACACACGCTCCAGCACGCCCAGCATGATCGGGGCAGCGGTCGAGGCGCCTGGCGAGGCACCCAGCAGGCCCGCGATGGAACCGTCCTTCGAGGTCACCAGTTCGGTGCCCAGCTTCAGCACGCCGCCCAGTTGCTCGTCACGCTTGATGATCTGCACGCGCTGACCGGCTTGCCACAGGCGCCAGTCTTCTTTCTTGGCGTGCGGGAAGTACTGCTGCAGGGCAGCGAAGCGGTCGTCGTCGGACTGCATCAGCTGACCGGCGAGGTATTCGACCAAGGGGTACTGGTCGATGCCCACGCGGGTCATGGGCCAGGTGTTGTGCAGGGTCATGCTGCTCAGCAGGTCGAAGTACGAGCCTTGCTTGAGGAACTTGGTCGAGAAGGTCGCGAACGGGCCGAACAGGATGACGCGCTTGCCGTCCAGTACGCGGGTGTCCAGGTGTGGAACCGACATGGGCGGCGCACCGGTCGAGGCGATGCCGTAGGCCTTGGCCATGTGCTGCATGGCGATGGTCGGGTTCTCGGTGACCAGGAACGAACCGCCCACCGGGAAGCCGGCGTATTCCTTCGCTTCAGGGATACCGGACTTCTGCAGCAGCTTCAGCGCGCCGCCACCGGCGCCGATGAACAGGAACTTGGCGTCGGTCGCGCTCTTGCTGCCGTCCTTCAGGTTCTTGTACTCGACGTGCCAGGAGCCATCGTCGTTGCGGGTGATGTCCTGGACCTCGGTGGACAGTTTCAGGTCGAAGTTGTCCTTGGTCTTGAGGTGACCCACGAACTGGCGGGTGATCTCGCCGAAGTTCACGTCGGTGCCGATCGGCGTCCAGGTCACGGCCAGCTTCTGGTTCGGGTCACGCCCTTCCATCATCAGCGGGACCCACTTGGCGATCTGCGCGTGGTCTTCGGAGTACTGCATCGGACGGAACAGCGGGCTCGCCTGCAGCGCCTCGTAGCGTTTCTTCAGGAAGCGGATGTTGTCGTCACCCCAGACGAAGCTCATGTGCGGCGTCGAGTTGATGAACGAACGTGGGTTCTTCAGAACGTTGTTGCGCACCTGCCAGGACCAGAACTGACGCGAGATCTGGAACGACTCGTTGATCTCGACGGCCTTGGAGATGTTGATGTTGCCGTCTTTGTCTTCTGGGGTGTAGTTCAGCTCGGCCAGGGCCGAGTGACCGGTGCCGGCGTTGTTCCAGCCGTTCGAGCTCTCTTCGGCGACGCCGTCCAGGCGCTCGATCATTTCCATCGACCAGCTCGGCTCCAGCTCGCTGAGCCAGATGCCCAGGGTCGAACTCATGATGCCGCCGCCTACCAACAGGACATCGACTTTCTTGGTCTCTTCGGCGTGGGCCTGCATGAAGCCCGCGACAACGGCCAGGCCCAACAGGGTCTTGCTTGCCTTTTTGAACATTGAATTATCCAGTACCGTACGTTATCCACCCGCCGCTCTCTCGATAGATCCCTGCAGGCCTGGTAAGCGCTGGCACGGTCTGACAGTCGAGTGCGACGATCGGTGGTCTTCAGGAGCGATTGCTCAGCCCCAATGGGTAATGTCTTCAGCGCTGGCTTCTTATAGGGATGGATTCAGCGGCTTGAGCAACATGAACGCCTGCCCGCCGGCCATCCTGGCAAGTCTAGGCTTTGAAACGTTTCAGCCATTGTAACCGAATTATTCCACCCATCAAATTTTAGGGGGCGACGTCAAGACGACAGGTTGCCTCAGGGGATAGGTCTTTTCCGATCAACCGTGTCAGCCTGTCCTCTTCACGGCAAAGACCCAGGGCCATCGGTCAGGCGGGAGGGCAGGGGCGGCGATGGCCTCGATCATCCGAGGGTCACGCCAGGACGCCTGTGCCATGGGCGTCGCTCTGGCACAGGCGCATCTTGCGCCATGGCTCAATGGCACGTTTGGGTCTGCCCGAGCATCTGTTCCATGCGTTCGTAGATGGTCTGCAGGTCGTTCGCTGCCGCCAGCAGTTGCTCATGGTGCACGCTGCCCGGATGCACGCGTGTGATCTTGCGGGTCAGGAACTGGGCACACGTCAGGTGCTCGGCAGCGTAGGTGAGCAGGTCTTCGAAAGAAGGGATGGGTGGGTCCGGTACGATCTTCAGCATGCAAAGGCTCCTCGTCAGGTGGAGCTGCCACGCGGCTGCTGTCAAACATGAAAGGTGGCAGCTGTACGCGGGTTGACAGACCGAGGACGAAGAGAGACCCGGCGCACACGAGGTGCCCCACGTACACCTGCCATAACGGCGAGTACATGCATCTCTTCGAGCAAAACGGCCTGTCACAACCGGTCGCTTTTTTCGGCGACCGGTCGAGACTAGGAGGGCGCAGGACTCAATGCAACGGCATATGTACGAACCGAGCATATTTGGGAAAAGGCCTACGACGAATAGGGAAAATCTGAAGGCTTTGTTGCCATTTTCCCTATGTTCCACGTGAAACATGAACCTGGGCCAACCCCATGACGCTCATCGGACTGGCCATCGTTCAGGCCCGGACGTAAGCCCAAGCAGTCAAACCTGAAGCCAGGGTAACGGCCACCCGGGTGTAGTCCGACACTTCGTAATCGTCGGCCGCTGCCAGCTCTTCGGCCGAGATCTGGAAGACCTGGCCGCTGACGCTGTCATCCGCCGTGTCACTGGGAAAGACGATGGGGTGACGGGACTTGCCACTGGTCGCGACAACGGCGGGGTCGGTGATCTCCACCCAGTCCTGCCGGTAACCCAGCATGCGATCGACCTGGCCAGTGAGTTCTCGACCGAACTTGGCCAGTTGCACGGCCTTGTCCTGAAGGGTGCCATAGGAAAACAGCAGCTCGGGGTAAAGGGCCGAGGGCGTCAGTGGACTCGCCGTGGCCTCGGTCGCAGGCTGAAGGCGCGCTTCGAGAGCAGCGACCTGTTGTTCCAGAGCTTCCAGCCTGGCCCGCGTGCGGCTCAGCACGACCATCTGACTGTCGAACTCTTCACGGCTGACCAGCTCCAGTTTGCTGAAAGCACTTTGCATCAGGGCTTTGAACTGACCTTCAAGGTCGGCGCGGGGGCGAGCACCGTCCCCCGAGAACAGACGCGACGCCTGGTCGCTGAGGGCATCGAGAAAGGCTTTGGGCGCGAGCATGGGGCGACGTTCCGCAAGACATGAATAGAGCGTCAGTGTAGCACGCTGCTCTAGAACGTCAGGCCTGCACGATTTTCGAGCATGCCCCGTCGACGGCGCGCACCGAAGCTGTGCAGACCGATGAAAAGGGTGGCACGATTTTCCAACGGATTTCTGGCAAGCAGCTGTTTTCAAAGGCCTTTGCCAACTTGGCAAGGATTCTGCAAAACCTCCCTCAGAGCATGCACTGATGCGGCTCTCGAACCCCGTACGGAGAAGTACCGGCCTGAGCAATGGCTTACGACCGGGCACACCGCAGAGTGGGCACGAGGATACCGTCGAGGATGCGTTACAAAGCCATGCGCTGCGCTTAGACTGGCCGCGGGTTTGTTTTCCTGGGGCAAGTCCACCTAATCGGGAGAGAGTTTCATGAAGCTAGTCACTGCCATCATCAAGCCATTCAAGTTGGACGACGTCCGCGAGTCCCTGTCGGAGATTGGCGTACAAGGCATCACCGTGTCCGAGGTCAAAGGCTTCGGCCGTCAGAAGGGGCATACCGAGTTGTATCGGGGTGCCGAATACGTCGTCGACTTCCTGCCCAAGGTGAAGATCGAGGTGGCCATCGACGACAAGGACCTCGACCGCGTGATCGACGCCATCACCAAGGCGGCCAACACCGGCAAGATCGGCGACGGCAAGATCTTCGTGGTCAATCTGGAACAGGCGATCCGTATCCGTACCGGTGAAACCGGCACCGACGCGATCTGACCTAGCGCCTCACCAAACCCCAAAGCCCCAGGAGAAAACAACATGACTCTGCGCACGACCGCAGGGCTAGGCGCCCTATTGTCCCTCGTAATGCCTGGGCTGGCCCTGGCCGAAGACGCCGTCCCCGCCCTGAACTCCGGCGACACCGCCTGGATGCTCACGGCCACGGCCCTGGTGCTGTTCATGACCATCCCCGGCCTCGCGCTGTTCTATGGCGGCATGGTGCGCTCCAAGAACGTGCTGTCGGTGATGATGCAATGTTTCGCCATCACCGGTCTGATGAGCATCCTGTGGATGGTCTACGGCTACAGCCTGGCCTTCGATACCACTGGCATGGAAAAGGGCGTGCTCAACGCCAGCTCCTTCGTTGGCGGGCTGTCCAAGGCCTTCCTGGCAGGCGTCACGCCGCAGAGCCTGACCGCCTCGTTCCCTGAGCCGGTGTTCATCACCTTTCAGATGACCTTCGCCATCATCACCCCGGCGCTGATCGTCGGCGCCTTTGCCGAACGCATGAAGTTCTCGGCGATGCTGGTGTTCATGACCGTCTGGTTCACCCTGGTGTATGCGCCCATCGCGCACATGGTCTGGGGCGGCGATGGCGCCCTGATGTGGGACTGGGGCGTGCTCGACTTCGCCGGCGGCACCGTAGTGCATATCAACGCAGGTGTCGCCGGCCTGGTGGCCTGCCTGGTCCTGGGCAAGCGCAAGGGGTTCCCGACCACGCCCATGGCACCGCACAACCTAGGCTACACCCTGGTGGGCGCTGCCATGCTGTGGATCGGCTGGTTCGGGTTCAACGCAGGCTCCGCCGCGGCTGCCAATGGCACGGCCGGCATGGCCATGCTGGTGACCCAGATCGCCACGGCCGCCGCTGCCCTGAGCTGGATGTTCGCCGAGTGGATCGGCCACGGTAAGCCAAGCGCGCTGGGCATTGCGTCGGGGGTCGTCGCCGGCTTGGTGGCGATCACGCCAGCGGCCGGTACGGTTGGGCCAATGGGTGCCCTGGTGATCGGCCTGGTGTCCGGGGTGGTCTGCTACTTCTGCGCCACCCGCCTCAAGCGCAAGCTGGGCTATGACGACTCCCTGGATGCCTTCGGCGTACACGGTGTGGGTGGCATCGTCGGCGCGATCCTCACGGGTGCCTTCGCGGCCCCTGCGCTGGGTGGCTTCGGCGAGGTGCAGGACATCGCTCTGCAACTGTGGATTCAGACCAAGGGCGTACTCGTCACCGTGGTCTACACCGCCGTCGTGACCTATGTGATCCTCAAGCTGGTCGATGTGACGATGGGCCTGCGGGTCAGTGAAGAAGAAGAGTCGGTCGGCCTCGATCTGGCTCAACACAACGAGCGCGGCTACAACTTGTAACGACGCGCACGGTGTCCACTTGCCCGGCTTGCCCGGGCATTTTTTCGCCTGCGATTCGCCCGTTCGGGGCGGTCGAAGCCAGTTGCGGCGCGCTTGTCGCGCACGGCAGAAAACTTACAGCGTACTGGGCATTTCTGGTGCTTTGCTTTTTCTGCGAGCGCGCTAGAATGCGCGCCAACGCATGTCATGGCGCATCCGTTTGCGTGGCGTATCGATCGATACACGCGCAGGCGATGGTGGCGAATGCCAGCCCATGGCGTCGAATTTCGTCAACGTCCGCGCCCGCGGCGTTGCACCGCGACCACCTTCTGACGAAGGGGTCGACACGACCGAGGCTTGCCGAACGTCCGTGGAATTTTTGCCTGTGATCGTCGGTCTACGGCGTCACTGGCTGCAAACTCAATCTGCCTTTAGCATGGCATGGGGAACGACATGAGCGACGATGATCTGGAAAACGACGACCTCGAAGTAGGTGATGAGGAGGCCGACGAGGCCCTCGATGCAGCGGCCGACGAAGGCGCTGAAGACGCAGGCGAAGACGATAGCCCCGCACCTGCTGCCAAGGGCAAGGCCAAGGCTGCGGTGTCGGTAGATGACATGCCGAGCCTGGAGGCCAAGCAGAAAGAACGCGATGCCCTGGCCCGTGCCATGGAAGAGTTCCTGTCGCGTGGCGGCAGAATTCAGGAAGTGGAGGCCAACGTGGTCGCCGACCCGCCCAAGAAGCCGGACAACAAGTACGGCAGCCGTCCTATCTGAGGGACGTCTTCGGGCACTGCATCACCCGTGAAAGCGTGCGTTGGCCAGCGCTTTCACGGCAGGCTCCGACCGAAGGAGCCCTGGCCGTTGCCGTTCGACGGCAAATACCCCCTTCTCCCGATGAGCACAGCGGCTACTGCCACTGCGCCAGAACGTCGTTCAGCTGTGACAAGCACCGTATTTCGGCATCCGGCGCCTGCTCGGTCTGCCAGGGCTTGCCTTGTGGGTTGAACCACACGGCCTTGAATCCTGCACGCTGTGCTCCGGCGATGTCGTCACGCGGATGGTCGCCCACGTGCACGGCCTGTGTCGCCTGCGCGTTGCCCAGTCGCAGCGCTTCCAGGAAGAGCGCCGGATCCGGTTTGCCGACACCCAGGTCCTCGGCACACAAGGCGAAATCGAAATAATCGGCGAGGCCCAGGCGACGCACGTCGGCGTTGCCATTGGTCACCACGCCTATCGTATAGCGCTGGCCCAGGCGCTCGAGCATGGGCTGTACCTGTGGGAAGATCTCCAGCTGATGACGGGCGTGCAGGAACACCTCGAACGCCTCGTCAGCCAGGGCCTGTGCCTGTGGCTCAGGGTAGTCGAGTGCGCGCAATGCCTGAAACAGCACCTGGCGGCGCAAGGCGCTGATGCGGTGCTTGAGCCCAGGCTCGGCCTGCACCACACGCTCGCGTACCTCATGCAGGTGCTCGACCGGCAGCTCGCCCAGCGCCGGGGCATGGGCCTTGATCCAGTCACGCAGGACGAGTTCTGCACTGGCGATCACGGGCGGCGTATCCCACAGCGTATCGTCGAGGTCGAAGGTGATCAGCGTGATGCTCATGAGTCGGTACCCTTGCTGCGTTTGGCCCGGGGGTGGGCGCTGTCGTACACCGCGGCCAGGTGCTGGAAGTCCAGGTGGGTATAGATCTGCGTGGTGGTGATGTCGGCATGGCCGAGCATCTCCTGCACGGCACGCAGGTCCTGGGAAGATTCCAGCAGATGGCTGGCGAAAGAATGGCGAAGCATGTGCGGGTGCAGGTGCTGGCCGAGCTCACGCTCACCCACCACCTTGACGCGGAGTTGGATGGCGCGCGTGCTCAGGCGCCGCCCCTGACGGGTGATGAATACCGCGCCATCGAGCGGCCCGCCCAGCCCGCGCAGCTTCAACCAGGCGCCGAGCGCCTCGCGAGCCTTGCGGCCGACCGGCAGGACACGGGCCTTGTTGCCCTTGCCCACGACGTGAACCAGGCCGGCCGCCAGATCGAGGTGGTCCAGATCGAGCCCCGCCAGTTCGGACAAGCGCAGCCCCGAGGAGTAGAACAGCTCGAGCATCGCCTGGTCACGACGGGCGATGAAGTCATCGTCGACGCCGCCTTCGAGCAGTTGCTGAGCGCGGTCGGTGTCCAACACCTTGGGCAACCGACGCTCGCCCTTGGGAGGCGACAGGCCGTTGGCCGGGTCATGCTGGCATAGGCCTTCGCGTATCAGGTAACGGTAGAAACCGCGTACCGACGACAGCAGCCGCGCCAGGCTGCGCGAGGATTGGCCATGGTGGTGCTGACGGGCGATGAAGTGGCGCAGTGACTGGATCTGCAAGTCGGACCAGCTGCCGATCGCCTGATCCTTGCAGTGCGCCAGCACCTTGAGCAAGTCGCCCCGGTACGCTTGGATCGTATTGCCCGAAACCTGACGCTCGTTGCGCAGGTAGGCGCAATACGCCTCCAGCTGGCGCTCCATCAGCGCACCGGGCGCAGCGATTGCAGCGAGCGCGCCACGACCCGACCCAGGACGTCGGCAATGTGATTGAGGAACAGCGTGCCTACCGTGCTCTTGTAGTGTTGCGGATCGGGGCTGCCGATGGCCAGGACGCCATGCAGGCCATTGTGATCGAGCGTTGCCACCGCGCTGGAGCCGACCTGGCGGCGCTGGCTCTCGCCGAACAGGAAGGCCAGCTCGTGATCGCGCAGGTTGCCACTGACGGCCTTGCCGCTGCTCAGCAGGCCACCGATGGCCTGCTGCGCCTCGCTCAGGCTGCTCCAGCGCCCGACCGAGGCCGGGTGTTCGCTGAACAGGATGAGGCTGACGAACGGCACCTGGAAGTCCTGGCGCAGGCTGTCCTCGACCGTCATCACCACGTCTTCGAGGTGGCTGGCATCGAGCAGATCGACGATCAGCCGGCGTGTCTTCTCGAACAGCCGATCGTTGTCGCGGGCCACGTCCATCAGTTGCGACAGGCGATGGCGCATTTCGATGTTGCGCTCACGCAGCAGCTTCAGCTGGCGCTCCACCAGCGACACGCTGTCGCCGCGCTGGTGGGGAATGTGCAAGGTGCCCAGCAATTCGTCGTGCTCGGCGAAGAAGGTCGGGCGTGCCCGAAGGAAGGCCACCACGGCCTCGGCATCGAGATCGTGGAGAGCCGTGGATGAACCCTTGGGCCGGTCGCTCATGAAAGTCCTCGCTTAAAGACGAATCTGTCCCTCATAGACCCGAACCGCCGGCCCGGTCATCATGACCGGCTTGCCAGGGCCGGCCCATTCGATGCTCAACCGGCCACCGGGCAGGTCGAGCGACACCGGTGAATCCATCCAGCCCTGGCTGATCGCGGCCACCGCCGCCGCACAGGCGCCGGTCCCGCAGGCCTGGGTCTCGCCGGCGCCGCGCTCCCAGACGCGCAACAGGGCCTGATGGCGATCGACCACCTGCAGGAAGCCGACATTCACCCGCTTGGGGAAGCGTGCATGATGCTCGATCTTCGGACCCAGGGTGTGCACCGGTGCGTCGTGCACGTCTTCGACCCGCAGGACGGCGTGGGGGTTGCCCATCGACAGTGCCGCGATGTCGAACGTCTGCCCGTCCACTTCGAGCGGATAGTTCAGCGCCTCGGCCGGCGCCTTGAACGGGATGTCGGCCGGGACCCGCACGGGCAGACCCATGTCGACGCGTACCTGCCCATCGTTGCGCACCTCGAGCACGATGATGCCACCCTTGGTTTCCACGCGGATGCGTTTCTTGGCGGTCAGGCGCTTGTCCAGTACGAAGCGGGCGAAACAGCGCGCGCCGTTGCCGCACTGTTCGACCTCGGAGCCGTCGGCGTTGAAGATCCGATAGCGGAAATCCACGTCCGGGTTGCTCGGCGCCTCGACGATCAGCAACTGGTCGAAGCCGACCCCTGTGTGCCGGTCGCCCCATTGCCGGGCATGCTTGGGCTGGATGTGCGCGTGCTGGCTGACCAGGTCCAGGACCATGAAGTCGTTCCCCAGCCCGTGCATCTTGGTGAAACGCAGCAGCATGGGGTCACTCCGGCAACAGGCTTTCGCCCGCGTACAACTCGGCCACGGTTTCCCGGCGGCGCACTTCATGGGCCTGGTCGGCATCGACCAGAACCTCGGCGCAGCGACCACGGGTGTTGTAGTTGGAGCTCATCACGAAGCCATAGGCACCGGCCGATTCGACCGCCAGCAGATCGCCTTCGGCCAGGTCCAGCGTCCGCGACTTGGCGAGGAAGTCGCCGGTTTCGCAGATCGGTCCGACCACGTCGTAGCTGCGGCCTTCACCGCCTCGTGGCTGCACCGGCTTGACACCCATCCAGGCCTGGTAAAGGGCTGGGCGGATCAGGTCGTTCATCGCTGCATCGACGATGGCGAAGTCCTTGTGCTCGGTGTGCTTGAGGTACTCGACGCGGGTCAGCAGCACCCCGGCATTGGCCACGATGTAGCGGCCTGGCTCGAAGACCAGGGCCAGGTCGCGATCGCCGATACGTTCGCGGACCGCCTTGACATAGTCGGTGATCAACGGCGGCTGTTCGTCGCTGTAACGCACGCCGACACCGCCGCCCAGGTCCAGGTGACGCAGGTGGATGCCGCAGTCGGCCAGGCGGTCGACCAATACCAGCAGGCGATCGAGCGCGTCGGTGAAAGGCGCCAGGGTGGTCAGCTGCGAACCGATGTGGCAGTCGACCCCGACCAGTTCCAGGTTCGGCAGCTGGGCCGCGCGCAGGTAGAGCGCCTCGGCGTCGTCGATGGCGATGCCGAACTTGTTTTCCTTCAGGCCGGTGGAGATGTACGGGTGGGTACCGGCATCCACGTCGGGATTGACCCGCAGCGAGACCGGTGCACGCACGTCCAGTTCGGCCGCCACGTCCTGCAGACGCTCGAGCTCGTCGGCCGACTCCACGTTGAAGCAGTGCACGCCCACTTCCAGGGCGCGGCGCATGTCCTGGCGCGTCTTGCCGACGCCCGAGAACACCACGCGGTCGGCTCGGCCGCCCGCCGCCAGCACACGCTCCAGCTCACCGCCGGACACGATGTCGAACCCTGCGCCCAGGCGGGCCAGGACGTTCAGCACGCCCAGGTTGGAGTTGGCCTTGACGGCGAAACAGACCAGGTGCGACGTGCCTTCGAGGGCATCGGTGTAGCTGCGGTAACGCGCCTCGATGTGAGCACGGGAGTAGACGTAGGTCGGCGTGCCGAACCGTTCGGCGATGGCCGACAGCGCCACGCCCTCCGCGAACAGCGCGCCGTCGCGGTAGTGGAAAGCGTCCATGGGTAACCCTTATTGGTGCTGATGCTGGTGCGAGGTGTGTGCGTCTTTGCCATCCTTGCCATCGTCTGGCAGGTACAGCGGACCCTTCTGGCCACAGGCAGAGACGAGGCAGGCAACAGCGACCAGCGCCGCGAGGGAGGAAATCAGGCGCTTCATTGGCGAAATCCTTCGAAATAGGCAGTCTTGCGGCCGAGTATACCGAGCGGTCGCCTGCTTGCCTATGCGACGACCGGTGCGCCCGACGGGCCAGCGACCGGGCCTGACACGGTATTCTTTGCAATCGCGACCCAGCGCTCGTATCGTGCCCGGCTTGCACCGGTGCAGCCATTTTCGAGGTTCATGCAATGAGTTTGAGTGAAGCGCGTTTCCACGACCTGGTCGATGCGACCCAGCAGGCCCTGGAAGATCTGTTCGACGAAAGCGGCCTCGACCTGGACATGGAAAATTCGGCGGGCGTGCTCACCGTCACGTTCGACAGCGGCAGCCAGCTGATTTTCAGCCGCCAGGAACCCTTGCGCCAGCTATGGCTGGCCGACCGCTCCGGCGGCTTCCACTTCGATTACGATGAAGAGAGCGGCAAGTGGGTGTGCGAAAAGAGCGAAGAACTGCTGGGTGAAATGCTCGAGCGGATCGTCTGGGAACGCGCCGGCGAGAAGCTGGACTTCGACGAGATCTGACATGAGTACCGACGTACGCCCTCCGAAACCGCTCTACGCCAACGTCAGCCCGGCGGTGAAATCGCCCTGCATCGGCACGTGCCGGCTGGATGCCGAACGCGTCTGTCTCGGTTGTCATCGCCCGGTCGAGCACATCCGCGAATGGCGCTCGGCCGACGATCAGCGTCGGCGGCAGATCCGTGAGCAGGCGCAGGCGCGCGCCACCTCGGCGCGTTCTGCGCAGGCTTGAGTATTCGGTAGGCTGTGGTAGGGTCGGACTGTCCGGCCTCGCCGAACACCCGTCGACCCCGTTTCGGGGCGTGTCGTCGCGCCACTCGCCAGCGAACTGCCTTCCGGCCGTCGCCAGCCAGGCACGGTGATGCAGCCTCGTGCGGGGTTTTGCTTTATTTGCGCGTCAA
This sequence comes from Enterobacterales bacterium AN_CKDN230030167-1A_HGKHYDSX7, assembly GCA_046940335.1. GTDB lineage: Bacteria > Pseudomonadota > Gammaproteobacteria > Pseudomonadales > Pseudomonadaceae > Aquipseudomonas. The sequence continues at coordinate 259,611 of JBKYML010000003.1, forward strand.
GAAGGAGCCTGACCCAATCATGAATGCTCGACCCTCACTGACCCTGACCCGGCTGGACGTCCAGCGTCTGGAGCGTCTGCTCGACACCCTCGACGAGGCCACGCCTGGGGTCCTGGCCCTGCAGGACGAGCTTGACCGCGCCGAGCAGATCGTCGGTGCCGAGCAGGTCCCCGCCGGTGTCGTCACCATGAATTCGCGTGTGCACTGCCGCGAAGAGGCCAGCGGCAAGGACTACCACCTGACCCTCGTGTACCCGCAGGACGCAGGCGTGGAAGGCAATGTGTCGATCCTCGCACCAATCGGCAGCGCCTTGCTGGGTCTCTCCGTCGGGGACCAGATCGACTGGCCGGCACCGGCGGGCAAGACCCTCAAGCTGCGATTGCTGAGCGTCGACTACCAACCCGAGGCAGCCGGGCACTTCGACCGCTGAACCGACCGGGTCAGGGCGCCATGGCGTCGAGCCTGCGATTGAGCGCGCGCTCCAGCGCGTGCTTGTACTGCAGGCAGCACAGCGTCGAGCCGATGCCTTCGTCGAACAGGTCCGAAAGATCCAGGTCGGTGAGGTAGCAGGGGTAGCGCTCGGCGCCTCGACGCTGCTTCAGGATCTGCTCGACGACCACGGTGTCGAGCCGATCGCCATATTCCAGCCGCGAGAATGGCACTTGGTCGCAATACCAGGTCACCTCGTGGCCACCTCCCGTGGTAGCACGCAACAAGGCCTGCACCTCGTAATAGCACGGGTTGTCGCCTGTTGGCGTCGGCCGCGCCTCGACCCGGTAGGCCTTGAAACCTGGGTCGGGCGACAGTCGATAGTAAGCCAGGGCCGACTGGGGCCGGTGCGGCACGTCCAGCCGCAAGCGTGCGGCATGACGTACTAGCATGGCTTGCAGGAATCGGTGCAAGGGCATCAGCAACTGTCGCTCGTTGCCGCACGCCTGGCGTTGGTACCAGAGCCGGTTGCGCTCATCCAGCACGTACAGGTCGGCGAACCCCGTCTGCAGCCGGTGAAAGACTTGGATGCAGTCGGTCTTGGCATGTGCCAGCAGCGCACTCACGGCATGGCCGTCCACCTGATCGAGGCTGTCCACCCCAGGCCACGTGTGCGATTCATCGGTGCGGCTGTCCAGTTGCAGAGGGTGGGCGCAGAGCATGGCCTTGATGCGTTCGCCAAGAGCGCGATCGTGCTCGGTACCCAGGCCGCGGACCTGCAGGCGCGGTCTGGGCGTGTAGCGGGTCAGGCCAGCAGCCAGGTGGCGCAGACAATGGTCCAGGGCCTGACGGCCTTCGTAGCGCCGCACCAACACTTCGTTCCAGCTGGTGAGCGTCACCTGGTCGAGCGACAAGAGCACCGGCTCGCTCGGTGGCCGCGCCTCGCTGCAACGATGCATGCCTGGTTCGACGTTGGCCAGCAGCAGGATGCGGTCGGCAATGCTCGGTTGCAGCAGGCGGCAGTCGATCACCGTTTCCAGCGGCCACGCAAGCGCCTGTCGCAAGCAATCCAGCAAGCCTGTCACACAGGCAATATCGACACCGTCCGCAGAGGCTGACAGCACGAGTTGGGTGCGCGAGGTGATCACGCCGTTGCAGTGCGCCCAGACCAGCAGTTCGACCACGTGGCGGGTCCGATGGATGAGCGTGTCCTGCGTGCCCTGCACCACATCGCCGATCATACCGGCATACAGGCGCCAATGCCGCGCGCCTGGCACCTGGGCGTCAGGCAGGCATGCCAGCGTGACCACCGCTTCTTCCAGGTTCGACGCCAGGCCAGGATTGATCACTTCGACCTTGCCCGCGCGTCGCTCGAAGGCCGCATAGAGGCGTCGGCCGAGAACGCTCAGGCCATGGGGAATGGGTTGATTGGCAGGGTCGTGCAAGCCTGCGAACTGCAAGAGAAAACGGTAGCTGTGGCTCAACGCACTGACCAGGCCACTGCGTTCGGCCAGGGTCTGACCAGCCTTCCAGCGCGCTCGGCCGTCCAGGGTCGCCACGTGTTCAGGGCGCCAGCCCCATTCGCTCACCAGACGCGCGAGCAATTGGCACTGCCAGGCATGCCGCGTGGCATTCGCCGGCTTTTCCGCCTTCAGGTAGAGGCTGCGCCTGAGCAGTTCGAGGCGCCTGGATTCGCCCCGTTGCGCCAAGTAGCGCTCGACGCGCCGATAGATCATCACGTACGGATCCAGCTCGTCGAGGCCGACGCGGTCGGCATGGACGGCCTGCTTGAAGTCCACGGCCAGGCAGCGCACGCGTGGATATTCGCTGGCATAGACCTCGATGAGCAACAGCTTGAGCACCGTCTTGTAAGGCGACTCGATGCCCTTGAACAGTTGCCAGAAGCCTGCACCGATGAATTCTTTCTTGGGAATGTGGGCCAGGTGCCCGAGATCGAGGTGGGCATCGCCTCGGATCAGCCCCTTGGCCAACAGCGTCTGGGTATAGCCGCGGTAGTCCTGTTCGCACGAGGCAGGTACCAGCCACCATAGCGGTGTCTTGCCTGCGAGCCAGATCGTTGTCCGGTAGAACTCGTCGAGCAACAGGTAATGCTGGGCTTCGCCGCAGTCTTCGGCGCTCAGTTGGCTGACCCGACGTCCTTGGGCAAAACTGCGCGGCTCGATCAGAAAGGTGTGCAGTTCGGCGCCTTGAAGGGCGGCCCAGGTTTCCAGATGCTGGCACTTGGTACGCAGCGCCTGAAGACTGGGCTGGTCGAGCTCGGCGGCATGGCACACCCAGACGTCCATGTCGCTGCGCGTGGTTTGCGCCAGCGTGCCCAGGCTGCCGATCAGGTACACCCCTTCGACCACGGGCGCATGGTCCGGCGCAGAGGCCGCCTCGGCGAGCGAGCGCGTCAGGCGCATGACCTCGGCGAGCTGCTGCGGGGTTGGTCGGAAACCCCAGAGGCCTGCGCGCGTCATGCGCGGCACATACCCAGGCAGGGAAGGGTGATTGTGGTGCAGCAGCAGGGGCAGCAGGTTCAGCACGCGACGTTGCGAAGCCTCCAGGCCTTCCAGCGCACGGCCCAGCCGCCCTCGATTGATCTGCATGAACCGTGCGTGCAGCACGCCAGGCAAGGCAGGTTCGATAGGGTCGGATGAGTCGGTGGGTGGAGAAAGGGGAGGGATCATTGCGCACTCGAAGCAGACAGCAGCAGCGGCGCGAGTTTAGCCTGAGTCGATCATCCGATTCAGGAAAAGTCGATGAATTGACGCCATTTTTTCGTCATTCGTCGTGTGTCAGGAGGCTCTTGTACCGCCTGGCTGTCGACTCCTGCATGCACAGGAATGGACAACCAGCCGGTGATTTAGTGCGGCCCCACGCAGTGCGAAGGGTCGCTCAGGCAGCCTCGGCGATTTCCAGGATGGTCAGCAGTTGTTGAGCGTGCTCTGCCGCATCGTGCCCCAGGCTGGTCAGGTAGCCCCCATCGGGCTGACTGGTCAGCTGCTTGTCGTGCAGACGCCGGGCCGCCTCGATCAAGCGGGGCGAGGCCTTGCTGTGGACCTTGATGCCCTCCTGGCTACTGTCCAGGTTGAACAGCGCGAGGACTTCCAGTTCGGCGATCAATTCAGGTGTGAAAGACATGACGACTCCTGACTTCCAGAGAGGACGGAGGCACCGTTGCCGATGCCTGAGCCAGGAGTGTAGTCAGGCTTTTCAGGCGTTGCCTTGATCAGCCTCAGGCGGCAGTTCTGGTAACGCGCGCAAGGCGTTTTCGTACCAGACATTGTCAAAAGCGCGGTCTTGCTCGAGCATGGTGTCGATCTCGATCGCCAAGACATGCGCCATCAGGTTGAGGATGTCCTCGCGCTCGTAGCCCACCAGGCTCAGCTTGTTGTAAGTCGCCTTCGCTGCGGGCGGTTCGCCGCTTTCGATCTGGTTTTCGACGGCCTGGGTCAGGGTCGCCTCGACAAAGGCTTCTTCTTCGTCGTTGTAGTCGACGTCGTTGGACTCGCTCATGGCTCTGCTCCTGTGGATGAGCCGGCAGTGTGCCATGGGCCTGGGGCTGGCGCGAACCCGCACGCCCGCGAGCACTAGCCACGCAGGGTCTGACAGGGCTATAACGGTTGGGCCATTTCTTACGGCCTGGAGACTGTTTTCATGCTCAAGCTTCACGGATTCCCTGTCAGCAACTACTACAACATGGTCAAGCTGGCGCTTCTGGAAAAAGGCCTGCCCTTCGAAGAGGTGCAGTTGATTCCTGGGAAAACCCCGGAAACGCTGAAAGTCAGCCCACGTGGCAAGGTCCCGGTCCTGGAAACCGAGCAGGGCTACCTAAGCGAAACCAGCGTGATCCTCGAATACCTGGAGCAAAGCCAGCCAGGCACACCGCTGTTGCCGACCGATGCGTTCGAGCGGGCGAAAGTCCGTGAGCTGATGAAGGAAATCGAACTCTACATCGAGCTCCCGGCGCGCACCTGCTACGCCCAGAGCTTCTTCGGGCAGTCGGTCGAACCGTGGGTCAAGGAAAAGGCCCGCACCGACCTGCTGGCCGGCTTCGCCACCCTCAAGCGTAGTGGTCGCTTCGCGCCTTATGTGGCAGGTGAGCAGATGACCCTGGCGGACATCATGTTCTGCTTCTCGGTCGACCTGGCGGCCCAGGTCGGCAAGAAGGTCCTGAACATCGACCTGCTGGCCGACCTGCCAGAGGCTGCCGAACTGCTGGAGCGTCTGCACCAGGGGCCGCATATCGCACGGATCAATGCCGACAAGGAGCGGATGCTGCCGACGTTCCTCGAGATGATGCGCAACAAGCGTCCTTCCTGATGAAAAAAGCCCCGGACCGCATGCCGGACCGGGGCCTTTCGATCACCTGAACGCCGGACTCAGCGCGTGGCCAGCAGTGCATGACCACGCGCGACGGCTGCGCGCACCTGGTCCGGTGCCGTACCGCCGATGTGGTTACGGGCGTTGACCGAGCCTTCGAGGGTCAAGACGGCGAACACGTCCTGCTCGATCTGGTCGCTGAACTGACGCAGTTCCTCCAGCTCCATTTCCGCCAGGTCCTTGTTGCAGTCGACGCCATACTTGACCGCATGGCCGACGATCTCGTGGCAATCGCGGAACGGCAGGCCACGACGCACCAGGTAGTCGGCCAGGTCGGTGGCCGTGGAGAAACCACGCAGCGCCGCCTCGCGCATCACCTCACGGCACGGCTTGATTGCCGGCACCATGTCGGCAAAGGCCCGCAGCGAGTCGCGCAGCGTGTCGGCAGCGTCGAACAGCGGTTCCTTGTCTTCCTGGTTGTCCTTGTTGTAGGCCAGCGGTTGGCCCTTCATCAGGGTCAACAGCCCGGTCAGGGCGCCGAACACACGGCCGCTCTTGCCGCGTACCAGCTCCGGCACGTCGGGATTCTTCTTCTGCGGCATGATCGAGCTGCCCGTGCAGAAGCGATCCGGCAAGTGGATGAAGTGGAACTGGGCACTGGTCCACAGCACCAGTTCTTCGGAGAAGCGCGACAGGTGCATCATCGCGATGCTGGCCGCCGCACAGAACTCGATGGCGAAATCGCGATCCGACACGCCGTCGAGCGAGTTGCCGCCGACGGTCTCGAACCCGAGCAGCGTGCAGGTCAGCTCGCGGTCCACCGGGTAAGTGGTGCCGGCCAGGGCGGCGCTGCCCAGCGGCATGCGGTTGGTGCGCTTGCGGCAGTCCACCAGACGCTCGTAGTCGCGCGACAGCATCTCGAACCAGGCCAGCAGGTGGTGGCCGAAGGTTACTGGCTGCGCGGTCTGCAAGTGGGTGAAGCCCGGCATGATGGTGGCCGCTTCGCGCTCGGCCTGCTCCAGCAGGCCTTTTTGCAGACGGGTGATCTCGCTCAGGATCAGGTCGATCTCGTCGCGCAGCCAGAGGCGGATGTCGGTGGCGACCTGGTCGTTGCGGCTGCGCCCGGTGTGCAGCTTCTTGCCGGTGATGCCGATGCGGTCGGTCAGGCGTGCTTCGATGTTCATGTGCACGTCTTCGAGGTCGACCCGCCAGTCGAAGCTGCCGGCCTCGATCTCGGCCTGGATGGTCTTCAGGCCGTCGATGATGGTATCGCGCTCGTGCGCGTCGAGCACGCCAACCTGGGCCAGCATCGTGGCGTGGGCGATCGAGCCCATGATGTCGTGGCGGTACAGGCGCTTGTCGAAGTCGACCGAAGCGGTGAAGCGGGCGACGAAGGCGTCGACGGGCTCGCTGAAGCGGCCGCCCCAGGACTGGTTGGTCTTGTCGGTGCTCATGGATTCACTCGTAGCTGGCGTGATCTGAAGAAAGTGGCGTCGATCATAACAGGGTTGCGCCGTCCCTCGCAGGACGCAGGCGCCGTGACGAAGGCGCGAAAGCGCCTCGAACCCTATCGGACGATCAACGATTGAACGGCAACGTGACAAGGACCGTCTACAGTTGGACAGAGGGTCGGCGGCAGGTACCGCGACTCAGTGAATCTTTGGCCATCGCATCGGTCTGAGCGTGGACCACGGTGTCGGTCGATCCGCACCCCGGCACGCCAGCCCATTTGCGAGACTCATTCAGGAATCCAGCAATATATGAATGTCCTGATCGTTGACGACGAAACCCAATCCCGTGACCGCCTGAGCCGCTTGCTCGGCGAGCTGGAGGGGTACACCGTGCTGGAGCCTGGCGCCACCAATGGCGAAGAGGCCTTGGCCCTGATCGAGAGCCTCAAGCCCGATGTGGTGCTGCTGGATGTCGCCATGCCGGGCCTCGACGGCCTGCAAGTGGCGGCGCGCCTGTGCGAACGCGAAGCGCCGCCAGCGGTGGTGTTCTGCACCGAGGGCGAGGACGCTGCCCATCAGCCCTTCGAGGACAGCGCCCTCAGCCATGTGGCCAAGCCGGTGCAGCCGCAGGCGCTGCGCGAGGCCTTGCGCAAGGCCGAGCGGCCCAACCGGACGCAACTGGCGGCACTCACGCGACCGGCCAACGAAAGCGGCGGCGGCCCGCGCAGCCACATCAGTGCCCGCACGCGCAAAGGCATCGAGTTGATCCCGTTGGGCCAGGTGGTGTACTTCATTGCCGACCACAAGTATGTGACCTTGCGCCACGAAGGCGGCGAAGTCCTGCTCGATGAGCCACTCAAGGCCCTGGAAGACGAGTTCGGTGACCGTTTCGTGCGCATCCACCGCAATGCCCTGGTGTCGCGCGAACGCATCGAGCGTCTGCAGCGTACGCCCCTCGGGCACTTCCAACTGTTTCTCAAAGGCCTCGACGGCGATGCGCTGACCGTCAGCCGGCGTCATGTCGCGGGCGTGCGCAAGATGATGCAGACGCTCTAGACCGGGCGGGCCACGCGAAGGTCAGCCTCGCGAAAGGGTGTCAGGTCGACCGGTGTCCGCTGGCGAGGCAGGCAGAGCTGTTATCATCGGGGGCATTTCTCTCGTTCGGGGCGTTTCATGTCCACTCGCGAAATCCGCATCGCCACTCGCAAGAGTGCCTTGGCCCTTTGGCAGGCCGAATACGTCAAGGCCCGCCTGGAGGCAGCCCACCCGGGCCTGCTCGTCTCGTTGGTCCCCATGGTCAGCCGGGGCGACAAGCTGCTCGACTCCCCGCTGTCGAAGATCGGCGGCAAGGGGCTGTTCGTCAAGGAGCTGGAAACCGCCCTGCTCGAAGGGCAGGCCGACATCGCCGTGCATTCGATGAAGGATGTACCGATGGACTTCCCCGAAGGGTTGGGCCTGTACTGCATCTGCGAACGGGAAGACCCGCGCGATGCCTTCGTCTCCAACCGTTTCGCCAGCCTGGACGAACTGCCTCTGGGCAGCGTGGTCGGCACCTCCAGCCTGCGCCGCCAGACCCAGCTGCTGTCGCATCGGCCTGACCTGGAGATCCGCTTCCTGCGCGGCAACGTCAACACGCGCCTGGCCAAGCTCGATGCCGGCGATTACGACGCGATCATTCTCGCGGCCGCCGGGTTGATCCGCCTGGGCTTCGAGTCGCGCATCACCGCCAGTCTCGACGTCACCTACAGCCTGCCGGCCGGTGGGCAGGGCGCCGTGGGCATCGAATGCCGCAGCGCCGACAGTGATGTCCAGGCCTTGCTGTCACCGCTGCATCACCTGGAGACGGCTGACCGTGTGGTGGCCGAGCGGGCGCTCAACAAGCGCCTCAATGGTGGCTGCCAGGTACCGATCGCCAGCTACGCCGTGCTCGAAGGCGACCAGCTCTGGCTGCGTGCCATGGTCGGGCAGCCGGACGGCGGGGCCCTGCTACGGGCCGAGGCCCGTGGCCCCAGAACCGCCGCCGACCTGCTGGGCGTCCAGGTCGCCGATGACCTGCTCGACCAGGGCGCCGACGTCATTCTCACGGCGGTCTATGGTGAGGCTGGGCAGCCGTGAGCGGTTGGCGCCTGCTGCTGACCCGGCCCACCGAGGAGTGTGCCGACCTGGCTCGGGCCTTGGCCGAGTCCGGTATCGTCAGCCGCAGTCTGCCGTTGCTGCACATCGAGCCCTTGCCGTTTGGCGCTGCCCAGCACGGCACCCTGCAGGCCCTGGATACCTACCAGGCGATCATCGTGGTCAGCAAGCCAGCGGCACGCTTGCTGCTGACCGCCACGTCTCCCGAGGTCCTGGCCGGCCTTGGTGCGGCCTGGTTCACGGTCGGTGCGGCGACGGCAGGTGTGCTGGCCCGGCAGGGCATCATCGCCCGCTGCCCGGCCCAAGGGGACGACAGCGAGGCGCTGCTCGCGCTGGAGGCCCTGCGCGCGGCGCTCGACGGCCCGGCGCCGCGTGTGCTGATCGTACGCGGCGAAGGAGGTCGCGAACGGCTGGCCGAGTGTCTTGCCGAGCAAGGCGCCAGGGTCGATTATCTGGAACTGTACCGTCGCGGCCTGCCGGACTATCCGCAGGGCGCGCTGGCGCGCCTGGTCGATGGGGAACGCCTCAATGGCCTGGCGGTCAGCAGTGGTCAGGGCTTCGAACATTTGCACCGGCTGGCGGGTGAAGCGTGGCCCCGCCTGGCGCAGCTGACGCTGTTCGCGCCCAGCCCTCGCGTGGCCGATCAGGCTCGGACGGCCGGCGCACAGCATGTTGTGGATTGCCGTGGCGCCAGCGCTGCGGCCTTGATGGCAGCCGTGCAGCGATGCGCTGCACCTGGCTCTTAGGCGTCCTGCGCGAGCAGCGCGCCCCAATGCAAAGGATGGATACGTGAGCGAAACTGTCTTGCCTAACACTGAACCGTCACCGGTGCCCGAGACGCCGGACACTCAACCGGCCGCGACGCCGCGCCGCTCGGGCCCGGGCAATGGCCTGGCCATCCTGGCCCTGTTGCTCGGCGCGGCAGGCGTCGCGGCGGGTGGCTGGGGCGTCTGGCAAGTGCGTCAGATCCAGGCCAACGAGCACGGCCAGGGCCAGCACCTGCAAGCCCTCAACGAGCGCACTGCCAGCCTGCAACAGCGCGAGCAGCAGATCACGACGCAACTGCAAAGCCTGCCACCGGCCAGCGAGCTGGAGGACCGCCGCCGACTGGTGACCCAGCTGCAGGGTGATCAGCAACGCCTCAGCCAGCGCCTGGAGACCGTGCTGGGGGCCAGCCGCAAGGACTGGCGCCTGGCCGAGGCCGAGCACCTGTTGCGCCTGGCCACCCTGCGTCTGTCGGCCTTGCAGGACATCGACAGTGCCAAGGCGCTGGTCGAGGGTGCCGACGAGATTCTGCGCGAGCAGAGCGATCCAGGTTCGTTCGCCGCCCGCGAGCAGCTGGCCCGCAGTCTGGCCGTGCTCAACAATACCCAGCAGCCCGACCGTACCGGCCTGTTCCTCAAGCTGGCCGCCCAGCGCGATCTGGTGCAGCAGCTCAGTGCCCGGTCGCCCGATTTCGCCAACGATGCCAACGCCATGGGGGCGCTGACCGCCGAGGGCGACGTCGCCAGCCGCTGGTCACGCTGGTGGGCCGAGATGTCGAAGTATTTCCAGATCGAATTCGGCGCCGACAAGCACGTACGGCCTCTGCTGGCCGGGCAGTCGCTCAATCAGCTGCGCCTGGCCCTGAGCCTGACCCTCGAGCAGGCGCAGTGGGCCGCGCTCAACGGCGAGGCCAAGGTTTATGCCCAGGCCTTGGACGAGGCCCGCAGCGTGCTGCTGGCCAACTTCAACGCCGACAACCCGCAGAGCAAGGCCATGCTCGACAGCCTCAATGCGCTGGCCGAAGAACCCGTCGCCGTGGAGGTGCCTGATCTGAGCGCCAGCCTGACGGCCGTGCAGGCCTACATCGCGCGTCGTCATCTGCCAGCCGACAACGCGGAGGCCAAGCCATGAAGCGGGCTTACCTGCTGGTGGTCATCGCCATCGCGGTCGCGGCGGCCCTGGGCATCGCCATCGCCAAGCACAGTGGCTACGTGTTGATCGCCTACGGCGGTTTCCGTTACCAGTCCAGCCTCTGGGCCACGCTGGGACTGCTGCTTGCAGCGCTCCTGCTGGCAGCACTGGTGCGCTACTTGATCGGGCTGGTGCTGGTGTCCAGTGGCGTGGTCAACCCATGGTCGCGCCGCAACCGTAGCCGGCGCACCCAGGTGGCGATCAAGCAAGGTCAGCTCGACCTCGCCGAGGGCCGCTGGGCCAGCGCGCAGCGTCACCTGCACCGGGCTGCCGAAGCCGAACGCTACCCGCTGTTCTACTACCTGGGCGCGGCGCGCGCGGCCAACGAACAAGGCCGCTACGACGAGCGCGACACCCTGCTCGAGCGGGCACTGGAGCGTCAGCCCCAGGCCGAGCTGGCAGTCGCCTTGAGCCATGCGCAGTTGCAGATGGACCAGGGCCAGGATGACCAGGCGCTGGAAACGCTCGACGCCATGCACGCACGGTACCCCGACAACGCCCAGGTGCTCAGGCTGCTGCAGCGCCTGCACATGCGTCGCGGCGACTGGTCCGCCGTGATCCAGCTGCTGCCCGAATTGCGCAAGGGGAAAGTCCTGCCTGCTGCCGAACTGGCCGAGCTCGAGCAGCGCGCCTGGGGGCAGAACCTGTCGCTGACCCATGAAGACAATGCCGACGCCCAGGCCATCCGCCAGTCCCTGGAACGCGCCTGGGAGCAGCTGACCAACGCCCAACGCCAGGAGCCGCGGCTGGTGCTGGCCTACGCCGAGCAGCTGCGTCAGGCAGGCGCGCAGAAAGAGGCCGAGCACGTGCTGCGCACCACGCTCAAGCGTCAGTACGAAAGCCCGCTGGCGCGCCTGTATGGGCTGGTGCGCGGGGACGATCCGGCGCGCCAGCTGCAGTTCGCCGAGGGGCTGCTCAAGGCGCACCCCAGCGACCCGAGCCTGCTGCTGACGCTGGGCCGTCTCTGTCTGCAACAGCGCCTGTGGGGCAAGGCACGGGACTACCTGGAGAGCAGCCTGCGTTTCCAGCGCAATCCGGAAACCTGTGCCGAGCTGGCGCGGTTGTTGGCCAGCCTGGGTGAGACGGCGCGCAGCAACCGGCTGTTCGAGGAGGGGCTGGGCCTGCTCGACGAGCGCCTGCTGGCATTGCCGTTGCCTGAGGGTAAGCGTACCTGATGCCATCGCCGAACCCGTGTGAAGACACGGGTTCGGCTGGAGAAGCCGTTTTTCCAGCGGTCGAAGAGAACATCCAAAGCATGTTCTCGGAACTTTCCCACAGAAATTTAGAGACTTTCCCCGGCATATCAGCGACGTATCCTGCCTGTAGCGCCTTGAAACAACCCCGGCACATCCTCTAACGTTCCTGTCCCACCATTGATCCACAGGGCTTGGAACATGTCGCAGGTTCGTTTGCATTCCCTGTATTTTCCGGCGTTGCTGGGCTGCCTCGGCATGCTGGCAGCCAGCCTGTATCTCGAGGCCAGCGCGGCACTCGCCCCTTGTATCCTGTGCTTCACGCTGCGGTGCCTGATGGGCGCCTTTGCCTTCGTGTGCCTGGGGATGATCGTGCAGACACCAGGGCCGAGGGGCGTGCGGGTCTACACCGGCCTGGCACTGGTCCTGGCAGGCAGCGGGATAGCACTCGCTGCACGGCATGTCTGGCTGCAAGCCAGGGTCGGTGAAGGGGTGTGCGTCCGGGGATACGAGGTCGCACCCCAAGGCTGGGCGGCGCTGCACCAGGCGCTCGAGACGTTGATCCAGGGCGAGCCGGCGTGCTCATCCATCCGCTGGAGCTTTCTGGACCTCACGTTGCCGGAGTGGAGCCTGCTGGCGTTCGTGCTGCTGGCACTGGTTCCGCTGTCAGGCCTCATCGGCCATCTGCTGCCATCACCTGCACGCCTGGCCGAACGCGAACCGGACACGCCCTCGTTCGACCAGCGGTGATCGGTCGCTGCGCCAAAGACTTGTGTGAACGAGTGCCCTTGCGTACCTTGAAGCGCAGTCGGTGCGTACGCTTCGTTTCGCACGGCTACCTCTACAACAACGGCTCGATGCCAGCCTGCGGATGACACCTTTCGTACCGCCACCCACGCGCTACCAGGTGCGGGGGCATCGCCCAGAAGGGAAGATCTCGTCATGCTCGATAGTTGCCAGAATGCCCAGGAACGCTGGGGTGGCGTCAACCAACTGATCGACCGGTGGCTCAAGGAGCGCGAAGAACTGGTTCGAGCGTTCGGCAACCTGCGCGATGCCCGTACCGCTTTCGCCGACAAGCGCCAACACGAACGGTTCTGCGAAATCCTCGTGGACTACGTGTCCGCCTGGCACTTCGAGGTCTGTGAGCAGCTGGTCACCGAGGCCAAGTCGTTCGGTGACCAGAAGGCCTTGGGCCTGGCCGAGCAGCTCAATCCGCGCATCAACGAAATCACCGAAGTCGCGCTGGCATTCAACGACCACTGCGTCAAGGCCACCTGCAGTGATGCCGAACGTTTCGGGCGCAAGCTGGGCGAGCTGGGCAGCCTGCTGCACGAGCGTTTCGAGCTGGAGGACTGCCTCATCGAAGTCCTGCACAACACGCACCGCGAGCAGGATGCTGTCGAGGCCTGAGGCCGCTCAGGGCTTGACCGCCACCAGCTCGACGTTGAAGACCAACGGCGTGTCGGGCGGGATCAGATCTCCCGCCCCATCGGCCCCATAGGCCTGTGCCGATGGGATGACCACACGGCCCTTGGCGCCAGGCTTCATCTGCATCAGCGCCACGCGCCAGCCGGCGATCACCGAGTCGAGCGCGAACCACTGGGGCTGCTGGCTCTGGTCGAACACCGAGCCGTCCGGCAACCGTCCCTGATAGCGCACCTGCACCTTGCTGCCCGCATGGGGGGCGTCACCCGTGCCCGCGGCCAGCTCGGTGTAGAGCACCCCATCGGCCAGCTCGCGGACACCTGGACGCGCACGCTCCTCGGCCATGAAACGCGTCTCTGCCGCCTGGCGAGCAGCATCGCTCGGGGTCTCGGCGGCGATGGCCATCGCTTCGTCATGCTGCTGCAGGATCGCATCGATACGCGACTGCTCGAGCCGCAGAGGCTTGCCCTGGTAGCCCTGGCGCAGCCCTTCGATCAAGGTATCCAGTTGAAGGTCCGGCACCTCGGCGTGCAGGCGCTGCCCCAGGCTGACGCCGACCCCATAGGACAGGTCGTCGGTGCTGGTGGAAGGCGGCGCGGGAGCGGCCAGGCAGATGCCGCTGCACAGCGCCAGGGCCAGGATCGGATAGCGAGGCATGCTCGACTCCTGTGGAAAGGAAACGGGCAGTATGCCCAAAGTGGGCCTGGCATGAGAATGGCCGAGCGCATGGGCGGTGTGCTGACGCGGGACGCCTCTGGCGGTCGTCGCGGCAGAGGCCTAGTATGAGGCGCACACTCGTCAGTCAGGAGGTACCCATGCCGTCCAAGAAGAAGTCTGTCAGTACGCCCTTGCATTTGCTCCAGCAGCTGTCCGGCAGCCTGCTCGAGACGCTGGAAGAAGCCTGTTCACAGGCCCTGGCCGACGCCGAAAACGTCTTGGCCAAGCTGGAGAAGCGGCGGGGCAAGGCGCAGGAAAAACTCCATGATGCGCGCCTGAAACTGCAGGACCATGCCGCCGCTGGCAAGAGCAAGGCACAAGGCAAGACGCGCAAGGCGATCGACGAACTGGAAGCCTTGCTCGACACGCTCAAGGTCCGCCAGACCGAAACACGGACGTACATCCAGACGCTCAAGCGTGACGTCGAAGACAGCCTGACGCTGGCCCAGGGGGTCGGCAAGGTGCGCGAGGCCGTGAACGAGCGTCTGGCCCAGCGTGATGGAAAGTCCTCGCAAAAGCCGGCTGCCCAACGGGCCCAGGCTCAGCCTGAACCCGCGGCTGACGAGGTGCCTGCCGCCAAGCCGACCCGTACCCGCGACACGAAGGCCGTCAGCGGCCGCGCACCGCGTAAGGCAGCGGACGATCGGGCGCCCGCCGTGTCGACGGCCCGTCGCGCGACCAGCACGACGAGCGCCGCTGGCCCGCAGACGCCAGCCACCCCCAAGCCGGCGGCGTCACGCAGGGCGGCCACCTCAAAGGCCCCTGCAGGCGCAGTGGGCTCGGCAGCGGCGTCGGGCGCTAGCCAGGCACCGGCCCGAGCACCCCGCAAGCCTGCGGCAAAACGTACCGCCAAACCGACCGGACCGCAGTCCGATACGCCGGTCGCCGCAGGCCGTACACCTGCATCGGCGGTGTCGGAGGGGGTGTCGTACACGGCAACCGACTCGGCTCAGGCGCCTGACGCCTGAAGCGCCCGGGCCGCGCCGCGCAACCGTTCGAGTGCAGCGTGGCCCTTGAGCTGCACAGGCATCAGCCCCTCCAGCCAGTCCTGTGCAGGCGCCGCCTCGGTGGCCCAGTCATTCGCCAGGCACTCCAGGCGTTCGAGCAGCAAGCGTTCGGCGCTCAGTTCCAGGGCCTTGACCTGCTCGCGCAGCTCGGCCAGTGCCGGGTCCTGCCGGGCCTGCGCCTTCCAGCGCGTGCGTAGCGCCCTCAAGGGGGCGATCACCGGCGCTTGCCACGCCTGTGCCGTTGTCCGCAGCGCCTCCAGACGTGCCGGCTCCACCGGCACGTTTCGCGCCTGCAGCCAGGTGCCGCACAGCGCCAGGCAGACATCGCCGCCATGGGCCTGCAGCTCCAGACAGGCCGTTTCCACGCCCGGCCTGCGGTACAGGGCGAGGGCATGATTCCATAGATCGGTAGGCATTGTTCGACTCGCGCCAGGGGTGATGGAAGCTGGTAGACTCCGCGACCATCATGATCAGACTAACCAACCTCACTTTACAGCGTGGTCCTCAGCGCCTGCTAGATGGCGCCGAGATGACCCTGCACGCCGGTCACAAGGCCGGGCTCATCGGTGCCAACGGCGCCGGCAAATCCAGCCTGTTCGCCTTGCTGCGCGGCGAGTTGTCGCCCGACGGCGGCGACTGCCGGTTGCCGGCGGACTGGCGCATCGCGCACATGCGTCAGGAGGTCGACACCCTTGATCGCCTGGCGGTGGACTATGTGCTCGACGGCGACCATCGCCTGCGTCAGGTCCAGGCCGCGCTGGCGGTTGCCGAGCAGGCCCAGGACGGCAGCGCCCAGGCACGTCTGCACAGTGAGCTGGAAAGCGCCGACGGTTATACCGCCGATGCCCGCGCGCGCAAGCTGCTGGCGGGTCTGGGCTTCAGCAACGAGCAGATGGAGCGCCGCGTGGGCGACTTCTCCGGCGGCTGGCGCATGCGGCTGAACCTGGCCCAGGCGCTGATGTGTCCGTCCGACCTGCTGCTGCTCGACGAACCCACCAACCACCTGGACCTGGACGCGATCCTCTGGCTCGAGGACTGGCTCAAGGGCTACCCCGGCACCTTGCTGCTGATCTCCCATGACCGCGACTTCCTCGATGCAGTCGTCGACCATGTGGTGCACGTCGAACAGTGCAAGCTCAACCTGTACCGCGGCGGCTACAGTGCCTTCGAGCGCACCCGTGCCGAACGCCTGGCACAACAGCAACAGGCGTTCGAGAAGCAGCAGGCGCGCCGTGCGCACATGGAGAAGTACATCGCCCGCTTCCGCGCCCAGGCCACCAAGGCACGTCAGGCCCAGAGCCGGATCAAGGCGCTGGAGCGGATGGAAGAGCTGTCGGCCGCGCACGTGGACTCGCCGTTCGACTTCAGCTTCCGGGAATCGGAAAAGATTTCCAGCCCCCTGCTGGACCTGTCCGAAGGGCAGCTCGGCTACGGTGACAAGGTCGTCCTGGAGAAGGTCAAGCTGCAGCTGGTACCCGGCGCGCGCATCGGCCTGCTGGGCCCCAATGGCGCTGGCAAATCGACCCTGATCAAGAACCTGGTTGGCGAGCTGACGCCCCTGGGTGGCCGTCTGGTCCGTGGCGAAAACCTCGCCGTGGGCTACTTCGCCCAGCACCAGCTCGACTCGCTGGACGACAAGGCCAGCCCGCTGCTGCACCTGCAGCGCGTGGCGCCGGGCGAGCGCGAGCAGACCTTGCGCGACTTCCTGGGTGGTTTCGACTTCCACGGCAACCGGGTCGACGAGCCGGTGGTGAATTTCTCCGGTGGCGAAAAGGCACGCCTGGCCCTGGCGTTGATCGCCTGGGAGCGGCCCAACCTGCTGCTGCTCGACGAGCCGACCAACCACCTGGACCTGGAAATGCGCCTGGCGCTGACCATGGCCTTGCAGGAATTCGCCGGGGCCGTGGTGGTGGTGTCTCACGACCGTCACCTGCTCAAGAGCACCACCGATGACTTCTTGCTGGTGGCCGAAGGCAAGGTGCAGCCATTCGACGGTGACCTGGACGACTACAGCCGCTGGCTGATCGACTACCGCCAACGGCAGGCGCCGGTGAGCACCACGGCCGGCAACCCGGACAAGACCGACAAGAAGGCGCAGCGCCAGGCGGCCGCCACGCTCCGCCAGCAACTGGCGCCGCACAAGCGTGCCGCCGAGAAGCTGGAAAGCGAGCTGGGTCAGGTGCACGGGCAGCTGGCCGAGATCGAGACGGCGCTGGGCGACAGCGGTCTGTACGACGCCTCGCGCAAGGAACAGCTGCGCGAGCTGCTGGCACGCCAGGGCACGCTCAAGCAACGTGAGGGCGAGCTGGAGGAGGCCTGGATGGAGGCCCTGGAAACCCTCGAGACGCTGCAGGCCGAGCTGGAAGCATTGTCCTGAGGGACTCCCTGCGGTGCGTAACGACCCGCCACGGCCGAGCGGGTCGACGCCGGCAGGGCGACACGCTACAGTCGCCGGCATACACACGCGCTCCTCGGTCGCGTGTCCGCACGAGACAAGGGAGGTGGAGCAATGTCCATGGAGACCTGGCTGGGTTTCTTCGTCGCCTGTTGGGTCATCAGCCTGTCGCCGGGGGCCGGTGCCATCGCGTCGATGTCCAGCGGTCTGCAGCATGGCTTCTGGCGCGGTTATTGGAATGCGATCGGGTTGCAGCTGGGCCTGTTGTTGCAGATCGCCGTGGTGGCGGCCGGTGTCGGCGCGATCCTGGCCGCCTCGGCCACGGCGTTCCAGGTGATCAAGTGGTTCGGCGTCGGCTACCTGCTGTTCCTGGCCTTCAGGCAATGGCGCGCCTTGCCGGCCGACCTGGGTGACGACACGGTCGTGCGACCGGCTGCCAAGCCTGTGGGGCTGGTGATGCGCGGCCTGCTGATCAACGTCGGCAACCCCAAGGCCCTGGTGTTCATGCTGGCGGTCCTGCCGCAGTTCATCGATCCGCATCAGCCCCTGGTACCGCAGTACCTGACGATCGCCGCGACCATGGTCGTCGTCGACCTGGTGGTGATGGCCGGCTACACCGGGCTCGCGTCGCGTGTGCTGCGCCTGCTGCGTACGCCACGTCAGCAGCGCCGGGTGAACCGGACCTTCGCCGGACTGTTCGTCGGCGCGGCCACCTTGCTGGCGAGTCTGCGCCGCGCACCGCTCTGAATCGACCTCTGCGCCCTCAGCGTTGTCTACCCGTTGGCGGGCAAGCCCCACTTGCCCGATCCATCATCCAACGCCGTAGGGCCGATCGCCGATCGGCCGGCCAGAAGGAGGCACCATGGACGCACCTGTTCATCCGTTATCCGAGGTTTTCCAGCAGCTGGGCCTGCCTGACGATGCCGTCGAGATCGACAAGTTCATCACCACCCATTCGCCCCTGGACCAGGACGTGAAACTGGTGGACGCACCCTTCTGGACCGACGCACAGCGTGCGTTCCTCAAGGAAAGCTACGAGAAGGACGCCGACTGGATCCCGATGATCGACCAGCTCAACGTGATGCTGCACGAAAAGCCCGCCGTGTAGGCGCCGAGCGGTGCTGGAGAGCTGGGACGGCGTTGCTATGCTCGAAGGATCGAGGAGGGGACGCAGTCATGAAGGATCCCTATGCACCCGCGTTCTGGTGCGCCCTGGCCATCCTGGGCGTACTGACCGGCGGTTATTTCTTCGGCATTCGCAGCGCCTACGACCTGCACCGTGCCCAGCTGTTTCTCTATGCCGCTGCCGGCCTCATCGTCGCGGCGGCGCTGGTCACCCTGGTCTGGATCGCCTGGCAGCATCTGCGCCTGAACCGCCGTGAGCTGGTCCAGGGCCACACGCTGGTCACCATCTGGAATACCAAGGTCGCCCTGCGCCGCGTGGAGACGGTTTTCGATCGCTACCTATGGGGAAGCCACTGGCATTGCGGACGAACCTTCGAGGAAGTCATGGGCGAGCTGCGCGGTACGCCCCTGGACCAAAGTCTCGAGGCGCTCAGACAGCAATGCCGTGAACTCGACCGCGAGCTGCACGATGGTCGTCAGCATTGGCAAGCCAATGCGCGCGATCTGTCCAGCGTGGCAGCGGCCATGACGCGGGAACGCTACCGCCTCGACGCGAACGAGCGGTCGTCTGCGGCCTCGACGGGCACGGCCGTGCTCAACCGCGACATCGAAGTGCTGGTCTATACCTGGTCGGCCCGCCTGCGCAGTTTCGACCATCAACTCGACGACCTCGAGCGCACCTACCACTGAATCATTCGCCGCGGATGTACTGTTCCAGCTGCTGGATCAGGCGGGCCTGTTCGGCGATGGTTTCCTTGACCAGGTCGCCGATCGACAGCAGCCCCATCAGCTCGCCATTGGCCACCACGGGCAGATGGCGCAGGTGACGGTTGGTCATCAGGCTCATGCAGTATTCCAGGTTGTGGCGCGGCTCGACGGTGAACACTGGCGAACTCATGATCTCGCGCACGGGCGTGGCGGCCGAAGAGCGCCCCTTGAGCACCAGCTTGCGCGCATAGTCCCGCTCACTGACAATGCCGATCACCTGGCCGTCCTCGACCACCGGCAGCGCACCGATGTTCTTCTCGGCCAATGTCTTCAAGGCTTCCAGCACCGAATCCTCGGGGCCGATGGTATACACGGCCTGATGCTGCGCCTTGGTCTTGAGTATTTCTTCGACGTTCTTCATGGGAGCCTCGCGAACGGGACAGGGCAAGTGGGCACGCCCAAGCATCCCGCAGACGCCACCGGCAGGCCATGCACAAAACGGCATCCACCGGAGGGAAAACGTCATCCTGTGGCCACCTCGATTGCGGTTCTGAAGGCGTGTCGTCATTCCCATCGACGCTGTCGTTCTCGAGCACGCGGTCAGGCCACTCGGACCCTATGGTCCGAAGCCAGCCATCAGGAGCCCCACCCATGCACATGAGCGCAGACCCCCAGCAGCAACCCGCACGGCATACGCCCGCGACCGGCATTTCCATCGATGACGCACCCCTCAACCTGCTGGTCGTGCTGGTGGCCATCAGCGCCTTCGGCGGCATCATCGTCGACGGCTACATCCTGGGTGTGATCGGCGCGGCCATCACGCCGGCAGCGGCCGAGCTGAGCCTGTCGCCGCTGAGCCAGGGCCTGATCGCCGCCAGCGCGCTGATCGGCATCTTCGTCAGCGGGCTGGTGTTCGGGCGCGTCGCCGACCGTTTCGGCCGCAAGCGGGTGTTCTTCTGGAACCTGGTGGGTTTCATCGGCGTCTCGCTGGCGCAGCTGTTCGTGGTCGGCACCTGGGACCTGGTAGCCCTGCGCATGTTGCTGGGGCTGCTGATCGGTGTGGAGTACGCGGTCGGTACGTCGCTGCTTGCCGAGTTCGCGCCACGCCGGCACCGCAGCCTGTTGCTGGGCAGCATCGCGCTGTTCTGGTTCGTGGGGTTCGTCGCGGCGTTCTTCGTCGGGCATTTCTGGTCACCCGATGCCTGGCGTGGCCTGCTCGCCAGCAGTGCGATCCCGGCCCTGGTGACGTTGCTGATCCGCTTCGCCATCCCCGAGTCGCCTCGCTGGCTGCAAAGCCGGGGGCGCGAGCAGGAAGCCCTGGCCATCGTGCATCGCCGCTATGGGCCTGAATATGGTCTGCCCAGCGTGAAGCGGGTGCATGGCGACACGACGTTGCGGCAGTTCTTCGTCGAGAACGACTGGCGCCGGGTACTGTACGCCGGGCTGTTCTGGTTCTGTCAGGTCGGTCCGATGTTCGCCATCTTCACCTTCATCCTGCCGGTGCTGGACAGCCTGGGGGTCAACGATGGGTTTTCCACCGACCTGCAGATGAACGCGGTGCAGATCCTTGGCGCCTTGCTGGGGCTGTGGTGGCTGTCCAGGGTATCGCGGCGCACGTTCGTCATCTCCACCTTCGCGGCGATGTTCGCCTTGCTGCTGGTGCTCGGCCTCTGGGGCAATCCGCCACCGCTGGTGTCATTGGGGCTGTTCGGCGTGTTCGTGCTGGTGATCACCGGGTCGAACAACATCCAGTACGTGTACCCACCCGAGATGTTCGAGACCCGGTTCCGCAGCACCGGTGTCGGCTTTGCGGCGGCGTTCAGCCGGATCGGCGCAGCGGGGGCGACCTACCTGTTGCCGGTCACCCTGCAGCACCTGGGCATTTCCATGACGCTGCTGATCGCGTCGATCTTCCCGCTGGTCGGGCTGGTCACGTCGCTGTGGTGGGCGCCGCAGACCAAGCACCTTGGCCTGGACTGACGCGATCCAGGTGTGCGTGGTTCACGGCTGCGTGGTGCCGCTGGCCAGGATCGCACTGGCCAGCTCCATGTCGGTGGCCTGCAAGTCAGGCTGCTCGGCGCGCACCCGGTGCAGTGCCGCTTCCAGATAGGGGCCGCGAATCGTGCCCTGGCTGGCGACGTAGCTGCCTGCATCGTCGCGGGCGGCGGCGACCAGCTTGTGGTCCCTGGACGTCAGGTAGGTCGAGGCCGTGGTCGCGCCCGACGAGAGCACGTCGCGCCAGAAGCCGTTGGCCATGGCCGAGCCGACGGGAAGGGCGAGCAGGGCAGCAGCGGCGATCAGTGTATTCAGACGCATGGGGTCACCTTGGCAAGGCATCGATGGGGTGCCCCTTCGAGCGTGCGCAGGGCATCAAGTTCCCCAGGCGCTCACGCCTCGGCGCAGACCCGCTGCACCTCCTCGGCGCAGGTCAACCCGCGCTCGACCTTGTCCTGGCCGCTGCGGCGCAGACTCCACAGGCCTTCACGTTCGGCCTGCTGGCGCAGTGCCGTCAGGTCGCCGTGTGGCGTCATGGCCTGGCGCAGGCCATCGCTCATCACCAGCAGCTCGAACAACCCGGTGCGGCCCTGGCAGGCCGTGCCTCGACAGGTCGGGCAGGCACCTTGGACATGTGACCCCGTACCTTGGCATGCCGGGCACGGTGCACGCACCAGGCGCTGCGCCATGACGCCCAGCAACGTGGCCTTGATCAGGTAGTCGGCCACGCCCAGGTCGCGCAGTCGTGCAATGGCGCTGCACGCATCGTTGGTGTGCAACGTCGACAGCACCAGGTGGCCGGTCAATGCGGCCTGTACGGCCACCTGGGCCGTGCTGGCATCGCGTATCTCGCCGATCATGAGGATGTCAGGGTCCTGGCGCAGCAACGCGCGTACGCCAGCGGCGAAATCCAGGTCCAGATGGGGCTGGACCTGCAGCTGGTTGAACGTCGGGTCCAGGCGTTCGATCGGGTCTTCGATGGTGCACAGGTTGACCGTCGGCCCGGCCAGCCATGCCAGGCTCGCATACAGCGTGCTGGTCTTGCCCGACCCCGTGGGGCCGGTCACCAGCAGCAGGCCGTGGGGCCGACGCAGCAAGCGTTGCCAACGTGTCAGCAGCTCGCCCTCCAGCCCCAGGCCGGGCAGGCCTTGCTGCAGCTGGACGGCATCGAACAGGCGCAGCACCAGCTTCTCGCCGAAGGGCGTGGGCAGCGTCGACAGGCGCAGCTCCACCTCGCCACCGTGGGGCAGGCGCGTGCGCAGGCGACCGTCCTGGGGCCTGCGCTTTTCCGCGACGTTCATGCGCGCCAGGTGCTTCAGCCGACTGGTCAGCGCCAGGGCAATGGTGCCTGGAAACGTGTAGACCCGATGCAGCAGGCCGTCGATCCGGTAACGCAGATGGGCCTGAGCCTGGCGCGGCTCCAGGTGAATGTCGCTGGCGCGTTGTTCGACGGCGTACTGCAGGACCCAGTCGGCGATATGGGCCACGTGCGCTTCCTGGCCGCTGCCCTCGGCCTGTCCCTGACCCAGGGCCAGCAGGTGTTCGAGCTCGACCAGGTCGGTGGCCTGGCGCTGATGGGCGCCCTGGACCGATTCGGCCAGGCGGAACAAGGTTTGGCCCAGCTGTCGCAACTGCCGTGGACAGGCCAGCACACGCCGCACCGACCGCCCCAGGCCCTGGGCCAGATCGGCCTCCCAGTCACGGCGATAGGGCTGGGCGCTGGCGATGGTCACACCGGTTTCGTCGACCGCTACGGGCAGGATGCCGTGGCGCTGGGCGAAGCCGGGCGACACCAGCCCGGTCACTTGGGCCAGGTCCATCTGCAACGGGTCCAGTCGCAGGTACGGCTGGCCGACCTGGGCGGCCAGCCACTGCACCAGGCGTTCGAGTGTCCAGGTCTGGCCAGGGTGCAGCGCGTCCTCGAAGCCGAAGGTCGCGAGATGCTCGAGAGGGTGTTCGGCGGTCGACGGCCTGTCGCGTGCCTGGGCCGCCTGGGCGGGGGTGAGCCGCGCCGTGTCGACCAGACGGTCGAGCAGGCGATGCAGGTCGAGCGAGCCATCGTCGGGTACGTACATGCGGGGCATCCTTGCCAAAATCGCCAATGACCCTGGCAAGGCTAGCGGCTCAAGGTCTACCCGACGCGGCGCAATCGTTACCGCGTCTTGCGCCTCAGGCGCCGGCTTCGGCCAGCAGCGGCTGACACCGGACGCTGGCGTCCTCGACGCAGATCAGGTTGCGGATCTTGCGGGCGATCAATTGCGCCCGTGGGGCGGCCAGTCCGCTCACGGCGATTTCCATGTCCAGCAGGTCGCCACGCTGACGCACGTGCAGTTCGTGGGGCATCAGTGACTGCAGGGCGAACAGGTTCAGCACCCGGCAGACGCTGTCGGACTCGGCCTCGGCGCTGAGCCAGTAGCGGACTTCCGCAGGGGCAGGGTGGGCCTCGAAAGCGTCTTGCGCGAAAAGGCGTTCAGGGTTGGGCATGGCAGGCGCTCCAGGACAGATGACGCATTTTCCCATGCCGGTTCTGGCAATGTTTCGCTCATGACGCTCGAAAAAAGCCCATCGGCGCATGATACTGGTCGCCAATCTGCCCATTCGAGAAACAGTCATGCACAGTGAATTGGATGCCTACGACCGGCGTATCTTGGCGTTGCTGCAAGAAGACGCCTCGCTGTCCAGCGCGCAACTGGCCGAGCGGGTCGGGCTGTCGCAGTCACCCTGCTGGCGCCGGGTGCAACGTTTGAAGGAAGAGGGCGTGATCCGCGGGCAGGTGACCTTGCTGGACCGAAAGAAGGTCGGCCTGAACACGCAGATCTTCGCCGAGGTCAAGCTCAATGCCCATGGACGCTCCAACTTCGCCGAGTTCACCGAGGCGATCCGCGGCTTCCCCGAGGTGCTGGAGTGCCACGTGCTGATGGGGTCGGTGGACTTCATGCTGCGGATCGTCACCCCGGACATCGAAGCCTACGAGCGGTTCTTCTTCGAAAAGCTGTCGAATGTGCCGGGGATCCAGGAAGTCAACTCGATCGTGGCCCTGTCCGAGATCAAGGCCACGACTTGCCTGCCGCTGACGGGCCGGACCTAGCCGACCAGCTGCTTCCAGGGGCGGCTCTGGTTGATCACGTGGGTGAGTTCGACACGGGCGGCCAGGACCTCTTCACCCAGCGGCTGGTTGGCCAGCTGCTGCAGCTTGACCAGGTCACCGTACAGACGGTCCACCTGCGGCACGTCGAGCACCTGGCGCGCATGGTGCAGCCAGGCCAGCAGGCGCTCGATGCGCGGCAGTTGTTCGGCCAGGTCTTCCGGCTGCTGGTTGTAGCGTGGCAGTTGCAGGTCACGGGCCTCGGCACCCAGCTGGTGCGTCAGCCAGTTGCCCAGTTGCGCATGGCCCTGGCGCTCGCCACGGTTGTTGCGGCCCACGGTCCAGGCACGCACCGACAACCAGCGCGCGGTCTCGAGGGAGAACTGCCCCCAGCGTGTTTCCAGCAGTTCGTCGGCGAACTGTTCAGGCGCGGCGCGACGCACGTCTTCATCGTCGTTGCCGGCCAGCACCAGGGGGCGCCAGTCTTCGAGCAGCGCGTCGAGGCTCGTGCGCAGGGTGTTGGTGGTGACACGTGGAGCGGCCTGGCCCAGGGTGGTGACCAGCGCGCGCAGCTCGCCCAGGCAGTCGACCCAGTCCTGCAGCAGGCGCCAGTGGCCGGTATGACGGTACTGCTCGGCCAGGCGCTGGCTGCTGCCCAGCAACTGCCAGGCCAGAGCCGCGAAGGCATCGTCCAGCGTCATCTCGGCGTCCAGTTCGCTGACTGGCAGGTCCAGGGTGTGGCTGGCGGGATCGAGCAGGCGGTAGCCGCGCTCGGCCTTGCTGATGTCGCAAGGCATCAGCGGCAGGCTGGCGGCCAGCTCGGCGGCCAGTTCGAGCAGTGCTTGCGGGTCGCCCTCGCGCAGCTCCAGCTCCAGCTCGCTGATCGCTTCCTTGTGCTTGCCGACGATCACGAAGCCCTGGTCGAGGGCCGCCTCGATGACCACCTTGCTCTTGCCGCGGCCCCAGGCGATGTCCGCGACCTCGCGGGTGAAGTCGGTGGTGAACAACGGCTTGATGCGCTTCTTGTCCAGGTCGCGCAGGGCCTCGGGCCAGCAGCTGGCGTCGAGCTTCTTCAGGTCGAGCTTGACCTTCTCCAGCGGCCATTCGTACTCGTTGCGCTCGGACAGGCCGGCCACGCTCTGGCCCCGGCACTTGAGCGTCTGGATGATGGCATCGCCATCGCGGCGCAGGCGCAGGGCGACCTTGGCCGCGGCGAGGTCGCGCTCTGGCGTGTCGAAATACTGGTTGAGCAGTTCGCGCGTCTGCCAGCCGGACTTGTTGCGCTTCTTCAGCAGGGGGTGCTCGCGCAGGGCGTCGAGGGTCTCGCGGCTGGCGCGCAGTTTGAGTTCGGTTTCTTTGTGCATCGCGGGGTGATCCAGGCTCAGGGGTGGGTGCCTACATAATTTGCCGGGCATTCGTGCAGGCAAAAGCGCCTCGGCAGACTCGACGAGTGTACAGCAGTCGGCCTTTGACGGTTTATTCCCAGTGCCGGATGGTCCTATGATGGGGGCCGACTCCGAGGAGAACGCGCATGCCCCTGCCGACGCTCAAAGACCAGTTCGCCGCGCTGATCGCCGCGCCTTCGGTCAGTTGCACCCAGGCCAGCCTGGATCAGTCCAATGCCCCGGTGATCGAGCTGCTGGCCGGCTGGCTGGGCGACCTGGGGTTCGCCTGCGAGATCCAGACGGTCAGCCCGGGCAAGTTCAACCTGCTGGCCAGTCGCGGTACCGGCCCCGGTGGGTTGGTGCTGGCCGGACACAGCGACACCGTGCCGTTCGACGAGCAGCTCTGGCAGACCGACCCGTTGAAGCTCGAGGAGATCGACGGGCGCTGGGTCGGTCTGGGCAGTTGCGACATGAAGGGCTTCTTCGCCCTGGTGATCGAGGCGGTGCGGCCGTTGCTCGAGCATGACTTCAGGCAGCCGCTGCTGATCCTGGCCACGTGCGACGAGGAAAGCTCGATGTCCGGCGCCCGGGCGCTGGCCGAGGCCGGGCAGCCGCTGGGTCGTGCCGCCGTGATCGGCGAGCCGACCGGGTTGCGTCCGGTGCGCCTGCACAAGGGCATCATGATGGACCGCATCGACATCCTGGGCCGCAGCGGTCACTCGTCCGACCCCAGCCTGGGCCGTAGCGCCATGGAGGCCATGCATGCGGTGATGGGCGAGATGATGGACCTGCGTCGCCAATGGCAGGCAACCTACCGCAACCCGCAATTCACCGTGCCGACCCCGACCCTGAATTTCGGCTGCATCCACGGCGGCGACAACCCCAACCGGATCTGCGGCCAATGCGCCCTGGAATTCGACCTGCGGCCTCTGCCTGGCATGGACCCGGAGCCGCTGCGCGCGGCGATCCGGGCCAAGCTGGCGCCGCTGGCCGAGCGCCATGACGTGCGAATCGATTACGCGCCGATGTTCCCCGAGGTGCCGCCGTTCGAGCAGCCGGCCGACAGCGAGCTGGTCCTGCTGGCCGAACGCTTGACCGGGCACCGGGCCGAAGCCGTGGCCTTCGGTACCGAAGCGCCCTACCTGCAAGCGCTGGGCTGCCAGACCCTGGTGCTGGGGCCGGGCGATATCGCTTGCGCCCACCAACCTGGCGAGTACCTGGAGATGTCACGCATCGAGCCGACCGTGCGTCTATTACGTGAGCTGATCCAACATTACTGCCTGAAGTGATCACCTACCTCAATCGTCCATGTTTTCGAGGAGACCGCGCGTGACGCCTGACCTGTTCCGACGATGACGTTCCTGTGCCACGCGTCGCCCTTCCTTTCTCTCTTTGCCACAGGCCTTGTCATGCACGAATACGTCGACTGGTTGCGTCATTCCTCCCCCTACATCAATGCCCATCGCGATTGCACCTTCGTCGTGATGCTGCCGGGCGATGGCGTCGACCATCCCAACTTCGGCAACATCGTCCACGACCTGGTGCTGCTGCACAGCCTGGGCGTGCGCCTGGTGCTGGTGCACGGTTCGCGGCCACAGATCGAAAGCCGCCTGGCCGCGCGCGGGCTCGAGCCCCGCTATCACCACGGCCTGCGGATCACCGACGCGGCCACGCTGGACTGCGTGATCGATGCGGTGGGCCACCTGCGGATCGCCATTGAGGCGCGCCTGTCGATGGACATGGCGTCCTCGCCCATGCAGGGTGCGCGGTTGCGCGTGGCGACCGGCAACCTGGTCACGGCCCGGCCGATCGGCGTGCTCGAAGGCGTCGACTACCACCACACCGGCGAAGTGCGCCGCGTCGACCGCAAGGGCATCGGCCGGCTGCTGGACGAACGCTCCATCGTGCTGCTCTCGCCGCTCGGCTATTCGCCGACCGGGGAGATCTTCAACCTGGCCTGCGAGGATGTCGCCACCCGCGCGGCCATCGAACTGGGCGCCGACAAGCTGCTGCTGTTCGGCGCCGAGGCCGGCCTGCTCGATGCCCAGGGCCACCTGGTGCGCGAGATCCGGCCCCAGCAGGTGCCCGCGCACCTGGAGCGCCTGGGCAGCGACTACCAGGGCGAATTGCTGGACGCCGCCGCCGAGGCCTGCAAGGGTGGCGTGACGCGCAGTCATATCGTCAGTTACGCCGAGAACGGCGCGCTGCTGACCGAGCTGTTCACCCGCGATGGTGGCGGCACGCTGGTCGCCCAGGAACAGTTCGAGATCGTGCGCGAAGCGTCCATCGAGGACGTCGGTGGTCTGCTCGACCTGATCACGCCCCTGGAGGCACAGGGCATCCTGGTGCGGCGCTCGCGCGAAGTGCTCGAGCGCGAGATCGAACAGTTCAGCGTGGTGGAGCGCGACGGCACGATCATCGCCTGCGCCGCGCTGTACCCGATCGCTGACTCCGAATGTGGCGAACTGGCCTGCCTGGCGGTCAATCCCGAGTACCGCCATGGCGGTCGCGGGGACGAGCTGCTCGAGCGCATCGAAGGCCGCGCGCGCCAGTTGGGACTCAAGACCCTGTTCGTGCTCACCACGCGCACCGCGCACTGGTTCCGCGAGCGCGGTTTCGCGCCCAGCGAGGTCGAAC
This sequence comes from Enterobacterales bacterium AN_CKDN230030167-1A_HGKHYDSX7, assembly GCA_046940335.1. GTDB lineage: Bacteria > Pseudomonadota > Gammaproteobacteria > Pseudomonadales > Pseudomonadaceae > Aquipseudomonas. Next base: position 287,581 of record JBKYML010000003.1, read on the forward strand.
GCCTGCCGGCGGCGCGTGCCTCGCTGTACAACTACCAGCGCAACTCGAAAATCTTCGAAAAGCCACTCTGACCGGGCTGGGGGCGTGGCCGTTCGTTCTTTTTTTCGAACAGGCTATTGTCCTCTACCTAGCGGACCCTTAGGATTCGTTTGAGATTTCAAACGCCTGATGCCGTGTACCGAGCCTGTCGGCCGTGCACGGCGCGATGCCTGAAGACTGCCCTGCGGGGCGTTTTCCAACCCTCGACCATTCGCTCCGTGCGCGCACGGCGCTGTTAAAGGAAGCCGACATGCAGCTCAAAGACGCTCAGTTGTTCCGCCAGCAAGCCTTCATCAACGGTGAATGGCTGGACGCGGACAACGGCCAGTCCATCCAGGTGACCAACCCGGCCACCGGTGAGGTCATCGGCAGCGTGCCGAAGATGGGCACCGCGGAAACCCGCCGTGCCATCGAAGCGGCCGACAAGGCCCTGCCGGCCTGGCGCGCACTGACCGCCAAGGAGCGCTCGGCCAAGCTGCGTCGCTGGTTCGACCTGATGATCGAGCACCAGGACGACCTGGCGCGCCTGATGACCACCGAGCAGGGCAAGCCCCTGGCCGAAGCCAAGGGCGAGATCGCCTACGCCGCCTCGTTCATCGAGTGGTTCGCCGAAGAAGCCAAGCGCGTCTACGGCGACACCATCCCGGGCCACCAGGCGGACAAGCGCCTGATCGTCATCAAGCAGCCGATCGGCGTCACCGCGGCCATCACCCCGTGGAACTTCCCGGCGGCGATGATCACCCGCAAGGCCGGCCCGGCCCTGGCCGCTGGCTGCACCATGGTGCTCAAGCCCGCGTCGCAGACCCCGTACTCGGCCCTGGCCCTGGCCGAGCTGGCCACCCGTGCCGGCATTCCAGCCGGCGTGCTGAGCGTGGTCACCGGCAGCGCCGGCGAAGTCGGCGGCGAGCTGACCTCCAACCCGCTGGTGCGCAAGCTGTCCTTCACCGGCTCGACCGAGATCGGTCGCCAGCTGATGCAGGAATGCGCCAAGGACATCAAGAAAGTCTCCCTGGAGCTGGGCGGCAACGCGCCCTTCATCGTGTTCGACGACGCCGACCTGGACAAGGCCGTCGAAGGCGCGATCATCTCCAAGTACCGCAACAACGGCCAGACCTGTGTCTGCGCCAACCGGATCTACGTGCAGGACGGCGTGTACGACGCCTTCGCCGAGAAGCTCAAGGTCGCGGTCGCCAAGCTCAAGATCGGCAACGGCCTGGAAGAAGGCACCACCACCGGCCCGCTGATCGACCACAAGGCCGTGGCCAAGGTCCAGGAACACATCGAGGACGCCGTGTCCAAGGGCGCCCGCGTGCTGTCCGGCGGCAAGCTGATCGAAGGCAACTTCTTCGAGCCGACCATCCTGGTCGACGTACCGAAGACCGCTGCCGTGGCCAAGGAAGAGACCTTCGGCCCACTGGCGCCGCTGTTCCGCTTCAAGGACGAGGCCGAAGTCATCGCCCTGTCCAACGACACCGAGTTCGGCCTGGCCTCGTACTTCTACGCCCGTGACATGAGCCGTGTGTTCCGTGTCGCCGAAGCGCTGGAATACGGCATGGTCGGCATCAACACCGGCCTGATCTCCAACGAAGTCGCGCCGTTCGGCGGCATCAAGGCCTCGGGCCTGGGCCGCGAAGGTTCCAAGTACGGGATCGAGGACTACCTCGAGATCAAGTACCTGTGCCTGAGCATCTGATCGACCTGTAAGGCTTTACCTCTGCCAGCGAGGCGCGAGAGCGACGTCTCGCTGGTTTTTTTCATACCCGCAGTACCTGGTGGCCAGGGCCCTGCCGCAGTCGATCAACGCATGCTGCCGCAGTCGAACACCAGCCACCCCCGAATGTAAGCGTCACGTTGCCGTGGCGCGATGAGGGCATTATGAGCAAGACCAACGAATCCTTGATGCAGCGCCGTGTCAACGCCGTCCCACGTGGCGTCGGCCAGATCCACCCGATCTTCGTCGACACCGCCGAGAACGCGACCGTGATCGACGTCGAAGGCCGTGAGTTCATCGACTTCGCCGGTGGCATCGCCGTGCTGAACACCGGCCACCTGCACCCGAAAGTCGTGGCCGCCGTGCAGAAGCAGCTGACCAAGGTCAGCCACACCTGCTTCCAGGTCCTGGCCTACGAGCCGTACGTGGAGCTGTGCGAGAAGATCAACGCCAAGGTCCCGGGCGACTTCGCCAAGAAGACCCTGCTGGTCACCAGCGGCTCCGAAGCGGTCGAGAATGCCGTCAAGATCGCCCGTGCCGCCACCGGCCGTGCCGGCGTGATCGCCTTCACCGGCGGCTACCACGGCCGTACCATGATGACCCTGGGCCTGACCGGCAAGGTCGTGCCGTACTCGGCCGGCATGGGCCTGATGCCCGGCGGCGTGTTCCGTGCCCAGTTCCCGAACGAACTGCACGGCGTCAGCATCGATGAGTCGATCGCCTCGATCGAGCGCATCTTCAAGAACGATGCCGAGCCGCGTGACATCGCGGCCATCATCATCGAGCCGGTGCAGGGCGAGGGCGGCTTCATCACCGCGCCGAAGGCCTTCATGGAGCGCCTGCGCGCCCTGTGCGACCAGCACGGCATCCTGCTGATCGCCGACGAAGTCCAGACCGGCGCTGGCCGTACCGGCACCTTCTTCGCCATGGAACAGATGGGCGTCACGCCTGACCTGACCACCTTCGCCAAGTCCATCGCGGGCGGCTTCCCGCTGGCCGGTGTCTGCGGCAAGGCCGAGTACATGGACGCCATCGCCCCAGGCGGCCTGGGCGGCACCTATGCCGGCAGCCCGATCGCCTGCGCCGCGGCCCTGGCCGTGATCGAGGTGTTCGAGGAAGAGAAGCTGCTCGACCGCAGCAAGGCCGTGGGCGAGCGCCTGATGGCCGGCCTGCGCCAGATCCAGGACAAGCACCCGATCATCGGTGACGTGCGTGGCCTGGGCTCGATGATCGCGGTCGAGGTCTTCGATGCCAAGGGCTCGCTGACCCCGAACGCCGCTGCCGTCGGCCAGGTCGTGGCCAAGGCCCGCGAGAAAGGCCTGATCCTGCTGTCCTGCGGCACCTACGGCAACGTCCTGCGCATCCTGGTGCCACTGACCGCACCGGACGAGCAGCTGGACAAAGGCCTGGCGATCATCGAGGAATGCTTCGCCGAACTGGCATGATGTGACCTCGACGTGAAGGACCCGCCGTGGTGCGGGGTTGCCCCTGTGGCAGCCCCGTCGCCACGGCGGGTTTTTTTGTGCCCGTGGTCCGTGGGCACCCAGCGCCCGGACGGACGTACGTCGATTGGCCTCCGCGATCCCGTCAGGCGCGCTATGGTTGTCACAACCCTCGTCATTCCTGCGCGCAGGCGCGCACGACACGTCGCACAGGAGGTGCCCATGGCCGTCACCCACACTCATCCACCGTGCGTGCTGATCGCCGAGAGCGACCCATGGGTGCGGGACATGCTGCGTGACATGCTGCTCAGCGTGCGCTGCGACGCTCGCCTGCACGTGTGCGCCGATGGTGACCAGGCCCTGGCCGCGATGACCCGCCAACCGGACCTGATCATCGCCGCGCGCGAACTGGCGGGTATCGACGGGTTGGACCTGCTGCGCAACGTGCGCACCCGCAGCCGTACGCCTACCTTGCCTTTCATCCTGTTGAGCAAACGCACCGACACGGCCAGCGTGCGTGAAGCATTGCCCTTGCACCCCACGGCCTACCTGAGCAAACCGCTGGACCTGCAAGGGTTGCGCAGGCGCCTCGAAGCCCTGCTGCTGGAGGTGGGGCAACACGTCGCCTGCCCCGTGCCGCTGCTGCAGGAAGGCCTCGATGTGCGTACCTTCCTCGCGCAGCGACGCACGACCGCCGACGGCGCGCCGGTGTTTCTCGACATCCACCAGGTGATCAAGCAGTCGCTGACGCCCCACGGCCTGGACCTCAACATCGTGGCACCGCTCGTGCAGGCCGATCCGCAGACCACCGCTGTGCTGGTGGCGGCTGCCAACAGCGCTTCGTTGCACCGCGAGACTGGCGTGCAGAGCCTGTCCGAAGCGCTGGCGGTGCTGGGCGGCACGCAGAGCATGAACCTCATGCTGGGTATGAGCCTCAAGCGCGGCGTGCGCCTCAGCGATCCTCTTCTGATCCGCCATGCCGAACCCTACCGGCACTCTGCCGTGACCCTGGCCGAGCAGGCGCGCGCGCTGGCCCGTGCCCTGGCGCTGGAGGAGGGCCCATGCCAGTGCGCAGGGCTGCTGCATTGTTTGGGTGAGCTGTCGGTGCTGCGCAGCCTTCAGGAATGGCGGCTGGGTGGGGGTGAGCTGGACGAGGCGGACGTGAGGCAGGCGCTGCATGATCAGGGCGCGGCGTTCGGCTCGGCGTTGCGGGCCCGGTGGCGCCTGCCGCTGGGCCTGCGCGAACTGATCGCCGCGACCTATCAGTTGGGCGGCGGGGTGTACCCCAGAGCGCTGCTGGTCATGCACCTGGCGCGTGAGCTCGTCGAAGTGCCTGCCGAACAAGGGCTGGATCGGGTTGCGCAGGGGCGTGCCGCGCGTCTGCTGAAGCTCGGCGCGGCACAGCTGGAACACGTGCGTGTTCGCTCGGTGCTGCCGTCAGTGCCAGCGCCTGCGCCAGACGATGGCATCCAAGCCCCGGCTGCCCGCGCGAACGAGCAGCCCGTGACCGTGGACGACCTGCCGGATGACGATGCGCCCCTGTTGGGGTAGGCGGCGTGGGGGCCGTGGCCTCAGCCGGTGACGATCTGGTTCTTGCCCTGGCGCTTGGCCTGGTACATGGCCGCATCGGCACGGGAGAACAGGATGTCCAAGGTGTCATCGCTCTCGCCAAGACCGGTCAGGCCCTGGCTGATGGTCACGCCGAAGGTTCGTTGGCCGTGGCTGAAGTGCAGGCGCTGGATCTCGCGCTGCAAGCGCTCGGCGATCTGCTCGGCGACCTGCGCGGTGCAGCCGGGAAAGACAGCCGCGAATTCTTCGCCACCGATGCGCCCGAACAGATCGCCCCGGCGCAGCACCGAGCGGCCGCTGTCAGCCACACGCTGCAGCACCTGGTCGCCCTGCTGGTGGCCGTAGCTGTCGTTGATCTGCTTGAAGTCGTCGATGTCCAGCAGCAGGAACGTCAAGGGCGAGCCTTCCTGACGCGCCGTCTCGAAGGCCTGGCGCGCGCAGTCGAAGAAGTGTCGGCGATTGCTGCTCTGGGTCAGCACGTCGGTGGTCGCCAGACGCTGCAGTTCACCCTCCAGGCGCTTCTTTTCGGTGATGTCCTCCGCGATGCCGACGATGACCGGGCGCTTGCCACCTTCCTGCTGGCTGATGAAGCACTTGTCGCTGAGCCAGCGTGTCTCGCCAGCGCCATTGATGATGCGGTATTCGCGATCCTCCACGGCGCCTGTCACCAGGACCTGGGCCAGGCTGCTTTCGGCATAGTCCAGGTCATCGGGGTAGACACAATTGCGCCATTCGTTGAAATCGGCCATCACCAGGCTGGGCGGTCGCCCGAAGATGCGCCCATAGGCCGGGCTGACGTACAGCACCTGCCGGGTTTCCCAGTCCAGTGCCCACAGCACCGCGTTGACGCTTTCGAGCAACGAACTGAACAGCCGCTCACGCTCGCTCAGGCGCGCGACCTCACCCTGGGCATGCAGCAGGGCCAGCAAAGTCTTGGCGGTTTCGGACTTTGGATCGGGCGAATAGGGAGAGGAGTCATCGACCATGTGCACGAAAAGGGCTCTCGGCGGAGGTGCGTGCGACCCGTGATCGGCCCGCCACGCGGGCTGTGGCAGTTGGAACGGAAAAGCGTGACGAAGTTCCGGTTTTGCCCGGTCGCGTGCCGACGAACGCGAAGCCCCGAGACGTGACAGGCCGCACGTATCGGACAAATCCACTGTCATACGGGGAGTCAGGACGACGTTCACTCTCTATAATGCCGCATCCTTTTCAGGGGTTCGTCCACCGGTTATGTCTGCTTCACATCGTGACGCCTTGCGCATGGCAGCGCTCTACCTGGCTTTGTCGGTCATCTGGCTGACCGTCTCCGACCAGGTGTTGCGCACGTTCCTGGCCGACCCCGCCAAGCTGGCCTTGGGGTACCAGATCAATGGCCTGCTCTGGGTTGTCTTCAGCACGCTGCTGATCTTCGTCTCACGCGCCCGCCTGCTCGACTCCATCGGCCTTGGCGTGCAATTGCGTCGCAAGGACCGCGAGCGTCTGCGCATGGCTTCTGCCGTGTTCGACAGCACCCTGGAGGGGGTCCTGGTGACCGACCGGTACGGGGTGATCGTGCACGTGAACCGGGCCTTCATGCGCATCACCGGTTACACGCAGGACGAAGTACTCGGGCAGCGACCCAGCAAATTCAAGTCGGGCCGCCATGGCGTGCCTTTCTATCAGGCGATCTATGCGACCCTGGCCGAGAAGGGCGAGTGGAGCGGGGAGATCTGGAACCGTCGCAAGAACGGCGAGATCTACCCTCAGTGGCAGACCATCCGGGCCGTGAGCGACGACGACGGCCAGCACAGCCACTACGTGGCGGTCTTCAGCGACATCAGCGCAATCAAGCACTCCGAGCGCGAACTGGCCTACCTGGCCCACCACGATCCGCTGACCGGGCTGGGCAATCGCCTGCTGTTCACCGACCGGGCCGAGCATGCGCTGGTCGCGGCACAGGCCGAAAAGTGCGGCTGCGCCTTGCTGCTGCTCGACCTCGATCACTTCCAGAGCATTAACGATGGCCTGGGGCACACCACCGGCGACACCCTGCTCAAGCTGGTCGGCGAGCGCCTGACCGAAACCCTGGGCAGCGGCACCACCCTGGCTCGCCTGGGCGGCGACGAGTTCGCCGTGTTGCTGGAGAACTGCCAGCAGCTCGGCCAGGCGGCGACCCTGGCGCAAACCCTGGTCGAGCGTCTGAAGGCGCCTTTCGATTTCGACGAGCATCGACTGTTCATCAGCGCCAGCATCGGCATCAGCCTCTACCCAAGCGACGCCTCCAGTGCCGAACAATTGCTGCGCAACGCCGATTCGGCCCTGTTCAAGGCCAAGCGCAACGGGCGTGCCTGCTATGCCTTGTACACCGAGGAGCTGACTACCCACGCCCAGCACCGGGTGGAAACGGCGAGCGAGCTGCGCCATGCCCTGGAAAACGACGAACTGCGGGTCTTCTATCAGCCGGTGCACGCGCTGAGCGACCTGCGCCGGGTGGGCTTCGAGGCCCTGGTGCGTTGGCAGCACCCCCAGCGTGGCATGGTCTCGCCAGCCGAGTTCATCCCGATCGCCGAGCGCATCGGGCTGATCGCCGAGATCGATGCCTGGGTGCTCGATCAGGCCTGTCGGCAGATGGTGCGCTGGCAGGCCGAGGACCGCGGGCTCACCTTCGTCGCGGTCAACCTGTCCAGTCGACTGTTCGCCGACCACACCTTGCACCGGCAGGTCGACCGTGTCCTGCGCCAGACCGGCCTGGCGCCGGCCATGCTCGAGCTGGAGGTGACCGAAAGCGCGATCATGGACGAACCGGAGGTGGCGCTCGAACAGCTGCACCGCTTGCGCGAGCTGGGCGTCAGGCTGGCCATCGACGACTTCGGCACCGGGTATTCCTCGCTGCTGCGGCTCAAGCGGATGCCGGTGCACAAGCTCAAGATCGACCAGGGCTTCGTCGCCGGGCTGGGCCACGACGAGGACGACCGCGCCATCGTCGAGGCCGTCATCGCCCTGGCGCGCAGCCTGGACATGCAGGTGCATGCCGAAGGCATCGAGCAGGCCGAGCAGGCGCAGTACCTGGTGCAGCACCAGTGCGAGCTGGGGCAGGGCTACTGGTTCGGCCGGCCGCAGCCGGTGTCGGAGCTGCGCTGGCCCTAGGCGTGATCCCTTACTGGGTGCCCAGAAACTTGCGCAGAAACTGCCGCGTACGCTCTTCCCGCGGCGCGGCGAACAACGCCTTGGCCTCGCCCTGCTCGACGATCCTGCCCTGGTCGAAGAACACCACCCGGTGGGCGACGTCGCGGGCGAAGCTCATTTCGTGGGTGACGATGATCAGGGTTCGTCCTTCGTGCGCCAGGTCGCGAATGGTCGCCAGGACTTCACCGACCAGTTCAGGGTCCAGCGCGGAGGTCGGCTCGTCGAACAGGATCACCTGCGGTTCCATGGCCAGCGCCCGGGCGATGGCGACGCGCTGCTGCTGGCCGCCGGACAGGCGCCGTGGATAGGCGTCCTCCTTGCCGGCCAGGCCGACCTTGGCCAGCAGCTGGCGGCCCAGGGCCAGGGCCGTGTCGCGCGCCAGCTTGCGCACCACGGTGGGCCCTTCGATGACGTTCTCCAGGGCCGTGCGGTGTGGGAACAGGTTGAAGTTCTGGAACACGAAGCCGACCTGCTGACGTAGCTGGCGGATGACCCCTTGCTGCGCCTTGAGCGCACGCCCGGCATCGACCTGCAGGTCATCCAGGCGGATGCTGCCGGCGTCCGGGGTTTCCAGCAGGTTCAGGCAGCGCAGGAAGGTGGTCTTGCCCGAGCCGCTCGGCCCGATGATGGCGACCACTTCGCCGGTCCGTACCCTCAGGTCGATGCCGTCGAGCACGGTGTGGCCGTTGAAACGCTTGGTGAGGCGCTCTACCGTGATCATGGCTCATTGCTCCAGGTCATGGCGATTCACCCGCCGTTCGAGGCGATGCTGGACGTGGGCGAGCACGCTGGCCAACACCCAGTAGATCAGCGCGGCGGCCAGGTACATGGTGAAGACTTCGAAGGTGCGCGCCGTGATCAGCTGCGCCTGGCGGAACAGTTCGGGCACCTGGATGGTGGCGGCCAGCGCGGTGTCCTTGACCAGCGAGATGAAGCTGTTGCCCAGCGGCGGCAAGGCGGTACGGGCGGCTTGCGGCAGGATCACCCGGCGCATGGCCTGGGCGCGGGTCATGCCGATGCTGGCGGCGGCCTCCCACTGGCCGCGCTCGATCGAGCCGATCGCCGCGCGCAGGATCTCGCAGGCGTAGGCGGCCATGTTCAGCGAAAAGCCGATCAACGCCGCCGGCAAAGGGTCCAGCTCCAGCCCGACCTGGGGCAGGCCGTAGTAGATCAGGAACAGCTGCACCAGCAAGGGCGTGCCGCGAAAGAACGACACGTAGACCCGCGCCAGCCAGTCGACCGGCCGCACCCGCGACAGCCGCATCAGCGCCAGGACGAAGCCCAGCGCCAGGCCGAAGGTCATGCCGCCGACACTGAGCACCACGGTGAAGCCGGCACCCTTGAGCAGAAAGGGCGCCGACTGGACGACCAGTTGCAGGCTTTCGTCGATCATTGCGTCACGTCGGCGCCGAAGTACTGCGTCGACAGCCTGGCCAGGGTGCCGTTGGCCTTGAGCGTTGCCAGCGCCTGGTCGATGGCGGCGAGCAGTTCAGGCTCACCCTTGCGCAGCGCCACCCCGGATTCGAGCCGCGAGAATGCCTCGCCGGCCAGCACGGTGTCCTTGGCTTTCTGCGCGTACTCCAAGGCGGCCAGGCGGTCGACCAGGATGGCGTCGATGCGCCCGTTGCGCAGGTCGGCGAACTTGCTCGGGTCGTCCTCATAGGTACGCACGTCAGCCTCCGGAACTTCCGCTCTGACCCACTGCTCGTAATTGGTGCCCAGGCCCACGCCGACTTTCTTGCCAGCCAGGTCCTGGGCCGACCGAATGTTCAAGGCCTCGGCCTTGCTCTTCAGGACCAGGGCCTGGATGCCCGACACCGTGTAAGGCGTGGAGAAATCGTACTTCTTGCGACGCTCGTCGGAAATCGTCACCTGGTTGATCACCACATCCAGGCGCTTGGACTCGAGGGCGGCCAGGATGCCGTCCCATTTGGTGGGCTGAAGCTTGGCCTTGACGCCCAGCTGTTCGGCGATGGCCTTGGCCAGCTCGACCTCGAACCCGGCCAGTGCGCCGTTCTCGTCCACGAAACTGAAGGGCGGGTAGGTGCCCTCCAGCCCGACACGGAGGTCACCGCGCTCCTTGACCGTTGCCAATGCCTCGCCCGCGTGCGCCTGACCGAGAACGGCGGTGCCGATGAGCAAGGCCAGGCTGGCACGGACCAACGGTTGAGTGAATCGCATCATGGTACGGCTCCAGGCATGACAGGAAGGGACGTGTAGAAGGGTAGGCGAAGATTGCCGAACCGTCGGAACGAGGCGAAGGATCGCCGTGAAAAGCTATCGGAAGGTGCGAAGCGGCGCGCCGTTTCCTGCACACCTGACCGCTGACGAGGAGATTACCGTGAGTGACAATCCAGCCACCGACTTGTGGCACCTGCAACAGATCGTCGGCGAACTGCGCGGCGCCCGTGCGCAATGGCGTGCCAGCAATGGCCGCAACAGTGCCGAGCGAGGCGGGCGGCAGTTACCGTCGCGCGACGCCATGGCGCAGATCCTCGACCAGTTGCGCGGTGCCCTGTTCCCCATGCGCCTGGGGCCGGTCGATCTGCGTGAAGAAAGCGAGGACTACTACGTCGGGCACACGCTCGACAGCGCCCTGACCGCGTTGCTGGCCCAGGCCCGCCTCGAACTGCGCTATGCCGCACGCCAGGACAAGGCCGAACTGGCCGCAGCCGATGACCGTGCCCTGGCGGTGGTCCAAGGCTTCGCAGCAGCCTTGCCCGGCCTGCGCATGCTGCTCGACACCGACGTGCTGGCGGCCTACCACGGCGATCCGGCAGCGCGCAGCGTGGACGAGGTGCTGCTGTGCTACCCGGGCATCCTGGCGGTCATCCACCACCGCCTGGCCCACCATCTGTACCAGGCCGGGCTGCCCTTGCTGGCACGCATCAGCGCTGAACTGGCGCATTCGGCCACGGGCATCGACATCCACCCCGGTGCCCAGATCGGCCCCAGCTTCTTCATCGACCATGGCACGGGCGTGGTCATCGGCGAGACCGCGGTCATCGGCCAACACGTGCGGATCTACCAGGCGGTGACGCTGGGAGCCAAGCGCTTCCCGGCCGATGAATCCGGGCAGCTGCAGAAGGGCCACGCGCGCCATCCCATCGTCGAGGACGACGTGGTGATCTATGCCGGCGCGACCATTCTCGGACGCATCACCATCGGCCAAGGCTCGACCATCGGCGGTAACGTCTGGCTGACCCGCAGCGTGCCAGCCTTCAGCAACATCACCCAGGCCAACCTGCAGCTCGACTGTCAGGACCGTAGCGTCTGAACGGGCCTGGCAAAACGCCATGTGCGGCCGTCATACGTCGCCAAGGCGCGGCCCCGCCGGTCATGGCCGGTTCGCTTTGACGCATGATCCATGTTTAACTTGAACGCTTGTTCAACTAAAAACGCTGGTCCGCTGCCGGTGTTCACCCGGAGGTCTCCCTTTGCTGAACCCGTTCGATCCGTATCCACCCTTCGATAACGAGGTGCACCATCCATGAGTGCATCCACTGGCCTTGCACACGATAAAGTCCGCATGAACCCCCCCGTGTTCTGGTTCGCGGCAAGCTTCATCCTGCTCTTCGGGCTGATCGTCATCCTCAACCCGCAGACGGCAGGCGAGTGGCTGCTGGCGGCGCAGAACTGGGCGGCCAACACGGTCGGCTGGTACTACATGCTGGCCATGACCCTGTACCTGGTCTTCGTGGTGGTCACCGCCTTGTCCGGCTACGGCAAGATCAAGCTCGGTGCCGACCACGACGAACCCGAGTTCAGCTACCTGTCCTGGGCCGGCATGCTGTTCGCCGCCGGCATCAGCATCACCCTGTTCTTCTTCTGCGTGTCCGAGCCGCTGACGCACATGCTGCAACCGCCGCAAGGCGAGGGCGGCACGGTGGAGTCCGGGCGCCAGGCGATGCAGCTGCTGTTCCTGCACTGGGGCCTGCATGGCTGGGGCGTGTTCGCCTTCGTCGGCATGGCCCTGGCGTACTTCGCCTACCGGCACAATTTGCCCCTGGCGCTGCGTTCGGCGCTGTATCCGCTGATCGGCAAGCGCATCAACGGGCCGATCGGCTACGCGGTGGACGGCTTCGGCATCATCGCCACGGTATTCGGCCTGGGCGCCGACCTGGGCTTTGGCGTGTTGCACCTGAACGCCGGCCTGGACTACCTGTTCGGCATCAGCCACAGCCAGTGGGTGCAGGTCGGGCTGATCGTGGTGATGGTCGGCGCCGCCGTGGCCGTGGCCGTGGCGGGTGTGGAAAAGGGTGTGCGGGTGATGTCCGACATCAACATGTTCCTGGCCTGCGCGCTGCTGCTGTTCGTGCTGTTCGCCGGGCCGACCCAGCACCTGTTCAACACCTTGATCCAGAACCTGGGCGACTACCTGGGCGCCTTGCCGAGCAAGAGCTTCGACGTGTACGCCTACAGCGAGAACCGTGACTGGCTGGGTGGCTGGACCGTGTTCTACTGGGCCTGGTGGATTGCCTGGGCGCCCTTCGTCGGGCTGTTCATCGCCCGTATCTCCCGTGGTCGCACCATCCGCGAGTTCGTCTTCGGCGTGCTGCTGATCCCGCTCGGCTTCACCCTGGCGTGGATGTCGATCTTCGGCAACAGCGCGATCTACCAGGTGCTCAACCATGGCCTGACCGCACTGGGCCAGTCGGCCCTGCAGGATCCGTCCATGAGCCTGTACCTGCTGCTCGAGACCTACCCGTGGAGCAAGACGGTGATCGCCGTGACGGTGTTCATCAGCTTCGTGTTCTTCGTGACCTCGGCCGACTCCGGCACCGTGGTGCTGTCGACCTTGTCGGCCAAGGGCGGCAGCCCGGACGAAGACGGCCCCAACTGGTTGCGCATCTTCTGGGGCGCGATGACCGCGCTGATCACCAGCAGCCTGCTGTTCGCCGGCAGCATCGATTCGCTGAAGTCGGCGGTGGTGCTGACCTCGTTGCCGTTCTCGCTGATCCTGCTGTGCATGATGTGGGGGCTGCAGAAGGCGTTCTACCTGGAGTCGCAGCGGCGCATCGCCCAGACCCACTCGTTGGCACCGTTCGCCGTGACCCGCCGTGGGCGGGGTGGCTGGCGTCAGCGCCTGAGCCAGGCCGTGCATTTCCCGTCCCGTGACGAGGTCTACCGGTTCATGGACGACGTGGTGAAGCCAGCCATTGGCGAGGTGACCGAGGTGTTCGAGCAGAAAGGCCTGAGCCTGATCACCCAGGACGACCCGAGCCACGACAACGTCAGCCTCAAGATCGGCCACGGCGAAGAGCAGCCGTTCATCTACCAGGTGCAGATGCGCGGGTACTTCACGCCATCGTTCGCCCTCGGTGGCATCGGCAGCCAGGAGCTCAAGAACCGTCGCTACTACCGTGCCGAGGTGCACCTGAGCGAGGGCAGTCAGGACTACGACCTGGTCGGCTACAGCAAGGAGCAGATCATCAACGACATCCTCGACCAGTACGAACGGCACATGCAGTTCCTGCACATGGTGAGGTAAGGATCGACAGCTGGTTTCGCCGCGCGTGAAACCAGCTGTCACCCTGTAGGCGCCCATTGCTGATCGATCAGGCTTGCGCGACCTTTTTGTAGGAGCGGCCCCTGTGCCGCGATTGAGCCCGCAGGGCTCATGAAACAGCCCATGGGTGGCAGCAGAAAAGACAGTTGCTCTCCAAAGGGCCTGCGCAGGTCTGCCAGATCAGCGATGCAGCCCAGTCGTGCCATGCTCTGCCATTATCGATTCGGAAGAAATCATGGGTCTTGGCCATTTTCTCTGGCTACCTGATCCCACCCTCCGCAAACTGCACACCCTCCAGGGCGCCTGCCCGGTGCAGGATTCCGTTCGCCGACGAACGGTCGATCATTTCACATTCCTTTCATCCGACGGATGCGCCTTCGCTGCTGATTTCTAGCGACTTGCACTGCCGACTGCTATACCTTTCCCTCGCAACTGCCCCGCGGTTATTCCATAAAAATCTTAGTATTTAACAAAACGGTCATTTTGGATTTATAGGATTGTCACTATCCTAGCCAGCCGCGCCTTAGACCAAAGTCGCGAAATGATTAGTAACGATTGACTTGGACGTCACTCATTGGTGCTAAATCGCCGATCGAGCAGTGAGCGGGGCGACAGACCCCTGCGCTGACGACTGACAAGAATTAGAACGTAAAGGAGCAATTCATGCACAAGTCCAGCCTGGCCTTGGCCGTGGCCCTGGGTGTCTTCGCCCAGCAAGCAAGCGCTGCCGGTTTCGTCGAGGACAGCAAGCTGTCCCTCAGCTCGCGCACCATGTACTTTGACAATGACAACCGCGAAGGCGCCAATGACAACCGCGAGTGGGGTCAGGGCTTCAAGGTCGACTACCTGTCCGGCTTCACCCAGGGCGTCGTCGGTTTCGGCGTGGACGTCCAGGCACTGTGGGGCATTCACCTGGACGGTGGCCGTGGACACCACCCGAACAACAGCACTTTCTTCCCGAGCGACAGCGACGGTTCGGCCGTGCATGACTGGGCCCGTATCGGCGGCAACGCCAAGGCCCGCTTCTCCAAGACCGAAGCGCACTTCGGTAGCGCGCTGGCCCCGAACCTGCCGATCCTGGTCTCCAACGACGGTCGTCTGCTGCCACAGACCTTCGAAGGCGGCACCATCCAGTCGAAGGAAATCGACAACCTGACGCTCAACGCCGGTCAGCTGACCCACGCCATGGGCCGTGCGTCGAGCAACCGTACCGGCCTGTCGGTCGCTGGTGCCACCGAGGACAGCAACAAGTTCCGCTACGGCGGTGCCGACTGGAAGGTCACCAAGGACCTGACGCTGCAGTACTACTACTCGAACCTGGAAGACTTCTACAAACAGCACTTCCTGGGCCTGGTCCACGTGCTGCCGATCGCCGACAACCAGTCGCTCAAGACCGACCTGCGCTACTTCGACAGCAGCAGCGATGGTCGCAACGGTGAAGCAGGCTACCGCTTCAACCAGAACGGCGGTTACGGCAAGAACCTGGGCGAGGTGGACAACCGGACCTGGTCCGCGATCTTCACCTACACCCTGAGCAGCCATGCGTTCACCCTGGGCCACCAGCGCGTCAGCGACGACGGCGGTTTCGTCTGGCTGAACCAGGGCAACGTGACCGATGGCAACGGCCGTGCCGAAGGCGCTGGCGGTTCCAGCTTCTACCTGTTCACCGACAGCATGATCAACCAGTTCGCCCGAGCCGGTACCAACACCACCTTCGGCCAGTATGCCTACGACTTCACCAAGCTCGGCGTGCCAGGCCTGAAAGCCTCGGTCACCTACCTGCGTGGCGACGACGTGCGTAACACCAACGGCAATGGCACCTACAGCGAATGGGAACGTGATGCCCGTATTGACTACGTGGTGCAGGAAGGCGTGCTCAAGGGCCTGGGCACCAGCCTGCGCCACGGTGTGTACCGCGGTAGCGGCGGCAATTCGCTGGCCGACCAGGATCAGACCCGCCTGATCTTCAACTACACTTACAACTTCCTGTAAGCCGTCGTCGAAAAAGCCTCGTTCACAACGAGGCTTTTTTTATGGGTCGCGTTTTATATTCCATAAATATATAAATAAATCCCTATTTATTCTTTTTATTATTTCCAAAACCCCCGCACAGTGATGCCATAGACCTACAGCACAGGAGCCCCACCATGAGCCTCAAACTGGGTGACATCGCCCCCGACTTCGAGCAGGACTCCAGCGTCGGCAGGATCCGCTTCCACCAATGGCTCGGCGACAGCTGGGGCGTGCTGTTCTCGCATCCAGCCGACTTCACGCCGGTGTGCACCACCGAGCTGGGCCTGACCGCCAAGCTGAAAGACGAATTCGCCAAGCGGGGGGTCAAGGCCATCGCCTTGTCGGTCGATCCGGTCGACTCTCACCACCGCTGGATCGAAGACATCAACGAGACGCAGAACACCGTGGTCGATTTTCCGATCCTGGCCGACGCCGATCGCAAGGTGTCCGACCTCTACGACCTGATCCACCCGAACGCCAATGACACGCTGACCGTCCGTTCGTTGTTCGTGATCGACCCGAACAAGAAGGTCCGCCTGACCATCACCTATCCCGCCAGCACCGGGCGCAACTTCAACGAGATCCTCCGGGTGATCGATTCGCTGCAACTGACCGACAGCCACAAGGTCGCCACGCCCGCCAACTGGCAGGACGGTGACGAGGTGGTGATCGTGCCCTCGCTCAAGGACGAGGACGAGATTCGTCAGCGCTTCCCCAAAGGGTATCGCGCCGTCAAACCGTACCTGCGTCTGACGCCGCAACCCAACCGTTGAGGCCGGACGCGACACACGCTTAGCCAAAGCAGGGTACTCGGGCCGTTTCGACGGCCCTTTTTTATGCCTGGCTTCCAGCGGGTGGCCACGTGCTCATAGTTACAACAATATGGAATAACCAAATGAAAAAATATGATTTATAGGTATATGAGGCAACCTGCTAACGTAGCCCTCAGTTCCTTTTAGCACCTCGGTAGCCTTGGCTACCCAGGCACGGCCAGGGCTCCAGCTCAGCCAGCCACTCGATGCCACCTTCGCTTAACGCTGTCCCACCTTACTGGTCCGCCAACGGACGAGCAGGTGCCACCTGAACCCATTCGTACAGGAGAGTGCCATGCGCACCGTCTTCGTGCGTCGTGGTCTGGTCGCCCTGTTCGCGGCGGCCGTATCCTTCGGCGCAATCACCCAGGCCCAGGCAGACACCCTGCGCATCGGCTACCAGAAATACGGCACCTTGGTGCTGCTCAAGGCCAAGGGTACGCTGGAAAAGCGCCTGGCCGCCCAAGGCGTCGACGTGCAGTGGACGGAATTCCCAGGCGGCCCGCAGCTGCTGGAGGGGTTGAACGTAGGCTCCATCGACTTCGGCGTGACGGGCGAGACGCCACCGGTGTTCGCCCAGGCCGCCGGGGCCGACCTGGTCTATGTGGCCTACGAACCGCCCGCGCCGCACAGCGAGGCGATCCTGGTGCCCAAGGACTCGCCCATCCAGTCGGTGCAGGCGCTCAAGGGCAAGAAAGTCGCCCTGAACAAAGGCTCCAACGTGCACTACCTGCTGGTACGCGCCCTCGAAGACGCCGGCCTGACCTACCGCGACATCCAACCGGTCTACCTGCCGCCTGCCGATGCGCGTGCTGCGTTCGAGCGGGGCAGCGTCGATGCCTGGGTCATCTGGGACCCTTACCAGGCCGCCGCCGAGCAACAGTTGCAGGCCCGTACCCTGCGCGATGGTGAGCACCTGGTCGACAACCACCAGTTCTACCTGGCGACCCGTGGCTATGCGACCCAGCACCCGGCCGTGGTCAGCGCCCTGATCGACGAAGTCCGCGCGGTGGGGGAGTGGTCCCAAGCCAACCCTCAGCAGGTGACCGACCAGGTCGCACCGCTGCTCGGGCTGCCTGCCGACATCACGCTCACCTCGGTCAAGCGCCAGGGTTACGGCGCCGCGCCGCTCACGCCTGAGGTGGTCGCCGCGCAGCAGAAGATCGCCGACACCTTCCACACGCTGAAGCTGATCCCCAAGCCCTTGCACATCCGGGACGTGATCTGGACCCCCCCTGCCAAGGTCGCCAGCGCGCCTTGACGACCTGCCACGCCGGGGCGACGTCCTGGCCTGCGTCACCTTGAGGAGACAACTCCAATGAGTCTTGAAATATTCTGGTTCCTTCCCACCCACGGCGATGGCAAATACCTGGGGACCTCCGACGGTGCCCGCGCCGTCGACCATGGCTATCTGCAGCAGATCGCCCAGGCCGCCGACCGTCTGGGCTTCGGTGGGGTGCTGATCCCCACGGGGCGCTCTTGCGAAGACTCCTGGCTGGTGGCCGCCTCGCTGATTCCGGTCACTCAGCGGCTCAAGTTCCTGGTGGCGCTGCGTCCCGGCATCATCTCGCCCACCGTGGCCGCACGGCAGGCCGCGACCCTGGACCGTCTGTCCGGCGGACGCGCGCTGTTCAACTTGGTCACCGGTGGCGATCCGGACGAACTCGCCGGCGACGGCCTGTTCCTGAGCCATGAGGAGCGCTACCAGGCGTCCGTGGAGTTCACCCGCATCTGGCGCAAGGTACTCGAGGGGGAGGTGGTCGACTACGACGGTCAGCACCTGCAGGTCAAAGGTGCCAAGCTGCTGTACCCGCCGATCCAGCAGCCGCGACCGCCGCTGTATTTTGGTGGCTCGTCCGAAGCGGCCCAGGACCTGGCGGCCGAGCAGGTCGAGCTGTACCTGACCTGGGGCGAGCCGCCGGCCGCCGTGGCCGAGAAGATCGCCCAGGTCCGGGCCAAGGCCGCTGCGCAAGGCCGTAGCGTGCGCTTCGGCATCCGCTTGCACGTGATCGTGCGGGAGACCAACGCCGAGGCCTGGCAGGCCGCCGAGCGGCTGATCTCGCACCTGGACGATGACACCATCGCCCGTGCCCAGGCTTCGCTGGCCCGTTTCGACTCGGTCGGTCAGCAGCGCATGGCCGCCCTGCATGGTGGCAAGCGCGATCAGCTGGAGGTCAGCCCGAACCTGTGGGCCGGGGTCGGCCTGGTGCGCGGCGGTGCCGGCACGGCGCTGGTCGGTGATGGGCCGACCGTGGCGGAACGGGTCAAGGAATACGCTGCACTGGGCATCGACACCTTCATCTTCTCGGGCTACCCGCACCTGGAGGAATCGTACCGGGTGGCCGAGCTGCTGTTCCCGCACCTGGACGTGCAGCGTCCGGCCGCGGCAGCCAGTGGCGGCTACGTGAGCCCGTTCGGCGAGATGGTCGCCAACGACATCCTGCCCACTGCCGCACAGCGCTGAGGGCCTGGACATGAGTCGTTCGAGCAACATCACCTGGGGCCAGCGTCTGGCGCCGTGGGCACTGCCGGTGCTGCTGCTGGCCGTCTGGCAGCTGGCGGTCAGCGCCGGCTGGCTGTCGACCCGCATCCTGCCGGCACCCAGCGCGGTGGTCAGTGCAGGCGTCGAGCTGTTTCGCAGTGGTGAGATCTGGACCCACCTGGCCATCAGCGGCTGGCGGGCGGCCCTGGGCTTTCTGATCGGCGGCAGCATCGGCTTGCTGCTGGGGTTCATTACCGGCCTGTCGAACTGGGGCGAGCGCCTGCTCGACAGTTCGGTGCAGATGATTCGCAACGTGCCCCACCTGGCATTGATCCCGCTGGTGATCCTGTGGTTCGGCATCGACGAGTCGGCGAAGGTCTTCCTGGTCGCGCTGGGCACGCTGTTCCCGATCTACCTGAACACCTACCACGGTATCCGCAACGTCGACCCGGCGCTGGTGGAGATGGCACGCAGCTACGGACTGTCCGGGTTCGGCCTGTTCCGTCAGGTGATCCTGCCCGGCGCATTGCCCTCCATCCTGGTCGGGGTGCGCTTCGCGCTCGGTTTCATGTGGCTGACCCTGATCGTGGCCGAGACCATCTCTGCCAACGCCGGGATCGGCTACCTGGCGATGAATGCCCGTGAATTCCTGCAGACCGACGTGGTGGTGCTGGCGATCGTGCTGTACGCCGTGCTGGGCAAGCTGGCCGACCTGGCCGCGCGTGGCCTGGAGCGGGCCTGGTTGCGCTGGCATCCGGCCTATCAACCTGCGAAGAAGGAGGGCGCATGACCTCGCTGACGGAACGACCCCCTCACCTGTTGCGCGGTATTCCCCTGGCCTCGCGGGGCCTGCGCAAGACGTTCGGCTCGCGCGAGGTGCTGCGCGGCATCGACTTGCAGATCCCGGCCGGCCAGTTCGTCGCCATCGTCGGGCGCAGCGGCTGCGGCAAGAGCACGCTGCTGCGCCTGCTGGCCGGGCTGGACCAGCCCAGCGCAGGCCAGTTGCTGGCCGGTGCCGCGCCGCTGCAGGAGGCCCGCGATGATACGCGCCTGATGTTCCAGGATGCGCGCCTGCTGCCCTGGAAGAAAGTCATCGACAACGTCGGCCTGGGCCTGTCCGGCGACTGGCGCCCCCGTGCGCTGGACGCCTTGGCTTCGGTCGGTCTGGCCGAACGGGCCCAGGAATGGCCGGCAGCCTTGTCCGGCGGCCAGAAGCAGCGTGTGGCCCTGGCCCGCGCCTTGATCCACCAACCGCGTCTGTTGCTGCTCGACGAACCCCTGGGCGCCCTGGATGCCCTGACCCGGATCGAGATGCAGCAACTGATCGAGCGCCTGTGGCACACCCATGGTTTCACCGTGCTGCTGGTGACCCATGACGTCCACGAAGCCGTGGCCGTGGCCGACCGCGTCATCCTCATCGAGGACGGCGAAGTCGGCCTGGACCTGACCATCGACCTGCCACGCCCCCGCATCCGGGGCTCGCATCGTCTGGCGGCACTGGAAAGCCAGGTGCTCGAGCGTGTCCTGTCGCTGCCGGGCAATCCCCCGGAACCGGATCCTGTCGCACCCCTGCCCACGCAACTGCGCTGGGCTCACTGAACCGTCCCTTGTCAGAAAAAGGAATCACGCCATGACCATCAAAGCGATCAACGTCCGCAACCAGTTCAAAGGCACCGTGAAGGAAATCCTCGAAGGCCCGGTCCTGTCGGAAATCGACGTCCAGACCGCCTCCGGCATCGTGACCTCGGTCATCACCACCCGCTCCGTGCGCGAACTGGAGCTGGTGGTCGGGAGCGAGGTGATCGCCTTCGTCAAATCGACCGAAGTCTCGATCGCCAAGCTGTGAGCCAGGACCTTACTGTCGCATGAGCGCATCCGTTGGCTGTCGCCTGTCGCTTCTGTCTGGAAGTCGCCGGGCGACAGGCCTGCGGGGCTAGCGTTTGGCCAACCACGGCGGCAGATACACGCCGACGTACGCGATGAACACACGCAACCCTTCCTCGGCCATGCGCGGCGTGATCGACCCATGCACCTGCAGCGAACGCGCATAGACCCGGTCGCTCAGCGCCATCGCCAGTGCGAACACGTCCACGTCATCGGGCAGGACAGGCAGCTGGAAATGCCGGTCGAACAACGCCTGCATCAGCGCACCCAGCTCCAGGTCATGCTGCCGATCGGCCTGGTTGATCTCGGCCAGGCCATGCTGCACCAGAATGAGCTGCCGCGCCGCTGCATCGGCCTGGTAGCGTTCGAGCATGCGCTGTTCGATCACCTTGGCCAGGTCGTGCCAGGTATGCAACTCCGCCGCTTCCACCGGTGCCTGCAGCGTTGCGCGAAAGGCCTGGTGCACGTCCAGGGTCAACGCCTCGAGCAGGGCCGGGACACTGGCGAAGAAGTGATAGACCGAGGAGGGGGGCATTCCGGCCAGCCGGGCCACGTCGTACATCGACAATCCGGCCACACCCGACTCGGCCAGCAAGGTCCGGGCGGCCGTCAGGATCGTCTCGATCCTGGCCTGACTACTGGCCCGCGGCTTGCGCGGGCCGGACACCCGGCTCATCAGTTGCTGATGGCCAGGATGCTCGCCTGGTAGGCGCTGACGAACAGGTCGAAGTCGCCGACCTCTTCCTGCTCCAGGCGTGACTGCTCGGCCAGCGAATCTCGGGCGGTCGATTCGTAGGCCTGCTGGGTGGCAACGTCCAGCGGCGTTTCACGGAACGTCTCGGCGTGGGCACGGCTCTGGCGCAGCGAGAAGGCCACGAAGCCCTCCTGGTGCTCGTTCATGCGCGCCAGTATCTGGGCCGAAGGCGTCAGCGACACGTCGTCGACCTTGGCCTGTTGCGCCGCCAAGGCCTGGGCATGGGCATCGCCACCGTGGGCCTGGTCCAGCAGATCGGCCACCTTTGCGATGCCTTCGAGCAGTTCGCTCGCCCAGTGCGTGAGCGTCACCGACGACTCGCCCTGGCGCAGTTCCAGGCCGGGGCGCCGGCCTTCCTTGACCACCGACAGGAAGTTCTGCGTGCAGGTCTGGCATTCGCCGCCTTCGAACAACGGGCTGTCCTGCAGCGCGCAGTACAGCAGGAAGGCATCGAGGAATCGCGCCTCGGTCAGGTCGATGCCGACCGGCAGCAGCGGGTTGATGTCCAGGCAGCGCACTTCGATGTACTGCACGCCACGCGCCATCAGGGCCTGGATCGGCCGCTCGCCGGTGTAGGTCACCCGCTTGGGCCGGATGTTCGAGTAGTACTCGTTCTCGATCTGCAGGATGTTGGTGTTGAGCTGGACCCAGTCCCCGTCCTGGTGCGTGCCGACCTCGACATAGGGCGGATAGGGCGTCGCCACGGCCCGGCGCAGGCTGTCGGTGTAGCTGGCCAGGTTGTTGTAGCAGGGCGTGAGCCCGGACTGGGCATTGCTCTGGTAGCCCAGGTCGCTCATGCGCAGGCTGGTGGCGAACGGCAGGTAGAGCGTGTTGGCGTCGAAGGTCTCGAGCGAGTGCGCGCGATCGCGCAGGAAACCGGCGTCCAGCGCGGGCGAAGCACCGAACAGGTACATGAGCAGCCAGCTGTAGCGGCGGAAGTTGCGGATCAGCGCGATGTAGGCCGAGGACTGGAAGTCGCGATCGCTCTCGCCGGCATCCTGCCCGTCGCGCAACAGTGGCCACAAGGCCTCGGGCAACGAGAAGTTGTAGTGAATGCCGGCGATGCACTGCATGGTCCGACCGTAACGCAGGGCCAGGCCCTTGCGATAGACGTGCTTGAGCCTGCCGAGATTGGAGCTGCCGTACTCGGCGATCGGGATGTTCTCCTCGGTCGGCAAGGTACACGGCATCGAGGGGCTCCACAGGTATTCGTTGTGCAGCTTGCTGTAGACGAAACGGTGGATCTGGTCCAGCTTCTCGAGCACCTCGGCCGGGTCGGTCAGCGCCGGCGTGATGAACTCCAGCAGCGACTCGGAGTAGTCGGTGGTGATCTGCTCGTTGGTCAGCGCCGACCCAAGGGCTTCGGGGTGCGGTGTCTGGGCCAGGCGACCTTCGTCGGTGACTCGCAGGCCCTCGCGCTCGATGCCGTGCAGGCACTGCTTGAGCAGGGGAAGGTGGGCGCTGAGCAGGCTCAGGCGGCGGTTGAAGAGGTCGCTCAAGATGTATTCCTTCACACGTCAGTCGCCCCAATATGGGGGTAGGCTGGACGGTCTGCAAGGTTGGGAAAAAGGAACGGGCGTCGTCGCCTGGTCAACACGAGCTCCGGCAATGCCTGTGCACTGCCGAAGGTACCGTAAAGAAGGCTCGGGCAGCTAGAGCAGGGCGAAGGTTCCCTGGGCCTTGGCGATCCGTTTGTCACCCTGGACGACGTCGGCCTCCACCACCAGGGTGCGTCGACCGGCATGCAGCACGCGCGCCGTGCACACGACCTCACCTTCGCCGACCGCACGCAGGTAGTTGATCTTGCACTCCAGGGTCACGCTGCTCTGGTCGAAGCCGTGACTGGCCGAGCAGGCCAGGCCCATGGCGATGTCGACCAGGCTGAACAGCGCGCCGCCGTGCAGCTTGCCGCCGCGGTTGCGCAGCGAGGGTGTCAATGTCAGTGCCACGACGGCCTCGGCCTCGGCCGCCGCGGCGTCCAGGCGCAGCAGGCGGCAGCCGAGCAACCGGCTGAAGGCGCTTTCGACGTGGTCGGCCGGGACGTCCGTCACTTCTTCTTCAACGTCTTGGCATTGGCGAACAGCGAGGCCATGGCGTTGTTGGCCGGTGTGGGCGTCTCACGTGGCCGGGCCGGTTGCGCCGGGCGTGCGCCGCCCGTGCCGCGTCCACCGCGCGGGCCCTCGACCTTTTCGCCCGGCGTGTCGCTCATGCGCATGGACAGACCCACCCGCTTGCGCGGGATGTCCACTTCCATGACCTTGACCTTGACCACGTCGCCGGCCTTGACCGCCTCCCGCGGGTCCTTGACGAACTTCTCGGACAGCGCCGAGATGTGCACCAGGCCATCCTGATGGACGCCGATGTCGACGAAGGCACCGAAGTTGGTCACGTTGGTCACCACGCCTTCGAGGATCATCCCCGGCTGGAGATCCTTGAGGTCTTCCACGCCGTCCTGGAAGGTGGCGGTCTTGAACTCCGGACGCGGGTCACGGCCTGGCTTGTCCAGTTCCTGAAGGATGTCGGTCACCGTCGGCAGGCCGAAGGTCTCATCGGTGAAACGCTTGGGGTCGAGACGCTTGAGGAAGCCGCTGTCGCCGATCAGCGAGCGGATGTCGCGATCGGTGGCGGCGGCGATGCGCTGCACCAACGGGTAGGCTTCCGGGTGCACGGCCGAGGCGTCCAGCGGGTTGTCGCCATTCATCACGCGCAGGAAGCCTGCGGCCTGCTCGAAGGTTTTCTCGCCCAGACGGCTGACCTTCTTCAGGGCCGCGCGGGTGGCGAACGGTCCGTTGGCATCGCGGTGCGCGACGATGTTGTGCGCCAGGGTCGCATTGAGCCCGGAGATGCGTGCCAGCAGGGCCACCGAGGCGGTGTTCACATCGACGCCCACGGCGTTCACGCAGTCCTCGACCACCGCGTCCAGGCCACGGGCCAGCTTCACCTGGGACACGTCGTGCTGGTACTGGCCGACGCCGATCGACTTGGGATCGATCTTCACCAGCTCGGCCAGCGGATCCTGCAGGCGGCGAGCGATGGACACCGCGCCACGCAGGGACACGTCCAGCTCCGGGAACTCGCGGGCTGCCAGTTCGGAGGCCGAGTACACCGACGCGCCGGCCTCGGAGACCATGACCTTGGTCATCTTCAGGGCGGGGTACTGCTTGATCAGCTCGGCGGCCAGCTTGTCCGTCTCACGGCTGGCGGTGCCGTTGCCGATGGCGATCAGCTCGACCGCGTGCTTGGCGCACAGGGCTGCGAGCACGGCCAGGGTGCGGTCCCACTCGTTCTTCGGCACGTGCGGGTAGACAGTGGCGGTGTCGAGCAGCTTGCCGGTGCGATCGACCACCGCAACCTTGCAGCCGGTACGCAGGCCAGGGTCCA
Organism: Enterobacterales bacterium AN_CKDN230030167-1A_HGKHYDSX7; assembly: GCA_046940335.1. Taxonomy (GTDB): domain Bacteria; phylum Pseudomonadota; class Gammaproteobacteria; order Pseudomonadales; family Pseudomonadaceae; genus Aquipseudomonas. The sequence goes on from JBKYML010000003.1 coordinate 312,342, forward strand.
GGCCGAGCGTGGTGCGCGGCCCGGCGGGGGCGGCCAGCAGCAGGTCGTGCAGGTTGTGGGCGAACACCTCGATGGCCCCGCCTTCGGCCTGGTCGCGCAGCTCGCCGAACAGGTCGGTCTCCAGGTGGGTGTAGAGCTTGACCTTCCAGGTCCAGCGCACCACCTCGCCGAGCCACTTGTCGGCCGGACGGCCGCGGTTGGCGATCCCGACGTGCTCGCCGATCATCAGCTCGCACGGGTGCAGGGTGCCCGGTAGCTCCTCGCCGACCTTGAGCGCCGCGCTCAACACGCCCTCGTTGCGCCCGCGGAAGATCGCCAGGGCCCGGTGCGAGGGCACGTTGCGCAGCAGCTCGTCATGGGCGAAGTAGTCGCGGAACTTGGCACCTTCCTCTTCCTTGCCAGCGACCAGGCGGGCGCTGAGCACTGCTTCCTGCTTGAGGAAGCTGCGCAGCTTCTCGAGCAGGCCGGCGTCCTCGGCGAAGCGCTCCATGAGGATGTATTTGGCGCCTTCGAGGGCGGCCTTGACGTCGGCCACGCCCTTGTCGGCATCGACGAAGCGCGCCGCTTCGGTTTCCGGGGTCAGCTGCGGGTCGGCGAACAGACCGTCGGCCAGCTCACCAAGGCCGGCCTCGAGGGCGATCTGGCCCTTGGTGCGGCGCTTCTGCTTGTACGGCAGGTAGAGGTCTTCGAGGCGGGTCTTGGTGTCGGCCAGGTTGATCTCGCGGGTCAGCTCGGGCGTCAGCTTGCCCTGCTCCTGAATGCTGGCCAGGATGCTGGCGCGGCGCTCGTCGAGTTCGCGCAGGTAGCGCAGGCGTTCTTCCAGGTGGCGCAGCTGGGTGTCGTCCAGGCTGCCGGTCACCTCTTTGCGGTAGCGCGCGATGAAAGGCACGGTCGACCCTTCGTCCAACAGGGAGACGGCCGCCTCGACCTGCTGCGGGCGTACGCCCAGTTCCTCGGCGATACGACTGTTGATGCTGTCCATGGAATCCACCTGAAAGTCTGTCGATGCCGGCGCCATGACCGGCGGCACTGGGAAAAGCCGCGCATTATACGCGCCGTCTCCCGCTTGCGGTGATGGCCTGGCGCCAGGCTGGCGAGGGAAGGTGCGACGTTCCCCGTCGTGCCTCAAGACCGCTCGGCCTGGGCGAACCTGCGCCACGCCGCGGATCCCGTGTCGTGAAAGGAAAAATCTGCTAACAATGCACCCGGCACGGCGTCCCAGGGCTACGCCATAATGCGCGCCGAGATCAGAGGAGTTATCCATGAGCAGCACCGCAACCAACGCTGAAGGCGAAAAGATTCTCATCGTCGACGATGACCCGGGGCTGAGCAGCCTGCTGGAGCGCTTCTTCACCAGCAAGGGCTACCGTGCGCGCGCCGTCCCCAACGTGGAGCAGATGGACCGCCTGCTGGCCCGCGAGGTCTTCAATCTGATCGTGCTCGACCTGATGCTGCCGGGCGAGGACGGCCTCTCCGCCTGCCGTCGCCTGCGCGCGGGCAACAACCAGATCCCGATCATCATGCTCACGGCCAAGGGCGACGAGCTGAGTCGCATCAAGGGTCTGGAACTGGGGGCCGACGACTACCTGGCCAAGCCGTTCAACCCCGACGAACTGGTCGCCCGGGTCAAGGCCGTGCTGCGCCGCCAGGCCACCAGTGTCCCTGGTGCGCCGGGCAGCGAGGACGAGACGGTCACCTTCGGCGACTACGCGCTGTCGCTGGCCACCCGCGAGCTGAAGAAAGGTGACGAAGTGCACATGCTCACCACGGGTGAGTTCGCGGTGCTCAAGGCCCTGGTCATGCACGCGCGCGAACCGCTGACCCGCGACAAGCTGATGAACCTGGCCCGTGGCCGCGAGTGGGACGCCCTGGAGCGCTCCATCGATGTGCAGATCTCGCGCCTGCGGCGCATGATCGAGCCGGACCCGTCCAAGCCGCGCTACATCCAGACGGTCTGGGGCGTCGGCTACGTCTTCGTGCCGGACGGAAACGCCAGCAAATGATGGCCAGCCCACCGGCTGGCTGTGCCGCGACAGGGCGGGCCCACGGGCTCGCCCTGTTTTCGTCTGCGGCGTGCGAACCGGGTCGTCCGGTCCCTTCGCCCTTGCACCTTGGTAGCCGTTTCCGATGAAAACCCCCGTGTGGTTCCCGCAAAGCTTCTTCGCCCGCACCCTGTGGCTGGTGCTGATCGTGGTGTTGTTCTCCAAGGCCCTGACCCTGGTCTACCTGCTGATGAACGAGGACGTGCTCGTCGACCGGCAGTACAGCCACGGCGTGGCCCTGACCCTGCGTGCCTACTGGGCGGCCGACGAGGAAAACCGTGACCAGATCGCCGAGGCGGCGGGCCTGATCCGGGTCACCGGCGCAGGTGTGCCCGAGGGCGAGCAGCACTGGCCCTACAGTGAGATCTACCAGCGCCAGATGCAGGCCGAGCTGGGCGAGGACACCGAGGTGCGCCTGCGCATCCACGCGCCGCCCGCGCTCTGGGTCAACGCCCCCAGCCTCGGGCCGGGCTGGCTGAAGGTGCCGCTGTACCCGCATCCGCTGCGCGGACAGAAGATCTGGAACGTGCTGGGCTGGTTCCTGGCCATCGGCCTGCTCTCCACGGCATCGGCCTGGATCTTCGTGCGGCAGCTCAACCAGCCCCTCAAGCGTCTGGTGTTCGCCGCACGCCAGCTGGGGCAGGGGCGCAGCGTCCGCCTGCCGATCAGCGACACGCCCAGTGAAATGACCGAGGTGTACCGCTCGTTCAACCAGATGGCCGAGGACGTCGAGCAGGCTGCACAGGAGCGCGAGCTGATGCTGGCGGGCGTTTCCCACGACCTGCGTACGCCCCTGACGCGGTTGCGGCTGTCCTTGTCCATGCTGCCGAGCGAGAGCGAGCTGACCGATGGCATGGTGCGCGACATCGAGGACATGGATGCCATCCTCGACCAGTTCCTGGCCTTCATCCGCGACGGTCGCGACGAGCCGGTCGAGGAGGTCGACCTGGTGAGCCTGGTGCACGAGGTGGTGGCGCCGTTCAATCAGCCGGAGGAGCGCGTACGGCTGTGCCTGGAGCCCATTCCGCCTTTCCCGCTGCGGCGAGTCTCGGTCAAGCGCATGCTGACCAACCTGGTGGGCAATGCCCTGTACCACGCGGGCGAAGCGGTGGAGGTCGCCGCATCCGTGTCGGGTGATCAGAATGCACCCTACGTGGTGCTGAGCGTGCTGGACCGGGGCGCGGGCATCGATCCGTCGGAGCTGGAAACCATCTTCAACCCGTTCATCCGAGGTGATCGGGCACGCAGTGGCAAGGGCACCGGGCTGGGCCTGGCCATCGTCAAGCGCATCGCGGCCCAGCACGGGGGTAACGTCGAGCTGCGCAACCGCTCGGGCGGGGGGATCGAAGCCCGTGTCCGTCTGCCGCTGGGGTTGTTGTTGCCACGCGACGCGGTCTGAGCCGCCGCTTCAGGTTCGACCCTGCCAGGCGAGCTGAGGGGCAGGGTCGAGGGGGTCAGCCCTTGCCCTTGGTGCGGGTCTGGTTCGGCCCGCCGTGCTTTTCCAGGTGCTCGATGATCATCCCGGCGACGTCCTTGCTGGTGGTGACCTCGATGCCTTCCAGGCCTGGCGACGAGTTGACCTCCATGACCAGCGGCCCGTGGTTGGAGCGCAGGATGTCCACACCGGCGACGCTCAGGCCCATGACCTTGGCGGCACGGATGGCGGTCATGCGCTCTTCGGGGGTGATCTTGATCAGGCTGGCCACGCCACCGCGGTGCAGGTTGGAGCGGAACTCGCCGGGCTTGGCCTGGCGCTTCATCGAGGCGATGACCTTGTCGCCCACCACGAAGCAGCGGATGTCGGCGCCGCCGGCTTCCTTGATGTATTCCTGCACCATGATGTTCTGTTTGAGGCCCATGAAGGCCTCGATCACCGATTCGGCGGCCTTGGTGGTCTCGCACAGCACCACGCCGATGCCTTGGGTGCCCTCCAGCACCTTGATCACCAGCGGCGCGCCATTGACCATCTGGATGAGGTCCGGGATGTCGTCGGGCGAATGGGCGAAGCCGGTGACTGGCAAGCCGATGCCGCGTCGCGACAGCAACTGCAGCGAGCGCAGCTTGTCCCGCGAGCGGGCGATGGCGACCGACTCGTTGAGCGGGAACACCCCCATCATCTCGAACTGCCGCAGGACCGCGCAGCCGTAGAAGGTCACCGACGCCCCGATGCGCGGGATCACCGCGTCGAACCCCTCCAGCGGCTTGCCACGGTAGTGGATCTGCGGCTTGTGGCTGGCGATGTTCATGTAGGCGCGCAGGGTATCGATCACCACCATGTCATGGCCGCGTTGAGTACCGGCTTCGACCAGGCGGCGGGTTGAATACAGACGCGGGTTACGCGAAAGCACAGCGATCTTCATGCAGCACCTGTGGCTGGAATGGTTGAAACCGGAAAGGCCGGTTTATCCTGGACGTACTTCAGACCCGGGTTGACCACCAGCTGACCCTGGACCAGCGCCTTGGAGCCCAGCAGCAGGCGATAGCGCATGGTCTTGCGACAGGTCAGCGTGAACTCGACGTCCCACACCCGATCGCCCAATGCCAGGGGCGTACGGATCACATAGCGATGCTGGGCATGGCCATTCGAGCTCTTGATGGTCTTCATGGTCACCAGGGGCGCTTCGCAGCGGCGATGCCGCAGCTGCACGATCGAACCGAGGTGGGCAGTGAATCTGACCCACGGCTGGCCGTCTCGTTCGAACGGTTCGATGTCCGTCGCATGCAGGGCAGAGGTGCTGGCCCCGGTGTCGACCTTGGCGCGCAGACCGGCCAGGCCAAGCAGCGGCAGGGCCACCCACTCGCGCAGGCCGATCACACTCAGGTGGTCAAATGTTTTCACGAATGCATAACCCTGTGAATGCAGGTGGGCACTGTAAAGCACGGCAGGGCGTTTTTGCATCCGCCACCGACAGTAGTACAGTTCTGTGACAGACAGCATTCGAGGAAGCGAGATGGCGCAAAAGCCGGAAGAAGACGACAAGGTCCGTCTGGATAAATGGCTATGGGCGGCGCGATTCTACAAGACCCGTGCCCTGGCCAAGGCGGCGATCGAAAGCGGCAAGGTGCATTGCCGGGGTGAGCGCTGCAAGCCGGGCAAGGAGCCGCGAGTGGGCGATCACTTCGTGCTGCGCACCGGTTTCGATGAGCGCACGGTGGTGGTCAAGGCGCTTTCGGTGGTGCGCCGTGGTGCGCCGGAAGCCCAGACGCTGTACGAGGAAACCGAAGACAGCATCCAGCGTCGCCAGCAGGCGGCGGACCTGCGCAAGGCCGGGGCGCTCGGTGTGACCACCGAGGGGCGCCCGACCAAGAAACAGCGGCGTCAGATTCATCAACTGCACGGCAGTCACGACTGACGCGAAGGGGCGTCCAGGCGCCCCTGGGTCATCCACGTGGCGTCTTGACCACGCTCAGGCACTTGACCAGTGGCAGCCGCGCCAGCAGCGCGAACAGCCCGGACGTCCAGCGCAGCAGGGCCGCGCTGGCCTTGGCTGCCAGGGGGGTGTAGCAGCTCCAGCCCAAGGCCAGGATCGCCATCAGCAGACCACCGATGTAGTCGTCCTGCCCCCAATGGGCGCCGGCGACCAGGCGCGGCAGCATGAACAGCACGGCCAGGCCCCAGATCACCAGGTACTGCCCGATACGGCGGCTGAACAGGCTCATGAACAGGGCCCAGATCAGCAGCACCGAGGCATGGTCTCCCGGGAAACTCTGGCCGGAACGGTCCTTGAGTTCCCAGCGCGACTCCAGGTGCGGGTAGAAGTCGCTCAGGCGTACGGCGTCGGGCAGCACCATCGAAGGGCTTTCGTGTTGCCAGCCCATCGCATCGGCCCACTTGGAAAACAGCGCGCGAATCACCACTAACAGGATCAGGGTGACCAGGAAGCCGAAAAAGGCTTCGCGGACCTGGCAGGCCTTGAACACCCAATTGCCCTTGATCAACAGCCCCAGCAGGATCAACCCCACGACGATGTCGAACGGGCGCAGGCTGCCGACCGTCCAGATGGCGCGCCAGATTTCATGGTCGGTCAACGGCGCGTTGAGGCTGTGGAACAGCCATTCGTCGAATGCAGTGCACAACATCTGGCCAAGTGGCCACAACCAGAAACACAGTAGAGCGATGGGCAGCACGGTACAGGCTGCCAATGGCCCCCAGGACCACTTGGCTTGGAACAGTGGCCGATTGTCCATAAGATACCTTCCATTACACGCAGGGATTCGAGACGCCACGAGGGCGCCAAAACGGGCTCGTCATCGAGCTGCAAACATTTTGTCATCATTTTTAGATACCCAGAACTCATGCACGATATTCCCGAGACCGATTTCACCCAACGTTTCATCTTCGATGACCGCGATGTGCGCGGCGAGTGGGTGGCGCTGGACCGCAGCTACGCCGAAGTGCTGGCGCGCCATCCCTATCCGCGCCCGGTCGCCCTGCTGCTCGGTGAACTCATGGCTGCCGCCGCCTTGCTGGTGGGCACGCTGAAGTTCGACGGCATCATGACCTTGCAGGCGCGCTCCTCGGGCCCGATTCCGCTGCTGATGGTCGAGTGCTCCAGCGAGCGCGACATCCGCGGCATGGCGCGTTACGACGCCGAGCAGATCGCCGACGACGCCACCTTGCACCAGATGATGCCGTCGGGTGATCTGACCCTGACCATCGACCCGGTCAAGGGCCAGCGCTATCAGGGCATCGTCGACCTGGATGGCGATGACCTGTCCCAGTGCTTCACCAACTACTTCGTGCAGTCGCAGCAGGTGAACACGCGCTTCTGGCTCGACGCCAACGGCGAGCATGCCCGCGGCCTGCTGCTGCAACAGCTGCCGGTCGATCGCGAGCGTGACGAGGATGACCGTGCCGCCAGCTGGCAGCACGTGACGACCCTGGCTGCGACCCTGTCGCACGAAGAGCTGCTGACGCTCGACAACCAGACCCTGCTGCACCGCCTGTACCACGACGAAGCCGTCCGCCTGTTCGACACCCACCCGCTGCGCTTCCGTTGCAGCTGCTCCCGCGAGCGTTCCGGCAACGCCCTGATCAGCCTGGGCGAAGCCGATGCACTGGCCCTGGTGCATGAACTGGGCAACCGCGTCGAAGTCGATTGCCAGTTCTGCAACGAGCGCTATGTCTTTGATGAAGCCGACATTCGCCAACTGTTTGCAGGGGGCGGGACAGAAGCGCCGTCAGAAACTCGTCACTGAAACGTTTAACCTCAGGAGATTCTCCTGTCATGCAGCGCTAAGGGGCTGTTCTGACAGGAGGGGTCTACTTTTTTTGGGCGTTTCTGGCATAATCCGGCCACTTTTTTTCGCTGTAGTAGTTTGGAACAGACGACTACAAAACGTTTGGAACACTCGGCCGCAGGCCTGATAGGGTATTCTCATGACGCAAGCCAACAACACCGTGTACACCGACCTGAATGTCGATGATCTGGTAAAAGAAGCGCTGTCTCGCGGTGAAGGGGAGTTGGCTGACACGGGTGCACTGGTCGTGCAGACCGGCCACCGTACCGGGCGTTCGCCAGCCGATCGCTTCATCGTCGACGAGCCGAGCACCACCGCGGCCATCGCTTGGGGCCCGATCAACCGCAAGTTCCCGGCCGACAAGTTCGATGCCCTGTGGGACCGCGTCGAGGCGTTCAACGCTGCCCAGGACCATTTCGTTTCTTACGTTCACGTAGGGGCGGCGGCCGAGCACTACCTGCCGGTCAAGATGACCACCCAGACCGCCTGGCAGAACCTGTTCGGCCGTTGCCTGTTCATCAACCCGGCCCAGTACAACCCGGCCGGCCGCGATGAGTGGCAGATCCTCAACGTGGCCAACTTCGAGTGCGTGCCCGAGCGTGACGGCACCCACTCCGATGGCTGCGTGATCATCAACTTCGCCCAGAAGAAGGTGCTGATCGCGGGCATGCGCTACGCCGGCGAAATGAAGAAAGCCATGTTCTCGGTGCAGAACTTCCTCCTGCCAGCAGCCGACGTGCTGCCGATGCACTGCGCTGCCAACATCGGCGAAGACGGCGACGTCACCCTGTTCTTCGGCCTGTCCGGCACCGGCAAGACCACCCTGTCGGCCGACGAAAGCCGTTACCTGATCGGCGACGACGAGCACGGCTGGGGCGAGGGCGTGGTGTTCAACATGGAAGGCGGTTGCTATGCCAAGTGCATCGACTTGTCCGAGAAGAACGAGCCGGTCATCTGGAAAGCCATCAAGCACGGTGCGGTGCTGGAAAACGTCATCATCAATGATGCCAAGCACGCCGACTACACCGACGTCAGCCTGACCCAGAACAGCCGTGCGGCCTACCCGCTCGAGCACGTCGCCAAGCGCTCCGACGCCAACCTGGGCGGCGAGCCGAACGCGGTCATCTTCCTGACCTGCGACCTGACCGGCGTACTGCCTCCGGTGTCGATCCTGAACAACGAGCAGGCGGCCTACCACTTCCTGTCCGGCTACACCGCCCTGGTCGGTTCCACCGAGATGGGCTCGGGCAGCGGCATCAAGTCGACCTTCTCCACCTGCTTCGGCGCGCCGTTCTTCCCGCGTCCAGCCGGTGAGTACGCCGAGCTGCTGATCAAGCGGATCAACGGGTTCGGCTCGAAGGTCTACCTGGTCAACACCGGCTGGACCGGTGGTGGCTACGGCGTCGGCCAGCGCTTCAACATCCCGACCACCCGTGCGGTGATCGCAGCCATCCAGAGCGGGGCGCTGGTCGGTGCCGAGACCGAGCACCTGGACATCATCAACCTGGACGTGCCGAAGGCCGTGCCGGGCGTCGAGACCAACCTGCTCAACCCACGCAACACCTGGGCTGACCCGGCTGCCTACGACGAAGCTGCCAAGGGCCTGGCCAAGCTGTTCATCGAGAACTTCAAGAAGTTCGAAGTCTCCGACGCCATCACGGCCGCAGGTCCACAGCTGTAAGACGCGGGTGAACTGCCCGACGGCTCAGCCACTGATGCCGTCGGGTTGAAGCACCCAGGGCCGCCAGGCGGCCCATCGCTGGCAAGCCAGCTCCCACAAGGCACGTGGTGCCAGTGCTTGCTTTGTGGGAGCTGGCTTGCCAGCGATTTGGCTGCGCAGCAGCCACCCGGACATCCTCTGACCAATAGGTCGCCCTCCATGATCGATGCTCCCTCCCGTACCGACTGCGGTTATTTCCACACCTTCACCAGCCGTTACCAGGACAACGACGCCAATGGCTTCCTGTCGGGCGCAGCCGTGCACGCCTGCTTCGAGTCCGCCGTGCAGACGTTCTTGCTGCAACGGGCCGGGCTCGACCTGCGTGAAGGGGCGTTGGCGGCGTTCGTGATCCACACCTCGGCGGACTTCCTGGCACTGCCCGGCTTCCCGGACGAACTCGAGGTGGGGCTGGGTATTGTGGGCGCCAGCGGCAGTACCGTGGAATATCGACTGGTGCTGTTTCGTCGGGGCGAGGATCAGGCCTGCGCCACGGGCAGGTGGGTGCAGGTGTTCGTCGACCGCGCCAGCGGCGAGCCGGCGCGGTTACCGGAAGGGCTGAAAGAGGCGCTGCGGGCCTTGTAGGGCGTCGACCGGCTGCAAGCCTGCGCCGGTCAGACGCCGCCCTCAGTGATGGCGCCAGTGGCGCTTGTGCTTGCGGTGGCCGTAGTGGTGACCACGGTCATGGCGACGGTTGTCATAGCCACGGCGGTCGCGACGGTCGTCCTGGTCAGCCCTGTTGCCCATGTAGTTGCCCAGGGCACCGCCAGCGCCACCGCCAGCCGCTGCACCGATCAGGCTGCCGGTGTTGCCACCCACGCTGCGCCCGACCACGTTGCCACCGGCTGCACCCAGGGCACCGCCGATGGCGGCTTCACCGCGCTGACGCTTGTCGGCCCCGACGGCACTGCCAGCTGCGCCACCCAGGCCGGCCCCGATGGCCGAACCGGTGCTGCCACCGATCGACTGGCCCACGACGGAGCCGAGTACCCCACCCAATGCGCCACCGACACCGGCTTCGGTGTTGCCACCCGCCATGACGGCACCACTGAACAGGCCAAAGGACAACAAAAGAATCGAGGAGTACTTCTTCATTGAGAAAGCCTCATGTAATGGACGAGGCGAATGTGAAGTGCGACGTTAAAACTGGCAACCAAAAACCGACGAATAACCCGTTGCACTAACAGTTTGTCAGGTGTTTGTTTTTGCACTGAAACTTTATTCGAAAGCCCCGGTCTTAACGGGTTGCCTTACTTTAAAACCCCCTCTTTCACGAGGGGGTTCTTGTTTGCGCTTTACCTAACTTTTACACAATACGCCCGGTGTCGCGAGGGGCTTCCAGGCGAATGGCTACGAACTTCGACGTGGGGGTATGGCTGCCATCGCCGATACTGTCCAGGGGCACCAGCGGATTGACTTCGGGGTAATAAGCCGCTGCCTGACCGCCTGGAATATCGAACGCCAACAACGTGAAACCGTTGACCCGCCGTTCGACGTCATCTCCCCAGAGCGACACGATGTCCACCTTCTGTCCTGGCACGAAGCCCAGGCGCATGATGTCTGCCTCGTTGACGAAAATCACGTCGCGCTGACCCCGTACGCCGCGGTAGCGGTCGTCCAGGCCGTAGATGGTGGTGTTGTATTGGTCGTGGGAACGCATCGACTGCATGACCAGATCCGGCTCCTGCCCGCTGGCGCGTACGCGTTCGTCGATCAGCGTGTCCGGCAGCAGGTTGGGCTTGAAGTTGGCCTTGCCCGTGGGGGTCTTCCAGACCCGCGAGCCGGCCGTGTTGCCCAGGTAGAAGCCGCCCGGCTCGAGCAGGCGCTCGTTGAAGCCGGCGAAGCCTGGGATGGTATCGGCGATCAACTCGCGGATGCGGTCATAGTCGGCTACCGCCCAGTGCCAGTCGATCGGATGGTTGCCCAAGGTGGCGGCGGCGATCCCCGCCACCACGGCCGGCTCCGAGCGCATGGCCTTGGACAGCGGCTGCAACTGGCCGTTGGAGGCGTGCACCATGCTGAAAGAGTCCTCCACGGTGACGGCCTGCGGGCCTTCGGCCTGGCGGTCGATGTCGGTCCGACCCAGGCACGGCAGGATCAGCGCCTGCTTGCCGTGCACCAGGTGGCTGCGGTTGAGCTTGGTGCTGATCTGCACGGTCAGGTCGCAGTTGCGCAGGGCCTGGTGCGTACGTGCGGTGTCAGGCGTGGCCTGGGCGAAGTTGCCACCCAGGCCGATGAAGACCTTGGCGCGACCGTCGAGCATGGCGTGGATCGCCTCGACCGTGTTGTGGCCATTCTGGCGCGGCACGGTGAAGCCGAAGCGGCGCTCGATGTTGTCCAGCAGCACCACCGGCGGACGCTCGTTGATGCCCATGGTGCGGTCGCCCTGCACGTTGCTGTGGCCGCGCACCGGGCACAGGCCTGCGCCAGGCACGCCCAGGTTGCCGCGCAGCAGCATGACGTTGACGATTTCCTGGATGGTCGGCACCGAGTGACGGTGCTGGGTGATGCCCATCGCCCAGCACATGATCACCCGCTTGCCCTTGCAGTACATCCGTGCGGCCTGCTCGACCTCGGCCAGGGTCAGGCCGGACTGCGCCTCGATGTGTTCCCACGGCGTGGCGTCGACCGCGTCGAGGTAGGCCTCGATCCCATGGCCGTGCTCGGCGATGAAGGCGTGGTCGAAGATCGCCGGCTCGCCCTTGGCCTGGGCCTCGCGCTCCCATTGCAGCAGGAACTTGGCCATGCCGCGCAGCAGCGCCATGTCGCCGCCCAGGGCAGGGCGGAAGTAGGCAGTGTTGGTCGGCCGGTCGCTGTTGGTGAGCATCTCCAGCGGGTTCTGCGGATGCTGGAAGCGCTCCAGGCCACGCTCCTTGAGCGGGTTGATCGAGACGACCTGCGCACCACGCTTGACCGCGTCACGCAGCGGATCGAGCATGCGCGGGTGGTTGGTGCCCGGGTTCTGGCCCCAGACGAAGATCGCATCGGCGTGCTCGAAGTCGTGGAAGGTCACCGTGCCCTTGCCCACGCCGACACTCTGGCCGAGCGCCACGCCACTGGCTTCGTGGCACATGTTCGAGCAGTCGGGGAAGTTGTTGGTGCCGTAGGCGCGCACGAACAGCTGGTAGAGAAACGCCGCTTCGTTGCTGGCCCGGCCCGAGGTGTAGAACTCAGCCTGGTCAGGGCTCTCCAGCCCCTTGAGGTGCTGGGCGATCAGGGCGAAGGCGCCGTCCCAGTCAATCGGCTGGTAGCGGTCGGTCTGCGGGTCGTAGACCATCGGCTCGGTCAGACGGCCCTGGTATTCGAGCCAGTAGTCGCTCTGTTCGAGCAGCGCGCTCACGCTGTGCTTGGCGAAGAACGCCGCGTCGACCCGGCGCTTGGTGGCTTCCCAGTTCACGGCCTTGGCGCCGTTCTCGCAGAACTTGACCATGCCGCTTTCGGGCGAGTCGCCCCAGGCGCAGCCGGGGCAGTCGAAGCCGCCGTTCTGGTTGGTCTTGAGCAGGGCGCGGATGTTCTTCAGCGCGTTGTCGCTGCCGACCCAGGCCTTGGCCACGCTGCGCAGCGCACCCCAGCCGCCGGCGGGGCCGGCGTAGGGCTTGTAGCGGGGGTTGGACTTGGTCTGGGGAAGTTGCTGATGGGTGGTCATGGCGATCACGGCTCCCTCACGGGGCTGAATACCCGCGGTGCACTGTGTTTGGGCAAATGAATGAGGTTGAGGTTGTGGCGGCGCGCCCACTGGGTGGCCAGGCCGGTCGGCGCGGACAGGCTGACCAGGGTCTGGATACCGGCACGCAGGACCTTCTGGATCAATTCCAGGCTGCAGCGGCTGGTCACGATCGCCAGGCCGCCGGCCGTCTCGACACCTTGGCGAAGCAGGGCACCGATCACCTTGTCCAAGGCGTTGTGCCGACCGATGTCTTCACGGCCCAGCAGCAGTTCGCCGTGGGCATCCATGAACAGGGCCGCATGCACGGCGCCGCAGTCCTGGCCCAGCACCTGGAACGGTTCGATCCGCTGGCGCAGGCCCTGCAGCCAGGCCGCCGGCGGGAGTGGGGCGCCGGGCAGGGCGCTCAGCTCAGGCAGGGCCTGCTCCAGCGCCTCGACCCCGCACAGGCCACAGCCGCTGGTGCCTGCCAGTTGGCGGCGCTGGTCTTTCAGCGCCCAGAAGGCGCGGCTGGAGATCTGCACGTCGGCATAGAGCGCCGAGCCACTGCCCGAGAGCGTGAGGTCGTACAGGTCGGACAGGTCGGCGACGATGCCGCTGCCGACGCTGAAGCCGACCACGAAATCCTCGAGGTCGGTGGGGCTGACCAGCATGACGGCCTGGTTGAGCCCGTTGTAGGCGATGGCCAGGGCCACTTCCTCGGCGAGCGGGGTCGCCTCGGCAGCCTGTGCGTCGAGGGGATGGTAGTCGTAGGTGCTGCGAGCGGCAGGCAGGGCGAAGGACGTGGATGCCGCGCAGACCGGAAGTGTGCTGTTCATGGCAACGGATCACCGGCGGCGTTTATCACTCGATCAAGCGTATGCCTCAATGGACACCCCGTCTAATCGCTTGACTCGATACGGTGATAGACGCCGTCGATGGACGGCGGTCGCGCGACCTGCCCGTCAGGCTACAGCCCCTCGAGCAACGCTCGGTAATCCTCCACGGCAGCGAACTCCTCGGTGTCGCGCGGTCCGCGCCGGCTGTCCGGCTCGCGCACGGCCAGCAGGTGCCCCACCCCGTAGCGTCGGGCGCTGCGCAGGACCGCCAGGGTGTCGTCGATGAACAGGCTGCGCGCTGGCGTGAAACCGATGTCTGCCTGCAAGGCGTCCCAGAACTGCGGGCTTTCCTTGGGGAAGCCGTAGTCGTGGGAACTGATCAGGCGCTCGAAGTAAGGGGCCAGCTCCACCCGCTCCAGCTTCAGCGACAGCGAATCACGGTGCGCGTTGGTGATCATCACCACGCGTTTGCCTGCGTCGCGCACCGCAGCCAGGAACACGTCGGCGTCCGGGCGCAAGGCGATCAGGTCGGCGATCTCGCGCTTGAGCTCGCGGATCGGCAGGTTCAGCTCGCGGCTCCAGAAATCCAGGCAGTACCAGTTGAGGGTGCCCGCATTGCGCTCGAACAGCGGTTGCAGTTCCAGTTCGGCCATGGCCCGACTCACGCCGTGCACCTGGGCATAGCGAGCCGGCAGGTGCTCCAGCCAGAACTGGTTGTCGTAGTGCAGGTCGAGCAGGGTGCCGTCCATGTCCAGCAGCACGGTATCGATGGACGTCCAGTTCAGAAGAGGCATGTGAAGTTCTCGATCGGTCGGCAAGCCACGGTATAGTACCCCGTTCATGCCAAGGAGCCGTTCCCATGCGCCAGAAACCCACCGTGCTCGGTCGCGAGATCGTCGCCAGCAGCCGCCTGTTCCGAGTCGAAGCCGTGCAGCTGCGTTTCACCAACGGGACCGAGCGGACCTACGAGCGGCTGGTCGGCAGCGGCACGGGCCATGGCGCGGTGATGATCGTGGCCATGCTCGACGATGAGCATGCCGTGCTGGTCGAAGAATACTGTGGCGGTACCGACAGCTACGAGCTGTCCCTGCCCAAGGGCCTGATCGAGCCGGGCGAGGACGTGCTGGCGGCCGCCAACCGTGAGCTCAAGGAGGAGGCCGGGTTCGGCGCACGCCAGCTGGAACACCTGACCGAGCTGTCGCTGTCGCCCGGCTACATGAGCCAGAAGATCCAGGTGGTGCTGGCCACCGACCTCTTCGAAGAGCGCCTGGAAGGCGACGAGCCCGAGCCGATGCGCGTGGACAAGGTCAACCTGCGCGAGCTGTCGTCGCTGGCCACGCATCCGCAGTTCTCCGAGGGCCGGGCACTGGCGGCGCTGTACCTGGTGCGTGACCTGCTGTCGCAACGGGGGCTGTTCGCATGAGTGACGAGCGCGATCTGATGCAGGCCGTCGTCACCCTGGCACGTCGTGCCGGCGAGGCGATCATGCCGTTCTGGCGGGCCGACGTGGCGGTGACCGCCAAGGCCGACGACTCCCCTGTGACGGCCGCCGACCTGGCGGCGCATGCGGTCATCGAGGCCGGCCTGAAGGCGCTGGCACCGGAGATTCCGGTGCTGTCGGAAGAGGACTGCGACATTCCGCTCGCGCAGCGCGAAGGCTGGACGCGCTGGTGGCTGGTCGATCCGCTGGACGGCACCAAGGAGTTCATCGCCGGCAGCGAAGAGTTCACCGTCAACATCGCCCTGGTCGAGCGCGGCGAGGTGGTGTTCGGCGTGGTGGTGATGCCGGTCAACGGGCGCAGCTATCACGGCGGGCGCGGGCTGGGGGCATGGCGGGCCGACGCAGGGGATGTCGAGCGGCCCATCCGCGCCCGGCACCAGCCTGCGGCAGGCGAGCGCTTCACGGTGGTCGCCAGCCGACGTCATTCCAGCCCGCGACAGGAAGCCCTGCTGGCCGGGCTGGGCGAGGCGCTGGGCGAACTGACACTGGCCAACATCGGCAGCTCCTTGAAGTTCTGCCTCCTGGCCGAAGGCACTGCCGACTGCTACCCACGCCTGGCGCCGACCTCGCAGTGGGACACCGCCGCGGCCCAGGGCGTGCTCGAAGGAGCCGGTGGCGAAGTGCTCGACCTCGAAGGCCAGCGTTTCGCCTATCCGCCTCGCGAGTCGCTGCTCAACGGTCACTTCCTTGCGCTGCCTGCCGCCGCGCCGTGGCGCCAGACCTTGCTGGCGCTGGCCTCAACGGTGTAGCACGTACTGCCCGCTGAAGGTCACGGCCGGCGTTTCGTCCCCTTCGTTGAACACGACGGTGTCCAGGACCAGCCGCGCGCGTCCGCGCCGCTGGTACAGCCTGACGAAGCGGTCCCAGGCCTCGGCTGGCGGCGCCTCGCACACAGCGATCGCCACGCCGGTAACCGGTCTTGGGTAGCTGATCTGACCGTCCTGGATGACGATGTGCCCGTCGTCGATGCCGGCCTCGCGCAGGCGCAGGTGCAGCCAGCCCCAGCCGGCCAGCACGGCCACGCAGTACAGGCTGCCGCCGAACATGGTGTTCTTGTGGTTGACGTTGGCGGCCAAGGGCAGCCCCAGACGCAACACATGGGCCTCCCAGCCGCGTACCTCCAGCCCCATCTGCCGGGTCAGCGGAATGTCGTCGTGCAGCAGGGCCTGCAGCGCGTCACAGGTCTCGCGAGTCATCGGGCATCCTCCTGGTCGTCCTGGGCATGGCCATCGGTGAAGCTCAGGCCATGCTTGCGCAACTTGTCGTGCAGGGTCTTGCGCGGCATCCCCAAGGCTTCGGCCAGGCTGCGCAGGGACGTATGGGGCCGTGCCATTTCAGCGACGATCAAGGCGCGCTCGAACTGCTCCACCTGCTCGCTCAGGCGTCCTTCGGCCGGGATTGCGGCACTGACGGCCTGGGCGTCGATCGGTGCCTGGCCATCGAGGGCCAGCTCCAGGCCCAAGGCGAAGCGTTCGGCGGCGTTCTGCAGTTCACGCACGTTGCCTGGCCAGGCGTGGCGCAACAGCAGGGCGCGCTGTGCAGGCTGCACGTCATGGCGCGGCAGGCCATGCCGTTGGCTGGCCGCATCGGCGAAATGCTGGAACAGCATCAGGATGTCGTCACCGCGTTCGCGCAGGGCGGGGATGCGCAACGAGGCGACGTTCAGCCGGTAGTACAGGTCGGCGCGGAAGCGGCCCTGGTCGGCCGCCTGGCGCAGGTCTTCCTTGGTGGCGGCGATCACGCGGATGTCCAGCGGGATCAACTGGTTGCCGCCCAGGCGCTCGACCACGCGCTCCTGCAGCAGGCGCAGCAGTTTGACCTGCACGTCCAGGCTCATGCTCTCGATCTCGTCGAGGAACAAGGTGCCACCGTTGGCGAACTCGAACTTGCCGATGCGGCGTTTCTGCGCGCCGGTGAACGCGCCCGGTTCGTGCCCGAACAGCTCGCTCTCGACCACCGACTCGGCCAGCGCGCCGGCGTTGATCGCCACGAAAGGCCCGCTGCGCCGCGCCGACAGGTCGTGCAGGGCACGTGCGACGACTTCCTTGCCGGCCCCGGTCTCGCCGAGGATCAGCACGTCGGCGCGGGTACCGGCCAGGGCGCCGATCTGCTCGCGCAGGCGCTGCATCGAGGGCGACTGGCCCACCAGGCGGGTCGCCAGCTGCTGCCGGTCGCTGAGCGCCAGGCGCAGGCTGCGGTTCTCCAGCACCAGCCGACGCACATCGAGGGCGCGCCGTACGCTGTCGAGCAGCGCGTCGCTGGCGAAGGGCTTTTCCAGGAAGTCGTAGGCGCCGGCCCGCATGGCCTGCACGGCCAGGGGGACATCGCCATGCCCGGTGATGAGCAGCACCGGCAGCTCGCGGTCACGGGCATGCACGCGCTCGAGCAGTTGCAGGCCGTCGATGCCAGGCATGCGGATGTCACTGACCAGCACGCCGGGCCAGTCAGGCTCGATCCGCTCGACCAGGCCCTGGGCGCTGTCCAGCGTGACCACCTTGAGGCCGGCCAGGTCCAGGGTCTGGCTCAGGGCGCGGCGCAGGTGCGGGTCGTCGTCGACCAGGATCACCTGGACGTGACTGTCGATCATGTCTCCGGGCGTCATGCCGAAGGGTCCTCCGAAGATGGCAGGCTGGCGCCGGGCTTGGCGACTCGCAGTTGCAGGGTCAGCAAGGCACCGCCTTCCGGGTGGTTGGCCAGCAGCAGTTCCCCGCCCAATGCACGCATCAGGCTGTCGCAGATGGCCAGCCCCAGCCCCAGGCCCTGGGTGCGTGTCTTGGTGGTGAAGAACGGCTCCTTGGCCTGTTCCAGGGCCTGGCGGGTGAAACCAGGGCCGTTGTCGCGAATGTACAGGTAGACGTGCTCGTCGCACCGTTCGGCACTGAGCCACAGGCGTCGCGGGTTGGCCTTTTCGGTCAGCGCATCGAGGGCGTTGGCCAGCAGGTTGCCGAGCACCTGGCGCAGACGGGTTTCGCCGGCCTGCACCCAGAGCGGCGCTTCCGGCAGGTCGCGGATCAGCTCCACGGCCATGGCCCGTCGGCGCTTGGCCAGCAGCGCCAGGGCATCGTCGAGGGCCGGCTGCAGCGCCACGCTTTCCGGGGCATGCCGGTCGCGCCGCGCGAAGGCGCGCAGGTGCGCGATGATCGAGGCCATGCGCCCGGTCAGCTCGCCGATCAGCTTGAGGTTGCCACGTGCGTCATCGAGGCGTTGGTGGTCGAGCAAAATCTCGGCGTTCTCCGCGTAACTGCGGATGGCCGCCAGTGGCTGGTTGAGTTCGTGACTGATGCTCGCCGACATGGTCCCCAGCACCGACAGCTTGCCGGCCTGGACCAGCTCGTCTTGGGCGCGCACCAGGTCCTGCTGGGCCTGTTCGCGTTCGAGCACTTCCTCCTTGAGGCGGGCGTTGAGCCCTTCGAGGTCGGCGGTCCGGGCGACCACGCGCTTTTCCAGTTCCTGGCGGCCATGGGCCTCCAGGTCGATGCGGTCGATGTAGTGCCGCCGCCGCTGCATGGCCAGGCCGAGCAGCAGCATCAGCACCAGCAGGGCCCCGGCACCGATGGCCATGACCGTCTGCACCGAGCGATCGACCAGGGTGCGCGGCGCCAGGATGCTCACCTGCCAGCCGGTCTCGGCGATCCCTTCGCTCTGCACCAACCAGGCATCGGGTTTGAGCGCCAGCGGTTGCGGGGACTTGGTGGGGTAGGGCTGGATCGCCGCGACCGCCTCACGCTCGGACTCGGTCAGCGGGCGCGTCGCGCGGAATCGCCAGTCCGGGCGCGAGGTCAGCACCACCACGCCATTGTGGTCGGTCAGCAGCAGTTGCTCCGGGGTATGGCCCCACAGGGTTTCGGTGTGGTCCAGGTCGACCTTGACCACCAGCACGCCGATGACCCGCTCGCCATCGCGCACTGCGGCGGCGAAGAAGTAGCCTCGCTTGGCAGAGGTCGTGCCCTGGCCGAAGAACCGGCCCAGGCGACCTTGCATGGCTTCCATGAAGTAGGGCCGGAAGGCGAAATTGCGGCCCGCGAAGCTGTCGGGCTTGTCCCAGTTGGAGGCGGCCAGGGTGTTGCCGTTGACGTCCATCAGGTACATCACCTCGGCGCCGGTCTGGCGGGCGATGTCCTTGAGCAGCCGATTGGCATTGGTCAGCCCTTCGAGCCTGAGCGGATCGGCGAGCGCGGTGCGCAGGGCCGGCAGTTCGCCCAGGATCTGCGGCAGCGTCTCGTAACGGTGCAAGGTGCCGAGCAGGTTGGCGACGTACAGGTCGAGGGTCTGGCGGTTCTGCGAGGCCAGTTCGCTCTGGTAGTAACGTTCGGCCAAATGATGCAGCGGCCACAGCAGCGGCGCCAGGCACACGGCCAGAAGGGCAAGGCTGCGCCACCGGGGGCGGCGCGTCGGTATCGAAATGGAGATCATCGCCAGCATGCGTCAGGAGGGCCTGACGCAATTATGCGCTAGTTGAAGGCATCCATCAGTGCCTGCCGCCAATCCGGCTGCGTCACCTGCCACTGTTCACGCAGGCGAGTGCAGTTCAGGCGTGAGTTGAGCGGGCGTCGAGCGGGCGTGGGGTACTCGCTGGACGGGATCGGTATCAGCCGGGCGCACGGTCTGCCCTGGGCCGCGAGCCGCTCGGCGATGGCCTGGGTGAAGCCGAACCAGGACGTTTCGCCTTGGGCCGTCAGGTGATAGATGCCCCAGGCGCCTGCCTCACCGGCCTGCCAGCGTTCGATCAGTGCAGCCGTACTGGCGGCGATGGTGTCTGCGGACGTCGGCGCACCGATCTGGTCGTCGACCACGCGCAGCTCGGGTTTTTCCTGGAGCAGGCGCTGCATGGTGAGGAAGAAGTTGCGACCGTGGTTGGAGTAGACCCAGCTGGTGCGCAGGATCAGGTACTGACCGCCGGCAGCAATGACCGCTTGCTCGCCGGCCCGCTTGCTTTCGCCATAGACCCCCAAGGGGTTGGGGGTGTCGTCTTCGTCATAGGGCGCTGGCTTGAGCCCGTCGAACACGTAGTCGGTCGAGTAGTGGATGAACGGCACGCCCAGTTCGGCGGCGACCTGGGCCAGCAGCCCTGGCGCCTCGCCGTTGAGGGCGAAGGCGGGTGTCGGGTCGGTTTCGGCCTGGTCCACGGCCGTGTACGCGGCCGCGTTGATGATCAGGTCCGGGCGCAGTTGGCGGATGCGATCGCCAACCGCCGTCGCCTGAGCGAGATCGATTTCAGCGCGACCCCAGGCGTGCAGGCGATGCTGGGCCAGGCGCTCGCGCAAGGCGCGGGCAACCTGACCGTCGCGGCCGATGATGAGAATGTCGAGTGTGGGGGTAGGACTCATGAAACCTCCTGGATCAGTGGGCCACGGCGGCTGCCCTGGCCCTGTCGATCGAACAGCTATGGATCAGGCGATCAGGTCTTTCGGCTCGCTGTTGCCCAGGCGTTCGCGCTGGTAACTGCCGTCCTGAACGTGACGGCACCACTCCAAGTTGTCCAGGTACCACTGCACGGTCTTACGCAATCCGCTCTCGAATGTTTCACGTGGAACCCACCCCAATTCGCGCTCGATCTTGCTGGCGTCGATGGCGTAGCGCTGGTCGTGACCAGGGCGGTCCTTGACGAAGGTGATGAGGTCGGCGTACTGGGCCAACCCGGCGGGGCGCTGCGGGGCGAGCTCTTCGAGCAGTGCGCAGATGCCGCGCACCACGTCGATGTTCTTCTGCTCGTTGTGGCCGCCGATGTTGTAGGTCTCGCCGACCTGGCCTTCGCTCACCACCTTGAACAGGGCGCGTGCATGGTCTTCGACGAACAACCAGTCGCGCACCTGCAAGCCATCGCCATACACCGGCAGCGGCTTGCCTTCCAGGGCATTGAGGATGACCAGCGGAATGAGCTTTTCCGGGAAGTGATAAGGGCCGTAGTTGTTCGAGCAGTTGGTCAACAGCACGGGCAGGCCGTAGGTGCGGTGCCAGGCACGGACCAGATGGTCCGAGGCCGCCTTGCTGGCCGAGTAGGGCGAGCTGGGGGCATAGGGCGTGGTTTCGGTGAACAGGTCGTCCACACCGTGCAGGTCACCATAGACCTCGTCGGTGGAGATGTGGTGGAAACGGAAGGCCGCGCGCTCCGTCTCCGGCAGAGCCGACCAGTAGCCGCGTACGGCTTCGAGCAGGCTGTAGGTGCCGACGATGTTGGTCTGGATGAATGCCGAAGGCCCATCAATGGAACGATCGACGTGCGATTCGGCCGCCAGGTGCATGACGGCGTGGGGCTGGAAGCGCTCCAGGATCTGGCTGACGGCCGCCTGGTCGACGATGTCGGCCTGCACGAACTCGTAGCGCGTGTCGGTGGCGATGCTGCTCAGCGATTCCAGGTTGCCAGCATAGGTCAGCTTGTCGAGGTTCAGCACTTCATGGGAAGTGTCGTTGATCAGGTGACGGACCAGGGCCGATCCGATGAAGCCTGCGCCGCCGGTGATGAGAATTCGCATAGGAGTGCTGCCTTGCCTGACTGTCGGTTCTTGATAGGGCATGAGGGTCGTCGTTCGGCGCGCATTATTCAAGGCTGGCGCGTGCGGACGATGCGTCATGGTGCGACAGCATGCGATGCCGGGCGCGTATGGAAGTTCTGTTTGCCGATTTTAATCGGCAATAGATGCAGCAGTTTTTAGAAATAGAAGGGCAAGGTGCTTCAAAGCTCGATAAATATCGGCTATAAAGAAAACGGCTGGAAGACTACATCTGTCGATACCGTCGTGTAGTCTTGACCTTCCATTCCCCATTCGGCCTGGCCGCGGGCCGCCCTTGCAGAGGTTACCCATGAAGACCCTCACCACCACCCCTCGTGCCGACGGCTTCCATATGCCGGCCGAATGGGCACCGCAGAGCCAGGTATGGATGATCTGGCCCGAACGTCCTGACAACTGGCGCCTGGGCGGCAAGGCGGCACAGGCTGCGCACATCACCTTGGCCAAGGCCATCGCCCGCTTCGAGCCGGTCACGGTCGGGGTGTCCGCCGGCCAGTACGAGAATGCCCGCAGCCGCCTGGACCTGCCCAACATCCGCGTGGTTGAGCTGAGCAGCGACGACGCCTGGGTGCGTGACACCGGCCCGACCTTCGTCATCGACGACCACGGTGAAGTGCGCGGCGTGCACTGGGACTTCAACGCGTGGGGTGGCTTCGAGGGCGGCCTGTACGCCCCCTGGAACCGTGACCAGGCGGTAGGCGTCAAGGTGCTGGAGATGGAGCGCTGCCAGCGCTATCACACCGAAGGCTTCGTGCTCGAAGGCGGCTCGATCCACGTGGACGGCGAGGGCACGCTGATCACCACCGAAGAGTGCCTGCTCAACCGCAACCGCAACCCGCACCTGGATCGCGCGCAGATCGAGACGATCCTGCGTGATCACCTGGCCGTGGAGACCATCGTCTGGCTGCCCGAAGGGCTGTACAACGACGAGACCGATGGGCATGTCGACAACTTCTGCTGCTACGTGCGCCCGGGCGAAGTGTTGCTGGCCTGGACCGACGACCCGCAGGACCCGAACTACAGCCGTTGCCGCGCCGCCCTCGAGGTGTTGAACGCCAGCCGCGACGCCAAGGGCCGAGAGTTCCTGGTGCACAAGATGCCCATCCCCGCGCCGCTGTACGCGACGCAAGAGGAATGCGACGGTGTCGACCAGATCGCCGGCAGCCAGGAGCGCAACCCCTCGGTGCGCCTGGCCGGTTCCTACGTCAACTTCCTCATCGTCAACGGCGGCATCATCGCCCCGAGCTTCGACGACCCGATGGACGCCGAGGCGCGCACCCTGCTGACCAGGCTGTTCCCTGATCACGAAGTGGTCATGATCCCAGGTCGCGAACTGCTGCTGGGCGGCGGCAACATCCACTGCCTGACACAGCAGCAGCCAGCGCCGCGCAAGGGGTGAGTCATTAGCGGCTAGCGGATCGTGTGAGGGGCCGCCATCGGCGCTCCTCTCAGCCGCAGTGGTACAGGCAATCGCGGCCCATGTCGAAGCGGCCCCAGTGCCGCAATGGACCGCAAAGCGGTCCTCCCTTCAGCCGCACCCTCTCCCTCTCTATTATCGTGCTGAGCGCCCACGCTTGCAGCTTCAGACCGTTCCTACACTCCTCTCAGAAAAAACAGATTGCGCCGATCTCGCCGTTATCTACGCGTAATTTCTCTACTAAGCCCCCAACCTTTGGTTATAACGCTCTGTTTTTCACGTTTTTTTGACATCTTCGTGTGGGCACGGCTAGGATGCCGCGTCCGCCTGTTGACCCTCACCGGTCATTGGAGCGTGAAAGGCCCTGCCGTCTTGGCAAGCGCCTTCCGCCCAGACCTGGAAAGCGTCGAACCTACGAAGGGGCGTCAGGCCCGGCGTTTCGTCGACAGCGCGTTTTTGATTCGTTACAAGGAAAACAACATGTTCAAAACCAGGATCAGCCTCGTCGCCGTGGCACTGATGGCTGCGACCCAGGCCCAGGCCAATGACCAGGCCGCCAGCAACGGCTTCATCGAAGACAGCAGCGCCAGCGTGCTGCTGCGCAACGCCTACATCCACCGTGACAAGAAGCACGGCGCCTCGAACCAGGCCGAATGGGGCCAGGGCTTCATCGGCACCTTCGCGTCGGGCTTCACCCAGGGCACCGTGGGCGTGGGCGTCGATGCCTTCGGCCTGTACGCCCTGCGTCTGGACGGCGGCAAGGGCCGCAACGGCGGGGCGGGTGTCGACTTCTTCAAGCCGAGCGACGGCGAGCCGACCAACTCCCCGCACAACCTGGCGCGCGCCGGTGCGGCGATCAAGTTCCGCGTGTCCAACACCGTGCTCAAGTACGGTGACATGATGCCGTCGCTGCCGGTCCTGCAATACGACGATTCGCGCCTGCTGCCGGAAAGCTTCGCCGGCACCCTGGTCACCTCCAAGGAGATCGAGGGCCTGGAGCTGAACGCTGGCCGCTTCACCCAGGAAGCGCGCAAGAGCATGGAAAGTCGCGACAGCGGCGGCCTGAAGTCGATCAACGTGTTGGGCGGCAGCTACAAGTTCACCGACAACCTGTCGGCCTCGCTGTACACCTCGGACATCGAGGACGTGCTGAAGAAGCACTACCTGGGCGTGAACTACGTGCACCCGATCGCCGACGATCAGGCGCTGACCCTGGACTTCAACGGCTACAAGACCAGCATCGACAGCAAATACGAGCGTGAAGCGGGTCTGACCGGCGACTCCAACACCATCTGGAGCCTGGCCGCGACCTACGCGTACGGCCCGCACTCGTTCACCCTGGCGCACCAGCGCAGCACCGGCAGCACCGGCTACAACTACGGCTGGTACCAGAACCGCGGCGGCGTCGGCGACGGTGGTTCGACCATCTACCTGGCCAACTCCTACTGGTCCGACTTCAACGCCGAGGACGAGCGCTCCTGGCAGGTCGCCTACGGCCTGGACTTCAGCGCCTACGGCGTACCGGGCCTGAGCTACAAGGTCGCCTACGTACGGGGTGACAACATCAACACCCACGGCTTCGGCGAAGGCAAGGAGCGCGAGCTGTTCAACCAGGTGCGCTACGTCGTGCAGGAAGGCCCGGCCAAGGACCTCTCGGTCAAGCTGCGCAGCTCGATCCTGCGTACCTCCAACAGCGTGCGCCAGAACGGCTACAACGACGACGGCAACGAAGTGCGCGTGTTCGTCGAATACCCGATCAGCATTCTCTGATCCGCTGGACGGGGTGGTGTGCGGCCTGGCGGCACGCTACCCCAACCGCACCGGTGTCCCTGTGAGCAAGCACGCGTCTCGCGTGTCGCAACGTCATCAACGGGGCATCGTGCAGCGGGCGCCACGGGCCGTTCAGGCCCTCTGCCCACCTTCCCTCGATCACCCCTCAAACCGCTGGCTCGACCGGTAAGCTCACCGTCGCCTGCAACCCGCCGCCTTCCCGATTCACCAGCGTCAACCGCCCGCCATGACTCGCCGCGATCCGCTGGGCGATGCTCAACCCCAAGCCATAGCCGCCATGGGCCCGATTGCGCGAGCCTTCACCCCGCACGAACGGCTCGACGATGCTCGCCAGCTGGGCCGGATCGATGCCTGGCCCGTGATCCTCCACGTGCACGTGCACCCAGCCCGCGTCACGTTCCAGCCGAACGCCGACCCCGTGGCCATAGCGCAGGGCATTGGTGATCAGGTTCTGCAGGCAGCGCTGCATCATCAGCGCATCCACGTCCACAGCCCCGACGCTGCCTTGCACCGGCAAGGGTTCATCGACACTGGCCAGGTCGGCGCAGACCCGGCTCACCAGGCGATCCAGGGCCACGACCTGCAGGTTCTGCTGCTCACCGGCCTGCAGGTAATCGAGCACCTGGCCGATCATGCCGTCCATCTGCGCGACGTTCTGGCGCAAGCGATTCTTGTCCGTGCCCTCGGGCAGACGCTCGAGACGCAGGCGCATGCGGGTCAGGGGCGTGCGCAGGTCATGGGAAACCGCTGCCAGGAAGTAGGCCTTGTCGTGAATCATGCCCACCAGCCGCTGCTGCATGGCATTGAACGCCTGGGCCGCCTGGCGCACTTCGTGCGGCCCGTCCAGCGGCAGCGGCGGTTGCGCCAGGTTCTGGCCCAGCCCGTGTGCCGCGTCGCTCAGCCGTTGCAGCGGCCGCAGGCACAGGCGCACCGCGATCAGACAGACCAACAGCACGGCGATGATCCGCAGGACATAGACCCGCAGCAGGTAGTCGCCGATCAGCACCCAGGCCGACTCGCCGCTCCAGCCTTGCAGCTCGCGGCCTTCGAGGATCAGCCAGTGACCGTCCGCCAGGGCCACGGCAAAGCGCAGGTGCGCCTGGGCCGTGCGTAGGCCGAACAGGCTGTGCCAGACCACCGGCCGTCCCTGTTCGTCGATCAGTTCGCCGAGCAGCAAGCGGACGGCCCGTGGCTGACCCAACTCGTAGGTGAGCGCCTGGTTGAGCAACAGCTCGATCCGGTGTCGACCGGGCCGATCATCATGACGCGTGGCAGGCAGCCGATCGGCACAGCGCACCCGGTAGCGCGGCGGCACCTGGGCGCTGGGTACGTGGCAGTCGGCCTGGGCGATGAGCGGGGCGGTACGCGCCGCCATCAGGCGCACCGGCGCCTCCAGCACCTGGGCGAAGCGCACGTCGAACCAGATGCTGCTGGACATCAGCTGCACCACCAGGGTGCCGCTGACCATGATCAGCAACAACTGACCGAACAGGGTCCGTGGCCACAGACGACGGAGCAGGGCGGGGAGGGCCATCTCAGCTGGCCGCGGCGGCGCGCGCGATGCTCAGCAGGTAGCCTTCATTGCGGATGGTCAGGATCTGCACGCGGCTGTCTGGCAGGCGCTGCAGGTATTGACGCAAGCGGCTGACGCACATGTCCACCGAGCGGTCCTCGGGCAGATGATCGCGCCCGAAGGCGCTGCGCGTCAGCAGGTCCCGCGAGACCACGCGCTCGCTGGCCTCCAGCAGTTCACGCAGCACCCGATGGTCGGAGCGCGGCAAGGTCAGGGTCGTGCCATCGGGGAAGGTCAGCAGGCGCTTGACCGAGTCCAGCCGATGCCCGGCGAAGGTCTGCACCGTGTCGTCCTGCGGCTCGGCGCATTCGAGCCGCTGGGGGCGTCGCAGCACGGCCTTGATGCGAGCGATCAGTTCGCGGGGCTCGAAGGGTTTGGCCAGGTAATCGTCGGCGCCGACCTCCAGCCCGACGATGCGGTCGAGGGTGCTGCCCTTAGCCGACAGCATGATCACCGCCAGCCCAGGGTGCGCCTGCAACTGCCGACACAGGCTCAGGCCGTCTTCACCCGGCAGCATCAGGTCCAGCACCACCAGGTCGACCTTGTGCTGCGCCAGGCAGGCGCGCATCTGCCTGCCGTCGGCCGCCTCGATCACGGTGTAGCCGGCCTCGCTGAGGTAATCGCAGAGCAGTTCGCGGATCTCGTCGTCATCGTCGACGACCAGCAGGGTGGCATTCATGGGGTAGCGGCCTCGTTGGAAAATGCTGGCGCTCGTTACGTTCGATTACATCCCCGTACAAGCTCGTCATGGAGCCCGAGAGCCGCATTCGTAGAATCCTACCAAAAAATCATCTGCGAATACGACGCTTTCCCAATGACACCCTCGACCCCCCCTTCTGCTTTCTCCTTCATCAGCCGGGGCGGCAGCCGCCTGACCCCGTTGGCCGCCTGCATCGCCTTCAGCCTCAGCCACGGTGCATGGGCCGCCGATGTCCAGCCGCTGCAACTGGACGCCACCCAGATCGAAGACAGCGCCCTGATGTCCGACGAGGCCGGCCAGATCGGCTACACCGTCGAATCCACGCGCAGTTCCACGGGCCTGGACCTCACGCCCCGGCAGACCCCGCAGTCGGTCACCACCATCACCCGCCAGCAGATGGACGACCGGCAGATCCAGAGCATCGAGCAAGCCTTGGAAACCACCCCCGGCGTCACCGCCAGCAAGGCCGAGGTAGGCGGGCGCACCGACTACCGCGCGCGCGGCTACTCCATCAGCAACTGGAAGGTCGATGGCCTGCAGTTCCAGGGCGGTTCGGACTTCAACGGCGGCGGCAACGCCCTGAACATGGACCTGTACGAGCGCATCGACATCGTGCGTGGCGCCAACGGCCTGCTGGGCGGCACAGGTGACCCGTCGGCCACGGTCGACCTGATCCGCAAGACCCCGACCCGCACCTTCGGCGGCAGCGCCTACGCCACCTACGGCAGCTGGGATAAGCGCCGCCTGGGTGCCGACCTGAACTTGCCACTGTCCGAGGACGGTCGCCTGCGCTCGCGCTTCGTGATGACCCAGCAGGAGGCCGACTCCTTCCGCGATCACCAGTCCGACCGCAGCCGTGCCGCCCTGGCCACCTTCGCCTTCGACCTGGACGACGCCACCACCCTCGGTGCCGGCTTTCAGTACGAGTACAACAAGGTCGTTGGTGGCGGCTGGGGCGCGAACATTCCGATCTGGTACGCCAACGGCCACAAGACCGACCTGCCGCGCAGCACCAACGTGGTGCCCAGCTGGAGCTTCGGCGAATACACCACCCGTACCACCTTCGGCTCGGTGCAGCACCGCTTCGACAATGACTGGAACCTGGACCTGCGCCTGGCCCAGAGCAGCAGCGACGCGCTCAACCACCGCGGCCTGGCCAAGGTCAACTCGGCCGGCCGTGGCCGCTTCGGCGGGTACTGGAACGAGGACGGCAGCGGGGCGGTGCTCAACGGCCTGCACAGCTCCACCGACACCACCCAGCAGTCCGCGCAGATCGACCTGGACGGCCCGTTCCAGCTGTTCGGCCGCACCCACCAGGCCATGGTCGGCTACAACGACAGCCGTACCGTCGCCTGGTCGCCCCAGTACAGCTGCACCCTGGTCGGCGCCGACCGCATCAGCGCGCCCTCGGTGGGTTGCCAGTTCCGCGCCAACAACGGCTTCCCGGTCAGCAACTGGTACGACGGCGTGGACGACGACTTCGCCATGCTGACCTCCAAGACGGGCCTGCACAGCAAGACCACCACCCGCCTGCAAGGCCTGTACGCCGCCACCCGCCTGAGCCTCACCGACCCGCTGTCGGTCATCCTCGGCGTGCGCAGCAGCGACTACAGTGCCGTCACCCGCAACACCGCCGGCGTGCGCAGCAGCCAGGAAGAACACGGCATCGTCACCCCCTACATGGGCGTGGTGTACGACCTCGATGACACCTACTCGCTGTACGCCAGCTACACCGACATCTTCACCCCCCAGAGCGCCGAGACCAGCACCGGCGGCAAGGTCGAGCCGATCCGCGGGCAAAGCTACGAAACCGGCCTCAAGGGCGAATGGTTCGACGGCCGCCTGAACGCCTCGGCGGCGTACTTCCGCACCAAGCAGGAAAACAAGGCCGTGACCGACGGCGACCTGCTGACCCCGACCGGCGACACCGCCTACACCGCCGGCACCGGCCAGGAAACCGACGGCATCGACCTGGAACTCGCCGGCGCCCTGACCTCGAACTGGAACGTCTACGCCGGCTACACCTACCTGCACTTCCGCCGTGTCGACAGTGACGGGCGCAGCGATCCGTCGCACCTGTTCAAGGCGTCCACCACCTACCGCCTGTCCGGCCCGCTCGAGCGCCTGACGCTGGGGGCTGGGGTGACGGCGCAGAGCAACATTCGTGCACTGTCCTCGCCAGCGGGGCAGCCGGTGAATGGGGTAAGCAGCGGGTCGACCGATGTGAACTGGTCGGGGTATGCGATCTGGAACGCCATGGCCAAGTACCAGGTGACGGATGAGACGGCGGTGAGTCTTAACGTCAATAACTTGTTCGACAAGCATTACTACACCCGGTATGGGTTCTATGCGGGGGCGATCTATGGGGATCCGCGGAGTATGGCGGTGACGGTGAGTACGGCGTTTTGAGGTGAGGTGAAGGTGGGATGGGCGGTTGGGGCCTGCTCACGAGGCTAGGCTCTGCACTCGCTAAAACATCTTCAACCTTGCCTGCGCTATCTAACCCATGGGTCGGCGTGAAACCGCCGACTTGTGGGAGCCAGCTTGCTGGCGATGAGGGCTGTGAAGACTATAAAGAATCAAGCTGCTGCAATGGCAGCCAAGCATCCTGCGAAGCGCTGCTCGGAGCATGCGCTCAGGTCTTGAAGAGCAATGACCACGTCTCGAGACGTTTCCATGGCATCGATAAGTGTATGGGTCGATGACGAGCTGAAAATGCGTGCTGACAAGGCGCTGGAGAAGCTGGGTGTCATGTCGGCGGAGCTGATGCGACAAGCGCTTCAGTACGTAGCCGAAGGCGGACATTTGCGTTTCAAGGCAATGCTTGAGACAGATGAAGACGAGGCACTGTTGGCCAAGGTGCATGAGCGGTTGACGCATCCACGACGAGTGACGGTTTCGTTGGATAACCTGTAGTGTTGAATTCGATTCACGTGCCCTCAAGGCGTGGCGAAAGCTTAGGGATACGGTAAGGCAACAGGTGAAAAGAAGTTTTCCCCTGCCGGTGTACATCGACGTTAGGCGTTGCGCAGTGCCTACGGGCGTTTGTTGGTCGCTCCCACGCCGCGCTGTCGTGTGGAGAACATGGCGGTAGCTGACAATTACGAGGCTTTATTGCTGATCGATTTTAGGGCCGCTTTGCGGCCCATCGCGGCACTGGGGCCGCTCCCACACGGACCGCAATTGCCTGTACCACCGCGGCGGGTGTAAGAGCGGCCCCTGTGCCGCGATTGGGCCTAAAAGGCCCATATCTGCACTTGGCAGAACCCGTGGAATATCGCGATTGCCTCTACCACTGCGTCGGGTGCAAGTGGCCCTACCAGGACGCCGGACCGGCCGTGATTGGTCCAGCAAGGGCCACAAAATCCTGTCCTATAAGAGGTGGTTTGTCGGCGATAAGGTTAGAACGGGAATACCTGGCAGCCGTACCCACCCAAGCACGTTGGCGTCGAGGAATTGTTTCAATGTGAACCTGGATGAGGCAGGCGTAACGTGAGCTTTTGCGATGCCAGAAACAAAAAAGGCCCACCTTTCGGTGAGCCTTTTGAGTACTGCGTATGGTGCCGGCACCAGGAGTCGAACCCGGGACCTACTGATTACAAGTCAGTTGCTCTACCAGCTGAGCTATACCGGCCTAGGGGCGCATTATAGCGATCGATTCGTCGGTGTAAACCACTTCCGTGCGTTTAATCGCGCAATTGCTAAGTCACCGTCCACAAACGGGATTTTCCTACCCGCCTCAGCGTGTCGAGGCCGGGTTGAAGAACAGCTTGTGGTTGTCGCACCCGCCTTTGCGGCAACGGTCGGTGCGGGCCTCCAGGGGCAGGCCACGGTCACCGCCGAGCTGCATCGTCGGCATGTCCCAGTCAGCGGACGCAGTGGAAGGCGCTGGGCTGGCGCAGGCGGCAAGCAGGGCGAAGGCGGCGAGGGCAAAGAGCGTTTTCAACTGAGTCACGGGCTTAGCTTCTGGGATCAGGGATTCTGGAGGGCGGCCATGATACTGCCGTCGGCGCCGAAGCTGAATGCTCCAAATGTATGAAAGTGGTGCAGAGTCGCGTCGATCCTCGCCAGTCGAGGCCTTCTGTACAGGTTTTTGTGTCTCATCAGGCAGGCGCGGGAATAACCGCCAAAACGCTTATTCACAATCGGTGTGCCAAGTCGGGCAGGTTTTCAGATCGTTTGGAAATTGATCAAGTCCCATTCGAAAGGCCCCATTTCGCGGGTTATAAACGCTGTCGATAGATCCTCCAGCACGCCACAAGCCACCTTGCGCGTCCCCCTTACGCACCCTTTATCACAGGCTTGTACACAGACTTATCCACAGGTTGTCCCTGGCGCTCAGCCAGGATCAGCAGGTTTCGGGGCGTCAACGCATAGTCACAAAATACCCCGACCCGTACGTCATACCCGCGCTCGCGCAGGTACAGCGCCCGGTCGAGCACCAACCACAGCTCCAACGGCCGGCGGAACAGGTGGCGTACCCGTTCCAGGTTGCGTACCTGCGCCAGGCGCTGCCAACCCTTGGCCTCCAGCTCCCTCCAGTCCACGGTGCCTTGCACGGTAAGCCCTTTGAGCTGCGCCAGGTCCTGGCAGTAGGTCTCGAACGGTTTCTCCAGCCAGGCGACCGGCAACGAGGGCGTGGGCAGGTAGTCATCGACGCCGCGCTGCTGGCGCTGCAGCAGGTCGAAGCCCAGCCGTCGTGCCATGGAGGCGTCACGCTGGCGCCGCGTGCGGGCGCCAGCGGTGACGGCTTCGCTCAGAGGCAGGCCGAGATCGTCGAGGGACAGGTGCAGCGACGAGGCGCGTGCCGCCTGGGACACGGGCACGTACTGCTCGCCGGCGATGCGGTTGTAGCAGCAGGGCGCCACGGCGATCTGCGGGCAGCCGCACTGGCTGGCCAGGCGCAGCAGGCGCACGTGCAGGTCGCCACAGGCATGCAGTGCCACGGGGCTGAGGTGGTCGTCGAGTCGGTCGGTGCAGTCGACGGCCATGACGTCCTGGCGCAGGTGCCGAGCGGGGAGGTGATGGTGATCGCTGAGAGCCTGGCCGGCGTCCACCAGCGCGGCGTCGTACTCCAGGCAGGTCAGGCGCTGGCCGGGTTGCAGCAGGCGGCGGCCGAGGTGGCCCTTGCCGGCGCACCAGTCCAGCCAGTGCTCGGGCGTGCGTGCATAGGTCAGGCAGCGGCCGAACGCTTCGATCTGCGCCCACTTGCGGCCGGGTACGCCGGTGGACTGGCGATGACCGGCAGCGGCGAGTTCGCCCTGGGGCAATGGCCCTACGGCCGCGAGGTGCTGTGCCTCCTCGGCCAGCGCAGGAAAGGGCATCGGCAGCGTCGCCGGGTCGGGCGTCCGTTCGGCCTCGTCCAGCGAGCGCTCGCGCAGCCAGGCCGCCAGGGCCGGGTGCTCATGCTCCCAGGCCAACACCGGCTCGGTGAAGGGCCGGGGGCGCCAAAGCCCTTGATGGGTGATCAGCAAACGATCGAGCGCCTGGAAGCGCGCGTCGATCAGGTCGCCGTGCAGGTAGGGGGGCGGGGTCATGAGGATCGCGGGACGCGGGGCCGTTGCCAGCCCCGCGCTCGGTGGCTCAGCGGCCCTGGCTGGCGTCGACGCGCAGCCAGCGCTCGAGCAGCTTGAAGCACTGCACCAGCAGGAAGGAGATCAGCAGGTAGAACACGCCGGCGGCGAAGAAGATCTCCACCGGCAGGTAGGTGCGCGCGATGATGGTCCGGGCCATGCCGGTCAGTTCGAGCAGGGTCACGGTGCTGGCCAGGGCGCTGGCCTTGAGCATCAGGATCACTTCGTTGCTGTAGGCCGGCAGGCCGATGCGCGCGGCACGCGGCAGCATGATGTAGAACAGCGCCTTGCCACGGGACATGCCCAGGGCGCGGGCTGCTTCGATCTCGCCTCGGGGAATGGCCTGCAGGGCGCCGCGCAGGATCTCGGCGATGTAGGCGGCGGTGTGCAGGGTCATGGTCAGCACCGTGCACCAGAACGGATCGCGCAGGTAGGGCCACAGCGAGCTGCTGCGCACCACATCGAACTGCGCCAGGCCGTAGTAGACCAGGAACAGCTGTACCAGCAGCGGGGTGCCGCGGAAGAAGAAGATGTAGCCGAAGGGCAGGGCGCGCACGTACCAGCTGCGCGAGGAGCGGGCGATGCCCAGCGGGATGGCCAGGATCAGCCCGGCGATGACCGCGATGGCCACCAGCTCCAGGGTCAGGGTCGCACCCTGGGCCAGGCGTGGCAGCCACTTGATGATGACGTCCCAGTTCATGCGTTGTCCCTCGCGAAGCCGCGAGCGGCGCGTTTTTCCAGCAGGTGCATGCCGGTCATGGCGATGACGGTCAGGCCCAGGTAGATGAAGGCGGCGACCATGTAGAAGGTGAAGGGCTCCTTGCTCAAGGTCACGGCGATCTGCGCATGGCGCATGATTTCTTCCAGGCCGATGACCGAAACCAGGGCGGTGTCCTTCATCAGGATCATGAACAGGTTGCCCAGGCCCGGCAGCGCCACGCGCCACATCTGCGGCAGGACGATGCGCGAGAGGATGCGGCCACGGGACAGGCCCAGCGCCAGGCCGGCCTCACGGTGCCCCTTGGGGATGGCCAGGATCGCGCCGCGGAACACCTCGGTGGCGTAGGCGCCGAAGCACAGGCCCAGGGCGATCACCCCGGCGGCGAAGGCGTCGAGCTCAAGGCCGGGCAGGTTCAGGGCCTCGCCCAGACGGTTCATCAGGCTCACGGTGCCGAAATAGATCAGCAGGACCCAGAGCAGTTCGGGAATGCCGCGAACCAGGGTGGAATAGGTGCCGCCCAGCCATTGCAGTGGCTTGATCGGAGAGGTCTTGGCCAGCGCGCCGAGCAGCCCGAGGACCAGCCCCAGCAGCAGGGCGCACAGCGCCAGTTTTACGGTCATCAGTGCGCCGGCCGCCAGGGCCGGACCGAATCCGTGCAGGTCGATAGTCATGGGTAGGTGCATTCAAGGGACGGGCGCCGCGCAGGGGCGGCGCCGGTCGGGGTGACTCAGTAGATGCTGAACGGGAAGTACTTGTCGTTGATCTTCTTGTACGTGCCGTCGGCGACGATTTCTTTCAGGGCGGCGTTCAGCTGAGTGCGCAACGCGTCGTCACCCTTGCGCACGGCGATGCCGATCTTGTCGCTCTCGACCACGGGCTCGCCCTTGAACTCGTAGTTCTGGCCGTCCTTGCTCTTGAGCCACTCGTAGTTGACGTACTTGTCGGCCAGGATGCCATCGATGCGACCGGACACCAGGTCCAGGTAGGCGTTTTCCTGGGTGTCGTACAGCTTGATGTCGATGTCGCTGCCGTAGTTGTCTTCCAGCCAGGTGCCGGCCAGGGTCGCGCGCTGGGTGCCGATGGACTTGCCCTTCAGGGAGTCCTTATCAGTCTTGAAGTCGACGTTCTTCGGCGCGATGAACTGCAGCTTGTTGGAGTAGTAGGGGTCGGTGAAGTCGACCGCCTGCTTGCGCTCGTCGGTGATCGACAGCGACGACACCAGGAAGTCGAACTTCTTGGCGTTCAGGGCCGGGATGATGCCGTCCCAGTCGGAGGTGACCACGTCGCACTCGACCTTCATCTTGGCGCACAGGGCGTCGCCGATGTCCCGGTCGAAACCGACCACGTTGCCGCTGGCGTCCTTGTTGTTGAAGGGGGGGTAGGCGGCTTCGATCCCCATGCGCAGCTTTTCGGCGGCCATCGCATTGGCAGAGAACACCAGCGTGGCGGCAGCGGCCAGGAGGAATTTCTTGTAAGTCTGCATGTGTTGCTCCGTTAGCTGTGACTGGACATGAACTGCTTGCAGCGCGCCGAGGCCGGGTTTTCGAAGACCTGCTGCGGCGTTCCTTGCTCTTCGACCAGGCCCTGGTGCAGGAAGACCACCTCGCTCGACACCTGACGGGCAAAGCCCATCTCGTGGGTGACCAGCAGCATGGTACGGCCTTCCTCGGCCAGGGCACGGATGACGCTAAGCACTTCTTGGACCATTTCCGGATCGAGGGCCGAGGTCGGCTCGTCGAACAGGATGACCTTGGGCTTCATGGCCAGTGTACGGGCAATCGCCGCCCGTTGCTGCTGACCCCCGGAGAGCTGTGCCGGATAGGCGTGACGCTTGTCGTGAATGCCGACCTTGGCCAGCAGCGCCTCGGCGTGCTCGATGGCCTCGGCCTTGCTCTGGCCCAGCACGCGACGTGGCGCCTCGATGAGGTTGTCGAGGATCGACATGTGCGGCCAGAGGTTGAAGTTCTGGAAGACAAAACCGATCTCGCTGCGCAGGCGATTGATCTGGCGGTTGTCGGCGGCGATCAGCTCGCCGTTCTTGACCGGCTTGAGCTTGAGTTCTTCGCCGGCGACGAGGATCTGCCCGGCGTGGGGGTTTTCCAGCAGGTTGATGCAGCGCAGGAGCGTGGACTTGCCTGAGCCGGACGAACCGAGGATCGAGATCACGTCACCATCGCGTGCGGTGAGCGAAATGCCCTTGAGAATCTCCTGCTCGCCGTAGCGTTTGTGCAGGTTACGGATTTCAAGCGCGGGCGTGGCCTGGGCCATGTGCGGTCCTCATGTCTTCGAGTGCGTTCCCAGCTTATTGGCGGCCTTCCTGGCGAGCGCCAAGCTAGCATAGCGGCTTCGTGACAGCCACCGGGTCGCGGTTTGCTTCAAGGGGCGCCAGGGCAGGTTGTCGCATCGTTACAGAAGACTGTCGCGCGGATGTCTGCCTGGCTGCTCGTCCGTGATGAAGCCTTTGATGAAAAAAAGGCGCGATGGTGCCAGTTTTGGCGCGGGGAGGGAAGTCGCGCCCGACGGGGTAGTACCTTTGCCCTGCGTGAGCACCCGGCGGTTGTACCTGGGTTGCGCCTCGACTGCGCCGTTGGAGTGCAGGAGTGTTACCTAGGCCCACCTTTGGTGCAGTTGTAAGTGAGTATTTCAGTAAAGCCCGGTTCGACCGGGTATTTGGTGCGCTTTCGGTCACATCGTGGCCAAAGCGCCTGTAAGCCTTGTTTTACGGGGTTGTGCGAAATATCCGACACCCTGTGTGATGTCATGGCGCGCTTATTGCCAGTCGATGGACATGGTGCGTAATGCGGCACCGGTTCACGGATCGACGGGTACCCGCATTCGCAGACGTCCACCCTTCGCAAAAGGTGCTTTCATGAGCGGTAGCAATAATTCCAACGACCTCGCTCAGGGGCTCAAACAACGGCATGTGACCATGCTGTCCATCGCTGGCGTCATCGGTGCCGGCCTGTTCGTCGGCTCCGGCCACGCCATCGCCGAAGCCGGCCCTGCCGTGCTGCTGGCCTATGCCGCTGCCGGTACCCTGGTGGTGCTGGTCATGCGCATGCTGGCCGAAATGGCCATCGCCTCGCCCGACACCGGGTCGTTCTCCACCTACGCCGACCGTGCCATTGGCCATTGGGCCGGCTTCACCATCGGCTGGCTGTACTGGTGGTTCTGGGTGCTGGTGATCCCGCTGGAGGCCAACGCCGCCGCCGCGATCCTGCACGCCTGGTTCCCGGCTGTGGACCTGTGGGCGTTCTCGCTGGTCATCACCCTGGCTCTGACCGTCACCAACCTGTTCAGCGTGAAGAACTATGGCGAGTTCGAGTTCTGGTTCGCGCTGCTCAAGGTGCTGGCCATCGTCGCCTTCATCGTGGTCGGCTGTGTGGCCATGTTCGGCCTGGTGCCGGGCAGCCAGGTCAGCGGCGTCAGCCATCTGTTCGACACCGAAGGCTTCATGCCTCACGGCCTGGGCGCCGTGCTGGCGGCCATGCTGACCACCATGTTCTCGTTCATGGGCACCGAGATCGTCACCATCGCAGCGGCCGAGTCGAAGGATCCGGGCAAGCAGATCACCAAGGCGACCAACTCGGTGATCTGGCGGATCTGCCTGTTCTACCTGGTGTCGATCTTCCTGGTGGTGGCCCTGGTGCCCTGGAACAGCCCGGAACTGGCCAGCACCGGTTCCTACCAGACCGTGCTGAACCTGATCGGCGTGCCGAACGCCAAACTGATCGTCGACATCGTCGTGCTGATCGCCGTGACCAGCTGCCTGAACTCGGCGCTGTACACCTCCTCGCGCATGCTGTTCTCCCTGGCCAAGCGTGGCGACGCGCCGGCTGTGGCTCAGCGCACCAGCAAGGCCGGCACGCCGCACTGGGCTGTGTTGATCTCCACCGCCGCCGCCTTCCTGACCGTGTTCGCCAACTTCCTCGCGCCGGCAGCGGTGTTCGAGTTCCTGCTGGCCAGCTCGGGCGCGATCGCGCTGCTGGTGTACCTGGTGATCGCCGTGTCGCAGCTGCGCATGCGTCGTCAGCGTGAAGCCAACGGTGAAGCGATCGCTTTCAAGATGTGGCTGTTCCCAGGCCTGACCTGGGCGACCATCTTCTTCATCATCAGCGTGCTGGTGGTGATGGCGGTCCGTCCGGACCACCGCGCCGAGATCGTCGCGACCGCGCTGCTGAGCGTTGGCGTGGTGGCAGCAGGGCTGCTGGTACAGCGTAGTCGCAAGGCGCAGGGCCTGGGTAATGGCCGCGTGGTGCTGGATCACTGATCGCGTGACGAGAGGGCTGTCTGGCAGCCCTCTGCGGTCTCTGCTGGCCACGCTCTGACCTGAACGAAAAAGGCCTCGCTCCTGACTGGAGCGAGGCCTTTTTCATGGCCGGGCTTTGATGCCCTCAGCCGAACTGCTTCTGCTGTTGCTGCTGCTTGGCGACCGCTTCGGAGGCCGCGATGTAGGCTTCCTGGAATTCGTCGCTCTCCAGCCAGGCCATGGTGGTGTCTTCGTCGGCGCCGTCGAGCCAGTCGCGGTAGGCGGTGAAGACCAGCACGATGTAGTCGGTGGCGTGTTCTTCCTTGTGGCCCTTGAGCACCAGCGCCAGCAGCGGGTCGACCAGGAACACCGAGATCATCGGCACCAGGCCGCCTTCCTGGGCCTGCTTCATGCGGGCGAACAGGTCGTCGTAGCTGCCCGAGTCCTTGGCCTTGTTGAAGACCTGCTCGACGCTGGTGCTCTCGCCGCTGCTCGCCTTGACCGACTGGCCGCTGCGAACCATGCGGTTCTGCTTGGCTTTGCTGGCGGCGCGCTTGGCGCGTTTCTGTTGCTTGGTGTTGGAGGCCATGGGCGCGGTCCTTGGGTTGGGGAGGGGCGATAGGCTGGGTTGGCTAGGGTGGTTGGGGCTGCTGGGCAGCCCATCGCGGCGCAGGGGCCGCTCCTACAGGGGATCGCGTCGATCGGGCAGGTCGGCAGTGTGGTCCGCCTGCATACACGATCGCCACCACCCGCCCAACAAAAAACCCCTGAACCTTTCGATTCAGGGGTTTCGGAGTTTGGTGCCCAGAGACGGAGTCGAACCGCCGACACGAGGATTTTCAATCCTCTGCTCTACCGACTGAGCTATCTGGGCAACGGGGCGCATTAAAAAGCTTTTTCAGGTTTCGGTCAAGCGTCTTTTCAAATTTTTTTAAATTAATTCCGTCGCTTACGGTTTTCCGGCTCATTCGCTGGGCGGAACGTACCCTTCGGCCTTGGCGTAGTCCTCGCCCGAGAAGAACTTGTCCATCTCGCCCTGGAGGTACTTGCGGTCCTCGGCGTTCATCATGTTCAGGCGCTTCTCGTTGATCAGCATGGTCTGTTCCTTCTGCCAATCGGCCCAAGCCTTCTGCGAGATGTGGTCGAAGATGTCCTGGCCCTTGGCCCCTGGGTAGGGCGGACGCTCCAGGCCTGGCAGTTCCTCGTTGTACTTGCGGCACAGCACGGTGCGGGTCATGGCGACTCTCCTGCGTTCAATTCGTCGGCCGCGCGGTGCAAGAGCTTCTTGACCGGGGCGGCAAGCCCCAGGCGCGGCGGGGTGGCGAGGTTATACCAGAGCCAGTCGGCCTCGACCACGGGCGCGGCGCGGGTGTCGACCCGCACCTGCCAAGGCGCGATGGCCAGCTGGAAATGGCTGAAGGTGTGGGTCAGGCCGGGCAATGCGCGCTGGTTGAGCACGTGCAGGCCATGCTGGGCGGCCAGGTCCTCGATCTGCTCGACCTGCTCCAGCTCCGGCAGGCTCCACAGGCCGCCCCACAGACCACTCGAAGGGCGGCGATAGAGCAGGATTTCGCCGGCCTCGTTGGTCAGCAGCGGCATCACCGCCTGGCGTTGCGGCAGGGTCTTGCGCGGCTTGGGCTCGGGGAAGCGGGTTTCCAGGCCCAGCAGGTGCGCTTCGCAGCCGGCCTGCAACGGGCAGATCAGGCAGGTCGGCTTGCTGCGGGTGCACACCGTCGCGCCCAGGTCCATCATCGCCTGGGTGTAGTGATTGACGCGGGTGAGGGGGGTGTACAGCTCGGCGGCGTTCCACAGTGCATTGGCCACCTTCGGATCGCCGGGGTAGCCCTGCTGGGCGATGAAGCGGGCCAGCACGCGCTTGACATTGCCGTCCAGGATCGGCGCGCGCAGGCCCATGCTGATGCTGGCGATGGCGCCGGCGGTGGAGCGGCCGATGCCGGGCAGCTCGGTCAGCTCGGCGACGCTGCGCGGAAACTCGCCGCCATGCTGCTCGACGACGATCTTCGCGGCCTTCTGCAGGTTGCGGGCGCGGGTGTAGTAGCCCAACCCCGTCCACAGGTGCAGCACCTCGTCTTCCGGCGCCTCGGCCAGGTCGCGCACGGTCGGCAGCGCCGCCATGAAGCGGTCGAAGTAGTTGAGCACGGTGCTGACCTGGGTCTGCTGCAACATGATTTCCGACACCCACACCCGGTACGGGTTGATGTCCTGCTGCCAAGGCAGGTTGTGGCGGCCGTGCCGGTCGAACCAGGTCAGCACGGCGCTGGAGAACTGCTGGGAATTCATCGTTTGAACAGGCCCTTGAGCGCGTCTTTGAGCTCGGGACTGACCTTGTCACCCAGCTTCTCGTCGATCTTCTCGTTGAGTTTGTCGTTGAGGCGGTTGCCCGCCAGTTTGGCGGCGACCTGGCCCAGGCCATCCTTGTCCAGACGGCAGGCCTTGGCGCCCAGTTCCAGCGGGCCACGGCAGCGCAGGGGCAGCTCGACGCCCACGTAGCGTTCGTTGACTTGGCAGGCCGGGTCCGGCATGGCGCGCTGGTCGCCTTCGACGATGACGCCGATGCGGTAGTCCATGCCCAGCACGCGCAGGTCCAGGTCGCCATGACCGTTCACGGTCAGGCCCGGGATCCGTGCCTTGAGGTCGGGGTTGCTGGCCACGCCGTTGCGGATCGCCAGGCTGCCGCGCAGCTCCTGGAACGGTGTGTCCTTGCCGCGTGGTTCGCCGGTGAGCGACTTGCGGTTCAGGGTGGCGATGGCCTGGCACAGCTGCTGTTCGAGGTTGGCCTCGACCAGTACACCGTTGGCGATGCTGAAGTTGGCCTTGCCGTTGAGCGTGTCGATCAGCGCCTTCTGGCTGTTGCCGCTGGCGGTCAGGTCGCTGGCCAGGGTCAGCTGGCCTTTGACGGGCGGCGCCTTCTGCGGGTCGTCGGTCTTGATGAAGTGCTCCACCGGCACGTTGTCGATGCGGGTGTTGAGGCCGAGCTGCGGCACGGCCGGGCGCGCGTCGAGGGTGCCGGTGACGGCGAAACTGCCGTTGTACAGGCTGCCGCGAAGACCTTGCAAGGTGATCAGACCGCCCTGGCCGCTGGCCTTGAGGCTGGCGTCGTCGATCGGCAGCGTGTCCAGGGTCAGCTTCCCGAAGGCCAGGTCGGCGTGCAGGTCCAGGGTGCGCACGCGCTCCAGGGGCAGCAGCGGATCGGTGCTCCAGGCCTGCTGGGTAGGCTTGTCCGGCAATGTCGAGGTGCCGGCACCGGCCACGGCGGAGGCTTCCTGCTGGTTGACCTCGGCCTGGCGGGCAGCCTTGGCGCCCTTGGCCGCTTCGCTCTTGGCCGGCAGGTAGCGATCGGCGTCGAGCGCGTCGGCCTTGAGCTCTACGCGCAGGGCCCGGCGTGCGACATCCTCGACTGCCAGGCGGCCGGTGAAGGTGCTGTCGTCGAGCTTCAGGTTGAGGCCTTCGAGGGCCAGGCTGTTGGGGGTGGCGTCCAGGCGTCCGACCAGCTCGAGCTTGCCGAATGCGGCTGGGTCGCCTGTGGCCGGCAGCGGATGGCCGATGCCGTCGAGGAAGGTGCGCAGGTTGAACTGGGCGATGGACAGCGTGCCGTTGACCCGTGGCGCTGTGTCCAGGCCGCTGACGTCCAGTTCGCCCAGGGCGCGCAGCTGGTTGGCCGACACCTTCAGGCTGCTCCAGGCCGCCGTGCGGGCGGCCATGTCGACCAGCAGTTGCCCTTGTGCGGCGAACGTCAGGGTCTTGCCGGCCAGCGGCTCGCCGGACGTTTCACCGGACAGGCGCATGTCTTCGAGGGTGTAGCGCTTGCTCGCACGATCGAAGCGCGCCTGCCCGGTCAGCTCGGCGCGCACCTTGAGGTTCGGCTGGCCGACGCTGAGGAAGCCCGAGGCCTTGAGCGGGATGTTGATGCCTTCGTGCACGGCATCGGTGCTGACCTGGATGCTTTCGGCTTCGAAGGTCTGGCCCGTGGTGGCGTCGCTGTAATGCACGCGGGCGTTGTTGACGGTCAGGCTGTCGATGTCGAGCTTGAGCGCGCGTTCGTTGCCCTCGCGCGCGGCCGGTGCGTCCTTGCCGTCAGCCGAGGGGCTGGCACCGGGCGAGGCAGGCGCCGAGGCATCGGCCACCGGTTTGCCGATGTCCTCCCAGTTGCCGTGACCTTGGGCGTCACGCGCCAGCGTCAGGTTCAGGCCTTCGATGCGCACGTCGCTCATCTGCACTTCACGGCGCAGCAGGGGCAGCACGCGTACCGACAGGCCGAGCATCTGCAGGTCGGCGAAGGGCGTCTTCGGGTTCTGGAGGGTGGCGACGCTGGCCTGGTGCAATTCCAGGCCGAGCCAGGGGAACAGGCTCCAGCCAATGTCACCGTCGAGGGTCAGTTCGACATGGGCCTTGTCGCGAGCCAGCTGGCGAATCTCGTCTTTGTAGTCGTTGGGATCGAAGAGGTGGGTCAGGGCGAATCCCAGAGCCACGATGATCAGCAGCAACCCGAGCAACACCAGCCCCAGGATTTTGCCAAAGGCTTTCATGGGCGAGTCCTTTGTAGTCCGATTTCTGAATAGGGCGACCGCCGAGTATAACGCCGCCGCTCGCAGGCCTGAGTATCCGACAAGACATATGAGGCATTTCGTGCACTTTTTGTCGGCTTTGGCGACAGCCAGGGCCTGTCGTGGTTCTTTCATGCAGGAACGCGCGGCCGAGGCGACGCAAATCGGCGCCTGCGTCCATGATGGCATTTCGTCCCTAAAGGCGCGCGCGACCGTCTCGTCGCTGGTACTCTGGCGCGCCTGCAGAATGCCTGCGACCGGTTGTCGCGGCGCTATCAGCACCCGCTGGCCATCGCCTGCGTGCAGTCAGGACGGCGCCGCGCATCGATCTGCCTCGCGAATACGACACTTGAGGAACCACAATGAACAAGAGTATCGAGACCGGAACCCGGGCCAGCGCCCCGGGCTTCCTGTCCAAGGAGCGCATCATCGCTCGCCCCGGCTTCAACCGCTGGCTGGTCCCGCCGGCAGCGCTGGCCATTCACCTGTGCATCGGCATGGCCTACGGTTTCTCGGTGTTCTGGCTGCCGCTGTCGCAAGCCATCGGCATCAGCGCCCCAGTGGCGTGCTCGCCGGACATGGGCTTCATCGCTCGCCTGTTCAGCGCCGAATGCGACTGGCCGATCTCGATGCTGAGCTGGATCTACACCTTGTTCTTCGTGTTCCTGGGCTGCTCGGCCGCGGTCCTGGGCGGCTGGCTCGAGCACGCCGGCCCGCGCAAGGCCGGCCTGGTCTCGGCCCTGTGCTGGTGCGGCGGCCTGCTGATCTCGGCCATTGGCGTGAAGACCCATCAGCTGTGGCTGATGTGGCTGGGCTCGGGGGTGATCGGGGGGATCGGCCTGGGCCTGGGCTACATCTCGCCCGTCTCGACGCTGATCAAGTGGTTCCCGGACAAGCGCGGCATGGCCACTGGCATGGCGATCATGGGCTTCGGCGGCGGCGCGATGGTCGGCGCGCCCCTGGCCACCACGCTGATGGGGCACTTCGCCACCGGCCAGGACGTCGGTGTCTGGCAGAGCTTCATGGTCATGGCCGCGATCTACTTCGTGTTCATGACCGCCGGCGCGCTCGCCTACCGCGTGCCGCCGACCGGCTGGAAACCGGCTGGCTGGACCCCTGTGCAGAAGAAAGCCGGCAGCGGCATGATCACCGACCGCCACGTGCACGTCAGCGTGGCCTGGAAGACGCCGCAGTTCGCGCTGATCTGGCTGGTACTGTGCCTGAACGTCTCGGCCGGCATCGGCATCCTCGGCATGGCCTCGCCGCTGCTGCAGGAAGTGTTCGGCGGCAAGCTGCTGGGCAACGAGCTGAGCTTCAGTGAGTTGAATGCTGCGCAACTGGCGCAGATCGCCGCGATCGCCGCCGGCTTCACCGGGCTGCTGAGCCTGTTCAACATCGGGGGGCGCTTCTTCTGGGCGTCGTTCTCCGACTACATCGGGCGCAAGAACACCTACTTCGCCTTCTTCGCGCTGGGCGTGGCGCTGTACGCGCTGATCCCGAACATGGGCCACATCGGCAACGTCGCGCTGTTCGTGGCGGCCTTCTGCATCATCCTGTCGATGTACGGCGGTGGCTTCTCCACCGTGCCGGCCTACCTGGCCGACCTGTTCGGCACCCAGATGGTCGGCGCGATCCACGGTCGCCTGCTGACCGCCTGGGCCGCCGCGGGCGTGCTCGGCCCGGTGCTGATCACCTACCTGCGCGAGTACCAGCTGGCGCTGGGCGTCGAGCGTTCGGCCGCCTACGACATCACCCTGTACATCCTGGCCGGCCTGCTGGTGCTGGGCTTCATCTGCAACGCCCTGGTGCGTCCGGTGGCCGACAAGTACTTCATGACCGAATCCGAGCTGGCTGCCGAACGCGCACTGAGCCATGACAAGGGTGCCGACGGCAGCCAGGTCCTGGAGTGGAGCGCGGCCCCGGCCAGCAAGCCGCTGGTGGTGGTGGCCTGGCTGGTGGTGGGCATCCCGCTGGCCTGGGGGATCTGGATCACCCTGCAGAAGACCGCCGTGCTGTTCAACTGACCTTGTAGCGAGCCGGGGTGGCGCAGTGCGTCGAGCCCCGGCACGAAGACGGCCCGTGCAACGCGGGCCCTCGTCGACGGGCACATGCCTGCGACCGGCAAATTTCCCCGATCACACGTCATCCGCGTTTCAAGCCGGGCATTTCTGCGCCTATAATGTGGCCCTTTTC
Source organism: Enterobacterales bacterium AN_CKDN230030167-1A_HGKHYDSX7 (assembly GCA_046940335.1). Lineage (GTDB taxonomy): Bacteria > Pseudomonadota > Gammaproteobacteria > Pseudomonadales > Pseudomonadaceae > Aquipseudomonas. The sequence continues at coordinate 356,616 of JBKYML010000003.1, forward strand.
GCCCAACGATTCTTGCGGAGCTGGTGATGGTCGAACGTAAGGCTTCCGTCGAGCGCAATACCCTGGAAACCCAGGTGAAGGCCTCGATCAACCTCGATGGCAGTGGCAAAGCACGCTTCGCCATCGGTGTGCCCTTCCTTGAACACATGCTCGACCAGATCGCCCGGCATGGGCTGATCGACCTGGACATCGAGTGCCACGGCGACCTGCACATCGACGACCATCACACGGTCGAGGACGTCGGCATCACCCTGGGCCAGGCCTTCGCCCAGGCCATCGGCGACAAGAAGGGCATCCGTCGCTACGGCCATGCCTACGTGCCGCTGGACGAAGCCCTGTCGCGGGTGGTGATCGACTTCTCCGGTCGCCCCGGCCTGCAGATGCACGTGCCCTACACCCGCGCGTCGGTCGGCGGCTTCGATGTCGACCTGTTCCAGGAGTTCTTCCAGGGCTTCGTCAACCACGCCCTGGTGACGCTGCACATCGACAACCTGCGTGGGCACAACACCCACCACCAGATCGAGACCGTGTTCAAGGCCTTCGGCCGCGCGCTGCGCATGGCCGTGGAGCTGGACGACCGCATGGCCGGGCAGATGCCCTCCACCAAGGGTTGCCTCTGATGCAGACAGTAGCCGTGATCGACTATGGCATGGGCAACCTGCACTCGGTGGCCAAGGCCCTGGAGCACGTGGGTGCCGGCAAGGTGCTGGTCACCAGCGACGCCGCCGTGATCCGCGAGGCGGACCGAGTGGTGTTCCCAGGCGTCGGCGCGATCCGCGACTGCATGGCCGAGATCCGTCGCCTGGGCTTCGACAACCTGGTGCGCGAGGTCAGCCAGGACCGCCCGTTCCTCGGCATCTGCGTCGGCATGCAGGCGCTGCTCGAGCACAGCGAGGAGAACGACGGCGTCGACTGCATCGGTCTGTTTCCGGGCAAGGTCCGGTTCTTCGGCAAGGGCCTGCATGAAGACGGCCAGCACCTGAAGGTGCCGCACATGGGCTGGAACGAGATGATCCAGGGTGTCGATCACCCGCTGTGGCACGACATCCCCGACCGGGCGCGCTTCTACTTCGTGCACAGCTACTACATCGAGGCCGGCAAGCCGGGCCAGGTGGTCGGTCGCGGTCACTATGGCGTCGACTTCGCCGCCGCGCTGGCCGAAGGCTCGCGCTTCGCCGTGCAGTTCCACCCGGAGAAGAGCCATACCCACGGCCTGCAGCTGCTGCAGAACTTCATCAGCTGGGACGGCCGCTGGTAATGACCCGTGCGCGCGCCACACCACCGCGCATCACCCTGGCGCCCGAGCAGGAGCGCGAAGCGCTGGACACCTTGAAGCGGTTTCTCGAAGACCGTTTCGAGCTGCAGCTGGGGTCGTTCGAAGTGGCCGAGGTGCTCGAGCTGTTCAGCCGGGACATCGCGCCCCACTACTACAACCGGGCCATCGCCGATGTGCAGGTGCACCTCAAGGAACGCTTCGAGTGCATCGAAAGCGACCTGTGGGCACTCGAGAAAGGCGCCTGACCCGACGATCGCCGCCTGCCCGGCATGATCGCCAGACGAACCATTGACGCGCATGCGTGCGGCCATCGACGCGCAGCATGCCGACTGAACCGACGAAGGACACAGCATGCTGATTATCCCCGCTATCGATCTGAAGGACGGCGCCTGCGTACGTCTGCGCCAGGGCCGCATGGAAGACTCCACGGTGTTTTCCGATGATCCGGTGAGCATGGCCGCCAAGTGGGTGGAGGGCGGCTGCCGTCGTCTGCACCTGGTCGACCTGAACGGCGCTTTCGAAGGCCAGCCGGTCAACGGCGAGGTGGTGACCGCGATCGCCAAGCGCTACCCGCACCTGCCGATCCAGATCGGCGGCGGCATCCGCTCGCTGGAGACCATCGAGCACTACGTCAAGGCCGGCGTCAGCTACGTGATCATCGGCACCAAGGCGGTCAAGCAGCCCGAGTTCGTCGCCGAAGCCTGCAAGGCCTTCCCCGGCAAGGTGATCGTCGGCCTGGATGCCAAGGACGGCTTCGTCGCCACCGACGGCTGGGCCGAAGTCAGCTCGGTGCAGGTCATCGACCTGGCCCGTCGCTTCGAGGCCGACGGCGTCTCGGCGATCGTCTACACCGACATCGCCAAGGACGGCATGATGCAGGGCTGCAACGTGCCCTTCACCAAGGCGCTGGCCGAAGCCACTTCGATCCCGGTGATCGCCTCCGGCGGCATCCACAACCTGGGCGACATCCAGGCCCTGCTGGACGCCAAGACTCCAGGCATCATCGGCGCCATCACCGGCCGTGCCATCTACGAAGGCACCCTCGACGTCGCCGAAGCCCAGGCGCTCTGCGATCGCTGATTGGGTGAGCTGCAAGCGTGCAGCTTAAAGGAGAAAGTTCATGGCTTTAGCGAAACGCATCATCCCCTGCCTGGACGTGGACAACGGCCGGGTGGTCAAGGGCGTCAAGTTCGAGAACATCCGTGACGCGGGTGACCCGGTGGAAATCGCCCGGCGCTACGACGAGCAGGGTGCCGACGAGATCACCTTCCTGGACATCACCGCCAGCGTCGATGGCCGTGACACGACGTTGCACACCGTCGAGCGCATGGCCAGCCAGGTGTTCATTCCGCTGACCGTGGGTGGCGGCGTGCGTACCGTGCAGGACATTCGCAACCTGCTCAACGCGGGGGCCGACAAGGTCTCGATCAACACGGCGGCCGTGTTCACCCCTGAGTTCGTGGGCGAGGCGGCCGATCGGTTCGGTTCCCAATGCATCGTCGTGGCCATCGATGCCAAGCAGGTTTCCGCGCCGGGCGAACCCCCGCGCTGGGAAATCTTCACCCATGGCGGACGCAAGCCGACCGGCCTGGATGCCGTGGCCTGGGCGCGCAAGATGGAAGGGCTGGGCGCGGGCGAGATCCTGCTGACCAGCATGGACCAGGACGGCATGAAGAACGGCTTCGACCTGGGCGTGACCCGGGCCATCAGCGATGCGGTCGGCATCCCGGTGATCGCCTCGGGCGGCGTCGGCAACCTGCAGCACCTGGCCGACGGCATCCTGGAAGGGCACGCCAGCGCGGTACTGGCGGCGAGCATCTTCCACTTCGGCGAGTACACCGTGCCGGAAGCCAAGGCCTACCTGGCGCAACGCGGGATCGTGGTGCGCTGAGGACCGTGCGATGTGTGGTGGTGGGCTGCCTGCATGGCGGGCGAGCCCCACATCTGGATCGTGGGGTCTAGAGACCGGATGAGCTTTGTGGGCCCGTAGGGCCCACAAAGCGCCTACCTACCCATGACTACGCCCCAGCAGCGCATGGTACAGCTCGCTGTCGCCCAGGATCCCCACCACCGAATTGCCCTCCTGCAGCACCAGCTTGTTGCCGGTCTGGTAGCGAATCTGCAAGGCCTCGCGCATGCCGATGTCGGCGTGTACCAACGTCGGCTGGCGTGCCAGGTTGTCCACCGACTGCCCTGGCACCCAGTTCTGCAGGGCCATGCCGTTGACGCCCTGGCGGGCGCCCTTGATGGTATTGCCCTCGGCCAGGTCGAGCCAGGAGTCGTTGCTCGGGTCCAGGCACACCGAGCCGTTGAGGCGCTTGCAGTTGTCCAGTGTGCGCATCAGGCTGCGGCCGCACAGCACGTTGAGCGGGTTGGTGTGGGCGACGAAGGTACGCACGTAGTCGTCAGCCGGGTTGAGGACGATCTCCTCGGGGCGGCTGTACTGGATGATACGGCCGTCCTTCATGATGGCGATGCGGCTGCCCAGCTTGAGCGCCTCGTCCAGGTCGTGGCTGACGAAGACGATGGTCTTGCTCAGCTTGCGTTGCAGCTCCAGCAGCTCGTCCTGCAGCCCCTGGCGAATCAGCGGGTCGAGCGCCGAGAACGGCTCGTCCATCAGCAGGATGTCGGCGTCCATGGCCAAGGCCCGGGCCAACCCCACACGCTGCTGCATGCCGCCGGACAGCTCGTCGGGTTTCTTGTTGCGCCACTGTGTCAGGCCGACCAGCTCGAGCTTCTCGTCCACCAGCGTGCGCCGCTCCTTCTCGGGGCGGCCCTGCATCTCCAGCCCGAAGCTGATGTTCTCGCGCACGGTGAGCCAGGGCATCAGGGCGAATTTCTGGAACACCATGGCGATGCGCTGGGTGCGCATCATCTTCAGTTCGGCAGGCGTGCAGTGGGCGATGTCGATCTGGCTGCCCTCGTGTTCGACGAACAGCTTGCCGCGGCTGACGGTGTTCAGCCCGTTGATGCAGCGCAGCAGGCTCGACTTGCCGGAGCCGGACAGCCCCATCAGCACGCAGATCTCGCCTTTCTGGATGTCCAGGTTGGCCTTCTCCACCCCCAGGACCAGGCCGGTGCGCTTGAGGATCTGCTCGCGGTTCAGGCCTTGGTCGAGCAGGGCCAGGGCTTCGCGTGGCTTGTTGGAGAACACCACGTCGACGTCTTCGAATCGAATGATACTCATGCTTCGCTCCTGGCCGGCAGCTCGGGTTGCTTGCAGATACGGTCGAGCATGATCGCCAGCAGCACGATGGCCAGACCCGCTTCGAAGCCCAATGAAATGTCAGCGGTGTTCAAGGCGTTGACCACCGGCTTGCCCAGCCCGTCGGCGCCGACCAGGGCGGCGATCACCACCATCGACAATGACAGCATGATGCACTGCGTGACGCCGGCAGCGATGCTCGGCATGGCGTGGGGCAGTTCGATGCGGGTCAGCAGCTGGCGGCGCGAGCAGCCGAAGGCCTTGCCGGCGTCAAGCAGCTCATGGGGCACGTCGCAGATGCCCAGATAGGTCAGGCGGATCGGCGCGGCGATGGCGAACACCACGGTCGAGATCAATCCAGGTACCACGCCGAGGCCGAACAGGGTCAGCGTGGGGATCAGGTAGACGAAGGTCGGTACGGTCTGCATCAGGTCCAGCACCGGACGCAGGCCGGTATAGAACATCGGCTTGTGCGCCGCGACGATACCCAGCGGCACGCCGATGGCCACGCACACCACCGTGGCGAAGGTGACCTGGGCCAGGGTCTCCATGGTTTCCTGCCAGTAGCCCAGGTTGAGGATCAACAGAAAGGAGAGGGCGCAGAACAGGGTCAGCGACCACTTGCGCTGGATCAGGTGCGCCAGCGCGGCGAGCAGGGCAATCAGGACGAGGGGGTTGAACCAGGTCAAGGCGCTGGTGACACCATGGATCATCAGTTCCAGGCCTTGAGCGATAGCGTCGAAGTAGTTGGCGCCATGCTGGGTCAACCATTCGACAAATGAGGCCATGTACTGCCCTAGCGGTAATTTCTGATCGATAAGCATGATAGCGAACGTCCACCTGCGAGGATTGAAGTCAACCTGCGCCGTCACGGCGGCGCAGGGGCATGCGTGCTGCTACTGCGCCAGCTTGGCTTTCGCGGCTTCCAGCCCCGGTTGGCCATCCACGGTCGTCACCCCAGCCAGCCAGGTGTCGAGCACCTGGGGGTTGGCCTTCAACCAGGCCTTGGCGGCGGCTTCGGGTTTGACCTTGTCGTCCAGAATGGCGCCCATCAGCGTGCTTTCCATGTCCAGGGTGAACGACAGGTTCTGCAACAGGCGTCCGACGTTGCTGCACTGCTCGGCGTAGCCCTTGCGGGTGTTCGTGAAGACGGTCGCCTTGCCGTAGTCGGGGCCGAAGAAATCGTCGCCGCCGGAGAGGTACTTGAGGGCGAAGCGCTTGTTCATCGGGTGGGGTTCCCAGCCGAGGAACACGATGTCCTCGCCACGCTGCTGGGCGCGGGCGACCTGGGACAGCATGCCGGCCTCGCTGGACTGCACCAGCTTGAAGCCGGCGTCCTTCAGGCCGAAGGCGTTCTTGTCGATCATGCTCTGGATCGTGCGATTACCGTCGTTGCCCGGCTCGATGCCGTAGAGCTTGCCGCCCAGCTGCTCCTTGAAGCGGGGAATGTCGGCGAAATCCTTCAGGCCCTTGTCGTACAGCGCCTGGGGGACGGCCAGGGTGTACTTGGCGTTCTCCAGGTTGGCACGTACGGTGTCCACCGTGCCGGCGTCACGGTAGGGTTTGATGTCGTTTTCCATGGTCGGCATCCAGTTGCCGAGAAACACGTCCAGGTCCTTGCCGGCCGCCAGGGACTTGTAGGTCACCGGTACCGAGATCATGGTGGTTTTCGTCGTGTAGCCCAGTGCCTGGAGCACCGTGCTGGTCACCGCGGTGGTCGCGGTGATGTCGGTCCAGCCGACATCGGAGAAACGAACGGTCTGGCATTGTTCCGGCTCGGCGGCCGAAGCCATCAAGGTGGTTCCGAGCAATGCGACCGGCAACAGCGAAAGCGGGCCTCTCATGGGGTGGACTCCTGTGTTCTTTTCTTCGGGTGTCCCGGGTCGCCGTGCTTCTGTGGCAGCGGTCGGCCAATGGCTGCCGGGCGGCAGCGGTCGGGGCCGTGCAGTGATGAGTCGCGTTCGATCATCCACCAGCGTCGGGCGATCGACTACTGCCAGGGTCGTAACCAGTACAGGGTGGGTCGTATCCAGAGAGGAGGGTGTCGCATATGGAGATTTCCCGGGGGATGGGAACGGGTTTGCGTCATTAGCCACCCTGAAAGCGCCTTCTGACGCCTTCTGGAACGGGGCGTAGGCGGACAAAAGTACGTCGGTTGCAGACCGCGTGCGGCCCCGCAAAAGCCCGATGATGCGTGCCTGTGCGGCGGTTCCCTGCCTGAGCCTGTCAGGCCCGCCACCCGCGACATGTCGCGGGAAGACAAGCCCATCAAGAGGTGATTCGACAATGGCCATCAGCGTGTTCGACCTGTTCAAGATAGGCATCGGGCCTTCCAGTTCCCATACCGTCGGCCCGATGCGCGCCGCGGCCCTGTTCGTTCAGGGCCTGCGCGAGCGTGGCGAGCTGGATCGGGTCGAGCGGGTCGAGGTCCGCCTTTACGGTTCGCTGTCGGCCACCGGCGTCGGTCATGGTACGGACACCGCCACGATCATGGGGTTGATGGGGGAATGGCCGGACGCCATCGACCCGACTCAGATCGTCCCGCGCATCGCCGACCTGCGTGAAACCGACACCCTGCTGCTGGATAACCGCCGCCCCATCGAATTCGTCTGGGCGCGGGACATGCGGCTGCTCGACGAGAACCTGCCGTACCACCCCAACGCCATGACGCTGATCGCCGAAGGCCCGGGCGGCAGCGCCTTGCACAGTGACACCTACTACTCGGTAGGCGGTGGTTTCGTGGTCGATGCCGCGCAGGCGGCCAGTGGCGTGCTGGATGCCGACACCACCGTGCTGCCCTACGATTTCGACAGCGCCGCGCAACTGCTGCGCCTGTGCGAGGAAAACGACCTGAGCGTGGCGCAATTGATGATGGCCAACGAACGGGTCTGGCGCAGTGAAGCGGAGATCCGCGCAGGCCTGCTCAAGCTCTGGGACGCCATGCAGGCGTGCGTGAACAACGGCCTGAAGTACGAGGGTATCCTGCCTGGTGGACTCAATGTCCGTCGTCGGGCTGCCAAGTTGCACCGCAGCCTGCAGGAGCTGGGCAAGCCGAACGTCATCGGCTCGACCTTGAGCGCCATGGAGTGGGTCAACCTGTTCGCCCTGGCGGTGAACGAGGAAAACGCCGCTGGCGGGCGGATGGTCACCGCACCGACCAATGGCGCGGCCGGGATCATTCCGGCGGTACTGCACTATTTCATGCGTTTCAACAGCGTGGTGGGCGAGGCCGACGTGGTGGACTTCTTCCTGGGCGCCGCAGCGGTGGGCATCCTGTGCAAGAAGAACGCCTCGATCTCGGGCGCCGAGGTGGGCTGCCAGGGCGAAGTAGGGTCGGCCTGTGCCATGGCTGCTGCCGGGTTGGCTCAGGTACTGGGCGCCACGCCCCGGCAGCTGGAAAACGCTGCCGAGATCGCCCTGGAGCACAACCTGGGGCTGACCTGCGACCCGGTTGGCGGGCTGGTGCAGGTACCTTGCATCGAGCGCAACGCGATCGCGGCGGTGAAGGCGATCAATGCCGTGCAAATGGCCCTGCGCGGGGATGGCGAGCATTTCATCTCGCTCGACCAGGTCATTCGCACCATGCGCGACACTGGCGCCGACATGCACGACAAGTACAAGGAAACCTCGCGCGGCGGCCTGGCCGTCAGCGCCATCGAGTGCTGAGTCGCCTGCACTCTTCTGCATCATGACGCCCTCGGCGTGCCGCGTTGCGGTGCGTCGAACTCCCTGAATCCCCCCCCGCGTGCTGGAAGACAGCGCGATCACCACCGGTGACAGAAGTGTGCTGTCGCGCGCAGGCATGTTTCCAACCAGTGATACTTAAATGCTCACTAAAGGTAAGGAGACGCGCTGGCACAAGGGTTAGCAAAGGATTACAGACCCTGTCGAAACCGCCTACAAACTGACTGCATGGTCGTTTTCAGGATTTTTTGGACGACCGTTCAATCTCAGGCACGACATTTGCGTCGTGTTTGGCAAAGCCCTGCAGACGAATCGGGGCCCTGACAAGAAACAGTGCCCGCCTGAGGCACACCCTGCATTGTGTGGAGAAATCGCGATGACGTCGTACACCTCCGGAAGCCAGAACCAGAACCGCACAGCCCCACAGTCCATCGGCTTCCTGCTGTTGGACAATTTCACGCTCATCTCCCTGGCCTCGGCCGTCGAGCCGCTGCGCATGGCCAACCAACTGTCCGGGCGCGAGCTGTATCGCTGGCATACCCTGACCCTGGACGGTGGGCAGGTCTGGGCCAGCGATGGTCTGCAGATCACCCCGGACGCCTCCATGCACAGCGCGCCGCCCATGGACACGATCATCGTCTGCGGCGGTGTCGGCATCCAGCGCGCCGTGACCCGCGAGCACGTGAGCTGGCTGCAGACCCAGGCACGTCAGTCGCGTCGTCTCGGCGCGGTCTGCACCGGCAGCTGGGCACTGGCCTGTGCCGGCCTGCTCGACGGATTCGATTGCAGCGTGCACTGGGAATGTCTGGCTGCGATGCAGGAGGCCTTCCCGCGGGTGAACATGAGCACTCGGCTGTTCACCCTCGACCGTAACCGTTTCACCAGCTCTGGCGGCACGGCGCCCCTGGACATGATGCTGCACCTGATCAGCCGTGATCACGGTCGCGAACTGTCGGCGGCGATCTCCGAGATGTTCGTCTACGAGCGGATTCGCAACGAACAGGACCATCAGCGTGTACCGCTCAAGCACATGCTGGGCACCAATCAGCCGAAACTGCAGGAAATCGTCGCGCTGATGGAGGCCAACCTGGAAGAGCCGATCGACCTCGACGAGCTGGCGGTGTACGTGTCGGTCTCGCGCCGACAGCTGGAGCGGTTGTTCCAGAAGTACCTGCACTGCTCGCCATCGCGCTATTACCTCAAGCTGCGCCTGATCCGCGCACGGCAACTGCTCAAGCAGACGCCCATGTCGATCATCGAGGTGGCGTCGGTCTGCGGTTTCGTGTCCACGCCGCACTTCTCCAAGTGCTACCGCGAATACTTCGGTATCCCGCCGCGTGACGAGCGTGTCGGTTCGAACACCACCCAGCAGGTGGCGATGATGCCGATCCCGCAGGCCATGGTGCTGTCGCCGCACAGTGGACCAATGGCGGCACTGAGCCAGGCGCGCAACGAGTCGACCTTTGCCAGCGTGAGGCTCTGAGACGACGCCTGCATCGCGGGCAAGCCCCACAGATCCGCGACAGGCTGCAGGCACTGCGACGGCGTGTCCATCCAGGCGTGACGGTGTGAAAGCGGGCTTGCCCGCGATGAGGCCGGTGCAGGCGATGCATCGGCATCAGAAAGGGTGGGAAGGGGGACGGCGAGTGCCGGCTGAAAGCCCAGGCCTTGGCAGAAGCATCCGCCAAGGCCAGGTTGTTGTTTCAGCCGCGGGTCTTGAACTGTGCCAAGGCTGGCAGCAACTGCTTGTCGATCGCCTGGCGCACCGCCGGCAAGATGGTCGCGCTACCGGTGTACATGGCCTCGACCACGTCCTTGAGGGCGCGGGCATTGGCGTCCGTCAGCCCACGCACCACCGTCTCGCAGGCCTGCTCGGCGCTGGCGCCGGCCGGGATGTCGAACCCGCGCGAGCGCAGGTGGCCTGCCAGGTCGTCCTGGTCAATCAAATCCGCATGCATCATGGCTGTGTTCCTCTTCGAGCGCTGAGCGCGTGCTGCTGTTGTTTGCGACCGATTCTGTGGCGACAGCGACAGCCCCGCAACCCTGGCGTGCGCGTATGGCCGCTTTGGCTAAGAACAGGTCGTTTCCGGCTAAACCAGCGGTTTGGCAAGTGGCCACACTGCCTGCATCGACCGCACCGAAGGGCTTGGTCACCCTCGTAGGTGCATCGTGGACAGTGCTCGCGCGCTTGGCCCCGGACGCTCACGGCTTTCCGGGGCTATTTTTTGTACTGAATCAAGCAGGCCGCCAACGATATTCGCGCCTTGCACAACACGCTTACATGCGAGCCGGGCTATCAATACTGCCAGTAGCTGACGCGACACGGAGTTTCTTACCGTGGCCGTATTCCATATAGTTGGGGCAGCACAGTGAAAACGACCAATCTGTGTCATACACTTTTGGGGTTGACCCTCGTTCTGCAGATTGCCGCATGCTCATCGTCGCACAAGGACAGCGCCGGGTATGCAGAATGCGGAGCGACCTCGACAGAAGACTTCAGTGATTACATCCAGCCGGGTTGGCAGAGCGCAAGCCCTACCCTGCAGATGATGCTGATTACATCGGACCCACAGCCCTTCAGGGTCACGGACGGCACGACGACGCGTATCAGCGAAACGGCCTGGCATTCAAAGTTCAGCAGTGCTTTCAAAAGCTTTATACGCTATCTACGGTATGGCAATTATCATGTGCCGTTGATCATCAATGGCGACATGTCAGAACATGGTCACGATGACCAGTGGGCAGGTTACGAGCGCCGTTCGTTCAGAACCGCAATCAAAGACATGGGACACCGCGATGGTCCGCTCATGCTGCCTGGCCTGGGGAACCATGACTATCAAAATACGGTAGGCGCGTGCGCCGTCAACGGCTGTGCACGTGATTCCGTTTGCGACCACATCACCTGGGTCAAGGCGATCAAAGAAAAATCGACCGGTGTGAAATTCGACTATACGTTCAGCAAGGACGCTTACGGTCGGTCGGTCTACTCAGGCTCGCTTGCCTATTCGCTTGATATTGGGAACGTGCACGTCGTGCAGCTGAACATGGAACCCACCTACACCGTTCAATTCACGTCTGGTACGAGTCAGGTTTTCAACATCACGCAATCGATGGACTGGCTCGAGACAGACCTTGCCGAGGCCAGCGCACGGGGCCAGTATACAATCATCAACATGCACCGATGGGATTGGCAGGACGCATCTCAACACACGCGTTTTTTGGAAATGATGAGAAAATACAACGTAGTCGGTATGTTCTTGGGGCATATCCATAGTTACCCAGGTTACTCTGGGCGCGCTGGAAACGTGCCCATCTTTTATGCCGGGGTCCTGGACGGGCGGTATTATTCAAGGTTGTTGTTTGATTGGACACAGAAGCGCCTGCAGGTCAACTGGTATGAATATGGAGTAGAGTTGGGTCAATACCGATACTCGCTCGAGACGTTGGACGTCTTGCCTGAGCCGCCGCCGCCGGCGACAGTCGACATGACGGTATACCAAAAAAAGAATTTCGAGGGTCCAACCTGTACAGGCCAGGTGACTGTAGGCAAGCCGTTCACGCTATGTGGATCACATCAGAATGTGGCGGGCATGTCGCTCAAGGTGCAAGGATTTGGTGGAAATCATCGAACGCTGTGCATTAAAAACCCATGGCAGGGGTTCCGTTGTTATTACGGCACCTACAGGGGCGATTTCGAGATTCCTGCTTTCGATGCACCGCGTGCCCTGCCTCCAGGGTTGGCGCGTAGCGCATTGGGACAAGATCAAGGGTATACGTGGATGTCATACGAGGAAGAAAGCTCACCTGCACCAGGGCAGACACACGCCCCTTGACCACGCCCACAGGATAGACGACTGCGTTTGCTTACGGCTGCAGGATCGATTGCAGGTATTCGGAACGGTCGTCGCTGTGCTGGGCCACGCAGTTGTCCCATGCGGCCTGGTAGGCTTGAGTGTCCGGTTGTAGACCACCTGTCTCGGCTTCGCAATCGGCCTTGCGCACTTGGTACCACAGCCTGTTGGCCGCGTTCAGGCGACTTGCCAGTGTTTCGGCCTGGGCCTGTGGGTACTGCTCGGTGATTCGCTGCAAAAGCTCGTCGAACGCTGCCTTGAGTTCACGCTCTGCGGTCTGCTGATTGAAGGCCGCGCACGCATAGGCCTGTTGGTCGTTCTCGACCGTATCGCAGGGTGTGCTTTCATCTTGCGTGGCCTGAGCGCTCAGCACGCAGCACATCAGGACCAAGCCCGCCATACGTTTCATTCATCACGCTCCAGGTCGCCAGGGAAGAGGCGCGATTTTCGCGCAACACCCTGAGGGTTGAATAGCAGGGGTAGCGGTTTTTCATCGAAACGCTTGCCGTCCTGCCGGCAATGCACGGCAAGCGTGTCGTTGCATCATGCCCTCTCGATACCGGTATCGGGGGGCAAGGGGAGTTTCGACGGCTCCAGTGGCTTAAGAACGTCCGGCAGATCCTGTCCATTCTCGATCGGACTGACGTACTGGCTTGCCTTGTCGCCGAGCGCCTTGCGCACTTTTCCCCGGATGGCATCGTAGCCCGTCCCGAGCTCGAACTGTCCGCAGCGTAGTTTGAACACCGAGCCTTCGGGCAGTGGGTCGAAGACGTCGTCCGGCGCATTGAGCGCAGCGTCCAGGGTTGGCGTTTCCACGGTCAGCGCAAAGGTCTGGATGCTGGATGCATCCGTTACCTGAACCAGTTCGAACCAAAGGTTTCCTGGATGCGAGCTGCCACGAGGCTTGTAGATCGCGTCGTGAAAAATGGACAGCGCCGGTGCGTTGACCGGACGGCGCAAGCTGCGCAGCAGGTCAAGCAATGACGTTTTCGTATGAGCCGACAGAACCGCAGCCTCGACCAGCGTGCTGGGCGTGACGGCTCGCGCCACGGGCGTGAGGGTGTGAATCGTATACCCCTTGCTGACCCACTGGGTGCGCGCCAGAGCCGTCATGTAGTGACGGTGCCAATCGCTCAGCGTGGTGAAAGAGGCCTTGTCGGCCAGTAGCTGGGCCAGCAGGCTGGACTGCAGGATGTCGACTTTCAGGGTGTCTGCGACGGAGTCTGGAAAAGCGACGAGCTGCGCGGCATTGACATAACATTGAGCAAAATCCGACATGGGATGTGTCCTCGGATGGGGTGCGCCGCAGGTATCGGCGCACCTGCGATCTCACAATTCGATACCGGCGAAGAAGTCTTCGGCGCCCTTGTGCAGGAGATCTTCGATCTGGTTGCGGACCTTGCTGTAATGGTGGACGTTCAGCTCGACCTGCGTGGCCGCACGGTAGATCGTGACGTCGGACTTGTTGAAGCGGAAGAACAGCACCTTGCGTTGCCTGACACGTTTCTGAAAGTCGATGCAGGTCATGATCATGGCCGGTGTGCCCGCGCCGGTTTCCGTGCAGGGCAGTGTCTGGAAGGTGGCGTAGGTTTCAGAAGCGCTGTTGTTTTCCAGAATGCTCAAGGCTTTGTCATTGCCCTCCAAGGCGCCGAAGGCCTGACGCGCCATTTCGACGAACGCCCACTGACCCTGACTGGCTGCCTGAATGATTTCCAGTGCGATCTGGTCCATGGAGAAAGTGCGCGCCGACGGCGAGTACTGCTGGCGTGCATAATTGCGCGTGTTCCAGCCGGCCATCCTGAGCGTTTTGAAATACGCGTCGAACCATTTGCCGAGCTGTGTTTCCTTGTTGGCCTCCTTGTTCGCGACCTGCTGAGCGAGCGACACGCAGTTCATGACATCCTTGGCATTCTGCTCGGACAGGCGATCGGTCAGGCCGACCACCGCATCGCCGATCACCGCGCCATTATCCTTGCCAGGGCTTACCAGGTCGCCCGGCAGCAGGCTGGCGGATGCGGAGGATTGGGCGATCAAGCCCATTCGGCGTGGCATGGGCGCCAGTGTGACCTGGGAAAAGTATTCGATGGCTTCGGATTGCAACATGTCGGATCTCCTGATGAATGAGCCGCCTCGGTGCGGCGTGATTCAGCATGCAGGGGACGCGTGCAACGTCGCAGAGGGAGGGGTTTCAGCGCGAGCCAGACGTTCGGCGACGCCCCGAATCGACGATTGACGCTTTCGGCAAACCCCCTGTCGTTTTTGCATCCTGTTCGTCGGTCGCGCAGGCATATGCTGGCCTCCAAAGCGCCCATGCACTCGCGGCGCGACCAAGATGACAAGAAGGGGACAGCCTGATGAGCCCAGCCGAATTACACGCCGACAGCATCGTCATCGACGGTCTGATCATCGCCAAGTGGAACCGTGAACTGTTCGAAGACATGCGCAAGGGCGGCCTGACCGCCGCCAACTGCACGGTGTCGGTGTGGGAAGGGTTCAAGGCGACCGTGGACAACATCGCCGCCAGCCAGAAGCTGATCCGCGAGAACAGCGACCTGGTCATGCCGGTGCGCACCACCGCCGACATCCGCAAGGCCAAGGAGCAGGGCAAGACCGGCATCCTTTTCGGGTTCCAGAATGCCCATGCCTTCGAAGACCAGATCGCCTACGTGGAGATCTTCAAGCAGCTGGGCGTGGGCATCGTGCAGATGTGCTACAACACCCAGAACCTGGTCGGCACCGGCTGCTACGAGCGTGACGGCGGCCTGTCGGGCTTCGGTCGCGAGATCGTCGCCGAGATGAACCGGGTCGGCATCATGTGCGACCTTTCGCACGTCGGCTCCAAGACCTCCGAGGAGGTCATCCTCGAGTCGAAGAAACCGGTCTGCTATTCCCACTGCCTGCCCCTGGGCCTGAAAGATCACCCGCGCAACAAGTCCGACGAAGAGCTGAAGTTCATCGCCGATCACGGCGGCTTCGTCGGAGTGACCATGTTCGCGCCGTTCCTGGCCAAGGGCATCGACTCGACCATCGACGACTACGCCGAAGCCATCGAGTACGTGATGAACATCGTCGGTGAGGATGCCATCGGCATCGGGACCGACTTCACCCAGGGCCATGGCAAGGACTTCTTCGAATACCTGACGCACGACAAGGGCTATGCCCGCCGCCTGACCAACTTCGGCAAGATCATCAACCCGCTGGGTATCCGTACCGTCGGCGAGTTCCCCAACCTCACCGAGACCCTGCTCAAGCGCGGCCACTCGGAGCGGGTGGTGCGCAAGATCATGGGCGAGAACTGGGTCAACGTGCTGCGCGACGTCTGGGGCGAGTAAGCCCTCACCTACCTGTTTCAGCCCTGGCCGCTGCGCCAGGGCGCTCTTATCCAACAATAATTCTGGAGTTAGGTTTCCATGGCCAAGATCGCCCCGCAATTGCCCATCGAAGTCGACAGCGAGACTGGCGTCTGGACCTCCGATGCCTTGCCGATGCTGTACGTGCCGCGTCATTTCTTCGTCAACAACCACATGGGCATCGAAGAAGTCCTGGGCGCCGACAAGTACGCCGAGATCCTCTACAAGGCCGGCTACAAGTCCGCCTGGCACTGGTGCGAGAAAGAAGCCGAATGCCATGGCCTGGAAGGCGTGGCAGTGTTCGAGCACTACATGAAGCGCCTGTCCCAGCGCGGCTGGGGCCTGTTCGAGATCCAGGACATCGACCTGGACAAGGGCACCTGCAGCGTCAAGCTCAAGCACTCGGCCTTCGTGTACGTGTACGGCAAGGTCGGCCGCAAGGTCGACTACATGTTCACCGGCTGGTTCGCCGGTGCCATGGACCAGATCCTCGCTGCCCGTGGCAGCTCGATTCGCACCGTGGCCGAACAGGTCTACGGTGGCTCTGAAGAAGGTCACGAAGATGGCCTGTTCGTAACGAAGCCGTTGTAAAGCCGGAGAACGCGTCATGGCCTTCGAAGCAATGTTCCAGCCGATCCAGATCGGCAAACTGACCATCCGTAACCGTGTGCTCAGTACCGCCCACGCCGAGGTGTACGCCACCGACGGCGGGATGACCACCGATCGTTACGTCAAGTACTACGAAGAGAAGGCCAAGGGCGGCATTGGCATGGCGATCTGCGGTGGATCGTCCGTGGTGGCCATCGACAGCCCCCAGGAATGGTGGGCGTCGGTGAACCTGTCGACCGACCGGATCATCCCGCATTTCCAGAACCTGGCCGATGCCATGCACAAGCATGGCGCCAAGATCATGATTCAGATCACCCACATGGGGCGGCGTTCGCGCTGGGACGGTTTCAACTGGCCGACCCTGATGTCGCCGTCCGGCATCCGTGAACCCGTTCACCGGGCCACCTGCAAGACCATCGAGCCCGAGGAAATCTGGCGGGTGATTGGCAACTACGCCCAGGCCGCGCGCCGGGCCAAGGAAGGCGGCCTGGACGGTGTCGAACTGTCGGCCGTGCACCAGCACATGATCGACCAGTTCTGGAGCCCGCGCGTCAACAAGCGGACCGACGAATGGGGCGGCAGTTTCGAAGGCCGCATGAAGTTCGGCCTGGAAGTGCTCAAGGCCGTGCGCGCCGAGGTCGGTGACGACTTCTGTGTCGGCATGCGCATCTGTGGCGACGAGTTCCACCCCGACGGTCTCAGCCACGAAGACATGAAGCAAATCGCCCAGTACTACGATGCCACCGGCATGGTCGATTTCTTCGGCGTGATCGGCTCGGGGTGCGACACGCACAACACCCTGGCCAACGTCATCCCCAACATGAGCTACCCGCCGGAGCCGTTCCTGCACCTGGCGGCCGGCATCAAGGAAGTGGTCAAGGTTCCGGTGCTGCACGCGCAGAACATCAAGGACCCGAACCAGGCCCAGCGTATCCTCGAGGGCGGTTACGTCGACATGGTCGGCATGACCCGCGCGCACATGGCCGACCCGCACCTGATCGCCAAGATCAAGATGGGCCAGGTCGACCAGATCAAGCAGTGCGTCGGTGCCAACTACTGCATCGACCGTCAGTACCAGGGTCTGGACGTGCTGTGCATCCAGAACGCTGCGACCTCCCGTGAGTACATGGGCGTGCCGCACATCATCGAGAAGTCCACCGGGCCCAAGCGCAAGGTGGTGGTGGTCGGTGCCGGCCCTGCCGGGATGGAGGCTGCACGGGTCGCGGCCGAGCGTGGCCATGACGTGACCGTGTTCGAGAAGAAGGAGCAGATCGGCGGGCAGATCACCATCGCCGCCAAGGCGCCGCAACGCGATCAGATCGCCGGCATCACCCGCTGGTACCAGCTGGAGTTCGCCCGCCTGAAGATCGACCTGCGCCTGGGCACTGCCGCAGACGTCGACACGATCAAGGACCTGCGTCCGGACATCATCGTGCTGGCCGTCGGCGGTCACCCGTTCGTCGAGCAGAACCCGCACTGGGGCGCTGAAGAAGGCCTGGTGGTGAGCAGCTGGGACGTGCTCGACGGCAAGGTCGCGCCGGGCAAGAACGTGCTGGTCTACGACACCATCTGCGAATTCACCGGCATGTCCACTGCCGACTTCATCGCCGACAAGGGCAGCCAGGTCGAGATCGTCACCGACGACATCAAGCCGGGCGTGGCCATGGGCGGCACGACCTTCCCGACCTACTACCGCAGCATGTACCCCAAGGAAGTGATCATGACCGGCGACATGATGCTGGAAAAGGTCTACCGCGAAGGCGACAAGCTGGTGGCAGTGCTCGAGAACGAATACACCGGAGGCCGCGAAGAGCGTGTGGTCGACCAGGTGGTGATCGAGAACGGCGTGCGTCCCGACGAGGCGTTGTACTACGCCCTCAAGGAGGGTTCGCGCAACAAGGGCCAGATCGATGTCGAGGCGCTGTTCGCCATCCAGCCACAGCCGATCCTGTCGCAGCCGGGCGAAGGCTACCTGCTGTACCGCATCGGTGACTGCGTGGCCCAGCGTAACGTGCATGCGGCGATTTACGATGGTCTGCGGTTGTGCAAGGACTTCTGATCGCCCCCGTATCGACCCCGTCCTGATGGGCGGGATTGGTTCCCTTGTGGGAGCGGGCTTGCCCGCGATGCGCCAGTACACGCAACGGTGTTGTCTGATCTGACGCAGTCGCGGGCCAGCCCGCTCCCACAGGGGTCGGCGTCGCCCGCAAGCGCGGCGCGCAATCGCAGTTGTTGTGGGAGCCTCCCATGTTGAACACCCTGATACCCATCCTCCTGTTCGCCGCACTGGGCCTGGCCGTGCTGGGTGCCGTACGCCGCGTGCGCATGTGGCGCCGTGGGCGGCCGTCCAAGGTTAACGTGCTCGGCGGCCTGCTGGCCGTGCCACGCCGCTACCTGGTCGACCTGCACCATGTGGTCGGGCGCGACAAGTACATTTCCAACACCCACGTGGCCACTGCGGGCGGCTTCGTGCTGTCGGCGTTGCTGGCCATCGCGGTCTACGGCTTCGGTCTGCAGAGCCAGATCCTCGGCTACGCGCTGCTGGTGGCCACGGCCGTCATGTTCACGGGCGCCATCTTCGTCTACAAGCGCCGCGTGAACCCACCCGCACGCCTGTCCAAAGGCCCCTGGATGCGCCTGCCCAAGAGCCTGCTGGTATTCGCCGCGACCTTCTTCGTCGCCACCTTGCCGGTGGCGGGTATCCTGCCGGCCGGAACCGGTGGCTGGGTCCTGGTCGGCCTGCTGTGCCTGGGCGTGTTCTGGGGTGTGTCCGAAATGTTCTTCGGCATGACCTGGGGCGGGCCGATGAAACATGCCTTCGCCGGTGCCCTGCACCTGGCCTGGCACCGTCGCCCGGAACGCTTCGGCGGTGGCCGCTCCAGCGGGCTCAAGCCGATCGACCTGGAAGACCCGAATGCACTGCTGGGCGTTGAAAAGCCAGCCGATTTTACTTGGAACCAGTTGCTGGGCTTCGACGCGTGCGTCCAGTGCGGTCGCTGTGAAGCGATGTGCCCGGCGTTCGCTGCTGGCCAGCCACTCAACCCGAAGAAGCTGATCCAGGACATGGTCGTCGGCCTGGCCGGCGGCACCGATGCCCGGTTCGCCGGCAGCCCGTACCCCGGCAAGCCGGTCGGCGAACATGGCGGTGGTCCCCACCAGCCGATCGTCAACGGCCTGGTCGATGCCGAGACGCTGTGGTCGTGCACCACCTGCCGCGCCTGCGTCGAGGAATGCCCGATGATGATCGAGCACGTCGATGCCATCGTCGACATGCGCCGTCACCTGACGCTGGAAAAAGGCGCCACGCCGAACAAGGGCGCCGAAGTGCTGGAAAACCTGATCGCCACCGACAACCCTGGCGGCTTCAACCCGGGCGGGCGAATGAACTGGGCCGCCGACCTGAACATGCAACTGCTCAGCGAGGTCAAGCGCACCGAGGTGCTGTTCTGGGTCGGTGACGGCGCGTTCGACATGCGCAACCAGCGCACCCTGCGTGCGTTCGTCAAGGTGCTCAAGGCTTCCGGCGTGGACTTCGCCGTGCTGGGCCTGGAGGAGCGCGACAGCGGTGACGTGGCGCGCCGACTGGGCGACGAGGCGACCTTCCAGCAACTGGCCAGGCGCAACATCCAGACCTTGAGCAAGTACAGCTTCCAGCGCATCGTGACCTGCGACCCGCACAGCTTCCATGTGCTCAAGAACGAATACGGCGCGCTGGGCGGCGAGTACCAGGTGCAGCACCACAGCACCTACATCGCCGAACTGATCGCGGCTGGCAAGCTCAACCTGGGGCAGCACAAGGGCGGTAGCGTGACCTACCACGACCCGTGCTACCTGGGCCGCTACAACGGCGAATACGAAGCCCCGCGCGAGGTGTTGCGCGCGCTCGGGATCGAAGTGCGCGAGATGGAGCGCTCGGGCTTCCGCTCACGTTGCTGCGGCGGTGGCGGCGGCGCGCCGATCACCGACATTCCAGGCAAGCAGCGGATCCCGGACATGCGCATGGAGGACATCCGCGAAACCCAGGCCGACGTCGTCGCCGTGGGCTGCCCGCAATGCACGGCCATGCTCGAAGGCGTGGTCGAACCCCGGCCGCAGATCAAGGACCTGGCCGAACTGGTGGCCGAGGTGCTGATCGAGGACGAGGCTCCGGTCTCGGCCCGCAAGGCCGCGTCCGCCAAACCTGAACTCGCGGAGGTGCACTGATGAGCGAGATCATTCGTCGCGACCCACGGGTCGAATGGATTGCCCGTAACCGCCTGCACCCGCTGCATGCGGCGATGCAGACGCAGCAGACCCAGTGGATGGGCCCCCACGGGGTGATGCGCAAGAACGTCCATGCGATGGCGGCTGGCTTCATCGGCCCCCAGGGCCTCAAGCGCATCGACCGCAGCGGCGCCCAGCAGGGCACTGCGACGGGCACGCGCCGTGGCGCCGCTGCCGAGGTCCAGCTGCCGCTGCACCAGGTCGTGAATCCGGCCTTCTACGTGGCGGTGGTGCCCGACATGATCGGCGGCCGTCTGGGCGCCTACGACCGTGACGTGCTCGGGCTGGCGCGCAGCCTGGCAGGCCAAGACGGCGCGGTCCTGGCGATCGTGTTCGGTGAGCACAAGGAAGATCACTTCGACACCGCGGGCGTCGACCGCCTGCTGGTGATCGAAGGCGACCAGTACAAAGGCTACGCACCGGAGCAGCTGGTCCAGGGCCTGCGTGCGGTGGACAACCAGTTTGCGCCGCAGCACTGGCTGTTGCCGGATAGCCGGGGCAGTGGCGGCGAATTGGGTCGCCGCCTGTCGGCGGCACTGGGCGAGCGGCCGGCCACGCGCGTCTGGCAGGTCAAGGATGGCCAGTGCATCGGACGTGCCGGCGCTGGGCAGCAAGACCTGCAACGCAGCCTGCCACGGGTGATCCTGGCAGCACCCGAATGCGCCGAGCCCGTCAGCGAGACGCGTCACGAGGCCTTGCCGGTGGCGCTTTCGGTGCAGGTGGCGCGCAGCTTGTCGCGCATCGAGGACCTGGGCTCGGTCGCGGTCGACCCTGCCTCGATCGCCATGGCCGAATCGGAGTTCATCGTCTCCGGGGGCAACGGTATCAAGGACTGGGACTTGTTCCACCGGGCCACGGCCGCGCTAGGCGCGACCGAGGGCGCTTCACGGGTGGCGGTCGACGATGGCTTCATGCCGCGCCACCGTCAGGTCGGCGCGACCGGTACCTGGGTCACCGCACGGGTCTATGTGGCCGTGGGCATTTCCGGCGCCGTGCAGCACCTGCAAGGCATCGGTGCCTGCGAGAAAGTGGTGGCGATCAACATGGACCCAGGTTGCGACATGATCAAGCGCGCGGACCTTTCGATCATCGGCGACAGCACGGCGGTGCTGCAGGCCCTGATCGAGGCCGTCGCACAGCTACGCGGTGGCGAACAGCGTGACGCGGCCTGAGGAGGCAAGCATGAAGACCAAAGTCATCAGCCTGGTGTCGATCGGCTCGCACCCTGGTTCGGGCCGTGCACGGCGTGCCGAGCAGGACGCGCGCGCCGTGGAACTGGGTTTGCAATTGGCCGGGGACGCGCTGCAGGTGGTGCATGCGGGGGATCCTCGTGAAGAGGCCCTGCGCGGCTACCTGGGCATGGGCCTGGACCATCTGGACGTGCTCGAACAACCGATCGGCGCGGACGTGCTCAACGTCCTCACCGATTACCTGCGAGAGGCTGGCGCGCAGCTGGTGCTGACCGGCAGCCAGGCCGAAACCGGCGAGGGGTCGGGCATGTTGCCGTTCCTGCTGGCCGAGCGTCTCGGTTGGCCGCTGGTGGTCGGTCTGGCCGAGGTGGAGTCGATCGAGAATGGCACCGCGCACGTGCTGCAAGCGTTGCCACGGGGTCAGCGACGTCGTCTCAAGGTGCGTCTGCCCGTACTCGCCACCGTCGACACTGCCGCGCCCAAGCCTCGCCAGAGTGCCTTCGGCCCGGCACGCCGGGGTGTGCTGGCCGCCCGCAGCGCGGCCATCGTGGAGGACGAGCTGCTGGCCGAGGCCGAGCTGCAACCGGCCAAGCCACGCCCCAAGCGCCTCAAGGTGATCAAGGCCAAGAGCGGCGCTGACCGCATGAAGGCGGCGACGGCCAAGGCCAGTGGGGGAGGCGGCAAGGTGCTCAAGGATGCGTCGCCGCAGGAGGCCGCCCAGGCGATCGTCAAACTGCTGGTGGAAGAGGGTGTGTTGCGCTGACTCGCGGGTGCAGACGCAGGGCTGCACCCACCTGCCAGTTTTGCCAGTACCGCGACAGGGAGCTGTGGACTAAGGTGGCCCAAACTCCTAGAGCCTGTCGACATGATGACACGATCATTTGCCCGCTTTCGGCTGAGCGCTTCTCCTGCCTACACGCCCTATGGCAGCGTCAGCCCGACGCCTTTACCCATGCTGGCATTCTGTGGTGAACGGCGTGACCCTGTTGCCGGGTTTTATCATCTGGGCAATGGCCATCGAATCTACAACCCCACACTCGGGCGTTTTCTCTCGGCTGATCGGTTGAGTCCGTTCGGCGCAGGCGGGCTCAACGCTTATGCTTATTGCCTGGGTGATCCTGTCAACCACCGTGACCCGACGGGGCGTGAAGCCGAGAAGTACGTGCTTCCCGTGCTCAGCGTCATGACCAACGTGCTTGGCTTGTTCGTCAGCGGCTTGAGGTTCAGATCCTTCTACAAACAGTCGATCGTCGCGCGTACGGCGGGGGCTGTCATCGGCCCCGCTTCAAGCATCATCATGCCGGAGCGTAGAGATTGGGTGCTTTCGAGCATCAGTGCGCTATCGGCTAGCGCAGGGTTGGCCATCGGTGTCGCCAGGACCGTCGAGCCTGACAATGAATGGCAGACATGGGTACTGGCTGGGCTGACAGGCATCTCATTGGTCACGACAGGTTTCGAGGCGTGGGCAATGAGCCAGCGACGACCTTGGAAACCTGAGGTGGTTACAGTCGCGCTTCAAGACATGAGTCGGAGCAGGAGTCCGGGCGTGGAGCCTGTCATACCGCCTGACAGTACACGCCGCTCGACATCGCGGCCCCGAAGCGACGGCGCAATCATGACTGGGGCCGCATCCAACATACGAACAGGATAGCAGTCACCTCAATCACAGCTGAGCGAAAAAAGCGGATCACGATTGTGATCGCGCTCCGCTTTTTTCCGGCACTCAGTGCCTTATTGTGTTTTGACTTCTTTCAAGTAAGGCGCAGGCTCAGCCCCCAGGTTGCTCAACATCCGCTCGCTGTACCAGTCGATGAAGTTCACCACACCGAACTCGTAGGTCTTGGAGTACGGTCCCGGCTGATAGGCCGTGGAGTTGATCCCGCGCTGGTTCTCTTCGGCCAGGCGACGGTCCTGGTCGTTGGTGGCATCCCAGACCTTGCGCATGTTCGCCGGGTCGTAGTCGACGCCTTCGACGGCGTCCTTGTGCACCAGCCACTTGGTGGTGACCATCGACTCCTGGGCGCTGATCGGCCATACGGTGAAGACGATCATGTGGTCGCCCATGCAGTGGTTCCAGGCATGGGGCAGGTGCAGGATGCGCATCGAGCCCAGGTCCGGGTTCTGGATGCGGCCCATCAGTTTCTTGCACGCCGGCTTGCCGTCCATGGTCATCGACACGGTGCCCTTGAGCAGCGGCATGCGCACGATGCGGTTACGCAGGCCGTGGCTCTTGTGCAGGTAAGGGATCTTCTCGGCTTCCCAGGCGGCCGAGCAGGCGGCGACCTGGTCCTTGAACTCCTGGCTGGCACGGGGATCGTTGGTGTCGTCGAACTCCAGCAGAGTCTGCAGCAGCTCAGGGTGCGAGCCGTTGCAGTGGTAGCACTCGCGGTTGTTTTCCAGCACCAGCTTCCAGTTGGCCTTTTCGAACAGCTGGGTCTGCACCGCGACCTTGGTGTTCTCCATGTCGTACGGTTCCATGTAATGGTCCAGGGTGGCCAGGAACTCGTCGATGGCCGGCGGATTTTCCGCCAGGCTGATGAAGATGTAGCCGCCGGCGACCTTCACGTTGACCGGCTTGAGACCATACTGCTTCATGTCGAAGTCGGCGCCCATCTCGGTGCCGGCGAACAGCAGGCGGCCGTCGAGCTCGTAGGTCCACTGGTGGTACGGGCAGACCAGCTTGGCCACCTTGCCCTTGTCGCTGACGCACAGGCGCGAACCGCGGTGACGACAGACGTTGTGGAAGGCGTGGACCTTACCCTCGGTGCCGCGCACCACCAGGATCGGGTTCTTGCCGATCTGCAGGGTGATGTAGTTGCCCTTGGCTGGAATCTCGCACGTCATGCCCGCGATCAGCCACTCTTTATGGAAGATTTCCTCCATGTCGATCTGGAACAGGCGCTCGTCGGTGTAGAACGGCTGAGGCAGCGAGTAGGTGCGCTCGCGGGTCTGCAGCATCTCGGCGGTGGCCTTGCGTGCAGGTTCCAGTGGATCGCCCAGGCTCAGGGTTGCGGTGACGTCCATCGTATCGGTCCTCTTGGCCGCGGGCGGCCAACGAAAAGTGGCTAATCGTTCTTGTAGTGCCGCAAGGCTGTTGGTGAGAAACAGCGTGTTCATTTGCGGTGGAGTGTGCGTTCGCCGCCGTCCCGATCCGTATCCATGGGCGACATGGCCGAATCCGTTCCCGACGCGCCAGCCCTTGCCCCACAAGGGCTGGTCGCGATAAGCACGCCGACGTCGTAGATAGGCAAGTGCGGCCTGTCGGGCTTGCGCATCATCGGGCCATAAAAAATGCCGTTGTCGGCTGTTGGAGACGAACATGTCCAATCCTTTCCTCAATCCGGTCACCACCCAGACCTGGGCCAATGGCCGCCATGTCGTGCGCTGCGTCAAGGTCATCCAGGAAACCTGGGACGTGCGTACGTTCTGTTTCATGGCCGACCAGCCGATCATGTTCTTCTTCAAACCTGGGCAGTTCGTGACCCTCGAGCTGGAGATCGAAGGCCAGCAGGTGATGCGCTCCTACACCATCTCCAGCTCGCCGTCAGTGCCCTACAGCTTTTCGGTGACCATCAAGCGCGTACCGGGCGGCAAAGTCTCGAACTGGCTGCACGATACCCTGCACGAGGGTCAGGAGCTGGCCGTGCACGGGCCGGTGGGGCTGTTCAATGCCATCGACTTCCCGTCGCCCAAGGTGCTGTACCTCAGCGGTGGCGTCGGCATCACGCCGGTGATGTCGATGGCCCGCTGGTTCTACGACACCAACGCCAATGTCGACATGGTCTTCGTGCACAGCGCCCGTTCGCCCAAGGACATCATCT
Organism: Enterobacterales bacterium AN_CKDN230030167-1A_HGKHYDSX7; assembly: GCA_046940335.1. Classification (GTDB taxonomy): domain Bacteria; phylum Pseudomonadota; class Gammaproteobacteria; order Pseudomonadales; family Pseudomonadaceae; genus Aquipseudomonas. Next base: position 381,865 of record JBKYML010000003.1, read on the forward strand.
ATCACCGTGAACTGGAGCAGATGGCCTCGCGGGTGCCCAACTTCGGCCTGCACATCATCTGCGAGAAGCACGGGCTGGGCGAGCCCTGGGCCGGCTACCGCGGCTACCTGAACCAGCGCCTGCTGGAGCTGATGGCACCGGACTTCCTCGAGCGTGAGATCTTCTGCTGCGGCCCGACCCCTTACATGACTGCCGTCAAGCGCCTGCTCGAAGAGGCAGGCTTCGACATGAAGCGCTACCACGAGGAATCCTTCGGGGCGACGCCGCCAGAAGCCAAGGCCGATGCCGTCGAGCATGCCGAGCAGGCAGCCGATGCGCCGGACGTGCCAGCGGCAGACCTGAACCTGGTGGAGTTCGTCGACAGTGGCAAGAGCATCCGCATCGCGCCGGGCGAGACCGTGCATGCGGCGGCAGCCAAGGTCGGCCTGATGATCCCGAAGGCCTGCGGCATGGGCATCTGCGGGACCTGCAAAGTGCTCAAGCTCGGTGGCGAGGTGGACATGGAACACAACGGCGGTATCACCGAGGAAGACGAAGCCGAGGGCTACATCCTGTCGTGCTGCAGCGTGCCGAAGGGCGACGTGCGCATCGAATACTGACGCTAGTTGTACCGCGCCGGCCGCTGCTGCCGGTGCTTTCTTCTCGCTGGGTTCTGGACGAGCGGACAGCCGCTTCCGGAACCCAGTGCGCTCGCTCGAGTCCATGTGCCCAGCCGGTAACGGATGTTACTGATATTTAATGGCAGGCCTGGGCGCTTTTCTTTATCGTGTGCGCCCCCGCAACAACCGAGATAGCGCAATGTTGGAAGCATCCCTGAACACCCTCGAACAACTGGTCGGCGACCTGGTGCAGCAGAACGCCCGTCTGGCCGAGCAGAACGCTCAGCTCAGCCAGGAACTGACTCAATCCAAGGAAGAGAACGACACGCTGCAGCTGGCGTTGATGGAGCACGAGGAGAAGCACGGTGCCACCGCCGCGCGTATCCAGGCCCTGGTCGAGCGTGCCAGCGCCGGTACCGTCGGCGCATGAGTTCGGTCAACGTCGTGTCGATCCTCGGCAGCGACTACTCCATCAAGGCGCCCGAAGGTCAGGAGCAGGCACTGGACCAGGCCGTACAGATGCTGCAGCGCGCGTTGAGCGAAACCAAGCGTCAATACCCGACCCTGATCGGCGACAAGCTGCTGGTGCTGGCTGCGCTCAACCTGTGCTCGCGCCAGATCGACCTGCAGCGTGAGCACCAGCAGACGCTCGACCGTTGCCAGGAGCAGGTCAGTGCCACGGTCCAGACCCTCAGCCGCACCTTGGGTGAAGGCTGAGGCCGATCGGTTCGCCGGTCGTGACCTCGGTGCCGGCACGGGCGCCATCGCGGGCAAGCCCGCTCCCACACAGGCGCCAACGTGGCCGTACTGTGTGCCTGAAATGGAGGCCTCGTGGGAGCGGGCTTGCCCGCGATAGCGGCAGCCCCGCCACAGCATCCTTGCCAGGCCAGCCCGATCTTGCCAGCCCCTGAAGCTCTCAACCCGCCATGACCTGCCGGATATCCGCTGCCAGCGCCTGCACCCGCGCCACTTGAATGTCCCATGAGCACATGAACCGCGCACCGCCGCTGCCGATGAAGGTGTAGAAGCGCCACCCCTTGTCCCGTAAGGCCTGCAAGGCCGCCTCCGGCATCTGCAGGAACACCCCGTTGGCCTCGACCGGGAACATCAGGCTTACCCCGGGAACGTCACTTACCAGGCGGCCCAGCAGCTGCGCACACTGGTTGGCATGCTGGGCATGGCGCAGCCAGGCGCCATCCTCCAGCAGACCCACCCAGGGCGCCGACAGGAAGCGCATCTTCGAGGCCAACTGGCCGGCCTGCTTGCAGCGGTAGTCGAAGTCGGCGGCCAGGTCATGGTTGAAGAACAGGATCGCCTCGCCCACGGCCATGCCGTTCTTGGTCCCGCCGAAGCACAGCACGTCGACGCCAGACTTCCAGGTCAGCTCGGCCGGCGTACAGCCGAGGAACGCACAGGCATTGCTGAACCGCGCCCCGTCCATGTGCAGGTTCAGGCCCAGTTCCTTGCAAGCCGCACTGATCGCCTTGAGTTCGTCCGGGCGGTAGACGGTTCCCACTTCGGTGGCTTGGGTGAGGGTCACCACGCGCGGCTTGGGGTAGTGGATGTCCTGGCGTTTGCGTGCCACCTCGCGAATCGACGCAGGCGTGAGCTTGCCGCCGACGCTGCCTGCCGTCAGCAGCTTGGAGCCGTTGGAGAAGAACTCGGGCGCGCCGCATTCGTCGGTCTCGACGTGGGCGGTCTCCGAACAGATGACGCTGTGGTAGCTCTGGCACAACGAAGCCAGGGCCAGCGAGTTGGCGGCCGTCCCGTTGAAGGCGAAGAACACTTCGCAGTCGGTTTCGAACAGCTGGCGGAAGTGATCGGCCGCGCGCTGTGTCCACTGGTCGTCGCCATAGGCGCGTTCATGGCCCAGGTTGGCCTGCTCCATCGCCGCCCAGGCTTCGGGGCAGATGCCGGAATAGTTGTCGCTGGCAAATTGCTGATTGTTGTTGTTCATGAGGCCGTCCCGAAAGGGTGAAGGCGCACTCTAAACCATTGCCTGGCCCCCTGCCTACGCATGCTGCCCAGCCTGCCGGACACAACTGCATGACCTGTGCGCAGGCCCTCTGGCAAGGGCATTTCCGGCGGCTCCACCGCACAGCATCACACCACGACAGGACCTCGTTCGGAGCGGCCTGACAGACAGTCCAGCGTCAGGTTCCGTCGTCTCGACCGGGCAATGTCGTAAACGCGCCATTGCAAGGCGTGCGCAGGCATCTGCCATCCCCCGTCGCGGCCCTACCATCGCCGCAAAGGGTCGAAGTGCCCTCAATGACAAGAATGATCGCTGCCGGGAGAATCAAGATGTTCAGCAAGCAAGACCAGATTCAAGGTTACGACGATGCACTGCTGGCGGCGATCAATGCCGAAGAGCAGCGTCAGGAAGACCACATCGAGCTGATCGCCTCGGAAAACTACACCAGCAAGCGCGTGATGCAGGCTCAAGGCAGCGGCCTGACCAACAAGTACGCCGAAGGGTACCCGGCCAAGCGTTACTACGGGGGGTGCGAGCACGTCGACAAGGTCGAGCAGCTGGCCATCGACCGGGCCAAGCAACTGTTCGGTGCCGACTATGCCAACGTCCAGCCGCACTCCGGTTCGTCGGCCAACAGCGCCGTGTACCTGGCATTGCTGCAACCGGGCGACACCCTGCTGGGCATGAGCCTGGCCCATGGCGGTCACCTGACCCACGGCGCCAAGGTCTCGTCGTCCGGCAAGCTGTACAACGCCGTGCAGTATGGCATCGACACCGCCACCGGCCTGATCGACTACGACGAGGTCGAGCGCCTGGCCGTCGAGCACACGCCGAAGATGATCGTCGCCGGTTTCTCGGCCTACTCCAAGACCCTGGACTTCGCCCGTTTCCGCGAGATCGCCGACAAGGTCGGCGCGCTGCTGTTCGTCGACATGGCCCACGTCGCGGGCCTGGTCGCCGCCGGCCTGTACCCGAACCCGATCCCGTTCGCCGACGTGGTCACCACCACCACCCACAAGACCCTGCGCGGCCCACGGGGTGGCCTGATCCTGGCCAAGTCCAACCCGGACATCGAGAAGAAGCTCAACGCCGCCGTCTTCCCCGGCGCACAGGGCGGCCCGCTGATGCATGTCATCGCCGCCAAGGCCGTGTGCTTCAAGGAAGCGCTGGAGCCTGAATTCAAGACCTACCAGAAGCAGGTCATCGAAAACGCCCAGGCCATGGCCCAGGTCTTCGTCGACCGTGGCTACGACGTGGTGTCCGGTGGTACCGACAACCACCTGTTCCTGGTCAGCCTGATCCGTCAGGGCTTGACCGGCAAGGACGCCGATGCGGCCCTGGGTCGCGCTCACGTCACCGTCAACAAGAACGCCGTGCCTAACGACCCGCAGTCGCCGTTCGTCACGTCCGGTCTGCGCATCGGCACCCCGGCCGTCACCACCCGTGGCTTCAAGGTCGCCCAATGCGTGGCGTTGGCTGGCTGGATCTGCGACATCCTCGACAACCTCGGCGATGCCGATGTCGAGGCTGATGTCGCCCGGAACGTCGCCGCCCTGTGCGCGGACTTCCCCGTTTACCGCTGAGTGGGAGCTTTGACCATGAAACGCTTTTCAGGCTTCGGCCTTCTCAAACATTCCCTCAGCCACCACGAGAACTGGCAGCGCATGTGGCGCACGCCGACGCCGAAGAAAGTCTATGACGTGGTCATCGTCGGCGGTGGCGGGCACGGGTTGGCGACGGCCTACTACCTGGCCAAGGAACACGGCATCACCAACGTGGCCGTGATCGAGAAAGGCTGGCTGGGCGGCGGCAACACCGCCCGCAACACCACCATCGTGCGCTCCAACTACCTGTGGGACGAGTCGGCGCGTCTGTACGAACATGCCATGAAGCTGTGGGAGGGCCTGTCGCAGGACCTGAACTACAACGTCATGTTCTCCCAGCGCGGCGTCTACAACCTGTGCCACACCCTGCAGGACATCCGTGACTCCGAGCGTCGGGTCAGCGCCAACCGCCTCAACGGCATCGACGGCGAGCTGCTCAACACCGAACAGGTCGCGGCCGAGATCCCGCACCTGGACTGCTCGAAGAACACCCGCTATCCGATCCTCGGCGCCACCGTGCAGCGTCGCGGCGGCGTGGCGCGTCACGATGCCGTGGCCTGGGGCTTCGCCCGTGCGGCGGACGCCTTGGGCGTGGACCTGATCCAGCAGACCGAAGTGATCGGTTTCCGCAAGGAGAACGGCGCGGTCATCGGGGTCGAGACCAACAAAGGCTTCATCGGCGCCAAGCGCGTCGGCGTGGTCACCGCGGGCAACTCCGGGCACATGGCGCGCCTGGCGGGCTTCCGCCTGCCGCTGGAATCACACCCGCTGCAGGCCCTGGTATCCGAGCCGATCAAGCCGATCATCGACAGCGTGATCATGTCCAACGCCGTGCACGGCTACATCAGCCAGTCCGACAAGGGTGACCTGGTCATCGGCGCTGGTATCGACGGTTACGTAGGCTACGGTCAGCGCGGGTCGTACCCGGTCATCGAGCACACCGTCCAGGCCATCGTCGAGATGTTCCCGATCCTGTCGCGCGTACGCATGAACCGCCAGTGGGGCGGCATCGTCGACACCTGCCCGGATGCGTGCCCGATCATCACCAAGACCCCGGTCAAGAACCTCTTCTTCAACTGCGGCTGGGGCACCGGTGGCTTCAAGGCCACCCCGGGCTCGGGCAACATCTTCGCGGCCAGCCTGGCCAAGGGCGAGATGCACCCGATCGCCAAACCCTTCTCGATGGATCGCTTCTACACCGGCGCATTGATCGACGAGCACGGCGCCGCTGCCGTCGCCCACTAATCGGAGACAACGTCCATGTTGCACATTTTCTGTCCCCACTGCGGCGAGCTGCGCTCCGAAGAAGAATTCCACCCTTCCGGACAGGCGCACATCGCCCGCCCCTTGGACCCGGCTGCCTGCTCCGATGCGGAGTGGGGCGAGTACGTGTTCTTCCGCGATAACCCGCGTGGCATCCACCACGAGCTGTGGGACCACGTTGCCGGCTGCCGCCAGTATTTCAATGTCACGCGTAACACTGAGACCTACGAGATCCTGGAATCCTACAAGATTGGCGAGAAGCCGAAGATGGCCGCTCGCGAACACACACCCGCTCACTCGGCGGCCGTCAACGCACGGGGAGAAAACGTATGAGCCAGACCTATCGCCTCTCCAGTGGTGGCCGCGTCGACCGCAGCAAGGTGCTGAACTTCACCTTCAACGGCAAGAGCTACCAGGGCTACGCTGGTGACACGCTGGCCGCCGCGCTGCTGGCCAACGGTGTCGACATCGTCGGTCGCAGCTTCAAGTACTCGCGTCCGCGCGGGATCATCGCCGCCGGTTCCGAAGAGCCGAACGCGATCCTGCAGCTGGGCTCCAGCGAAGCCACCCAGATCCCCAACGTGCGTGCCACCCAGCAGGCGCTGTACTCGGGCCTGGTCGCCACCAGCACCAACGGCTGGCCGAACGTCAACACCGACGTGATGGGCATCATCGGCAAGGTCGGCGGCAACATGATGCCGCCCGGGTTCTACTACAAGACCTTCATGTACCCCAAGTCCTTCTGGATGACGTACGAGAAGTACATCCGCAAGGCCGCTGGCCTGGGCCGTTCGCCGCTGCAGAACGACCCGGACAGCTACGACTACATGAACCAGCACTGCGACGTACTGATCGTCGGCGGCGGCCCTGCGGGCCTGGCTGCTGCCCTGGCCGCCGGGCGCAGTGGCGCCCGGGTGATCCTGGCCGATGAGCAGGAAGAGTTCGGCGGCTGCCTGCTCGACAGCCGCGAGACCCTCGATGGCAAACCGGCCGCCGACTGGGTCGCGGCCGCCGTGGCCGAGCTGGAATCGCTGCCGGAAGTGACCTTGCTGCCGCGTGCCACGGTCAACGGCTACCATGACCACAACTTCCTGACCATCCACGAGCGCCTGACCGACCACCTCGGCGATCGCGCACCGATCGGCCAGGTCCGTCAGCGCGTCCACCGTGTTCGCGCCAAGCGCGTGGTGCTGGCGGCAGGTGCCCAGGAGCGCCCGCTGGTCTACGGCAACAACGACTTGCCCGGCAACATGGTGGCTGGCTCGATCTCCACCTACGTGCGCCGCTATGGCGTGGCACCGGGCCGCAAGCTGGTGCTGTCCACCAACAACGACCATGCCTACCGCGTGGCCCTGGACTGGCACGACGCCGGCCTGCAGGTCGTGGCCGTGGCCGATGCCCGTCACAACCCGCGTGGTTCGCTGGTCGAGGCGGCACGTGCCAAGGGCATCCGCATCCTCACCTCCAGCGCCGTGATCGAGACCCGGGGCGGCAAGCACGTGACCGCTGCCCGCGTGGCGGCCATCGATGTGCCGGGCCATCAGGTCACCAGCCCGGGCGAATGGCTCGAGTGCGACTTGGTCGGCACCTCCGGCGGCTACAGCCCGGTGGTCCACCTGGCTTCGCACCTGGGTGGCCGTCCGGTGTGGCGTGAAGACATCCTCGGCTTCGTGCCGGGCGATGCGCCGCAGAAGCGTGTTTGCGTGGGCGGCGTGAATGGCGTCTACGCACTCGGCGACGTGCTGGCCGATGGTTTCGAAGGCGGCGTGCGCGCGGCCAACGAAGCCGGCTTCAAGGCCGTGGTCGGTACATTGCCCAAGACCGTCGCGATCAAGGAAGACGCCACCGTCGCGCTGTTCCAGGTCCCGCACGACAAGGGCACCGCCCGTGCGCCGAAGCAGTTCGTCGATCAGCAGAACGACGTCACTGCCGCGGCCATCGAGCTGGCGACCCGTGAGGGCTTCGAGTCGGTCGAGCACGTCAAGCGCTACACCGCGCTGGGCTTCGGCACCGATCAGGGCAAGCTGGGCAACATCAACGGCCTGGCCATCGCTGCGCGTTCGATGGGCATCACCATCCCGCAGATGGGCACCACCATGTTCCGCCCCAACTACACGCCGGTGACCTTCGGCGCGGTGGCCGGGCGTCACTGCGGGCACATCTTCGAGCCGGTGCGCTTCACCGCGCTGCACGCCTGGCACCTGAAGAACGGCGCCGAGTTCGAGGACGTCGGCCAATGGAAGCGGCCGTGGTACTTCCCCAAGGCCGGCGAGGACATCCATGCCGCCGTGGCCCGCGAGTGCAAGGCCGTGCGTGACAGCGTCGGCCTGCTCGACGCCTCGACCCTGGGCAAGATCGACATCCAAGGCCCGGATGCCCGTGAGTTCCTCAACCGCGTGTACACCAACGCCTGGACCAAGCTCGATGTGGGCAAGGCCCGCTATGGCCTGATGTGCAAGGAAGATGGCATGGTCTTCGACGACGGCGTCACCGCCTGTCTGGCCGATAACCACTTCCTGATGACCACCACCACCGGCGGCGCCGCCCGCGTGCTGCAGTGGCTGGAGCTGTACCACCAGACCGAATGGCCGGAGCTGAAGGTGTACTTCACCTCGGTCACCGACCACTGGGCCACCCTGACCCTGTCCGGCCCCAACAGCCGCAAGCTGCTGGCCGAAGTCACCGACATCGACCTGGACAAGGATGCCTTCCCGTTCATGACCTGGAAGGAAGGGCTGGTCGGCGGCGTGCCGGCGCGGGTCTTCCGGATTTCGTTCACCGGCGAGCTGTCGTACGAGGTCAACATCCAGGCCAACTACGCCATGGGCGTGCTGGAGAAGATCGTCGAGGCCGGCAAGCCGTACAACCTGACACCGTACGGCACCGAGACCATGCACGTGCTGCGTGCCGAGAAGGGCTTCATCATCGTCGGTCAGGACACCGACGGCTCGATGAACCCGGACGACCTGAACATGAGCTGGTGCGTCGGTCGCAACAAGCCGTTCTCCTGGATCGGCCTGCGCGGCATGAACCGCGAAGACTGCCTGCGTGAGGACCGCAAGCAACTGGTCGGCATCAAGCCGCTGGACCCGACCAAGTGGCTGGCCGAGGGCGCCCAGATCATCCTCGATCCGCAGCAGCCGATGCCGCAGGAGATGGTGGGTCACATCACCTCCAGCTATGCCCACAACTCGCTGGGGTACTCCTTCGCGATGGGCGTGGTCAAGGGCGGCCTCAAGCGCATGGGCGAACGCATCTGGGTCTCGCAATCGGACGGAAGCGTGAGCGAAGCGGAGATCGTGTCGTCGGTCTTCTTCGACCCGAAAGGTGAGCGTCAGAACGTCTGAGACCCCCGGCACCCATCGGTGCCTGGCGTACGACAGAGGCTTCTTGTGGGCGCGGGCTTGCCCGCGAAGGCGGTGTCCAGTCCACCGCCTTCTTTCGCGGGTCCGCCTGCGCCCACGCAAGCCTCGACGTCCCAGGCATCGCGGTCGAATCCAGAATTCAAGGCAGGTAAAAAATGAGTGCGATCAACGTCTATCAGCAAAACCCCAGCGCCGACGTCAAGGCCCAGACCCCGCTGCACCATGCCGACCTGGCCAGCCTGGTCGGCAAGGGGCGCCAGAATGCCGGCGTCACCCTGCGTGAAAAGAAATTCCTCGGCCACCTGACTCTGCGTGGTGATGGCCACAACCCGGCGTTCGCCGCAGGCGTGCAGAAGGCCCTGGGCCTGGAGCTGCCGGTCGCCCTGACCGTGGTGGCCGATGGCGAGACCTCGCTGCAATGGGTCGGTCCGGACGAATGGCTGCTGATCGTCCCCGGCGGTCAGGAGCTCGAGGCCGAGCAGAAACTGCGCGCCGCCCTCGAAGGCCAGCACATCCAGGTGGTCAACGTCAGTGGCGGGCAGACCCTGCTGGAGCTGCGTGGCCCGAACGTGCGCGAGGTGCTGATGAAGTCCACCAGCTACGACGTGCACCCGAACAACTTCCCGGTCGGCAAGGCCGTCGGCACTGTGTTCGCCAAGTCGCAACTGGTGATCCGCCGCACCGCCGAGGACACCTGGGAGCTGATGATCCGTCGCAGCTTCGCCGATTACTGGTGGCTGTGGTTGCAGGACGCGTCGGCCGAGTACGGCCTGACCATCGAGGCCTGAGGAGAACACCGATGAGCCGAGCACCGGATACCTGGATCCTGACCGCCGACTGCCCAAGCACGCTCGGCACCGTCGACGTGGTGACGCGTTTTCTGCACGAGCAGCAGTGCTATGTCACAGAACACCATTCGTTCGACGACCGGTTGTCCGGCCGCTTCTTCATCCGCGTGGAATTCCGCCAGCCCGCCGACTTCGACGAGGCCGCGTTCCGCGCGGGCCTCGGCGAGCGCAGTGCGGGCTTCGGCATGGGCTTCGAGCTGACCGCACCGCATCACCGCCCCAAGGTGGTGATCATGGTATCCAAGGCCGACCACTGCCTGAACGACCTGCTGTACCGGCAACGCATCGGCCAGCTGAGCATGGACGTGGTCGCGGTGATCTCCAATCACCCCGACCTCGAACCCCTGGCCCAGTGGCACAAGATTCCCTACCACCACTTTCCGCTCGACCCCAAGGACAAGCCCGGGCAGGAGCGCAAGGTGCTCAAGATCATCGAAGAGACCGGCGCCGAGCTGGTGATCCTGGCGCGCTACATGCAGGTGTTGTCGCCCGAGCTGTGCCGTCGGCTCGATGGCTGGGCGATCAACATCCATCACTCGTTGTTGCCAGGCTTCAAGGGCGCCAAGCCCTATCACCAGGCCTACAACAAGGGCGTGAAGATGGTCGGCGCCACGGCCCACTACATCAACAACGACCTGGACGAAGGCCCGATCATCGCCCAGGGCGTCGAGACCGTGGACCACAGCGACTACCCCGAGGACCTGATCGCCAAGGGGCGCGACATCGAATGCCTGACGCTGGCGCGGGCGGTGGGGTACCACATCGAGAAGCGTGTGTTCCTCAATGCCAATCGGACGGTGGTGCTGTAGTCGTTGGCGTCAGGTCTGCATCAAAGGCGAGGGGCAATGTGTCGCTTGCAGCACATGAGCCCGTGCGGGCTTTCCATGGGGGCCGTACCGACGCCATCGCGGGCAAGCCCGCTCCCACAGGGGCCAGTCCACCGCCACGGCAGTATCGCTTCCCCATGAGCTGTAAATGCCTGTACCACTCTGGTAGGGCTACGGATGTGGGAGCGGGCTTGCCCGCGATGGCAGTCGTGCGGTGGCAGGCCGCCCCGTCCCATTGAAGGCTGACGCTCCAAAGCAAGCCACTGTCGTTCCCAGTCACCGTACCCCCTCTCGACAAGACCACAATGGACCGCACCAAATGCGCGGCCCTGTACGCCTTTGCGCCGTGGCAGGCCTCCTTCCACGGCATCCGCAACATCTGTCGCCCTGGAAGGGCGGCGCTTCAACCACCGCTGCATAACTAGAATTCAAGCGAGGTAAGAGCATGTCAGGCAATCGTGGAGTGGTGTATCTCGGCGCCGGCAAGGTCGAGGTGCAGAAGATCGACTACCCGAAAATGCAGGATCCGCGTGGCAAGAAGATCGAGCACGGGGTCATCCTCAAGGTGGTCTCCACCAACATCTGCGGCTCTGACCAGCACATGGTCCGTGGCCGTACCACCGCCCAGGTCGGCCTGGTCCTGGGTCACGAAATCACCGGTGAAATCGTCGAGAAGGGCAGCGACGTCGAGCGCATGCAGATCGGCGATCTGGTCTCGGTGCCCTTCAACGTTGCCTGCGGCCGTTGCCGCTCCTGCAAGGAAATGCACACCGGCGTCTGCCTTACCGTCAACCCGGCCCGCGCCGGGGGTGCCTACGGCTATGTGGACATGGGCGACTGGACCGGCGGCCAGGCCGAATACGTGCTGGTACCGTACGCCGACTTCAACCTGCTGAAACTGCCCGAGCGTGACAAGGCCATGGAGAAGATCCGTGACCTGACCTGCCTGTCCGACATCCTGCCCACCGGCTACCACGGGGCCGTGACCGCGGGCGTCGGCCCAGGCAGCACCGTCTACGTCGCCGGTGCCGGTCCGGTCGGCCTGGCCGCTGCCGCCTCGGCACGTCTGCTGGGCGCCGCCTGCGTGATCGTCGGCGACCTCAATCCGGCGCGTCTGGCCCACGCCAAGTCGCAAGGCTTCGAAGTGGTCGACCTGTCCAAGGACACTCCGCTGCACGAACAGATCGTCGATATCCTCGGCGAGCCGGAAGTGGACTGCGCCGTCGATGCCGTCGGCTTCGAGGCCCGTGGCCATGGCCATGAGGGCGCCAAGCACGAAGCCCCGGCCACCGTGCTGAACTCGCTGATGCAGGTGACCCGCGTGGCGGGTCAGATCGGCATCCCAGGCTTGTACGTGACCGAAGACCCGGGCGCGGTGGATGCCGCCGCCAAGATCGGCGCCCTGAGCATCCGCTTCGGCCTGGGCTGGGCCAAGTCTCACAGCTTCCACACCGGCCAGACCCCGACCATGAAGTACAACCGCCAGCTGATGCAGGCGATCATGTGGGACCGCATCAACATCGCCGAGGTGGTGGGCGTGCAGGTGATCAACCTGGACCAGGCGCCGGAAGGGTATGGCGAGTTCGATGCCGGCGTACCGAAGAAATTCGTGATCGATCCGCACAAGATGTGGGGCGCGGCGTGATGCCGTGAGGTGACGTCACGAAGAGCCCCTCGCATCGAGGGGCTTTTTCATGGCTGCTCGTCCGGGCTTTGCACGATGAGGACCGAGCCTTTGTCGTCGGTGGCCAGCAGACCGCCAGTTTGGGTGTCGTCGGTGCTCAATTCAGCCAGGGGTTGTTCGGCATGGCGAAAGATAGCGTGATGCCGATCGCCCTGTTTCACGGTGATCAGTTTGTCGCCCTGATAGAAGAAAAGCGAGTTGTTCGAGGCTTTGCGCATGGGTCGAGTTCCTGCCGTACTGAATAGGTGGAGGCTGCGTGAAACCTATTCTGAGCAACCCTGAAATTTTTGATACTGGCAGAAATGACAGTTCATCGCCTGTGGCAACACCTGTGGGGGCTAGCAGTGGCTTCGCTATGTAGGACTTCAACCAGCCTTGCCGAAGATTTCACCCGTAGCGATGTTTCGACTGATTTCAAAGCTTTGGTAGAGGCGCGATATACCGTGTGTTAAGGCCCCAATAAATCTCGGATAACGTCGCGGCGTTGTCGAATGTTTCGCAGTGTTTGATAGTAGGATTCAGGAACAGTAAGGTTCCGTCTTTCCATTATTCTAATGGTGCGTCTAACATTTCGATAATGAGCGGTTTCTTCCTCAAGCTCCGTCCGATAGGCTGCAACTTGCTCTGGAGGGAGGCTGGTTTTTATTTGGGGCCTGGAAGGCAAATTTTCGTATTTCGGAGGCACAGGTGGTTTTACATGGCCGCCAGAAGGGGTATAGCTTGGGCCCACCACATACATGTGGCCTTTTGGTAGCCGTTTAGAATAGTGTGGAAGGGGGCCTGGATCATAACTTGGTGGCGAGCCAGGCGATGAAAAAGCATTGGCGCCAGAAGAGTAGTAGGGTGGTGCATCCCTTTTAGAAGGTGTAATGACATGAGCTGGGCTATCGAGGTTCATCAGGATTTGTAAGCGCGTTTGAATTCTTTGATTAAAGCGCTTTGCGATCAACGTGCTCACTCTGGAGTGACCTGTAGGGTCAGTGTAATTGATAGGGTCACCCTTGTTATAAGTATAGGCGTTTAGACCGCCTATTCCAAATGGTGACAGGGTGTCTGGTGCACTATAACGCATCGAGATCGTGCTATACGATCTGTACCCTAAACCTAACATGTATAATCCTGTAAGCGGATCGGGGCGTTCACCATTAAATGCCAGCAAGGGTTGCCCTTTTGGGTAAGGCATCGCATAGCCATAGGCTGTGTAGCTGCGTGTTAGGTTCGTTTTCATTGAAAGGCACCGTGAAAGTCTAGGCGGAAGATAACAAGCATCAGTATTCCGGAAGAAGATTTGTGGCGCTACTGACAGAAATGTCAGGGGAAGTACCGCTGCGATGCACTCTTGTAGCCCGTTATGAGCCTGAAGGAAACTTCTGAAACTTCAGAAAACCTAGTCTAGCTCCCTGATGACAGGTTTTGGGGTTTTCAGCCTTCTGCAACAATGGATTCTGTGTGGTTGCAAAGCGTTACGAACTCTTAGACGAAGCCTGGTCTATGGTGGCTGACCTATTCACTGAAAGCGCAATCGAGGCCGGCCACGCTTGAGCGATCGCTTGATGCTCGATGGTGTTCTTTAGGTCCTGTGCTCAGGTGCCGCCTGTCGAGACATGCCTGAGCGATTCGGTCCCTGGTCCACGGTGTAGCAGCGATTCCGGACGTGGCGTAATCAAGACTCGTTCGACCAGACGCTCAGACGCTTGCATCTGAAACTCAATGATCAAGGCCTCATAGACGTGCAGGTCTGGATGATCGATTCGACCACTGTAAGCGCCACCTGAGCTTCCTCAGACGCGGGAGAAAACGTGGGCCTGAAGAACCCGCCGATTACGCTTTAGGCCGCAATCGCGGCGGACTGACCACCAAGATCCATATGCTGTGTGATGCCCAAGGTGTGCCGCTACGCTTCCTGCTCTCCGGCGGCCACGCCAGCGACATCGTTTATGCTCAGCCGCTTCTGGATGATGTCAGTATCCCTTCAAGTGGTCGCGGTCGTCCGCGCAAGCGATGCAGGTGGCTGCTTGCTGAAAAGGCTACGGCTGCCAAGCGCTGCGGCGCTACTGTGACAATTATCGAATGAAGTCGGTCATTCCACTGCGCTCGATGACGTGCAGACCCAGGCCTGGCTTGCCCCGGTTGTTTGACCGACCCAAGTACCGTAAACGCAACGCCATCGAGCGTATGTTTGGCCGGCTGAAAGAGAATCGCCGGATCGTCACGCACTTTGACAAGCTCGCAAAAAGCTACGCGGCCATGGTCTCACTGGCTTGTGCCATGCGGTGTTTGCGACCTCTTTTTCGTACAGAGCTTAGTGTCTGCATATGGGCGCAATGGTGGATCGCTTCAGCTCATCCCGCAACTTACCAATACGTGCGTCCTTCTCCTTCCATAACTGGTTCACCCACCCCTGCACCTGTTGGCGAAACGCAGGGTCGCCCTCATATTCTCCACCCCACAGTGCTGAATCCAAAGGCCGCACCTGGATGTCCACGATTACCTGCCTAATACTGCCATTGAGCAGATCCCAGAACCCAGGCGCCCGATCACCGGGATATACAATGGTCACGTCTAACAGCGCATCCAGCTGCTCGCCCAGCGTGGCCAACACGAATGCCACGCCTCCTGCCTTGGGCTTGAGCAGGTAGCGATAGGGCGACTGCTGGGCCTGGTGCTTGGCCGGCGTGAAGCGCGTGCCTTCCAGGTAGTTGACCACGGTCACCGGCTGGCGCTTGAACAGCTCGCAGGCGGCCTTGGTGATCTCCAGGTCCTTACCCTTGAGTTCCGGATGCTTTTCCAAGAAGGCCTTGCTGTAGCGCTTCATGAACGGATAGTCCAAGCCCCACCAGGCCAGCCCCAGCAGGGGCACCCAGATCAGCTCCTTCTTCAGGAAGAACTTGAAGAACGGCGTACGGCGGTTGAGGCTTTCCATCAGCGCCGGGATGTCCACCCAGCTCTGGTGGTTGCTGACGCACAGGTAGGAGGTGTCCGGGCGCAGGTTGTCGATGCCGCGGATGTCCCAGCGCGTCGGGATGCACGCGGCGAAGATCCGCTTGTCGATCTCGGCCCAGGTTTCGGCCACCCACATGACCGCGCGCGAGGCCCAGTCGCGGCCACGGGTCGGCAGCACCAGCTTGAGCACGGCGAAGAGCAGCAAGGGGCAAATCAATACCAGCGTGTTGAGCAACAGCAGGGTGGCCACGAGGATGCCGGTGAACAGGCGACGCATAGGGAAACTCTTGTGGTCTGAGCAGGGGGGCCATGATAAGCATGCCGCTGCACGCCGCCAAATGTACCGGGCCGGGCGGCGCGAACAAATGTTTCACAGTGTGTTGGCTAGAGTCGCAGGCCGTTGCCAGGGGCCGTTGAAACATCGACGTGCGCTTGGCGTCCAACCGGTATTGTCGAATCAGGAGCCTTGCCCGTGAAACCCATGCTTGCCTTGCTGTGCGCCTTGTCTCTGCCTGCCATGGCGGCGGACCCCATGCTCTATGGGCGCTACGAACACATCGGTCTGCCGGAGCTCGGCGAAACCCTCAAGGCCAAGATGGACACCGGTGCCTGGACCGCCTCGCTGTCGGCCAAGGACATCGAGCGCTTCAGCCGCAATGGCGACGACTGGGTACGCTTCCGCCTGGCGACCCCGGACGCCGACGGCAAGGTCTATGAGCACAAGCTGGCGCGCATCAGTAAGATCAAGAGCCGGGCCGATGAGGACGACGAAGGCGAGGCGGCCGGCTTCGCCAAGCGGCCGGTAATCGACCTGGACCTGTGCCTGGGCAACGTCAAGCGTACCGTCGAGGTGAACCTCACCGACCGCAGCAGCTTCGACTACCCGCTGCTGATCGGCGCCAAGGCCCTGCGCGAGTTCAAGGCGGCCATCGACCCGGCGCAGCGCTACACCGCGGACAAGCCGGACTGCTGAGGGAGAAGGGCTGCAAGTCGTAAGCTACAAGCTACAAGCTACAAGCTAGAAGCTAGAAGCCGTAACCAGTAGGATTCAGCGTACATCCATGCGCCACACTCCTGCTTGCAGCTTGCAGCTTGCAGCCCGCCACTCGAGACCCCCATGCCCCACATCCTCATCGTCGAAGACGAAGCCGCCATCGCCGACACGCTGGTCTACGCCCTGCAGGCCGACGGTCACAGCACCGACTGGGTCACCCTGGGTGGCGCGGCGCTCGAGCGGCTGCGTCTGCAGCCGGCGGACCTAGTGATTCTCGACATCGGGCTGCCCGACATCAGCGGATTCGAGACGTGCCGGCAGTTGCGTCGGTTCTCCGAGGTGCCGGTGATGTTCCTCAGCGCGCGCGATGGCGAGATCGATCGGGTGGTGGGGCTGGAGATCGGCGCCGACGATTATGTCGTCAAGCCGTTCAGTCCGCGTGAAGTGACGGCGCGGGTACGAGCGATTCTCAAGCGCATGGCGCCACGGATCGAGCCTGTGGAAGCGGCCACCCCATTCCAGGTGGACACCGTGCGCATGCTGATCCACTACCGCGGCCAGCCGCTGTCGCTGACGCGCCATGAGTTTCGCCTGCTGCACACTCTGCTGGCGCAACCGCAGCGAGTGTTCAGCCGCGAGCAACTGCTCGACGCGCTCGGGGTCGCCTCCGATGTCGGCTACGAACGGACCATCGACAGCCATATCAAGAGCCTGCGTGCCAAGCTGCGCCAGGTCGCCGTGCACGTCGAGCCGATCCAGACCCACCGCGGGCTGGGCTACAGCTACAGCCCGGATCAGGCCTGATGCGCTTAGGCATCCGGATTTTCCTGGTGTACTTCCTGTTCGTCGGCCTGGCCGGCTACTTCCTGCTCAATACCGTGCGCGAGCAGATCCGTCCGGTGGTGCGCCAGTCCTCCGAGGAAACCCTGGTGGACACCGCCAACCTGCTGGCGGAAATCCTGCACGATGACGTCAAGGCCGGCACCCTGGGCCAGAGTCGCCTGCCCGAGGTGCTCAAGGCCTATGGCCTGCGCAGCCCCGGCGCGCGGATCTGGGGGCTGGAAAAACATCAGGTCAGCCACCGGATCTACGTCACCGATGCCCAGGGCATCGTGCTGCTCGACTCCAGCGGCCAGGCGCTCGGGCAGGACTACTCGCGCTGGAATGATGTCTACCTGACCTTGCGCGGGCAGTACGGTGCGCGTTCCACACGCAGCGTCGAGGCGGACGAGAGCACCTCGGTGATGCACGTGGCGGCGCCGATCCTGGATCAAGGCCACATCATCGGTGTGGTCACCGTGGCCAAGCCCAACAGCTCCCTGCAACCGTACATCGATCGTTCCGAACGGCGGCTGCTGACCCTTGGGCTGGGCGTGATCGTTATGGGCCTGCTGGTCGGGGCGGCCTTGTCCTGGTGGCTGGCGCGTTCCCTGCGCAAGCTGGCCCGTTACGCCCAGGCGGTCAGCGAAGGCGAACGGGCCGCGCTGCCATTCTACAAGGGGGGTGAGCTGGCGCACCTGGCCGGTGCCGTCGAGCGTATGCGCACGCAGCTCGAAGGTAAGGCGTACGTCGAGCGTTACGTCCACACCCTGACCCATGAGCTGAAAAGCCCGCTGGCCGCGATCCGCGGTGCGGCGGAGCTGTTGCAGGGGGAGATGCCGCCCGATCAGCGGGCGCGGTTCGCCGCCAACGTCGAGCGCGAGAGCGAGCGCGTGCAGCAGATGATCGAGCGCCTGCTCGACCTGGCCAAGGTCGAGCAGATGCAGGCGTTGGACGACGAGCAGCACGTGGACATCGCGGCACTGGTCGATGAGCTGCTGATGGCCCAGGCGGCCCGCTTGGCGGCTGGAGGCCTCCAGATGCACCAGCATATACCGGCGTGCCGGTTACTGTGCGATCCCTTCCTGATGCGTCAGGCCCTGGCCAACCTGCTGGACAACGCCCTGGATTTCACGCCCTCCGGTGGCGCCCTGACGTTCGACCTGACGCAGCAGGGCGAGCAGGTGGCGCTGAGCGTGTTCAATCAGGGAGAGGCAATCCCTGACTACGCCATCGACCGGGTCGCCGAGCGCTTCTACTCGCTGCCCCGTCCTGGGACCGGACGCAAGAGCACGGGCCTGGGGCTGAACTTCGTGGCCGAGGTGATGCACCTGCATGGCGGTGCCCTGGCCGTGGACAATGTCGAGGGCGGGGTACGTGTTCAGCTGTGGTTGCCAGCACGACGCTTCGGCCGGGCCTTCGAAGGCTGACGCGCCCTGCAACTTCACACACTCTCCACACAGCCTCCTCGAAGCGTCCACACGGCCTGCGCAGACTGCCTCCACTGACCCAGGAGGCCCCATGAACAAGACCCTTGCTTTCAAGCTCGGCACCATTGCCCTGCTGACGCTGCTGTTGCTGATCCCGCTGCTCATGATCGATGGCCTGATCGGCGAACGTCAGCGCCTGCGCGATGACGTGGTGCAGAACATCGCCCAGAGCGCCAGCTTCGACCAACGCATCAGCGGCCCGTTGCTGGTCGTGCCGTACCGCAAGCTCCAACGCCGCTGGATCGACAAGGATGGGCAGCGCGTGCAGGACATCAGCACGGTCGCCGGACAGCTCTACTTTCTGCCCGAGACGTTCGCCGCCGACCTGAACGTGGACACGGAACAGCGGGCCCGTGGCATCTACCAGGCGCGACTGTTCCACGCCAAAGGGCACCTAGGCGGCAGCTTCCGGTTGCCAGCGCGCTGGGGCATCGACAAGGACTACGAAGACTACCACTTCGACACCCCACGTCTGGTTGTCGGCATCAGCGACATTCGCGGGATCGAGAACGCCGTGCAGCTCACCGTCGACGGCGCGTCCCGGACGTTCGAAGCCGGCACCGGGCTGGACTGGCTGCGTGACGGTGTGCAGGTGGCCTTGCCCCAGCTCGACGATCCGGTCGCCCGTGAGTTCGAGTACGGTTTCGACCTGGCCTTGCAGGGCACGGGGCAGTTACAGCTTCTGCCGGTAGGACGCAACAGCCGCGTCGACCTGCGCGCCAGCTGGCCGCATCCGAGCTTCATCGGCAGTTACCTGCCCAACCGTCATACGATCGATGATCAAGGCTTCACCGCGCACTGGCAGACGTCCTTCTTTGCCACCAACCTCGAAGACGCGTTGCAACGATGCGCCACGGACGGGCAGTGCGAGGCATTCGGCGAGCGCACCTTCGGCGTGAGCTTCGTCGACCCGGTCGACCAGTACCTCAAGAGTGAACGCGCCATCAAGTACGCCCTGCTGTTCATCGCCCTGACCTTCGCCGGCTTCTTCCTGTTCGAGGTGCTCAGGAACCTCAGTGTGCACCCGGTGCAGTACATTCTGGTCGGCACGGCCCTGGCCTTCTTCTACCTGCTGTTGCTGTCGCTGTCCGAACACCTGGGCTTCGGGCTGGCATACAGCCTGTCGGCGACGGCCTGCGTGGCGTTGATCGGCTTCTACCTGAGTCATGTGCTGCGCAGCGCGGCCCGTGGCGTCGGCTTTGCGGCAGGGTTGGCAACGCTGTACGCCCTGCTTTACGGATTGCTCAGCGCCGAGGATTACGCCCTGCTGATGGGGTCGTTGCTGTGCTTCGGATTGCTGGGAGTGTTCATGGTCCTCACGCGCCGGCTCGACTGGGCACGGGTAGGGCGGCCGGCATGAGGGAAGACAAAGCGATCGGGCGATGGTTGGCGCAGCGGGTTGGACAGTTGTTCGGTACGACGCCGCAGCTACACGCTACAAGCAGAGGGACGTAGCGACGTGCGCGGTAGGCATCCGGTCCGGCGGCGCCGGCATCGCGGGCAAGCCCGCTCCCACAGAGGGCTGTGCCAGCCCGATAAATTGGCGTTTCGAGCGACCGATCCATCGAGCTGATACGTGCCCGAGGCAAGATCTTGTGGGAGATTCTATGGTTTCTGTCAAGTGCTGATGTGGGCCCTGGCGGGCCCAATCGCGGCCGGTCCGGCGCCCCGGCAGGGGCCGCTCCTACACCCGTAGTGACACCGCGGCGATGCAGGTCATCGCGGTCCCTGTGGGCTTGCCCGCGATGCAGGCGCCGAGGAGACCAGCACCCTCAGACCGTCGGCACCGTGGCAAGCATGGATGGCCGTTGGGCGACCTCGTCGTACCAGGCCGCCAGCCCCGGTTGCCGCTCGCGCCAGCCGAACGCAGGCTGGCGTAGATCCAGGTAGCCCAGGGCACAGGCCACGCCGATGGCGGCGATGTCGAATGCCGAGGCCAGCTCGGCCAGGTGTGCCTGCTCGACGTCGGCCAGGGCGCGCTGGATCTTCTGTGTCTGCGCGTCCACCCAGCCGTCCCAGCGTTTGCCTTCTGGGCGCAGAAAGGTTTCGTACCGGGTCGACACCGCCGCATCCAGAACCCCATCGGCCTGGGATGCCAGGGCCAGCCGCCGCCAGCGAGCGGCGCCTTCGCGCGGGATCAGCGGATGGCCGACATGCTGCTGGTCCAGGTACTCGCAGATGACCCGGCTGTCGTGCAGCACAGTGCCATCGGCCAGGCGCAAGGCCGGGATCTTACCGAGCGGGTTGCCCTGGTTGAGGGTATCGTCACCATTGACCGGGCTGATGTTCACGCCTTGCAGCGTGACTCGATCCTGCTGGCCAGTCTCGTGCAGCAGCACCATGACTTTGCGCACGAACGGTGACAGCGGGGAGTGGAACAGGATCATGCCGCCCATGGCCGTCTCCTCAGTTACCCTGCAGGCTCAGTGGCAGGCAGACACCGGTGCCGCCGATGCCGCAGTAGCCGTTGGGGTTCTTGGCCAGGTACTGCTGGTGGTAGGCCTCGGCGAAGTACACGGTCGGTGCCTGGTCGATCTCGGTGGTGATCGCGCCGAAACCGGCCTTGTCCAGTTCGGCCTGGTACGCGTCCTTGCTCGCCCGGGCCTGCTCCAGCTGCTCGGGGCTGGTGCAGTAGATCACCGAGCGGTACTGGGTGCCGACGTCGTTGCCCTGGCGCATGCCTTGGGTCGGGTTGTGCAGCTCCCAGAACATCGCCAGCAGCTCGCGGTAGCTGACCTTGGCCTTGTCGAACACCACCAGCACCACTTCGGTATGGCCGGTCAGGCCCGAACAGACTTCTTCGTAGGTCGGGTTCGGGGTGAAGCCGCCGGCATAGCCCACGACCGTGCTGACCACACCCTCACGCTGCCAGAAGCGGCGCTCGGCGCCCCAGAAGCAGCCCAGGCCGAAGATGGCGAAGTCGACATCCTCGAAGAACGGGCCGAGCAGGGGCGTGTCCTTGAACACGTAGTGGAACTCAGGCAGGGCCATCGGCGTTTCGCGGCCAGGGAGTGCCTGCTCCGCGGTAGGCAGGACGTTTTTGTTCACCAGGATTTCAGAACGCAGGACCATGGCCATACCTCTTGAGTCGGTCGAAAGGGAAGACCCCTAGTGTGCCCGAGACTCACGCGGCTGTCAGGTCGCCGGGCCACGCGGATAGCGTGCGAGGCGCTCGATCAGCTCGCGGCCCGGTATCGGCTTGTCGAACAGGTAGCCCTGGCCGACGTCGCAGCGGTGACGGCGCAAGAAGGCCAGCTGCTGCGCCGTCTCGATACCCTCGGCCACGACCTTGAGCTTGAGGTTGTGGGCCATGGCGATCACGGCCGAGGTGATTTCCATGTCGTCCTGATTGTCCGGGATCTCGCTGATGAAGCTGCGATCGATCTTGAGGATGTCGATCGGGAATTTCTTCAGGTAGCTCAGCGACGAATACCCGGTGCCGAAGTCGTCCATCGCCAGGCTCAACCCCAGCTCCTTGAGCTGTTCGAGCTGGCGCCGGGTGTCGTCGGTGGCTTCGAGCAGCAGGCCTTCGGTCAGTTCCAGCTCCAGCAGGTGAGGCGGCAGTGCCTGCTCCTGGAGGATGCCCGCGATCGAGCTGACCAGCTCAGGGTCTGAAAACTGCTTGGGCGAGAGGTTGATGGCCACGTGCAGGTCGCCCAGACCGGCAGCGCTCAGGCGCTTGCTCATGGCACACGACTCGCGCACCACCCACTTGCCGATAGGAATGATCAGGCCGGTTTCCTCGGCCACGCTGATGAATTGATCCGGGCGGATCATGCCGCGCTCGGGGTGATTCCAGCGCAGCAAGGCTTCCAGGCCCAGCAACCGACCGCTGCGCAGGCACAGCTTGGGCTGATAGAAGACTTCCAGCTCGTCCTGGGTCAGGGCGCGGCGCAGGTTGTTCTCGACGAACAGCTTGTAGCTGGCCTCGGCGTTGAGTACTTCGGTGAACACCTGCACCTGGTGCTTGCCGTTGGCCTTGGCCTTGTGCAGCGCCAGGCCGGCGTTCTTCATCAAGGTTTGTGGATCACGGCCATGCAAGGGGGCGCAGGCCAGCCCGACCGAGGCGGTGATGTTGATCAGCTGGTTGTCGACGAACATCGGCTTGTCGAGGGTGTGCAGCAGGCGTTGGGCAATGTGCTGGCCGTCTTCCAGGGCCGTGTCGTCGAGCAGTACGGCGAACTCGTTGCTGGCGAAGCGCGCCAGGCATCCGCTGTCGTCCAGGCTGTTGCGCAGGCGCCGGGCCAGGCTGACCAGCAGTTTGTCCCCGGCGTGATGGCCGAGGCTGTCGTTGATGCGCTTGAAATTGTCGATGTCGACGAACAGCAGGCAGATCAGGCTATCGCCATCGCGCGCGAAGCGTTCGTCGAGGCAACGGATGAAGGCCGGCCGGTTGCCCAGGCTGGTGAGGTTGTCGGTGTAGGCCAGGCGCTCGATGCGCTGCTGGGCCAGCTTGCTCTGGGTGATGTCTTCGTAGATGCCGATGTAGTGGGTCAGCTCGCGGTTGTCACCATAGACCTTGGAAATCGACAGCTGACCCCAGTAGGGTTCCAGGCTCTTGCGGCGGCTCTTGAACTCGCCCTGCCAGCTGTTGCCGATGGCCAGGGTGGAGGAGGAGTCGAACAGCAGCTCGCTGAGGTTTGCCAGTGCCGGCAGCTCGGCCAGGTGATGGCCTTGCACTTCCTCGGTGCTGTACTGCGTGATGGCCGTGAAACTCGGGTTCACGTACTCGACCACCCCCTCGCGGTTGACCAGCAGGAAAGCGCTGGCGCTCTGTTCCACCGCCCGTTGGAACAGATGCAAGGCACTGGTCGCGGTGCGCCGGTTCTGGCTGGTGATGACTTGGGCGACCTGGTCGGCCAGCTCGCCAGCGAAGGCAATCTCGTCGGCCTGCCAGGTGCGTGGACCGCTGGTCTGCTCCAGGCACAGGACGCCCACCACTTGGCCGTCGATGCGAATGCCTGCATCCAGCAAGGCATTGTTGCCGGTCGGGTACAGACCGTCGACCAGGTCCCGTGTGCGCGGATCGTGACTGGCGTTGTGTGCATCGATGGCCCGGCTGGCGTGCAGGGCATCGAGGTAATCGGGAAAATGGGCAATGTCGAGCGGTTCGGGCAGCACGTGCTGCTGCTCGGCCTGATGCCAGGCGGAAATCGGCTCCAGGCGCTGGTCGACCAAGTGCCACAGGCTGGCGCGGTCGACCCGGTAGATCTCGCAGGCGCTGCGGGTGATCAGCTCGGCCGCTTCGCGCAAGGGGTTCCCGGCACTGTAGCGCTGGCGCGCCAGGCGCAGGATCAGGTTCTGCTGGGCCTGCACCCGCTCGAGGTGCTCGAGTTGTTCCTGCTGCACGCTCTGGTTGGCCAGCAAGGCGCGTTCCAGATGCGTGTTGCGGCTTTCCAGGTCAAGGGTATCGAGGTCCGGCTCGGCGAGCAGCGTATCGTCGAGAACGGTCAGGTAACCGCGCAACATCTGCCGGGTCGCCTGACGGAACGCCTCACCCGCCTCCAGCACGCGCAGGATCCTGTCGTCCAGGTGCAGGGTGTAGCGCACCTGGTAGTGGGGGCGGTGCGCCAGTTGCAATTGGATGTCGTCATGCAGCCGGTAGCGGACTTCAGGCTCCATCAGGCTGGCGAACGGCGAGCCGACCAGGGCGCACAGTTCGCCAGCAGGTTGGCCCAGCGCGCGTTCGCAGGCGGGGTCGAGGTAGAGGAGCGCCCAACTGGCTTCGTTGAGCCGCTCGAAACGCAGCATGCCGAGCCGGGAAGGCACGGGCAACTGCGTGACGACCTCGGCCACCACGCGGCTGATGGCATCGGGTTGGCTTTTCATCGAAGACTCGCTCGGACAAGGCAATGGGCGCGGAATACGGTTCATCGACGGCGCGTTCAGCAAGGTTGCATCATGCCCCATGGACTGGCAAGCGGCCATAGAGGCCTGCAGGCAGGTTATCGGTCGAACACGGGAAGTCTAAAGGGTTCAGGCGAGGTGTCTGGACGGAAGTGTCCAGGACGGAAAGAGGCAAGGCCCAGGGTGGACCTGCCCACACCTGCGGGCCCTGTGCGTGGCAGGGCCCCGGTGTGATGCGCCAGCACCGCTGTCCTGTATCGGGACAGCGGCGAGGCAGGTTACAGCAGCAGCGTGCGGATGTCGGCCAGCAGGTCACCCAGACGCTTGGTGAAGCGCGCGGCGGCGGCGCCGTTGATCACGCGGTGATCGTAGGACAGCGACAGCGGCAGCATCAGCTTGGGCTGGAAGGCCTTGCCGTCCCAGACCGGCTGCATGGTGGCCTTGGACACCCCCAGGATCGCCACTTCCGGCGCGTTGACGATCGGCGTGAAGCCGGTGCCGCCAATGTGCCCGAGGCTGGAGATCGTGAAGCAGGCACCCTGCATGTCGTCGGCCGCCAGCTTCTTGGTACGGGCTTTTTCAGCCAGTGCCGCGGCTTCGCCAGCCAGTTGCAGCAGGCTCTTCTGGTCGACGTTCTTGATCACCGGGACCAACAGACCATCCGGGGTGTCCACGGCGAAGCCGATGTTCACGTACTTCTTGCGGATGATCGCCTTGCCGCTCGGCGCCAGCGAACTGTTGAAGTCCGGCAGCTCCTTGAGCAGGTGGGCACAGGCCTTGAGCAGCAGTGGCAGCACGGTGAGCTTGACGCCGGCCTTCTCGGCCACGGCCTTCTGCGCCACGCGGAAGGCTTCGAGTTCGGTGATGTCGGCCGAGTCGAACTGGGTCACGTGCGGTACGTTCAGCCAGCTGCGGTGCAGGTTGGCGGCACCGACCTGCATCAGACGGGTCAGGGCGACTTCCTCGACTTCGCCAAAGCGGCTGAAATCGACGGCCGGAATCGGCGGAATGCCTGCGCCACCGGTAGCACCTGCGGCGGCAGGCGCTTCCTTGGCCTTCTGCATCATGGACTTGACGTACGCCTGGACGTCTTCCTTGAGGATGCGGCCGTGCGGGCCGGATGCGCTGACGGCGCCCAGCTCGACGCCGAACTCACGCGCCAGCTGGCGTACTGCCGGACCGGCATGGACCTTGGCGTTGTTGCCAGCAGCGGGCGCGGCAGGCGCAGCAGCCGGTTTCTCGGCAGCCGGCGCAGGGGCGGCGGCCTTTTCAGGTGCGGCGGCTGGCGCAGGTGCCTCGGCCTTGGCCGGGGCCGGCTTCTCGGCCGCCTGCGCTGGCGCGGCGCCAGCGATCTTGAGCTTGAGGATCAGATCGCCGGTGCCGACTTCGTCGTCGAGCTTGGCGATCACTTCCTCGACCACGCCGGCGGCCGGGGACGGGATCTCCATGGACGCCTTGTCGGACTCCAGGGTGATCAGCGACTGGTCGGCTTCGACGGTGTCGCCGGCCTTGACCAGCATCTCGATGATCTTGGCCTTGCCCGACGAGCCGATGTCCGGCACGTGGATGTCCTGCACGCTGGCACCCGCGGCAGGCGCAGGTTCAGCGGCGGCTGGCTGAGCCGGGGCCGCTGGCTTTTCCTCGGCGGCCGGCTTGTCCTCGGCGGCAGGTGCCTCGGACGCCGCGTCGGCGCCCTCGGTTTCCAGTTCCAGCAGTTCGTCGCCTTCCTTGAGGGTGTCGCCCAGCTTCACCTTCAGGGACTTGATCACGCCGGCCTTCGGGGCCGGGATTTCCATGGAAGCCTTGTCGGATTCCAGGGTCAGCAGGCTTTGGTCAGCCTCGATGCGGTCGCCGACCTTGACGAACAGCTCGATGACTTCACCTTCACCGCTGCCGATGTCAGGTACGCGAATGAGTTCGCTCACAAAAAATCTCCTCAGCAGTCCAGTGGGTTGCGCTTGTCCGGGTCGATGCCGAACGTGGTGATGGCGTCAGCCACCACACTCGGTTCGATCTCACCGCGATCGGCCAAGGCTTCCAGGGCAGCCAGCACCACGAAGTGACGGTCGACTTCGAAGAAGTGACGCAGCTTCTTGCGGCTGTCGCTGCGACCGAAGCCGTCGGTGCCCAGCACCTTGAACTCCTGGCTCGGTACCCACTGGCGAATCTGTTCGGCGAACAGCTTCATGTAGTCGGTCGAGGCGATGACCGGGCCCTTGCGGCCGCCCAGGCACTGCTCGACGTAGGTCTTCTGCGGGGTCTGGCCCGGCTTGAGACGGTTGGCGCGTTCCACGGCCAGGCCGTCGCGACGCAGTTCGTTGAAGCTGGTGACGCTCCAGACGTCGGCACCGACGTTGTACTGCTCGCGCAGGATCTTGGCCGCTTCACGGACTTCGCGCAGGATGGTGCCCGAACCCAGCAGCTGCACGTGGTGCGCGGCTTCGCGGGTGTCTTCCTCGAGCAGGTACATGCCCTTGACGATGCCTTCCTCGACGCCGGCCGGGATGGCGGGCTGCTGGTAGGACTCGTTCATCACGGTGATGTAGTAGAAGACGTCCTGTTGCTCTTCGGTCATCTTCTTCATGCCGTCCTGGATGATCACCGCCAGCTCGTAGCCGTAGGTCGGATCGTAGGTGCGGCAGTTCGGGATGGTCGCGGCCAGCATGTGGCTGTGACCGTCTTCGTGCTGCAGGCCTTCACCGTTGAGGGTGGTACGGCCGGCGGTGCCGCCGATCAGGAAGCCGCGGGTACGGCTGTCGCCAGCAGCCCAGGCCAGGTCGCCGATACGCTGGAAGCCGAACATCGAGTAGAAGATGTAGAACGGCAGCATCGGCTGGTTGTGGCTGCTGTACGAAGTACCGGCGGCGATGAACGACGACATGGCGCCGGCCTCGTTGATGCCTTCTTCGAGGATCTGGCCCTTCTTGTCCTCGCGGTAGAACATGACCTGGTCCTTATCGACCGGATCGTACAGCTGGCCCACGGAGGAGTAGATGCCCAGCTGACGGAACATGCCTTCCATGCCGAAGGTACGCGCCTCGTCAGGGATGATCGGCACGATGCGCTGACCGATGTCCTTGTCCTTGACCAGCTGCGCAAGGATCCGCACGAAGGCCATGGTGGTGGAGATTTCGCGGTCGCCCGAGCCGTCGAGGATGGCCTTGAGGGTGTCCAGCGGCGGCGTCGGGATGCTGAAGCTCTTGGCGCGACGCTGAGGCACGAAGCCACCCAGGGCTTCGCGACGCTTGGCCAGGTACTTGGCCTCGGCGCTGTCGGCGTCCGGACGGAAGAACGGCAGGTTCTCGAGATCGGCATCCTTCACCGGGATGTCGAAGCGGTCGCGGAATTTGCGCAGGCTGTCGACGTCGACCTTCTTGGTGTTGTGCGCGGTGTTCTTGGCTTCGCCTGCACCGGTGCCGTAACCCTTGATGGTCTTGGCCAGGATGACGGTGGGCTGTTCCTTGTGGTTGACCGCCTGGTGGTAGGCCGCATAGACCTTGTACGGGTCGTGGCCGCCACGGTTGAGCTTCCACACTTCCTCGTCGGACAGGTCTTCGACCATGGCCTTGAGTTCGGGCGTGTTGAAGAAGTGCTCACGGACGAACGCGCCGTCCTTGGCCTTGTAGTTCTGGTACTCGCCGTCGATGACTTCGTCCATGCGGCGCTGCAGGGCACCATTGGTGTCCTTGGCCAGCAGTGGGTCCCAGAAGCGGCCCCAGACGACCTTGTTGACGTTCCAGCCACCGCCACGGAACACGCCTTCGAGTTCCTGGATGATCTTGCCGTTGCCGCGCACCGGGCCGTCCAGACGCTGCAGGTTGCAGTTGATCACGAAGATCAGGTTGTCCAGCTTCTCGCGGCCGGCCAGGGAGATGGCGCCCAGGGATTCCGGCTCGTCGCACTCGCCGTCGCCCATGAAGCACCAGACCTTCTGCTTGCCGGCCGGGATGAAGCCACGCGCTTCCAGGTACTTCATGAAGCGTGCCTGGTAGATCGCCTGGATCGGGCCCAGGCCCATGGACACGGTCGGGAACTGCCAGAAGTCCGGCATCAGCCACGGGTGCGGGTACGACGACAGGCCGTTGCCGTCCACTTCCTGGCGGAAGTTGTTCATCTGGTCTTCGCTGATGCGGCCTTCGAGGAAGGCACGGGCGTAGATGCCCGGCGAGGCGTGACCTTGATAGAAGATCAGGTCGCCGCCATGTTCTTCGGTCGGGGCCTGGAAGAAGTAGTTGAAGCCGATGTCGTACAGCGTCGCGCTGGAGGCGAAGCTCGAAATGTGACCACCCAGGTCCGAATCTTTCAGGTTGGTGCGCATGACCATGGCCAGGGCGTTCCAACGTACCATCGAGCGGATGCGGCGTTCCATGAACAGGTCGCCAGGCATGCGCGCTTCGTGGGTGACAGGGATGGTGTTGCGGTATGGCGTGGTGATGGCATACGGCAGCTGCGAACCACTACGGGTGGCCAGCTCGCCCATGCGGGTCATCAGGTAGTGAGCGCGGTCTTCGCCTTCTTTGTCGATGACCGACTCCAAGGCATCCAGCCATTCCTGGGTTTCGACGGGATCGAGGTCTTGCATGGCTTGCTCCAGGGCGGAAAGGCAACCAGAATCGATTGCCTGAGTTTGCGACTGGCCTTTTGGGCAGACGTCGTGAATTCTTGGGGCGCCGTGCAGTGCGCCGGCGTCGTGTAGTTTTACTACAAACGGCCATGTATTTCATGCTTTTGCGCCGAAGGGGGGACAGCGGCGCGACGCACGCGTGGCTTCTGGCCACTTCACAAGTTGTGAACTAAAACGATACCGCCAAGATAAACTAGCGGAATATCGGTAAATCCTTAGCGCTTATTGCCGTAAAGATCACGGCAGAGCTATTTAACGCTTTTGTACGACAGTCCGATCATCGGTCGGACGGCCGCCTTCGCCGCCACGCGTTTTCACACGCCGATCAAGGATAGCCCATGCGTCTGCCTTTGCCGCCCCAACTTCCCGCCGTTCTCCAGCCCCTGGTCACTCGCAACCGACAGGCCCTGGACGACGCCTTGGCCGCCCATCCCGAGGCGGCGGGGCATGCTTTCAGCGAAGCGCGGCGTCGCCAGTTCGACCAGGTCGCGGCCGCCAGCGAGTTCGTGCTCGACCAGAGCCTGCGCGAGCCGGGCATGGTCTGCGAACTGCTGGCCAGCGGTGAACTGGAGCGCGCCCTGGCGCCGGGCGAGTTGCGTGAGCGTATCGCCGCTGCGGCAGCGGCGGCAGACAGCGAAGACGCCCTGGCACGCCAGTTGCGCCGCGAGCGCAACCGCCAGCAGGTGCGCATCATCTGGCGCGACATCACCCGCCAGGCCGATCTGGCGCAGACCTGCCGTGACCTGTCCGACCTGGCCGATGCGTCGATCGACCAGGCCTACCACTGGCTGTATCCACGCCACTGCCAGCAGTTCGGCACCCCGATCGGCCGCAGCGGTGCGCCGCAGCACATGGTGGTGCTGGGCATGGGCAAGCTGGGCGCCGTGGAGCTGAACCTGTCTTCGGACATCGACCTGATCTTCGCCTTCCCCGAAGGCGGGGAAACCGAAGGCGTCAAGCGCCCGCTGGACAACCAAGAGTTCTTCACCCGCCTGGGGCAGCGCCTGATCAAGGCGCTCGACCCGGTCACCGTCGATGGCTTCGTGTTCCGCGTCGACATGCGCCTGCGTCCCTATGGCTCGGCGGGCGCCCTGGTGCTGAGCTTCAATGCCCTGGAGCACTACTATCAGGACCAGGGGCGCGACTGGGAACGCTACGCCATGATCAAGGCGCGTGTGGTGGCGGGTGACCAGGACAGCGGCGCGCAGCTGCAGGCGATGCTGCGGCCTTTCGTCTATCGCCGCTACCTGGACTTCTCGGCCATCGAGGCGCTGCGCACCATGAAGCAGCTGATCCAGCAGGAGGTGCGGCGCAAGGGCATGGCCGACAACATCAAGCTCGGCGCCGGCGGCATCCGCGAGGTCGAGTTCATCGCCCAGGCCTTCCAGCTGATCCATGGCGGACGCGACCTGAGCCTGCAGCAGCGGCCGCTGCTCAAGGTGCTGGCCACGCTCGAAGGACAGGGCTATCTGCCCCCGGCGGTCGTGACCGAGCTGCGCGACGGGTACCAGTTCCTGCGCTATACCGAGCATGCCATCCAGGCCATCGCCGACCGCCAGACCCAGATGCTGCCAGAGGACGAGACCGGTCGCGCCCGGGTCGCCTACATGCTCGGTTTCGACGACTGGGAAACCTTTCACGCGCAGCTCATGCACTGGCGCGGCCGCATCGACTGGCACTTCCGCCAGGTGATCGCCGACCCTGACGAGGACGAGGCCGAGGGGGAGCTGGTGGTCGGCGGCGAATGGTCGCCACTGTGGGAGCAGGTCCAGGACGAAGAGGCGGCCAGCCGCCAGCTGCACGAAGCCGGCTTCGGCCGTCCCGATGAGGCCCTGCGGCGCCTGGCCGGCTTGCGCGCCAGCCCTTCGTTGCGCTCGATGCAGCGCATCGGTCGCGAACGCCTCGACGCCTTCATCCCGCGCCTGCTGGCCCAGGCCGTGGAGCACGCCGACCCGGACCTGGTGCTCGAGCGTGTACTGCCGCTGGTGGAGGCCGTGGCGCGACGCTCGGCCTATCTGGTGCTACTGACGGAAAACCCTGGGGCCCTGCGCCGCCTGCTGACCCTGTGCGCGGCCAGCCCGTGGATCGCCGAGCAGATCGCCCGTTACCCGCTGTTGCTCGACGAGCTGCTCAACGAAGGACGGCTGTTCAGCCCGCCCCTGGCGCCCGAACTGGCCTCGGAGCTGCGCGAGCGGTTGACGCGCATTCCCGAGGACGACCTGGAACAGCAGATGGAAGCCCTGCGGCATTTCAAGCTGGCCCACAACCTGCGCGTGGCCGCCTCGGAGATCACCGGCCACCTGCCGCTGATGAAAGTCAGCGACTACCTGACCTGGCTGGCCGAAGCGATCCTCGACCAGGTGCTGGCCCTGGCCTGGCGCCAGACCGTGGCTCGCCACGGGCAGCCCAAGCGTCTCGACGGCAGCCTGTGCGACCCAGGGTTCATCATCGTGGGCTACGGCAAGGTTGGGGGAATCGAACTCGGGCACGGCTCGGACCTGGACCTGGTGTTCATCCACGACGGCGACCCGCAGGCCGAAACCGATGGTGCCAAACCGATCGATGGCGCGCAGTTCTTCACCCGCCTGGGGCAACGCATCATCCACCTGCTGACCACCCATACCGCGTCCGGCCAGCTCTACGACGTCGACATGCGCCTGCGGCCGTCGGGGGCTGCCGGTCTGTTGGTCAGTTCGCTCGGGGCGTTCGAGCGTTACCAGCAGAAAGAAGCCTGGACCTGGGAGCACCAGGCGCTGGTCCGTGCACGTGTATTGGTCGGCTGTGGCCAGGTCGGCCAGGCGTTCGAGGCGGTGCGGGCCCAGGTGCTGGGGCAGCCACGGACCCTGGAGACGTTGCGTGGGCAAGTCAGCGAGATGCGCGCCAAGATGCGCGACAACCTCGGCAGCCGCGCCACCGCTGCCGGTACGGCAGCCAACGCGTTCGACCCCGGTCAGCCGTTCGACATCAAGCAGGACGCCGGTGGCATCGTCGACATCGAGTTCATGGTGCAGTACGCCACGCTTGCCTGGTCCCATACGCACCCGGCGCTACTGCGCTGGACTGACAACGTGCGCCTGCTCGAAGAACTCGAGCAGGCCGGGCTGCTGCCGGCCAGCGATGCCGGGCTGT
This sequence comes from Enterobacterales bacterium AN_CKDN230030167-1A_HGKHYDSX7, assembly GCA_046940335.1. Classification (GTDB taxonomy): domain Bacteria; phylum Pseudomonadota; class Gammaproteobacteria; order Pseudomonadales; family Pseudomonadaceae; genus Aquipseudomonas. The sequence continues at coordinate 413,876 of JBKYML010000003.1, forward strand.
TGCGTGAAGTCTACAAGGCCTACCGTTCGGCCTCCCACCGGCAGGCCCTGCAGAAGCACCCGGGCGTGATCGATGCAGCGCAGTTCGCCGACGAGCGCCGTCAGGTACGGCGCATCTGGGCGGCGCTGGGGTTGTCGTGACCGGGAGCGGGCGCACGGTGGTACACTGATCGGCATTTAGCCTGAAGCGCATACGGCGCCTCGGACGGTTGGCAGGACAGGGTTCGAAGGAGTAGGGGACCGCGCCGCGGTCCATCGCGGCACTGGGGCCGCTCCCACGGAGGCGATGACATGCCTCGCTCCGTGGGAGCGGCTTCGATGCCTTCGAGCACCCTGCAGTGCCCTCCGACCGCCCATCGCCCTCAGCCCGATCGAGGCCCCAGGCCTGCCGGAGCGATACTGGAAGACGCATGAACATTCTGATCATTGGGCCCAGCTGGGTCGGCGACATGGTGATGGCGCAGACCTTGTTCCAGTGCCTGAAACTGCAGCACCCCGAGTGCGCGATCGACGTGCTGGCCCCCGAGTGGAGCCGGCCGATCCTCGAACGCATGCCCGAAGTCCGCCAGGCCTTGAGCTTTCCGCTCGGTCATGGCGCGCTCGAGCTCGGCACCCGGCGGCGCATCGGCAAGTCCCTGGCCGGTCAGTACGACCAGGCGATTGTGCTGCCCAACTCGCTGAAATCGGCGCTGGTGCCGTTCTTCGCCGGGATCCCCAAGCGGACCGGCTGGCGTGGCGAATGGCGCTTCGGTCTGCTCAACGACGTGCGTCGGCTGGACAAGGCCCGCTACCCGCTGATGATCGAGCGCTTCATGGCGCTGGCCTATGCGCCCGGTACCGAGCTGACCCAGCCTTACCCGCGGCCGGCGCTGCGCATCGAGCCTGCCAGCCGCGACGCGGCCCTGGCCAAGTTCGGCCTGGAGCTCGACCGGCCGGTCCTGGCGCTGTGCCCCGGGGCCGAGTTCGGCGAGTCCAAGCGCTGGCCGGCCGAGCATTACGCCGAGGTGGCCGAGGCCCTGATTCGCCTGGGCTGGCAGGTCTGGCTGTTCGGTTCGAAGAAGGACCACCCGGTGGGTGAGTCGATTCGCGAGCGGTTGATCCCAGGCTTCAGGGAAGAGTCGGTGAACCTCTCAGGGGAAACCTCGCTGGCCGAGGCCATCGACCTGCTGTCCTGCGCCACGGCGGTGGTGTCCAACGATTCGGGCCTGATGCACGTGGCCGCCGCGTTGGCACGGCCCCTGGTGGCCGTGTACGGCTCGACCTCGCCGGGGTTCACGCCGCCGCTGGCCGAGCAGGTCGAGGTGGTGCGCCTGGGGATCGAGTGCAGTCCCTGCTTCGAGCGCACCTGCCGGTTCGGGCACTACAACTGCCTGCGCCTGCTCGAGCCGCCCGCGGTCATCGCCGCCCTGCGACAGCTCCCCGGTGCGGCGCTGATCGATGTCGTGGCCGAGGTCGACTGACGTGCGTGTGCTGATCGTCAAGACCTCGTCCCTGGGCGACGTGATCCATACGCTGCCGGCGCTGACCGATGCGGCCCGCGCCATCCCCGGCATCCGCTTCGACTGGGTGGTGGAGGAGGGCTTCGCCGAAATTCCCGGCTGGCACCCGGCCGTGGACCAGGTCATCCCGGTGAACATCCGCAGGTGGCGCAAGCAGCTCTGGCAGACGTTCAAGAACGGTGAGTGGCGCCAGTTCAAGGCCCGCGTGCGCGAGCATTCCTACGACCTGGTCATCGATGCCCAGGGCCTGCTCAAGTCGGCGTGGCTGACGCGCTACGTCAAGGCACCGGTCGCCGGTCTGGACCGTTATTCGGCACGCGAAGGCTGGTCGAGCCGCTTCTACGACCGGCGCCTGTCGGTCGCCCTCGGCCAGCATGCCGTGGAGCGCGTGCGCCAACTGTTCGCCCTGGCGCTGGCGTATGACCTGCCAGAAGGGCTGGGCGACTACGGCCTGGACCTGTCCCGCCTGGACCTGCCGCCGACCGCACCGTACGTGGTGTTCCTGCACGGCACCACCTGGGACACCAAGCACTGGCCGGAAGCCTACTGGCGTACCTTGGCCGAGCGCATGGACCAGCACCGCCTGAAGGTCTGCCTGCCCTGGGGCAACCCGGTCGAGAAGGCCCGGGCCGAGCGCATTGCCCAAGGCCTGGCGCATTGCCAGGTATTGCCCAAGCTGAACCTGGCTGGCGTCGCTCGTATCCTGGCCGCTGCCAGGGCCTGCGTGGCGGTGGACACCGGCCTCGGGCACCTGGCCGCGGCACTGGATGTGCCGACCGTGTCGCTGTTCGGCCCCACCGACCCTGGCCTGACCGGCGCTTACGGGCGTGCCCAGGTGCACCTGGGCAGCGACTGGCCCTGTGCGCCCTGCCTGCAGAAGACCTGCACCTACACGCCGAGCGCCGAGGACCTGCGCCGGTTCGACATCCAACGCGAGTGGCCGCTGTGCTTCACTCGCCTGAATCCCGAGCACGTGGCGAGCCGCCTGAGCGCGCTGCTGCTGACCGAGGCTGTTCGTTGATGCAACTGGCTTTCGTACTCTACAAATACTTCCCCTTCGGCGGACTGCAGCGTGATTTCATGCGCATCGCCCTGGAGTGCCAGGCACGGGGTCACCAGATCCGCGTGTACACCCTGATCTGGGAAGGCGACGTGCCGCCCGGCTTCGAGGTGAACGTGGCCCCGGTCAAGGCGCTGTTCAACCACCGCCGCAACGAGAAGCTCAGCGCGTGGATGGCGGCGGACCTGGCACGGCGCCCGGTCGATCGCCTGATCGGCTTCAACAAGATGCCGGGCCTGGACGTCTACTACGCCGCCGACGGCTGCTTCGAGGACAAGGCGCAGACCCTGCGCGGCGGGCTGTACCGCCGTTGGGGCCGCTACCGGCACTTCGCCGACTATGAGCGCGCGGTGTTCGGGCGCGAGGCGAGCACCGAGATCCTGATGATCTCCGAGGTGCAGCAGCCGTTGTTCGTCAAGCATTACGGCACACCGGCCGAGCGCTTTCACCTGTTGCCCCCCGGCATCTCGCCGGACCGTCGCCGCCCGGCCGATGCCGCGTCCATCCGCGCGCAGTTCCGCCGTGAATTCAAGCTGGCCGACGATGACCTGCTGCTGGTGCAGATCGGCTCGGGCTTCAAGACCAAGGGCGTCGACCGCAGCCTCAAGGCGCTCGCCGCGTTGCCGCCAGCCTTGCGCAAACGCACCCGGCTGATGGTGATCGGCCAGGACGACCCCAAGGTCTTCCAGTTGCAGAGCACCGCGCTGGGGCTGGGCGAGCACGTGCAGTTCCTCAAGGGGCGCAGCGACATCCCACGCTTCCTGCTGGGCGCCGACCTGCTGATCCACCCGGCCTACAACGAGAACACCGGCACGGTCCTGCTCGAAGCCGTGGTCGCCGGCCTGCCGGTGCTGGTCTCGAAGGTCTGCGGCTACGCCCATTACATCGCCGAGGCCGACAGTGGCCAGGTGCTGGACGAGCCGTTCGAGCAAGCGCAGCTCGACGACTGCCTGCGCCGCATGCTCGAAGACGATGCCGCCCGTGCCCAGTGGTCGCGCAACGGTGTGGCCTTCGCCGACAGCGCCGACCTCTACAGCATGCCGCAGCGCGCCGCCGATGTGATCCTCGGGCAGGAGACCCCATGAAACTGATACTGGCCGAACCCTTCGCGCGGCTGTGGGCCGGACGTGACCCCTTCGAGGCGGTCGAGGGCCTGCAGGGCGTGGTCTACCGGGAACTGGAGGCGCGCCGTACGCTGCGCACCGAAGTCGACGGCAAGGGCTACTTCGTCAAGATCCATCGCGGCATCGGCTGGGGCGAGATCGCCAAGAACCTGCTCACCGCCAAGCTGCCGGTGCTCGGCGCCGGTCAGGAGTGGCGCGCGCTCGAACGCCTGCACCAGGCCGGCGTGCCGACCATGACCGCCGTGGCCTACGGCGAGCGCGGTGACAACCCGGCCACCCAGCACTCGTTCATCGTCACCGAAGAGCTGGCGCCGACCGTCAGCCTCGAGGACTACAGCCTCGACTGGGCGCGCCAGCCGCCTGCCCCTCGGCTCAAGCGCGCGCTGATCGCCGAGGTCGCGAACATGACCGGCACCATGCACCGGGCCGGGGTCAACCACCGCGACTGCTACATCTGCCATTTCCTGTTGCACACCGACCGGCCGGTGACCGCCGACGACCTGAAGCTGTCGCTCATCGACCTGCACCGGGCCCAGACGCGTGCCGCCACGCCCCGGCGCTGGCGCGACAAGGACCTGGCCGGCCTGTACTTCTCGGCCCTGGACATCGGCCTGACCCGCCGTGACCTGCTGCGCTTTCTCAAGGGCTACTTCCGCGCGCCGCTGCGCACGATCCTGGCCGAAGAGGCCGCATTGCTCGCGGCCTTGCGTGGCAAGGCGGACAAGCTGTATGCGCGCAAGCAACGCTATGGGGACGCGCTCTGATGGCCGGCTGGACACTGGCACCGGACTACCAGCACCTGGCAGACGACTTCGGCAGCCTCGACGCGGTCTTCGCCTTGCAGGGCGAGCGCCTGACCCGCGACCCTCTGAGCGAAGTGGTTCGCGTCCAGCGCGACGGGGTCAACTACTACGTCAAGCGCTACACCGGCGCGGGCAAGGGCCTGCGCCGCTACCTGGGGCGCCCGCGGATCAAGGCCGAGTGGCAGAACCTCAAGCAGTTCGCCAAGTGGGGCATTCCGACCGCCGAGGTGATCGCCTGGGGGCTGGAGCGCAACGGCCTGGCCTTCGGTCGCGGGGCGATGATCACCCGCGAGTTGCCACGCACCGAAGACCTCTCGGTGCTGGCCGAACGCAACGACCCACGCCTGGCCGATCGTGCCTGGGTGGCGCACATCAGCGAGCAGCTGGCACGTCACACCCGGGTCATGCACCAGCACCACTTCACCCACAATGATTTGAAGTGGCGCAACCTCCTGGTCGACGACCAGGCCACGGTGTACTTCATCGATTGCCCGACCGGCGACTTCTGGCGCGGCTTCATGCTGCGCCACCGGCTCATCAAGGACCTGGCGTGCCTGGACAAGGTCGCCAAATACCATCTTTCAGCCACGCAGCGACTGCGGTTCTACCTGCGCTACCGCGGGCATGCCCGCCTCACGGCGGCGGACAAGCGCCGCGTGCGTCAGGTCGTGGCTTTCTTCGAGGGGCGGGAATGACCGACTACCTGGCCGAGGCCGAGCGCGCCTTGTTGCAGCGCCATGGCCTGGACGATTTCGACGCGCTCTGGTCGCTGCAGCTGGAGGCCGTCGACGAGCCCAATACCGGACGCGGTGGCTGGAGCAGCGTGTATCGCCTGGAGCTGGAGGGCAAGGGCTACTACCTCAAGCGTCAGAGCAATTACCTGACGCACACCCTGCACCGTCCGTGGGGCGAGCCAACCTTCGCTCGCGAATTCCGCAACATCGCGCGCTACCAGGCACTCGGCATCCCGGCCTTGCAGGCGGTGTTCTACGGCCAGCGCAAGGTGGAGGGCGAACGCCGCGCCCTGCTGATGACCCGTGCGCTGGACGCGTGGACCGACCTGGAGCACCTGCTGGAGCAGTGGCCGCAGCTGGACGCCCCGCAGCGCCAGGGTATCCTGCAGGCCTGTGGACGGCTGGCGCGCACGCTGCATGCGGCAGGCCAGGTGCACGGCTGCTTCTATCCCAAGCACATCTTCCTGCGTGCGCGCAGCGAGGGCTGGCAGGCGCAGTTGATCGATCTGGAAAAGACGCGGCCGCTGCTGTTCGGCCTGCGTGACCGGCTCAAGGACCTGGAGCCGCTGTTGCGTCGGGCACCGATCTGGACCGAACAGGACCGGCGAGTTCTGCTGTCGAGTTACCTCGAGCAGGCGCCCGACAGCGCGCTGGTCGAGACCTGGCAAGCCCGACTGACCCAACGGCGACGCCACAAGGAGACGCGTTGATGCGGTTGTCTGAACTGAAACAGGCCGGCCGGACCCCCGAGGTGCCGCTGTCCATTACCCTGGCCGATGCGGCGGGCAGCGCCGAGCTGCAGTTGCTGAGTCTGCTGCGGGTATTGCCCGGACAGCGCTACGTGGGAGCCGGTATCTGGCGCGGCCGCACGGTGCTGGCCAAACTGCTGGTCGGCCCGAGCGCGGCGCGGCATTTCCAGCGTGAGCTGGCGGGCGTGCGGCTGCTGGCGGCTCAGGGGTTGAGCACGCCGCGGCTGCTGGCTGACGGGCTGAATGAAGGCGAGGGCGGCTGGCTGCTGTTCGATTACCTGGAGCAGGCCCGAAGCCTGGGCGATGCCTGGAAGGAGGTCGAGGCACGAGCGCCGCTGGACGACGCGCAGCGGGATGTGCTGGGCCAGGCCCTGGAGGCCGTGGCCGCGCTGCACGCCAAAGGGCTCTGGCAGGAGGACCTGCACCTGGACAACCTGCTGCGCCAGGGCGACACGCTGTACCTCATCGACGGCGCCGGCATCAAGGCCGAGACCCCCGGGCAGCCGCTGTCGCGCCAGCGCGTGCTGGAGAACCTCGGCGTGTTCTTCGCCCAGTTGCCGCAACGCCTGGAGCCCTACACCGAGGAACTGCTGGTGCACTACCTGCTGGCCAACGCCGAGCACGCACTACCGTTGGAGGCCTTGCAAAAGCAGGTGGACAAGGTGCGTGCCTGGCGCCTGAAGGACTACCTGGACAAGGCCGGACGCGACTGCACGCTGTTCAGCGTCGAGCGCAGCCTGTCCGGCCTGCGAGCCGTGCAGCGTGACCGCGCGGCCACCCTGCTGCCGGTGCTGGAGCAGGCCGACGCGCTGATCGAACGGGGACACCTGTACAAGACCGGCGGCGCCGCCAGCGTGGCACGGGTTGAAAGCGATGGGCTCACGCTGGTGCTCAAGCGCTACAACATCAAGGACGTGGCGCACTGGCTCAAGCGCTTCTGGCGCCCGAGTCGCGCCTGGCATTCCTGGATCGAAGGACAGCGCCTGACGTTCCTCGAGATCGCCACGCCCCGTCCACTGGCTGTGCTCGAGCACCGCGTGCTGGGCCTGCGCCAGCGTGCCTACCTGGTGACCGAGTACGTCGACGGTCCGGACCTGATCGCCTGCTTCGCCCCGTACGTCGAGAGTGGCGAAGCACCCGAGGAACAGGTCCAGGCGCTGGTCGAGCTGATGCAGCGGTTGATTCAGGAGCGCATCAGCCACGGCGACCTGAAAGGCCACAACCTGTTCTGGCAGGACGGGCGCTGGTCGCTGATCGACCTGGATGCCATGTGCCAGCACACGACGCAAAGGAGCTTCGCCGCCGCCCAGGCCCGCGACCGTGCCCGGTTGCTGCGCAACTGGCCGGCCGACAGCGCCTTGCACCAGCGTTTGGATCAGGTGCTGCCCCGACTGGGTTCGTAACCTGCCGGAAACGCCAGCCAATCGCTGCTGCGCCCGGTCTGATGCGCGCGAATGCGCCATTGTCCATCCTGCCAGCGCAACACGGCCCAGGCTTCCATGGTGTGCTTGAGTCGAGCCGGGATCAGCAGGTGGTAATGATCGGGCAACAGGTGTCGACGCAGCGGCAACAGGCGTGGGCCTGCCTGCACGTACAACGCCTGTGCCACCTGGTAGAGGCCGGTGCCCTCGGGTAACGCCTCCAGTCCGGGGGGGCTATCGACTGCACAGGCGTCGAACAGCATGGCCAGGTCTGGCAGGCCGTCGTGCCAGAGGATGGGCGAATCGATGACCCAGTCGCCGTTGGACAAGCGTTTGACAGGCAGCTTGGTATAGGCCTCCGGCAGTTGGGGGTCGACCGCCCGCCAGCGTCGACCATCGAAGACCACGTTGTAGAACCGTCCTGCGTTGTCCCGAACGTAGTATTGCGTCATGCCTGGATGAGGCGACGGCTTCTCGTAGACGCCTTCTCCATAAAGACTGTTCAGCCGGTAGCGCAGCTGATCGACATTGGGTGTGACCTGATAATGGCTAGGCAGCGTGGCAGTCGGATTGGGCGGTATCTGGCGAATGGCTCGGCGAGTGACCGATGAGCCGGCGATGCTGCCCGCCCCATCACCCAGATGGGACAACGCCTCGAACAAGTGGATGAGCGCACCATGACGGTCATCTTCCTGGAGGTCTTCCAGGCTTTCGAGTGCCGAGACTGCGGCGCGACCGAACGCCAGGGGTGCCATGATACGGTGCGGCAACACCAGGCTGACCAGATCCAGTACCAGCCAGAGAGTGCTCATCACCGTCTCGCCGAGCAATTCCTGGCGCGTGGTGCTGTTGGTATCGACCTTTGCCAGCAGTGCCTTGACGTCTGCCAAGTAGTACGCGTCGAACAGGTTACCCTGAATGATCGGTCGCTCGAGGTCTGGTCCCAATCGACCCCTGAGCAGCAGCGTTTCGACCTCGCTCGCAGGAAGCAAAGGCAGACGCTGCTTGATGTAGTCGCGTAGCGTCGAATGGTCGCGTAGGTCACGCAGCAGGTGGCGGGCGTTACGGTAATGTCGCCAGGGGCGTCGGTCAGGTGCGTCAGGTGCGTACAGTAGAAAGCCCGTCAGACGCGTCCGCTCGGCGGCGATCAGCAAGACACCTTGTACCGTGTGTTGCCTGATCAGCAATTGATGGACATGGATACGCCCCTCTTCGAGGCAAGGGCGTCTTCGGCTGTCAGGATGGGCCAGTATGCAACTGGCCCAGATGTAGCCCTGGGTTGGCCAGATCGTCAGGAAGTGGCCGGCATAAAGTGCCTTGACGGCCTCGGCACGCATGCGATCTCGCGTGATGCGCCCGTGGGCCCGTTGCCGCCACTTGCCAGCTTCGGATTCGATCAGGTGCCTGCGCAAGAACGCGTCATAGCTGGCGCCAGCGTTGAGCTCGTGAACCAGCCGTCTGACCAGCGTGGCATCCAGGCCCGCAGGTGCGGCGCTGCCGTCCGCGCGGTGCAACCGAGCCGTCAACCAGTAGTCGATGTCGAACCAGCCGATGTTGAGCAGGGCCAATTCGTCCAGCGTGTAAGTGATCGATACCAGCTCGATGGTGTCGCCTGCCTGTGGCCGGCTGGCGGCAGGAATGTAGCTGCTCGGCGACAGTGGATTGAACAGCGGGCCGGTCTGTCGAGCCAGGGTCACGGTCAGGCGCAGGTCATCCAGCGCCACGTTCAGCCCGGTGGTGCGGTGCAGTCGCTCGACCAGGCGTTCTCGCGTCCAGGCCAGCAAGGTATGACGCGAGGTGAACTGTTCCAGCGTCAACAGGCCAGGCGCGGCACCCTGCTCGATCGAGGCCACCAGTTCTTGCAGTGTCTGCATGATGTGCGTCAGCGCTCGCTGGGGCGCTTGGCGCAGCCAGGCGGGCATGTGTTTTTCGATCAGCAAGGCGTAACGGGTGGCCAGTGCACCTTGGCTGTCGATGTCGCCTACCACGCGCAGCCTGCTTTTGAGTTCGCTATCGAAAACGCGTACGTCGCGTTGCAGGCCGTCACGCCACGCCTCTTGCCAGGCCAGCATGAAGCGGTGGCGCTGTGCGTCGCGTACGGCCTGCACCTGGACGTCCACCAGGTCGTCGGTACACCAGTCGTAACGCAGCCGTGAAGCCTGACGAGCACGTTGGCGTTGTGTTGGCGTCATCAAGGCCAACAATGGCGCGCTTTGAATCGGATCTTCGAGTCGCTCGCAGAGCTCCTGGTGCAGATCGGCCAGGCTCGAAAACGCCTCGATACCCTGCGACAGACTGCACAAGACCGCCATGCTCGCGACCTCATGATAGTCCAGCAGGCGTCCTTCAGGTCCCTGCTGCACCAGCACCAGTGTGCCGGCCAGAGGCTGACGCCAGTTGGGCGTGATGCCTTCGAGCAAGGGGATGTAGACCTGTGGGCGCTCCTGAGCGGGCAGGTGCTGACGTTGCCAGGCGCGAGGAAGCGCCAGGCAGGTACGTACCAGACGTTCATGGACGCTATCGAGCGTGTCGTCAGACCGGCGCAACTGCAGCTCGATATCCAGTTGAGTCCGACGCAAGGCGGCCAGCCGTGCCTGGCGAGACACACCGTGCATGTCTCGTTCGGTCCAAAAGTCGGTACAGCGCAGATGCCAAGCCTGCCGGACGTGCTGGCAGAACGTTTCGATCCGCTCGGCGAAATCTGCAGGCAAGGTGAGAACGGCGTCGCCGACATGGCCGACCGGTGGCGCTGTGAAGCGTGTGCCTTCCAACAGGCGCTGCCCGATACGGTCGAGCAGCGTGCGGCCGTCCAGCCGCAAGCGATGCGCACGCACATCCGGGCTGTCCAGCCAGACGGCGAGCTGTTGGTTGAGGCTGCGTTCGATACCGGCGGGCAGTGCCAGCAGGTGCTTGAGTTGCCGGTCGATCGCTTCGAGTTGCTGCAAGGGCGTCATGATCAGGCTCCGCCAAGGGGGACGACCATGCTGGCTGATCCTGTGAGCGCTCAGGCTGCACGCATTTACCACCGCCCTTGGGCAGGCTATGCCAAAGGACCAGTGACCAGGCGACGACGCCAGTGTGAGACGCGTTGCTCGAGCTGCGCAGGACTGTCGAGCTGTTGCCTGCGGGCCTGACTGAACAGAATCAGCGCCAGCTCGGCAGTCGCCTGTGCATCGGCGCTGGCGTGGTGGCGTTCCTGAACCTGCAACCCGAACCGCGTGATCCAGTCATCCAGGCCGGCCTCGCGCAAAACGGTTTCCGGGTTGAGCATCGGTGCCAGCTCGGCGACGTCCAGAAACGGGACGTCGAGCCGGTAGCCCAGGCTGTCCTTCAAGGCACGCTTGAGCATTCGATGGTCGAACGGTGCATGGAAGGCCAGCACCGGACTGTCACCGATGAATTCCAGCAGCTCGAGCAACGCTTCCTCAGGCTCGCTGCCGGCCGCCAGGGCGCCGGGGCCCAGCCCGTGGAGGAGCACACTGGACGTGGTTTTCTGGTGTGGGCGGCGCAGGGTGCGCTCGAACTGCTGGCCCAGGTCGATGGCACCATCTTCGATCACCACTGCGCCGATGGACAGGACTTGGTCGCGCTGAGTATTCAGGCCGCTGGTTTCCAGGTCGAGGACGACCCAGCGCTGGGCGCGCAGGCTCTGCGTTCCCAACGGCCTGGCGGTCGGCAGAGCGGACAGGCGTCGTCGCAATGGCTCGGCGAGAGAGGGTGCGTGGGGGCGCAGCCAGCGTAACAAGTCCAGGCTCATAGCTGGTACCGCAGCGCCAGACTGGCCTGTAGGCGTTGGGCCTGGCGCAAGGATTCACGCAGGATACGCCGGTCGAGATGGTTCAGGCTGTCGGGGTCGAGCCGGTTCGAGTAGGGCCGGCGTTCACGGCTCTGGCGCTGATGCTGCTGCAGGCGTGTCTGTTGTATGAAATGGTAGGCCTCTTCGAATGCGGCGCCATCCAGCGCGTCGACTGCCCCACGGGCAATCAGCTGGCGCAGACGCTCCAAGGTATTGTTGGCGTCGATGCCATGGGCCAGGGCCAGCAGACGGGCGCCATCGACGAAGGGCGTCAGGCCCTGCACCTTGAGGTCGAGGGTAGCGGTACGTTCGCCGTCCTGACGGGTCAGCACGAAATCCCGGAAGCGTCCCACTGGCGGGCGTTGACGCAGCGCGTTCTCGGCCAGCAGACGCTGGAACAGGCGATTGTCGGCCACCTGCGCGAGGATGCCCTGGCGAAGCGCCACGCAGGCCGCTTCGTCGCCCCAGACCACACGCAGGTCGAAATAGATGCTCGACCCCAGCAGGCTCTCGGGGCTGGCTTCACGGATGAACCCGGCGAAGCGTCGCGCCCACTCGATGCGCGACAGACACAGGTCCGGGTTGCCGGCCATGACGTTGCCGGTGCACAAACTGAAGCCGCACTGAGCCAGGCATTGGTTGATGTGCTGCGCCAGCGGCAGTAATCGCGCACGAATCGTATCGGCCTCGGCGCTATCGCGTGCCTCGAAGACGATGCCGTTGTCCTGGTCGGTGTAGAGGGTCTGTTCGCGACGGCCCTCGCTGCCGAAGCACAGCCAGCTGAAGGCCACGCCCGGGTCGCCCTGCTCGGCGATGGCCAGTTCGATCACCCGGCAGACGGTGTGGTCGTTGAGCAGGGTGATGATCTGCGTGACCTGGGCCGACGACGCGCCGTGGGCCAGCATGCGCTCGACCAGCAGACCGATCTCCTTGCGCAGTGCCACCAGTTGCTCCAACCGCGAGGCGTGACGAATGGTCCGGGCCAGGTGCACCAGGTCCACGCGTTGCAGGGAAAACAGATCACGCTCCGACACCACGCCGCACAGGCGCCCTTCTTCGACCAGGCACACGTGGGCGATATGGCGCTCGGTCATGGCCATGGCGGCATCGAAGGCCGTCGCCCTGGGGTCGAGGGAGAACGGCGCGGCCGTCATGTGCTGGTGAATCGGTGCCTGCAGATCGGCGCTGGCATGGGCCACGGCCTGACGCAGGTCGCGCAACGTGAAGATCCCGACGGGCGTGCGCGGTGGGTCGACGATCACGATGCTGCCCACTTGCTGCTCGTGCATCATCCTGACGGCTTCGCGCACGGGGGTGTCGGGCGTGCAGCTTACGGGGTGACGCATGGCCAGCTCGCCCAGCGGCGTGTTCAAGGAATAGTGCGTGCCAAGCGTTTCCACCGCTTGGCGCCGTACCTGCTGGTTGACCTGGTCCAGCAAGCTGCTGACGCCACGCAGGGCGAAATCGCGAAAGCGGTCGGACAAGGAAAACACGCGAATGAACGCGGCCTTGTTCAACTGCAGGCAGAAGGTGTCTTCGCCGGCGAGGTGCTCGGTGCGCGTGGCACGCTCGCCCAGGAGCGCCGCCAGGGGGAAGCATTCGCCCGTGGTGATTTCGAACGTGGTCTGTGTGCCGAGGCTGCCCGCCTGTTGCCGTTCGCCGACCACACGTCCCTGCTTGACGATATGAAAGTGCTGCACAGGGCCGTCGCTGGGTTTGAGGATGCTCTCGCCCGCCGCATAGAAGCGCAACTGGCACTGCTCGACCAGGTACGCCAGGTGGGCCTGTTCCATCTGGTTGAACGGCGCAAAGCGCTGGAGGAACTGCACGGTACCCTGGATGTTCTGCAAGACGGCGGTCTTGCCGGCCTTGTCGAAGGCGTCCTGTCTGCTCATGGACCTACCGCATCGTCGTGCCTGCGCCGAGTGCGCGCGGCCTGTTGTTGTGCGGGCATGGTCGAACGAAGCCCGTTGCCTGCCCATTGGACGTAAGTCTAGGACCGGTCGGACGTCGTGTTTCTGGAAAAACCCCGACGAAAGGCAGCTTGCACGCCAGAGGTTTGCGGTCTGAACTGGAGGAACGGACTTTCGATGAGTAGGCCATGGGTGAGCATGACGACATCTTGAGCGACGCCGAGCGCGAGCTGCTGGCGCACCTGAGCACGCCTGCCGCACCACCTCAGCACGTTCTGGTCGTGGATGACAACGAGGTCAATCGCCAGGCGTTGTGCATCTACCTGGGCACCAAAGGCATCGACTGCCTGGGCGCGGCCAGCGCCGTCGAGGCTCTGGAGGTCCTGGCGCGTGAGCCGGAGATCGGCGTGATGATCACCGACCTGCGCATGGCCACGGCCGACCCCGACGAACCGCAGGATGGCCTTGAGCTGATTCGGCTGATCCGCCAGTCGCGATGGGCGGCGCTGTCGATCATCGTGGTGTCGGGCGACACCGACGTGAGCGAAGCGGTGGACGTCATGCACCTGGGCGTCGTGGATTTTCTACTCAAGCCGGTGGACCTCGACAAGTTGCTGCGTCTGGTCAGGGAGGAGCTGGGGCTGCGGCAGGGCACGAGCTGATGCAGGTTCCAACGGGTCGGTCGTGCCATGGGCCCGCACGATCAGCCACGCCGTACATCGCGCCAACCAGCACCACCCCCACACCTGCGCAATCCTGCGCGCAAGGGCGGCCGCCGTGGCCTCGCATCGTCGCCCGGCCGACCGCCCTGCACCTCACACGTCCCGACATTCCTGGGCCCGTGCCTTGAAGGCACGCCGCTGGCGATGCAGCACCGGTTCGGTGTAGCCGTTGGGCTGTCGGGCACCTTCAACGATCAACTCGCGCGCCGCCTGGAAGGCGATGTTGTCGGCAACGTGTGGCGTCATCGGACGGTAGCGCGGGTCGTCGATGTTCTGTCGGTCCACCACGGCGGCCATGCGCGTCAGGCTGTCCAGCACCTGGGCTTCATCGATCACCCCATGGCGCAGCCAGTTGGCCAGCAACTGGCTGGAAATCCGCAGGGTGGCACGGTCTTCCATCAGGCCGACGTCGTGGAGGTCGGGCACCTTGGAACAGCCGATGCCCTGGTCGATCCAGCGCACCACGTACCCCAGGATGCTCTGGGCGTTGTTGTCCACTTCGGTCTGAATCTCCTCGGCAGACCCTGGCGCGCCGTCGGCCAGGGGCAGCGTGAGGATGTCGTCCAGTGCGGCCGGCACACGCGTGACCAGTTCGGCCTGTCGGGCGCGGACGTCGACGGTGTGATAGTGCAGCGCGTGCAGCACGGCAGCGGTCGGCGACGGTACCCAGGCCGTGTTGGCGCCGGCCAGTGGGTGCGCGACCTTCTGTTCGAGCATCGCCGCCATCAGGTCGGGCATGGCCCACATGCCCTTGCCGATCTGCGCACGGCCCGGCAAGCCAGCCGCCAGGCCCACATCGACGTTGTTGTTCTCGTAGGCGCCGATCCAGGTCTGCTGCTTCATCACGCCCTTGCGCACCATCACCCCGGCCTCCATGGACGTGTGGATCTCGTCGCCGGTGCGGTCGAGGAAGCCGGTGTTGATGAACACCACGCGCTCGGCGGCGGCCTGGATGCAGGCCTTGAGGTTGACCGTGGTGCGCCGTTCCTCGTCCATGATGCCGATCTTCAGCGTATGGCGTGCCAGGCCCAGCACGGTTTCCACGCGGTCGAACAGCTCGACGGCGAAGGCCACCTCTTCAGGGCCGTGCATCTTTGGCTTGACGATGTACACGCTGCCGCGGCGGCTGTTGCGCCACTGGCTGGTACCGTTGAGGTCATGCAGGGCCGCCAGGCCGGTGACCAGCGCGTCGAGCATCCCCTCTGGCACGTCGTCGCCGCGTGCATCGAGCACGGCGGGCGTGGTCATCAGGTGGCCGACGTTGCGCACGAACAGCAGCGAGCGGCCTGGCAGGATCAGTCGGCCGCCATCGGCGCAGGTGTATTCACGGTCGGGTTCGAGTGTGCGGGTGAACGTCGTTCCTGACTTGGTGACGCGCTCGCTGAGGTCGCCCTTCATCAACCCCAGCCAGTTGCGGTAGACGAGCGTCTTGTCCGCAGCGTCCACGGCGGCGACGGAATCCTCGCAGTCCATGATCGTGGTCAGGGCCGCTTCCATGAGCAGGTCCTTGATGCCGGCGCTGTCCGTGCGTCCGATGGGCGTCTGGGCGTCGATCTGGAGTTCGACGTGCAGGCCATGGTGGCGCAGCAGGATGGCCGTCGGTGCCTCGGCCTGGCCACGGTAGCCGGCCAGTTGGGACGGATCGCGCAGGCCGCGGGTCTGCCCATCGGCCAGGGTCACCTGCAGCGCGCCGTGCTCGACCCAGTAGCGCGTGGTACCTGCGTGCGAGCCCTCGGCCAACGGCATGGCCTGGTCGAGGAAGGCGCGGGCGAAGGCGACGACGCGCGCACCCCGTACCGGGTTGTAGCCCGCACCACGTTGCGCGCCATCGTCCTCGGCGATGGCGTCGGTCCCGTACAGCGCGTCGTACAACGAACCCCAGCGTGCGTTGGCGGCATTGAGGGCAAACCGCGCATTGCTCACGGGCACGACCAGTTGCGGGCCGGCCAGTCGAGCGATTTCCTCGTCGACGTTCTCGGTGGTGATCTGGACCTCGCCCGCAGGCGGCAGCAAGTAGCCGATCTCCTGGAGAAACGCCTTGTAGGCTGCAGGGTCGTGCGGCCTGCCTTGCCGTTGCCGGTGCCAGTCGTCGATCTGCGCCTGCAAGGCGTCACGGTGGGCGAGCAGGGCCCGGTTGCGCGGTACGAGCGCCTCGATGAGCGCTGCGACGTCCGACCAGAACCGGTCGGCCTCCAGTCCCGTACCTGGCAGGGCTTCGTCGACGATGAAATCGTGCAGGACCTTGGCGACCTGAAGGCCGCCGACGTTGATCCGTTCAGTCATGGTGTGCCTCACTCTGCTTGGCTGTCTTGTTCATAAGGGGCGCGTGATACCGGTCAGACCGCTCGTTGCAGGGGGCGTCGCGCAATCTTGTAGTCCTTCCTGGCGGATACTACATGAAGCGAGACAAAGGTGAACATGGGTGATGAGGCGTGGATGGGCTTGGCGCAGTGACAGCCTCCAGGCCGCGTCGAGCACGTCGTCGGTTATTCAAACTTTTGGTGCGCCGGCTTGTGGATAACCTGGGGGTGTACGGCTACAGGCCAGGCGCGCCGGGGTCTGGAAAGATTTGTACAAAAAACGTACAAATTGAGGGTGCTTTTGCACACCGTGCGGGGATGGGCCTGTGGATAACCTCTGGGAGAAACGCTGCAGGCCACGTCTTGCCGGCGCTGCAGCGTTTTGATCATTTAATGATCAGCTACGTTTGCGCAGATGACCGACGATATCCACCGTGTAGACAGCCAAGCCTGCCCAGATGAACATGAACGCCAGCAACGTGGACGAGGACAGGTGTTCGTCGAACAGCAGCACGGCCTGCAGCAGGACCAGCGTGGGCGCCACGTATTGCAGGAAGCCCAAGGTGGTGTAGGGCAGGTGCCTGGCGGCGGCGTTGAAACACACCAGCGGCACCAGGGTGACCGGGCCTGCCGCGATCAGCCAGAGCGCTTCGCTGCTGGCGTAGAACGCCGGTTGCGCCGTGCTGGCAGCAGGGTTCAGCAGCAGCCAGCCAAGCGCCAGCGGGACCAGCATCCAAGTCTCCACCACCAGGCCCGGCAGCGCCGCCACAGGCGCCTTCTTGCGAATCAGTCCGTAGAACCCGAAGGTCAGTGCCAGGGTCAGCGAGACCCAGGGCAGGCTGCCGACCTGCCACACCTGCTGGGCTACCCCGAACGTGGCCAGCAGCACGGCCACCCACTGCAAGCGCCGCAGCCGCTCGCCGAGCAGGAGCATGCCCAGCAATACGTTCACCAACGGATTGATGTAGTAGCCCAGGCTGGCTTCGAGCATGCGCCCATTGTTCACTGCCCAGACGTAGGTCAGCCAGTTGCCAGCGATCAAGGTGCCGCTCAGGGCCAGGATCGCCAGACGACGTGGATGATCGCGCAGGGCTTGCCACCAGCCGGGATGCTTCCAGACGCCCAGCAGCAGTGCACCGATCACAGCCGACCAAAGCACACGGTGGATGATGATCTCTGCAGCGGGGACGCTCTGGATGGCCTTGAAGTAGAGCGGGAACAAGCCCCAGATGATGTAGGCCGCAAGACCCAGGAGATACCCGCGACGCGGGTTTGCAGCGTGCATTGCAGATTCCTTGCAAGGATGAGGGACAAAGGTGCCCCGTCGCGATGACGAGCAGGGTTTCAGAACAGCTTGAGCGGTGCCTCGTCCAGGGCAGCACGCTGTTCGCGCAACGCCAGGATCTGGTCGCCCCAATAGCGCGGCTGACCGAACCACGGGAAGCTGCGCGGGAAGGCCGGGTCGTCCCAGCGGCGTGCCAGCCAGGCACTGTAGTGCAATTGGCGAAGGGCCCGCAGCGGCTCGATCAGAGCCAGCTCGCGCGGATCGAAGTCGTGGAACTCGTTGTAGCCGTCAATCAGCTCGGCCAGCTGCCCGAGGCGCTCCTCACGGCTACCGGCAAGCATCATCCACAGGTCCTGGACCGCAGGCCCGGTACGGCAGTCATCGAGATCGACGACGTTGAAGCGTTCGTCCCGGTACATCAGGTTGCCCGGATGGCAGTCGCCGTGCAGGCGGATCACCTGGTGAGGGGTGGCGGCGTAAACGGCCTCGACCTGCCTGAGCAGGTCGCGGGCCACCGATTCGAAGGCAGGCAGCAGGTCCTTGGGCACGACATCGTTGCGCAGCAGGGTGTCCAGCGAGGCGTGGCCGAAGCTGGCCACGGTCAGGGCCTCGCGGTGCTCGAACGGGCGTGTCGCCCCAACGCCATGGAGCCGTCCCAGCAGTTGGCCCAGCCGGTAGAGCTGGTCCAGGTTGCCAGGTTCCGGCGCATGGCCGCCACGGCGCGGGAACAGGGCGAAACGAAAATCGCGGTGCTCGAACAGCGTCTTGCCACCGTGCACGAGCGGCGCGACCAGAGGCACGTCGCAGGCGGCCAGCTCGGCGCTGAAGGCATGCTCTTCGAGGATGGCCGCATCGCTCCAGCGACCGGGCCGGTAGAACTTGGCGATCACCGGTGCATCGTCCTCCAGCCCGACCTGGTAGACACGGTTCTCGTAACTGTTCAAGGCCAGCACGCGGGCGTCGCTGAGAAGACCCAGGCTCTCCACCGCGTCCAGGACGAGATCGGGGGTGAGGGTATCGAAAGGATGGGACATGCTGACTCCGAAGGGGCGACGTAAGGCTCATGGTAGCGCATCGCGTGGGGTCGACCGGCATGGCATGCGCGTGCCGATCGATGACGTCGTCTCAGGCCGGCACGCCGAGCAGGACCTGCGCTGCCTCGAAGCGTGCCCAGAGCACGTCGCCGACCTGGACCGAATGCGCTTCGAGCCAGGCGGCCTCGGCAAAGGCACACAGCGTCTGGCCATTGTCCAGGTGCAGACTCAGTTCGCTGGGGCCGCCCACGTCGGGCACCAGGTTGTCGACACGGGCGCGCAGGCAGTTGCAGGTGGCATCGACCTCGCCAGGCTCGCGGCTCAAGGTGATCGCGCCCGCCTTGAGCAGTGCGATGACCGTGGCCCCGACCTCCAGGCCCAGCCGCTGGGTGCTGCCTTGGGTAATGGACGCGACGATCACCAGCCCGCCGGCCAGGGTCAGGCTGATCAGGTCATGGCGCCTGGCGGGGGTGAGCGCACTGACCTGCCCCTGCCACTGATTGCGTGCGCTGGTGTGCAGCGTCAGCCGCCCCAGCAGGGCCAGGTCGTCCAGGTGCTCGGCTGCCTCCAGCACCTGCGCTTGCAAGGCCTGCAGGCGCAGGTACAGGCGCAGGACGCGCTCGCCTTCGCCGGACAGCCGCGCGCCACCGCCGCCGCGTCCCCCGGTGCTGCGTTCGACCAGTGGGTGCGTGGCCAGGTTGTTGAGCTCATCAATGGCATCCCAGGCAGCCTTGTAGCTCATGCCCGCCGCCTTGGCCGCCCGCGTGATCGATCCTTGTTCGGCGATGTGCTGCAGCAATGCGACCCGGTGGGGCCGGCGGGCGATATGCTGGGCGAGCAGGGCGGGCAGGGACATGACGGTCGTCGACGGCGTAAAGTGGAGTACAGACGTTGCCGCGAGCCGGGGGGTTAAGTCAATCCACCTGGATCGAGGACATGACGCTTTCAGCGGTCGAAACCGCTTTGGCAGGACGTAGGTCTTTCGCCTTGAAAGCGGCAGCGGCCTCATCGCGGGCAAGCCCGCTCCCACAGGTTCGGTTTCCGGCTTGGCAGTGTGGTCGTGAGCCTGAAGGGCTTGGAAAACAGAGTCTCTGGGCCCGCCACCACAGCCTGCCAGCGATGCAGGCGCTGCGGGCGGTCAGGCTGTAAGAGGCAGGCTTCAGAGCCAGACCGCATCCCAATGCGGATAGTCGCCCACTCGTCGGACCAGCCCAGCCCTGATGGGATTCATGATGATATAGCGCGCAATGGCCTTGAGGTCTTCTTCACGGCGTAGGGCGCGATCATGAAAACCCGTTTGCCAGACCGCGCCGGTTCGCCCCAGGCACCTGTTGAGCTGCAAGGCGCTGCGAGACTTGACCTGCCGCATCAGCGTCGCAAGCGAAACAGGCCCCAACTGTACCAGCCAATGGAGGTGGTCAGGCATGACGACCCACGCCAACGAGCACGCTCGACCTTCGGCTTGGACCTGGCGAAATTGTGCGATCACCGTGCGGGCCGCAGACCAATCAGCCAGCAGTGGCTGCCTGGCGAGGGTGGTCGTGGTCAGCAGGTAGATGCCGTTTCTCTGCGAGAAGCGACCTGTTCTCAAGCGTTCACTCCGTGGACGTTCCATGTCCGTGGCTCCTGACGAGGTGTGTTTCAGCGATAAGAGATAGCTGGGTATCCACGCGTTGCTCGCTTGCCGCCACAGCTTCATCGACGACACCCTTCCACCCTTCCACCCTTCCACCCTTCCACCCTTCCACCCTTCCATTCAGCCAGCAAGCGCAGCGCAGCAGGCCTTGTGGGAGCTGGCTTGCCAGCGATGCAGGCGCCGCCGCTACCTGCGCAGACCCGACCCTCACGCATGCCCCGGCTTGGCCGTGCGTGCCAGGCAGTACACGTCCACCCGACGCGCCCCGGCCTGACGCAGCAGGCGGGCCAGGGCCTGGGCCGTGGCGCCAGTGGTGAGCACGTCGTCGACGATGGCCAGGTGCAGGCCCTTCATGGCGCCGGGGTCGAGTACCTGAAAGGCCTGGCGCAGGTTGCGTCGGCGTGCCGCGGCCTGGAGCTGCTGCTGAGCCGGCGTGTCGCGCGTGCGCACGACGCGGTCCAGGTCGCAGGCGATGCCGAGGGTCTTCGACAACCACTGCGCCAGCATTGCCGCCTGGTTGAAGCCACGCTGGCGCAGGCGTCGTCGCGCCAGGGGCACCGGGATCAACCGATCCGGTCGTGGCAGCCCCTCGGCGAAGCGATGCTGCAATGCCATCCCCAGCAACGCTGCCATCAGCCGGCCCAAGGGCCAGCGTGCCTGGTGCTTGAACCGCGTGATCAGGCTGTCGATGGGAAAGCCGTAGTACCAGAGCGCTTCGACGCGCTGGAACGCAGGACGCCGTCGATGACAGGCGCCGCAGGTCAGACCGTCGAGCGCCAGGGGCAGTGCGCAGACACGGCATCCACCGTCCAGCCAGGGCAGGTCGGCTTCGCAATCGGCGCACACAGGGTAGGCCTGCTGCGCAGGCGCGGCACACAGCGCACAGTAATGGTCACTATTTAACCACTTGTAAACCATTGAATTGATGCTAGGTTGACAGTCCATGTGGCTTCCCCGACTATTCGCCTCATCCGTGATGCGCTGGGGTTCCGGCGCGCGTCAGAGCCTACCTGGGGAAACGCCGATGAGCGCCAGCACAATTGCAACCACCCGTCACGACTGGACCCTGGCCGAGGTTCGTGCCCTGTTCCAGCAGCCTTTCAACGACCTGCTGTTCCAGGCGCAAAGCGTGCACCGCGCGCACTTCGACGCCAACCGGGTGCAGGTCTCGACCTTGCTGTCGATCAAGACCGGTGCCTGCCCGGAAGACTGCAAGTACTGCCCGCAGTCTGGCCATTACAACACCGGCCTGGAAAAGCAGAAGCTGATGGAAGTGCAGAAGGTGCTCGAAGAAGCCGCCCGCGCCAAGGCCATCGGTTCGACCCGGTTCTGCATGGGTGCGGCCTGGAAGCACCCCTCGGCCAAGGACATGCCCTACGTCCTGCAGATGGTCCAGGGCGTCAAGGCCATGGGACTGGAAACCTGCATGACCCTCGGCCGGCTCGACCGCGAACAGACCGCCGCCCTGGCCGACGCCGGCCTGGACTACTACAACCACAACCTCGACACCTCGCCGGAGTTCTACGGCAGCATCATCACCACCCGCACTTACGCAGAGCGTTTGCAGACCTTGGCCTACGTGCGCGAGGCCGGCATGAAGATCTGCTCTGGCGGCATCCTCGGTCTGGGCGAGTCGCTCGACGACCGCGCCAATCTGCTGATCCAACTGGCCAACCTGCCCGAGCACCCCGAGTCGGTGCCGATCAACATGCTGGTCAAAGTGGCCGGTACACCGTTGGCCGACGAGGCGGACGTCGATCCGTTCGATTTCATCCGCATGCTGGCCGTGGCGCGCATCCTCATGCCGCAGTCCCATGTCCGGCTGTCGGCCGGGCGCGAGCAGATGAACGAACAGATGCAGGCCCTGGCCTTCCTGGCCGGCGCCAACTCGATCTTCTACGGCGAGAAGCTGCTGACCACTGGCAACCCGCAGGCCGACCGGGACATGCAGCTGTTCGCACGTCTGGGCATCCAGCCTGAAGCCGGTGAAGGGCATGCCGACGAAGTCCACCAGGCGGCGATCGAGCAGGCCGTGATCGAACAGCGCAATGGCGAGCTGTTCTACGACGCCGTCTCGGCCTGAGCATGGCTTTCGACCTGGACGCACGCCTGGCGCAGCGCCGCGCCGAGGACCTGTACCGCCAGCGCCCGACGCTGCAGAGCCCGCAAGGGCCCGAGGTGGTCGTCGACGGCCAGCCGTTGACGGCCTTCTGCAGTAATGACTACCTGGGCCTGGCCAATCATCCCGACGTCATCGAGGCCTGGTGCAGCGGCGCCCGGACCTGGGGCGTGGGGGGTGGCGCCTCGCACCTGGTGATGGGGCATTCGACGCCTCACCACGCGGTCGAAGAGGCCCTGGCCGAGCTGACCGGGCGACCCCGCGCACTGCTGTTCTCCACGGGCTACATGGCCAACCTGGGGGCGATCACTGCGCTGGTCGGGCAGGGCGACACGGTGCTGCAGGATCGCCTCAACCATGCCTCGCTGCTCGACGGCGGGTTGCTCAGCAAGGCCCGCTTCAGTCGCTACCTGCATAACGACGTTGTCAGCCTGGCCAACCGTCTGACCCAGGCCACCGGCAATACTCTGGTGGTCACCGACGGGGTATTCAGCATGGACGGCGACCTGGCCGACCTGCCTGCCCTGGCCAAGGCGGCGCGCGCGCGCGACGCCTGGCTGATGGTCGACGATGCCCATGGGCTGGGCACGCTCGGTGAGCAGGGGGGCGGCATCGTCGAACACTTCGGCCTGGGCATCGACGAGGTGCCCGTGCTGGTGGGTACCCTCGGCAAGGCCTGCGGCACGGCCGGTGCCTTCGTGGCCGGCAGCGAGGCCTTGATCGAAACGCTGATCCAGTTCGCCCGGCCCTACATCTACACCACCAGTCAGCCACCCGGTCTGGCCTGCGCCACGCTCAAGAGCCTGGATCTGCTGCGCCGCGAGCGCTGGCGGCGTGAGCACCTCAACGCGTTGATCGCACAGTTTCGCGAGGGCGCCAGGCGAATCGGCCTGCGCCTGATGGACAGCCCGACGGCGATCCAGCCGATCCTGGTGGGCGACAGTGCCCAGGCCTTGCAGCTGTCGCAACGCCTGCGCGAGCGCGGTCTGTTGGTGACAGCCATCCGCCCGCCCACGGTGGCGAAGGGCAGTGCACGGTTGCGCGTGACGTTGAGCGCGGCCCACAGCGCAGCCCAGGTCCGGCTATTGTTGAATGCATTGGATGAATGTCATGCCTGAGGGTGCGCCAATGCGAAATCGACTGATACTGCTGGCAGGCTGGGGGCTCGGTACCGCGCCTCTGCAACCCTTGGCGGCCAGCCTGCGCGCCCAGGATCCCCGCCTGCAGGTGGACCTGGTGACGCTGCCGGAACTGGCGGACGCCGACCCTCAGGCCTGGGTCGAACGGCTCGACCGCACCTTGCTCACCGACACCTGGCTGGGCGGCTGGTCGCTGGGCGGCGCGCTGGCCAGCCAGTTGGCCAGCCGCCGTGGCGATCATTGCTGCGGCCTGATCACGCTGGCCAGCAACCCGAGCTTCGTCCGGCGGGCCGACTGGGCCCACGGCATGGCGCCCGACACCTTCGACACCTTCCTCGACGGTTGCCGCAGCCACACCCAGGTCACGCTCAAGCGCTTTCGCGGGCTGTGCGGCAAAGGGGCGAGCGACCTGCGCCGAATCTCTCGGCAGCTAGACGTCGGGCTGCCCGACACCGATCCGCTGTACCTGGCCAACGGCCTGGAGGTCTTGCGTCGACTGGATACCCGGGCTGCGCTCCATGCCTACAACGGGCCACAGCTGCACCTGTTCGCCGGCGCCGATGCCCTGGTGCCGGCCGAGGCGGCCAAGGCGCTGAGCGACATCCTGCCGGACGTCGAGGTCGGGTTGATGGAGGACTGCGGCCACGCCTTCGTCCTCGAATGGCCGGACGACTTGGCGACCAGCATCACGCATTTCCTGCACGAGAGTGGCGATGACTGACCTTTCACAGCCGCCGCTGGCGCCCTGTCTTCCCGACAAGCGCCAGGTGGCCGCTTCGTTTTCCCGTGCCGCGTCGACCTACGACAGTGTCGCGGCCTTCCAACGCGATGTCGGTGAGCGCCTGCTCGCCGCGCTGCCTACCTCATTGACGCCCTCGAGGTGGCTCGACCTGGGCTGCGGGACCGGGCATTTCAGCCGTACATTGCGTGCGCGCTTCGACGGCGCTCACGGCCTGGCCCTGGACCTGGCCGAGGGCATGCTACGCCACGCCCGGGCCCATGGCGGCGCTGCTGGCCATGTGGCCGGCGATGCAGAATCCCTGCCGCTGCGCGACGCCAGCGTGGACCTGGTGTTCTCCAGCCTGGCCATCCAGTGGTGCGCCCGCCTGGACCGCGTCCTGGCCGAAGCCTCACGGGTCCTGCGACCCGGCGGCGTGCTGGCCTTCAGCAGCCTGTGCGTCGGTACCCTGGCCGAGCTGCGCGCCAGTTGGCAGGCCGTGGACGGGCACGTGCACGTCAACCGGTTCCGGGACTTTCACGACTATGAGCAACAGTGCCTGGCCAGTGGCCTGGAGGTCATCCAGGTGCAGCGCCGCGCCCATGGGCTGCACTACCCGGACCTGCGCAGCCTGACCCACGAACTCAAGGCCCTGGGCGCGCACAACCTCAACCCTGGACGGCCGTCGGGGCTGACCGGGCGGGCCCGTGTCGCCGCGTTGATGCAGGCCTACGAATGCCTGCGCGAGCCCGGGGGGCTGCCGGTGACCTACCAAGTGGTCTATGGCGTGCTGCGCAAGCCCTCGGATACAGGAGCATGAGATGACCCACGCCTACTTCATCGCCGGTACCGACACCGACGTCGGCAAGACCACGGTCGCTGCCGGTTTGCTGTGCGCCGCGCGGACGGCCGGGCTGAGCACACTGGGGGCCAAACCGGTCGCCTCCGGTTGTGCCGTCACCCCGAACGGGTTGCGCAATGCCGATGCCAGGGCACTGATCGCCCAGAGCAGCCTCGTGCTGCCCTACGAACAGGTCAACCCCTACGCTTTCGAGCCGGCCATCGCCCCGCACATCGCGGCGCGGGAAGCGGGTGTGGCGCTGCACGTGTCCTCGCTGCGCACGGCCATGCAGCACGTGTTGCAGCAGCAGGCCGACTTCACCCTGATCGAAGGCGCCGGCGGCTGGCGCGTGCCGTTGTCCGATCAGGCCACGTTGTCGGACCTGGCGATCGCCCTCGGGCTGCCGGTGATCCTGGTGGTCGGCGTGCGCCTGGGTTGCATCAACCACGCAGTGCTCAGCGCCGAAGCCATCCTGCGCGATGGCTTGCCGCTGGCCGGCTGGGTCGCCAACCTGATCGAGCCGCACACGGCACGGCTGGAGGAAAACCTGGCCACCCTGGCCGAGCGCATGCCCGCACCGTGCCTGGGCAGAGTGCCGCGGTTGGACGACGCCCGCGCCGAAACCGTCGCCGAACATCTAGACCTGGCGCTGCTTGGCGAATGACCGATGGTCGGATGGCACGGGGCCATCTCTGCAACGGATGGATATTCGAGGAGCAAGGCTGTTCTAATGGTGTAACCCGTCATCGCTCTGACAGGAGTCTTCCATGAACATCAGCGGCACGTCGGCGTACCAGCCTGGTCTGGGCGCCATCCAGGCAGGGCAGCGGCGTCTCGACGAAACGGCAGGCCAGATCGCCAGCACTGCCGTCGAGCGCACGGCGACCAGCCAATCGAGTGATTACCAAGCCGAACGCCTGCGTTCGGTGGACCGCAGCCAGCAGTTGGACCTGGCCACCCAGACCGTCCAACTGGACCTGGGCCTGTATCAGGTCCAGGGCGGCCTCAAGGTCGAGAAGGCCTCCGACGAGATGCTGGGACGGCTCATCGACATCAAGGCCTGAGCCTGGCCACACCTGCTCGTCCTCCTTGAAACGGCGCTCTTCGGAGCGCCGTTTTTCGTAGGGCCCTCTGCCGTGCGGACGTGGACTCAGACGCCCTCTCGCACGCCTTTCCTTCCCATCGACAGGGCGCCATCGATACGCGCTTAGTCACTGACTTACCGGTCACGCGACATGGCACGATCGCCACTTTTAGCGGCAGAAAAGACCTGCCTGCACCTCCTTGACAACCTGCGGTGCTAAACGTAAGTTTCAAACACCTGTTTGACCAAAAACAGCGTCACTGCCCGGTGATGCGCACCCTGGTCATCCCCCTTCGGATTCATCAGTTGAGGTTCCTCGCCATGCCTGATTACAAAGCCCCCTTGCGCGATATCCGTTTCGTTCGTGACGAACTGCTCGGCTATCAGGCGCATTACCAGAGCTTGCCAGGCTGCGAGGACGCCACGCCGGACATGGTCGATGCGATCCTCGAGGAAGGCGCCAAGTTCTGTGAGCAGGTCCTGGCCCCGCTGAACCGGGTCGGCGACCTGGAAGGCTGCACCTGGAGCGAGCAGGGCGTGAAGACCCCGACCGGCTTCAAGCAGGCCTACCAGCAGTTCGTCGAAGGCGGCTGGCCGAGCCTGGCCCACGACGTGGCGCACGGTGGCCAGGGGCTGCCCGAGTCGCTGGGCCTGGCGATCAGCGAAATGGTCGGCGAGGCGAACTGGTCCTGGGGCATGTACCCCGGCCTGTCCCATGGCGCCATGAACACCTTGTCGGCCCATGGTACTGCCGAGCAGCAGCATGCCTACCTGAGCAAGCTGGTGACCGGCGAGTGGACCGGCACCATGTGCCTGACCGAACCGCACTGCGGCACCGACCTGGGCATGCTGCGCACCCGTGCCGAGCCACAGGCCGATGGCTCGTACAAGGTGTCCGGCACCAAGATCTTCATTTCTGCCGGCGAGCACGACATGGCCGAGAACATCGTCCACATCGTGCTGGCCCGTCTGCCGGATGCGCCCGCGGGCACCAAGGGCATCTCGCTGTTCATCGTGCCCAAGTTCCTGCCGAGCGCAGACGGCGGGGTGGGCGAGCGCAATGCCGTGACCTGTGGTTCGATCGAGCACAAAATGGGCATCCACGGCAACGCCACCTGCGTGATGAACTTCGATGCCGCCACCGGCTACCTGATCGGCCAGGCCAACAAGGGCCTGAACTGCATGTTCACCTTCATGAACACGGCGCGTCTGGGCACGGCGCTGCAAGGGCTGGCCCACGCCGAGGTGGCGTTCCAGGGTGCACTGAAGTACGCCCGCGAGCGTGTGCAGATGCGTTCGCTGAGCGGCCCCAAGGCACCGGACAAGGCTGCCGATCCGATCATCGTGCACCCGGACGTGCGCCGCATGCTGCTGACCATGAAGGCCTTCGCCGAAGGCAACCGCGCCATGGTCTACTTCACCGCCCAGCAGGTGGACATCCTCAAGTACAGCCAGGACGAAGAGGCCCGCGCCAAGGCCGACGCCCTGCTGGCCTTCATGACCCCGATCGCCAAGGCCTTCATG
Source organism: Enterobacterales bacterium AN_CKDN230030167-1A_HGKHYDSX7 (assembly GCA_046940335.1). Lineage (GTDB taxonomy): Bacteria > Pseudomonadota > Gammaproteobacteria > Pseudomonadales > Pseudomonadaceae > Aquipseudomonas. The sequence continues at coordinate 441,376 of JBKYML010000003.1, forward strand.
ACCGAGGTCGGCTTCGAGGCTGCCAACCATGGCGTCCAAGTGTTCGGCGGGCATGGCTTCATCGCCGAGTGGGGCATGGAGCAGAACGTGCGCGACAGCCGCATCGCCATGCTCTACGAGGGCACCACCGGTATCCAGGCCCTCGACCTGCTCGGCCGCAAGGTGCTGATGACCCAGGGCGAGGCCCTCAAGGGCTTCACCAAGATCGTGCACAAGTTCTGCCAGGCGCAGGCCGGCAACGACGCGGTCAAGGAATTCGTCGAACCGCTGGCCCAGCTGAACAAGGAATGGGGCGAGCTGACCATGAAGATCGGCATGGCCGCGATGAAGGACCGCGAGGAAGTCGGCGCCGCGTCGGTGGACTACCTCATGTACTCCGGCTACGCCTGCCTGGCCTACTTCTGGGCCGACATCGCCCGGGTCGCCGCCGAGAAACTGGCCGAAGGCACCTCCGAGGAAGCCTTCTACACGGCCAAGCTGCAGACCGCGCGCTTCTACTACCAGCGCCTGCTGCCACGCACCCGCGCCCATGTGGCGGCCATTCTCTCCGGTGCTGGCAACCTGATGGACATGCACGAAGAGCACTTCGGCCTGGCCATCTGATCCTCCCCCCTCACGGGCCGCCTCGCACAGGCGGCCCGTCGTCTTCTGCAAGGCGGCTCGAAGGCCGCTTCGATCGTTCAACGAGAGGTAGCCATGGCTGACTACAAAGCGCCCCTGCGCGACATGCGGTTCGTTCTTGAAGAAGTCTTCGACGTCGCCACGCTGTGGGCGCAGATGCCGGCCCTGCGCGAGCTGATCGACGCCGAGACGGCCATGGCCGTGCTGGAGGAAGCCGGCAAGGTGACGGCCGAACGCATCGCGCCGTTGAGCCGCTCCGGTGACGAAGAAGGCTGCCAGTGGCAGGCGGGTGTCGTCAGTACGCCTGCCGGCTTCATCGACGCCTACAAGACGTATGCCGACGGTGGCTGGGTCGGTGTCGGCGGTGACCCCATGTATGGCGGCATGGGCATGCCTAAGGCCATTTCGGCGCAGGTCGAGGAGATGGTCAATGCCGCCAGCCTGTCATTCGGCCTGTACCCGATGCTGACGGCCGGTGCCTGCCTGTCGATTCACGCCCACGCCAGCGAAGCGCTCAGGCAGCGTTACCTGCCGAATCTGTACGCCGGCACCTGGGCCGGTTCCATGTGCCTGACCGAGCCCCACGCCGGGACCGACCTGGGCCTCATCCGTACCCGGGCCCAGCCACAGGCCGATGGCAGCTACCGCGTGACCGGGACCAAGATCTTCATCACCGGCGGCGAGCACGACCTGACCGAGAACATCATCCACCTGGTCCTGGCCAAGCTGCCCGATGCTCCGGCCGGGGCCAAGGGCATCTCGCTGTTCCTGGTGCCCAAGTTCAGCGTCGATGAGCAGGGCAGGCTGGGCGAGCGCAACGCGGTTCATTGTGGCTCGATCGAGCACAAGATGGGGATCCAGGCCTCGGCTACCTGCGTGATGAACTTCGACGACGCGACCGGTTACCTGGTGGGCGAACCGAACAAGGGTCTGGCGGCCATGTTCACCATGATGAACTACGAGCGACTGGGCGTCGGCATCCAGGGCCTGGCCTCGGCCGAGCGCTCCTACCAGAACGCCATCGAGTACGCCCGTGAGCGTGTCCAGGGGCGTGCCGTGGGCGGCGCGCAGGCACCGGACAAGGCCGCCGACCCGATCATCGTGCACCCTGATGTGCGGCGCATGCTGCTGACCATGAAAGCGCTGAACGAAGGTGGGCGAGCGTTCTCCACCTATGTGGCGCTGCACCTGGACAACGCCAAGTTCAGCGACGACCCTGCCACGCGCCAGCGCAGCGCAGATCTGGTGGCCCTGCTGACACCCGTGGCCAAGGCCTTCCTGACCGACCTGGGGCTGGAGTGCACCGTGCATGGCCAGCAGGTGTTCGGCGGCCATGGCTACATTCGCGAATGGGGGCAGGAGCAGCTGGTGCGGGACGTGCGTATCACGCAGATCTACGAGGGCACCAACGGCATTCAGGCCCTGGACCTGCTGGGTCGCAAGGTGGCAGGCAGCGGTGGGGCGTTCTATCGTGTGTTCAGCGATGAGGTCCGTGCGTTCGCCGATCAGGCCGGCGCTGGGCTGAGTGAGTTCACCGAGCCGTTGATGGCTGCGCTGGATCAGCTGGACGCGCTGACCGACTGGGTGCTCGAACGCGCGCAGCACGATGCCGAGGAAATCGGCGCTGCGTCGGTCGAGTACCTGCACACCTTTGGCTACGTCGCTTACGCCTACTTGTGGGCGCGCATGGCCCAGGCGGCGATGGACGGCGCAGGCGAGGACGACTTCTACGCCAGCAAGCTGGGCACGGCCCGGTTCTACTTCGCGCGCCTCCTGCCGCGGGTGCACTCGCTTATCGCCAGCGTCAAGGCCGGCAGTGCGAGCTTGAACTTTTTACGGGCTGAACAGTTCTGAAACAGCGCGTATCTGGAAACGAGACAGATTTGTAAGCATTTTCCTACACGGCGTGGTGACTTTTCTCCACTTCCCGGTGATTGGATCCACTGTTAATCTTTCTCACATGGACGACGCGCTGGGAGCGCAGAGGACAGCACAAGGATCTGCTCAGGATGACCTGCCAGGATGGCGGGAACGATATGGAATCGATGAAACGGATGTCAGAGACACAGTCTGGAATACCCCGCCTCGGCGGGGTTTCCTTTTTGTGCGTGCGTCAGGCTGAGGTGTCGAGGTGCCCTCGTACGCCAATGCCTGTGGCAGTCTCTTCCTCGAGCAGCGTTCGCAGCAGTTCTACCGCGGCCTGCTGGCGTTGCGCATCACGAAACACCAGACCCACCTGAAGCGGCACACGCGGTTCGCTCAAGGGCTTCCACAACAGCGCCTGCTCGTCTTCGGCGGCCTCCTTGGCACGCCCAGGCAGAATCGTCGCCAGTGAGGTGTACGCCAGGCTATCCAGAATGCCGCTCATGTTGTTCATTTCCGCCTGAACCTGCGGGCGCCTGCCCACGTTGGCCAGCTCGGCCTGCCAGATCTGCCGAATCTGGAATTCCTCTCCCAGCATCAGCATCGGCAGCTCCGCCGCCTGGCTGAGCGAGACCTTCTTGAAATCCTTCAATGGATGGTCGTTTGGGATCACCAGTTGCAGTTCGTCTTCGTACAACGGCAGCCCATGCAGCCCCGGTTGACGCGGCGCCAGGTAGCTGATGCCGATGTCCAGGCTGCCATTGAGCAGGCGCCGCTCGATCTCCAGGCCGGACAGCTCGTAGATCTGTACGATCAGGTGCGGCTGAGCCTTGCGGACGCGTTCCAGCAGGCGCGGTACCAGGCTGGGTCGTACCGTTTGCAGGACACCGATGGCCAGTGTGCGCAGCGCCTGCCCCTTGAAGCCGCGCAGTGCATCGCGGGCCTGTCGCAGACCGTCGAGCAGAGGCAGGGCATGGTTGTACAGCGTATGGGCGGCCAGCGTCGGCAGCAGGCGCCTGTTGCTGCGCTCGAACAGGCTGACCTCGAGGGCCTGTTCGAGCTGACGAATCTGTTGTGACAAGGCCGGCTGGGACAGCGACAGGCGCTCGGCGGCGCGGCCGACGTGGCCTTCTTCATAGACCGCGACGAAATACCGCAGTTGGCGAAAATCCATAAGCGCTACTTATCGGAAAAGCTCGAAAAACCAAATGGCCGATGGCCGGTAAGACGCCTAGTCTACGCCGCGTCATGGCAATTGGCAGGTCTTTTGCGGACCGGCATGCCATGGATGCGAATGACGTTTGGATAGGCCAGGCAAAACACTCTTTTCAGCGGTGTACCGTTCGGCGCATGACCGAGCCCTGGCAGCCTTGACCGTGACCGGCTGGAGCCTCGATGAACCTGTTCAACTTGCGCCGTGCGGCATCGACTGCCGCCGTGCCGCCGTGCGTGCCCCGTTCCGACGCCCTGATGCCCGAGACGTCGCGCCGTTTTCTGATGCCTGGCGCTCGACAGGACGACCCGGTGTTCGTGCGCGGGCAGGGGTCATGGCTGTGGGATGACCAGGGGCATGCCTATCTGGACTTTCACCAGGGGGGTGCGGTGAACAGCCTGGGGCACAGTCCCGATGGATTGGTCAAAGCCCTGGCCGACCAGGCGCGGTCGTTGATCAACCCTGGCGCGGGCCTGCAAGGGCAGGGGCTGCTCACGCTGGCCCAGCGCCTGTGCCAGAGCACGGGCAGCGATCAGGCCTACCTGCTCAACAGCGGCAGCGAAGCCTGCGAAACGGCCGTCAGACTGGCGCGCCTCTGGGGGCAACGCCATCGCCACGGTGCCGCCCACGTCATCGTGGCTCGGCAGGGCTGTCATGGACGGGGCCTGGCAGCGCTCTCGACCTGTCATGCCGGCGCTGACACACCTGGGTTCAGTCACGTCCCGTTCAACGACCTCGCCGCCCTGCACGCGGCGGTGGATTCGACGACCGTCGCCCTTCTGCTCGAGCCGATCCAGGGCGAGGCTGGCGTGATACCGGCGTCACGCGACTACCTCAAGGGCGCCGAGACCCTGTGCCGCGAGCTGGGCATCCTGTTGATTCTCGACGAGGTGCAGACCGGCATGGGCCGCTGCGGCACCTTGCTGGCCGAGCAGCGCCATGGCGTGCGTGCCGACCTGGTGGCCCTGGGCAAGGGGCTGGGCGGTGGCGTACCCCTGGCCGCGGTATTGGCGCGTGGCACGGCCTGCTGTGCGGCGCCTGGCGACCTGGGCGGCAGCCACCATGGCAACACGTTGATGAGCGCGGCCGGCCTGGTGGTGCTCGAGACGGTGTTGGCGCCGGGCTTTCTCGAACACGTCGAGGACGTCGGGCGTCACCTGCGCGAGGGCTTGAGCCGACTGGCGGCGCGCTTCGGTCAAGGCGAGGTGCGCGGCCAAGGGCTGCTCTGGGGGCTGCAGCTGCACGAGGCCTGCGCCCAGGCCCTGGTCGACGCGGCCCTGCAGGAAGGTCTGCTGCTCACGGCCCCCCAGACCGATGTGCTGCGTTTCACCCCGGCGCTGACCGTCAGCAAGGGCAACATCGACGACATGCTCAAGCGTCTGGCGCGCGCGTTCGTCACCACCCGCGCCCTCTCTTGCGAGGCACGTCGCGCTTCCGCCTGACGAGCCTCTACCGAACCGTCTGCGTTCCTGCGCGCCGCCCCGGCCCACCTTTGGCCCGGGGCGTTTTTTTGCGCGCAAGCGGTTGGCTTGAACCTCTGTTTGAAAGCGGCAGTCTGTTGAGGTAACCAATCGAGGAGCTACGACATGGACCTGATCCGCATTCTGATCGCCATCATTCTTCCACCCGTGGGCGTCTTCCTGCAGGTCGGTTTCGGCGGTGCGTTCTGGCTGAACATCCTGCTGACGATGCTGGGCTACATTCCCGGCATCATCCACGCGGTGTACATCATCGCCAAGCGTTGACCGCATCGCCCGAGCCGCCGCGCCGGCTCGGGCATGGCTTCAATGGCCTAACACCGTGCAGTAGAACGCCCACTCCCGTTCCAGTGCATGGGCCAGGTTGGCCGCCTGACGGAAACCGTGGCGCTCACCTGCATAGAAATGCCCTTCAGCATGCACGCCACCGGCCTCCAGCGCCTTCAGCATGCTCCGCGTCTGCTCAGGCACCACGACCGCGTCCTGCTCGCCCTGGAAGAAAATCACCGGCACCGTGATACGGGCGGCATGCAGCAGGGGTGTGCGTCGTGCGTAGCGTTCGGCATCCCTGTCTGGGTCGCCGATCAGCCAGTCCAGGTAATCGGCTTCGAACTTGTGGGTATCACGGGCGAGCGCCACCGGGTCGCTGACGCCGTACAGGCTAGCCCCGGCCCGGAACACATCATGGAAGGCCAAGGCGCACAATGTGGTGTAACCACCGGCACTGCCACCGCGGACGAACGCCTGGGCCGGGTCGACCAGCCCTCGATTGGCCAGGTGCGTCACCACCGCGCAGGCATCCTCCACATCGACTTCGCCCCAACGCAGGTGCAGCGCCTGACGATAGGCACGCCCGTAACCGGTGCTGCCCCGGTAATTGAGGTCGGCGACCGCGAAGCCGCGCTGGGTCCAGTACTGGATGCGCGGGTCGAACACCGGGTAGCACGCCGAGGTCGGCCCGCCGTGGATGAACACCACCAGGGGCGACGGGCCTTGTACGCCATGGGCCGGGTAGAAGAACCCATGGGCCTGGGCGTCGCCGCTGGGGTAGCACAGCGGGTGCGGGCGGACGATCTCTGCATCCGGCAAGGGCGCGACGCCACCGCTCAGCACCTCGACGGCGCCAGTCTGGCGATCGAGGGCAATGACACCCGCGGGGCGTGTCGGTGAGGCGGCGATGGCGTACAGGTGCGTGTCGCTCAGTGCCAGACTGCGAAAGCGGCTGTAGTCGGTCGCCAGGCGCTGGCAGGCCGACCCGGCGCTGCACTGGCCCAGCACACCGAAGCCATCCTCGAACCAGCTGGCCACATAGGCGTCAGGACCCAGGGGCAGCCAGGTGCTGGCGCCCAACTGCCAGGGCGCGGCGGCGTGATCGGCGGCGGTGGCGGACAGGGCCTGCCAGCGACCGTCACCTTCCCCCCAGGGTTGCCAGTAGCCGTGGTGATCGGACAGGGCATACAGCCGGCCCTGGGCATCGAAGCGCGGTTGTTGCAGCGATGTCTCCCCGCCTGCCCCGGCGAGGCACTGGGGTGGGCTCCAGGCCCCGTCCTGCACGCGATGCCGGGTCATCAATCGCGTGGCGGTCCAGGGCTGGGCCGGGCGATCCCATTCGATCCAGGCCAGGCGCTGGCCGTCGTTGCTCAGCGTGGGCGCCGCATAGAAGTCAGCCCCCTCGGCCAGCACCTGACGCCCCGAAGCACCGAGAGCGACCAGGCGGTGCTCGACCGGCTCGCCCTGGGTTTCCTCGACCGCCAACACCTGCTGGCCATGCACCTGCAGATCCCCATAGCGGCAGTCACCGCACGCGGTCAACGCCTGGGGCGTGCCGCCGTTCGCCGGTTGGACGTAGACCTGCTGGTCCGCCTCGTTGACGAAATACAGGTGCGTCTCACCCACCGTGAAGCTGCCGCCGCCGTATTCGTAGACACGGCTGCGTACGCTGAACCCATCCGGCGTCAGGCACACCGCCTGACCGTCGCGCCAGTGCCAGAGCCGGCAGGCACCATCGGTCGGGCGGAATTCATTCCAGAACACGCCGGCCGGGCCGACCTTGAGGTCGGCGAAATCGGTTCCGGCCGCCACTGCCTGGGCGGCACTGAAGGGTTCAGCCACGGGCAATGACCCGTGAGTTGCGTTCGTTGCGGAAGGTGAGGTGTTCGATGGCCTGCTGGGCATGGTCTGCCTCCTCGCGCGCCTTGAGAATGATGCCGTGGTCGGCTGACTTGGCGCACACCGGATCGGCATTGCTGGCGTCGCCGGTGAGCATGAAGGCCTGGCAGCGGCAGCCGCCGAAGTCCTTTTCCTTTTCGTCGCAGGAGCGGCACGGCTCGGGCATCCACTCATAGCCCCGGAAGCGATTGAAGCCGAAGGAGTCGTACCAGATGTGCCGCAGGTCATGGTCGCGCACGTTGGGGAACTGCACCGGCAACTGCCGGGCGCCGTGGCAGGGCAGGGCCGTGCCGTCGGGCGTGATCGTGAGGAACAGGTTGCCCCAGCCGTTCATGCAGGCCTTGGGGCGTTCCTCGTAGTAGTCGGGGGTGACGAAGATCAGCTTGCACGGGCTGCCAGCGGCCTTGAGGCGCTCACGGTAGTCGTTGGTGATGCGCTCGGCGCGCTCCAGTTGCTCGCGGGTCGGCAGCAGCCCCAGGCGATTGAGGTGCGCCCAGCCGTAAAACTGACAGGTGGCCAGCTCGACGAAGTCCGCCTCCAGGGCGATGCACAGCTCGATGATCCGGTCGATCCGGTCGATGTTGTGCCGATGGGTGACGAAGTTGAGCACCATCGGGTACCCGTGGGCCTTCACCGCACGGGCCATTTCCAGTTTCTGGGCGAACGCCTTGCGTGAACCGGCCAGCAGGTTGTTGACCGTCTCGTCGCTGGCCTGAAAGCTGATCTGGATATGATCGAGCCCGGCCTCGCGGAAGCGGGCGATCTTGCGCTCGGTCAGGCCGATCCCCGAGGTGATCAGGTTGGTGTAGTAGCCCAGCCGCCGGGCTTCGCCGATCAGTTCGGCCAGGTCCTGGCGCACCAGCGGCTCGCCGCCGGAGAAGCCCAGCTGCGCCGCACCCAGCTCGCGGGCCTGGGCCATGACCCTGAACCACTGCTCGGTGCTCAGTTCCTGCCCCTGCTGGGCGAAGTCCAGTGGGTTGGAGCAGTACGGGCATTGCAGCGGACAGCGGTAGGTCAGCTCGGCCAACAGCCACAACGGCAGCCCCACCGGCGGTGCGGCAGGCACGTCAGGCGAAGACGATCCAGTGTTCGGCATGGGCCACCTCCATGAACTGTTCGATGTCGTCGGCGACTTCGGGCACGTCGGCGAACTGCTCGGCCAGCGTCGCGATGATCGCCGCCACCGAGCGCTGGCCGTCGATCAGCCCACCGATCAGCGCAGCACTTTCGTTGAGCTTGATCATGCCCTCCGGGTAGAGCAGCACATGACCTTGCTGCGCCGGCTCGTACTGGAACCGGTAGCCGGGGCGCCAGCGCGGCACCCGTTGACGGTCGAAACTCATAAGGCGATCCCCTTGTGCCAGACCCGTTCGCGGGTGACGCTGTGGTAGGGCGGACGGTCCAGTTCGTAAGCCATGCTCATGGCATCGAGCATGCTCCAGAGGATGTCCAGCTTGAATTGCAGGATCTCCAGCATGCGCGTCTGGCTCTCATGCGTGGTGTAGTGCTGCAGGGTGATCGACAGGCCGTGCTCCACATCCCGACGGGCCTGGCCGAGCCGGGTACGGAAGTAGGCGTAGCCGGCCGGGTCGATCCACGGGTAGTGCTGCGGCCAGCTGTCCAGGCGCGACTGGTGGATCTGCGGGGCGAACAGTTCGGTCAGCGAGCTGCTGGCGGCCTCCTGCCAGCTGGCGCGGCGGGCGAAGTTGACGTAGGCGTCCACGGCGAAGCGCACGCCGGGCAGCACCAGCTCCTGGGAGCGCAACTGGTCCGGGTCCAGGCCCACGGCCTGCCCCAGGCGCAGCCAGGCCTCGATACCGCCGTCCTCGCCGGGTGCGCCGTCATGGTCGAGCAGGCGCTGGATCCATTCGCGACGCACCTCGCGGTCTGGGCAGTTGGCCAGAATCGCGGCGTCCTTGAGCGGAATGTTCACCTGGTAATAGAACCGGTTGGCCACCCAGCCCTGGATCTGCTCGCGACTGGCACGGCCCTCGTACATCGCCACATGGTAGGGGTGGTGGATGTGGTAGTAGTCGCCCTTGGCGCGCAGCGCCTGCTCGAATTCGGCCGGGGACATCGGTGTGGCGTCGTGCATGGAACCTCCTACAGCTCGATGCTCATGCCGTCATAGGCGACTTCGACGCCCCGGCGCTGGACTTCGGCCCGCTCCGGCGACGCTTCGTCGAGGATCGGGTTGGTGTTGTTGATGTGGATCAGCACCTTGCGCTGGCGCTCGAAGCCGTCGAGCACCTCGAGCATGCCGCCGGGGCCGTTCTGGGCCAGGTGGCCCATCTCGCGACCGGTGCGGGTACCGACGCCTCGGCGCTGCATCTCATCATCCTCCCACAGCGTGCCGTCGACCAGCAGGCAGTCGGCACTCTGCATCAGGCGCAGCAGCGCGTCGTCGACCTGGCCCAGACCGGGGGCATAGAACAGCGTGCCGCCGGTGCGCAGGTCCTCGACCAGCAGGCCGAGGTTGTCGCCGGGGTGCGGGTCGAAACGGTGTGGCGAATAGGGCGGCGCGGCGCTGCGCAAGGGGAAGGGCGTGAAGCGCAGGTTCGGGCAGGCCGGGATGACGAAGCTGCCCTGCAGCTCGATGCGGTTCCAGTGCAGGCCGCCGTTCCAGTGGCCGAGCATGGTGAACAGCGGGAAGCCGGTGCTCAGGTCCTGGTGCACCATGTCGGTACACCAGACCTGGTGTGGGCAGCCCTCGCGCAGGCTGAGCAGGCCGGTGGTGTGGTCGATCTGGCTGTCCAGCAGCACGATGGCGTCGATGCCCGTGTCGCGCAGGGCGCGCCCTGGCTGCATCGGGGCGAAGGCCTGCAGCTGCGCGCGGATGTCCGGCGAGGCGTTGCAGAGGATCCAGTGCTCGCCGTCGTCAGACAGCGCGATCGACGATTGGGTGCGCGCGCTGGCGCGCAGCGTGCCGTCGCGAAAGCCCTTGCAGTTGACGCAGTTGCAGTTCCACTGCGGGAAGCCACCGCCCGCGGCGGAGCCAAGGATCTGGATGTGCATGGAGACTCCGTGACCAAAAATGAAAACGCCCCGGCAAAGCCGAGGCGCCTTGACGCGTGGGGCATCAACGGCTGGCGAAGTACATGGTCACTTCAAAGCCGATGCGCAGGTCGGTATAAGCAGGTTTGGTCCACATAGGAGAACTCCTTCCGGATGGGAATCAGGGGATGCCAGGTATTGGGCGTCGTTTAAAGGACGAGGTTCCCTTGGGTCGGGGACCTACGTATTACAAGATGCTATGGCGGCATCACCGTGCCCTGGGGTGCCCTGCCAGGGGACAGGGTGGCACGGTTCAGGTGGAATGATAGCGTGCTAATGAACCGAGCGCGATCCCCAAGGGTGACCATCCAGCGGAGCCGGGCCGTTAGCCAGGCACTGCCAGCCGTGTTCGGCGTAGCGCAGGCGGGACAAAACCTGGTCCAGGTCGGCCTGGGTCACCGTCTCGAGCCGCTGACGAAGAGCGTCCAGACGGCCTGTCCAGCCGGCCAGGTGGGCCTGCCAGTACCAGGTCGCCGTTTCCTGATCGTCCAGGGTCGACGGTGCGAACTGATCGAGCAGCGCGTGACGCAATGCCGGAGTCAGCGCCACATCGGCGTCCAGCACCTCTCGCACATGGATCAGCAGGCGGTGCGGATCGGTACCAGGTGACTGCACGCCGAACAGCAGGCCATGTCGGCCTTCGACCGTGCGAAACCCGCTGAAGACCGCATAGCCCAGTTGCAGCTCCACCCGCAGGCGCTGGTAGAACGGGCCTTGCAGGGCTTGGGCGAGCAGACGGCCTTCCGCTTCGCAGGGCGCCGACACAGGGCAGAACAGCAGCAGGGCGTGCTCACGGCTGGCGGTGGCGACGGTGTGCCAACGTGAACCTTCGAGGAGCGGACGTGGAGCGATCCGTGCGGCGCGTCCGGGCAGCGACTGCACGATGGCGCCCAGGGCTGCCGAGGCCTGCGGGTCGAAGCCCAAGGCCATGCCGTGCCAGCGGGCGTCTTGCCACTGCGTGGCAACTACAGCCTGCCCGTCGACCGACGGCTCAGGCGTTGCGTCGGGGGCCAGGCATTCGGGCAAGCGCTTGAGCAAGGCTCGGATCGGCATCAAGGGTGGTTCAGCGTCGAGGGCGTCGCGCGCGTCGTCTGTCAGAGGCGCCTGAAGTGCGGCGAGCACGTCGGGCAGCGCCTGGAGCACGGCCACCGGGCGACCTGTACAGCGCAGTTGCCAGCCAGTGCCCAGTGCCTCGCCGTGTAGCGTGATTGCGGCGCGGCGGGCGCGTGCCTGCAAGGCGCTCAGGCGATGGGCAAGGCGAGTGGCCTCCAGGGCGGCAAGTGGCTGGGTGAACTGCCAGCGCAGGTAGAGCACAGCCAGGTTCCGGGGCGCAGGCAGGACGTCGCGAATGGCCAGTTGCGGTGGCAAGGGTTGATAGGGACGTACCGGCAAGGTCGGGTCGAGCCAGGGATCGGCTGGGGGCAGATGCCAGGCCCCGTGTTCGGCCGTGGGCATTTGAGCGAGCAGCGCCTGCAAGGCGTGTCGAGCCTGTGCGTCCAGCGCCTGGAAAGGCCGCCCCCTGCTGTCACGAAGGGCCAGGTCGAGCGCGCCTGCCTGCTCACCCTGGACCTGCTGCATGCGTTCGAAGTCGTCGTGAAGCGGGGCCAGGTCCTGGGTGGCGAGAAAGCCCAGCCAACCCTGCAGGAGCCATTGCACCTCGGCAGCGCGCGTCGGATCGTCGAGGTGCAGTTGCACGTGCCACAAGGCCTGGCCGGCATGGCTGTACAGCACCTCGGTGCTCACCTCGCGTACCCAGCCACGTCGTTCAAGCAGGCCTCGCCAAGTCCCTGTCCGGTCGTCGGTCAGCCAGTCCAGCAGGGCTTCCAGCGCCGCGTCGGCACCCTCGGGCAGGGCCTCGTGGGCGAACAGCAGGTCCAGGTGCGGGCCTTGCTGGCAGGGTACCAGCGGTGCCTCGACCAACGGTGGCGGGGTCTGGCGACGTACCGGGCTACCTGCGTGCAACGACCCTCCGAGCGTTTCTCCCAGGGCCTGCAAGGCTTCCAACGGCTGCGGCCCACACAGGCTCAAGGTGATGTGCGCGCCTTGGTAGAAGCGCTGGTGAAACCCGAGCAAGGCTTGCTGGAACGCCGGATCGTGTACTGGCAGGGTATAGCGGTTGCCGGCATGGAACCCGCTCAGCGGATGCCGTGGCGATACCCGTTGCAGGCGCGCGAAGGCGTGCTGCGCCTGTGCGTCGCGCGACCAGGCGATGAATTCGGCGTGGATCACCTCGCGCTCGCGGCATTGCCTGGCCAGGCTCAAGTCCGGCTCGGCGAGCATCTGGCACAGGCGCTCCAGGCAGCTTGCCAGGGCCGGGGGTGGCACCTCGAAGAAGAAGTCGGTGGTGCGCTCGCGGGTACTGGCGTTGACCTGCCCGCCCTGACGCTGCACATGCCGCATCAGCCCGTCCTCGAGTGGAAACCGTGCGGTGCCGAGGAACAGCAGGTGCTCGAGCAGGTGCGCCAGCCCTGGCCAGGCCGCCGGTGCGTCATGGCTGCCGGCGTGCACGCGCAGGGCCGCCGCGCTGCGCTTGAGGTGCGGTGCATGGCGCAGGGTCAGCTGCAGGCCGTTGTCCAGCACGAGGTGGCGGGTGAGATCAGGCATAGGGGCTCCAGCGAAACGAGCCCCATGCTAGCGGATATCAGGTGCGAGGCGCAGGGCCATGCAGGTCGTGGCGCACATCGCTCAGGTAGGGAAAGCCGGCGCGGCTCGCAGCCAGGCGGTCGCGGTCCAGGTCCGCCAGCAACAGGCCCGCTTCCTGCCCGGCTATCGCCAGCAGGCTGCCGTCCGGCGCGACGATGCTGCTCTGCCCGCAATAGACCAGCGACGCTTCGGCGCCACAGTAGTTGGCGTAGACCAGGTAGCACTGGTTTTCCTGGGCCCGTACACGCACGGTGAACTGACAGACGAAGTCATAGGGCACCATGTTGGCGGTGGGCACCACGATCAGCTCGGCGCCGGCCAGCGCCAGGCGCCGGGTATTCTCCGGGAACTCGACGTCGTAGCAGATCAGCAGCCCGAGCTTCCAGCCCTCCAGCTCGACCACCGGGAAATGATCGCCGCCAGGGCTGAACAGGCTGCGGTCCAATACGCCGAACAAGTGCGTCTTGCGGTAGTTGCCCAGGCGGCTTCCCTGGGCATCGATCAGTTGCACGCTGTTGTAGCACGCGCCGTCTTCGCCCTGTTCGGGGTAGCCATAGACGATCGCCAGGCCCTGCTGCCGCGCGATGGCCGCCACCGCCTGCGCCGAGTCGCCGTCGGCCGGCTCGGCCAGGCGGCTCACGGCATCGCGGCCGATGTCGTAGCCGGTCAGGAACATCTCCGGACACACCAGCAGGCGCGCCCCTTGGGCTGCCGCCTGCTCGGCCTGCTGGCGCAGGCGCTCGAGGTTGCCGGCGACGTCGAGCGGGCCAGGAGGGCCTTGGAACAGGGCGATGCGCATCGAAGGCCTCCAGGTGTCAGTCGGGCAGGGCGATCGGGCCGATCGCGTCGAACACGTCGCCGGGGCCTGGGTTGTCTGGATGGGTCCGGCCACCGAAGTGAGTCATGATACCCCACACCGCGTTGAGCGACGTCTGCACCGCACCTTCGACCCAGGCCGGCGTCCATGACACGTCGTCGCCCGCCAGAAAGATGCCACGGTGCTCGGTCGGCATGTCCTGCTGCATGAAGTGAGCGTACATGCGCTGATTGTAGCGGTAGTGGCCGGGCAGCGCGCCCTTGAAGGCGCCGAGAAAGTACGGGTCGGCCTCCCAGGAGATGGTGATCGGATCACCGATGATGTGCCCGGCGATGTCGGTCTTGGGGTAGATCTTCTTCAGCGCATCGAGCGCCAGCTGCACGCGCCGCTCCACCGGGTGCGGCAGCATCTTCAGCGCATCGCTCATCCAGGCGTAGGACAGGCAGATCACCCCTGGCCGGTCGTCGCCGTTGTCGAACAGGTAGGTGCCCCGGGTCAGCCGGTCGGTGAGGGTCATGCTCAGCAGGTCGCGGCCGGTCTCCGGGTCCTTGTCCTTCCAGAACGGCCGATCAACCATGACGAAGGTCTTGGACGACTGCATGTAGCGGGTACGGTCCAGCGCCATCCACAGCTTCTGCGAGAACAGCGACTCCTCGCAGTCGATCTGGGTGGTCAGCAGCCAGCTCTGACAGGTCACCAGCACAGCGGCATATTCGCGGGTATCGCCCCAGCTGTCGGTCACCGCCAGGCGCTCGTCGGCCCCCCGGGCGATACGTCGTACGCCACTGCGCGGCGCACCCCCGTGCAACGAGCGCAGGCTGGTACCGTCCGGCCAATGCACGCAGCGTTCCGGCACGTGCCGCCAGATGCCCTGGGGCACCTGCTCCACGCCCCCGACCACCAGGTGCTGGTGCTCGTCGCAGTTGGTCATCACCACCCGGAAGATTTCCAGCATCGAGTTGGGAAAGTCCGAGTCCCAGCCGCCAGTACCGAAGCCGACCTGGCCGAACACCTCGCGGTGCAGGAAGCTCAGCTTGGCGAAAGCCTGCGAGGTGGCGACGAAGTCGTAGAAGGTACGGTCGTCCCACAGCGGCACCAGGGTGTTCCACAGCTGCTTGAGTCGTGGCACGTCGCGCTCGCGGATGGCCTGCTGGATGTCGCTGAACTGAGCACGGTCTTCCAGGGCATCGGCCCAGGCCTCGGCCACTTCGTGGAACAGCCTGGGCAGGTCCGCCGGGGTTTCGGCGTAGAAGGTCTGCCCCTCCAGGTCGATCACCGTGCTGCTGGACGCCGCGCTCAATGGATTGGGAAAGGGTTTGGTCTCCAGGCCCAGCTTGTCGACATAGTGGTAGAACGCCGTGGACGACACTGGAAAGCGCATCCCGCCCAGCTCGGCGACGATGCCATCGGTGCCGTTGAACGCCTGCGAGCGCAGCCGCCCACCCAGCTTGGATGCTTCGTAGACCACCGGCTTGAGGCCCAGCTTCATCAACTCGTAGGCCGCCACCAGCCCGGCGATGCCCGCGCCGACGATGGCGACTTCCTCGCCGTGCCGGTCCGTCGGCACGCTGCCCAGCCCGGCGGGGTGCTCGAGCCAGTCGTCGAAGGCGAAGGGAAAATCCGGGCCGAACAGAGTGACCGGGGGTTTGCCATCGGCGGGGTGACGGTTCTTCTTGTTCATGTCGTGGCCTTGGGCGGGGTAACGGGAATGGGATGAGTATAGGTAGCGCTGAGTGACAGCTTAGAGAGGAGAGGGATGGGAAGTAAGACGAAAGGTGATGGCGGATTGTGTGGGTTTTTAGCGTTGTGACGAAGTGATGGATAAAAGTGACGAAGCGTTTCGGTTTTGCAGGGGGAAGCGGGGGGCCAACCCAGTGTGATGGACCTGGAGGAAATGAGAGGGCTGGTTTTGCGGGCCCCTAGCCTGATGTCGATACCGCACTCATCGCATGGGCGCTCTCGGCGCACGCCCAGCGCGCACATTCTCTTGTTTTTACACCTGCGCCACCCTGTACCGCGTACTACGCCCTCCCCCCGGCAGCTTCACCAGACACCCCTTCTGCACCAGATCGCTCAGGTGCCGTGTCGCCGTCGCTTTCGAGACCTCGCCACCGCCTGGTACTGCGCCGCGTTGAGCCTTCCTCGAAGCCCCGTTCTGCGCCATCGAGCAGACGGTTGAGGACCTTGATCTGCTCCGCTGAAAGCACCTGCCCACGATACACGTGCCAGAATCGAGCTTTCGTCAACACCCTTTCGATACCTCAAAAACCAGGCCATTCAGGTTGCTGCCATATCCACAAAGGCGCACTCATGACGTGTTCTCACGCGACGGAACAAACCAGTCATTGTATTCGGCTCACGGTCGGTTCTCTTCAGGCAACACACGCCCGAACACTTGCCGATCTGAACCGGTACGCCGTACGGTATCGCCTTCCCCATCGAGCCCTCCCATGTCCGACCTGCACACCATCCCCCTGGACGACATCGACCGCAAGCTGATCGATCTCCTTCAACTCGACGCCCGCGAGACCGTCGCCAACCTCGCCCGTCAGCTCGGCATCGCCCGGACCACGGTGGACGCGCGCCTGACACGGCTGGAGCGGGCCAAGGTCATCACGGGGTATGGGGTGCGGCTGGGTCGGCGCATGAGTGAGGGAGGCTTGCAGGCTTACGTCGGGATCAGTGTCAGGCCGCGCTCGGGCAAGGAGGTGGTGCGCCGCCTGAGCGCCATGGGGCAGGTGCGGCAGCTGTGTGCGGTCAGTGGGGAGTATGACTATGTGGCGTGGCTGCGCAGCGATTCGCCCGAGGCGCTGGACGAGCTGCTGGATCAGATCGGTATGGTCGAGGGCGTGGAGCGGACGACCACGTCGATCATTCTGAGTCACAAGGTGGATCGGGGGGAGCCGGTGTGAAGTCGTTGGGTGGCGGAGCGCTCTGCTGCTTTTGGGGGTGGGCCTGATCGATTGGGGGTGCTTGGGTGTGCGGGCCCTGGCTAGACATCGACAACGGATAGGCCGAGCGAGCGATCCTCCCCGAAATTGCCCATCGTGTTTGGCCTCTTTCCTACAGCGATCCACAATCTTCGGACCTATCCTATGTTCACTGTCTCCAAGGCCTGACTGCAAAGCCAGGCGTTCATCGTTAAGGTCCTCCCGTCGCCGCAACCTCGGCGATCGGGCGTGAGAACCCGCCGATTCTGTTAGGAGGCATGCTGTCATGGCAGCTGTGCGCGGGCAGGCATTGCCTGGCCGGAGTCAGCCTCCTGTATCGCCGGTTCTCACCCCGCGTACGGCTGCCACCCGTTGCGTGAGAATAGCGGAGGGTAGCCATATCCTGACGTAACTGGAGGCAATCGAATGACAGGACCTTCCAACCCACCGACCAAACTCAACCCCACGACCGAGCAGCTGTTCTGCACCTGTCGGTCCAGCCACCCACCCTTGTTCACCGTCCGTCCTGGTATTGACGCCGCCGATGCCTTGGTGCACGCCAGTCTGCTGGCCAGGGGAATCCAGGAAATCGCCGACACCTATGCCCAGCAATACGCTCCAGACATCGGTCGCGGCATGATCTGGTCGATCCAGCATTCATCCGACATGCTCAGGGCGCTGTTGGAGGGTGTGCTGGACAGCATCGACGCTTGATCACAGCGAATAGCTACCCACGTGAAGACGGTGCTGGCTGCGGCCTATCTTGCTCCTGAAAATGATCAAGGCTGTGGTTAGTTACATAGTCCTGATGATCAAGGCATCCATCAACGTCAGGGCAAGCGCTGGTAAGCCGGTGTCATAAAGTGCGAGCGTTAGGTAAGGCGCACCTTTAATTTTCTTGGAAAGTCTTGTATACGTTACATACTCAAGCAAATGTCACGTATTCAGAACATGGACTACGAATTGATCGCTACTCGTCTTGGTGCCCAGATTCGACAACGACGAGTCAACCGTGGGCTGACGCAAGCCAGGCTCGCTGTCTTGGCCAGCGTCACACGGCAAAAAATCGTCGCCATCGAAAAGGGTGACCTTTCGGTAAGCATGGCCACTTATGCGCGTGCGCTAGGGGCCTTGGGTTGTGAGTTCACCGTCACCCCTGCGGTCCTGCCTACTCTCGATGAAATTCATGGGATCTTCGACTGATGGACACTGCGCTTCAGGTGATGACGCCACAAGGCGAGAGCGGGAAAGTCTTTGTCAGAGCAGGGGACTATCTGTTTCGCTATCACGAAGACGCCAGGGCGCAGGCGGCGATCAGCCTGCTCATGCCTGTACGTTTGGACGACTACCACCACCGCGAACTGCATCCGATCTTTCAGATGAACCTGCCGGAAGGTTACGTTCTGGAGCAGTTGCGTAATCGCCTGGCCAAGGTGACGCCTGTTGACCCTATGTTGCTTCTGGCATTGTCCGGCAGCAGTTCGCCCATAGGACGAGTCGCGGTCAGCTCGCCCGAAGTCGATGCGTTGTTGCAGCGGCAACAGTTTACGGGAGAGCGGCTGGATGAAATCCTTGCCTGGGACGGGGCTGAGGATATCTTTGCCGGTTTGGTGGACCGCTATATCCTGCGCGCCGGAATGTCGGGCGTGCAGCCAAAGGTGCTGGTGCCAGAGCATCAGGACTCGATGCCGCAGCGCTTCACGTCGAAGACGTCTGACCTCATCATCAAAAGCGGCAGGGATGAGTTCCCAGGCCTGGCGATCAACGAGTTCCTCTGCATGTCCGTAGCCCGGGAAGCCGGAATCGCAGTGCCCGAATTCTATTTGTCCGATAACGCCAAGCTGTTCGTGATGCGCCGCTTCGATCGAGACGAAGAGCTCAATCCCCTCGGTTTCGAGGACATGGCGGTTCTGATGGGGCTGACGACCGGGCAGAAATACAGCAAGAGCTACTCAGCCATTGCGAAAGCGATTCGTATGTTCTGTAGCGCTGATCACATGAGCGAATCGCTGGAGCAATTGTTCGCTATCGTGAGCTTGAGCTGCATCGTCGGTAATGGTGATGCCCATTTGAAGAACTTCGGATTGCTGTACACCGAGCCGACCCGGCACACGGCCCGGCTCGCGCCTGCCTACGACATCGTCAACACCACCGCCTACCTTCCACAGGATGTGCTGGCGCTCGATCTGGTAGGCAACAAGTCGCTGTTCGCTTCACGCCAGGGGCTACTGGATTTTGCCCAGGTCTGTAACGTGGAGTATCCGAAAGAGGTGATTCGAGGGCAGTTGGCTGCGTTGGAACGGGTACTGAATCGATCACCCGAGCTGCGCGAGCAGGCGCCTGATGTGGTCGCTGCGATCAAACGCTGTGCCGAACCGTTCTTGCAGACGTTTGGTTGATGTCTACCGCGTCGTAAGACAGCCTGTTGCCGTGATCGATAGCGATGCCCGGCCAGGAACAATCAACGTGATCAGAGGGATCTGAAATGTATGAAGCCGCGCAGTGCGCGGCTTTGCAGATGGTGGGCCCACACGGACTCGAACCGTGGACCAAAGGATTATGAGTCCTCTGCTCTAACCGACTGAGCTATAGGCCCCAGTGGTCGGCCGATTATAACGGCGGTTTAGGGTAGGTGCCATCCGAAAGATCGGAAAATGCTATGCGCAGAAACGTCTGGGCGAATTCTTCCGCTGGCATCGGCAGCCCGACGATGTACCCCTGGATCTGCTCGCACCCTTCGTCCGCCAGGAATTGCTGCTGGGCCGGGTTCTCTACACCCTCGGCGATGATGGTCAGCTGCATGCTCCTGCCCAGGGCGATGATGGCCCGGGCGATGGCAGCGTCGTGCGGGTCGTCCGGCAGGCCGCGGATGAACGACTGGTCGATCTTGAGGATGTCCAGCGGCAGGCGCTTGAGGTAGCTGAGCGAGGAGTAGCCGGTGCCGAAGTCGTCGATGGCCAGCTGCACGCCCAGGTCCTTGAGCTGGTACAGGATCGCCAGGGCTTCCTCGGCCTGGCTCATGATGAAGTTCTCGGTGATTTCCAGCTGCAGGTCGCCGGCGTTGAGCCGGTAGCGATCGAGCAGGTGCTCGATGCGTGCGGCCAGGTGGGGCTGGCGCAACTGCGCGCCGGCCAGGTTGATCGAGAGCGGGCCGAAGGGCTGGTAGTGCTGTTTCCAGGCATGCATCTGCTGGCAGGCCTGCTCCAGCACCCAGTCGCCCAGTTGCAGGATGCTGCCGTTCTCCTCGGCCAGGCCGATGAAGTGCTCGGGCGACACTTCGCCGAAGGTGGGATGGGTCCAGCGGATCAAGGCCTCGGCGCCGACCAGCGCGTGGGTCTTGAGGCTGAGCTTGGGCTGAAAGCACAGGCTCAGTTCGTCGCGCTCGATGGCGCGGCGCAGTTCGTGCTCCAGCGCGATGCGTTCGCTGGCCTGCACCGTGAGGTCGCGGGTATAGGCTTCGACACGGTTGCGTCCCTTGGCCTTGGAGCGATACATGGCGGCGTCGGCGTTGCGGATCAGGGTGGCGACGTCGGTGCCGTCCTGGGGGTACAGGCTGATGCCGATACTGGCGCTGGTGAAGAATTCGTGCTCGCCGGCCTGGAAGGGCGCGTGGAAGCAGGTCAGCAGCTTGTCGGCGATGGCGCTGGCGTCACTCGGTTTGTGCAGGCCGGGCAGCAGGATGATGAACTCGTCGCCGCCCAGGCGCGCCACGGTGTCGACATCGCGCACCTGCTCCTTGAGGCGGTGGGCGATGCCTTTGAGCAGCAGGTCGCCGACCGGGTGGCCGAGGCTGTCGTTGATGTGCTTGAAGCGGTCCAGGTCGAGGAACAGCACGGCGCCCTGGCGGTTGGAGGTCTGCTCGCTGGCGAGCGTGGCATGCAGGCGTTTCTCGAACAAGGCGCGGTTGGGCAGACCGGTCAGCGAGTCATGGTGCGCCTGGTGGTCGAGCTTGGCCTGGGCGTGCTTGATGCTGGAGATGTCGGCGAATACCGCCACGAAGTGGGTCAGCTCGCGCTCGCTGGTGCGCACGGCGCTGATGGTCAGCCACCCGGGGTAGATCTCGCCGTTCTTGCGCTTGTTGTAGATCTCGCCCTGCCAGTGGTCTTCGGCGTTCAGCTGGTGCCACATGGCAGCATAGAACGCGCTGTCGTGCTGGCCGGAGGCAAACAGCCGAGGGGTCTGGCCGAGCGCTTCCAGCTCGCTATAGCCGGTGATCTCGCTGAAGGCGCGGTTGACCGCGGTGATGCGCTGTTCGGTGTCGGTGATCAGAACGCCTTCGGCGGTGTTCTCGAACACGGTGGCGGCCAAGTGCAGTTTTTCCTGCATCAGGTGCCGTTCGGTGACGTCACGGGCAATGGTCAGGATACAGTCCACGCCACCGATGGGCAGAGGCCGCGCGGACAGTTCGCACAGGCGGATTTCGCCGTCCTTGCGGCGGATCAGGGCGGTGAAGTCGCGGACGAAACCATGGTGCTCGAGTCGTTCGATCATGCGCAGACGGTCGTCGGGGTTCACCCACAAGTCGATGTCCACTGAGGTCTGCTCGCAGCTCGAGTCGACGCGGTGCCCGGTCAGGCGACGGAAGCCGTCGTTGGCCTCCATCAACAGGCCATCGTGCTGTCGCGTCAGCAGCAGGCCATCCAGAGAAGCATGGAACGCCTTGGCGAACTTCTCTTCGGAGGTCTGCAGCTGTTGCTGTGTCTGCTTCAGCTCGGTGATGTCGCGTACCGTCACCACCGAGGCCAGCATGTTGTCGAGCTGGAAGTTCTCGGCCGAGGTCAGGCCAGTGAACAGCTCGCCGTCGCTGCGGCGGAAGGTCATTTCCAGGTTGCGGATACCGCCGGCCTGCAGGCGGGCGAGCAGGGCGGGGGCCGTGTCGTCGGTGCCCCACAGGTTGAGTTCGGTGGGGGTACGGCCGACGACCTGCTCGGCCTTGAAGCCGATCTGTTCCTCGAATGCCTTGTTGACCTCCAGCAGCGCGCCGTCACTGTGCCGGGCGATGACCAGGATGTCCGGGCATTGGGCGAAGACCGAGGAGAACTTCTGCTCCGACAGGCGCAGGGCGGTCTCGGTCCGTTTGGCTTCACTGATGTCGATCAGCAGCCCTTGCATCAAGGGGCGGTCGCCACGCTCGATCAGGTCGATCACCGTGTGCACCCATAGACACTGGCCGTCGGCCCGCACGAGGCGACAGTCGAAGCTGAAGTCACGACCGGCAGCGATTTCCCGGTAACAGAACGCGTGGACCCAAGTGGCGTCGTCGGGATGCATGATGGCGTGCCAGAAGCCCGGCCTGAGCCACTCGTTGAGCGGGTAGCCCAGCAAGCCCTCGGCATGGGGCGAGACGTAGCGGAACGTGAAATGCTCGGCATCGGCCTCCCAGGCGATGGCGGACAGGCCCTCGACCAGCCCGCGGTAATGATGCTCGCTGCGGCGCAGCTCCTTTTCGAGGGCAATGCGCCGTGCGTTTTCCGAGGTGAGCTTGCGGTTGGTGCGGATGACCGTCAGCAACATGATCAGCAACAGTACGATGCCAGGCAGCCCATACACCAGCGAGTCGTGCCAGAGCGTGCGCTGGTCCACCACATCGCCCACCCAGCGCTGCTGCAGGGCAGCGACTTCCGCCGGGTCGAGGTCGGCGATCGCCTTGTCGAGGATGCCGGCAAGCACCTCGTGGCCACGCGGCACGGCCATCGCCAGCTGATAACGCAAGGGCGTCTCGCCACTGACGTGCAGCCCGTTGAGCTTCAGCTGGCGCAGGCTCCAGATGCTCGAGGCCAGGTCACTGACCACGGCATCGACCTCATCGGTCGCCAGCGCCTGCAGGGCGGACCCGACATTGGGCGTCGGTACCAAGGTCATGGCCAGGCCGCTGTCGTGCAGCAGCTCGTAGGGGGCACGGCCGGCCAGCACTGCCACGCGCAGCCCTTGCAGGTCTTCGATCCTACGGGGCTGGGGGCCGTTGTCGCGTGCCAGGATCACGATGGGGAAGTCCAGGTACGGACGTGTGAAGGTCAGAATCCGTTGGCGCTGTACGGTGGGCATGATGCTGGGCAACGCGTCCACCTGCTGGGTACGCGCCTGTTCGATGACTTGCGGCCAATCACCGGTCGATACGGGGTCCAGGCGAATGCCCAACCGTTTTTCGATCAGTTTTACGTAGTCGGCGGCCAATCCCTGGTAACGACCGTCCTGGCCACGGTACTCGAAAGGTGGCCAAGCGCTGTCCACGCCCAGGCGCAAGCGCGGATGCGCCTTGAGCCAGGCTTGTTCTTTTTCTGTCAGGGCAAGGGCGCCGGCGGTTGCGCTCCAGACCAGCAGGAGCGGCAACAGAAGGGCCGGCAAAAAGGGCATTCTGGGGTCTCGATCAATTGAACTGTTTCGAGTGTAGACGTGCATCGTTCTGCCAGAGTGACAGAAACGCCAACCAGAGGGGTTTTTTGCACGACGGGCCCCGAGATGGTCGAGGAACGCCCATGAAAAAGCCCACTACCAGGAGTGGGCCTTTCGGGTTGCCTTGCCGCGTCGGTTACTCGTCGAGGAACGAGCGCAGGTGCTCGCTGCGCGTCGGGTGACGCAGCTTGCGCAAGGCCTTGGCTTCGATCTGACGAATCCGCTCACGGGTCACATCGAACTGCTTGCCGACCTCTTCCAGCGTGTGGTCGGTGTTCATGTCGATGCCGAAGCGCATGCGCAGGACCTTGGCTTCACGCGCGGTCAGGCCCGACAGCACGTCGCGGGTCGCTTCCTTGAGGCTTTCGACCGTGGCCACGTCGATCGGGGACTGCATGGTGGAGTCCTCGATGAAGTCGCCCAGGTGGGAGTCTTCGTCGTCACCGATCGGCGTCTCCATGGAGATGGGCTCCTTGGCGATCTTCAAGACCTTGCGGATCTTGTCCTCGGGCATCTCCATGCGCTCGCCCAGCTCTTCCGGCGTCGGTTCACGGCCCATTTCCTGCAGCATCTGCCGGGAAATACGGTTGAGCTTGTTGATCGTCTCGATCATGTGCACCGGGATACGGATGGTGCGCGCCTGGTCGGCGATCGAGCGGGTGATGGCCTGACGAATCCACCAGGTCGCGTAGGTCGAGAACTTGTAGCCACGACGGTATTCGAACTTGTCCACCGCCTTCATCAGGCCGATGTTGCCTTCCTGGATCAGGTCGAGGAATTGCAGGCCGCGGTTGGTGTACTTCTTGGCGATGGAGATCACCAGACGCAGGTTGGCCTCGACCATTTCCTTCTTGGCGCGCCGTGCCTTGGCCTCACCGATCGACATGCGACGGTTGATGTCCTTGATCTCGGCGACGGTCAGGCCGGTCTCGGCCTCCAGGTCGATCAGCTTCTGCTGGCAGGCGACGATGGCCGCGTCCTTCTCGCCCAGCGCAGCCGCCCACTTGGTGCTACGACGGGAAAGGTCGCCGCTCCAGGTCTGGTCGACTTCGTTGCCCGGGAACAGGCGCAGGAAGTCGGCACGTGGCATGCGCGCATCCCGTACGCACAGCTGCATGATCGCACGCTCCTGAGCGCGCAGACGGTCCAGTGCGCCACGGACGCGCTCGACCAGGGCTTCGAACTGCTTGGGCACCAGCTTGATCGGCATGAACAGGTCGGTCAGCGCCAGCAGCGCCTCGACCGATTCCTTGCTCTCGCGTGGGTGCTTCTTCAGGACCTTCTTGGTCAGTTCGAGCTGCTCGGCCACCGCGCCGAAGCGCTGGCGAGCGATTTCCGGGTCGGGACCGCTCTCGGTCTCTTCCTCGTCGTCGCCGCTGCTGTCGCTCTCTTCTTCCTCGTCGTCGTCGTCCTTGGCCGTGGTGGCCTTGGCGGCGATCTGAGGCGCTTCCTCGTTCGGCGTGGCGATGTTGTCATCGGGATCGATGTAACCGCTGAGCACGTCGGACAGGCGGCCACCTTCGGTGGTGACACGCTCGTATTCGCTGAGGATGTGGTCGACGGTGCCCGGGAAGTGCGCGATGGCGCTCATCACTTCGCGGATGCCTTCTTCGATGCGCTTGGCGATTTCGATCTCGCCTTCACGCGTCAGAAGCTCGACGGTACCCATTTCACGCATGTACATGCGCACCGGGTCGGTGGTGCGACCGATATCGGTTTCAACGGCTGCCAACGCGGCGGCGGCTTCTTCAGCGGCTGCTTCGTCGGTGTCGGCCTCGGCCAACAGAAGGGCGTCCGCATCCGGAGCACTCTCGAATACGTTGATCCCCATGTCGTTGATCATGCGGATGATGTCTTCCACCTGCTCCGGATCTGAAATATCCTCGGGCAGGTGGTCGTTGACCTCCGCGTAAGTCAGGTAGCCCTGCTCACGACCGCGGGTGATCAACTCTTTGATACGAGACTGCTGTTGCGCTTTTCCGGACATAACACCCTATCCACTGAAGGTCTTGGCGGGCAAAAAACAAGCCGAGGATTATACCCGAGCATGGACCTCACGCGCCAGATGAGGTCGGGTTTTGTGCAGAGATGTTCCGGCTGAGCAGTTCGCGCAGCTGGTTCTTTTCCTCCGCGCTCAAGTCGCTTTGACGCGCTTTCCTGAGCAGATGTTCCAAGGATCGTTCGCGCTGACGGGCGGACAATCGAGTAATGGTGTCGAAAAACTGTTGTTCAAGGTTGTCGGCATCGATCAGCCATTCCTTTTCGGCCAGGGCCCGCAACAACCGGCCTTGTTCGGTGCCATGCCAGCGTGCGATCAGCTGCAGCGAACGCAGGTCGGGGTTCTTCTGCAAGGCTTCGAGCAGGGCCACCAGCAACTGCGCGTAGAGGTGGTCCTCGGCGGCGAAATGGCTGGCATCTTCGACCTTCTTGGCCAGCTGCGGATGATGCAGCAGGCTGCGCAGGGCAGCCAGGGTCGGCGGTTCCACGGGTGCCGGCACGCGGGGCGGCGCCTCCTGGCGCTGGCCGTCGCGCTGCCAGGGTTTCTTGCCCTTCTTGTCCCAGGGCTTGCCGTCCCAGGGCTTCTTGCCGCCGGCCGAGGGGGGCGCCCAGGCGGGCTGAGCGGCGCCTTGATCGAAGGCGTAGGGGTCGAACGCGTCCGTGTCGGGCAGGTAGCCGGGCGGCGCGCCATAGTCCAGTCCCGGCTCGTGGCCAGGCGGGCTGTCGGCGGGTGCCCGCTGGGCCATTTCTTCGATCTGCTGCAGGTCCAGGCCGGTGATTTCCTTGAGCCGGTTGCGCATCAAGGCGCGCAGGTTGGCCCCCGGTACCTTGTCGATCAGCGGCGCGGCCAGTGTCACCATGTGCGCCTTGCCCTCCAGTGAGCGGGGGTCGGCCTCCAGGCTCAGTTGTTCGAAGAAGTAATCGGCCAGGGGTTGCGCATGTTGCTGGATGCGGGCCCTGAAGGCATCGGTGCCTTCGGCGCGCACCAGGGTGTCGGGGTCCTCGCCTTCGGGCAGGAACAGGAAGCGCGCACGCCGTCCGTCCTGCAGGCTCGACAGGGTCGATTCCAGCGCGCGCCAGGCGGCCTTGCGCCCGGCCTGGTCGCCGTCGAAGCAGAACAGCACGTGCGGCACCACCCGAAACAGGCGCTTGAGGTGCTCTTCGCTGGTCGCCGTGCCCAAGGTCGCCACGGCATTGCGCAGGCCTTGCTGGGCCAGGGCGATGACGTCCATGTAGCCCTCGACCACGATGATCTCGTCGAGGTTGCGGTTGAACTTGCGCGCCTCGTACAGCCCGTACAGTTCCTGGCCCTTGTGGAAGACCGGCGTCTCCGGCGAGTTCAGGTATTTGGGCTTGTCGTCGCCGAGCACGCGGCCGCCGAAGGCAATGACCCGGCCACGGGTGTCACGGATCGGGAACATCACCCGGTCACGGAAACGGTCGTAGCGCTTGCCGCTGTCGGCGTTCTCGATCAGCAGACCGGCATCGATCATGGCCTTTTGCTGCAAGCTGTCGCTGCCCAGGTGCTTGCCCAGGTTGTCCCAGCCCGGCGGTGCGAAGCCCAGGCCGAAATCCCGTGCGATCTCGCCAGACAGGCCGCGGCCCTTGAGGTAGTCGACCGCGGACTTTCGCGTCGGATGGCTGCGCAGCGCCTGGCGGTAGAATTCGGCAGCGGCCTCCAGGAGCGGGTAGAGCGGCGAATCCACCGGTTGTCGCGGTTTCTGCCCGCGTCGACTGTCCTCGCGCGGCACTTCCATGCCAGCGGCACGCGCCAGCTCCTCGACGGCCTGGGGGAAGTCCAGGTTGTCGTGGTCCATGATGAAGCCAAGGGCATTGCCGCCGGCACCGCAACCGAAGCAGTAGTAGAACTGCTTGTCAGGACTGACGGTGAAGGACGGGGTCTTTTCCTTGTGGAACGGACAGCAGGCCGAATGGTTCTTGCCGGCTTTTTTCAGCTGGATGCGCGAACTCACCACGTCGACGATGTCGGTGCGGTTGAGAAGGTCGTCGATGAAGCTCTGGGGAATCAGCCCGGCCATGGCAGTCTCGTCATCTGGCAACTGCAAGTCTAAGCGCGAAAACGCGGTTCGAGGCGAGTGATGCTAAATACATGAGGGGGAGGTGTGCTCGCCGGCAGCCACGAAGGCCCGTCAGTGAGGACGTGCACGACTGGTCGTGGACCAGCTCTGACGTAGAATACCGCTTGCCCGCTGGCTTCTGCCGGGGCACCCAAGGCGCATGGCCCAAGGCTTGGATCGACCGCTGCCATCGGCCCGGCGCATGACCGGGCAGGGCAGAAGCTGTGCGATGAACGTCTGTATCAGTACAGACGAACGGCGCGGCGCTGTTCGCGCTGGACTTTCTTGGCGTGACGCTTGACGGCTGCAGCAGCCTTGCGCTTGCGCTCGGAAGTCGGCTTCTCGTAAAACTCGCGGCTACGAACTTCAGCCAGTACACCGGCTTTTTCGCAGGAGCGCTTGAAACGACGCAGAGCTACGTCGAAGGGTTCGTTCTCTTTAACTTTGACGGCTGGCATCCAGGGCTACCTTAATTCATTACCGGGGTGGACGTTACTCCTGAACAAAAGGTGCGCTGGAGAACGTCGGTTTTCAAGGGTTGCGGATGTTAACCCTTGGCGCGCTGGAATGCAAAGCCTCTGATCGAAAACCGCTGGTCGGCACCCGACACGCGGACTATCATGCGCGCCTTCGAATTGAGCCGCCGACAGGCACGGGACCCATGCTAGTACTGGGATTGGAAACATCATGCGACGAAACCGGCGTCGCACTGTACGACAGCGAGCGTGGCCTGCTGGCCGACGCGCTGTTCAGCCAGATCGACCTGCACCGCGTCTATGGTGGCGTGGTGCCTGAACTGGCCTCGCGCGATCACGTCAAGCGCATGCTGCCGCTGATCCGCGAGGTCCTGCAAGAAGCAGGGCGCCTACCCACCGACATCGATGCCATCGCCTACACCGCAGGCCCCGGGCTGGTCGGTGCCCTGCTGGTCGGCGCGTCGTGCGCCCAGGCACTGGCGTTCGCCTGGGGCATCCCGGCGATCGGTGTGCACCACATGGAAGGCCACCTGCTGGCACCCATGCTCGAGGCGCAGCCGCCGCAGTTCCCGTTCGTCGCCTTGCTGGTGTCTGGCGGGCATACCCAGTTGGTGCGCGTCGACGGCATCGGTCAGTACGCCTTGCTGGGCGAAAGCCTGGACGATGCAGCGGGCGAGGCGTTCGACAAGACCGCCAAGCTGATGGGCCTCAACTACCCGGGCGGGCCGGAGATCGCGCGCCTGGCCGAGCAGGGCACCCCGGGGCGCTTCGTGTTCCCGCGGCCGATGACCGACCGCCCGGGTCTGGCCTTCAGCTTCAGCGGGCTGAAGACCTTCGCCCTCAACACCTGGCAACACTGCCAGCAGAGCGGCGACGACGGCGAGCAGACGCGCTGCGATGTGGCCCTGGCGTTCCAGCAGGCGGTGGTCGAGACACTGACCATCAAGTGCAAGCGCGCGCTCAAGCAGACCGGCCTCAAGCGGCTGGTCATCGCTGGCGGCGTGAGCGCCAACAAGGCCCTGCGCGTATCGCTGGAGCAGATGCTGGGCGACCTCAAGGGCGCCGTCTATTACGCGCGGCCACAGTTCTGCACCGACAATGGCGCGATGATCGCCTATGCCGGTTGCCAGCGCCTGCTGGCCGGGCAGCGTCAGGACCTGGCGATCAGCGTGCAGGCACGCTGGCCGATGGAGCAGCTGCCGGCGCTCTGACGCCGATGCAGCGGGGTCGGGTCAGAAATGCCGTTCACGGCCCGAGAACAGGTCGCGCAGGTTGCGACGATGGCGCCAGACGATCAGGACAGTGAGCACGGTCGCCGGCAACAGGGCTTGCGGCTCGCGCCAGGCCAGCAACGGCAGGGTAAGCGGGGTGGCGATCAAGGCAGCCAGCGAGCTGGTGCGGGTCAGGTAGAGGGTCAGCGACCAGACGCCCATCGCCAGCAGCGCAGCGGGTGGGTAGATCCCCAGCAGCAGGCCGGCTGCCGTGGCCACGCCCTTGCCGCCCTTGAACCGGAAATACAGCGGATACAGGTGACCGAGCACTGCACACAGGCCGATCCAGGCCTGCGCCTGCAGGTCCAGGCCGACCTGGCGCGCGATCAGTACCGGCGCAAGCCCCTTGCACAGGTCGCCCAGCAGCGTCAGGATCGCCAACTTGCGTCCGGCCAGGCGTAGCATGTTGGTGGCGCCTGCGTTGCCGGAACCATTGACGCGCGGGTCGGGTCGGCCGTTGAGCCGGCTCAGCACAATGGCGAAGGACAGCGAGCCGAGCAGGTAGGCGAGCAGCGCCAGTGACCAAAACATGCTAACTATTCCGGGCGAGGACGCCCTGATTCTAACGGCGCTCGTCGCCCTTGTCGTGCTGTGGAGAGAAGTGCTTGGACAGAGTGTTCATCGAAGGCCTGGAAGTCGACACCGTGATCGGCGCCTATGACTGGGAGCGCGACATTCGTCAGTGCCTGCGCCTGGACCTGAGCTTCGCCTGGGACAACCGGCCCGCTGCGGCGGGCGACGACCTGAGCCTGGCGCTGGACTATGCCAGTGTCTCGACGCGCATCCAGGCGTTCGCCGAGCAGGCCCGCTTCGAGCTGGTGGAGACCTTCGCCGAGCGGTTGGCCGCGGTCCTGATGGCCGAGTTCGACATCCCGTGGTTGCGCCTGCGGCTGACCAAACCTGGCGCGGTGCCGGCTGCACGGGGCGGGGTGGGCGTGGAGATCGAGCGCGGATGCCTGTGAGTACCGTCTACCTGGGGCTGGGCAGTAACGTCGAGCGCGAGACGCACCTGTGCGCGGGCCTCGACGCACTCGACGCCATCCTCGACGACATGCGCTGCTCGCCCGTGTTCGAAAGCCAGGCCGTGGGGATCAAGAGCGGACCGTTCTACAACCTGGTGGTGACCGGTCAGACGCGGTTGCCGCTGATGGAGCTGGATCGCCGGCTCAAGTTCATCGAGGCCGACAACGGTCGCTATGCCCCGGACCGCAAGGGCTTGCCGCTGGACATCGATGTGCTGATGTTCGACGACCTGAACGGCACCTTCGACGGTCTGGTCCTGCCCCGTGCCGAAATCCTGAAGAATGCTTTCGTCCTGTGGCCATTGTCGCTGATCGCCCCGGAAGTGGTGCACCCGGTCGCGGACAAGCCCTTGGCCGAGCTGTGGGCGCAGGCGCGGATCGACCAGGTGCTCAAGCCTGTGCCGTTCGAATGGCGCGGTCAGCCGCTGACACCCGCCCTGCACGCCGGCTGACCGCGCCGTAGGAGGCCCTCAGGTTTCGCCTTGCGCACGCTTGAAGGCGTCCAGTGCCGCCAATCGCTCGGCCTTCATCGCTTCGCCCAGCGCCGGGCCTGTCAGGCCTCGCTCGACCAGAGGCCTGGCCTGCACGGCACGTGCCGCGGCAGCGGCGCCACGCAGGTAATCACCTGGCGCGTAGTCCTCTGCTGCTGAGTCGGCACAGGCCCGTGCCTGGGTCTGGCAGGCGGCGATGAACGCCTCGAAGCGTTGGGGTCGACGATAGACGTCGAAGCGCTGCAGCATTTCCAGCAACGCTGCGGCTGACAGCGTCGGGGCGCGATGGCCCTCTTCCTGGAACTGAGCCACCAGCGCCGCCAGCTCCTGGCATTCTCTGGGCACCTTGAAACGTCGGCTGACGGCGTCGACGGCGCTCAGGTCGGCCTGCCTCTGGGCATCCGGGTCCGTGGCTGCGACGTCATGCAGCAGGCATGCCCAGCGTACCGGCAAGGGCTGCTCATCGCGTGCCGCCTGTGCCAGCACAGCCAGGGTCCGCTCCCCGCGTCGAACCCTCGGGGCGAACAGCGCGTCCACTTCGGGCATCAGGTGCGCCAGTGCCCCGCACTCGCGTAACACCTGGACGAACACCTGGGGCTGGGTTTCCATCAGCGCGCGCTCGATTTCCTTCCAGCTACGCTCGGCCGTCAGGGCCTGCAGCTCGCCCGAGTCACTGATCTGACGCATCAAGGCCAGGGTCTCGTCGGCGATCCGAAAGCCCAGGGGCGCGTAACGCGCCGCGAAGCGTGCCACGCGCAGCACGCGCAGGGGGTCTTCGGCGAAGGCGGGCGACACATGGCGCAACCTGCGTCGTTCGAGGTCCTGTCGGCCGTGGTAGGGGTCGTGCAGCACACCCTGTGGGTCTTCGGCCATGGCGTTGATGGTCAGGTCCCGACGCATCAGGTCCTGCTCGAGCGTGACCTCGGGGCTGGCATGAAACGTGAAGCCGCCGTAGCCACGACCGCTCTTGCGCTCGGTCCTGGCCAGGGCGTACTCCTCGCCCGTGTCAGGGTGAAGAAAGACGGGAAAATCCGCGCCCACCGGGCGATAGCCGAGCGCCTGCATCTGCTCGACGCTGGCGCCGACCACCAGCCAGTCGATATCGCTCACGGGCAGGCCGAGCAAACGGTCGCGTACGGCGCCGCCTACTTTGTAGATGTGCATGTGTCACCTCCAGTGCGGTCCACAGGATACCCTGCCGGCCGCACCGGGGCGCATTCAGATGTGATGGACGATGCCCGTGGGCGGGCGTAGCTCGCCGCCCTCACGCTCGTTCTGCAAGGGCATGTGGTGGGTCTTGACGACCTTGTCACCCTGCACGGACTCCAGGTGGATACCGAAGCCCCACAAGCGGTGCAGGTGCTTGAGGACCTCGTCGGTCGACTCGCCCAGCGGCTTGCGGTTGTGCTGCTGGTGACGCAGGGTCAGCGAGCGATCGCCGCGCCGGTCGATGCTCCAGATCTGCACGTTGGGTTCACGGTTGCCCAGGTTGTACTGCGCCGCCAGGCTTTCGCGGATGGTCCGATAGCCGTCATCGTCATGAATGGCCGGGACGGTCAGGTCGTCGCGCTGGTCGTCATCGAGAATGCTGAACAGCTTCAGGTCGCGAATCACCTTCGGCGACAGGTACTGCAGAATGAAGCTCTCGTCCTTGAAGCTGCTCATGGCGAACTTGACAGTGGCCAGCCAGTCGCTGCCGGCGATGTCCGGGAACCAGCGCCGGTCTTCCTCGGTAGGGTGCTCGCAGATCCGGCGAATGTCGGTGTACATGGCGAAGCCCAGCGCATAAGGGTTGATGCCGCTGTAGTAGGGGCTGTCGAAGCCTGGCTGGAACACCACGCTGGTGTGGGACTGCAGGAACTCCATCATGAAGCCGTCGGTCACCAGCCCTTCGTCGTACAGGTCGTTCATCAGGGTGTAGTGCCAGAACGTCGCCCACCCTTCGTTCATCACCTGGGTCTGACGTTGCGGATAGAAGTACTGGGCGATCTTGCGCACGATGCGCACCACTTCACGCTGCCAGGGCTCGAGCAGCGGCGCATGCTTCTCGATGAAGTAGAGGATGTTCTCCTGCGGCTCGGCCGGGAAGCGCGCCTCGTCGTGCTCGCTGACCTTTTCGGCGCTCTTGGGGATGGTGCGCCAGAGGTCGTTGATCTGCCGTTGCAGGTGTTCTTCACGGTCTTTCTGGCGCCGGCGTTCTTCTTCCGCGGAAATCGGATAGGGGCGCTTGTAGCGGTCGACGCCATAGTTCATCAGGGCATGGCAGGAGTCGATGAGGTCCTCGACCGCGTCGATGCCATGGCGCTCCTCGCACTGCGCGATGTACTGCTTGGCGAACACCAGGTAGTCGATGATCGAACTGGCGTCGGTCCAGGTGCGGAACAGGTAGTTGCCCTTGAAGAAGCTGTTGTGGCCATAGCAGGCATGGGCAATGACCAGCGCCTGCATGCACATGGTGTTCTCTTCCATGAGGTAGGCGATGCAGGGATCGGAGTTGATCACGATCTCGTAGGCCAGGCCCATCTGCCCGCGGGTGTAGGACTTCTCGGTACTGAGGAATTGCTTGCCGTAGGACCAGTGGTGATAGCCCAGGGGCATGCCGACGGACGCATAGGCATCCATCATCTGCTCGGCGGTGATCACCTCGATCTGGTTGGGGTAGGTGTCCAGCGCATAGCGCTCGGCCAGGCGGCTGATTTCACGGTCATAGGTGCGGATCAGGTCGAAGGTCCACTCGGACCCCGTCGAGATCGGCTGGCGTCGCTGTTCTCTGGCGCTCATGTGGCTAACCTGCGCTGAAAGAGTTCACGGAAGACCGGGTAGATGTCGCCGGCCGAGACCAGTTGCTGCTGAGCGAAACTGTCGGCGAAGGCGTCGGCGATGCGCTCGTATTCGTACCACAGGGCTTGGTGTTCACGGGGGGTGATCTCGACGTACGTGTAGTACTGCACGTGCGGCATGATCTGCTTGGCCAGGATGTCCCGGCAGACCGGGGAGTCATCGTTCCAGTTGTCGCCGTCCGACGCCTGTGCGGCATAGATGTTCCAGTCGCTGGCCGAGTAGCGGGCGCTCATGATCTCCTGCATCAGTTTCAGGGCGCTGGAGACGATGGTGCCGCCGGTTTCCCGTGAGTAGAAGAACTCTTCCTCGTCCACTTCCCGGGCGCTGGTATGGTGCCGGATGAACACCACTTCGATGCGTTCGTAGTTCCGCTTGAGGAACAGGTACAGCAGGATGAAGAAGCGCTTGGCGATGTCCTTGGTGGCCTGGGTCATGGACCCCGAAACATCCATCAGGCAGAACATGACCGCCTTGGAGCTGGGGTTCGGTTGCTTGACCAGCAGGTTGTACTTGAGGTCGAAGGTGTCCAGGAACGGCAGACGGTTGATCCGTACGCTCAATCGCGCGATTTCGGCTTCGATCGCCTGGATATCGGTGAAGTTGTCGGGCTCCTCGACCTTCAGCCGGGCCAGCTCTGCCTGGGCTTCCCGCAAGGCGGCGCGGCTGCTGCCGGTGAGCGCGATGCGCCGGGCATGGGCGGAGCGCAAGGTACGGACGATGTTGATGCGCGAAGGGTTGCCTTCGCTGCTGATGCCCGCGCGTACGGTCTTGAAGGTGTCGATGCCGGTCAGGTGGCGCTTGACCAGGTTGGGCAGCTCGAGGTCCTCGAACATGAATTCGAGGAACTCTTCCTGGGTGATCTGGAACACGAAGTCATCCATGCCCTCGCCACCGTTGCCGGCCTTGCCCTGACCGCTGCCGCCTCCACCCCCCCCTTGCGGGCGTGGAATGCGCTCACCCGCCACGAACTCCTTGTTGCCGGGATGCACGACCGTCTGCCGTCCTCCACGGCCATGGTGCAGCACGGGCTCATCGATGTCCCGGCCCGGGATGCTGATCTGTTCGCCATGCTCCATGTCGGTGATGGAGCGACGACTGACCGCCTCCTCGACGGCCTTCTTGATGTGGTCACGGTAACGCCGCAGGAAGCGCTGGCGGTTGACCGTGCTCTTGTTCTTGCCGTTCAGGCGTCGGTCGATTACGTAACTCATGGATCCTCCGGATGCAGCGGCACGGGCTGGGGGCTGCAAGCGGTAAGCCGCAAGCTGCAAGAAAACGCAGGTGTCGCTGTCGCAGACGTCGTCATGACGCGCTCAAGGGGCGCAGCGGCAGGCATGACCTGCCGGCGCATGGCGCGCGCCACGCTCGCTTGCCGCTTGCCGCTTCCGTTACTGCGATTTCCTGACGCGCAGGTACCATTCCGAAAGCAGGCGGACCTGCTTGTCGGTGTAGCCACGCTCCACCATCCGGGTCACGAAGTCGTTGTGTTTCTGCTGGTCCTCCTTGCTGGCCTTGGCGTTGAAGCTGATGACCGGCAGCAGGTCTTCGGTGTTGGAGAACATCTTCTTCTCGATCACCACGCGCAGCTTCTCGTAACTCAGCCAGGTCGGGTTCTTGCCGTTGTTGTTGGCGCGGGCACGCAGCACGAAGTTGACGATCTCGTTGCGGAAGTCTTTCGGGTTGCTGATGCCGGCCGGCTTCTCGATCTTCTCCAGTTCTTCGTTGAGCGCGATGCGGTTGAGGATCTCGCCGGTCTCCGGGTCGCGGTATTCCTGGTCCTGAATCCAGAAATCGGCGTACAGCACGTAGCGGTCGAAGATGTTCTGGCCGTATTCGCTGTAGGACTCGAGGTAGGCGGTCTGGATTTCCTTGCCGATGAACTCGACGTAGCGGGGCGCCAGGTATTCCTTCAGGTAGCGCAGGTAGCGCTCGCGCACTTCGGCCGGGAACTGTTCCTGTTCGATCTGCTGTTCGAGCACATAGAGCAGGTGCACCGGGTTGGCGGCGATCTCGACCGAGTCGAAGTTGAACACCTTGGACAGGATCTTGAAGGCGAAGCGCGTGGAAAGCCCGTTCATGCCCTCGTCGACGCCTGCTGAATCACGGTACTCCTGGATCGACTTGGCCTTGGGATCGGTGTCCTTGAGGTTCTCGCCATCGTAGACCCGCATCTTCGAGTAGATGTTGGAGTTTTCCGGCTCCTTGAGCCGTGACAGGACGGTGAACTGCGCCAGCATCTTCAGGGTGTCGGGGGCGCAATGGGCCTTGGACAGCGAGCTGTTGACCAGCAGCTTGTCATAGATCTTGATCTCGTCGCTGACCCGCAGGCAGTACGGCACCTTGACGATATAGATACGGTCGATGAAGGCTTCGTTGTTCTTGTTGTTGCGGAAGCTGTGCCATTCCGATTCGTTGGAGTGGGCCAGCAGGATGCCGGAGTAGGGAATCGCCCCCAGGCCCTCGGTGCTGTTGTAGTTGCCTTCCTGGGTGGCGGTGAGCAGCGGGTGCAGGACCTTGATCGGCGCCTTGAACATCTCGACGAATTCCATCAGGCCCTGGTTGGCCCGGCACAGGGCGCCCGAATAGCTGTAGGCGTCGGCGTCGTTCTGCGGGAATTCCTCGAGCTTGCGGATATCCACCTTGCCCACGAGGGCCGAGATGTCCTGGTTGTTCTCGTCGCCCGGTTCGGTCTTGGCCACGGCGATCTGGTTGAGGATCGACGGATAGAGCTTGACCACCCGGAACTTGGAGATGTCGCCGCCGAATTCCTGCAGGCGCTTGGTGGCCCATGGCGACATGATGGTGTTGAGGTAACGGCGGTCGATGCCGTATTCCTCCTGGAGAATGGCGCCGTCCTCGGTCGCATTGAACAGGCCCAGGGGCGTCTCGAAGACCGGCGAGCCCTTGATCGCGTAGAACGGGACCTTTTCCATCAGTTGCTTGAGTTTTTCAGCCAGCGACGACTTGCCGCCGCCGACCGGGCCGAGCAGGTAGAGGATCTGCTTCTTCTCTTCCAGGCCTTGGGCGGCGTGGCGGAAGTACGACACGATCTGGTCGATGCACTCTTCCATGCCATGGAAGTCGGCAAAGGCCGGGTAGCGACGGATCACCTTGTTGGAGAAGATCCGTGACAGCCTGGAGTTGGTCGAGGTATCGATCAGCTCGGGCTCACCGATCGCCATCAACAGGCGTTCTGATGCCGAAGCGTAGGCACTGCGGTCTTCTTTGCAGAGTTCGAGGTACTCCTGCAAGGACATTTCTTCCTGGCGCGTTGACTCGAAACGTTGTTGGAAGTGGCTAAAGATACTCATGACGTCACCTCGCTCGATACGTGGAGCCGACGCCGGATCATTCAGCGGATGCTGGCAGACGAACGACAGAGCCGATCGCTGTTACCCCCCAGAACCTGTAGAACACTGACCGATGACCCGCGCGCCGGTGTACCGGCTCTCCCCTTTCCTGGATGGCCTGCGCTTAAGGATAGTTGGTAATTTCAGAGGTCAAGGCCGCGTGCCGGGCAACGTGTCCTGTCGCGTCGTCCGGAAGCGCGCCAGCCCACGTAACACGCGGGCTGAGGCAAGATGAAAATTTATTCGGACAGGTCGCGGGCGGTGTCCTGAGGGTAGGTGCTGCGCCACAGCTCGAAACCGCCGTCGAGGCTGTAGACGTCGGAGAAACCCTGGCCGATCAGGTAGGCCGCGGCGCTCTGGCTGGAGTTGCCGTGATAGCAGACCACCACGGTGGGCGCGTCGAGATCGGCGTGGCGGATGAAGTCGGCGACCGACTGGTTGTCCAGGTGCCGCGACCCCTGGATATGACCGGCGGCATAGGCCTGGGCATCGCGGATGTCGACGACCACGGCGCCGCCTTCGCGCAAGGCCTTGGCGGTTTCAGGGGGGATGCGTTTGAACTCGCTCATCAGGGGTGTCCTTCGGTAGGGCCAGTCTGGGCCGGTGGAGTAGGGGCGCTGCCGGGCGTGCCCTGGTCGGTGCAGTCGCAGCGGTGATAGTCGCCGGTATCGACGTTGTACAGGGTCATGGCACCGCCCCACACGCACCCGGTGTCCAGGGCGATCACGTCAGGCACCTCGACGCGGCCTTCGAGTGCGGCCCAGTGACCGAAGATCAGCTTCACGTGGCGCGAGCGACGGCGCTCGTGGGCGAACCAGGGCTTGTAGCCCTTCGGGGCGCTGCCCAGGCCTTCCTTGCTCTTGAGGTCGAGCTTGCCTTCGGCGGTGCAGAAGCGCATGCGCGTGAGGTAGTTGGTGATCACGCGCAGACGCTCCACGCCCGTCAGGCGCTTGCTCCACTTGTTCGGCTCGTTGCCGTACATGCCTTCGAGGTAGAGCTTCAGGCGCGTGTCGTCGCGCAGCGCTTGCTCGACCTCGGCGGCCAGCGTCAGCGCCGTGCCCAGGGTCCAGTGGGGCGGGATGCCGGCATGAACCATGGCCACGCCGCGTGCCTCGTCGTAGTGCAGCAGTTTCTGGCGGCGCAGCCAGTCGAGCAGTTGCGGCGCGTCGGGCGCGTCCAGGATCTCGCGCAGGGTATCGCCTTTCTTCAGGCGGCCGACGTCGTGCCAGGCGGCCAGCAGATGCAGGTCATGGTTGCCGAGCACGCACACCAGCGAATCGCGGATGCCATACAGGTAGCGCAGAGTCTCCAGGGACTCGGGGCCGCGGTTGACCAGATCCCCGACCAGCCACAGTCGGTCGACCTTGGGGTCGAAGCGGACGCGTTCGAGCAGGCACTTGAGCGGCTGCAGGCAGCCCTGCAGATCGCCGACGGCATACACTGCCATCAGTGCAGTGCTCCCGGCACGGCCAGGCGGAAGGGCGCGATGGTCGCGTCGAAGCGCTGGCCATCTTCGGCCTGCATCGTGTAGCTGCCTTGCATGACCCCGACGTGGGTCCCGATCACCGCGCCGCTGCTGTAGGTATGGCTGCCGCCAGGCTCGATCGTCGGCTGTTGGCCCACCACGCCATCGCCGCGGATTTCCTCGACCTCGCCATTGCCGTTGGTGATCAGCCAGTGGCGGCTCATCAGCCGCGCCTTGAGCGAGCCACGGTTGTTGACGGTGATGGTGTAGGCGAACGCGTAGCGATCGCTGTCGGGATCGGATTGTTCGGTGAGGTAACGGGTCACGACGCTGACGTCGATCTGGTAACGGGGGTCGGACATTCGAAGGGGCCTTGGACGAGCAGACGCGAAGGGAAGCTGTCCAGGCAGTCTAGGGCATTGCGGGGGGGATAGGCCAGCGATGCGGGCACCTGGGGGCCGCAGGGTAGACGTCCGCAGGCGAAGGCCTGCGGACGGTGAGGGTCAGGCGGAGGCGTTCTGGTCCGCCAGCCGGTCGGCCAGGCGCACGAAGGCGGCCAGGTCGAGCTGCTCCGGACGCAGGCTGCCGTCCACGCCGGCCGCTTCGATCGCCTGGCTGTCGAGCACGCCCTTGAGCGTATTGCGCAAGGTCTTGCGGCGCTGGTTGAAGGCTTCGCGCACGACATGCTCCAGCAGCCGGGCATCCTTGGCCGGGTGCGGCAGCGTCTCGTGGGGGACGAGGCGCACAATGGCCGAGTCCACCTTCGGCGGCGGGTTGAAGGCACCGGGACCGACGTTGAACAGGTGCTCGACCCGGCAGTGGTACTGCACCATGATCGACAGCCGTCCCCAGTCGCCGCCGCCAGGGCCGGCCGCCATGCGCTCGACCACTTCCTTCTGCAGCATGAAGTGCATGTCGCGGATCAGCGAAGCGTGCTGCAGCAGATGGAAGATCAACGGCGTGGAGATGTTGTACGGCAGGTTGCCCACGACCTTCAGGCTGCGCGGTGGAACGCCCAGCTGGTTGAAGTCGAACTTCAGGGCATCGCCCTGGTGCAGGCGGAAGTTGTCGCGCAGGCCGAACTTGTGTTGCAGGACCGGCACCAGGTCCTTGTCCAGCTCCACCACGTCCAGTTGCGCGCCGCTGCCCAGCAGGCCTTCGGTCAGGGCGCCCTGGCCCGGCCCGATTTCCAGCAGGTGCTCGCCAGGCTTGGCGTTGATGGCACGCAGGATGCGGTCGATGATGCCTGCGTCGTGCAGGAAGTTCTGCCCGAAACGCTTGCGCGCCCGGTGTTGGTAATGCTCGTTCATGCTCAGCTCTCGGCCATCTGGTAGGCGGTTTCCAGCGCGACCTGCAGGCTGCCGGTGTCGATCCGGCCGGTGCCGGCCAGGTCCAGGGCCGTGCCGTGGTCCACCGACGTGCGGATGATCGGCAGCCCAAGGGTCACGTTGACCGCAGCGCCGAAGCCCTTGTACTTGAGGACGGGCAGGCCTTGGTCGTGGTACATCGCCAGCACTGCATCGCAGTGCTCCAGGTATTTGGGGGTGAATAGGGTGTCGGCCGGCAGCGGTCCGCGCAGGTCCATGCCTTCGCTGCGCAGTCGTTCGAGCGTCGGCTCGATGAGCTCGATCTCTTCGCGGCCCAGGTGGCCGCCTTCGCCGGCGTGCGGGTTGAGTCCACAGACCAGGATGCGCGGATGAGGCAAGCCGAACTTGCCTTTCAGGTCGGCGTGCAGGATGCGTGTCACGCGCTCCAGGCGCTCGGCCGTGATGGCGTCGGCCACGTCACGCAGGGGCAGGTGAGTGGTCACCAGGGCGACGCGCAGGCCACGGGTGGCCAGCATCATCACCACCTGCTCGGTGGCGGTCAGGTCGGCCAGGAACTCCGTGTGTCCCGAGAAGGCGATGCCACTGTCGTTGATCACGCCCTTGTGCACCGGGGCGGTGATCATCCCGGCGAAGTCACCGGCCAGGCAGCCTTGGGCAGCGCGGGTCAGGGTCTCGAGCACGAACGGCCCGTTGGCCGTGTCCAGCTGGCCTGCGCGTACCGGGCTCGCCAGGGGCGTATCCCAGACATACAGGCTGCCTGCCGGGGCGGGCTGTTCGGGCCAGGCCTGTGGGTCGACCGCGCGCACGTCGACCGTCACCCCCAGCTGCGCGGCCCGCTCCTGGAGCAGGACACGGCTGGTGATGGCGATCAGGACGTGGGGATGGGCCTGTGCGGCGAGCAGCAGGCACAGGTCGGGACCTATGCCGGCTGGCTCGCCAGGCGTGACGGCGAAACGCAGCGGGGTCACTGCGCGGCCTGGTCGGCGCCAGGCAGCTTGATCTCGACGTAGGCTTCGTCGCGGATCTGACGCAGCCAGGTTTGCAGCTCTTCATCGTACTTGCGGTTGCGCAGCACGTTCAGGGCCTGCTGCTCGCGCGCCTGCTCGGTGCTGTCGGTGGCGCGACGGCCCAGCACTTCCAGCACATGCCAGCCGTACTGGGTGCGGAACGGACGGGTCACTTCGCCTTGCGGCGCGTTGGCCATCTGCTCGCGGAACTCCGGCACCAGGCTGTTCGGGTCGACCCAGTTCAGGTCACCGCCGTTGAGCGCGGAACCCGGGTCTTCCGAGAAGCTCTTGGCCAGTTCGGCAAAATCCTCACCGTTCTTGATGCGCTCGTAGAGACGCTCGGCCAGTTGCTGGGTCGCCGCCTCGCTGCGGATCTCGCTCGGCTTGATCAGGATGTGGCGCACGTGCACTTCGTCGCGCAGCACGTTCGAGGCGCCGCCGCGCTTCTCTTCCAGCTTCAGGATGATGAAGCCGTTGGGGATGCGGATCGGCTGAGTGATGTCACCCACGCCCATGCTCGCCAGCATCTTGGCGAAGTCCGGGGGCAGCTGACCGGCCTTGCGCCAGCCCATCTCGCCGCCTTCCAGCGCGTTCTCGCTTGCCGAACGGGCGATGGCCAGCTGGCCGAAATCGGCGCCCTGACGCAATTGCTGATAGACCTCGCCGGCCTGGCGCGCCGCTGCCTGGATGGCATCGGAGCTGGCGCTTTCAGGCGTGGGGATGAGGATGTTGGCCAGGCGGAACTCTTCCGACAGCTGCATCTTGCCCAGGTCGGACGCCAGGAAGTTCTTCACTTCCTGCTCGGAGACCTGGATACGCTCGGCCACCCGGCGCTGGCGCACGCGGCTGATCACCATCTCGCGACGAACCTGCTCGCGGGCGTCGTCGAAGGACAGCCCGTCGCGGGTCAGCGCCGCCCGGAACTGGTCCGGGGTCATGCCATTGCGCTGGGCGATGGTGGCGATGGCCTGGTTCAGTTCCTCGTCGGTGATGCGGATACCCGAACGCTCGCCGATCTGCAGTTGCAGGTTCTCGACGATCAGGCGCTCCAGCACCTGCTGCTGCAGGGCGCTGGCGGGCGGCACACCGCCGCCACGCTTGGCGATGGTCTGCTGCACCTCACGGGTGCGCTGGTCCAGCTGGCTCTGCATCACCACGTCGTTGTCGACGATGGCCACGACGCGGTCCAGGGGCTGAACCGCGGCATGCACCGCGCCGCTCAGCATGGCGAGGCCCAGCAGCGCTGGGCGGATTCGATCAAAAAGCTTGGTCTTCACGTTCGCGGTAACCTTGAATGCCCTGGTCGAGGAAGGACTCGACCTTTTTGCCCACTACACCGCCGAGGCCCTTGAGCACGACTTGCAGGAAGATGCCGTGGTCGCCTTTCTCGTTCTGTGGGATCGCCTGGCTGTAA
Source organism: Enterobacterales bacterium AN_CKDN230030167-1A_HGKHYDSX7 (assembly GCA_046940335.1). Taxonomy (GTDB): domain Bacteria; phylum Pseudomonadota; class Gammaproteobacteria; order Pseudomonadales; family Pseudomonadaceae; genus Aquipseudomonas. The sequence continues at coordinate 483,298 of JBKYML010000003.1, forward strand.
TCGTCGTAGTCGATCCAGTACCGGTTGATCACGCGCAGCTTCCAGCAGCAGTTGTCGTACTCGAACCCACCGAAGGCTTCCAGGGTGCGGTTGCGGTTGTAGTCGTGCTGCCAGCGTGCGATCGCGCTCCACTGCGGGACGATCGGCCAGATGACCGAGAAGTCATGCTGCTGGATCTTGTAGTAGTCCTTGATGTAGTTCGGATCGCCCGGCTGACCGTAGTCGCCACCGCCCACTTTCCACTTACCGGTCAGCGAGTCGTAGGTGACCATGTCGTTGCGGTAGCGGTAGCCGAGGTTGACCACCTTGTTCGGGTTGTCTTCCGGCTGGTAGTGGAACATCGCGCTGCCCGACTGGGTGCTGCGGCTGTCCGGATCCCAGTTGAAATCGGAATTGAAGCGCCAGTCGCGGTTGAAGGCGTATTCGTATTCCAGGGCATACGGCGAGACGTCCGACCGTGCGTTCTGGCGATCGCGGTAGTTGATGCCCGGCAGCTGGACCTTGCGGTCCTTGAAGTAGAGCGCCTGGCCGATGCTCACGCGCTGACGCTGGAAGCCGTTGTCTTCGATCCAGCGGCTGGTCACGCCCAGCGACAGCTTGTTCTCGTCACCGATGCGGTCGGTGCCGGCGAAGCGGTTGTCGCGGAACAGCGAGGCGTAGCTGAAGGTGTTCTCCGTCGAGTCGAAGATCGGGATGTCCTTCTGGTCCTTGTACGGGACGTAGAGGTAGAACAGCCGCGGCTCGAGGGTCTGGCGGTAGTTGGTGCCGAAGAACCGCGTGTTGCGGTCGAAGTACAGGCCGCTGTCCACGCTCAGGATCGGAACGCTGCGGCTGACCGAGCTGCTGTAGTTGCCGTAACCAGCAATACTGGAATCTTCAAGGGCTCCTTGCTTGCCCTTGCTGTCCAAGTCCAAGTCGTACTGGGTGTAGGCATACTTTAGCTTCGGCGTCAGGAACCCGTAGCTGGTTTCCATCGGCAGGCTGATAGCCGGCGCGAGGTTCAGGCGTGTGCCATTGGCCCGTGCGATGCCCCGGACGTTCTCGTCCAGACGTTCGCCAGCCCTGTCGAAGCCCAGGCTGGTATCGGGGTTGCCATTCTTGTCCAGCACGAAGTCGTTCTTCAGGTCACGCTCGAAGCGCACGGCCTCGGTCTCGTAGCTGAAGTCCAAACCGTTCGGGTGGTACGGCAGCATGCCGTTGAAGGTGATCTGCGGCAGGCGGTCGTACGGCGTGATCTGCGAGATGGTGGCCATCTCGTAGGCGTGCAGGTTCAGGCGCGCGGTGTAGTTGTCGCCGCGCCAGGTGACGGCGCCCTGCTGGTCGAGGATGTCCTTGTCTTCGACGCCGATCTGGTCGGACTCCAGGTCCTGGAAGTAGAACGGGTCGCTGATGTCGGTGTAGTTCACCTCGGTCATCAAGCGATCGTTCAGACCGCCCTTGTGCTGCAGGTTGACCATCCAGCGCTGGTCCTTGTAATCGGTCTGGTCCTTGCGGTCGTCATCCCGATCATTGAGGTAGGCGCCACCGATCTGGCCTTCGCTGGATTCGGTGAGGTAGCGGAACTCGCCTTCGACGAGCATGCCGCGCTTGGTCATGTAGCGTGGGTACAACGTGGCATCGTAGTTCGGTGCCAGGTTGAAGTAGTACGGCGTGACCAGGGTGAAGCCGGTGTCGCTGCTGCTGCTGAACGACGGCGGCAGGAAGCCGGACTGGCGACGGTCGTCGATCGGGAAGTAGATGTACGGTGTGTAGAACACCGGAATATCCTTGACCCGCAGGGTGACGTTGGTCGCGGTGCCGAAACCGGTGGCCGGGTTCAGCGTGATGTTGTTGCCCTTGAGCTGCCAGGCGTTGCTGCCCGGCTCGCACGTGGTGTAGGTGCCGTCCTTCAAGCGGATGATGGCGTTTTCGCCACGCTTGGCGTACAGCGCACTGCCGCGGATGCGCGACTTGTGCATCACGTACTCGGCGTTGTCGACCTGGGCCTCGCCCGTGTCGAGCTGCACCTGGGCCTTGTCGCCGACCACCAGCGAGCCGTTGTCGCGCAGCTTGACGTTGCCCTTGAGCTCGCCGCGGTTCTCGGTCTGGTAGAGGTTGGCCTCGTCGGCCTGCAGCTGCATGCTGCCCTGGCGCATGACCACATCACCGGCCAGGGTCGCGATCTGCTGCTCCTGCTGGTAGCGCGAGACCTTGGCGTTCAGGTAGGTCGGCGATTCGTCCTTGGGCGTGCTGTCGTTCATGCCGGGGCGGGTCGGCTCGATGTAGGCGCCACCGCAGTAGGGGCCGGTCTCGGCCAGCTGGGCAGGCGTGAGCTTCTCGCGCGGGACCCAGTCGAGGTGACTGTAGTCTTCGCTGCGCGACTTCAGGCCACGGCCCTTGCTCTCGGTGACCAGCACCGGCTTGGACGCTTCGTCCTCGGATGCGGACTGACTGGCGTCGCTGTCGCGTGCGGCGGTGCCGGACGACAAGGCAGCGCCATTGTGTACGGGGCGCGGCGGCAGTGTGGCAGCCGGGGTCTTGGGGTTGCAGTCCCAGCCTCCAGAGGCGGACACTTGGCAGTCGAACTGCTCGGCAGCCACCACGTACGGCGTGGCCAGAGGTTGCAGCGCCAGCAGGCCGCCTGTCACCAGCAACGGGAACTTTCTACGAAACGCGGGGGATTTCAATGCCATCTTATTAGTCCGGGCTTCCTGCGTGCCATCTGCCCGCGTGTGGGGCCGCACGCCTCTCGATGGTCTGAAAAAGATGCTGGATAATAAAGCATGACCCGCTTGACGGCTAGGGCCGTCGGAGACCCACGTAATGCCCGAACACGATGTACGCCTGCAACACCTCACCCAGTGGCTCGACGATGCGTTGCGCCTGCTCTATGCACGTGAAGGCTGGGGCGACGTCCCGCCCGGCACGCTGAGCGCCGCCAGCAGCGACGCCAGTTTCCGCCGTTACTTCCGCTGGCAGGGCGAAGGCCGCTCGTTCGTGGTGATGGACGCACCTCCCCCCCAGGAAAACTGCCGACCGTTCGTCGAGATCGACCGATTGCTGGCCAGCGCCGGGGTGCATGTGCCCGTCCTGCATGCCGAGGACCTGGAGCGTGGCTTCCTGCTGCTCGGGGACATGGGCCTGCAGACCTACCTGGACGTGATCGATGCGGACAACGCCGATGCGCTGTTCGCCGACGCCATCGACGCCCTGCTGGCCATCCAGCGCCTGCCGCACGAAGCGCCATTGCCCTGCTACGACGATGCCCTGCTGCGCCGCGAGCTGCAGCTGTTCCCGGAGTGGTACGTCGGCCGTGAACTGGGCCTGACCCTGACCGCCGCACAGCAGGCGACCTGGGCGCGTGTCTGTCAGCAGCTGATCGACAGCGCCCTGGCCCAGCCCCAGGTGCTGGTGCACCGCGACTTCATGCCGCGCAACCTGATGCTCAGCACGCCCAACCCCGGCGTGCTGGATTTCCAGGATGCGGTCTACGGCCCGGTCACCTACGACATCACCTGCCTGTTCAAGGATGCCTTCCTGAGCTGGCCGGCCGCCAGGGTCGAGGGCTGGCTGCGTGAGTACTGGGATCGGGCCCGTGCCGCCGGCATCCCCGTGCAGCCGACGTTCGAGGCCTTTCACCAGGCCAGCGACCTGATGGGCGTGCAACGGCACCTGAAGGTGATCGGCATCTTCGCCCGGATCTGCCACCGTGACGGCAAGCCGCGTTACCTGGCCGATGTGCCGCGGTTCTTCGCTTATATAGAAGAAGTGATTGCCCGTCGTCCCGAGCTGGCCGAGCTGCAGGGCCTGATCGGCGAGTGGCAGGCCGCGGCCGGAGCGCGCCCATGAAGGCGATGATCCTCGCCGCCGGCAAGGGCGAGCGCATGCGCCCCCTGACCCTGCACACGCCCAAGCCGCTGGTGCCGGTGGCAGGCGTGCCGCTGATCGAGTATCACCTGCGGGGTCTGGCCGCCGCCGGCTTCGACGAGGTGGTGGTCAACCATGCCTGGCTCGGGCAACAGATCGAGGATTACCTGGGCGATGGCCGTCGCTGGGGCCTGCGCATCGCCCATTCGGCCGAGACCGAGCCGCTGGAAACCGGCGGCGGCATCTTCAAGGCGTTGCCGCTGCTGGGTGACCAGCCCTTCGTGCTGATCAACGGCGATGTTTGGACCGACTACGACCTGGCCAGTCTGCGTCGCCCCCTGACCGGGCTGGCCCATCTGGTGCTGGTCGACAACCCCGAGCACCACGGCCAGGGTGATTTCAGCCTGACCCAGGACAAGGTCAGCGATGCGTCGGGGGAGGGCACACGCCTGACCTTCAGCGGGCTGTCGGTGCTGCACCCTGCGCTGTTCGACGGCTGCCAGGCCGGTGCCTTCAAGCTGGCGCCGCTGTTGCGGCAGGCCATGGCCCAGGGCCGGGTCAGCGGTGAGCATTACCGTGGGCAGTGGATCGATGTCGGTACCCCGGAGCGCCTGGCACAGGTCGAGCGAGTACTCGCGGAGCGCGCCTGAGGTGTGGTGGCCAGGCACGTTGCTGGGCGCCGGAGCCGGGTTCGCTGTCGCCAGCATTCCAGGGGCGCTGCTCGGCGGACTGTTGGGCCAGGTGCTGGATCGCCGCTGGCGCGTACAGGGCTGGGGCGATCTGCGCGAGCGGCTGGCGGGTCGCTCCCGACTGCAGGACGACGAGTTGCTGTTCGTGCTGCTGGGTCGGCTGGCCAAGCAGGACGGTCGGGTCAGCGAAGGCCACATCCGTCAGGCGCGCGACGAAATGGCCCGGCTCGGTCTGGACGAGCCGGGACGCCAGCGGGCGATCGCGGCCTTCAACCGTGGCAAGGCTGGCAAGGACCGCCTGGCCCATTACCTGCGTCATCTGAGTGCCCAGGCCCATGCCGCCGAAGGAGCGGTACGGGCATGCTGGCGCATGGTCTGGGCTGATGGCCAGGCGGGTGCGCGGGAGCGTGAACTCTTGCTGGGCTGGGGGCAGGCGCTGGGGCTGAGCCCGGCCCAGGTAAGGGCCCTGGGACGTGACTACCAGCCTCGCGCCAGCACGCCGGCCCCTGTCGCGGGTCTGGACTACAGGGCGGCCTTGCAGCTGCTGGGCGTCTCCGAGACGGCCAGCGCCCAGCAGGTCAAGCACGCCTACCGTCGGCTGTTGAGCCAGCATCACCCCGACAAGCTGGCCGGTAGGGGTGCCACCGAGGCCCAGGTACGGCAGGCCACCGAGCGCACCCGTGAACTGCACCAGGCTTATGCCTTGGTCAAATCGCGCCAGGCACGCTGAGCGGCGCGCCTGACCATGATGCTGCCGGCTCAGCTGGCGCCATGGGGGCTGAGCCAGCCGCGTATGCGTCGGAACAGCTGCTCCTGTTCGACCGCCAGGTTGCCCGGCAGGGCGATCAGCAACATCTGCCGGTAAGTGCTGTCCTTCTCCCGCTGACTGATCTGCAGGCGTTGGGCCGCCGCCCGACGGGCCTGCTCGTCGGTGGCGTAGTACAGGTCCGCCGTCGGTACCTTGAGGGTCGGCACCAGGCTGTCGAGCCCATGCTCGACCCGCGCGGGGGTCTGCGGCGAGACCAGCACCAGCCTGGCGATCTGCGCCGGTTGTTTTTCGCTCACGTAGCGCGCCGCCCAATAGGCGCCACTGCCATGCCCGAGCAGCACCACGGTACGGGCATTCTGCTGCTGGGCGAAGGCCACGGCCGCGTCGAGGCGGGCGAAGATACGGGCCGCGTCTGCCGCATCGTTCTGGTCGCTGGCCTCGACCGCGTCGGTGCTTTCGGCCACGTCCGCATCAGGGGCCGTGGCCTGGGCGACGTTGGCGTTGGCGTCGGCGGGCGTGTCCTTGGCTGGCGCCTGCTCATCCTGGCCTGCGGCTTTGGGTGGAGCGGGGGAGGGCTCCACGCGTGCCTGGGGAGCGTCGGCCAGCAGATCGGGCAGCGACAGGCTTAGGCTGTGCCAGCCCGCGTCGGGGAATTTCTGCCGCAAAGGCCCCACCGAGCGTGGCCAGTCCGGCGTCTCGCCGGCGCCCGGCACAAGAATCACCGCGCCTTTGGGGTACCCTGTATTGGCCGGCTTCCACAGGGCCAGAAAGCGTTCTTCGCCGGCTTCGAGCGTGTGCTGTTCGGCCTTGGGGACTTGGCGCTCGAGTGCCGCGGCCTCTTCCTGGCTGCGCTCGAGCAACGGTGGGCGTGTCGGGGCCGGTGTGGGCGCTGTGTTGGCATCGGGTGCCGGACTGGTCTTCGGTGCCGGGTCGTCGGCCTGCGCGTTCAGGCCGAGCAGCGAGGTCAGGCAGAGCACGCCGAGCGCAGTGCGGTAAAGTGTGGACATGGCGCTTTCCCAGGCCAGAATGTGACTGCCAGCCTAATCGTATTTTTTGCCGTCGGCCACGCCAAGGTCGATGCGCCAGGACGAACCAGACAGATGAAGCGAATGCGTTGGCTGTGGATCGTGGGTGGGTGCCTGTTGCCGTGGCTGGTTGCCGCCGCGACCGTGCCGCCGGTGCAGGTCGCCTTGCAGCCTGCCCAGCAGCAGTGGCTCGACGCACACCGTGACCTGCGTGTCGGACTGGTGCTGCAGGCGCCCTATGCACAATTCGACCGGCGCTTGCAGCAGCTCTACGGAGCCAATGTGGAACTGGTGGGCTGGCTGGCGCGTGCGCTGTCACTCGATCTGACCTGGCGTCATTTTTCCGATCAGGCGGCGCTCGAGCGCGCGCTTCGGGCCGGTGAGATCGACTTCGCGCCTGGGCAGGTCCAGACCCCCGCGGGGCTGCGGTCGTGGCAGTTCTCCGACCCCTACATGCGGATCCCCCAACGTGTGATCGGGCTGCGAGGCGCGGCCACCCAGGTCGATCTGGAGCGTCTGAGCCCCGAGGTCCGCGTGGCCGTACGCATGCCGAGCACCTTGGCCGATGCGTTGCGCACCACCTACCCGGGCCTCAACCTGCAAGGCGTACCGGACGAGCGCGCGGCCCTGCAAGGCGTGGTCGGCGGGCAGGCGAGCTATGCGGTGCTGGACGAGGCGCAGTTCGGCCGCCTGTCCCGCGAAGGCGAGTTCACCGACCTCGTGGTGCTGGGCGACGTCGGTCTGCCGCAGCTGTTGCGCCTCGGCTCGCGTCGTGACTGGCCGATGCTGGCCGACATCCTTGAGCAAGGGCTGCAAGCCATGCCCGCCAAGACACTGGAGCGGCTGCATCACCGCTGGCTGCAACCGCCGGCGTCCCCCGTGGGCGAGTCGCTCGAGTTCTGGCGCAACCTGGCGTGCCTGTTCGGCCTGCTGTTGCTGGTCGGCCTGGCCACGCTCTCATGGCAGCGGCGGCAGATGCGCCAGGCCGAGCGCCAGGTGTCCGCCTTGCGTGACCAGTTGATCGAGCGCCAGGCCCGCGAGGAGGCCTTGCGCCTGAGCCAGTTCTCCATCGACCAGAACACCGTCGGCATCCTCTGGATCACCTGGGACAGTCGCATCCGCTATGCCAACCAGGCCGCCGAGCGCCTGTTCGGCGACACGACACCGTCGCTGCTGGAGCGCACCTTGTGCGACCTGGACCCGACACTGGACATGGACCGCTGGCTCGCCGTGTGGAACCAGGCCCGCGCCGGTCGCGACCAGGTCGAACAGGTCGAGATCCACTGCCGGGCGGCGGATGGCAACTTGCTGCCGGTCGATCTGTCGCTGAGTTTCCTGCGCTTTCGCGATGCGGAATACCTGGTGGTGTTCATGACCGACGTCACCGAGCGCCAACGTTCCCTCGAGGCCGTCCGGGAAAGCGAGGCACGGCTCAAGGGCATTGCCGGCAACGTGCCGGGGCTGGTGTTTCGCCTCGAACGCGACCCGGTCGAGGGTGAGCTGGAGTTCCCTTATGTCAGCGAAGGCAGCGAGGCCCTGGTCGGCTACACGCCCGCCGCCATCCAGCAGCCGGGCATGGGCCTGCGAAACCTGGTGCACCCCGAGGACCGCGCCGACTATCATCGCGTGCAGGACCTGGCGCTGGCCAACGATCAGGACTGGTCGTGGCAGGGGCGTGTCCTGACCCGCACCGGTGAGCAGCGCTGGGCCGACATCAAGGCCAGCAGCCGACGCCTGGGCGACGGCCGGGTGGTGTGGGACGGGATCGTCTGGGACATCACCCAGGGCAAGCGCGCGGAGCTGGCCCTGGCACGCTCCCAGGAGCAGTTGCGTGACCTGTCTGCGCACCTGGAGAGCGTGAGAGAAGAGGAAAAGGCGCGCATTGCCCGCGAGGTGCACGATGAACTGGGGCAGATGCTGACGGTGCTCAAGCTCGAAGTGTCGATGTGCGAGCTGGCCTACGCGGGGCTCGACCCTGGCCTGGGCGAGCGCCTGGAAACCATGAAGCGATTGATCGCGCAGCTGTTCCAGCTGGTGCGCGACGTCGCCTCGGCCCTGCGTCCGCCGATCCTGGATGCAGGCATCGCCTCGGCGGTCGAGTGGCAGGCGCGGCGTTTCGAGGCGCGCACGCAGATCCCGTGCCTGGTCCAGGTGCCCGATCACCCGCCGGCCTTGAGCGACGCCAAGGCCACGGGCCTGTTTCGTATTCTTCAGGAGGCGCTGACCAACGTGATACGCCATGCCCAGGCCCATACGGTGCAGATCGCCCTGACCTGCCGAGGCGAGCGCCTGAGCATGACCGTCACCGATGATGGCGTCGGCTTCGACCCGCACTGCCCGCGACCCACCTCCTTCGGGCTGGTCGGCATGCGCGAGCGCGTGCTGATGCTCGGCGGCGAGCTGACGCTGGACAGTGAACCCGGCGAGGGCACCAGCCTGAGCGTGACCCTTCCCTTGCAGGAGAAACGACCGTGATTCGTGTAGTGGTGACCGAAGACCACGCCATCGTCCGCGAAGGCATCAAGCAGCTGATCGGCCTGGCCAAGGACCTGCACGTGGTGGGCGAAGCGAGTACCGTGGAGCAGTTGCTCGAGACGTTGCGGCACATGCCCTGCGACGTCGTCCTGCTGGACATTTCCATGCCCGGCAGCAGCGGCCTGGAGGCGATTCCCCGGATTCGCGCCCTGGCGCCTGCACCGGCGATCCTGATGCTGTCCATGCACGACGAGGCGCAGATGGCGGCCCGCGCGCTCAAGGCCGGGGCGGCAGGCTACGCCACCAAGGACAGCGACCCGGCGCTGTTGCTCACGGCCATCCGCCGGGTCGCCGGGGGCGGGCGCTACATCGACCCGGCCCTGGCTGACCGCATGGTGTTCGAAGTCGGTCTGACCGATGCCCGCCCGCTGCACACGCTGCTGTCGGAACGCGAGTTCTCGGTCTTCGAACGCCTGGCCCAAGGCGCCAACGTCAACGACATCGCCCACCAGCTGGCGCTCAGCAGCAAGACCATCAGCACCCACAAGGCGCGGCTGATGCAGAAGCTCAAGGTCAACTCGCTGGCCGAACTGGTGCGGTATGCCATGGAACATCGTCTGCTGTGAGCATGCAGTACGCGGCAAATCGCACGTCATCACGTGCTCCTTCGACCTGGCGTCCATCTCTGTAGCGCTGGCTTGCCAGCGATAGGACCCGGTCAGCAGCGCCTGCATCGCCGGCAAGCCGGCTCCCACCTCAACGAGCGTGCCTGGCGGATCTGCATTGCGCATCGAGTGGCCCGCTGTGTAGGGCAATCCCTACCCCCAACCTTCCACCGGGATGATGGCAATCTCTCATCAGCCCCGATTTTCCTGACGCTCGACCTTCTCTAGTCTGCGAACACGGCAGTCATTCCAACAAGAAGGTGCAGGTATGAGCGAGGCGAGTCCGAGGGCCGCGAGCGGCGAGACGCTGGTCAGCTTCCGTGGTGTGCAGAAGAGCTACGACGGCGAGTCGCTGATCGTCAAAGACCTCAACCTGGACATCCGCAAGGGCGAATTCCTGACCCTGCTCGGCCCTTCGGGCTCGGGCAAGACCACCAGCCTGATGATGCTGGCCGGTTTCGAGACCCCGACCGCCGGCGAAATCCAGCTGGCGGGACGTTCCATCAACCATGTGCCGCCACACAAGCGTGACATCGGCATGGTGTTCCAGAACTACGCCCTGTTCCCGCACATGACCGTCTCGGAAAACCTGGCGTTTCCGCTCAGCGTGCGCGGCATGGGCAAGGCCGAGCTCGACGAGCGGGTCAAGCGGGTGCTGGGCATGGTCCAGCTCGACACCTTCGCCAAGCGCTACCCCGGCCAGCTGTCCGGCGGCCAGCAGCAGCGCGTGGCGCTGGCACGGGCGCTGGTGTTCGAGCCGCAGCTGGTGCTGATGGACGAGCCGCTCGGTGCGCTCGACAAGCAACTGCGCGAGCACATGCAGATGGAGATCAAGCACATTCACCAGCGCCTGGGCGTGACCGTGGTCTACGTGACCCACGATCAGGGCGAAGCCCTGACCATGTCCGACCGCGTGGCGGTGTTCCATCAGGGCGAGATCCAGCAGATCGCCGATCCGCGCACCCTGTACGAGGCGCCGAGCAATACGTTCGTGGCCAACTTCATCGGCGAGAACAATCGCCTCGGCGGCACCCTGGTCGCACGCAGCGGCGACCGCTGCCAGGTGCGCCTGGCCCAGGGCGAGCAGGTCGAGGCCCTGGCAGTGAACGTCGGCCAGGTCGGCGAGCCGGTGACCGTGTCGATCAGGCCGGAGCGCGTCCGCCTGGGCGGGCAGAGCGAGGCCAGCGTCAATCGGTTCTCGGGGCGCGTGGCCGAATTCATCTACCTGGGCGACCACGTGCGCGTGCGTCTGGAGGTGTGCGGCAAGGCCGACTTCTTCGTCAAGCAACCCATCGCCGAACTCGATCCGGCCCTGGCCGTGGGTGACGTCATCCCCCTGGGCTGGGCCGTGGAGCATGCCCGTGCACTCGATCCCGTGACCGAACTCCACTGAACACACCTGCCTCACCCAACCCTGTACCGCGGAGAGAACAAGAATGCGCAAACAGCTGAAACTGACCGCCCTGACCCTTGGCCTGCTGGCCGCCGCCCAGGCCTCGGCGACCGACCTGACGGTGGTGTCGTTCGGGGGCGCGAACAAGGCCGCCCAGGTCAAGGCGTTCTACGAGCCGTGGGAAAAGGCCGGCAAGGGCAAGATCGTCGCCGGTGAGTACAATGGCGAGATGGCCAAGGTCAAAGCCATGGTCGACACCCACAGCGTGTCGTGGAACCTGGTCGAGGTCGAATCTCCAGAGCTGGCGCGAGGCTGTGACGAAGGCCTGTTCGAAGAGCTCGACCCCGCCTTGTTCGGCAACGAGAGCGACTACGTGAAGGGCGCCATCCAGCCTTGCGGCGTCGGCTTCTTCGTCTGGTCGACGGTGCTGGCCTACAACGCCGACAAGCTCAAGAGCGCGCCGACCAGTTGGGCGGATTTCTGGGACACCGAGAAATTCCCTGGCAAGCGCGGCCTGCGCAAGGGCGCCAAGTACACCCTGGAGTTCGCGCTGATGGCCGACGGCGTGGCGCCGAAGGATGTCTACAGCGTGCTCGGTACCAAGGAAGGCCAGGACCGAGCCTTCAAGAAGCTCGACCAGCTCAAGGCCAACATCCAGTGGTGGGAAGCGGGCGCTCAGCCGCCGCAGTACCTGGCCTCGGGCGACGTGGTGATGAGTTCGGCCTACAACGGTCGCATCGCCGCGGTGCAGAAAGACAGCAACCTCAAGGTGGTGTGGAACGGCGGCATCTACGACTTCGATGCCTGGGCCATTCCCAAAGGTGCCAAGAACCAGGAGCAGGCCAAGCAGTTCATCGCCTACTCGGTCCAGCCCGAGCAGCAGAAGATCTATTCCGAGAACATCGCCTACGGACCGGCCAACACCAAGGCCGTCAGCCTGCTCTCCGACACGATCAAGCAGGACATGCCGACCACGCCGCAGAACATCGCCAATCAGGTGCAGATCGACGTGGCCTTCTGGGCCGACAACAGCGAGGCCCTGGAGCAACGCTTCAACGCCTGGGCGGCGAAGAAGTAAGCCGCACCCCAGGAGCGCGGACCTGTGTCGTACGGGGCCGCGCCGCTTGCTCTTCTGATTTCGGAGTTCGCCATGGCCATTGCAGTGCCCGTCAACGCAGGCGCCGGTCCAACCCTCAAGCAGCGGCTCAAGCGCGCCGAGCGGGTCAACCGCTGGAAGGCCCAGGCCCTGATCGCGCCGCTGGCGCTGTTCCTGCTGCTGGTGTTTCTGGTCCCCATCGCCGCGCTGCTGTTCAAGAGCGTCGCCAACCCGGAGGTGGTCGCCGGACTGCCACGTACGGTCGAGGTCGTCTCGGCCTGGGATGGCAAGGGCCTGCCGGGTGAGGAGGCCTACCGGGCACTGAGCCAGGACCTGGCCGAAGCGCGCAAGCGCCAGACCTTGGGCGACCTGTCCAAGCGCCTGAACATGGAGCTGGCCGGCTATCGCAGCCTGTTGGCCAAGACGGGGCGTGCCTTGCCGTTCAAGCAGGCGCCCGTGTCGTACAAGGAGGCCTTGCAGACGCTCGACGAGCGCTGGGGCGACCCGGCGTACTGGCAGGCCATCCGCCGCAACACCAGCACGGTGACGCCGTTCTACCTGCTGGCCTCGGTGGACCATCGGATCGATGACCTGGGCGAGGTGGCCAAGGCCACGCCCGACCAGGCCATCTACCTCGACATCTTCGCGCGCACGCTGTGGATGGGCGCGGTGATCACGGTCATCTGTCTGCTGCTGGCCTATCCCCTGGCCTACCTGCTGGCCAACCTGCCCACCCGTCAGAGCAACCTGTTGATGATCCTGGTGCTGCTGCCGTTCTGGACCTCGATCCTGGTGCGCGTGGCGGCCTGGATCGTGCTGCTGCAATCGGGCGGGTTGATCAACAGTGCGCTGATGGCCATGGGCATCATCGATGCGCCGCTGGAGCTGGTGTTCAACCGCATCGGAGTGTACATCTCCATGGTGCACATTCTCCTGCCGTTCATGATCCTGCCGCTGTACAGCGTCATGAAGGGCATCTCGCCCAGCTACATGCGCGCAGCGATCTCCCTGGGCTGCCATCCCTTCGCCAGTTTCTGGCGGGTGTACTTCCCGCAGACCTATGCCGGTATCGGCGCGGGCTGCCTGTTGGTCTTCATCCTCGCCATCGGCTACTACATCACCCCGGCGCTGCTCGGCAGCCCGAACGACCAGATGGTCAGCTACTTCGTCGCGTTCTACACCAACACCAGCATCAACTGGGGCATGGCCACCGCGCTGGGCGGCCTGCTGCTGCTGGCGACCGTGGTGCTGTACCTGATCTATAGCTGGCTGGTCGGCGCCAGCCGTCTGCGCCTGAGCTGAGGAGCCTTCGCCATGACCCATCCTTACCTGTCGCCCCTCGAGAGGGCCTGGTTCTACGGCCTGCGCATCCTGTGCGGCCTGATCCTGCTGTTCCTGGTCCTGCCCGTGCTGGTGATCGTGCCGCTGTCGTTCAACAGCGGCAGCTTCCTGGTGTACCCGCTGCAAGGGTTTTCCTTGCAGTGGTACCAGGACTTCTTCGCCTCGGCCGAATGGATGCGTGCCTTGAAGAACAGCGTCATCGTGGCGCCGGCGGCCACCGTGCTGGCCATGGTGTTCGGCACGTTGGCGGCGATCGGGCTGACCCGCGGCGACTTTCCTGGCAAGTCGCTGGTCATGGCGCTGGTGATCTCGCCGATGGTGGTGCCCGTGGTGATCATCGGCGTGGCCAGCTACCTGTTTTTCGCACCGCTGGGCCTGGGCAACAGCTTCCTGTCGCTGATCCTGGTGCACGCGGTGCTGGGCGTGCCGTTCGTGATCATCACCGTGTCGGCGACCTTGCAGGGCTTCAATTACAACTTGGTGCGTGCGGCGGCCAGCCTGGGTGCATCGCCCTTGCTGGCGTTCCGCCGGGTGACCCTGCCGCTGATCGCGCCGGGCGTGATCTCCGGCGCCCTGTTCGCCTTCGCCACCTCGTTCGACGAAGTGGTGGTGACGCTGTTTCTCGCCGGGCCCGAACAAGCCACCTTGCCACGGCAGATGTTCAGCGGCATCCGCGAGAACCTCAGCCCGACCATCGCGGCGGCGGCGACCCTGCTGATTGCGTTCTCCGTGGTCCTGCTGCTGACGCTGGAGTGGTTGCGTGGGCGCAGCGAGAAACTGCGCACCCAGCAGCCGGCCTGATCACGCCGGGCCACGGCAGAGGAGGGCAGCCGAAGCGGGTTGACGCTGATCAGCGACAACCCGCCTGGCTGGGGTACAATGCGCGCCACCGTGATTCTGCCCAAAGGTGCGCCATGCAGCCCTACGCTATTGCCCCGTCCATTCTTTCCGCCGACTTCGCCCGCCTGGGCGAAGAGGTCGACAAGGTCCTGGCGGCCGGGGCGGACATCGTCCATTTCGACGTGATGGACAACCACTACGTGCCCAACCTGACCATCGGCCCGATGGTCTGCACGGCGCTGCGCAAGTACGGCATCACCGCGCCGATCGACGTGCACTTGATGGTCAGCCCGGTCGACCGCATCATCGGCGACTTCGTCGAGGCCGGCGCCAGCTACATCACCTTCCACCCCGAAGCGACCCAGCACATCGACCGCTCGCTGCAACTGATCCGCGACGGCGGCTGCAAGGCTGGCCTGGTGTTCAACCCGGCCACGGGCCTGGACGTGCTCAAGTACGTGATGGACAAGGTCGACATGGTGCTGCTGATGAGCGTCAACCCAGGCTTCGGCGGTCAGAAGTTCATCCCCGGCACCCTCGACAAGCTGCGCGAAGCGCGGGCCCTGATCGATGCCAGCGGGCGTGACATCCGCCTGGAGATCGACGGCGGCGTGAACGTCAACAACATCCGCGAGATCGCGGCGGCCGGCGCCGACACCTTCGTCGCCGGCTCGGCGATCTTCAACGCGCCGGACTACCAGAGCGTCATCGCGCAGATGCGCGCCGAACTGGCTCAGGCCCGCCCATGAGCGGCTTCGAGCAGCTGTTTCCCGGGACGCTGCCGAAGCTTGTGATGTTCGACCTGGACGGCACCCTGATCGATTCGGTGCCGGACCTGGCCGCGGCGGTCGACCGCATGCTGGTCGCGCTGGGCCGCCCGCCTGCCGGGATCGAGGCCGTGCGCCAGTGGGTCGGCAACGGCGCCGAGGTGCTGGTCCGCCGTGCTCTGGCCGGCAGCCTGGAGCATGCCCAGGTGAGCGACGCCGATGCCGCGCACGGGCTCGAGCTGTTCATGCAGGCCTACGACGAGCCGCACACGCTGACCACGCTCTATCCCGGTGTGGTCGACACCCTGCGCTGGCTGAACCGGCAGGGCGTGGAAATGGCCTTGATCACCAACAAGCCCGAACGCTTCGTCGGGCCCCTGCTGGACCAGATGAAGCTCGGCCGGTATTTCCGCTGGATCATCGGCGGCGACACCCTGCCCCAGAAGAAACCCGACCCGGCCGCCCTGCTGCGGGTCATGCAGATGGCCGGCGCCCGGCCGGGCGAATCCCTGTTCGTGGGCGACTCGCGCAGCGACGTGCTGGCGGCCAAGGCGGCGGGCGTGCCCTGCGCGGCGCTGAGCTACGGCTACAACCATGGTCGCCCGATCGAAGAGGAATCCCCGGACCTGGTGATCGATGACCTGCGCGCCCTGGTGCCTGGTTGCGTCGTCACCGACAGTGGGATAACGTTGACGCCTCTTCACGCCTCCCAGGACAAGGATCCCGACGTGATGGTCAACGGCACACTCTGGATGAAAGTCATCAAGGCACTGGCCCGCTGGCGCTGGCGCGCCTGACGTCCGCCTGCCGGCGCACCGCCGGCCGCTCCACCTGCCCGACCCATTGCTGCTTGCCACGAGGCTGACCCATGACCCGCGACGAATTCCTGCGCCTGGCCGCTGCCGGCTACAACCGCATTCCCCTGGCCTTCGAGACCCTGGCCGACTTCGATACACCGCTGTCGATCTACCTGAAACTGGCCGATCAACCCAACACCTACCTGCTCGAGTCCGTCCAGGGCGGGGAGAAGTGGGGGCGTTATTCGATGATCGGGCTGCCGTCGCGTACGGTGCTGCGCGTGCACGATCACCAAGTCAGCATCCTGCAGGACGGCGTGCAGGTCGAGTGCCACGACGTCGAGGACCCGCTGGCGTTCGTCGAGCAGTTCAAGGAGCGCTACAAGGTTGCCGACATTCCGGGCCTGCCGCGCTTCAACGGCGGGCTGGTCGGGTATTTCGGCTATGACTGCGTGCGGTACGTGGAGACACGCCTGGGCCCATGCCCCAACCCCGATCCGCTGGGTGTACCGGACATCCTGCTGATGGTGTCCGACGCCGTCGTGGTGTTCGACAACCTGGCCGGCAAGATGCACGCGATCGTGCTGGTCGACCCGGCCCAGGACAACGCCTTCGAGGCAGGCCAGGCACGTCTGCAGGCCTTGCTGGCCACGTTGCGCGAGCCGATCGCGCCGCGCCGCGGCCTCGACCTGGGCGGGCCGCAGGCCGCCGAGCCGGCGTTCCGCTCCAGCTTCACCCGCGAGGACTACGAGCGCGCCGTCGACACCATCAAGGAATACATCCTGGCCGGCGACTGCATGCAGGTGGTGCCGTCCCAGCGCATGTCGATCGACTTCCAGGCGGCGCCCATCGATCTGTATCGGGCCCTGCGGGCGTTCAACCCCACGCCGTACATGTATTTCTTCAACTTCGGCGACTTCCATGTCGTCGGCAGCTCGCCGGAAGTGCTGGTGCGGGTCGAGGACAACCTGGTCACGGTCCGCCCGATCGCCGGCACCCGGCCACGGGGCGCGACCGAGGAAGCCGACCGCGCGCTGGAGCAGGACCTGCTGTCCGACGAGAAGGAAATCGCCGAGCACCTGATGCTCATCGACCTGGGCCGCAACGACACCGGGCGTGTGTCCCGGACCGGTAGCGTGCGCCTGACCGAGAAGATGGTGATCGAGCGCTACTCCAACGTGATGCACATCGTCTCCAACGTCACCGGGCAGTTGCGCGAAAACCTGACGGCCATGGACGCCTTGCGCGCCATTCTGCCGGCCGGCACCCTGTCGGG
This sequence comes from Enterobacterales bacterium AN_CKDN230030167-1A_HGKHYDSX7, assembly GCA_046940335.1. Lineage (GTDB taxonomy): Bacteria > Pseudomonadota > Gammaproteobacteria > Pseudomonadales > Pseudomonadaceae > Aquipseudomonas. The sequence continues at coordinate 500,277 of JBKYML010000003.1, forward strand.
TGCGCCGAAGATCCGTGCCATGGAGATCATCGACGAGCTGGAACCGGTCAAGCGCGGCGTCTATGGCGGCGCGGTCGGCTATTTTGCCTGGAACGGCAACATGGACACCGCGATCGCCATTCGCACCGCGGTGATCAAGGACGGCGAACTGCACGTGCAGGCCGGTGGCGGCATCGTCGCCGACTCGGTACCGGCATTGGAGTGGGAAGAAACCATCAACAAGCGCCGTGCCATGTTCCGGGCCGTGGCGCTCGCCGAGCAGTCCACGCGCAAGGCGTGACTGCGGTCGGTCATGCGACGGGACGCTGCGCCTGCCGCATGAGCGACCCGGTGAACCGTGTCAGAAGTCCAGGCTCAGGGCCAGGTTCACCGCTTGCTGGGTGAGCTCGCCCTGTTTGCGCCAGTCGTAGTGCGCGCCAAGGCGCACGCCCGACACGACCTCATGGTTGATGCCCAGGCTGGCCCGCGTCAGTTGGCTGTCAGGGCGGTAGCCGGCCAGGGTGAAGCGGTTGTCCGGCAGACGCTTGAGGTTCAGCGTCACCGCCTGCGCATCGTCTTCGAACTCATGTTCCCGTGCAGCCTCTGCGAACAGCCGCGTGCGAGGCGTCAGGTTCAGGCCGGCCTGCAAGCCGGCGCCCAGGCGCTTCGACGTACGTGTCTGGGTCTGGACGTCGAGCGCCGTGGCGCGATCGCTGCGCTCGCCGTACCCCGCGACATGGACCCGGGCATAGTCGGCGCTGAGGAACGGTGACAGCTGCCAGGGACTGGCCTCGGGCATGAGGTTCACGCCCAGGCGGCCCATGGCGGCCCAGGCGTGGCCGTCGGTGTCGCCGCGCTCGGTACGCTGACCGACGCCCAGGGCGAAGGTCCGCTTCAGGTCGTCGTAGTCCAGGTGGCCAGCCGTGAGGGCGGCGTCGGCCCACCAGCGGTCATGCGCATACTGGGCGAAGGCCGTCGCCAGGTAACTGTGCAGCCGATAGCGCGAGTCTTGCGCGCCGAGTTCCAGCGACTGTCGCCCCACGCCGCCGGCGACACCCAGCCGCCAGTCCTCGTTCGCGCGGTAGCTGCCGCCCACGGTCAGCTGGTAGCCCCGGCCATCCCCGCTAGCGGCGCTGCGCTGCCCGTCGATGTCCAGGTCCTGACCGCTGGCGGCGACGATTGCCTGCCACTGGCCTGTCGCCTGCCAGGGGCTCTGCCACTGGCTGCGCAGCGTGTCCTGATGGGCTGCCAGGCTGCCCAGCGCCATGTCGGGCAGCAGCGACAGCTCCCAGGGGGCCGAGAGGATCGAATAGGCGTAGTCGGCGATCAGGCGCTGGCCCGCCGTGGTGGGGTGCACGGCATCGTTGAACAGCAGGCGCTCAGGGTCGGGGGTCAGGCCATCGATGCCATAGACCGGGTTCTGCCGGCAGTTGTTGCCGCTGTAGCAGGTGCCGACCAGGTTCTGGTCGGTGGCCAGGCCGAACGCAGCCGGGTCGTTGATGGCTTCTTGTAGCAGCGCTGGGACGTTGAGCGGGATGATCTGCGCGTCGATCTGCCCCAGTTGCCCGACCAGTGCCTGGTTGAACACGCCGGACAGTTGAGACAGCGCGCCTTGCAGAGGCGAGCCGCTGAACGTGGGCGTCTGCCCCAGGTCAGGCAGCAGCCAGACCATGATGTAGCGGGCGCCACCTTGTTGCAGGGCCTGGACGCTGCCCGCCAGGCGAGACGCGGCGGCCACCGCGCCCGCCGGACTGGTGACCCAGCCTTGCAAGAAGTCGTTGCCGCCCCCGGTCAGGTAATACAGCGCATTGGGGTCTGCCCTGTGCCCATTGGCCAGGTAGCCTGGCCGTTGCCGGTCGATGCCGGCTTGCGGGCTTTGCACGGAAGAAGTGCCGATGATCGAGTCGAGGATCTGGTCGGTCCGATAGCCGCCGACCGCCCAGTTGTCGCCATCCGGCCGACCCAGGGCAGGGCTGAGTGGCGAGGTGGACGGCAGCAGGGCCGTCGGCGCGATCCCCAGTTGTTGACCCAGCAGGGTCGGTGAGACCTGCCCGTAGGCGCCATCCGGACCGCGGTTGGTGAAGCGCAGGCCATCGGGCAGGTGCTGGGCATCGGGAAACTGCCCTGCGTCGCTCAGGCTGTCACCGAACACGATCATGCCCGAGTAAGGCGTCGGGGCAGCCAGGGCGGGCCCCGCCGACAGAATGAGCGTGCCGAGCAGCGCGCGCAGGAAAGGGGGAGTGCGCATGGGGCGGTCCTTGTTATTGGTGTTGTGAGGGAACGATAGCCGACCGTGGCAAAACGGCCGCTGGACCCGTCGCATGCTGGTGCAGTCGGTTTTCTCCGGGATAGGAGACGCTTCCCAAGTTGAGTTAGGAAATTTCCCAGCTTGCCCATCGTGCAAGCCGATGGACAAAGCGGCTCGCATCGGGCTGAAAACCGCTGCCAACGGGCGCGACGGCGACCAATCCAGCACAGACGTCATCGCTCGATGCGGTGCAGATTCGACGCCTGCGAACAGGCGAGAAAACCTCGGAAAAAGGGTCGACGCTCGCTTCGGCGCAACGCTATACTCGGGCCACATTTCACGCAGGCCATGGCATCACGCCATGCCCGCACACCCTCGATGGTTAGGTAGCATGACCTGTCACGTGACGACTTCATTCACCCGTTGGTGGCGCTTCCTCTAGGAAGCGGCAAGTCGTTGCGGTTTGAAACCGGACCCTGCCGCCGTCATCGGCCAGCAGGTTCCAGATTCCAGACAGCTCACCGGTACGGCGGCTCCAACCCCCAGGAGAACGCCCCATGCCGATTCACCGCTCCATGCCCCACACGCCAACCCCTTCGCGCGCTGTCAACGGCGCGTGGCTCGCCCTGCGCGCCGCAGGACGCCGGGTGGTCGGCGCAGGTCCGCGGCAGGTCGCTGCCCCAGGGTGTTTCTCTCATCGACTCGAGTGCACAGGTGCCCCATGCTGCTGATGATCGACAACTACGACTCCTTCACCTACAACGTGGTGCAGTACCTGGGCGAGCTGGGAGCCGAGGTCAAGGTCATCCGCAACGATGAACTGACCCTTGCCGAGATCGAGGCCCTGGCCCCGGAACGCATCGTCGTCTCCCCCGGCCCCTGCACCCCGAGCGAAGCCGGGATCTCCCTCGAAGCCATCCGGCATTTTGCCGGCAAGTTGCCGATCCTGGGCGTCTGCCTGGGCCATCAGTCCATCGGTCAGGCGTTCGGCGGCGACGTGGTGCGTGCCCGGCAGGTGATGCATGGCAAGACCAGCCCCGTCCACCATCGTGACCTGGGCGTGTTCGCCCAACTGGCCAACCCGGTCACCGTGACGCGCTACCACTCGCTGGTGGTCAAGCGCGAGACCTTGCCCGAGTGCCTGGAAATCACGGCCTGGACGGCACACGACGACGGCTCGGTGGACGAGATCATGGGCCTGCGCCACAAGACCCTGAACGTCGAAGGCGTGCAGTTCCACCCCGAATCGATCCTGACCGAACAAGGCCACGAACTGTTCGCCAATTTCCTCAAGCAGACCGGCGGACAGCGCTAAGGACAGACCATGGATATCAAGAGTGCATTGAGCCGCATCGTCGGCCAGCTGGACCTGTCGACCGACGAAATGCGTGATGTCATGCGACAGATCATGACCGGCCAGTGCAGTGATGCACAGATCGGCGCCTTTCTCATGGCCATGCGCATGAAGAGCGAGAGCATCGACGAGATCGTCGGTGCGGTGACGGTGATGCGCGAGCTGGCCGACAAGGTCGAGTTGGCCAACCCCGAAGGTGTGGTCGACATCGTCGGTACCGGTGGCGACGGCGCCAACATCTTCAACGTGTCCACGGCGTCGGCCTTCGTGCTGGCCGCGGCAGGCTGCCCCGTGGCCAAGCATGGCAATCGTGCGGTGTCCGGCAAGAGCGGCAGCGCCGATCTGCTGGAAGCCGCTGGCATCTACCTCAACCTCACCCCGGTGCAGGTGGCACGCTGCGTCGACGCGCTGGGCATCGGTTTCATGTTCGCCCAGGGCCACCATTCGGCGATGAAGCATGCGGCCGGCCCACGGCGTGATCTGGGGCTGCGCACCCTGTTCAACATGCTGGGCCCGCTTACGAATCCGGCCGGCGTGCGCCATCAGGTCGTCGGCGTGTTCAGCCAGGCCCTGTGCAGACCGTTGGCCGAAGTGCTGCAGCGCATGGGCAGCAAGCATGTGCTGGTGGTGCACGCCAAGGATGGTCTGGACGAGTTCAGCCTGGCGGCGCCCACGTTCGTCGCCGAACTGAACAAAGGCGAGATCTCCGAGTACTGGGTCGAGCCTGAAGACCTGGGGATCAAGAGCCAGAGCCTGCATGGGCTGGCCGTGGACGGTCCGCAGGCATCCCTGGCGCTGATCCGCGATGCCCTGGGCCGGCGCAAGACCGAAGAAGGACAGAAGGCGGCCGAGATGATCGTGCTCAATGCAGGCGCTGCGCTGTACGCGGCCGACCATGCCATGAGCCTCAAGTCTGGGGTCGACCTGGCGCACGACGTCCTGCACACCGGGCTGGCCTGGGAAAAAGTGCAAGAGTTGGGCGCCTTTACCGCGGTATTCAAGCAGGAGAACGAGGCATGAGCGTACCGACGGTATTGGAGAACATTCTGGCGCGCAAGGTCGAGGAAGTGGCCGAGCGCCGCCGCCGGGTAGGTCTGGACGAACTCGAGCGGCTGGCCGCCTCGGCCGATGCGCCGCGGGGTTTTGCCAGGGCGCTGATCGAGCAGGCCGGGCAGAAGAAACCGGCTGTGATTGCCGAGATCAAGAAGGCGTCGCCCAGCAAGGGCGTGATCCGCGAGCAGTTCGAACCGGCCGAGATCGCGGTCAGCTACGAGAAGGGGGGCGCGACCTGCCTGTCGGTGCTGACCGACATCGATTTCTTCCAGGGCGCCGATGCGTACTTGCAGCAAGCGCGCGCGGCCTGTGCCCTGCCGGTCATTCGCAAGGACTTCCTGATCGATCCCTACCAGGTGGTGGAGGCCCGGGCGCTGGGTGCCGACTGCATCCTGCTGATCGTATCGGCCCTGGACGACGTGCGCATGGCCGAGCTGGCCGCGACGGCCAGGCAGGTCGGCCTGGACGTGCTGGTGGAAGTGCACGATGGCGACGAACTGGAGCGTGCGCTCGCCAAGCTGGACACGCCGTTGATCGGCGTGAACAACCGTAACCTGCACACCTTCGAGGTCAGTCTGGAGACCACGTTGGACCTGCTGCCGAGGATCCCGCGCGATCGTCTGGCGATCACCGAGAGCGGCGTGCTCAACCGCGCCGATGTCGATCTGATGAAGATCAACGAGGTGTATGCCTTCCTGGTCGGCGAGGCCTTCATGCGGGCCGAGTTGCCGGGGCAGGAGCTGCAGCGGTTATTCTTCCCCGAAGTGCCGGTGCAAGGCTCGGGCGGTGCTCTGGACTGAGTGTGGCGGCCCCTTCAGGCGACAGGGACTGTGGAGGCCGCACGGCGGCATGGACGAGGAGGCACGATGACGGACGGTGTGTTGAACCTTGAAGTGGAGCAAGGCCTGCAGGCCGAGCAGGCATTGCTGACGGAGGTGTGCCAGGGGACACGCGCATCCGGCCTGCTGGTCTGGCGACCTACTGACCGGGCACTGGTCATGCCTCGGCGCATGAGCCGTCTGGAGGGTTTCGATACCGCCAGCCGGCAGCTCGCCGACGCGGGCTGGCCGATCCTGCTGCGCGAGACCGGAGGTGAGCCCGTGCCGCAGTCGTCAGCAACGGTCAACCTGGCGCTGGTCTACGTGGCGCCGCGCAGCGAAGGGGACCATGGCCGGATCGAGCGGGCCTATGAGCGTCTGTGCCTTCCCTTGTGCGAGCTGCTCGGCGCGTGGGGTGTGGACGCGTCGTTGGGCGAGGTGGAAGGCGCCTTCTGCGATGGCCGCTACAACGTCAATATCCAGGGCCGCAAGTGGGTCGGCACGGCCCAGCGTTGGCGCCAGGGGCTGGATGGCAGGCGGCCAGTCGTGTTGGTCCACGGTGCCTTGTTGCTCGAGGACGAGCGCGTCTCGATGATCCAGGCCGTGAACCGCTTCAACACCTGTTGCGCCCTGGAACAACGGTGCCAGGTCGAGAGCCATATCGCCTTGAGCGAAGTGGTGCCGGATGCGCCCTGGGCGCGTGACTTCGTCCGCGTGTACCAGCACGTGCTCGACGCCTTGCCCTGCGCGTGATCCGGTAGTCTCAGCGTGCGCCCAGCACGATCATGGTCTTGCCCTTGACCTGTACCAGGTTGCGCTCCTCGAGGTCCTTGAGGACACGGCCGACCATCTCCCGGGAGCAGCCGACGATGCGGCCGATCTCCTGACGTGTCACCTTGATCTGCATGCCCTCCGGGTGGGTCATGGCATCAGGTTGCTGACACAGCTCCAGCAGGCAGTGTGCCACACGCCCGGTCACGTCGAGAAATGCCAGGTCGCCGACCTTGCGCGTGGTGTTGCGCAAACGTTGCGCCATCTGTGCGCCCAAGGCATACAGAATCTGCGGGTCTTCCTTGGCCAGTTCGCGAAATTTCTCGTAGCTGATTTCCGCAATTTCGCAGTCGGTCTTGGCGCGTACCCAGGCGCTGCGTTGGCAGGCCTGCGCTTCGGGGCCGAACAGACCGAGCTCGCCGAAAAAATCGCCGGCATTGAGGTAGGCGATGATCATTTCATGCCCATCGTCATCTTCGATCAGGATGGTGACCGAGCCCTTGATGATGAAGGACAGACTATCGGCCATGTCTCCGGCGCTGATGAGGTTGCTTTTGGCCGCATGGCGGCGTCGCTGACAATGCGCCAGCAACTTGTCGATGTTCTTGATTCGAGGAGCCAAGGCTGAGGCGACCATCACGGAATCCTGTCCACGCGTGCACGAAGGGTTTTATCGGTTATTTGACGGCAAGCCGTCAGCGAATTGGCGTCAGCTTATCAGACCGCTTGTCGCACGTCGGTAGTCAAACGGGGTGACTTTATCGTTTTCAACCGCACCGACAGCGTCTAAGCTGAGGACCTTTTGTCAGTCGGGAGTCAGGAACAATGAAGGCGCGTATCCAGTGGGCCGGCGAGGCCATGTTCCTTGGTGAGTCAGGCAGCGGGCATGTGGTCGTCATGGATGGCCCACCCGAGGCCGGGGGGCGGAATCTGGGCGTGCGTCCGATGGAAATGCTGCTACTGGGCCTAGGCGGCTGCAGCAGTTTCGACATCGTGAGCATCCTGAAGAAGTCGCGTCAGCGCGTGGAAAGCTGCGAGGCGTTCCTGGAGGCCGATCGGGCCGACGAGGAGCCGAAAGTCTTCACTCGCATCCACATGAATTTCGTGGTCAAGGGGCGTGGGCTGAAGGAGGCCCAGGTCAAGCGTGCCGTGGAATTGTCGGCGGAGAAGTATTGCTCGGCATCCATCATGCTCGAACGTGCGGGCGTGGACGTCACCCACGGCTACGAGATCGTCGAGCTGGACTGACACGCGTGGACCTGGGGATGCAGCGCACCCCCAGGTCACGCCTTCAGATACGGTAGGTGCTCTTGGTCATGACCTTGGCCAGCAGGCTCATGCCGACGCGCACCGGGGCAGGGAAGCGGTAGCCGCCGGCATCCAGCGCGGACTCGGCGTGGTGCGCTTCGTCGGTCAGCATCTGTTCGAGAATCGCGCGGGATTTTTCGTCCTCGGCGGGCAGTTGCGCCAGATGCTCGTCCAGGTGCTTGCACACTTGCCGCTCGGTCGCCGCGACGAACCCCAGGCTGACTTTGTCGCTGACCAGCCCGGCAAAGGCGCCAATGCCGAACGACATGCCGTAGAACAGCGGGTTGAGGACACTGGGGTGGCTGTTGAGCTGGCGAATGCGCTGCTCGCACCAGGCCAGGTGATCGATCTCTTCTTCGGCGGCGTGCTCCATGGCCTTGCGGACTTGTGGCAGTTTCGCCGTCAGCGCCTGCCCTTGGTACAGCGCCTGGGCGCAGACTTCGCCGGTGTGGTTGATCCGCATGAGACCGGCAACGTGCCGGGTCTGGGGCTCGTCCAGCTGAACGTCGGGCTTGACGACGGCGGGAGAGGGACGAGACGGTTGGCCGCTGAAGGGGAGCAGTGTGCGCAGGGCGGTGTCGGCCTGCAACAGCACGCGGTCGAGCGGCGAGTAGTGACGTTCGGTAGCCATCGGGCACCTCCGCAAGAGTGTGCCCGACAGTGTACCTCAATCGCTGGGTACGGGCGTGTGCGGGATCAGCCCGGCGGCCAGTTCATCTGGCGCTGGCCGAGCACGTGCAGGTGGATGTGGTAGACCGTCTGGCCACCCAGCTCATTGCAGTTCATGACGACGCGGAAACCGTCCTCGCACCCCAGCTCCTTGGCCAGGCGCTGTGCCGTGAACAGGATGTGGCCGGCCAGGAGCTTGTCGTCTTCCTGCAGGTCGTTGAGGGTACGGATGGGCTTTTTCGGGATGACCAGAAAGTGCACCGGGGCCTGCGGGGCAATGTCGTGAAAGGCCAGGACCTGGTCGTCCTCGTAGATGATCTTGGCCGGAATTTCCCGGTTGATGATCTTGGTGAAGAGAGTCTCCACAGTACGTCTCCATGGTGAGGGTCGCGCCGAGTGTAACCAGCGTGATCGCCTCCGCCCAGCGCTATTCGATGCCCAGCGGCCGATAGCGCTGGTGGATGACGCCTGCCAGCTTGCGGGTCAACCAGCGTGGCAGCAGGCGCGGCGCCAGCGCCAGCCAGCGATAGCGACCATCCGGTTGGATCAATGCGCGGTTCTTGTCCAGTGCCCGTACTGTATACAGCGCAACTTCTTCGGCGCTCAGGCAGCGGCGCCTGCCTTCCAGCCGTGGAATACGTCGCCGCGGCGATCGGACCGGGCCAGGGCAGAGCACCGAGACCTGGATGCCGATCCGCCTGAGTTCCTCGCGCAAGGCCTCGGAAAAGCTCAGGACATAGGCCTTGCTGGCCGCATAGCCCGCCATCCACGGGCCTGGCGCATGGGCCGCCAAGGCCGCCACGTTGAGGATCTGCCCTCCGCCTTGCAGCGCCATGAGGTTGCCCACGGCGTGGCACAGGCGCGTCAGGGTCATGATGTTGACTTCGAGCAGGTCCTGCTCGTCGGCCCACTCCTGTGCCAGGAAGGGCCCATAGGAACGCAGGCCTGCACAGTTGACCAGTAGATCGATGTGGTGCTCGCCCTCTTCCAGCTCGAGCACGAAGCCCGATACTCGCAACGGCTCGCTCAGGTCACAGGCACGGAACAACACCTCGACGCCAAACCGCTGAGTCAGCTCGAGCGCGATGGGTTCCAGGGCCTCGCGGTGACGTGCCACCAGAATGAGGCTGCGCCCGCGCCGTGCCAAGGCCTCGGCCAGGGCCAGGCCCAGCCCACTTGAGGCGCCGGTGATCATGGCGTAACGGGTCATGCGCGGCTCCTGGGCGGCGAAAAGAGCGCCAGTGTACCGCGAGGCCGGGGGAGGTGCTGGCTTTTGCGCAGCACCTGAAGGCAGAGGCGGGTGGTGCCGGTAGGCCCGGCGCCCGACGACGGATCAGAACGGCTTGACGACCACCAGGATGACCACAGCCAGCAGCACGAGCACAGGCACCTCGTTGAACCAGCGGTAATAGACATGGCTGCGTCGGTTCTCACCCAGGGCGAAGCGTTTGCGCTGTGCGCCGCAGATGTGGTGGTAGCCGGTCAGCAGCAGCACCAGCGTCAGTTTCGCATGCATCCAGCCTTGGCTCAGGAAGCCTGGGTTGATCACCAGCAGCCAGATGCCGAACACGTAGGTGGCGATCATGGCGGGGTTCATGATGCCCCGGTACAGCTTGCGCTCCATGACGGCGAAGCGCTCCTGGCTGACGCTGTCGGTGCTCTGGGCGTGGTAGACGAACAGCCGCGGCAGGTAGAACAGCCCGGCGAACCAGCACACCATGCTGACGATATGCAGCGCCTTGATCCAGAAATAGAGCATCGTTGGTTTCCTCGAGGTTTTTCACGGTGGTCAGATAGTAGAGAGCAACGGCCGCCGGGGCCATCACAACGGTTGTGAGCAGGCGTGCGCATCCCTATCATCGTGGTTTTACATTCGGTTCGTTGAGAGGGACACGCGTCATGATCAAGGTCGGTATCGTCGGCGGCACGGGTTACACCGGTGTCGAACTGCTGCGTCTGCTGGCGCAGCACCCACAGGCCGACGTGGTGGTCATCACCTCGCGTTCGGAAGCCGGTTTGCCGGTCGAGGACATGTACCCCAATCTGCGAGGCCACTACGACGGCCTGAAGTTCAGCGTACCGGACACCAAGACCCTGGCGGCGTGCGACGTGGTGTTCTTCGCCACGCCTCATGGCGTTGCGCATGCCTTGGCGGGGGAGTTGCTGGATGCCGGCACCCGGATCATCGACCTGTCCGCCGACTTCCGCCTGCAGGACGCCGTCGAATGGGAGAAATGGTATGGCCAGCCCCATGGCGCACCGGATCGACTGCCGGGGGCGGTCTACGGTCTGCCGGAAGTCAACCGCGAGAAGATTCGCCAGGCGCGCCTGATCGCCGTGCCAGGCTGCTACCCGACCGCCACGCAACTGGGGTTCCTGCCGCTGCTGGAATCCGGCCTGGCCGACCCGATGCGCCTGATCGCGGACTGCAAGTCCGGCGTCAGTGGGGCAGGGCGGGGGGCTGCGGTCGGCTCGCTGTTCTGCGAAGCGGGCGAGAACATGAAAGCCTATGCCGTCAAAGGACATCGGCACTCGCCCGAAATCAGCCAGGGCCTGCGGCTGGCGGCGGGAGGCGAGGTGGGCTTGACGTTCGTGCCGCACCTGACCCCGATGATTCGCGGCATCCACGCCACCCTGTACGCGACGGTGGCCGACACGTCGGTCGACCTGCAGGCGCTGTTCGAAAAGCGCTATGCCGACGAGCCGTTCGTCGATGTGATGCCAGCGGGCAGCCATCCAGAAACCCGCAGCGTGCGGGGCGCCAACATGTGCCGTATCGCGGTTCATCGCCCGCAAGGCGGCGACCTGGTCGTGGTGCTGTCGGTGATCGACAACCTGGTCAAAGGGGCTTCTGGGCAGGCCGTGCAGAACCTGAACATCCTCTTCGGGCTGGATGAGCGTCTGGGCCTGGCTCACGCGGGCATGCTGCCCTAGGGGATGGACGCTACAGGCAAGAACAGATCAACGAAGCGCCGCGACCCGCTTGTGCGTGAAGCTTGCCGCTCACGCCTCCCATAGTTGACCAATTTTCTAGGGGAAGCGGATAATGCCGCCATCACGTGTTATGGCGGCATTGCGCCGGGAGAGTCAGATGAGTGTCGAAACCTTCACCCCTACCATCCTGGAGTTCACTGAAGGGGCCGCGCACAAGGTCAAGACCTTGGTGACCGAGGAAGGCAACGATCGTCTGAAGTTGCGCGTCTTCGTCACGGGCGGCGGTTGTTCGGGCTTCCAGTACGGTTTCACGTTCGATGAGGACGTGGCCGACGATGACACCGTGGTCGAGCGCGAAGGCGTGGCGCTGGTGGTCGATCCCATGAGCTTCCAGTATCTGGCAGGTGCTCAGGTGGATTACCAGGAAGGCCTGGAAGGCTCGCGGTTCGTCATCAAGAATCCGAATGCCACCACCACCTGCGGGTGCGGTTCGTCCTTCTCGATCTGAGTGGGCGCCTAAGGCCAGAACGCCGCGCGATTGCGCGGCGTTTTGCTGTCTGCGCTCCGGGTGCCGACGTCAGGCGGGGTAGATGGCGCCCAGCACGCGTAACCCTTTTGCGGCTGTCACGCTGGGCCGGTTGGTCGGAATGCCTTCCAGGCAGCAGTGGGCGAGCCAGGCGAATGCCATGGCCTCCATCCAATCCGGGTCCACGCCTTGTGCGGCGGTACTGACGACGCTCACCCCTGGCAGGAGACCGGCCAGACGCTGCATCAGCGCGCCATTGCGTGCTCCACCGCCACAGACCAGAACCTTTTGGCAGCGGGGCTGCGCCTGACGCAACGCGTCGACGATGCTGCGTGCGGTCAGCTCCAGCAGGGTCGCCTGAACGTCGTGGTCCGCGAGCGGGCCCAGCACGGCCAGGTGGCTGTCCAGCCACGGCAGGTTGAAGACTTCGCGCCCCGTGCTCTTGGGGCCATTCCCCGCAAAGAACGGTGCTGCCAGCAAGGTGTCGAGCAAGGGTTGCGAAAGGCGCCCGCTGGCGGCCCATCGGCCGTCGGCATCAAAGGGTTGACCCTTGACGCGTTCGATCCAGGCGTCCAGCAGCACGTTGCCGGGACCGCAGTCGAAGCCGCGCACAGGCATACCGGGTTCGACCAGGCTGAGGTTGCTGAAACCGCCGACGTTCAGGACTGCAAGGGGGTGCTTCAGGCCGGCGAACAGCGCCTCGTGAAAGGCCGGTACCAACGGTGCTCCCTGGCCGCCTGCCGCCACATCGCGGCGTCTGAAATCACTGACGACAGTGATGCCGGTCCGTTCGGCCAGCAGGGCCGGGTTGCCGATCTGCACCGTGAAGCCACGTGCAGGTTCATGGCGGATGGTTTGCCCGTGGCTGCCAATGGCGCGGATGTCCGTAGGCGACAAGCCTTGCGCGGCGAGCAGGGTGTTCACCCCGTCGGCTGCGAGGCTGGCCCAGTGGTTCTCGGCCAACGCCATGCGGGCCACTTCGTCCGGCCCGCTGGCGCACAAGGCGAGCAAGGCCTGGCGAAGATCCCCAGGCATGGGCAGGTAATGGCTGGCCAGCAGGCGAATGGATTCGCCTTGCTCGACCAGGGCAATGTCCAGCCCGTCCAGGCTGGTGCCGGACATCACCCCGATGTAGAGCGCCATGCTCAACGCTTGTTGGAGGCGAGCAGGGTGGCTTTTTCCTGATCCATGCGGGCGATCAGGGGTTTGCTCTGCTGCAGGAAACGCTGGCGCTCGGCCTTGGCGATCGGATCGGCCATGGGCACCTTCTGGCTCAGCGGGTCCACGTGTACACCGTTGACCTGGAACTCATAGTGCAGGTGCGGGCCGGTGGACAGGCCCGTGGTACCGATGTAACCGATCACCTGGCCCTGTTTCACGGTACTGCCGGTGGTGACGCCCTTGGCGAAGCCCTGCATGTGCCCGTAGAGGGTCTGGTAGGCGTTGCCATGCTTGATGATCACGGTATTGCCATAGCCGCCTCGACGTCCGGCCAGCAGTACCTTGCCGTCGCCTGCAGCCTTGATCGGCGTGCCGCGTGGTGCTGCGTAGTCGACGCCCTTGTGCGCACGGATCTTGTTGAGGATCGGGTGCTTGCGCCCGGCCGAGAAGCGCGAACTGATGCGGGCGAAGTCGACCGGGGTACGGATGAAAGCCTTGCGCAGGCTGTTGCCATCGGCAGTGTAGTAGCTGGTGTTGCCCTGCTTGTTGGTGTAGCGCACTGCGGTGTAGGTCTTGCCGCGGTTGGTGAAGCGGGCGGAGAGGATGTTGCCGGTACCAACGACCTTGCCGTCCATGACCTTCTGCTCGTAGACCACGTCGAATTCGTCGCCAGGGCGGATGTCCTGGGCGAAGTCGATGTCGTAGCCCAGGACGCGGGCCATGTCCATGGTCATGCTATGGGACAGGCCGGCACGCTGCGCCGAAGCGGCCAGCGAGCTGTTGATCACGCCGTGTGCGTAGGCCGTGCGCACCACGGGCTTGCTGATTTCGCGCTCGAAGGTGAAGCCTTTGTCGGTACGCGCCAGGCGGATGCTTTCGAGGTTGTTGACCTTGGTATGCAACAGGGCCAGTGCACCGTCCTTGTCGAACTCGAACTGCAGCACCTGGCCATGCTTGAGCTGGCTGAACTGCTTGGCCTGCTTGCTGCTGGCGAGCACATCATGAACCACGTTGGCAGGCAGGCCGACCTTGGCGAACAGCGTGGATAGCGTATCGCCCTTGGCGACCTTCACTTCCCGATGGCTCGGCAGGGCTTTGGCAGGGGCTGTGGTGGCCGTCTCCTGGGCAGGCTTGGCCACCGCTTCCGGTGTGTCGATCTGGGCGAAGGGCGAGGCCTGCTGGTTGTTCGACTGAACGAGCGGAGCCGCGCGCGAGTCGTCCTTGAGTTGTTCGACCGGACTGTCCAGTTCGAGGCTGAGGGTGGTCTTCTTGGCTTCCACGTCGCTGGTAGGGAAGACCAGAAGCGCCAGGCTGAGCAGGGCGGCTAGGCCACTGGCGGCCAATAGATGGCTCTTCGGATAAAGCGGAGGCGCTTTAGGCGTGTCGTTGGGCATAGGTAAGGTGACTTTGAAAAGGTGAAAAGGAATAGATGAATGACATGATGAAGATGAAATAACTGTATAAAATATAACCAAAACCTTTTCGGCGCAAGGGCGGCAGACGTCTCGAGGCCCGCCATGAGTCACATCGTGTGTCGAACTTGTTTTTGATGGCCGATCTTGTATGGTTGGCTCCCTTTGAATCTGAGCCTTGCGGGTCTGTGTATGAAGTCGGTTGAAGAACAGCTGGCGCTTATCAAGCGCGGTGCGGAAGAGGTGCTGGTCGAGTCGGAACTGGTCGAGAAGCTCAAGCGCGGTGAGCCGCTGCGCATCAAGGCCGGCTTCGACCCGACCGCGCCGGACCTGCACCTGGGCCATACGGTGCTGATCAACAAGCTGCGTCAGTTCCAGGAGCTGGGGCACCAGGTGATCTTCCTGATCGGTGACTTCACCGGCATGATCGGTGACCCGAGCGGCAAGAGCGCCACGCGCCCACCGCTGACGCGCGAGCAGGTGCTGGACAACGCCGAGACCTACAAGCAGCAGGTCTTCAAGATCCTGGATCCGGCCAAGACCGAGGTGGCGTTCAACTCCACGTGGATGGATCAGCTCACCCCGGCCGACTTCATTCGGCTGGCGTCGCAGTACACCGTGGCTCGCATGCTGGAGCGCGACGACTTCGACAAGCGGTACTCCAGCAATCAGCCCATCGCCATTCATGAGTTCCTCTATCCATTGGTGCAGGGGTATGACTCGGTCGCGCTCAAGGCGGACGTCGAGCTGGGCGGGACCGATCAGAAGTTCAACCTGCTGATGGGGCGCGAGCTGCAGCGTGCCTACGGCCAGGAAGCGCAGAACATCGTCACCATGCCGCTGCTCGAAGGGCTCGACGGTGTGAAGAAGATGTCCAAGTCGCTGGGCAATTATGTCGGCATCCAGGAGGCGCCCGGCGTGATGTACAGCAAGCTGGTGTCGATTCCCGATACGTTGATGTGGCGTTACTTCGAGCTGCTGAGCTTCCGCTCGATGGAGGAGATCGATCAGCTGCGTGCTGACGTGCAGGGTGGTGCCAATCCGCGTGACGTCAAGATCAAGCTGGCCGAGGAGATCGTGGCGCGGTTCCACGGCGAAGAGGCGGCGGCCAGTGCGCACCGTGCCGCAGGCAATCGCATGAAAGAGGGTGAACTGCCCGAAGACCTGCCTGAGGTCGAGATCGTGTCGGCTGAAGACATGCCGATCGCCGCCGTGCTGAACCGTGCCGGGCTGGTCAAGAACTCGGCTGCTGCGCGGGACCTGTTGAATGCCGGGACCGTCAAGGTGGATGGCGAGAGCGTGGATCGCGGGTTCATGTTCGTCGTGGGCAGCACGCATGTGTGCCAGGCCGGCAAGAAGGCGTTTGCCCGGATTACGCTGAAGGCCGAGTGAGCCGAGTGCGTGCACACATAGCTATATAAGCAGCGGGGAAGGTCGATGAGGCCTTCCCCGCTGTGTTTTCGTGTCATTGAAATGTTTTTGAAATAAAGGGTTGACGAGGTTTCAGATCCCCTTATAATGCGCACCACTTCCAACGCAGTCGGAACGATAAACGCCTTT